>NZ_JBHTDN010000008.1:0-195248 GCF_042666505.1 Parapedobacter sp. GCM10030251 | reverse complement strand
GAAATACGGCCACAAATACAGGGCAGGCCACAAGCTCGCCGCTTGCGGTGTCAACATAATGCATCATGTCACCGGCAAAGTCGACCTGGAGCACCCTGCCGGGTTCATGCTCGAAGTGCATGGTGGCACCCTGCCAGAGGATATGTTCCTGCAGCAGTTCGCAGAACCGGGAATACTGGAAGCCCCCGGGATAGTCCCTGATGTATTCCTGCCACAGAAGCAGGCGCGTAACGCCGACTTTGCGCAGCTCGGATAGCATATAGGGGAACAGCGCCTCCAGTTCGGAGCGCCTGGGATCTGCCTGCTCACGGGGCGGTCTATCGGCATTCAGGTAAACCTCCAGTTCGCTGTCCTCAAAAAGCAGGAGTTCGCGGAAGCTGAATCCGCTCTCCCCGAACCGCTTCAGGTAACCGGCAATCGTGCGTCTGTTGATGCCGGTTTCCTTTTCTATGTTCCGCTGGGAGAAGCCACGGTCCAGGAACAATAATAGCTGTCTTATCTTGTGCATGCTAAGGGGTTTGTTTGCCATGTCGCTAGGAATCTTGTTCGACCCCTAACTTATGCAATCCTAAATCCCCAGTGGTGCACTTTGCAGCGGAATTATTGGTATACTTTGTGCCGGAATGGCAGTCCCTGAAAATCAATCAGAAAACCAACCTAATCCTAAACAACCCTTACAGACTGGTGTACTTTGCCCCGGAATCGGTGGTGCATATTGGAGCGGAATATCCACAATGGGCCGGCCGCTATCTTCAGTCCCTCTATCGCTTCGTATTGCAAGAAAACGGGTATACTCAAATAATCCACCTTGCCGCTGAGCACCGAGCGCCAGTACCCACCATCGACCTCCCCGCTCTTTTCGATCCTGTGGTACTGCTGCGAATACAACAATTCGGGCTGGACATACAATTTGCCGGCAATTTTGAAACTTCCGTAAATACCCCCCCATAAACCGGGCAACCGTTCGCGGGCCAACGGTGGTTGTCCGGCCACTGAACGAGTCGTACATTTCATACGTTTTGTTGAAGTTCAGATTGGCACCTGCTTTTAGGCCAAACTCCTGTTGAGCAAAGGCGCACGGCAAGCCGCAGATTATGCCAAGCATTGCAACGCATAGCTGTCTTTTCATTCGATGGAATTAAATTAAAGGTATAATGATCTCTTACAGCAAGTGTAGTGTTTTTTTTATTACTTCGGGCAATACTCTCACTTTCATTCGCTATCAGTTTCGCCGCGAAGGGTGATGTCAAACCCCTGGTTATGAAAGCGCCATTTTCCGGCTTCCATATTATGAACGTGCGTGTATCCATCCTTGTGGTTCTCACAATAATAGTAAAACTCTATCTCGGTAAAACGATACTCCGCTCCGTTTACCTTCAGCGATTTATTAAGCAACAACGTTTGAGCGATCGAAGTAAATGAATGCTCGATATTGGTCTCATCAATAAAAACAATCCCATAGGTTTTGAAGTTAGGTAAAGTGCCAATATAGGCATTTCCGACAGTTTCTTACTTTTGTCTCATGCCCCGCATCCCAACTACACCGCAGCGCTCCTATAACATGAGCCGTATCCGAGCGAAGAATACAAAGCCCGAGTTGCTGTTGCGCAAGGCACTCTGGGCAAAGGGCATCCGCTACCGTACCCATGCAAAAGATCTGCCCGGCAGACCCGATATCGTGATCCGCAAATACCGGTTAGCCATCTTTGTGGATGGAGAGTTCTGGCACGGCCACCAGTGGGAGAAGACCAAAGGAATCATCAAAAGCAACCGCGACTTCTGGATTCCCAAAATCGAACGGAATATCCAGCGGGATAAAGAAGTCAACACAGCGCTTATCAACACGGGATACACTGTATTCCGCTTTTGGGGTGAGGACGTACGGAAGAACCTGCAGAAATGCGTCAACCAAATCCAGCTCTATATCGAAACCGCCGGAGAAGGCCGAGTGCCTTATCCAGCAAATTATTGATGAGAAACTATTTGAATAGCCAATTAGTCATTTGTTAAATTGGAGGGCAATTCAATCATTAGAGATTTATCCGTCTCGACCTCATCAACCCTTTGGTTGTAAATCAATATGAGATCTCTGAAACTATGAGTTAGCTGATTCTTGTTGAAACCGCTTAATTCATTGACATTTTGCGAGACAAACGATTCTATCGATTCGACCGAAATCTTTTGTTCACTTACCTGTTCCGCATTCTGCCTCGCACCCACCACCCGGCTGTCAGGAACGAGTATAAAAGGCTTAAGCCCTTGTGTGATGTTATGCTTACATTTATCATATAACGCTTGCATAGGCGCTATTGTCACATGAATCGCTGTATGTCCGATTAGAAAGTCCCCTGGTCTTTGCGTCTGTAAATCTGCTGTGCTTGCAGATTCGTTAGATATAGATATGTCGGGAAACCTAAGTTGCAATTTGGCACCTACCAAATGCTGAGCGATAAAACCGCCTTTTCCTTCCGAAATAGCCGTATTTAGAAGGTTATTTACCAGATGCCAGGTGGAGAAATCCGGATTAAACATCATTTTTATCTTTTGTCGATTATGGTAATCTTTTACCCTGTCTACAAGAAAAGCTTGCATACTAATCAACTCTTCGTTTCGGGTCTCTTTCGGCAAGTTTTCAAGACTTAACTCCTGAAGCATCTTAAGCAGCGCTTTCACTTCAGACGGACCACCCCGGTTTGTTCTCCCACCCTCTTTCGCAAAAGGTCGTTCTTCTCCAAACGATTTCAATATTGCTGATACCGCCGATCCACTCGCCCCCTTAATTTGCATTCCACCATCGGCAATATGAGCATTAAAATCTAAATTATAGTCGTCCATCAATCGGTTAAGCACAACAAGTGCTGTAGCGATACTTCCATTTGCAGGTCCCTTGTTGGCTTTGACGATTTTAAGCGAATCATACCACTGGAGGAATTGGTTAGATGGCTGTTTCATATCTCATTTTAGTAGTTTTCCGTGGGACTGCCTCGTAAAATAATGGATTTAGATAATTCTCTGCAATCCAAGAAACCACCGGAACACACACAGCGTCTCCAAATCCGAACAACGCTTCATTGAATGTTCCAGACAGCGTAAAGTCATCTGCGCCCATCAGCCTAGCACATTCGCGGGGAGTCAGTAACCGTATATTTATTTCACCCTTCCCCACTTGCAAAAGAATCTGCCGGGCGCTTCCTCCTTTTGGAGTTCTCAAGCAACCGGCGATTCCATCAAACCTGATTTCGGCCATAGACTTCCCGTTCCTTACACGCCTAAAGGCTGTGTAATATTCGTAATTGTCTTTTTCCTTCTGATCTAACACTTTATTCAAATGACGCTCGAACGTCTGGTTCAATAAATAATCCACCCGTTGTTTGCTAAACCAAACAGAATTATTTTTAGGAATGTCTTCGACGATATCAGCTAAGCGTTTGTCCAATCGAGGAAGTTCTGGGAGAACGGCTCTCACATTCCAATCTATATGAGGATTTTTAGTTATAAATTCACGAAGTTTAGGCGGCCGCAATTCGCTATCAGGCAAACAAAACGCGGAACGTCCGCAATTGCCTACGGTTAAGCTCCCGACGACAAACAACCTAACTCGACTTTGAGGCACAAAATGAGCTGCATTAATAATAAAAGCATCTACTGCATAACCTAATTGGTTTAATGCCAGTAAGGCCTGTTCAAAGTCTTTCCCTTGATGCGACGTCAAAAAACCCACCACGTTCTCGAGCAGTATCAAAGGCGGTTTTTTCTTGCCAAGTTTCTTTAAAATATTCACGAAACCCCAAAAAGCTGACGAATGTATCCCTTGCAAACCAGCCCGCCTGCCGGCTAACGACAAGTCTGTGCATGGGAACGAAGCTGTTGCTAAAGATGAGGAGGGAAGATCGTTGGACGAGAGCCTATGAATATCATCAAGTATAAATTCTCTGCTATTATTTTTAAAATGGGATACGTACAACCTTTTCTTCACAGGATCTATATCGTTTGCGCATTCGACCTTCCATCCACCCTTTTCAAGACCCATACGCATCAGTCCTATTCCGGCAAAAAATTCGATTACAGTTTTATCTATGCTTGTGCCCGTCATTTAACTTTTCTCTTTTATCTTTAGATATTTTGCTTTCGCTAACCCCACTGTACCCGAAGCAATATTACCTAATTTTTTTAGCAAAAACAAATTGTTATCTCTAATCGTAAAATTTCGCCGATAAATTTATGGATTATATTAGTTTATTAAGTATACCTAATATAAGTCACAGATTGGATATTCCACTCAGATACCGGTATCAACAATTCCAGGGGGAAATTAAGCTTTTCGATCTTTGCACCTTCTTTATCATATAAAGATGTTTCCTTGCGACTAAATCTGTCAAAAATCCGCAGCAAATACATCTCCTATGCCAACGAAAAATAATTCTCCAATGTTCTACGAATTTCTTGAGCAATTAATTCGGCTTTTCGAGTCGGTACACCGTTGCTAATTAGCTTAAACTTATCGGTCAAGGACACTTCTTTCGGAAGGATATAATTATCGGGAACACTTTGAATTCGTAAAGCTTCACGAACAGACAGTCTGCGAGGTTCCGTTGGGTGTAAATGTACCTCATTATTACCATATGCTACTGTAGGACTATATCTGTAGCGATGCAACCTTTTAAATGATTTGCGAGATGTATCGCCTTCAGCAACTGTTGAAAATTTCTTAGAGTATGGATTAAAACACTCCAATTGGTTTGGAGTCGAATTGTCTAATCCACTAAACGCATTTTTGATTAAAAGAGAGGAATAAAATTGTGGGATTCTCTTAACTTCGTCTTCGTTTATTTCTGACTGGAAATCCCATTTTCGTGGCCAAAGGACCTGTCGCGCCTTTGCGTATTTTCGCTGCGGCCATTTGAAAACTAACTCATTCAGGTGCCCTTCATAAGGTTCGCTTAAGTATTTAAAACCATTATCAATTAACTTTTGTATCACGTCTTTACGAAATCCTACCAATGCCAATCTTGGCCTGTCTTGCGGAATGCCATAATCTAGGGCATTGATTATATCAAACCATAATGTATATTTTTTTTCCAACTCGTTTTTCAAATTGAAAAACTCGCTTTGGTGGTGTTTTGTACGGTATAAACCAGCTACGTTCTCAAAAAAAATAAACAAGGGGTTAACCTGATTGACGATATCACGATATGTGTAAATTAGCTTGCCCCGATGACCTTCTACACCTGCGTTTTTTCCCCCGACAGAAAAATCTTGACAGGGAGGACCGCCAATGATTCCGGCGATATCCCTATAATCATCAATTAATTTTTTTTGAGTGTTTTTGTTTGTTGCATCTAGAGAAGTTTCGATCTTATTATGTGTAATTATACGCTTTTTATACACTTCTTTTTGAGACTTCTTAACATAGTTATTTAAGCCGTAATTATACGAATCTACAAATGGCTGATGAAATTCAACAGCTTCGTTTACTTGAAAACCCTGATTCATGAATCCTAAATCAAGGAATCCCCCACCAGAAAATAGTGAAATTATATTAATTTTATTCTTCAATGTTAGTTCTGGATAATATACCGTTGACAAATTGGAGTTTCAACTTTTTCTCGTACACAATGACTCCTTTATTTAATTGCTCAATGCTTAGGGATACTGAGGCGTGCCCGTTATCACCAATGAACGAGGATTCGTCTTCTCCCTCGACTTTAAATTTAGGATTTATTTCAGGTTTCGGTTCACCGAAAAGTGATTTGTAACTGTAATGGGGCTTTCCTTGAAAAGTGTCGTCGTTTATCATATACTTAAGCTGGAGACTAAATATTCCCTCGTCGACTTTTGTAAGTATATATTGACGTTGATCCCCCATCTTCAATTCAGTAGAACAATAATTCAAAATTGGCTTAAACCCTCCTGGGAGTGTGGGCATAAGATCTTGTCTTTTGAAATAGAATCCACTGCTATTGAACCAAAGATTTGCCTGTTCAAATGTATGAGTCGGGCTGTCCGTATGTACAAACGAACATTCAAGTTTTACCGTAGACACGTGCTCTGGAGAGTTATCAATTAGATTCAAATCTATTCGACCTTTGTTGTTTAAGAAATTATTATATGTGGAATCATAGAATCGGCCCTTTAATCGACCAGCTCTTCTAAACCCTAAATCAATGACACCGCTTTTTTCCGTAAATCGAATTTTAGAAAACTTTATATTGTTATTGGCAAATTCAAAAATAGACCTATCCACTTTTGAAGTTGTTTCCTTCAAACTGCGGTATTTCTCCCTTATATCTACATAATAATCTGCGAAATTTGATGGGAGCGTTCTTAGAGCTTCGACAGTAACACCATCATTCAAGTCTATTATTGCATTACCATCACTGTTAAACATAGCTAAATCCAGAGCTTCCAAATCTGCAAACTCCGTTGTACCTGTTGCTACATCTACTGTGATACTACAAAAATCCCCAGGTCCTTTCGGAAAATTTTGGATAGTAATTAATTTTCTATTTCCGGTTATATCTATGCTGAATTTTTCCGATCGTTGCGGTAAATCGACAATTTCTACTTTTAACAGCTCTCCGAATTTTGCGTTACGCTTGTTGTTACTCCTCAACAACAAATCGCAAAGTTGCCCCATTAAAATATAATACTCATCGCCAATTTGCCAGATATCACCCGGGGCTATGGGCAAATATTTTGAATTTACTTTATAGTCAAATAGTTCAAAAGAGTTAAGTTGTTTTAGGCTCTCTCCGATTTTCCCAATGTGAGGATGGTCATCCAGATGCTCATTGTCAAAAAAGCTCACAATACCGGAAAAGAAATTTAAAGCATTTATTTCTTCGATTTCAAATTGATATTGTTGAGCCAAATTGAACCAATATTTTATAGCCTCAATCCCAGGTATGCCTTCGAGGTACGAATGTTCAATTATATATTTTATGTTTTTCTGATTTAATAAAACCATATTTAGCGCGTTTTGCGCACTTAGTGTATATTGATATCTCAACTTATCAAATATGGCCGCATATGCCGCGTTAGTAAGACTCTTCGCTAATTGCTCAAATTTGTTGTCGGCATCCTTTGCTATTTCTTGGATAAAATAGTGATCAAACGATTCTAGAGGCCCGTTTTCGGGAGTAGTGGTATACAAACAGCAAACAATTTTTTTATCTTTTATTTGGTTTCGATTGATAATATTCTCTTTAATAAAGCTCTTTCCCTCTTCTCCACTGTCCCCTGTGCCGAGTTTTTTGTCAATTATCGCAAGACAAAATTGACTCTCGGTCTCTTCCATTGATATTTCAATGTCTTGATAAAATTCTTCCGTCTGACTAACCGATGGTTGCGCCCTGTAAAAAAGCAGAGATAGGCCAGGTGTTTTCTTAAAGGTGTCGATTAGCTCAGTATATGAGGCTTCGTCAATACTTTTAAAAATGCCAAACTTAAGTAGGATGTCATTGATTCTGTCGTCGCCATTGTCTTTGTAAATCTGAGCTATATTTGTAACAGTTCTGTCGTAATCTAATTCATTTGCTCCAATTTTCCCAAGATAACGCTTAAAGTATTCCGTTGCGGGCATGTCTTCTTCCAAATTTCTATCTCTATTGGTTTTTTGGAAAAGTTCATTAAAACTATTAAGGTTTGCCACTAAAGAATCGAAGCCCTTCTCTTTCAATTGTCGTAAGATTTTCTCCTGATCCCTCACTGGCAATAAACAAAATTTGCCTAAAATCTTTTCTGCATCATCCTCGTACACAAAAGCATTCTCGATAATTACTGCTGTAAAAGCCTTAAGGCCTCTGATTAGGTTGTTAAACAAATTCACGGTTGGTCCTCCTCAAAACTTGAGCTCATTCTTATTTCAAATATATACCGGTTATCATAAGGATTTAGGGGTTGCAATAGCTCTATTTCACCTCCAAAAGATTTCAAAAACTGACGAACGATATAAAGCCCCATTCCTCTGCCACCGTCCTCCTTACCAGATTCCATTTCGTTGAACAAAGTGTGCTGATACTTTTCCAGAACTCCTGTCCCACTATCAGAAAATTGAATCGTATTCGAATCAATCGTACGCACAGAAATGGTGTCGGTCCCATCCTTTTTGAACTGGGTATTTTTCTTGGCTTGCTTTTGTCGTTGTTTAATCCAATAAATTGAATTGTCGATGAGATTATAAAAAACATGAAGTAGGGAACCCTTCGGTACCTCCCAAATATTTGAGACAGTATCAATATCAATATTAATTTTATGTCTATTCAATCTGAACTTAAATCGATCTGTAATTTCGTGAAGCTCTTCTCGTACATTGACCGGCTCCAAATCCTCGCTATTTCCCTTATAAATAAATGTCTTTTCGAGAAATGAATAAAATTTACTGAGATCACCCATCCGCGCATACAAATGATTGAATTTAGTCTTTACGGGGAGCAAGTGTTCTCTATTAATTCCGTATTCTTCGCGATCCAGAAAATAGTCTTCGAGGGTTGTAAAATGGTCAGCATAGGTCTTGTTTTCATCCCCCGAATTACTTAACAACGAATGTAGCTCATGGGTAATAACCTCAGTAACAAGGCCATTTGCCATTAACTTGTAATTATTATAAGCCTCGGTCTTTATTCGCTTCTGATGTTGTCGTGCGACTTCGATTAAGTTGTTTGCACTTTCAAACGATCGATTTGTATCGTTTATATTCTGTTCGAAATTTATAGTTACGGTCTCTAATTCCTTAAATATCTTTTGTATAGTAGATATCTTATTAGGATCATCCAAGGCAATGTTGTCATTGATAACAGAGAAAGCCTCATTAATCGCTTGTAAGTTTTTCTTTGCTGCCTCAAGAACTTCTTTCGATTTTCTTACTTCATCTTCTATTTCTTCGGTATTATTTTCTGGGATCAAGCCCTCGAGATCTAATATATATTTTGCGATCTCGACTGCTCTTTTATTAAACCCAGGAGAAAATATCTCGATGACCTCACTCAAAAGAATTTGTAAGGAATCAACATAAAGGTTGTCTGTCAGATTTTCTCTTGAGCTAGTCTCATAAATATACTCTTGTTTCTTGTCATTAATTTTAATAAACCCAATGACATTACCAAGCTCGAACCTGTAAAACTGTTGCCCTGTTGTTCTTTTTTGCTGTAGTTTAAGCCAGTCGTTATCTTTATTACCTATAGTACCAATTCGAAAAGAATTTCTGTATAATTTTATACCATTATGGATACCTAAGAAATTGCTAAAGTCGGAATTGATGTCCGATTGCCCGTTATCGATAAAACCATTGTCAACCGCGGAAGAGATAGCCATTGATATCAACGCCTTTTCTCTCTTGAAGGAGTAAATTTTCGCTTCTAGTGGCGCTAAGTTAACCAAAGCATCTAAGGTGTTTTTTTCTAGCTTTCTAGAGTATTTCTTACTCCATTTTTTTAGTGCATCCGATAAATAAATTTTTTCTGAAAGACTCTTCGTGAAATGCTCTTGATATTTTTTTAACAATTCTGAATAGAATGTATGGGGGCGCTTCCAGTCTTGGTAGAGTACACGTCCTAGTTCCCTGTGATGAATACGTTCAAGAAACCAAGGTTTAACATCCATACGGAGATCTAGTGCTAAATCTATAACTTCTCCGGACTCATCTTTTATGAACTCTGTGGTCAAACTATGGATCGATTCAGCTATTTTAACAATGTTATAGTTAAAATCATGAAGAATTTTTTCCCCATTAAAAAAAATAGATAAATCTAAAATACTCTTATTGTCTTCAAATGGCGAATAAAGAAAACTGAGAGCACTATGTAACTCATTTTTCACGTATAGTTGTGTCCCAAGGCTTTCTCCTAGATTACCGAAAATATCCCGAACGAAATTTTCCTGTCTCGTAAAAAATTTTTCAAATTCTATTGGTTTTTCTGCCGTGCCTATTAACCATAAACGAGTATAAGACTTACCGGTTAAATTAGGGCATTTATGTTCCGGAGCCTCCGCATGTGATGAATTGACAAATTTGTCCCACTCTACATAAACAACATCTCCTAAATTACTTCCACCAACAGATGTTTCCACAATCAACACCGGGCTAATTCGTTGGGCCGCTAACCGTCCGATGCCCTTTTCCCCTAAAATTATCGCATCTTTATCAGACGCCGCCGCTTTTTCTTTTTTCTTTAATGTACCACCTACTTCAAAAAATCCATTTTTCAATGTCTCGTAAGACATTCCTTTTCCGTTATCCTCGATTACAATGATCCCATAATCAGCACCTGCAATAATCTTAATGAGTTCATCGGATATTGGCTGTATCGAAGATTTCTTTTTAAAGCCCTTTAAGTCTGACAAAAAGTGGATATTGACCTTTGAAGCTTTAGCATCATACGAATTTTTAATAAGTTCAGTAATAGCCACTTCATCGGAGGTTATTAATTCATAACCTAAGTGCTTTATTATGCGTGAGTTATAACTGAATCTCATGTTTTGATGTTTTGGAACCTTACAAAGATAGAATTTTATAGTCCACCCTGTCTCAGGCTAAAAAAGCTAAAAACTTGACAGTATTGGAATTTTTAATAGGTTATAATTCTGGTCCAGTCTGAATAAGTAATCGTTATTTTGGTCTGATCTAATCAATACCCATTTATCAAGCAAATTTGGAGAATTGGATGAATGACCTTCAAGCCAAAGCAAAAAAGCTGTTGGTGCCTTTGGAAATTCATCAATTTTAATATAAGATTTTGATTGATGAAATTTGATTTGAAGGTTCGTCGGTTCTATTTTCCAGGTATGCTTACATCCACAATCAAATGAAGTATCATCATCCAGTATTACCCGAGTTCCACATTGTGGACAAAAAAGATATAAGCATTTACATCTCCGACAGCGTCCTGCGTACCAATTAAAAAATAGACCAGCATTTTCCAAAAATAATACTCCATCCAGATCAAGAACCACACATTCATCATTGCAGTCATAACACATCATCCATTTATTTGGAACTGTAAGATTCAATGCCTCTTCAGTCGTAAGAATCTTTACATCCATGCCTAAAAACGCGGCTTTTTTTAAAGCAGGATCGGTGTATCCGTTATTGGTAACAATGATTGCTTTATTTGCATTAACGGATTCTGCTAGTGACGCGACTGAATCAATTTCATTAACATCAATTACAGTCTTGTTAAATTTGGCATCAATCAAAATATTAATAACGTGTCCACCAATGTTAATTTCCCACCAGACATCAATCTGTCTTTTCTGGCCGGTAATTTTATCGGTACGCCGCACATTATAGCTCAAACGCCCCATTAAATCCATTTTATCATAGAGCGTCGAAACTGCCGTTTGGTATTCTTGCCAGGTCATATTTCCCTTCGCCGTATTGCCGTTATTTTTATGCAATTAAACTGTTATTTAAAATCTCTTTTAAGAGAGTCCCTCTCGTTGGGATATTCTTCAAACTGAAAAACTACCTCCGGATAAAACGATCTGATGTCAATTTTTCCGTTCAGTGTTATATCATGTATATTCCGTATTAAGTTATATTTAGTAATTAAATAATCATTTATATCATCATATATAATTTTTCCTAATTCCCATTCCAAACCTAGGGTCGAAATTGAATTGACAAAAAACAGTATCTGTTCAGGCGTTGACAGTTGGGCAGTAAGGATAGAGGCGTACTTGTACTTTTCCTCATAAGTCAATACCTTTTGACCATTGAAATATTTAACGATTTGATACAAGTGGCGAAAGTAATGGCTAAGTTTATATTGGTGCCCACCATAAAATCTGTAATATTTACCCTCTTCCGACACTAGTGTGTTGAAATTTAGATCATTATGCACAGAACCGTCTGGTTTAAAAACACTTTGAAAATCATCGACAATTGCACCCTTTAAAAAGTTATTTTTACAAAGTGCTTTCCAATTTGAATAATATATCGAATCTTTATGCGGCTTTTTGGAAAGGAAAAATAAGATACTCTTCACAAAGCTACTGCTATAAAACTTTGAAAAAACACTTTCAATTGCCTTTTGTCCGGGTTCACTAAGTCCCATAAAGGTGATTATGTAGGCAAAATCCATCCTTATCCAGTGGATCGGATTTATTTTCGTTCTGGATTGCGTTATTAACTTTATATCGGAGAGTCGTTTTTCATTGGTGACATCTTCGATCCCAAGCTTATTAAAAAAAGGCTCTAAATCCTCGTAACATTGTATTATCTGAGTTAAAACAAAGTCGAAAGTATTGCGCCCATATCGGTTTCTTACTTTTAGCTTTTTCTCGGTCATTTTCAACCTCGTTTTAAGTTTCTCTGATCCTCAGTTGGATCATATGGATTAATATATTCCATTTCAGACACATTGGCCTTATGGAGGTTGATCATATTAAAGAATTTTTCATCAATTTTGCTTTTTTCATTTTCAACCCTTTGATTTAAATATGTTATGTAAACTAAAATCAAAGCGCCCAATGAAATAATTGTTCCTACAGTCCCTCCGATAAAATCTCCAACTTGACCTGTTTCTGCCATCTCAATTTCTCCTTTCACATAAGTAAATTGTTCATTTAGTCTACATAGGAAATAGGCAGTTATAGCTAATGAGATAAATATTAAAAAGCCAATTACGAGATTAATATAGAGATGATTCGTCCTCATTTTATTCTTTTAAAATATTCCACCCCCTATGCACTATCCGATGGCAATTCGAGCAGATGAGCATAAGGTCACTTAATGTTGTTTTTGTATCCGGTGTTAATTCAGACAACGGTGTGCGGTGATGGCATTCGATGAAGCCCTTGCCGACATCGCCGTAGGTCTTTTCAAAATCAAAGGAGCATAACTCGCAAGCAAGCGAACCATGCTTTTTTAAATGTTCTTTTTTCTTTTTATTGACAAGCGCCCGATTGCGTTCGCGGTAACGGTGAAGCCTATAAAGCAGTTCCCCTTCTGGTGCAGAATACTCGTCTTCTTCCTCGTCCTCCGTTATGGGCACTTTTAACTCCTCGACGAGATTTTCTTGCGCGAGCGTAGCTCTGATATTGTTTGCGAGCTGCCGAAGCAATGCCCGGTTATTTTTAAATTCATTGAACACCTGCTCGTCCAATCTACTGTAGGATTGCATGCCCTTACCTTTATAATCTGGATCGATCGCCAGAAAATTACTCAACTTAAGCCCTACCCCATTAGGATTGCGATAACGTTCCGCATCCGTCTTTGCTTCGGAAAAAGGCAAGGTATTCAGGACTTGGGAAAGTTCGATAATGGCCGGATTCTGAGCATGAATTTGCCCAGGCTCGATCTTGAAATAAAGGTCGAGCGCGAGTATCAACTCATCCTTATGCCATTTCGGGTTTCTCATTAATTCATAACAGGTTAGTACGTTTCTCTTGTATTACTTCCTTTATTCTCGTTGTCCGTCTCACAATCATTTATCCCCGGTTAATACCCTGTAAATTTAAGGGCACAACATCGTATCAAATTCTATCTGCATTGGGTTGACCCGAGGTCATCAACAGTTCTCCAATTATAATTCGTGAGCACATACGCGTTTCCGCCATCTAATTCGACCCATTCGTCGATACCCTTTGCTCCATTTTTCAAATCACCTTTAGTGGTTAAACCTATTGGGGCGGTGTACTCTCTTCCTCTTACTAAAAATTTACATCCGTTTTTTTCGATGGCATTATCCAATTGTGACTGCGGGATGAATTTTGCTTTGGTAAGATCAGGTAGTGTATTGTACAGTTTGACAGGCGACATTGAGCTTGCACAAGAGCTGAATAACACTACTACATATACCAAAAAGAAAAATTTAGCACAAGTAATTTTATTTTCCAGGAGATTCATGCTTTATATAGAATAGCAATACTTAACCTCGTCTGCCTGCCTCCAACCAATCATCGCCAATCTTCTCGAATGCCTTTTCAACAATGTCAGCAGGTATCTCTTTCACGAACCTATAAACATTTTCAGGTTTGGTCTTGCCCGGTCGAGTAGTTTCCGTATCGAGAATACACTCAGAAATAATACTTTTCTCCCATTCTATCGACTTACCCTTGAAGGCTTTTTTTAATTCGTTATTTAGATAACCTTTTATTTGAGAATTCGTGAAATCCTCTCCAACTTTGAAATATCTATTCAGGATTAGGGCGCAATAGTAAATTCCATCTCGCTTCTCTTGATTTCTAGGTGTTTTACCCGTTCTCTCTTGTGCTATCGATCTTATTCTTTCTGGTAATCTTCTTAACGAGGGCATCTTTAAATTAGGCTTTAATATATCAATCGCAAGCAGATCGTACAAACCCGAAATGGCGATAATGTCTTTTAATTCTAACGATTGACCAGCAATTATCCTAGCATATTTACCTTTGCTAAAGCCTAAGAATTTGTCAATTTCATTCATATGAAGGCCCGCATACATACGTAGTGCTTCAAGATTATCTATGGCTACCTTGTATTCATTCATAAATTCTTAAAAAAATCGAGTATCATATTTTTTGATTCTCGAATTATTATTATATTTGTTCCATATTAGAAAAGCGACAATTAAGGAAGGAGTTAAAATCACTTCCTAACGATGTCACTCTCGGCAAAAAACCACTACATTTGCACAGGAGAGGACTGCGGTTCGCCACTTATCTACTGGATATGTTATCTTTGTAATAATTCCCAGTAGGGCGGGCCGTCTGTAAGTCTTCTTGTGTGCAAGAACTGGGTCTCGTGTAGTCCCGATGACTGGTTTCGTAGTGGTTACCATGCCAAGAAGCAAGATGGTTCGCCCTACTTGGTTTCTAGCCAAAAGCTATACCTAGGCTTCTAGAGTTTCATCGTTTTCATAAATCATCAAATTATGAAAACGAAAACACCAAACCGACTAGCCACATTCCGCAGCAACCCCGCTGCTGAAGCTACACGACTGCGCTCTACCTCACGGCCGAGCATATTCACTTTCAAAGCACGCACAAAAAATCTCAAACGCGCTCCTGAATAGGAGCGACCGAAAGACATATCGGATAGCAAAAGCAAGGCGTTAAGCTAGGCTTGCCAATGGCATAAAAAGCCCATGGCCGCTACCCGGTAGCACCGACCCTGCGCCATAAGAAAACTGCATTGTTTGCTTAGGTGGGAGCGGTTGTTTGCCTTCGGTTAATAAATAGTGCACTCTAAAGGTAGACGCTTCTTTCCAAATTTGCAAGTTTTTGAACTGTTTTTCGTTGGCGCAGACGTCGGTTTTTGAAGAAAATCTTTCTTAAACCGTTCATAACCAACAAAAAATGAAGCGAAATTTACGCTTAAGGGGTTGCTATACCCAAATTATTTGTATCTTTAGATGCCTAAAGCCAAGATATAACAGCCTATTGGCTGTCTTAACGATCATGTGTTTGGAAGCCCGCGCGCAGTCCCCGGAGGAGTCCGGGGCTGCGACGCCGGGCAATTTTCCAGATACATTGAAATCGGTACATGACACACTCGCTATTGAGGAGGTTCAGGTCAATACGGGTTACCAACGAATGCCTAAAGAACGCGCGACGGGAAGTTTCGTATTCGTGGATAGCGCGCTGCTGAACCGTTCAGTCAGTACAGATATCATCAGCCGGCTTAAGGGAGTCGCTCCTTCTTTGCTTTTCGACGAAAGAGCGGGAGGAGAACCAAAGCTCAGCATCCGTGGGCGCAGCACCATATTTGCAAACGCCGATCCACTGATCGTCGTGGATAACTTCCCTTATGAAGGCGACCTTCGAAACATTAATCCCAATGACGTCGAAAGCGTGTCCATCCTCCGAGACGCCGCAGCTGCAAGTCTCTGGGGCGTAAGGGCGGGCAATGGCGTTATCGTCATTTCCACAAAAAAGGGGCGGGCAAATCAGCCAACACAGATCAGCGTTAACGGCAACCTGACCTTTGGCACAAAGCCCAACCTCTTTTACCTGCCTCAGATTAGTTCGGCAGACTTGGTTGATGTAGAGGAATTCCTCTACCAGCAAGGTTATTACCGCGCCAAACTGGATGACCATGTTGCTTATCCGGTGGTGAGCCTGGTCGCGGAACTATTGGATGATCCGATGATTTCGGAAAGTGAAAAACTGATTCGCTTGGAATCCCTAAAAGGCAGCGACCTCCGAGATGATCTTGCCAACTATTTCTACCACCCATCAATTAAGCAACAGTACGCGCTGGCAATTCGTGGGGGGAGCGAAAGGCATCAATACAACCTAAGTGGCGGATTTGACAAAAATCGCTCTGAAAGGGTAGGCAATAAAGACGATCGGGTAAATCTATCCGCCCAGCAAACTTTGCAGCCGATACGCAACCTCACCATTGAAAATGGAATCTTCTATTCGTATAGCCAAGCCCGGTTGAACAATGCACTTCAGGATATCAGAAATAGTGCGCCATATACCCGCCTTATCGATGATCAGGGAAATCACTTGCCCGTTGCCCGTAACCATCGGTTATCTTTTGCCGAAGCTGCTGAAGGGATGGGCTTGTTGGACTGGCGCTACATACCACTCGATGAACTACGCTTTGCCGATCAACAACGTAATACTCAGCATTTCCGCATCGATAACCGCATTGATTACACTTGGTTTAGTGGTTTCAGAACATCTATTCTCTACCAATACCAGCGCCAAGAAAGCCCGTCTAGCAGTCTTTTCAGCGAGGATACCTATTTCACCCGCAACTTGATTAATATGTTTTCGGTGGTAGGTTCAAACGGCGTAATGCATAATCTGCCGAAGGGTGCTTACTTAGCGCAGGGATTCCAGCGCCTATCGGCGCATAGCGGTCGTTTTCAACTGGACTATCAGTTGGAAAAAGACCAACATACGCTTACGCTGCTGGCGGGTATGGAACTAAGACAGGCCCGCGGTGCGGGAAGCAGCCAGATCTTGTATGGTTTCGACCCGGCTACGGGGCTTGCACAACCGGTAAACCACGACAGCTTATTCCGGCAATACCCAACGGGTAGTTGGTCAACCATTCCGTCGGCTAATTCGATCTCGGCAACTGTGGATCGCTTTCGTTCTTATTATTTCAATGGGGCCTATTCGCTGATGCGGCGCTATGCGTTTTCATTGAGTGCCCGTATAGACCAATCGAATCTTTTTGGTGTGAGGGCGAATCAGCGGTCCATACCCTTGTGGTCTGCCGGCATGAAATGGGATGTAGCGAGGGAAAACTTTTACGCCGTTAGCTGGCTGCCCCGGTTGGGTGTGCGTGTCACCTATGGGTACAACGGCAATATAGACAACACAGTGACTGCCTACACCACCGCTCGCTATCAACTGGAAAGCGCAACCGGCCTTACCTATGCTTCCATCAATTCATTGCCCAATGCGGACTTGCGTGGTGAGCGGATGGCGCAACTTAATCTGGGAATAGATTTTGGCGTGTCAGAAAACGTCCTCACTGGAAGTGTCGACTTCTATAAAAAGTGGGGCACCGACCTGCTTGGATTTGGACCGCTTGAACCTACTACGGGGACTACGCGGTTTAAAGGAAACCTGGCCAATATGCAAGGCAGGGGACTGGATGTCGAACTCACTGTTCGCCCTGTGCGAAGCCGGGTGCAATGGAGCAGCACCTTAATGGCTAGCTTCACGACAGACAAAATCACAAGATACGAAGTACTCCCATCGAACATTAGCCTATATTTTGGGGATGGGAGCCTCACCGGAGGGGGCTTTACGCCGACAACGGGCAAGCCGCTATTTTCGGTGTACAGCTATCCTTGGGCCGGTTTGGATAGTGAGACGGGCGCTCCGCTCGGCTACGTAAATGGGGTGCCGAGCAGCAACTATGTGGCTATTTCGCAAACGGCAACGATCGATTCTCTTCAATACCACGGCCGGGCAACGCCGTCCTGGTTCGGGGCTTTCCGGAATACGGTTTCATTCAAGGATTTTTCCCTCTCCTTCAATATCACCTACAAATTGGGCTACTATTTCCGGCGTTCTTCCATTCGCTATGACTATTTGTACGCTAGCCAGGATGGACATGCGGATTACGCAAGCAGATGGCAGCAGCCGGGAGACGAGCGTAAAACAAACGTACCTGCCCGTATATATCCGCTTGTTGCAGGAAGCGATAATTTTTACAGCAATGCTTCCATATTGGTAGAAAAGGGCGACCATATCCGGTTTCAGGACATACAATTCAGCTATGTGCTGCCCACTAAGCCGGTACAGCGAATGGGGTTAAGCCAGCTTCGCGTTTATCTGTATGCGAATAACATAGGGGTATTGTGGCGCGCGAATAAGCACGGCATAGACCCCGACTATGCCGGCGATGTATTGCCCCAACCGCGCAGTTTTTCGGTGGGACTATCAGCTCAATTCTAATCCGTTATCCAATGATCATGAAATTTAAAGCATTCCTTTTACCATGCATTGCGCTCTTGATGAGTTGCAATGACGATTGGCTTTCCATAAAGCGGGACATCAGCCTCACGATACCGTCCAAACTGGAAGACGTCCGCGCCTTGCTGAACAATAACCTGCTACGTTACGACAACATCGGATTGGCCGAGTTGTCTGCTGGGGAATATGAAATCAGTGACGTGGCTTACAATGCACGGCAAGCGCTTGAAAGAAACGGAATAATCTGGGCAAAGGACATCTATGAAGGCGCTAACCCCATCGTAGAATGGGACAACACCTATCAACAGGTGCTGCAGTGCAACGTTGCGCTGGAAACCCTCGCCAACATTAACCCCACGCCTTCTCAACAAAGACTGTGGGATGTTCTGCACGGCGAAGCGTTATTTTTCCGCGCAAAGGCGTTTTTCAATATGGCGCAACTGTTTGCGGCACCCTACGACCCGTTAACCGTAGACAGCCATATGGGAATTCCCCTGCGGCTGACGGCCGATGTGAACGAGAAGACGTCAAGAGCGGGTTTGAGGCAAACGTATGATCAGATAATCCGAGACCTGACCATCGCATCGCTGAAACTTGATGACCTGCCTTTGGATATCAGGCAGACGTCCAGACCCGCCGCTTTCGCTGCCCTGGCTCGGTGCTACCTGGTTATGCACGATTATGAAAAAGCAGGCTTGTATGCAGATTCGGCATTGCAGTTTCAGAATAAGCTGCTTGATTTTAATGCCATCAATACAACGCCAACTTACCCAATAACACCTTACAACGAAGAGATTATCCTGTCCTCAACATTGTTTCCCGTATATGGCCCCCTGAATCGGAATATCGGATCGGTGCCTAACGAAGTAATGGAGCGTTATGCATCGAACGATCTCAGAAGATCTGTTTTCTTTATTCAGAAACCCGATGGGTCGATGGGGTTTAGGGGCAGCTACTTGGGGAGCGGCCTTTCTTTCCACGGCACCACCGTGGCTGAAATGCTTCTGGTACGTGCCGAATGTGCAGTACGTTCCGGAAATACCGAGGTTGCCTTAGCCGATCTGAACACGCTGTGGGAAAAGCGGTATGTAAATGGCTCATTCCCGCAGATCGATCTATCAAACCCCAAAGACATACTGGATTTGGTGTTGCTTGAACGACGAAAAGAATTGATCGCCAGAGGGGCGCGATGGATGGACCTACGTCGCCTCAATCTTGATCCCGAACGCGCGGAGGTGCTGAGCCGTTCAATTAATGGTGTTACCTATACGTTGCCTCCAAATGACCCGCGCTATGTATTGCCCATCCCCGACTACATAGTCCAGGCAACGGGAATAGCTCAAAACGAACGATAATGATCGATAATGATAACTGATTTAAAATGATGGATTCACGATATAAAAAACTGCCCGTGTGGTTTGCACTTGTGGTATGCTTGTTGGCCAGCACCGGCGTAAACGGGAGCCAGCGGCTTCGGATCGGTGATGTGGTGCCAAATGTCCACTTGCCTCGCCTGATTAACCACCCGAATAAGGAAGCTACACTCAACGAGTTTAGAAGTAAACTTTTAATCATCGATTTCTGGGACGTCTATTGCGCTTCGTGTATCAGAAATATGCCGAAAATGGAAGCCCTAAAGCGAACTTACGGCGATCGCATCCAGATTTTGCTGGTTACACGGAGCAGCGAAGAGCAGGTCCGGAATCTACGTAACAGAAACACCATCGTCCGTGACTGCACACTGCCCATGGTGATTGCAGACAGCACCCTTTCTCCCCTATTTGCATACCAAACCGTCCCTACTTACGCTTGGATTGATCAACAGGGTGTTTTGAAACACTTTACCGGTACATCTCATTTCCTGACAGAAACCTACATCGACCAATTTCTGGCGGGCCAACCCCTGAAAATGCCGCTAAAGGAAGAATATGGAGATTTCCGACCTGCGGAGTCTTTGCTCACGGAAGGGGGCGGCCGAAATCTTGATAGGCTGGATTACTATTCACTGATATCGCGTTGGGTAAACTTTGGCGGACAGTCCAGGTTGCCATTGCGTGATCCGGAGACCGGCCAGATAATAGGTAAACACCTAATAAATCTCTCCCGAGTCGACCTGTTTTTGTCTGCTTACGCCGATAGCTTAAAGACCAATGGGTTTAGACTATTGGATAATCGCGTCATTGTGGAGCTTCCCGATTCCATAGACTACCAATCTTATGACTTGCATTATTTGGACGACAACTGGAAACAGCGAAACGTTTTCTGCTATGAATCCCGCATGCCCCCGGATCGGTCGCACCTACTAAACGAAGTGATGAAAAGAGATCTTACGCTTTATTTCGGGGTGAAGGCCCGCATCGAAAACCGGGAAATGGATTGTTTGGTACTGAAAGATCTGAACCCGTTGAACCCGACTGAAAAATTAAAAACGGCGGGAGGTAAACCTGAAGCTAAACTCCCTGCAAAAGACAATGCCCTGAAATTGGTTAACTCGAATTTCAGTAGCTTACTGCTGGGCATAGGTATGATGTTTGCGTCCAACGAACAACAACCCATCTTGCTTAACGAAAGCACGATCAATCGCTCCACCCGCATCGACATACACATTGCATCGGATCTGGGCAACTTAAATGCGGTTCGTAGCCAGCTACAGGCTTATGGTCTAGACCTTGAACCGCAGCGGAAAAATATACCCATGTTAGTTCTTTCTCAATAGCATGTAAAAGGCCCTGCGATTGGTGCAGGGCCTTGATAAGGCATGCATGAAAAATCCCAGGTTAATCCGTACGATCACCGTACGCCATGATCGGATCTCCATTCTCATCCACTGCCGGGCTCCAAGGTTCAGATGAGTTCTCCCGCTCATACAATTGGGCACATTCAATCTGAGGAGTACCTGAACACGGCGCCTCATCCAAAGGTGTGTTTAACCCCGTGTCGTCCACGGTAAACCACTTCTGCTCATCCTGGAGCACGCTGGCTGCCAGAACACCTCCGGTGGCAAACACAAACAGGCTTGCCGCCAAGGATTTGACAAGAGTTGTTTTCATAACTCACTTAGTTAATTATTTACGATCTGCCAACTTTCTTTAAGGAGCCGCTGGCTTCCGCTCCATCTGTTGCAACAAATACTTTATCCGCTGTGCGTAAAAGGTTAATAACGTAATCGCTGTATACACCAAGATGGTTACATTCAGCCATAAATGCTGTTGCCAAGACAACATCCAACGATCGTAAATACCCAAACAGGTACAGGGAAGCTGAGATACCGGCAGGCTGAGCATTAGCCTAATATATACCGTAAATGCGATCATGACGAGCAGATACGCCCACAATCCGGTAGCCATCCATTCCCGATACCAAATCCCGATAATCAATGTGCCAGAAACGATCAACAATACGATGGGAACACCGACCGACAAGAAAGGTACGCTCCAGTCGGGCAGTATGGGAGAATGCAGAAGGCCTTCCTTAAATGTGGCATGGTTCCAAAGTTTGTTAACCGCGACGGCGCTGAACAGTATTGACATTGGGAGAATCAAAAGCATTTGAATGACTTCGTGTGCAGCCATATGCTGAATGGTTGGGCTATTCTTTTCCATCCGCCTCGTATTTTATCTCTTTATCACACGGCGGGCAATCCACCGGTGTATCAACATAGTACCAACCCGTGTCCGGCACCTTGCCAGACCAAATAGTTTCGACGTAGGAGTGTTTTGTGTACTCGAAGTAAAGGTTTGTTATCGACCAGATGGCTGCTACGACAATACCCCCAAGAAGAATAAAATCTGCGTCATTCGTTTCCTTCATACAAACAAAGGTAGGGTACGCCCAAAGCGCAGTTAGGTGATTTTGGCTACGGCACGACTGGTTATTTTGGCTACAGCGCCCTGTGGCTAACTAGCGGCGCCGCCGTAAGAATGGAAAGAGATACATTTTGCCAACTCAATTTTTTTCTGTATAATCGCTTGTCAATAACCTTTTTTTCATCAAATCACTGACTAACCTGTGAAAAGTAAACCGTATTTCAAGAATTTTTGGATGTCGTTTATGCCGGGCTCGGTGCTATCTCCGCGTTTCCCCTTCAGGATCGCGTTCACCTCTTCTTTATTCTTTCTTTTTGCATGGCTAGTGTGGTCTGTTTATCCAAAGCCGACCGTTCCGGACAATTGGTTCTATGGCGTGGGGGCCGTGGCCTATGCAGGCTTGGTATGGGCGAATGAAAAGATCTACTATTATGCAAAAATCTATCAAGCGAGCGGTATGACATGGTATCGCACGCTTGGGCTCCAAACAGCTGTCCCCTTGCTGATATCTGGAGTTTGCTGCCACATGTTGATTTTCCCGTCGGTGCTGTATTTTAGAGAGCGACCGGATTTGCCTATTGAAATCGCCGCGAAACATTGGGCATACGTGTATTTCCCGGTCATGTTATTGTTTTCGGTAATGCTGCTCCTATTGGCCAAGGCTGTAAAACCGCAGGTAGCGGCAGAAAAATTTGACAACATGCTATCGTCACTACAAAAAGACATCGTGGAACTGGAGCATTTTCGGAAGGAGTTTTCCGCTGAGCCCTTCCTTAGCCAGATCCGCGAGGCATTGCCGCTCATGTGGAAAGTGGGGATAGAAAAATATCTCGGGATAGCGCCCGATGCGTTCACACGGCCGATCCATCAAATTCTGGATCCCTATATCTTTCGGGTATTGCCGCATTATGGATACAAGGCGATGCTGGCACGCGTAAATTCATTGATAAAGACCGGGCATATCACGATCCGTGATATTCCGGATTTTAAAGACGGTACATACCTGGAGATGAAGTACAAATCGCGCAAAGTCCGCGTTCGGCATCCGGAAGCCATAGCGACAATTAACGAGATGATGGGCGAACTATGCATATTGCTGATGCCGGATTATCAACTCCGGCATTGCAAATTGCTGAGCGAGCCTCATCATACTTATCAGTGGATGGTGTGTCTGCAACCCGCCCAATGGCAAGAGCTGGAAGCGGAACACGGTTTGAAGAAAATGGATCTATATTTTGACCGGGTGGATCGAAACTATCAAGCGGGGAGACAACCGGATCAGAAGACGAAGGATGCGGCCTTAGCACTTTTCAAAATGCATATCAGATTGGGCGACCTATTGAAATGATGGTTTTATTTGTTGTCCGCAAAAATGACGTTAGCGTTATCAATGGTATGCACAAAACCGGTTATTTTTGGGCAGGCGATGACCATGGAAACCCACATACCAAGCCCGGCGCTGCAACCATATATCAAGGCGTTTCACATCATTGAAAGCCAGGGGTTGCCGCTCGAAAACCGGGTACTGCCGGATACGTCGTTGGCACTGGCTTTCCGCGTCGGTGGTCAGGTGGCCAACGGGCATGGTAACCAACAAACGGTCATTCCCGAGGCGTCGCTGGCGGGGCTGCGCCAATCGGCCCGCCTCATCAGCTACCAGCCGCACTCGGGCACCATCGTGGCGTTGCTAAGGGAAGGCACGGCCGCTGCCTTTTTCCGCGAGCCGCTCCACGAGATGAAGAGCCTTACCTTGGGTTTGGACAGCTTCTTTGCGCCCGCCGAAATAGCACGGGTGCAGGATCAGCTCTTCGAGGCACGTAATCATCGTATGCGATTGGCCATTCTGGAGCGTTTCCTGCTGGCTAAACTACGGCCGCATGAACCGGACCCCGCAGCGGTACATGCCGTGACGGCTATTTGCCATGCGGAGGGCAGGCTATCCATGGCCGAACTGGCTAACGGCGTATGCCTGAGCCAGGATGCATTCGAAAAACGATTCCGCCGAGCCGTCGGCATATCGCCCAAGCCGTTTGCGGATATCGTGCGCTTAAAGACGCTTATCGGTGCGTATCGGCCCGACCGGTCCATCCAGCGCCTGGCACTGGAAGGCGGTTACTTCGACCAAGCGCATTTCAACCGGGCCTTCAAGCGGTTTACCGGGCAATCTCCACGCCTATTCTTCAGCCAATCCCGCTTTTGGTAATCAATGATTTTTTACAAGGATGGTGATCGCGCACGGCCGACCTTTGTAGAAAAACAAGAATACGATGGTAACAGCAATTTTAATGGCTATTGCGGCTGTGGTGCCAAGCAAGGCAAAGGCAAAACCCGAGTTAAAAAAGTTTGTGCTGGTGGTGCGTGTACCAGAAACCTATGATACCGCGCTGGCAAAGAAAGTGGGTCCCGAGTGGGACAAAACGCTCGAATACTGGAAAGCCGAGGGGGTATACGTAGAAAGTTTCCCCTTCCCCCAACCGGGCCATGTCATCTCCGGCAAGGACAAGCAGGTTGAGGCGGGGATGATTACCTGGGGCGGACAGAAAGTGGTGAGCATCGTGGTGCTACAGGCAGAGAATATGGCGAAGGCCACGGAACTGGCGAAACGGTGCCCCGTTTTGGATCATGGAGGTTCTGTAGAGGTGCGCGAGCGGCCGCAGTGAAGCTGGCGTATTCGTGAATTTATGACGAAGCCCGATAGCTGCCCGGCGGCACACCATACCTTGCCTTAAACGCCTTATTAAGATGGCCATACGTCCAGCACACATACCGCGCTACCCGCGCAGGGCTTTCGCCTGCTTCGAGCAAACGACGGGCCTGCTCCAGCTTACACCCGCGGATGTAGCCGCCGATGGGCCGGCCCATGTGGCTACGGAAAATCAACTTGGCATAGGCGTAGGATACTTCGAAGTGCCGGGCTACGGATGCGGCGTCAACCGCTTCCCCATCAGCTATATGCTCGTCAATGTACATACGCATGCGGCCGGCAAGCAATAACCCTACTGTTCCAGCAGCGCGCTGTACACGGAGTGCATCACAGGCATGCAACAACAACGTCATAGTCAATACCTGAATGGTGAGATAGCGTCGCAAGTAAGTGGTGCCGGGATAACGTAGAAAACGCCGGATGGCACCGTCTGCCATACCGGCCATGGAGAGGCCCCCACTCACCGCGGGAGCCGTCAGCCGTGCCTTCAATGCTTTCACGGGGGCAATATCTTCCGATAGCTCGGCGCTGGGTTCGCGCAGGAGCGTGGTACCCTTGGCTACGAAATAGAAAATATGGTGCGTACCGGCGGCAAAGTGACAGGTATAAGCGGCTGCAGGAAGATAGCTGAGCCGGTAATGCCCGGCGTCGGTACGTAACACAACGGTCTGCTCATCAGCACCGCTAAGGCTGACACTCCCCGCCACCACATAAAATCCATATAGGTCGTGCTGCGGGCAGCGGATGGGAAGGACGGTATCGCCCATAGCCTCCACCTCGATGCTGCATACGTACACATCAGGCAGGTCGTACCCCTGCTCCAATACCTGCCATCCCTGCCCTACCCAATACCGCACCTCAGCACCCGGCAGCGGATAGGCGCTGCGTGCCACGGCCGCGCCAATGGTGGCTTCATCGTGCACGCGGGCATCGGGCCGGTCGATGTGGATGGATAGCCGCATGCTTCGAAACTACCCAACCCATGCCCGCGCACCAAAGGCCTTGTGATACATTGCACGTATTTTGTGATAATCGACCACAATTGCCGATTATCACAGATTTATACCGATTATATACCGGTTCCCGGCTATGTATCCCTACCCTTTCCGTAACTGTTTCTACCTCCTTATACTTGCCCTGTGATCACACAAAGCCCTGCGGCCGCAGGTACGGGGAAGGTGCCCGAAGCCCCGGCAAACACCAAAGCGGGTGATGGTTTAATAGTTGGATAAATACGAAATGAAAGCAATGAATTTCGATCAGAACGTACAGCCCTGCGGCGGTATGATCCTGGAAAAGCCTATCTCTTTGCATACCATGTTAGGTTTGCTGAGCGCAGACAAGGACGACGAGCCTAAAGTGCCCAAATGCGGGTTTACGCCGCTTTAGGATACAGATCTGCGTAAAACGCTGGATAGCCGATACGGGCGGCGGCCCGGTGCCGCCCCCGTATTATTACAACACGAGCCACTAACCCCCATATACCAAACCACAGAACCATGAAACACCTGATAACGAAAAGACACGGGCGGATACAAGCCTATCTGCGTCATACGCTGCATAACACCACGCCCCAAATGGCGCGCGAATTTGCCTACTTTAGCGCAAACCTATCTAACCTGCTGCCGCAAATTCCAATACACGATTACCTGACCCTATTTAATCAATTGCAGGCCAACCGGATGCTGAGCGATTTGGATATCGAGCAAGCGGGCCTCATTCAAGCGCAGGCCTGGAATGAACGCTGGGTCATCGACTTGCGTAAGCGCCCGGGGATGATCTGTACCTTCCATACCGGATCGTACCGTTTTTTGAACCTGTTGCTGGCCAAAGCGGGGGTACCCATCAGTTTGCTGGTAGCGAGGAGCGTCCTCGAGCAGGAACAGCAAGCCTTCGATAACCGCTTTGCGCCGGCGGCCCGGCAGCTGGGCATCGAGCCTGATCTTGAATTCATCAATGCCTCGCTTCCCAATTCACTGATACGCATGGCGCGTGCCGCCAAACGCGGGCGCTGCCTGTTGGTCTACCTGGATGGCAACACCGGTGCCGGCATGCATAAAGAAAACGCCGGCAATTTAATAACCGTGCCGTTTTGCGCCGGGCAGCTGCGTGTGCGCAAGGGCATGGCCGTATTGGCGTATCGGCTGGGGCTGCCCATATACCCGGCGATTTGCGTACGCGAATCTGCGGGAATCACCGTTGACAGCAGCCACCGGTTGCGTTACAGGCATCTTGACGCGTTGCTTCCCTTGGCGGAAGAAGATGAGGCCGCATTCGCTGCGCGTGCCATCTCGCTGCTTTACACGGAACTAGGGGAAGTGGCAAGCAGCCGTCCGTACGAATGGGAAGGATGGTTGAACGTGCACGGAAGCTTCTGAGCCGCGTCCTTTGCAACAGATTTGTGGGAGTTTCGGCGCATTTGTGGAATTTATTGTAATTTAAACGCTCATTTTTTTAACCGATTAATAAAAACCCTACCTAATGGAAAGGAACAGAACATTTCTGCGCTTGTCAGTTGGCTGGCAATTGGCCATGGGCGCTTTGTTTATTGCATTGACCTACATCGTCAACCTCTTTTTACATGGAAATTCCAGCATCAGCCATTCCCTGGCCGTGGGTGGATCCCAGATTGCAGCGCTTTATGGGTACTGCTACCTCATCCGGATTTCGTTCGACCGCGGCAGCCGGCGGTATGTGGGCAAAGCAGCCCTGCTGTTCACGTTGGTACTCCCGCTGGCAGCACCGGTATTGGTGTATCTGATTTTCCCATGGATCGGCATTGAGCTCCAGTATAGCCAGGCGGAATTTGACATCAAGGAGTTCGCAGCCAAGGTACTTCTGGCACTGAAGACCGTTTGGATCGGTGCCGGGTTTTACTATGTCTTCTACCGAAAGGAAATGATGACCCGGCGGGTAAATGAATTGGAACAGGCGACCGCCAAAAAGGAAAAAGAACTGGCCGAACTAAAGGCCGATCTGGTGCTGAACGCCGGTCAATCTCACTACGCCAGGTACGTAATGAACGACGTGGTTGCCCGTGCTGCAAAGGCCGGTGATACCTATACGGTCGAGCAGGTAACGCATATCGGCAAGACGTTTGACTATATCGCTGACATCGTACACCAGAGCATACCCATTGCCACCATTTACCCGGCAATGGCTTATTTCAACCAGGTGGTGGCCTCCATCCGGTTGCGGCACGACAACAAGCCGGTTATCCGCATAACGACCGAAGGCGAACCGACCATGCAGACCATCGGGCCGCTCACGCTGACGACCATCCTCGAAAATAGCGACACCCACGGACTGGTCGACCCAGAGCATCCCATCGAGGTGCACTTTTTTTTCAGCAGAGGAAAGATGGTGTTCTCCTGCACCAACACAAAGCGTAAAAGGGGTAGCAACTTGAAAAGCAGCGGCAAGGGGCTCGCACTCGTAAGGCAGGAGCTGGCCCTGCTGGATCGGCATGACGTTAAGCTGGATATCCAAGAGGATGAAGACACTTATACCGTTTGTTTAACCATAATTTATCACTAATGGATCCAATCATCTACTTCGTCATTATGGAAGACGACACCAAAACCCATGAACTCCTATTTCACTATTTCAAGGAATTTCCCAATTTCGAATGCAAGGGTTGTTTCACCTCAGCCGGGGAAACCCGGGATTTTCTCTTGCAAAATCCGGTACACCTGCTGGTTGCGGATATCCAGCTGCCCGATATGAATGGCATGGAAATGATCAAGTCCCTGCCCAATAAACCACTGGTAATATTTATGACGGGCCATAATTCCAAAAAAACCGCCACGAAGAGCTATGCATTTGACGCGGTACATTACCTCACCAAGCCGTTCTCGTTTGGCGATTTCAAGGAAGCGATGCAACGGACGATAGACCGCATCAACGGCAAGCCGAAAATCGATAACTCCCTCGGCGAACACGTCATGTTCGGTACAGGGGCCATCAAGGAACGCGTATTGCTGAGTGAGATCCGCTACGTCGAGGTAAAAGGAAACCAGGTAACCATTTATCTGGCAAACGAACATCAGGTCTCGTTCCGGCAAACGCTGAAAGAAGTGGCCGACATGCTGCCTAAAACGTACTTCCTCCGGGTACACCAGAGTTACATCATTTCATTATGGCAATTGCGCAAGCTAAGCCCCACCTTCGTCACATTCTTCGGTACGGATGCCGTCGTACCGGTGAGCAGGTCCTATCGCGCGGAATTGCGTGCCCGTTTCCAGAATGATCCCTCGGCGGCACCGGCCGTGGACGAATAACGTTAATCCTTTAGGGCATGCAGGAGCCGGCGCTGCTGCAGGAAATCCACAAGCTCGCGGAAATGACCGGGGCCGAGGTAGCGGATTTTTGAAGCTTCATCGGCTCCTAGATCGCAAACGTCGCGAAGCGTGTGGAATCCGCATACCTGACAGCAGGCACGGAACTTTTTACTTAGCTCGGGAATGTCGGCAATGGGGAGTTTCAGGATGTCAGTTGGAAGTGGAACGATCATGGCTTTAAAACAGCTGCGGGCAACCAAACTCCCGCAACCGAACCGCTGCTAACGGCCTACGCAAAGAATCTGGCGCCCGCATGACCGGGCGTCCAGCAGATTCTTCTTCGCGTAGTGTAAATTTTAGCAGTATTTCGGTTGCGAGAAAAATAGCTGTCGCTATAGTTAATATGTTAATTCAATTTTTATCTAATCAATTATTGTGCTTTTTAATACAAATCTATTAAAACCTTAACTCGTCGCTAAGGTACGAAATTCTAGCCCGTAGCACCAATACTTACTTATGAAGAAACAACGACTCATCATCCTGCCCCACGATGTAAGCATGGTTACGGGCAAAAGCATCCGCGCATCCCAGCGTTTGCTCAAAGACATCCACTTTGCGCTGGGCAAGCTGCCCCACCAGCCGGTGTCAGTACGGGAATTTGCGGATTATATGGGATTGAAGGCGGAAGAGGTGGAAAGGGTGATAGGATAGTTTAATTATTCGCTATGGGGTACCGAATTGCTTCGGGATATCCATGCTTGCATGTAAAATACGCACTACTTTAATCCCGTATTTCATAACACGGTAAAATATCACATGTCTTCTATACGCGAAACTCATCAATCCTTTTCTTACTTCCTCACGTGATCGACCAGATGCGGGATAATTACCCAAAAAGTCAAGGCGTTCTTCAAGCCCGTTGAGATACTTTACAGTTTGTTGTTCACCAAACTTCAGCAAGGTATAATCGTAGATATCATTTACATCTTTTGTCGACGCAACTGAAAGTCGATAACACTTTTTGGTATCTTTCATCTTTTAGCCCGTTGGCGAGACGCGATGATGTCCTGGACGGTATCATTTGTTTCTGGGCTCTCCCAACCTGCGGCAATTTCGATGCGCAGCTCTTCCAACATTCTGCGTCTATAGTATTCATGCAATCGCAATGCATCCCTCACCACCTCACTTGCGTTTTGATAATCGCCTGACGCCAGCTGGCTTGCAATATACTTTTCTTGCCGTTCAGTGAAACTAATATTCATGATAGTTCAAATTTAATGTCCAATAATAGCAAATATAGACAATTCAAAAATAAAATTAAACAAAAAAACCGCCCCCGTTTTCCGGGGGCGGTCTGACTATCGGCGGCGAGATCTACGCAGCCGATGGAGCGCAAAACTCACCACGAAGCTGATGATGGCACCCACAGCGGCAAGGATGGCCGTTTTGAGCAGCTCATCGGCACCGATTTGGGGCATCACACTCAGCAATGTGCCTCCAGCCGTGCCAAGCTTGAGGTCATGGCGTGCCATGGGCCTCCACTCCGTCGTCCTCGTCGGCCGTCGCATCAACCAGCGAACCGGGCTGCGGGTCTAAGCTTTCCCAAATACCCAACGCCAAGCTGAGGTACTTGGCTGCGGCCACGACTTTGGGCGGTAACCGTACCGGCGACGCGGCAACCAACTGGCTGGCCAGTTGCAGTCCCTGCCGCAAGGATACCCACCAAGGTACTGCCGGCTGCCCACTCGACGCCTGGACAGGCGTGGCATCCGCCGCTCCCCGAGGGGCGGATGCCGGTTTGCTGTGTTTAGTCATCATCAACGACCACCGATTCCTCCACAACCACGAGCCAAGCCTCCTCTCCGGCATCAAGCACCGGATAAACGAGATCCTTCAGCCGCTCCAGGGCTACCCGGCTGTAGCTGCCAACGCCGGGCGCGGTACACTTGGTAACCGGAGCAATGCATCCCTGCAACTGCGTAAGGGCATCGTTGGCCGGGTGGATGAGAATACCCTCGCGCCCCGGCACGTTGGCTACGGCCAGCTGCTCGCCCCAACGGGAATGCATGCGCTTTACCAGACGGTAGCGCCCCTCCGGAATGCAGCTGATGAACCGACGGTTGCCCCGCCAGGGCAGCTCGATACAGGCGCATACCACGCGGCCTTCATACGTGATCTCGCCGTTGGTCCCCCCGGCGTGATAGCGGCGCTTCAGATAGAGCGTCATCATGCCACGTCGACCCGGAAGATGTCGATGGGATTGTACGCCCCGTTGTTGAGCGGATAGGGCTTACCGTTTACCTCCTGGTAAAAGGAAATGCCGAACAGCGCAAACAAAGGAAGCTCACTCGCTGGAGGCAACTCCACCGTCAGCGTGACCCCCGCAAACGATTCGGCCATCAGTAAGCTGGTTTCGCTCTCGGCGATGGCCATGACCGATCCATTACCCTCGCCTTCGGTGTCGAAATCAACAACGGCTGCACCGAAATTGAACTGGAAATGCGTGGCACCTTGGGGTGCAGCGATGGTCAGCTTGGGCACCAGTGACGGGATGTCTAGCGCCACCGTACCCGCAACGCGGTCAACCGTGCATTGCGGCTCGAGGAAGAGCGTATTGGTCAACGATGCAGCCGCGTTGAACCCAAACTGGCCGAGCAACCCGAGATTGCCGGGCAATACACGCCGCTCGCCGCGGTCACTCACGGCATCCGCCTTAACCACCCGCATCACCCGGCTGAAAAGCCGACCGGGCATCTTGGGGTCGTACGTGAGCAGGATCATCGGCCGCAGGGTGTCGCGCAACCGCTTGGCCGCGGCCGCCCCGGTGGCAAACTCAGCGTTGTTCTCGCGCGTACGCTGATAGTTGGGGTCCGTGGCAATGCGCTGGGGGTCTACACCCTTCGCCTGCCGTGCCTGGTACCCATCTTTGGTTTTGTAAAAGGTCAGATCCCCGATCTTTCCTTTTAATTTAATGATACTTTCCTGTTGTGCCATGATAAGATCATTTAAACAACAGTACAAAGATCGGCGGAAGCCCAAAAAGCCTTGTCGCGGATGTCGCAAAATGACGCATTTGTCGCGAAATGACGCATTTGTCGCGAAATGACGTTTTTGTCGCCGGATGATGCATTTATCAGATCGCTGCCAGCGTGCGAACTCCTATCCCTCCCACCCCTATTCGCTGGCCGGGGCAAATCCCTGCGCTATCCCGGCAATCGCCTACCCTATCTCGGCAAAAACTGCAAAAGACGGCGTTTTATAGAGAAACCATCGGGAAGGCGTCGGGATAAAACGTATTTTTGCCTTCACTATGGAAAATCAGCAAGAGACCGTTGAATCCTCGGCCCAACTGGAAGGATACGTCCGGGAAGAACTGACCATTGACGTTGTCAAAACCCAGTGGCAGGCCATTGTGTATGCACTGCCGTTTTTGGTGTTGTTTAGCGCGGCGTATTTCCTGCGGTGGGGACCAACCGTACCCGATCGCATATCCGAGGCGCTCACACTGCCGGGGATGCAAAGCACCGGCCTCAGCATGCTGATCGTGCTGGTATTGGGCATTGTGGCGCATGAGCTGATCCACGGCGCTACCTGGGCGCTGTTTGCCAAACAGGGTTTCCGCTCCATCCGTTTCGGCATCATGTGGAAGTACGCGACGCCTTATTGCCACTGCAAAGAGCCGTTAACCGTACGGCACTACATCATCGGCGGCATCATGCCGGCCATCCTAACCGGTTTCCTGCCATGTATCGTCGCGATCTTCACCGGCAGCCTGTCCTGGCTGGCCGGCGGCTTGTTCTTCACACTTGCAGCGGGGGGCGATTTCATGATCATCAACCTATTGCGCAAGCTGCCCATGAACAGCCTCGTGCAGGATCATCCGGAAAAACTGGGGTGCTATGTGTATAAGAAATCGCTTTAAAACGTTTCTCGAAGGCTGTCGCATTTCGATACGTGCAACTATAGCAACACTGTGCACATTTAAACGTGCATTTCGCTAAGTTGATGCATACGCTGATCAGGCTAACGCATTCCTTTTGGTGTTCCACCGCCAGCCTCTCCTGGCTCGCGGGAGGCCTGTTCCTAACGTTCCCCCCGGCGACGATTTCATGATCGCAATCTATTGCGCAAACTTACGGAGGATACCTTGGTGCCAGATCTATCGCACATATTATTCTTAAGGATTCTAATTTCATATAGATGATTTTCTAATTAGGACTCAATTTTTTGCTATTTTCGAGTCGTATTTTTTTTGATCTGAGTAGTTGTGAGTAGTTCAATTTTCTGAATAAATAAATGTTTCAATTTTCTTTGTAGAAGAAAAATGGGTACAGGAGGAAGTACTTAGACACTTTGCTTGCTAGCTACGTTTGATATCTACCATTGTCATATAAAGCATCGAATTGCGGTTTTTATTCAGAAGGACGGAATTTAGGTAGTTCGAAAATTATCTAATTGTTCATGTTATAATTGAAAAGTATGTTGAAAAGCAAAAAAGACTATGCCGATAACGAAAGCCTTGATATCAATGAAGCATCAGACTACCTCCCCGACTTAGGACACCTGGTTGAACTCGCGAAAGGAGGGAGCCCGGCATTTCTTACGGAGTTCTCAAAGAGATATCCCGAAGTGCTTAATAAGTTGCTTACGAAAGCGCCGACGCTTATCGGCAAAGAGCTTGAACTATGTGCCTATCTGCATTTACAGTTTGCCACTAAGGAAGTTGCCTATTGCACGAACTGCACCGTCCGTTCTATCGAAAACAGAAAGTACCGTGTTAGAAAAAAACTTGGACTGAGCGGCAAAGTCGATCTAGTCGCATGGATTATCAGTCTTTAAAAGACGTGCTCTTGTTAAACATCGACCTGCTCATACGCGAATTCTACAATAACCCGTTTTAAATCTAGAGGCAATCTGTTAATTGTCAATTTTTTATCGCTGATTATAAGCTAGTTAGACACACGTCTTACGAAGTGAGTAATAGTGAGTAGCTACATATTCTTTCTCCTTTCTTTTCCGCTGTACTTTTACAATACTATCTACCTCTGAAAAATGATTGACATGAGTGAATTAACAAATTGCGGATCTGATTGCTTCGCAATCAGCCCGATCGCCATTACTCCGTTTAGTTTGCCTATGGCTGCGGAGCTAACTCTTCATTCTTACGTAATGAAGAAACTTCGTGTTACGAAGAACATAATAAACATGTTGTTTCACATCCAAAGGGCTTGCAGTGTCTATCGATACCATGAGTAGTGAGTAGCGGATTCGATAGTCTCGACCGGCATACTTTCAATTTTGGTCCACGTATGGATTGTTTAAAGCACTGGTCGGTCGCACGAAAAGATTTATACAAGCCCTTTGAAACCATACTTAAACCGGCATATACCGGTGGTTAGGGCTTGTCCGAATTAACCACAACGTTTGCCTGCAAAATAACTAGTGCGATTAGCACGTCAACGATAAGCTGATTAAGTTAACACTTTTAAGAATGAGCAAAAAACTACTTCTCACGCTTGTTTCCGTATTCATGATGGGAGCGGCGTTTTCACAACAGAAAGTGAAAGATGGTACAGTAGGCGGCAACATCTCGCCCAATGACGACGCTGTCTTAGAATTGGAAAGTGCCAATAAAGGGCTGCTACATACACGTGTTGCTCTGGTCGGCGCTAACAATTCTGCACCGTTGAGTAGTCATGTGGCGGGGATGATGGTCTACAATACGGCAACGACAAATGACGTTGTCCCCGGCATATATTACAATGACGGATCTAAATGGGTTTTAGTAGGCGCGACCACTAGTTCAACTGTCTCTTACAACCCGGCGACATATGAGTTTTCGTATATAGATCAAGGCGGTGTTTCACAAGTGGTTAACCTGCAAAACATTGTTCAACAAACCGAAACGGTGACGTTGTTGATAGATGACGGTGATGGGACGTACACTTACTACAACGAATCGGCAATAGACGCTGAAGGCAACGTCATACTAGGTTCGGGTGTCACGATTGATATCCCCAATAGTGTCATCGAACATTTCGAACAAATCGTAGCTAACACTGAGGTACACAACAAGCTGATTGAGATCGCGCGAGAATATGGCGGCAATGTAAATTATAATGGCAACGAGTTTACATACTTCGATGAGAACGGTGTTGCTCAAACAATCAACTTTGAAAATTTAGTGAAGGCAAACGAGACCGTGACTACCCTTGTTAGCAATGGCGGCGGCTCTTATACATACACTAGTGAGGACAACACAGTTACGACGGTCGACGTTCCGGGTGATGTGGTGACCGAGCTCCAGGACAACACCAGCAACACCTACAACGAGGTTGTCTCGATCATCAATAACCAGATCGTGGCCAACACGGACGCGCTGGTGGACAACGGCAACGGGACCTTCACCCATACGGCAGCCGATGGCACCGTGGCGACCTTCGATGCCAATACGACCACGGTCACCGATAACGGTGACGGCACGTATACCATTGTAAACGCGGATGGCACGACCGTGACGGTTGACGTTCCGGGCGATGTGGTGACCGAGCTGCAGGACAACACCAGCAACACCTACAACGAGATCGTCTCCATCATCAACAGCCAGATCGTGGCCAACACCGATGCGCTGGTGGACAACGGCGACGGAACATTCACGCATACGGCAGCCGACGGCACCGTGGTGACCTTCGATGCCAATACCACTACGGTCACCGACAACGGGGACGGCACCTACACCATCGTAAACGCGGATGGCACGAGTGTTACTGTTGACGTGGTTGGCGACGTGCTGACGGAGATCCAGGACAACACCAGCAGCACCTACAATGAGATCGTCTCCGTCATCAACAGCCAGATCGTAGCCAACACCGATGCGCTGGTGGACAACGGCGACGGAACCTTCACCCATACGGCAGCCGACGGCACCGTAGTGACCTTCGATGCCAATACCACCACGGTCACCGACAACGGTGATGGCACGTATACCATCGTCAACGCGGACGGCACGACCGTGACGGTTGATGTTCCGGGCGATGTGGTGACCGAGCTGCAGGACAACACGAGCAACACCTACAACGAGGTTGTCTCCATTATCAACAACCAGATCGTGGCCAACACCGATGCGCTGGTGGACAACGGCGACGGCACGTTCACCCATACGGCAGCCGACGGCACCGTGGTGACCTTCGATGCCAATACCACCACGGTCACCGATAACGGTGATGGCACCTACACCATCGTCAACGCGGACGGCACGACCGTGACGGTTGACGTTCCGGGTGATGTGGTGACTGAGCTGCAGGACAACACCAGCAATACCTACAACGAAGTTGTCTCCATTATCAACAGCCAGATCGTGGCCAACACCGATGCGCTGGTGGACAACGGCGACGGAACATTCACCCATACGGCCGCCGACGGCACCGTGGTGACCTTCGATGCCAATACCACTACGGTCACCGACAACGGTGACGGCACCTACACCATCGTCAACGCGGACGGCACGAGTGTTACTGTTGATGTTGTAGGCGACGTGCTGACGGAGATCCAGGACAACACCAGCAACACCTACAACGAGATCGTCTCCATCATAAACAGCCAGATCGTGGCCAACACCGATGCGCTGGTGGACAACGGCGACGGAACATTCACGCATACGGCAGCCGACGGCACCGTGGTGACCTTCGATGCGAATACGACCACCGTCACCGATAACGGGGACGGCACGTACACCATCGTCAATGACGACGGTACGAGTGTTACTGTTGATGTGGTAGGCGACGTGCTGACGGAGATCCAGGACAACACCAGCAACACCTACAACGAGATCGTCTCCATTATCAACAACCAGATCGTGGCCAACACCGATGCGCTGGTGGACAACGGCAACGGGACCTTCACCCACACGGCAGCCGACGGCACCGTGGTGACCTTCGATGCGAATACGACCACCGTCACCGATAACGGGGACGGCACGTACACCATCGTCAATGACGACGGTACGAGTGTTACTGTTGATGTGGTAGGCGACGTGCTGACGGAGATCCAGGACAACACCAGCAACACCTACAACGAGATCGTCTCCATTATCAACAACCAGATCGTGGCCAACACCGATGCGCTGGTGGACAACGGCGACGGTACGTTCACCCACACGGCAGCCGACGGCACCGTAGTGACCTTCGATGCCAATACCACCACGGTCACCGATAACGGGGACGGCACCTACACCATCGTCAACGCGGACGGCACGAGTGTTACTGTTGATGTGGTTGGCGATGTGGTGAGCAACATCCAGAACCTGGGCAGCATCTACAACGAGGTCATCGGGCTGATCGAGGCCAACGGCGGGGACCTGGTGGATAACGGCGACGGTACGTTTACCTATACCCCTCCGGGCGGCACAGCGGTTACATTTGATGCCAAGGGTACGCTTGTAAACAACGGGGATGGTACCTATACGTTTACGGATGCCGGAGGCACGGTCACGACGGTCGACGTTCCGGGCGATGTGGTGACCGAGCTGCAGGACAACACCAGCAATACCTACAACGAGGTTGTCTCGATCATCAATAACCAGATCGTGGCCAACACCGACGCGCTGGTGGACAACGGCGACGGTACCTTCACCCATACGGCAGCCGACGGCACCGTGGTGACCTTCGATGCGAATACCACCACGGTCACCGACAACGGTGACGGCACGTATACCATTGTAAACGCGGACGGCACGACGGTGACGGTCGACGTTCCGGGTGATGTGGTGACCGAGCTGCAGGACAACACCAGCAACACTTACAACGAGGTTGTCTCCATCATCAATAACCAGATCGTGGCCAACACCGACGCGCTGGTGGACAACGGCGACGGAACCTTCACCCACACGGCAGCCGACGGCACGGTGGTGACCTTCACTATCCCTTCGGATGTTGCCGCGGCAAACGGATTGAGTATAGACGGAACTTCAGGAGCTGTCGAACTGGGAGGTGCCCTTACTGAGCCAACTGCCATAACCACAGATGCCACGAACACGCTAGCGATAACCGGACTAGGAGCCGGTGACGCGCAAACAAACCAAGTGATGTCAGTAAATCCCATTGGCGTACTGCAAACCATAGAAGTAGAAGACCTTGCTATCGAGCCTTGGTTGCGCCAGAGCGACGCCGAAAAAGCTACCGCAAATACCGATGATATTTACATCATGGGCAAAGTCGGTGTAGGTACCAACGATATGCTGGCCACTGCCAACCCAGATGTGATGCTAGCCGTCAATGGCGCTATCCTCACGACAAATTCCATTTATGCCGACTACGTATTCGAAGACTACTTTGAAGGACGCTCGGAGTTGAACGCCGATTACAACTTCAAGTCATTGAAAGACGTCGAGCAGTTTATCAACGAAAACAGGCACTTGCCGGGCATTACCAGCATAAACGGATTGCAGAAAAACGAAAACGGGGAATACCTATTCAACCTGTCTGAACTATCTATACAGGTGTTGGAAAAGGTAGAGGAACTATACCTGCACACGATAGAGCAACAGCGTCTGCTGGATAGTAAGGAAGAGGAGATCAAGGATCTTCGTGAACGGGTGGAACGCCTGGAAAAATTATTGCTCGGAAAGGAAGCGGCCAATTTGAAGGAGAACGAATAATAACCGTCAGCACTCAAAAAGGACATGAATTTAACAAAAGGTATGACCATAAAAAAACTGCTGCTTTTAATCTATACAGGTGTAGCGCCGGTCTTTTTAAATGCCCAAGTGGGAATTGGAACCACACAGCCGCAAGCTGCATTGGATGTGAGATCGGAAAGCAGCGGTGTCCTCATCCCCCGTATGACCGCTGCTCAGATTGAACAGATTGCGGGCCCAGATGAAGGTGAGTTGGTTTTCAGCACGACCAATACGGGAACGGTGGTTAACCGTATAGGCTTTTGGTACTATAATGGGAGCGGCTGGATGCCGATCATCGCCAGAAGCAGCACGGGCGATAACCTATACAACACAGATGGCGACCTAACGTCTGACCGTACAGTGATGATGGGGGGTTACGATGTAAATATTGGTCCAACGAACTTGGTCATCAAAGGTGATGATGGATCCGTAGGGGTCAATACTGACCAGCCCACCGAAAAGCTAGATGTCAACGGTCAGCTGCGGATTCGTGAACTGGCCGAGGGAAACTTGGTGACCACCGCTAGCGGCATGCTCGTGATTGACGAGGGTGCGATGCATCGGTACGGAGACGTCCGTTTCTCATACCTTTCAACCGATCACGATGGATGGTACTTGCTTAACGGCCGGACGCTAAGCGCCTTGCCTGCCGATGCACAAGCAAGAGCTGCCAATTTGGGCATCACCTCGAATTTACCTAATGCGACAGGGCTTTATGCCAAGCAGGGTGCTCCCGGAACCATAACCGGCGCTACCGATGTAACCCTCGCCACGGCCAATATGCCCGATTTTACCCTCAGCGGGACTACAACGTTCAGTTCGCACTTTCACGGCTTCGTTAGCCCGGGATTTAGCGTGATACGAGGTACAAACGCTACGAACGTGGGAACATCGCCGAGCGCTTGGTCGTGGCAATTGGCAGGAGGATCTGCGCCGGGATCGGTGTCAAGAAGCCGTACGTATACTTCTTCTGAAAATGGGGCGCATAGTCATACCATAAGCGTTTCAACCGGCGGAAGTAACACGCCTATTCCATTGAATCCGACGTTTCTCCAACTCAATTATTTTATCTACCTCGGGAAATAGAAGTATATGAAAAGCGTTTTAACTTTATGTTTTTTGTCGGCCATAGCACTTTTTGCGGAAGCTCAAACCGGCATTAATAATCCTGCTGCTCAAGCTGCGCTCGAAATTAGCTCAACCGAAAAGGGTATTCTAATCGCAAGGATGACAGCCCTACAAGCGGAGGCTATCGCTACCCCACATATAGGGGAGCTTGTTTATGCAACGACAGCTGATGGGACAGTGATTACACATACCGGTTTTTGGTTCTACAACGGGGCGGAGTGGCGCCCGTTCAGCGACAACCCTGCGCCTCCGGAAAATATTTACGTCAGCGATGGGACATTGACCGCCGACCGAACGGTGGGTTTGGCCGGCCATAATCTCCATTTCGATGCCGACAAACTATCGATGCTTGCTGCAGACCAGCGGGTGGGTATCGGCGAAGCGAATCCGGTAACTACGGTGGATGTGAGTGGCAATGTAAGGGTTCGCAGCCTTTCAGAAGGCAACGTCGTTGCATTGTCAGATGGCACGCTGGCGGTAGGGCCGAAGGTGGCATATGGCACGATCAAAGAGTCCTTGCGCCAGGACGATCACAACGGCTGGTACCTGCTAGACGGCCGAGCCATTAATACGTTGTCGGCGACTGCCCAGGCGAATGCCTCGGCCATTGGTCTCAGTGGCTCCTTAGCGAATGCCAATAGCCGCTTAGCGCGTCAAGGAGCACCCCTTTTAGCAGGTGGTGCAAACGCATTTGCACTGACACAGGCCCACCTTCCCGCATACAACATGACCGGCACAACAAGCACCGCCGGTGCACATACCCATAGCGTTACTCCCGGCGGGCATGGAATGACTTACGTGGCTGGTGGAAATGCAGCGCTACTTGATGCCGGTGGTACGGTGGCCGGGACAACGAATGTGGCACTGCCGTCCGCAGGTGCACACACGCACACCGGCTTTGTCAGTTCAGGGGGTAGCGGAACCGCTTTCAGTATCATTCCGGAAAGTATAACCTTTACCTATTTCATCTATTTAGGCGAATAACATGGGATTTATGCAGAAAACAATGTTTTGGATTATCACTGCCTCCTGCATAGGTTTAGCTGGCGGCACGGAAGCGTACGCCCAGGAACGGCGGGTAGGTATCGGGACTACCGAACCGCAATCGATTCTTGACGTGGTATCTACGACAAGAGGTGTTCTAATTCCACGTATGACAGCCACTGAAATCGAAGCGATTGTAAGTCCCATTGAGTCTGAGCTGGTTTTTGCCATAACGGACGATGGAACCATCGTAACCAGGACAGGATTTTGGTTCTTTCAGTCAGGCACCTGGAAGCCGCTTACCGACGAAACGTTCGTAGCCGAAAATATTTATACGAATGATGGCACACTTGAGTCGCCCAGGGTGATCAATCAAAACGGAAGGGCGTTGATTTTTGGCCCAAACTTAGTTCACGTCAATGGCAGTTCGGCATCTGTCGGAGTGTTGACCGATGCACCTACCCGTACCATGGATGTCAATGGCGGCTTCCGGACGCAAAGCCTTAATGCCGTGAATAATGTGGTATCCAGTCCGGAAGGCGTCTTAATGCACGAGATGGAGTTTTTCGAGTATGGGGATGTGAAGCCCTCTTTTCTATCGGCTGATCATGACGGGTGGTATCTGTTAAATGGAAGGCCCGTTAGCGAACTGCCAGCCAATGCACAGGCCAATGTGATTGAAGTGCTGGGGAGCGTCACCAATCTCCCTGATGCTACAAACCGGTATTCGATGGGAACCACAGCGGCACCTGGAACTACTACCGGAAGCAACGCTGTTGTGCTGGCGCGTGCAAACTTGCCTAACGTATCTTTTTCTTACACAGCGGCATCTGCTGGTGCTCACAGCCATACCTTTGCGTTTGAGAACACCCGAATCAACAGCGCCCATGGCGGAGGCAACAACATCCATGTGTATTGGTTGGGAGGCACGTTCAGCGCCGGATCGGACTATACCAGAAACACAAGCACCCTCAACCATAACCACACGTTTTCGGTAAGTTCTGGAGGAAGCGATGCGCCACTGAACATTGCCCCGAGGGCTATTAATTTCAACTACTTTGTTTATTTGGGGCAATAATGGCAGCGGCAATCGGATAAAATACAACGGCAGTAAACTGCCTGACCTTAATAATGAAAAATGCAACAGATCAGACAGCGAATAACGACACTTACGGTTTTCGTGCTTCTTATCGGAAAGATAAGTGTCGCCCAACCGGGAAAGGCAAGCGCCACCTATGACAGGTCTAACGTGGTTATTGATCCGGGTACTACCGAGTTGATCTTCTCCGAAGGCTTCTATCTGGGCCCGGGAAGCGATTGGGAGATCAATGGCACCCTTGAGGTCTGGAGCAAGTTCATTTGGATAGCGCCTACTGCCCGATTGCATGGTACCGGTACGCTGATTATTCACGGTCCCGGCGATAATCTTTACTACGAAGGTTGGGAAGATTCTCCCACATTCATTGACGGCAATGACGGCGAGCCGCTGGCAATCAATATTGAGCTTCGTAACCCGCACAATCTGGTGCTGCAAAACATCGCTGTACCTGAATTCGATTCGCGAGACGAAGTCAGCCGTGAGGGTGCCGGTTTGCGTATCAACGGCCAATTCTTTTTTGGGGTTGACAACGGTGATATTTTGCTGAATGGGTACGACCTAAGCCTTGGTGCGGACGCCTCCTTTTCCGGCTATAATCAACGCCGCATGATTGTGACGGGCAACAGCGTATCCGGACATGTCATAAAAGATTTTGTAAATAGCCAGCCCTTTGTGTTCCCGGTGGGCATTAGCGAGGGCGACTACACGCCAGCAACGCTAGCGCCCTCCGGGGCAGCTACGATGTACGTTAGTGTGCAGGACTATGCGGCCGCAGGCATTGAGCTTGCCGAGGCAGAGCGGGGTATGGACCGCATCTGGCACATTTATGCCGACCAGGGCGTGCAGGCCACCTATACCTTGCAGCACAACAACATTACCAATGGTACAGCCTATGTCGATGCGGAAGCCCGGATCGTACAGTACGCAGGCGGTGGAAACTGGATAGGCGATATTACCGTGGTCGACGCGGAGGGCGTCCACACCCGAGCGGATATTATGGCAGCGGCCGGCATAAACGACGAGGGAAGCTGGTTGACCAAACTGACCGACCAAATAGCGGGGCCTATTGCAACGGATGATGTGCAAGAAGCCACCTCCGGTTCTTCTACCGTAATACTTGTTTTGGAAAACGATGAGCCCGGCAGCGCGCCTATTGATGTGTCCAGCATTGAGATTGCCGAGCCGCCTCGTAATGGTACGGCAATCGTAAATTCAGACGGTAGCATTACTTATACTCCCGTACGTGGATTTGTAGGAACAGATGTTTTCGCTTACCAAGTTAGAGACCTTAACGGACAGGTGTCAACAGCCACCGTAACTATTGTCGTGGCACCGGAGCCATTGCATATCCCCAACGTATTTACGCCTAATGGGGATGGCAAAAACGATGTGTTCGAAATCCAAGGAATGGAAGCTTTTGACCGGGTGGAGATCGCCGTAGTGAACCGTTGGGGTAATGAGGTGTACCGCAGCGCCGATTACCAAAACGACTGGAACGGCGGTAGTTTGAACGAAGGTACCTACTACTATGCCATCAAAACGCACAAAGGAAGTGAAGTGGTGGAACATAAGGGATGGGTTTTGATTAAGCGGCTATAACAATAATAGGATGTTTATGAAGCACAACAGGGTACTGATAACGCTAGGCTTGATCGGCCTTGCCCAGATAGTGAACGCACAGCAGAATATCCAGTTTACGCAGTACATTTTCAATTCGATGAGCGTAAACCCAGCTTACGCGGGTTACAAAGAAGAGTGGTTCGGCCAGCTGGGGCTGCGCAGCCAATGGACAGGACTTGAAGGTGCGCCGCAGACCGGTCTCCTGTCTATAGACGGAATCACCGATCCGATGCACAAACGCCATGGCATAGGCCTGCAGCTCACGGCTGATAGATTAGGACCGCAGACGGCAACGTCCGCTTATGCCAACTATGCCTTCCGGCTGCGCCTGAATGACGAGGACACCCAGCGCCTCAGCTTCGGGATTGCGGCGGGTGTCACCCAGTACAGCTTGGACGGAACCCGATTGGACCCTGTTGACGCGAGCGATCCAACCGTTCCACCGAATAAAGTAAACACCTTCGTGCCTGATGTGCGATTCGGGGTTTATTACTATAACCCACAGTGGTATGCAGGGGTGTCGGTGATGGATTTGTTATCGGGTGACCAAAGCAACAACATTTTTCGCTGGGACAATACGACGACCGACAATATTAGGCGGAAACGCCATATATATTTTATCGGTGGCGCGTTGATCGGCTTTTACAGCGGATTGAAACTACGGCCAAGCGTATTGGTCAAAGAGGATTTTAAAGGACCTACGAGTCTTGACGTGAATGCCATGTTCATTTTTGGCAACCGATTTTGGATCGGCGGAGGGTGGCGTACCGGAGTAACGGTTTTCCGTAAGGAATATCAACGCGTGACGGGAAACAGCCTAAGCAAGCGTAACTCATTTGCCGCCATTGTACAAATTTATGCCACAGAACAGCTTAGGGTCGGCTATTCTTACGATTATGTCGCTAGTCGGCTAAGTGGCGTGCAGAACGGTTCGCATGAACTCACGTTAGGTATTACATTTGGTCGCCATCGAAATAGACTGCTTAGCCCGAGATTTTTTTGACCGGTAGTTATCGCGGCATACGGTAGTGATAAAGGTGGCGTCGTTTTTTAAAGCAATTATGAAAAAGAGATTATTGATGACTTTGTTTCTTTCCTGGCCAAGAATCAAGACATGTTTGACAACGATACTATTCCTGTACGGTCTGGTGGCAGTTGCACAAGAGCAGCCGAGCCTGCGCCAACGGGCAGCTGAGCTTTATGACCGGTACGAATATGCGGCGGCGGCGGCGCTCTACGCAAAACTGGCCGACAGCCGGAAACCGCGGCTGGAGGATATGGAGCTGGCGGCCGACTGCTATCGGCAAATGAAAGACTATGAATCGGCAGAAAACTGGTATGCGCGGGTTGTGCGGCATGAAGAGAGCGATCCAGAAAACCTCATCCGCTACGGCGATGTGCTGAAAAGCAACGGCAAGTATGAGCAGGCCAAACAACAGCTCGAGGCTTACGCTGAAAAGACCGGTGATCGGGAGCGGGTTGCTGTTCAGATCGCAGGATGTGACTCCGCTGTGGTTTGGATGGCCAATCCCACTATACATAAACTACGTAATGAGCAAGCGGTGAATACGGAGCTTTCCGAATTCGGCGTGTATCCTGCCGGCGATAAGGTGTACTACGTAGGCGAACCGGATGCACTGATGGGACAACAGCGTTACGGCTGGACCGGTCACCCATTCTTAAGGGTGTATTTGGCAGACAGAGCTAGGGACAATCGCCTGAGCATGCCTACTATAGCAGAGCAGCACATCAATAACGAACCGTATCATATCGGGCCGGTGGCCGCGGATGAATCCGGCACCACTTTGTATGTCACACGGACATATCCAGGGAAGAAAGGAGCTAAAGAAAAGGAAAATGGTCGCCGGTATCAAACAAACCGACTAGAGCTATACATCCACACCAAGGAGGGGGATGTTTGGACCATCGAACCATTCGCTTACAACAATGTGGCAGAATACTCCGTCGGCCACGCAGCAATCAGCGCTGATGGCCAACTGCTTTACTTTGTAAGCGATATGCCGGGCGGCTATGGTGGCACAGATATCTGGTATTGCGAGAAGCGGACGGACGGCGACTGGGCACCACCGGTGAATGCAGGACCGGTGCTGAATAGCGCCGCCGACGAAATGTTTCCGAACATCAGCGAAGCGGGCAGCCTATATTATTCAAGCGATGGCTTTCCTGGCATGGGAGGCCTTGACGTTTTCAGAAGCACGGGCACTAAATCGGCCTGGAGCCCACCGGAAAACCTGAAGTATCCCGTCAACTCGGCTGGAGACGATTTTTCATACGTACTTAATTACGAAAGCGACCAGGGTATAGCGGGCTACCTATCCACGAATCGCCGTGGTGGCGTAGGGGCCGATGACATTTATTCATTCACCTTTGAAAATCCGAAAATCATTATCGTTTTAAAAGGCATAACCGCTGATAAGTCAACCGGCGATCGTTTGGCAGAAGTTGCCCTTGTCTTATTTGATGGAACGCGGGAGATTGTGGCTAAAAAGTCAAGCAGCGAAGACGGGACGTTTCAGTTTATACTCAACCCCAACGAACGGTATACCGTCCTCGGTCAAAAAAAGGGTTACCATGCCGATTCTGCCAAAGTTAGCACCGAAGGGATCACCAAGTCGGACACGCTGGAGGTGGCATTGTTGCTGGAGCCGGTATTTAGGGTAGGCGACTCGTTTGAGCTGAAGAACATATACTACGATTTCGACAAGCACAACATACGTGCTGATGCAGCGGCGATATTAGATGAACTGGTTCGGACGATGCGGGATAACCCAACATTGCGGATCGAGTTATCGAGCCACACGGACAGCCGCGGAAGCGATGCGTACAATATGGTACTCTCCCAGCGACGCGCACAGTCGGCGGTCGATTACCTTGTGAGCCGGGGTATAGCGCGGGACAGGATGGTAGCGCAAGGCTATGGTGAGCGCCGCCTCGTTAACCATTGCAGCAATGGCGTTCCTTGCTCACGGGAGGAACACCAAGCGAACAGACGTACTGAAGTTAAAGTATTGAACTACTAAACTCACCCATGGAAACTAAATTAAAAATAGACACCCGGTAACTTTGTTTTTTTGATACCCTTGAATGATTTGATCCCGATGCAACCTCAAACGAACACGGTGGCGCAATACGCGCAATCGCTTATTCTTGCGGGAGAATACTGCGCCTATCAGCGTCATGACCACAAAAAAGCCATCCGTTTATTTGAACGAGCATATATAGCTGCCGGGCGGGCAAAGAACATTGATTTGGAATTCCGTTCGTTGTTTCAACTTATCCAGTCCTCGTTTGCAGCGGAAAAGCACAGTGCGATACTCGCCAATGGCGGCAAGGCAGAGTATCTTGCCATCAAGACCAAAAACTATGGTGAATTAGCGCACATATTGCGCATAAAAGCCCAAGTGCTCGCAACATTTGGGTTCTGCCAGGAAAGTGCAAGAGAATTAGATCGTGCTAAGAGATTTGCCGAATTTGCCGCCGACGATAATCCGGGCCTATCCGGCTGATCTTGGGCTAGGCCTTCCGATGTTGTTCAAACCTACCTTTCCATTTTGCAATGTCATCTTTACAGTCAGCATGGTATTGCTGGCATTTATTGCACCGTGATCAGCAGCACGTTGACGTGTATGGCGCCCTCAAACGCGGGCGTGATAGAGCCATAATGCACATTTCACACCTACCTGCGGGGCCATTAGTTGTCGGTATCTTTATTGAAGCGATTCAATAAAATTACGTGAGAAGCATGAAATTCCGTTGTGAACCTGGAAGTGGTTCCCGATCCTTGAGTTTGACAAATAGCTTGCGTAAGGATCGGGACGTTCATGCCATTCAGAACTTTCGGTATTCGCCGCTCAGGTATTGATTCGCTTTTTCTTCCCTGAATCTGGCCGTTTTGGCATCCCAATGCAGGGTTTCACCGGGAAAACGCCCGGCAATGGTACCCAACAGAATGGTTTCCGTTAGCCGTGAAGCGTACTCAAACGGTGCCGAACATTCGCCTTTGCCCAAACAGGCATCCACAAACTGGTGGTAGTGCTTGGGGCCTTCGGTATCGTAGTTGCGGATGGGCGTACCCAAACCATGGGCTTGGCTTACCTTCTCGATTTCTTCGGAAATATCGACGTATTTACCGCGGACGATCTTGCGGGGCAGCTGCATAAAGTGAGGCAACAACAACCGGCCCTTCCTGCCCACAAACATAGCTCCTTGTTCCGGCAATTCGTTGTCGCCGGCTACCATCGGATCCAGCGAAACCTTCCCGGTACCCACCGATTTTGCCTTGGTGTTCGTTCGTTCCGCTTGCGCGTCCATGCCCGGCAGCATCAGGTCTTCGTGCTTGGGCGGCGTGCCGGGGCCGTCATACCAAACCCATTTCAGTGAGCGGGTGGTGTATTCAGTACCCGGAAATTCGTAAGTCACGGTATTGTGCTCGGGGAAGCCGAACCCATTGGTTGGCCGGCATTCGTTGGTGATGGTCCGCGGAACATCCAGCCTCAGGGCGTTGTAAGGCGTATCAAAGATATGCACACCCATATCGCCCAGCGTACCGCAGCCGTAGTCCATCAATTTACGCCAGACGCCGGGGTGGTAAAATCCTTCTTTATAAGCAGGCTTGGGCGAGGTGCCCGCCCACAGGTTCCAGTCCAGGTATTCCGGGATGGGATCTTCTCCCACCGGACGTGGACCGTCGTAGCCGTGGTTCTTCGGCGACCATGCGTAAACGGTATGTACTTTTCCGATAATGCCCGACTGGATCAGCAGCGTGGCCAGCTTGTAGTCATAAAACGAGTGCACCTGTATACCCATCTGGGTGACCAGGCCTTTCTCGGCAGCCACTTTTTTCATCTCACGCGCTTCAGACACGTAGTGGGTAAGTGGCTTCTGGCAATAAACGGATTTATTTAGCTGCATAGCCGCCAGGGCAGCAGGCGCATGGGTATGGTCTGGCGTGGATACGACAACTGCGTCGATCTCATTGCCCATCTCCTTCAGCATAACGCGGTAGTCCGAAAACACGCGGGCCCCGGGGTGGAGTTTATGCGCCGCGGATAAATTCCGGGCGTCCACGTCGCACAGGGCCACCACATCAACACTCGCATGAGACGAGATGGCTTTCAGGTCTTCGGCGCCCATGTTTCCGACGCCGATGTGCGCGGTCCGTAAACGGCTCCTGGCCGGAAAAGCTCTCAATAAAGAAGGGGCCAACATGACTCCCAAAGCACCTAATGCACTGGTTTTTAAAAATTCGCGTTTATTCATGACTGGGTGTTGATGCGTTTTATCGCAGTCGAAAGTAAAACTATTGTCCGTTTATTCCAAATTTCCGGCTAATTTTTGCGGCCGTCTACAAGCTCTCGTTTTTTGATCTATAATTTTTTGATCTTGATGTTACGGAACCAGATGGGGCTCGCGTGATCCTGCAGGGCAATGTATCCGGATTTGAATTTGCCGTAATCCGGACTGGTCTTCCACTTGTCCGAATTTTTCTTTTCATACCACGCTTCATCCCACGGAACAAAGGATACGATCAGTTTCCCATTCAGCCAATGTTCTACCCGCTCCGGCGTAAACACGATTTTGGAGCTGTTCCATTCGCCTACCGGATGTAAGATCTTGTTCGGATCTGGCGGATGCATGGCATAGTCGGCACCGGTTTGCTGCAACGGTTTCAGCTCTTCGGGTTTTTCCGTATAGCCCAAACTGAGGTTGTAGGCGGTAAGGTCATGGATACGGGCATAGTTTTCATCATCGATGAGCTGGTATTCCGGCGCGACGACCGACGGCGCCTTGTACCCTTCCTTTACGTGATAAAAAATGCCGCTGTTGCCTCCTTCGGGAAGCTTCCACTCCAGGTATAATTCAAAATTCTCGAACTCTTCGGCACCGTAGAGGATATCTTTGCCGCCCTTATAGTCCTGTTCCTTGCCCAATTTGGTGTCAAAAGTCAGGGTACCGTCTTTGATGGTCCACCCCGGGGGCAGCACCTCTGCGTTGTATCCTCGCCAGCCCTTGGTGCTGGTTCCATCAAAAAGATAAATCCATCCGGAATCCGGATCGGCTTTCTGCGCATGGGTGGTAAACGGCAAAGCCAGGGCAACGAGCATCCACAAAGCACCCTGTCCCATCAACGTTCGTAGTTTGATCTTCATTTTAGCATGTATTCTGTTCGGTGTAAAGATGCACATTGCAACGAGTTAATGCAAATCGATTACAAAAAAGAGCGGCCTCAATCCCCCGGCATAGCGGGCAGGCTGAAACCATTGTGATACGTGTGATTGATCCATTCCCTGGCTGCATCGGCGGCATTCAGTTCGGTAAATTGCCGATCGAAGCGGGGATCGCCGTCAATCACCTCAAATTTATCCACCGAGACCACCTGGATTTTCTCCGCGGGGGCGATGTTGGTAAAGGTCATGTGCTCGCCGTCCCACTCGAGTTCGCGGTGCAGCCCTTGCAGCCTTACGGCCAATACGCCCATGACGACGGTCTCATTGAAGGGACCCGAGAATCCAAAATGGGAAGAGGCTTCTTTCCGGCGCCGGGGGGATTCCTTGGCGGCCCGTATCCAATCCTGCTCGTGTGCGTTGGTGGCCCAGATGTCTCCGTTTCCGCCCGGAATGCGGGGTATCCAGGGGGTGGGTTCCGCAAAATGGGCCATCTCCGTGGCTGGCAACAGGGTCGGATTCATGCCGAAGCAGCCGGTCATGATTTTACCTTTGGTGCCGACGAAGATGATGCCGCCGTTCGGATCGCCCATCATCTGGCCGGGGGCAAGCTCGGCGGGACGTTCGGGCAGCAGCCCGCCGTCATACCAGGTCACCTTCACCTCGGGCATGCCTACCTTATCCTTTGCCGGCCGGGCGGGAAAGGTGTAATGTACTTTCTGCGCATGGGGTGGCGAGTACAGGTTGGCAAGGGTGGAACTGCCGCTTACCTTTATGGGGTATTGCAGTTCAAGGGCCCAATAAATGGGGTCCATAATGTGGCAGGCCATATCCCCCAGGGCTCCGGTACCGAAATCCCACCAGCCGCGCCAGTTCCATGGGGTGTATACCGGATGGTAAGGCCGTTTGGCGGCTGGCCCCAGAAACAGGTCCCAATCCAGCGTGCTGGGTACGGGCTGGCCGCTGGCGGGCACCATAAGGCCCTGCGGCCAGATGGGGCGGTCGGTCCAGCAGTGCACTTCGTACACGTCGCCGATGGCCCCGGACTGGATCCATTCGGTGATCTGCCGGCACCAGTCGAACGAGTTTCCTTGATTGCCCATCTGCGTGGCTACCCGGTATTTCTTGGCCAGTTTGGTCAGCAACCGCGACTCATAGACGGAATGGGTGAGCGGCTTCTGGGTGTAGGCGTGCTTGCCCAGGGTGATGGCATGCGCCGTGACGCCGGCGTGGGTGTGATCGGGCGTGGCTACCATGACGGCATCGATGGATTTGCCGAACTCATCGAACATCACCCGCCAGTCTTTGAACCGGCGGGCTTTGGGGTAGTCGTCAAACGTCTTGGCGGCATACCGCCAGTCGACATCGCAGAGGGCGACGATGTTTTCGGTGGCCATGTTGGCGAGGTTTCGGCGGCCTACGCCGCCTACGCCGATGCCGGCAATGTTGAGCTTGTCACTGGGTGCCACATGGCCGGTTACCTTGCCCAGCACATGGCTGGAAACAATCGAAAACCCGGCGGCGGCTGTGGTGTTGCGAATAAATTTTCTTCTGGACAGTACGGTCATAATTTATGTATTTTAACGTTCTGAATTTCAAATCGCGTCTGTATTTGCCGGTGGCCGCTTATTGACGCAAGCGGTAAAGCTCCAGCCCCTTCCCGTATTCATCTACAAAGGTCAGGTCGGGATGGTTCTTGATGTATTGGTCGTCGATATACACCCCGAAGCTGGTAATGTGGCGGATGCCGCGCTTGGCATAGACATCGATATCTTCCTGAAACACCTCCGGATGCCAGGGCAGCGCAACCGCCGGCTTCTTCCAGCCGCTGAACAGCGATACATCCAGCCAGTACTCAAGCACCTGTGCCGTTTCGACGGGAAATACCTTCAGGTTTTCATCCAGTAACCGCAGGTGATCGCCGTGGGTAATCGTCTGCGTGTCGTTCCAGCCGGTGGCGGCTGTGTCAAGCAGGGATTTGTCCCACCTGCGGTAAATGGGGGCAAATTCCAGGAAGATGCCCGCCGCCGGTTTCACCTTTACGGGCGCCTCGAGGGTATTGACGTAGGCCAGGTGTGCCAGCATGGCGTCGGGATCCACTTCCTTCCGTAACGCACTCACGATAGCATTTTCGAGCAGCAGGGCCTGCTCGCTGTCGGAGTAGGGCTTGCATTCCGGGCATCGGCACATCGGAACGGCATCGTCAATCCAGTAAAAATACCTGCCGGTGGTGGGGGTAAGGATTTTGGCGTACTTCACGGCGTTGTCGCACACGGTTTGGACGGCCTTCTCGGAATGCACGCAGAGGTTGTAGTCGGCAACCCGCTTACCTTCTTCATTCATGCGGAACATCGTGGAGTCTTCTGCGAACAGGCTTCTCGGCAACAGGTCGCCCATGGAATGCAGCTCGTGTTCAACCTCGATGCCGTGCGTTTTGCATTCCTGGAGAAACTGCTGGCCGCGATCGGACTGGATGAACTCGGCGACCTGGCTGGGGGTGATGTGCGTAGCTAGCGTGGTGAGGCCGGCCTCCTTGGCGCGCCTCGGCCAGTCTACGGTGCTCAGGTCATTGACGTCAAGCACCAAGCCGCGGGTCTTGAACGGACTTGCCTCCTGCTTTTCTGCCTTTGTGGAACAGGAAACCAGCACGACGAGGATCAGCCATATGGGTGCAAAAGAGGTCCAAGGGAAACGGATTCGATGGGTAGTGTTCATGGTATGATTAGTTAAAGGGATCATGCTTGTAATTTGTGATTATTGATTTGGCCACCCGGGATTTTGGGTGAGGTTTTTATTAATGAGCAGCTCGTTCACCGGAAGCGGATCCAGGTAGTCCCGATCGGCCTTGAACTGGTATCCGTTGGGCAGAATCTCCCGGTAGTAGTCGATGTACCCGTTTTCATCGAGGTCAATATTGGTGAAACCGGGGTAATCTGAGGGGTTGAACTTCGCGCCCTTGGGCCGCTTGTTGACAAAAAGGTCGTGCGCGCGCCAACGCATCAGATCGGCGAGGCGGTACCCTTCGCAGGCCAGCTCCACGCGCCGTTCCCGGCGTATCTCATTCAGCACGGGCGTCAGCGTGGGGAAATCCCATGCGGGATCTACGGTAATCGAACCCATGACCAGATCCGGCATATGTACCCGCCGGCGCAGCAGGTTGACGGATTTATTGAGGTCTTCCTGGCTCAGCAATCCCAGCTCGGCGCGGGCCTCGGCGTAGTTGAGCAACACCTCGGCGTACCGGAAGATGATGGCGGCCGTAGTCGAGCCGAAATCGGCCTGCTGCAATTGCTTGTTGGGCAGGGCTCCTTTTTGAATCTGGTACCCGGTGGTGGTATTCGCTTCGCCGCCGAGGTGTACGGGCGCCCGCTCAAAAACCAGGTCCTCGTTGATCGGATCGCCCGGGTCAAAGACAATGGCGTCCAAACGGGGGTCCCTATGCGTGAACTCGGTGGTCAGGTCCGCATCGCCTTCGTACAGGGGGCTGACCGCAATGGGCTTCCCGTCGGTACAGAGGTAACTCTCCACCAGCGATTTGCTGACCCCGGTGGCACCGCCGATGATGGAAAGGAACCGCTGCCCGTTGTGGGCATTGAACCCGAGGATGTAACGCTTCCAGAAAATCACCTCCGGATTGGCACCCAGATCGCTCTGGTTGAACAGGGTGACGTAGTCGGCCACGCTGTTGCCGGCCACCTGGTATTTGCCGGCATCCATGATCTGCAGCGACGCATCCGCCGCCTGCTGGAAATACGCATCGGGGTTGGCATTCTGCACCCCGAACGGCGTGCCGGCATGGTACTTCTGCCACGTTCCTTCATACAGGGCAACGCGCGATTTCAATGCCAACGCTGCGTATTTGTTGATCCGGAAGGCCGGCGCATCGGGTTTCAGGTATTGGATGGCCTGATCCAGGTCGGCCAGTATCCGGTCTGCAATGACATTGCGGGGTTCGCGCGGATTGTACAACGCCTCGTCGTCCGTGCCCAGCGGCCGGTCATACCACGGCAAGCCGCCGAAGCGCTGCAGCAGATCGAAATAGATGTAGGCCCGGAAAAAGAACCCTTCGCCTACGTACTGGTCAACATCCGCGGTACGGCCGCCGAGGTTATCGATAACCCGCTGGTAGTTGGCGTGGAACACGTTGATGTTGCGGACTTGGTTCCATACCCATCCCCCGCCGGTCTGCGGCAGGGCACGGACACCCCCCAGACGGGTGTTGTAGACGCTCGGCACCATGTTGTCGCTGTTGTTGTCCCGCCAGAAGGGACCTCCGTCGTGCGAGGACCATCCGGGAAACAGTTCGTAAAAGGGGTTGAGGAATAACTCCAAATCCTGGTTGGTCTTCCAGAAATTGGCTTCGGTAATCGCGTCAAGCGGCGTTTTATTCAGAAATTCACTTTTCTCGCACGACACCAGGGTGGCGAAGAAAGCAAACCAAACGATGTATTTTGTTTTCATAATTCGTTTCTTTAGAAATTGATGTTCAGCCCAAGTGAGAGTGTTTTCTGGATGGGGTACACCTTGCCCCGGCCGAAATTGCCGTCGGTACCCTCCGGATCGAGAAACCGCTCGATGCCGGAAAAGGTGAGCAGGTTTTCAGCGTTGAAGAAAATCCGGGTGTTCGAAAGGGATAGCCGGTTGGTAAGCTGCTGCGGAAGTGTGTAGCCGAGCGACAGGTTTTTCAGCCGGGCGTACGCTGCATTCTGCAGGTAGCGCGTGGACGTTTGCCGGTTTTTATGCGTTTCGGCGCTGATATAAGGATTGGGCCAATAGGCGTCGGGATTATCGGCCCGGTAATAATCCATATGCTGCTCAAATACGCTGGTGCCCCACACGTTGTCTGCATGCCCCCAGAAAACCCAATCGCCGCCTCCCGAAAAATCGACATCCCGTTTTCCTACGCCGGTCCAGAACATATTGAAATCAAATCGCTTGTAACGCATGCCGAGGTTGAGGCTATACAGATACCGGGGGTTGGAATTACCGATGATGCGCAGGTCTCCCGGATTGTCAACGGTATTCAGGCCGGGGCCTATTTCACCGTTTCCGTCCACATCTTCATACCGCACGTCGCCGGGCTTCCACACGCCGAAAAAGCGCGACTGATTGGGCGCCGAAGCAATTTCTTCGTCCGATTGGAACAGGCCGTTGGAATGATAGCCCCATATTTCGCCCAGCACGCGCCCCTCGTAATTCTGGGAAAGTACGCGGTTGGGGTTGTTCCAGCGGGTGATGACCGTCTTGTAGTCGGTAAGGCCGGCCGTTAGCTCGTACTGGAAGTCCTCCTGGATGGTTCCCTTGTACGTGACGCTAAGCTCCCATCCGGTGTTCTTCTGCGCCGCATTGTTTTCCTGCGGCACGCTGGTGCCCAGCGTGGCGGGCAAGGGGTTGGGGGTGCCGATCATGTCGGATATCTCCCGCTTGAACAGGTCGAACGTAACCAGGATCCGATTGTTCATCAGCCCCGCATCAAACCCCACATTGGTGGTGCTGATCGTCTCCCAGGTGAGCGACGAACTGACGATGCCCGGGGCGTTGATGCCGATCACGGGCGTATTGCCCGCTACCCACGATACCTGTGGCTTTACCGGCATGACCGGAAGGTAGAGGAAGTTGGCAACGTTGTGATTGCCCAGGGAACCATAGGAAGCCCGTAGCTTAAATTCGTTGAGGGTGTTCTTCAACGGGGCCCAATAGTTTTCTTCCGAAAGGCGGTAGGCCACGGAGAGCGACGGGAAAAATCCGAACCGCGACGCTTCATCAAACCGCGAGCTGCCCTGGTAGCGGCCGTTGAACTCCAGCAGGTATTTGCCGCGGTAATCGTAATTGAGGCGCGCAAATGTACCCATGGTCGACCACTCGTTCATGTGATCGAACAACCGGGTCGAGCCGGTCGCCAGCAAGATGGCGGGAACATAATCGGTAAGCAGGTTGTCGCGATAGCCCGACAGGTCTTCGAATTTGCCGAACTCACGCTGATGGCCCACGAGCAGCTTGAAATTATGATCCGAAACATGGGTTTCGTACGAGGAGTAAATATTGGCATTCCAATAGTTGTTGCGCGCGAAGGTTTTGGTGAGGCTATTGAGGGGCGTGGTATCGAAGTGGGTATATAACGTTCCGGCGGGGCCAACCGCATCTACCTTGGCGCGATGGAGCGAGGACGTGGACGCTTTGTTGTTCCAACCGTAATCGCCCTTGATCAGCCAACCCTTGATAGGCTCGAACTCGACTTCAATCTTCGTCCAGAAATCGTTGGTGACGTGCTTTTCCCTACCGCCGTCCTCGAACACCTGGAAGCGGGACATTTCGCTCCAGGTACCGTTGGGATACCGTACGGGGTCTGTTGGAAACCGCCGCGGGAAATCGTGCCACATGACCGAGCGGTCCAGGCCGTACCCGTCGTTGGGATAATCGATATCGCTGTTGGAGAACTTGGTCAGGAAATTCAACTGCATCCAGTCGGTAATGGTGGCGCTCATCTTCGCATCGATGTTATACCGCTTGTAGCCTTCGTTGGCATGGCGCATTTGTCCGCGGTGATCGAAGAGCCCCAACGACACATAGTAGTTAAAATGCTGGCCGCCGCCGTTCATGCTGAGGTCGTGCTTCTGGCGCAAAGCCCACGGTTTGAGAAGTTCCTCGTACCAATTGGTATTGCCGTTGGCGTTTTCGCGCTTTGCCCACTTGGAAGGGTCCAGCGGATCCGGCCCCACGGCGGGAATGCTGGAGGGATCCTGCATGTACTGCTTGATCCGGGCTATCACCTCATCGGAAAACAGGGGCGCGCTGCCGGCATTGACGGTCGCGGCGTTGAGGTAGGTCGAGAAATCCAGCGAGTTGACCGGATGGGGTAACCGCGTAGGTGCACCCATGGAGAGGGTGTTGTTGTAATTAAAGCGGGGCTTGCCTTCACTGAATTGGCCTTTTTTGGTGGTGATGAGGATCACTCCGTAAGGCGCATTCGCACCGTAAATGGCCGCCGATGAAGCGTCTTTGATGACCGAAATGTTTTCAATGTCTTCGGGGTTCACCAGGTTGATGTCTACCGGCAGCCCATCAACCAGCACCAGCGGATTACCCATACCCCGGATGTTGAAATTCATGGTAGCATCGGGCTGCCCCCCGGAATTATTGGTAAACACGTTGAGGCCGGGGCTTATGCCCTGCAAGGCCTGGCTCACATTGCCGATCGGGCGGTCTGCAAGCCGCTTGCCGTCTACCATTTCCACGGCACCGGAGAGGTTGGCCTTCCGTTGCGTGCCGTATCCCACCACGACCACTTCGTCCAGGTCGCTGACGGAACCCGCCAGCGTAACCTGCACCGAACGTTGATTGGATACGGTTACCTCCTGGGGTTCAAAGCCGACGTTGCTGAACACCAGCGTCTGACTGCCCGGTGGCAGCATTATCCTGAAACTGCCCTGGGCATCCGTGGTCGTGACGGAGTTGCCGCCCTTTACCGATACGGTAACACCGGCAAGCGGAGCGCCCTGTGCGTCGACCACCCGGCCCGTGATTTCGCGCTGCTGGACTTCCGCCGGCGGGGGTGCGGCCGTCCGGGTTTCGGGGGCTTTCGGCTTGATGATGATGGTCCCGTCTTTCAACGCCCACTCCAGGGGTTCATCCGCTAGGATGGCGGCCATCGCCTGGGCCAGGTCGGCGCGTTCTACCTGCACGCTGACCCGGGTTTGGGCAATGCGGTCTCCCCGGAAAAAGAAGGAGTACCCTTGTTGCAGCTGGATCTGCTTCATCACCTCCCGCAGCGTTTTGCTTTTCACATTCAACGTGATGTGTTGTGCTTTTACGTCTGCGGAGGTCTGTAGCACGAGCCCCAGGATTAAAAAAGCCACTAGCTTCATGATGATGAATATTCGTATTGCCAAAGGCCAAGACGTGCCTTTAACAGATGGTATAAAAATCATATATTTGTATGGTTTGAATGGTTATAATTCAGTTTACTGACACAGTTGCGATAACTGCCGGAGCCATTTCAGACAGCTTTCCGGATGGTGTGGCAGCACCGTCCGGCTTTCTTTGTCCGTAGCCCGCGGTTGTGGGTTTTACGTTTCTCTTTTCATATGCTCGGATTTTAGTTTACTCATTAATGACCAGCAGCTGCCTTTTGCCGCCTTGTTGGGTGATTTTGAAATCCAGCCCGCTTTCTTTTAACATGGCCAATACCGACGACAGCGGTTTGCCGCGCTTGAATACGCCAAAGAACCGCATGGTGGGCACGTTTCCCTGGTAAACCACTTCGATGTCATACCAACGTTCAAGTTGGGCAAAGGCGGCTGCGGGCGTAAGGCCATCGAAATTGAAATATCCGTCCTTCCACGCGGTATAGCTGTCGGTATCGACCGTATGCAGCGCCAGGGCAGAACCGGATTTCGTGGCCTGCTGACCGGGCGTGAGGATGCGTGAAGACCTGGCTTCACCGTCGGACCGCCGGTCAAGCAGTGTTACTTTTACCCGGCCTTCCACCAGGGTGGTTTTCGCTTCCGCTTGATTTGAATAGGCCGAAATGTTGAAAGCGGTACCGAGTACCTCGACTTGCTGACCGGCGGTTTTTACCTTGAAAGGTACCGCCGACCTGGAGACTTCGAAATACCCTTCTCCCTCCAGCTCGACGACACGCGCTTCGCCGGTGAACCGGCTCGGATACCGCAGCGTGGAGGCGGCGTTTAGCCATACCTCTGTACCGTCGGGCAGGGTTAACTGATAGGTGCCGCCCCGCGGAGTGGACAGAGCCAGCTGACTGACAACCCCCGTGCTCAGGTCGACGATTTCTTCCGACTGATCCCGATAGGTAATGCCGTTGTCGCCTACAACAATGCCGGGCCGGGCCTCGCTGAGGCCGATCGTGTGCCCATCCGCGAGCGTGAGGGTGGCCCTGTTGCCGCCCGGTGCCACGTCCTGAATGCTTACGGTTGCCGTTTCTTCCGCTGGTTTTGGCTCGAGAAGGCTCCAAGTTAGGGCCATGCCGGCAAGAACGACGGCTGCGGCATAGGGAAGCCACCGCGTGATTCTCCGCTTGGGCTCCGCGCCGTCAATACGGTCCAGGATCCGGGCGTAAAGCCGTTGTTTATGCTCGTCTTCACTTTGGGCATGGAAGCCGGGAACGTCGATGGGTGCATCGCCGGCATCGTTGAACCAGCGCTCAAATTCTTCATGTTCTTCTTTACTAAGCGTGCCGGTAAGCCATTTATGGGCTAACTCCTGCAACTTGACCGTGTCTACGTGTTTTGCCATATGCTGTCGGGCGCTTTTCCATAGGTACCCCGAAGCCGGCAAATGACACACCGTTTTCCTTAAAAAATTGCAATTTGCTGTGTAACAACCGAATAATTACAACAAAAATCCGGCAAGGAAGGTATCCAGCCCCGTGCGCAGCTGTTTTTTTATGCGGACGAGCCGGGCGTTGACCGCTTTTTCCGATACGCCGAGTTTCTCGGCAATCTCGTGATGGCTCAGGCCCTCTTCTTTCCGCATGCGGTAGATCAGCCGGCTCTGCTCCGGCAACGTGCCAACAAATGCTTCGAGCCGCTGCCGCAGTTCTTCGAGATTCAGGTATTCCTGCATGGAGTCGTCCAGCAGGTCGCCGCTCAGCGCCTGGGCTTCGGCGTGGAGGCGCCGCGTACGCTGCCGGTCGAGCAACTTGATGATGCGGTACTTGACAGACACGTAAAGGTAGTTGTCCAGCGTCGAGGTGAGCTGCAGTGTGGCTCGCTTCTCCCACAGGGAAACAAAAATGTCCTGCACAATATTCTCGGCATCGGCAAAGGTCGCCGTGCGCTGGGCCGCAAAATATAGCAGCTTTTTCCAATACCGTTCGTAAAGTGCGGAAAAAGCATGGGGATTGTCGGTACGTAACAGCGCAATCAATTCGTGGTCGGTAAGGTTTTTGAGTGCTTCCATAACTCTATCTGACGTTAACAAACAACCCGCTAATTACGATGCAACCGAATGCCAATTGGTGAGTAAGAATAGCCCTATTCAACAGTCTTTGTATAATTTGGTCAGTGCGTGGATATGACTATTACAAGACAATATTGGGGAAAAAATTCGAATCTGTCAAGGAGAATCGATACGCAAACGGTTGTGCATTTCAATACCTGATAACCACATTCACCATTCCCGGATTGAAAAAAGAAGGTTCGAACGAGGTGATCAGGCCCCTGCGTTCGTATACGCGCAATTCGTGGTACACACGCTCGCGCAGTACGCCGGTGCCGTGGCCGTGGATGAAGCGGATTTCCTGCTGGCCCTGCTCAATGGCTTTATCCAGCGCAGCACGCATACGCTCGATGCTCAGTTGCACCATGTCATCGCCACTGAGTCCCGACGTATTGCGCATGAATGCCCGGAGATGCAAATCGACTTCCTGTACGGGTGCCATGGTACAAAGGTAGGAAGATGCTGTGTCATCAAATCTTCAGGTTTTAAAAAATTCCTTGCACCGGCGACCAAACCCTGTTACTTTTGCTAACACTGTTAGGTAAAAAGCAAATGAGCATTATTGCGGCACGGAGAATACGGGAAAAAGAGGCCATGCGGGCCAATATCCTCAGCACGGCATGGCAGATCGTGAAGGAGGATGGCTGGCAGTCGCTTTCCATCCGCAAGATTGCCGACGCGATCCAATACAGTGTGCCCGTGATCTACGATTACTTTGAAAACAAGGAGGCCATCCTGCTTGAATTTGGTAAACAGGGGTTTGAGCGGGTCATTGCCAAACTGACCGCAGCGAAAGCCAGTTCTACGGATCCGGCAGAACAGCTCAAGGCCATAGCCGACGCATACTGGGCATTCGCGTTCAGCAACAAGGAATATTACCAGCTGATGTGGGGAATGGGTGCGCCGACCTGCGAAATGGATAAATGCATGCCGGAACGCTCGGTCTTCCGGGATTTGGTGATGGCGCCCATGATCGAAATCATCGAAAAGGCAAACCCCGGCGATGCCGAAGACAACGCATGCCTCAAGTACCATACCTTCTGGTCCATCCTGCACGGATTGATTTCCATCAAGATGGTCGCCCCCGCCGACGACACTGAACAGCTGAATAAACTGGTGCTCGACGACGCCATCACCGGATTTATCAAGAACCTGAAGGCTTAATTTTTTTTGCTTGGTTTCCTAACGGTGTTAGGAAATATAATAGCGATAGGAAATAGAAGATTAATAGTCAATTACATCATCAAAATATATTAATATAAATAATAAATAGACCATGAACAGTAGCTTTTCCATCCACGCGAAATACAACCCGATCCGCTACCTCCTGCCGCTCGCCGGACTATTCCTGCTGGTAACTATCCAGGCGTGCAAAACGTCTTCCGGCAGCGAGCAGATGGCAGATACGCCGCAGCGCCTGCCGGTATTGACCCTGCATCCGCAGACGGCCACCACGTATGACGAATACCCGGCATCCGTAGAGGGCAGCAAAGACATCGAAATACGGCCGCAGGTTCACGGCCAACTGGAGCACATTTACGTAGACGAAGGGGCGTATGTGCAACAGGGACAGCCGCTCTTCCGCATCAACGCCCGGGTGTATACCGAGCAGCTGAACAACGCGAAAGCGACCCTGGCCGCAGCCGAAGCGAACCTGACGAATGCACGCATCGACGTGGGCAAACTGACACCCCTGGTTAAAAATCAGGTATTGTCGGATGTGCAGCTGAATGCGGCCCTGGCGGCCGAACGGGTGGCCGAAGCGAATGTGCTGCAGGCAAAGGCGCTGGTAGAGAGTGCACAGATCAACCTGGGCTATACGGTGATATCAGCCCCCGTGTCGGGCTACATTGGCCGCATTCCGTTCAAGATGGGCAGCCTGGTGGGCACGACCACGCCGGAACCCCTGACGGTGCTTTCGGAAATACGCAACGTGTTTGCGTATTTTTCCTTGAGCGAGAACGATTTCATCGGCTTTAAAAACCGCGTAGCGGGCGCCACGATCGCCGATAAGATCAGCCAGCTGCCTCCGGTGGAGCTGGTGCTGTCAGACGGCAGCACCTACGCACAGAAAGGAAAGGTGGAACTGGTATCGGGCCAGTTTGATGACCGTACGGGCACCATTACCTTCCGGGCGGTATTCCCGAATGAGGAGGGCTTGCTGCGCTCGGGCAATACGGGAAAGATCCGCATCCCGAATGTGTCGCCATCGGTGATCCTTATTCCGCAGGAAGCGACTTTCGAGCTGCAGGACAAGGTGTTCGTGTTTGCGCTGGCAGACAGCAACCGCGTGGAAAGCCGCCCCATCCCGATAGCGGGCAGGAGCGGAACCCACTACCTGGTTGAAAGCGGCGTGAAACCGGGCGACCGGATTGTGTATGCCGGATTGGATCGCCTGCAGGAGGGCACCCGCATCATCCCGGAGCCCGTGGCTTCGGACAGTTTGATTGCCCGAGCGGCGCTGTAAGGCAATCCCGGTTAATTCTTAGTTAAAACAATTCGATTCGATGTTACAGAAATTTATCGAACGGCCGGTGCTATCGACCGTTATCTCCATCCTTTTGGTTATCCTTGGCGCCATATCGGCGCTTACCTTGCCCATTTCCCAATTTCCGGACATCGCTCCGCCTACCGTCGTGGTGACGGCATCGTATCCGGGCGCCAACGCCGAGACGGTGGCGCGCTCGGTAGCCACGCCCATCGAAGAGGCGGTAAACGGCGTGGAAAACATGACGTACATGACGTCAAACTCAAGCAACGACGGGAGCATGACCCTGACCGTCTTTTTCAAACAGGGTACGGATCCGGACATTGCGGCGGTAAACGTGCAGAACCGGGTGTCTAAAGCGAGCAACAAAATTCCGCAGGAGGTAATCCAGGCGGGCATATCCACGCAGAAACAGCAAAACAGCTTCCTGATGTTCGTGGCGCTCACGAGCAAGGACAGCTTGTACGACGAGGCGTTTATCCAAAATTACCTGAAGATCAACGTTATCCCGCAGATGCAGCGGATACCGGGTGTGGCCGAAGTGCAGCCTTTCGGCGGCCGCGAATACGCCATGCGCATCTGGCTTCAGCCGGACCGGCTGGTGGCGTACAACCTGTCGCCCCAGGACGTGATGCGGGCCGTTGCCGACCAAAACGTGGAGGCTGCGCCCGGAAGGCTGGGGCAAAGCAGTCCGCAGATGTTTGAATACGTGCTGAAATACAAGGGCAAGCTGAACCGGAACGAGGATTACGAAAATATCATCATCAAGGCGACAAATGACGGGCAGCTGGTGCGCCTGAAGGATGTGGCGCGGGTGTCGTTCGGTTCGTTCTCCTATGCGGCCAACAGCCGCCTCAACGGAGGCGCGACTTCGGGCATTGCCCTGCTGCAAACCGCGGGCTCAAATGCCAACGAAATCCTGATCGAAGCCAAACGGCAGATCGAGGTGCTGAAAGAGACGCTGCCCAAAGGCATCGAACCGATCGTGATGTTCAACGCCAAGGATTTCCTGGATGAATCCATCAGCCAGGTGAACCATACGCTCATCGAAGCCTTTATCCTGGTTTTCCTGGTGGTGTTCATCTTCCTGCAGGACTTCCGCTCTACGCTGATTCCGGCTATCGCGGTGCCGGTAGCCATCATCGGTACGTTCTTTTTCATGCAGCTTTTCGGATTCAGTATCAACTTGCTTACGTTGTTTGCCCTGGTGCTGGCCATCGGCATCGTGGTGGACGACGCGATCGTGGTGGTGGAGGCCGTCCATTCGAAAATGGAACGGACGGGGCTGTCGCCGCGGGATGCGACCCAGGAGTCGATGAAGGAAATTTCGGGAGCCATCGTGTCCATCACGCTGGTGATGGTGGCCGTATTCGTACCAGTGACCTTCATGCAGGGACCCGCTGGGGTGTTTTACACGCAGTTTGCGTTTACGCTGGCGGTGGCGATTCTGATCTCGGCCTTGAATGCGCTGACGCTCAGTCCGGCGCTATGCGCTCTGTTCCTGAAAAATCCGCATGCCGAAGGCCACGCGGCCGATCATAGCGGCGGGTTCCTGAAACGGTTCTTCAGGGCGTTCAACGTGGCGTTTACGGCCATCACCGATAAATACGTGCGGTCGCTGCAGCTGCTGATGCGCCGCAAATGGGTGGTGGTATCGGGACTGGCATTGGTGACGGCCGTTACGGCGGTAATGATCCAACGTACGCCTACCGGGTTTATCCCTACGGAAGACCAGGGGTTTGTGCTGTATGCGGTGAATACGCCGCCGGGAAGCTCGCTGGCCCGCACGGAACGGGCCATGAAACAGATCGAGGAGATCGTGGCCAAAGAGCCGTTTACGCTGAACCACTACCAGGTGGATGGCCTCAACTTCATTTCAAACGCGAATGCCGCTCCGTATGGTGCGGGCTTTATCCGCACGAAACCGAAAGACCAACGTGGTCCGATCAAAGATTATGAGGCCATTGCGGCGAGCCTCACCCAGAAAGTGGCTGCGGAGGTGAAGGGGGCGCAGGCGGTGTTTTTCACCTTCCCCACGGTATCCGGCTTCGGCAACGTGGATGGTTTTGAATTCATGCTGCAGGACCGGGGCAACGGCTCGCTGGAGAAACTCGACGCCACTGCCAAGTCGTTTATCGCCGCCCTGTCCAAACGGGAGGAAATCGCATTTGCCTTTACGACGTTTGCGGCCAACAACCCGCAATACGAGCTGGTGATCGATGACGAGAAGGCGAAGCAACTGGGGGTCAACGTGAGCGACCTGCTGCAAACCATGCAGATTTATTTCGGTAGCACGTTCGTATCGGACTTCAACCGCTTCGGGAAATTCTACCGGGTAATCGCCCAAGCCGATATCCCCTACCGCGCGAGTGCCTCGTCCCTCAACGAGATCTACGTGAAAAATGCTGAAGGCGGCATGGTGGCGGCCAATACGATGGTGACGCTGGACCGGGTGTACGGCCCGGAGACGGTAACCCGCAACAACTTGTATAACGCGGTGACCATCAACGGAAAGCCCAATGTGGGATACAGCACGGGCGATGCCATCACGGCCATCGAAGAAACCGCGGCCGAGGTGCTGCCGCGCAGCTTTGCCTACGAATGGACGGGCATGACGCGTGAGGAGAAAAGTGCAGGCTCGCAGCTTACGGTGATCTTCATCATGAGCCTGGTGTTTGTCTTTTTCCTGCTGGCAGCGCAGTACGAGAGCTATATCCTGCCGCTGGCGGTGGTCATTACCATTCCGCTGGGGATATTCGGCGTAATGCTGTTCATCAACCTGATGGGCATCGAAAACAACATTTATGTGCAGGTGGCGATGATCATGCTGATCGGCCTGCTGGCGAAAAATGCCATCCTCATCGTGGAGTACGCCCTGCAGCGGCGACGGGCGGGCATGGGGCTCCTCGAATCGGCGCTGGAAGCTTCGCGGTTGCGGCTCCGCCCGATATTGATGACGTCCTTTGCCTTCATCGTGGGCATGATTCCGTTGCTGCGTGCCACGGGCGGGTCGGCCTTGGGCAACCATTCCATCGGTGCGGGAGCTGTGGGTGGGATGCTGACTGGCGTGCTACTGGGGATATTCGTCATCCCGGTGCTCTTCGTGATTTTCCAGTACCTGCAGGAACGGGTGGGCGCCAAGCGTAAAGGCCAACCTGCGCTGCAACCGGCGGCGCTGCTGCTGGCGGTAGCTCTCCTGGCTTATGGCTGCAGTACCGGCAGGGAAACCGTCCGCCCCGCCGGGGCGGTGCCGGACACGTTCCGGACCGTATCGGCGGCTTCCATGGCTCCGCCGGCAGCCGATTCGTCCAGCATGGCGCACTTGCCGTGGAAGCAGTTCTTTACCGACACGGCCCTGCAGCGCATCGTCGATAGCGTACTGGCCCGCAACTACGACATGCAGGTGGCCTTAAATACCATCACCCTGAATGAAAAATACCTCAAACAGGCCCGTGCGGCCTGGTTGCCCACCGTGCAGGCCGATGTATCGGCCAACACGTCGCGTCCTTCGGAAAACAGCTTGAACGGCGTGAGCCTCGGCAGCTTTCTCGGCACCAACCACATCGAGGATTACACGGCGGCCCTGGGCGTAAGCTGGGAGGTAGACGTATGGGGCAAGATAAAGCAGCAGGAACAGGCCTCCCTGGCGGCGTACCTGCAAAGCACGGAAGCGGTAAAATCCCTCCAAACCCGCCTGATCGCGGCATCGGCTTCTGCATATTACACGCTGCTGATGCTGCATGAGCAGCTCGACATTACCCGGCGCAACTTGGCACTGAGCGATAGCACCCTGCGTGCCATCCGCCTGCAATACGCGGCCGGACAGGCGTCGATCCTGGCGGTGCAGCAGGCGGAGGTGCAACTCGAAAAGACAAAGGCGTGGATACCCAAACTGGAGCAGGCACTGCTCATGCAGGAAAATGCGCTGAGCATCCTGATGGCCCGCGAACCGCAGGCCATCGCCACCGGCGTGCCATTGCATCGCTTCGCGGTACCCGAACAGTTTGCCGTGGGCATACCGGCCGCCATGGTGAGCCGCCGCCCGGACGTGAAAGAGAGCGAATATGCGCTGGATATTGCCAATGCCCAGGTGGGAATTGCGCAGGCCAACCGCTATCCGGCGCTGCGCATCACCGCGGCCGGCGGACTGAATGCGTTTCAGGCGAGCAACTGGTTTGTGATGCCGGCTTCGTTGTTTGGCAACCTCGCCGGAAACGTAATGCAGCCGGTATTCAACGGCCGCAAACTGAAAACGCAGTTTGAAGCGGCCAAGATACAGCGGGAAAACGCGGTGATCCGTTTCCGGCAAACAGTGCTGAACGCGGTGGGCGAAGTAGCGGACGCCCTGGCGCAGCTGGATAAACTGAAAGCCCAGATCGAAATCACCGAGTCGCAGAAAAACAAGCTCGAAAAGGCCATTCCGAATGCGCAGCTGCTTTTTGCAAGCGGCATGGCATCCTACCTGGAAGTGATCACGGCCCAGCAGAATGCGCTGCAAAGCGAACTGGAACTGGCGGATCTGAAACGCCAGCAGATCGAAGCGTACGTGTTGCTGTACCGGAGCCTGGGCGGCGGGGTGGAGTGATGCACCCATGTTGACTACCGCGCTTCCAATGCCTGCAGAATAAACGGCGCAATCAGTGATCGAGCGCTCTCCGCACTGGGATGTATGCCATCCGGCACCCAGACGCGGAACGCCTCGGTTCCCGCCAGCAGGATGTCCCGCCAATAGGTATCGTGGTCGATAAGCAAAAGCTTGTATTTTTTCGCGACCTTTCGGTAAACTTGGTAATATGCCGACAATTCCGGACGATCCGCGGCATGCTGTCCAATGGGTGGATTCATAAGCTGCAGAATGATTTCGCAGTCAGGATTGGTTAACCGCAGCCGGTTAATCATGTATTCCAGGTTAAGCCGCGCAAGCTGCGGCGACGTATAGTAGGGAGTAAACGCATCGTTGATGGCAAACTCAATCAGCACAGCATCGGGCTTCCGGCGAACCACGCTATCTTCGAGATGCTGTACGCCCCACGTGGACCACATGGCCGGCTTCCCTGCATTATGGCAAGAAAGCCGGTTACCGTACCGATTGTTGAGCTCATCGGCTAAGGCCTTCACCCAAGCTTTACCCCCCTCACCCGCCGAGAGGCTTGTTCCGTAAACGACAAGTACCTGTGGAGTACCTTGCCGGAGGTTACGGACCAGCCGCGATTGTCCGAATACGGCTGGCATGGAAAGGATTAGCCCCAGTCCGATTCCGAGGATACGCATCATAGCCTGTCCCTTGTCCACAACGAAAGTTCAAGCAGATGGGTGAAATCCTCGCCACTCCAGGTATCCACGACCTTAAACCGTATGTATCTGACAGCAGGCAGCATCTCACCTTCGAACCGAAACTCTTCTCCCCCACGCGCATAGGCCACATCGGACTCATTGACGGTGCCCAGGGGTAATCCGGAAGGCTTTATGGATTCACCGTCCAAAAGCTTCACCCAGTTTTGCCATCCGCCATCCGTGTCGGGGTCGTTGCTGCCCCACACTTCAAACGTTTTTGGGTTTCCTCGGTTGAAGACGAATCCGCCATCGATCCGCTGCCAGAATTTCAGGCGATGGGGCCGGACGGCGTCGCCCATATCGATGGTGTACCAACGCGGTAAACCGCCACCGGGCGGAGTGTGGAAACCAGGCTCGCCGTAATTTTCGTCCCAAAGGAAGGGCATGATCCACCCGTAGGCATCCGGCGCGTCGGTCGGCAAAAGCAGGGGCCTGAAGCGGCTCTTATCCAGCTTACGTTCAAAAAGCGGCAAGGTAGCCTGGGCATACGCAGTGGTAAACGTATCGATGGCGTTTTCATCGGGCAGGTACAAGGCGCGATACCGCATTTGGCTGGCTTCTTCGTAATCGGGCAATTCGCTGACAACCTCGCTGGCAGAGACCGTCGTACGCTGTAGCCTACCGCGGCTATCCACATATTCAACGTGCAAACCGATCTCCCCGGATAAGGCCGATGACCACCGCAGGATCACCTTGCTTCCGTCGTCGGTAAGGCTTGCACCCCGAAGTACACGGTTATTAAGCGTGCTTACATAGCTGTCGCCAAACACCTGGCCCGTAGCATAAGTGGAAATGGATCGGTTACCTTCTGCATCGAGGGTAATGATTTCAAAATTGTAGTTTCCTTCTTGCAATTCTTCTATCATGAGTCTGGCGGTATCCGCCTGCCCGGTTCGCTCAACAGATACCTCAGCGGAATCGCTGCGGTTGCTCCAGTAAACGCGAACACGTGAAATGGAAGGGTCGTTGTTCAGCACGAGCGCTAACTGCAGACGCTTATACCCGGGCTGTACAATGACAGTATCCACTTTTCCGGTATATTTACGGTCTTTCAAGTGCTGTTTATAATCGTCCATTTTGCTGCATGACAGCCATAGCATTCCTGCAAAGGCCATTAAAGAAGCAAAGAAATAAGTAGCTTTTTTCATGGTATGTATCAATTGGGGGTTTGCTCTGGCGACCCGAACAGGGTGATTTCGTTAAAGTTGACGTAGGTTCCGTTCGACCAATTGCGTAACGTCTTGAACCGGATATAACGGACTTCGGGCACGTCCAAGGGAAACGTAACGGTCTCACCGGCAATGCCGGCTTCTTCATCCGCTTGGCTGAGCTGGCCGGGGGGCAATCCCGATGGCTTTATCTGTTCATGTGCCTTCAACAGCACCCAGTTGTCCCAGCTACCATCCGGCGACGGGTTGTTGGACCCCCAGATTTCAACGGTACGGGGATTGTGCAGATTATAGAATTGGCCGTCGCGCATGCGCCACACCAAGCGGCTTAGCTTGGCTTTCATGCCCATGTCAAATGTAAACCATTGGGGCATGCGCGATTGATCGGATGTATGGTACCAACCGTTGTTACCGAAAACATCGTCAAACAGGTATCGTACCTCACCCCCGTACCCCAACGGCGCATCATTCGGTAACACGAGCGGCCTGATACGGGTCTTGTCGAGCCGGACTTCGAAGTAGGGAGTAAGTTCAAACAACAGGGTATCCGAAAGGTTATTCCAGCGATCACGGATACAGATGCCAAAGGTGGTCGGTTCTGCCGGAAATCCGCGTGTCGAGAAATTGCCACGTTCCACATTGGTGTAAAAGGTGTTGACGGGAACAAAATTGCCGAGGGAATCGTTGCCCAGCGTGATGATGGCAATATTTTCTTTTAGCTCGTTGACAAAGCTTACATTCAGGCCGCCAAAATCTGCTATGGCCTTGATACTATCCCGGACAATCAGATAAGGAGGCTTTAGGGGTTTCACCCGGATGGTATAGGGCTCCGAAAGGTTCTCCCCCTCGTCAACGGCGTACAGATCTACATCGTAAAAACTGGTATCGGCAAAGCCCGTTACCGTGATCTTGTTGGTGTAAAAGGTCGCCTTGGTTTCGCGTACTTCTCCTTTCTTGGTGCGATAGACCGCTTTCACGTATAAAAGATCCCGATCGGTGGGCGGTGTATAGGTAATGGTCACCACGCCATGCCCCGGTTCGGCCTCTGCGTGGATTACTTTTCCGGGAGGTATTCCGTCATTTCTGGTGGGTTCCAGCCTGTCCTGTTGGCAGCCTGCCATCGTGGCGAAGCCCAGCACGACAGCCAGCAATATGTTCAGCGGTTTCATATGAATGTGATAGATTTTCATGGAATTTTTTTTCGGCATTGAATTACCACCCCGGGTTTTGAACCAAGCTAGGGTTAACAATTAAGGAATTATCGGATAGGGGCCAAAGGTAATCGCGCGGCCCGACAAATCGCTGTTGAAACAGCAGTACTCTCCGGTTGTAAGTCGCCGCGTCCTCACCCAAGATATTCCATCCGTAGATGGGGTCGTTTAATTCGTCTACGGCCTGCTTCCATCTTCTGAGATCCCAGAAACGACTACCTTCAAACGCCAATTCGATGAGTCGCTCCTGACGGATGATGGCGCGGAGACCAGGCTGTGTGGTGTATTTATCCGGGTTCTTGGAATGTTCGCTCCATGCCATCTGGACGGTAGGTAAACCGGCGCGCTCACGGATTCGGTCTAGATACGGAAGCGCCTCATCCGATTTGCCCAATTCATTCAGCGCTTCGGCGTAAAGCAAATACAAATCGGCCAACCGCATGATGGGCCAAGGGTAAAGCTCCATGGCGACAAATCCGCCGGTATACGGAATCAGGTTCCAGTTAACCAGCTTTTTGGCGTAATACCCCGTGATGGAATATAACCGGCTTTGTTTGATGCCGGAGGTTTGCCCGGATTTATTTTGGATGGGCCAAGTGCCGTTTTTCATAAAGAATTTCGCTCCGTCGAACGCTAGGTCTGCGTAAAAGCGAGGCTCGCGATCGAAATGCAGTCCAACGGTAGTGTACCCATTTTGCATCATGCTGTCGGCAGCGGTCGTGGTACGTAGGTCGAACCGGTTGCCGTAGTCCCACTCCTTATCTTCTTCAATGGGGACTCCGTTCTTGGTATAAAATAGCTCAGCCATTTTCATAGTAGGAGCCATCTGCCCCCGGAGGTTCAGGCTGATGTTGTTGGGGTCTAACTGTGGGGAAGCGTAGAGTTGCAACAGCTTCGATGGCAGCGCGGGATCGCCGGCTCCCGAATAGGTGTAGCCCCATATTAATTCGCTGTTCCACGGTTCGCAGACGGCGTTTCTGATGCTCATTTCGATCCGTGTGGCATCGTCTACGGCTAGTACGCCGCCGTCAAACCGGTAAAGTTCCCTATTGGCGTCGTGACAGGCGGCAATTGCAATGCGGCAAGCCTCAGCGGCCCGGTCCCATTTAGCTGGATTGGGCGAGGTGTTGAACAGGGCGACACCGTCCTTGTCGTTAAAATTGGCAAAATCCGGATTCCCGTTGAAAAGCGGACTGGCAGCGGTAACCAATACACGGGCCTTGATGGCCAGCGCAGCGGGACGTGTAATGCGGCCTTGCTCGATTGCTTCGTTGGTAATGACGGCGGGAAGCGCATCCTGATGGTCGCCCGTTGTAGCTCCATCGATCAACCCAACGATGTAATTAACTACGGAGTCTACGGGCTGGCGTTTGATGCGCACCTCATCGGTAGTTGCCGAAATGGGCAGGTTGACATCCACGATTGGTATCGGCCCGTACATCCTGAAGAGGTACCAGTGGAAATATGCCTTTAGAAACATGGCTTCCGCCCGCCACCTACTTTTCATATAGGGATCCAGATCGGGCACCTTGTCTATATTTTTGAGCAGGATGTTGCAATTACGGATCCCCTGCCACAGCGATGGGACCAGGTTCCCGCTGCCCTCCCAATGGTTCAGGTTAACGGTGACTTTGTTTTGCAGCCCACGGGCGATATGGTACGGTTCCAGCGTGTAACGGTCGGCCTCATGAATGGGCCAGTAAATCCAAAATTCATCGCCCGCGTTAAAGTTCGGGCTCGCGTCGGGATGATCCTCCTTGGGGAGGAACGAATAACAGGTAAATAGAAATTTCTCCGCTTCATTTCTGCTGTTGAACGCGTTGTCGATGGTTGCAATGTTGTCCGGAACCACATCCAGAAAACTGCAGGAGGCCACGGTAGCCAGCGCAACCGTCAGTAAAAAAAGTCTAATTAGTTTCATCGATGATACCATTAGGAGGTCTATAAATTCACATGAACACCTACATTAAACACGCGCTGGATAGGATACCCCAATCCTTGCCCGCCCATCTCAACATCCCAAAGCTTAAAGCCACTAAAACACAACAGATTTGTACCACTTAAGTACACGCGCGCGCCGTTGAGATGGATTCGGCTCAACGCACGTTCAGGAAGGCTGTACCCTAGTTCGACCGACTTAAGACGCAAGAACGATCCGTTGCGCATGAACCACGTACTGACCTGCGAATTGTTGGTGTTTTGCGTGCTGCTCAACCGCGGCCAAAGCGCGTACGAGTCGCGGTTGTCTTCGGACCAGTGGCTATCTGCATATACCCGAAGCAGCGCATTCTGCGAACCGGCACCAAGGTCGGGGTTTGGGATAAACGGTGCCGTCCGCACGGGATCGATCCAGAACGATGACCGCGCGGATCCCTGGAAAAAGAACGAAAAGTCAAGCGCCTTATATCCCACCGAAAGGCCTTGTCCGAAAATGATTTCCGGTACCGTGGGAAGCCCGATGGGCACGCGGTCCAATGCCGTGATTTCATTGTCCCCGTTAACGTCATGGTATTTTATGTCGCCGGGGCCGTATTCTCCGAAATTCTGCCGGGGTGAGTTCGCCACGTCATAGTCGTCGATAAATAAGCGTTCAGCAATGTAGCCCCAGGTTTGATTCAACGCGTGACCGTTGCGGGAAAGATGTTTCAGGTTATCGGGATACTCTGGCTCCTCGTAATATAAGTATTCCCCACGCGCATAGGTAAAATTGAGCCTACCCTGCAACCACCAATTGCTGCCAAAGGCCTTATTGTAATCAAGAGAGGCATCAACCCCATAAGCCCGCGCCTCTCCGACATTCGCTCGTACCGTTGCCGCCAATCCCATGGTGGCAGGGATGTAAGAACGGGTCATCAAAATGTTATTACGGTGTTCGGTAAAGACATCGGCGGTAAAGGTAAATGCATCGAAGGCCTGGATATCCAGCCCCAGGTTCAGTTTACGGGCTCGCTCCCAGGTAATGTCGTTGTTAGCGTACCTGGATACCGTAAACCCGTCTCTGCCGTAATTGTAAAGGGTACCAAAATAGACCGCGCGGTCAATATTGTCGGCATTGATTTCCGACAGGTAGAAAAAGCGGTCGTTCTCATCGCCAATGGCATCATTGCCTACCAGTCCATAGGTGGCGCGGATTTTTAGCTCGGATACGGCCTCTTTCAGAGGTTCCCAAAACGGCTCACTGGAAACATTCCAGGCAAGACCCGCTGAGGGAAAAAATCCATAGCGCTGCGATTTGTAGAACCGCTCGGAACCGTTGAGACCGAAATTGAACTCAACCAGATACCGGCTTTTATAACCATAGTTAAGCCGGCCGGACACTCCTTCGTTCCGATAAGGCAGTGATTTCTGCAAAGTGCCTTGGTTGGCCAACAGCTGGTTGCGGCGGATGCCTACCAACAGCCCCGAAACCGTATGGTCGCCAAAGGCCCGGTTGTAATCAACTGCCACTTCATAGTAGGTGATGGTACGGATGTCTTTCAACCCTTCCGAATAATTAAGATAATCCCGAGCACTAGCTTCGTTTAACAGGCTCAGCCGATACTGGCTGTGTGATTGGTCAACAGGGTTCGCACTGTAGAAAAAAGGACTATAAGCCCGCGAAACATCAAAATAGGAGTACCTGGATGTGTTGAAGAGCATGCGTGCGGAAAGGCCGGGCACTAAAAATCCGAGGTTTTGTTTCAGTTCGAATTGAGCATACATCTGGGATCGGCTATAATCTTGGTATCCTTTTACCATATCTGCATAAGGATTGATGTAATTTGCCGAGGGAATCCCGCTTCCCGCCCCCCCGCCCGTAGGGCTTTCACTGCTATTCCCAAATAGGATGTGCCGGGCACTGGGGAGTGCGCTGGAGGGATAATAAGCCGGAAATTGGACGGGATTGGACGAAATGATTTTTCGGAACATCCCCGCTCCGCCGTCTATCGGTCCGTTGTATTCGTCGAACACACCCGACAGTCTAACCACCGCCTCGGTGGATGACGTGAGGTTAATGTTGACGTTTGAACGCAGCTGGAAATTCTGGAGGTTGATGTTGTTGTTGAAATTATTCCGCTCATCAACCTTCAGGATGCCATTATCCTTATTGTAGGCACCCGCGATAAAGTAACGCGCCACTTTGCCCCCACCGCTTACATTCAGATTGGCCCGTTGTGTGGATGCAGTCTTATTGATCAGTTGTGCCATCCAGTCGTTGGCCGGGTACAGATAGGGATTGACGCCGGCTGCCGTGGCGTCAATCCGGTTTTGCGAGTAAGGCAATCGCCCGATCGGGTTGCGGGTGAGGACGGCTTCGTTAGACAGCGTCATGTAGGTAATGGGATCGGCCAGATCGATTTGCCGCGTATTGGACGAAAGCGACTGTTCCAGCCGGAAAGACACCTTTGCGGCTCCTTCCTTACCTTCTTTGGTGGTGATCAGGATGACACCGTTGGCTCCCCTAGCGCCATATAGCGCCGTGGACGTGGCGTCTTTCATGATGGTGAAGCTGGCGATATCATCCGGTTGCATCCGGGCCAGGTCCGTCGGCGTAACCTCAACGTTGTCCACCAGAATAAGCGGGTCTTTTTTGTAACCGAAAGTCGTCACGCCCCGGATAAAGAACTCGGCGTTGTCGGCCCCGGGTTCGCCACTGCGCTGGTAGGCCACCATGCCGGCGAGCCGGCCAGCGAGTGCTGTGGTCAGGTTACTTGAAGGAACTTTAAGCTCAGTAGGACTGACGGAAGTGGACGCGCCTACCAATTCTTTTTTTTTCTGCTTGCCGAAGGCAACCACAACCACTTCATCCAACGCCTGGTCGCCGGGCTCCAACCGCACATCGATCAATATGCGGTAATCCACAGGAATCGTTTGCGTGAGATAGCCCACTGAACTGAAGACTAAATTGCGGTTGCCGGGTACCCGTATGGAATACCGCCCCCTGTCGTTGGTCTTGGTTCCTTCGGCTGTCCCCTCCTGCAAAACAGACACTCCCTCCAAGGGCCCGTCCGGACCGTTTACCTGGCCTTCTACTGTGATGGTATCGACCTGGTGAAGAAAGTTGGTGGCCCCTGCGCTACCTATCGACAGGCAAAGCGCCACTACAAATAACACACTAATTTTCATATGGTTATGATTGGTTAATACATAGACATGATTTAATTTTCGGTGTTTCGCGTTGCATCGAAAAGTGACCTTATTTCATCCGGTGTAAGGGTTCGATTGTAAATCCGAAGGTCATTGAGGATACCGCTGAAGCTATCCTCCAGCCCCGTGCGCTCATTTTTCACGCCGATGTATAGGGGGTCGTTTGTCGGGTGTATGGCGCCTACCGCCTCTTGCTGAGCCACTAATTCACCGTTCGACCAGATTTCGATTTTACGTTGTGCCGCATCGTATTGGCACACCAAGTGCGTTAGCTGGTTGACCGGTGGCAGCTTGGTTGAAATCGTACCTTGATGCACGCCGGTTAATTTGAACTCCAGGTCTTCGCCTCCGTTCCGATAGATCATGAACTGATCGTCTGAGGCGCCCTTCTGCAATACGCGCCCGAAACTGTACCAATTGGTAGGATAAAGGACTACGCTGATTGCCAAGGCATTGGCCGCATTAATATCGTTTGAACTGGCGATTTTCAGGTGATTATTTTTTTCGAACATAGCTCCGCCCGGCCCGATTTCCGTGATTTCTGGCAGGCGCTGCCGTTGCGGATGGTGCTTGTTACCCGATAGGTCAAGCAAGGGGGTTTGCGAGTGGTCAAAGTTATAATGCATGACGAGTCCCGGCTCAGGCCGCTCTTCAGGAATCAGGACCTGAAGCGGCGGCTGTACCTCCCCATTGATGGCAATCCGGTAACTCCCCGACGCAGGTGCCCGATAGGTAAACGACAGGTGCTGCGATTCCCCTGGGAATAGCCGCAGTTGTTCTTCACGGATGCAAATACCGTTTGCTTCGATGTGTACGGATTGTGTGAGTGTATCGCTTCCGGTATTCAACAATCTTCCCCTTCCATGGACCTGTTCGCCTATGCTGTACAGCTCCACGTCGTGTAGTGCTAATGTGCTTTTCCGATAACGGATCTGAACCGGATAGGAGCGTCCGCCGATGGAAAGCCGCTGCTTTCCCGGATCGTACAGCCGAAGTTCATAGTGGATCTGCTTCTCCTCGCCACGTTTAATAATATGTTCCTGGTGGGCAATCACCCGTTGCCCCAACGCGATTTCACCGAAATAGGTTCCCACGCTGCCGGTGTTCTTGACTTTATAACCAATGCGGATTGCTTCACCTGCACCCACTTCCTTGGGATATGTCAATGCCGAGACGGTGAATTTCGGATCGCCTTTGGTCTCTGAGGGCGGTTGTTCGCTAACGCCCCAAGCTGTATTCGGCTCCGGACCGAGTGCGAGTGTCAGCGTACCCCCTCTTTTCAGGTCAGCCTGACGGAACCAGCATTGCTGCAATGGCCGTCCATTGAGACGGGCAGACTGGATATAGCGGTGATCCGGAGCGTTGTTTGATGTAGTGATCGTGAACGTCTTGCCAGGATAATATTGCGGGTTCAAGTGGATGGTTACCGTGTCAAACAAAGGAGTTGTAATCTGGTAGATCGGCTCGGGATCGCACCCCCCTTTTATGTCAAATAGCCCGATACCCATCAGTGCGCTGAGTGCCGCCATCTGCCCCTGATCTTCGTCATTCCCTCCGTACCCTCCGTAGGGGCTGATGTCGCTGAAGGTCTGGTTATAGACCTCCCGTACCCAATATTGACTGAGCCACGGCTTGCCCGCATAGTTGAATAAATGCGCCATCGCCAGGCCAGGCTGGTTGGAATAATTGACATAGTTGCCCCCATAGCCGCCCACAAAGTTGTCCGCACGCGCTTTTTCAAATGCAAAGTTCAATTTGTCACAGTACTGATCTTCGCCTCCCAGCAGATTGATCAGTCCCTTTACGTCGTGAACAGCCATCCAGGTGGTCTGCCAGGTATTGGCTTCGACAAAACCACCGAAATTGGCGTTTAGAACCGGGTCGAACGGTTCTGTCCAGGAGCCATCCGGATTTTTGGGTCGGATAAACCCGATGGTGGGATCGAACATATTATACCAGTTGGTTGAACGTTTCAGGAAATAGGCCGCATCTTCATGCTTGCCGAGCTTCTTTGCCAATTGTGCAAGTGCCCAATCTTGGGTAACATATTCCATGACCCGGCCGGCTCCGCCCCAGCCCTGGGGCGGATCGGTTTCGGGAACAAATCCCAGATCGATATATTCCTGCACAAAACCGCCGCCCATATCCATAGTGCCGCCCGGCATATGCGCCTTTTTCAGGGCAGAGTATACCGAATCTACATCGTACCCCCGTATTCCCAGCATGTACGCGCCAACGATGAGCTCTGTAACCGGACTGCTGGTCATGATCCACGATTCCCGCCCAATGACCGGACCCCGCGGTAGGTGGCCGCTGTCCCGGTGGTATACCAGTGCCGAATTAACAAAACTTTCGAGCACTTCGGGATAGGCAATCCCCCAAAGAATGTTCAGGTTCCACATGGTCATCCACAACGCATCCGTGCTAAGGTGCATAAACTTAGGCCTTCCCTCAGCATCCAATGGCAGCTGTTTTACCTGTAAATGGCCTCTCGAATAGTCCGGATAACGGCCGTTGACGTCCTGAATCTGCCTTCGTCCGAGCAACGAACGCCAAACATCCGTGTAAAATTTGATTTTCTGCTGCTCGGTACCTCCCGCTACGTCGATTCTGCTCAGCCAACGATTCCAATCGTCTCTTGATTCCTGCCTGACACGGTCAAAATCCCAATGGTTGAGTTCCGTGTTTAGGTTCAGCCGGGCTTGGTCGATGCTGCACCACGATAAGCCGGCTTTCACCTGAAGCTGATCGCCTTTGAATACCTGATAGGTAGCAAAGGCACCCAATTGCTTGCCCTCCACACGATCCGCCACCGGCTTTCCAATGGTTTCGCCCTGCCACGCGGTAAGGCCGCTGAACGGCTGGTCAAATTGAAGGACAAAAAAAAGCTTTACATCGCCAACAAAGGTTTCCTGGATGACCCATCCTTCCAATTCGGTATTGCTGACCTTTCGCAAAGATGCATCCTTCATGATACCGCCGCCAAGTTGACCCCCGAGGTATACCAATATGCGCGCCTCGCCTCCTTCATCAAATGTATACCTATGAAAGCCCACCCGCGTGGTCGAAGTGAGTTCGACGTTCATGTGGTAATCGTCAAAATACACCTGATGATAACCCGCCCGGGCTTGCTCTCTTTCGTGTGAAAACTTCGTCTTCCAGCTCTCCGGGCCTTTGGTGGGATCGATCACACCGGTTGTCGGCATTAAAAGCAACCCTCCTACCCCCCAGTCGTGTACGTGGGTAAGCCCCCGGATATAGGGTTCCTGATATTTATACCCGGAGTTCCATTCTTTCTCCAGAATATTATCGGGACTGAGATTGACCATCCCGAAAGGTCGGCACGCTGAATTGAAATAAAAGTACCTGGATTTTGCAGACTCGATCAACGGATCTACATAGTCTACGTATTCTCTCGGCCCCGACTGGGCAAACACACCGGCACCCCACAACAAAAGACCAAGAGTCATCACCATATCGTTTAACTTTCGCATAGAATTTGATTACATCATCACTAAGAAAACAGATTCACAATCGGCCATATGCAGACATATACCACATATGTTCATACAAATCTACAATTTTTTTTTAATTGTCCAATTTTTTTGAAAAATATTCCTTCCATCGGTTCATCAATACGCACAATGAATAATTAATCAGCAGTTTACCAAATAAGAATTCATGGGATTTAGTAGCGCATGTAAGGAATGAGAGATAATTTAAATCCCGTTAATTCTAATTCATAAATGGGAACATACGAATAAGACACCTCATTATGTACATACATTATGGCCACGCCTAGCGTTTCAGTTCTAACCAGATTTTAACTATCTTAACAATTCCTGAATTTCATCTATGGTTTTCCCCTTGGTCTCGGGAAGGTTTTTGAGCACAAAGAAGAATCCGGACAAACAGACCAGACCCAGCATAAAGCAAGTTAAATAGACCCCAAAGTTATTCAATAAAAAAGGGGTTATCTGACCGATAAGGGCATCCGAAACCCACATAGCCAATATACTGACTCCCATTGCCTTCGCCCGGATTCCGACAGGGAATATTTCCGAAACGACCACAAACTTCAATGGACCTATAGAGAATGCAAAGCATGCCAGAAAACCTACGACACTCAGCATCAGCCACCAACTATGCAGTGCTTCTCGATAGAAAAGGATGCCTGCGAAGAATAAGCAAATAGCACCGCCCAACGTACCTGCTAAATAAAGCGGGCGCCTGCCGAGACTGTCTACCTTCCAGATAGCAATGACCGTGAATAGCAGGTTAGCTACGCCGATGACGATCTGTCCATACAAGGAATGGTCCAGACTGAAGCCTAAATTACCCAAAATAGTGGGGCCGTAGTAGATGATGACGTTGATACCGCATAACTGCGAAAATATCGGCAGGAAAAGGCCTACCAGCATTGATTTTCGATACACAGGCTTCCATAACTCCGCATAGTGCCTGAGGGAATGACCTTTCAGTTGACCGCTCCAGGATGGGCTCTCCGGAACAAACAGCAACCCAATGAAAAAGATAACCGACGGAATCAGTGCAACACCGAACATCCCCCGCCAGGATTCATCTACGAAGAAACGCGAAAAAAGCCCTCCAATGTTCCACTCTGCAAATAGGGAAGCGCTCTTGACGATATACGCATTGGAAACATAAGCCAATACAATACCCAGAGTAAGCGCCAGCTGGTAAAAGGTAACCAATTTACCCCGGTCTTTAACCGGCGAAATCTCCGATAGATAGAGTGGAACAACATTTGATGCAACACCGATACCGACACCCGTCAAAATGCGGCCAACAATGATATGTGAAAATTCCGTAAAAAGGATGCATGCCAGCGTGGAGACCATAAAGAGCAGGGCAGAAACGATCAATGTTCGTCGGCGGCCACATTTGTCTGACAAATAGGAAGCGATCACAACCCCCGCGATGCAGCCCAGCAATGCCGACGAAACAAACCAGCCTTCTCGGAATGAATCTAGCGCATACTGCGTCTTGAAAACGGGCAACACTCCGGAAACAACGGCCATATCAAAGCCAAATAACAAGCCTCCCAAAGACGCCACGAACGTTATGAAGGTGATTTGTCTGAACATTAAACTCATCATATTAGGATTATAAAGATATATGCTACTTTAAAAAAGCCTTAACGATTTTTGCCTCGCCACCACCTAAATTTTTAAGGGTATAGGTCTCGGCGCTTGCCGGAATAATGAACGTCTCCGCATAATTAAAAACCGATTTCTTCCCCCAGGCATCCGCTACTTCAATGGACGTACCCTCTACCAGCATCAGGACGTGCACCTGTTTGTCAGTGGTCAGGGTTGCCGAACCGGTCACGTCGATTCGGTGCACATCGTAATAATGCGCTTGGTGGGTGGGATAATGGATCAGCTTGAAGCCGGGCGCTTCAGACAACACATAGGGTTTTGAAATAAGTTCCGCCTCGACCTTGCTACCCTTTCTTGTAAAATCGAGATTGTTGAGTCCGTGCGCGATATTTATGGGCCTCTGCTTACCATTTTTATCTTTTTGCAACCAATCGTACATTTTGAAAGTAAATATATAAGGGGTAGCACTTATCTCAAGCACCAGGTTGTTGCGACCGGAACTATGCACCGTTTGGTTGGGAATCAGATAAAGGTCGTGCTTTTTGCTGGCAAACGTCCGGACGAATTTCTGAACATCGATCTCTGTTCCCTTATCAAAACTATCTTTCAGCGCCTGTTGAAATTCATCGGGGTTGATGTCTTCATTAAATCCCAAGTACACTTTCGCATCGTCTTTGCAATCCAGAATGTAGTACGTTTCGTCCTGCGTATGCTTCTCGCCGAAATTTTCTTGAATATAGGCCAGAGAAGGGTGGCATTGAATAGACAGGTTACCGCCGTTGAAAGTATCCAGAAAATCGAAGCGAATCGGAAAATAATTGCCAAATTGACCGTATCCCGAACCCAATACTTGTTCGGCCTGCGCAAACATCAGCATATCAAAGGAGATTTCAAGCAAATATCCGTCGCTTTCCAACACAATTCCGTTTTCGGGAGCAATGATTTCGAACGACCAAGCATAGTTGTCTTCCTCATCGCTCAATTGAGCAAAATTATCCTTCATCCATTGACCACCCCAGACGCCCGAATCAAACCAAGGACGTGGCCGGAATACCGTCTTTGACATCTGACCTAATGCCGCCTGCAGATCTTTCGACGCTATCCAGTTTACCGTATCTAGCCACTGTGAATCCACATAAACGGAAATCGTATGGATCAACCGCTCCTTGTGTTTATTCAACACAATCCAATCAACGAAATAGAACCGCTTATACATACGGGTTGTGTCGGTATCCCGGGTACCCCCCAGATTGTAAGCCGAACCAGCCCGCATTCGAAGCAACAGCTCATTTTTAGGCAAGTCTATATAGATGATTTCGTGGTGTTCCCGTATTAGGGAAGCACCTGTGCCATAAAAAATATTTAGGTCATAGCTGCTGTCAGACTGCAGACCAACCAAACTCTCTAAATCATACAATTGACTCAGTTCCAATGAAGTTATGCGTCCCCACACCGAATCTTCCTCACCCATAAAAGGCTTAACCAGCTCGTCCAATTGCCTTTCCGGAAGAAAATAGTCGTGCGCAAACACCCAATTGACGCGCAATCCCCTTGCTGCAAAAACTTCGTTTAGCCGTGCTTTGATGCCCTGCCAGTCTACCCCCACATAGCCATCAATCTTTACAGTTCGCTTTGAGAGTATCCATTCCGCAAGGGATTCATAACCGCCATGAATCTTCCCCACACCAAGTGAAAAATGAGGAAATAAATTGTATTTGCTAGCTTTCTCTCCGCTCAGCGGAGCCCTTGATGGCATAATCGGCTGGGTCGTACTTCTTTCAATCTTAAACCTAGACATGTAAACTATATAAATGTATGTACATAATAATTGCAAATATCAAATCCTGAAAATCACATTAAAACGCTATAATTGACCATATAAACACTTAATGTCGGGCAAATGTAGAACTAAACTTTTTACTACACAAGAAAAATAAAAACATTTGTACGAACATATAGCCAATATTATGCATACATTTTGGGTTAAGGTGATTTTATTCTATATTTACATTTTTATTGTGAACAGATGAAGATCCGTATCGATCATAACTCACCGATTCCGTTGCACCATCAAGTTGAGTCGCTATTGCGTGCGTTAATAGATTCCTCCGATTATAAAGATGGGAAATTACTACCCAATGAAGTTGATTTGGCGAAACAACTTGGAATATCAAGGACGACCTTGCGGCAGGCAATCAACAAATTGGTGTATGAAGAACTGTTGATCCGTAAAAAGGGAATAGGTACGTGGGTCAATGAGAGCCGGCCCATTAGCTCAAAATCAAAAAATTGGCTGAGTTTCTCCCAGGAAATGGCTGCAAGGGGAATTCCTATCCGGAATTTCGAGTTGCACATTTCCTGGGTGATACCAGACGATCAGGTGGTCAAGTTTTTCAGTATAAAAAGCAACACCAAGGTGTTAAAACTTGTGCGATTAAGGGGAACCAACGACGGGCCGATCGTTTATTTCGAATCTTTTTTCCATCCCAGCATCGGACTCACCGGGGACGAGGACTTCAAGAAACCGCTCTACGAAATGCTGGAAGAGAATTTTTCGATCATCTCCTATAAATCACAGGAAGAAATCAGCGCAAAATCAGCCACAAAATTTATTGCTGAAAAGCTGGAGATTAACGAAGGTTATCCCGTCCTTTTCCGAAAAAGGTTTGTGTACGACAAGGATGACAAGCCGATTGAGTTCAACACCGGATATTATAAATCCGATAGCTTTACCTACACCGTGGAAAGCATCCGGGAGCTGTAATGCGGCGGATAGCCGTTTTATGGTTTTCCAAAACGCTTATCCGCAAAATCCATAAAGCGCAACCAATCGTATCGCGTTACATCGTGTTTGCCTTTCCGTATGTGGTAGCCGATGTCATTCATGATCGGCTCGTGGAGGCCTGGCATCTGGTCAGATTCCAGACCTGTTAAACCGTATAACCGGTAAACGGGAGTGGCATGGTAAGCCCCGAGGTACTCTCCTTTGGGATCTGCCCATCGGTCTTCCACCGCACTGGCTACATAGATGGCGCGGGGTGCCATCAGTGCGATCAACTGATGCTGGTCAAATGGCCGCTCCTGCTCCTTCCCCCGGTACCGGTTGAATGCTGGACAGAACCAAGCCGGTTTGATGCTGCTCACCCGTTCGATGCTCTCGCCGTATTCGCGGCGCGAGAGTGCGGCTCCGCCTTCTCCGGAGTTATTGGAAATCACGACCTTGAAACGTGGATCCAATGCGCCTGCCCATAAAGCGGCCTTGCCTTGCCGCGAGTGACCCATGATGGCGATCTTGTCAGTATCGATGCGGGGTTCGGTAGCGAGGTAATCCACAATACGGCTCGAACCCCAGGCCCACGCGCCGATGGCCTGCCACTCGTCGGGCGCCTCGGGCCGATCCCCGTAGCCTTTGAATAAGGACACCACGCTGTAATCTTTGAGGCCCGGCTTGTCGGGAAAGATGTCGTGATAGCACATGGTGGCCACCGCATACCCGCGGCCAATAATATCGTCATAGGACCACCGATTTGTCTGACAGCCCCTTTCCCAATCGGGATGCCCCGGCTCTTTGACCAAGGCAAAATTTCTGGAATACAGGATCGTGGTGTCGTTTAGGGTACTGTGATTCCCTTTAAAGTTATAGCCAACGAATACGGGAACCTTACCTGTCCTGCCGTTGGGTATGAGCAACAGCAAGAGCGCTTCCAGTTCTTTGGTGCCATTACTGAAAATAAATTTGACCTGTTTGCTGGTAGCCTTGCCGCCCAATGCCCGGGGATTTTCGGTTACCAATTCATACCTCACCGTTATGCCCGAATCGTCGGGGGTTCTTCCGTACATCTGCGAAGTGAAAAGCTCCAGTAATTCCGGCCGCCGTATTTTTTCCCATTCACTGACGGACCTGATCGTCTCCCCTTTCGAAGTGACCAGGAGTTCAGGCAACACATAATCAGGCACCTTTGACTCGTCGTAGTTAATATTCGGTTGGGCGTACAACGTCGTGCCGGCCAACAGGCAAATAACCAAAGAAAATACATTCGTTCTCATAAACTAATTGGTTTAAAGCGGTGACCCGGGGGTCACCGCCTGTAAGTTACACATTAAAACGCTAAATCCAGCCTTGCTGCAGGTATGTTTTTTTCGGCACCGGGATAACCGATATTCTGGTTAATCACTCCTTTCGTATTGGCGTTTATTGCTGCGGCAGGAACCGGCCACAAGATGTGGTGCACGCTGAGTTTATATTCGGCCCACCGGTGCTTTATGCCCTTGTTGTAAAAATTATTTTTGGCGGTCACCCAGTCATAGTAAAAGTTATATCCCTCCTGTTTTACATTGGAACCGGTACCACCGGGTCCAGAAAGCCGATCCAAGGTGTAGGTCCGACCGAAATATTCACAGACCTTACCCGTTTTTGCATAGGTGTACGAAATGCGGGTCAGTTCGATATGCCGGTTTTCCTCGAAATACAGTTCTCTCGCTCTCTCGTCCACAATTGCACCGATGTTTACATCACCTGCTGTCAACGGATCTGCACCCGCACGCAGCCGGACCGTGTTAAGCGCCTCGGCAGCCAGGGCGTTCTCCCCTTTCCAGTAGTGGGCCTCGGCGATTAGCAGGTAAACTTCAGCCGACCGGTAAATGTACATCGGCGTTTCTCCACCCCAGTACCAATCTGCCGACAATGGGTCGGGCACGAAGGTTTTAAAATGGGGCCATTGGTACCAGGACCGGATGGAATCTTCCACAGACATCGCGGGGTTTTTAATCAGGTGTTGTCCGTAATACGGATTTCCCCGGTTCTTTAACGCAGGGTCATTGTACCAAAGGTCGGCCGGACTCACCCAGCTATCGCGATTGTAAACGCCGCGCATGTCACCCCGTTCCTTGTCTGTCCATAGCGTATATTGGAAATAATTGGTAGACCGGGCCCGCCCTATTCCGCGACCATACGTAGTATTGATTTCATAAGGTGGTTCCACGTTGGCCGTATAAACAATACCGGTAGCGCCATCGGGCGTGGTCACCCCCACAATGCGTGGCAACAGCTGACGCATAAGCTGCGATCTGGTCGCTCCCTGAATCCCTGGATAGGAAACGATGTACATCAGACCTTCGGTATTGGATGCATCAAGCTTTGCTTCTACGGAATGCAGGTCGTGCATCAGATTGGTGTTGGGTTTGGTCGCGTTGGGGGTAAACCGTTGGGTCATCAGGGGATGTGCCGCCACAATCTCGCGGCCAATCGATATGGCTTGATCAAATTCGCCTAAGGCGATATTGATTTTGACCAGCAAGGTACCGATGGCACTTTTACTGACACGCCCGCGATCTACCGCATCGGGGACAACCGTATAAGCCCATTCCAGCTGTTGCTTGAGGAACGCCAAAATATCCCACCGATCAGTCGTGAAGTAATCAGTCCGTGCGTCGGTCACTTCATTTGAGATAAACGGCACATCGCCAAACTGATGCACCAGCTTGTAATACCAATATGCACGGTGGAAATATGCCTGCCCGAGGATGCGGTTGCGCTCGGCATCGCTTCCGAAGGTCGCCTGATCAATACGCGACACAATGATATTGGCATACTGGATCGCTTTGTAGCCGTTGGTCCAGTACCAACCCACACGAGTGAAATCAGTATTGTTTAGGTTCGCGTCTGGCAAAAGCGAAATGTCGATATCCATTTGTGGGCCGGCTTTATCTGTAGTCCCTTCTACAGCGATATCAGAAAGTATCATTTCAGTAAGCGCTGCCATGCCGTCACCATTGTACTCGCTGAACATGACCCGTTCGCAAGCCGCGAGGGCAGACTCGAACCCTTTTGCGTCGACGAACGTATTCTCCGGGGTATAAAAGGACAGCGGATTGGGCTCCAACCACTCTTTGCTGCATCCCATTGTCAGCATTAATCCAGCGATGGAGGCTGCCGTATATCGTTTTATTTTATTATAAGTGATCATATGATTTTTACTAGTTCTGTATACTATAAAATAATGTTCACGCCAAAATTGAAATTGCGGGGAGTGATGAAGCCGTTTTCCGGATCCCAGAAAGTCCAACGCGGCGAAAATACCGCTGCATTCTGCACGCTTGCCGAAAGTTGCAAGCCCTGAATCTTATAAGGCAACAGCAGATCTTTCGGAAATTGGTACGACAGTACAACGCTTTCGAGGCGCACAAATGATTTGTTTACCCAATTGGTGCCGATGTTTTTAGAGCCGATCCGTGCATAGTCGTTGATCGGGTTGGTACTGGTCCAACGCGGAAACGCATAATCCGAAGTCCGGTCCGGAAAAGAGTATGAGTTGGCTGCGCGCTGAAATGACCCGTAGTAGTTTAAATTCGAGTACAGCATTACTGACAAAGCGAATCCTTTATGCTTGAGGTCGTTCCTCAGGGACAACCGCCCCCGCGGCGTTTTGTAACCCTGAAACACCTTATCCTCATTATTCAGCAGCCCATCGCCGTTTTGGTCTATGTACTTAAAATCTCCGGGTTGCAGGCCGTATTTCGCTGCTTCGGCTTCTTCACCCAGCTGCCACACCCCTGCTCGTTCGTATGACCAGATGCGATCCGGGTCCTGACCGATAAACCAGCCGTTCACTTCGTCATCGGATTCACGTTGGCCAATTACCTGTCCCGACGCATCCACAACGTCGACCATGTCTCCGTAGAGTGACTTGATTGTCCGTCGGTTCAGCGAAAAATTGGCAGTCGCATTCCAGCTAAATTGTTCGCGCTGGATAATCCCCGCATTGATCGAAACTTCCAGTCCTTTATTCTGTAGCTTGCCCAAGTTGCTGGTGACTTTCTCGTAGCCGGTGACGTCCGGTAGCAAACGGTCCACCAACAAATCGTGCGTGGTAGCCAAATAAGCTTCTACTGAACCACTGACTCGATTGCTCAGCAAGCCAAAGTCTAAACCGATGTTATGAGAGGCGCTCCGTTCCCATTTCAGGTCGTAATTAGCCATCGTCTCAACATAAATCTGCGAAGTTGTATACACGTTACCCGACTGGTCGATGTAGGGCACTAAACCGGAAGCCATCTGGGCCAACGCCGCATATTGACCGATTTCCCGGTTACCATTCTCGCCCCATGAGTAGCGGAGTTTCCCATAGTTGAGCCAGCTTACATCGGGAATAAAGGATTCGTCGGTAAAAGTCCATCCCAGTGCCAGCGCAGGGAATACGGCCCGTGGATTGCGCTTGCCAAATGCGGAGTATCCGTCGCGTCGTATGGACGCCGTCAGCATGTAGCGCCCCTTTAGCGAGTAAAACAGCCTGCCCATCAGGGCATCACCTGTTCTATACATGTCTTCACTTGACACCTTGTTGATGGATCCAGCTTGTAGCCGGTGATACCCAAGCTGATCGCTTGGCGAGAACCCCTGGGCTTCGGCAGTCGTAGACCAATACTGCCCTTTCTCCGCATTGGCCAACAACGTCACCTCGACGTTATGGATGTCGGCAAACTCCCGCCTCCAGCGGAGAATGTTGTCAAGCTGCCAGTTGAAGGTCTTCGTGTGTTCCCTTTCCGCCGACCCACCGATGGATGCCCAGCGATCTCCGTGTGAGGAGTAATGGTTATAGTATTCAGACCACTCATACCTCGGCGTGAAATTCAGGTTATACTCGATGCCGAAAGGCAGGTATACACGGGCAAAAAGCGTAGCGATGACGTTTTGCCGCCTATCGACACGGTCTGTATATAAGTTATCGTAAAAGGGATTGATTGGGTCAAGGCCAGTCGGGCGGCGCCAAAATTCACTATTCGGATCGCCAATGTTATTTGAACCATAGGGTGAAATCATGGTCATCTGGCTCGAATCCGACTTCAAGAATCCTTCATTGCGTGAAGCAAACTGCATGTTCACCCCGGAGGTCAGAAAAGAAGTGATTTTCGATTCGACATTTGCCCGTGCGCGGATATTCTTAAACCGGTCCCCCGTGATCACGCCTTCACGATCCGTATAACCCAGCGAAAAATATTGGGAGACATATTCCGAAGCATTTGAAATATTCAGACTGTAATCCTGCTGCCGTGCTGTTTGAAATATCAGATCATCCCAGTGGGTGATCCTATTGGCAAAATAGTTCTCAATCTCGGGCGAAGTCAGGTTTAGACGCGACAGCCATTTTGTCACTAACTGTTCTTGGGTCACGCTAGTTACCGGCGTGCTTTGGTCGTAATTATACCACGCCAACGGGTCTATCCCACTTAGGTTGTTCGGGTTGACAAACATCTGCGGATATTGCGCAAGGTATTCCTCTGAAAACCGACCTTCGTTATAGTCCTGACGAAACCTCAGAAAGCCTTCGGGATCCAAAATATCAGGCTGATTGGCCGATTGGGCAAGACCGGTATTACTAACCAGATTGATCAATGGTTTACCCTGTTTACCCCGTTTGGTCGTTATCACGATCACCCCATTTGACGACCGGGAACCGTAAACGGCGGCGGCGCTTGCATCTTTAAGGATGTCAACCGTAGCGATGTCATTGGGATTGATATCGGTCAGTGCCCCCTCATAAATGACATTGTCCAGCACAATCAGTGGGCTATTGCTCGCGGTCAACGTCCCGTTGCCGCGGATGGAAAGTGTGGCCTCGGCTTTTGCATCCGTACCGACGCCGATATTTAATCCCGGCGCATTAGCTCTTAACAGATCTTGCACGTTTCGTGGTCCCTGAGACGCCAGATCTTCCGCTTTGATACTGGAAACGGCGCCCGTTAAATCCCTTTTCTTTGCTGTACCATAGCCAATTACCACAACGTCCTCCAATAGCTGTACGTCTTCCTGTAGGGTAACATCGATTACCGTCGTGGATCCGACCCTAACTTCCTGTGCCATATACCCTACATAGGTAAATAGCAAGGTTGCTCCCTGCGCTACGTTTTCGATTTGGAACCGGCCGTTTTGATCGGTAACGGTACTTATGTTTGTCCCTTTTACCGATACGCTTACCCCCGTCAAGGGTTCCCCGCTCCCTATGACAGTCCCCGAAACAGCCGATTGAAGGATTTTTGCGACCGATTTCAGTTGAGAAGATGGCGTCAACACGATATGGCTGTCAACCACTTTGTAGGAAATCTCCTTTCCTGCAAATAATTTTTCCAAGACCAGGTCCAATCGCTCACTTTCTACCGATAGTGTTTCGTGCTCTTCGGCACCGATTTCCCGGTGGTTATAAAAAAATAAATAGGGAGTTTGCTTTTCTATGGCTTTCAGGATATCGCCTACGCTAGCGTTTTTAACCTTCAAGGTTATGCGCTCTTTCTGTGCGTACAAATCTTTGCCACTTAGCAACAACGAACAGAGCATCAATAGAGTAATGGTCAGTTTCATATAAATTACTAGACGTATAATTGGATTTTGTAGGGCAATGCACGTCACATATGAATTGTTCTTCATATTTTTGTCTATGTTTAAAGTTCTGTGAATCTATTACTTTAAGCTACTTTTGGTAAGGTGTGCGGCAAACACGCCTTACCATCTTTATCCGATCGTTTAGTCTATCGTCATAAGCATCCCTCCTTTTTAATGTTAATTTATTTCTGTGCAAATATTTCAACCTCGTGTTCCGTTATTTTGTACCCGAAAGGCCTACCTGCCCGAACAACTTCAAGGATTTTCTCCAACTTCTCCTGGTAATAGAATTTACCCGTACATTCATACGATGCAATCTCCGGATCCTTAATACGGATGGGCTTTTGATAGTAGCGGGATAGTCGTTCTGCCATATCGGAAAATGGCGTCTTGTTGAATATCAGATAGCCTTCGATCCGATCTGCCATTTCTGTTGAGTCGATATCGCCCTGAAGATGGTTTCTGTCCTTTTCTTTATCATAATCGAGCTTTTGCCCGGGCTGCAACGTTATCTCCTGATGCGCCCGGTTACGGTCACGTATCAACACCGAACCAGCGTACAAGGTCGTCTCAAAATGCGAGGCCTCATCGTACGCATAGACGTTAAATTCGGTTCCCAATACCTGGATGGTGTGTGTGGCGGTTTCAACCTCGAAAGGTTTCTGCTGGTCGCTTTTTACATGGAACTGGGCTTCACCATTTAACACGACCTGTCTTTTTCGCGTGCTAAACCGCTCTGGATAGGTAAATTCGCTTCCCGCAGCCAGCCAAACGATGGTACCATCTGCAAGCACCAATTTTACACGCTGTCCCACAGATACTTCGATGTGGTGGTAGCCGGAAACATCACCTCGGTATTTAAAAAAATACCAACTTGCGGCTACCGACAAAAGTATGGTCGCGGCGATCCTGAGCATGCCCCGGATATTCCGAGGCCGATGATCGCCTCCCGGAAGCTCTTCTCTCGGGCCTTGAATTCTTGTTTTCAGCAGATCATACGCTTGGTCCGTCGAAACAGTGTCTATATCACTGTGGCTAAGGAGAACGAGATCCCACGCATTCCGGATCAGACGGTAACGCGCCTTATGTGCTGGAGAGGCATCCACCCAGTCCAAAAAACGATCCTCTTCTTCGGGGGAAAGTTCTCCCCTAATGTATGCTAATAGTTGCTGATCCGACATGGTTCAAAATCAACGAAAAAGTTTGCCCGCCGTGCGGTTTATAATTTGATTAACGTTTCTGTCCGTTAATGAAAGGTTATTTTGCGAGAAGGCATTACCCCTAAAGAAAAAGTGATTTTTTTTTAAAAGCCGACAAAATGAAGGGCTATTTTGAGGTAATCGGATAATTTAGGCCGCAATATTTTAAGTACCTTACCGATATGATATTCTACGGTTTTTTCAGTTTTTCCGATTCGGGCCGCAATTTCTTTGTTGGAAAAGCCTTGTTCACGGCTTAGGTTAAATATCGCCCGTGTCTGCTCAGGTAATTGAGCCAAGGTATCGGCTACCACGAGTTCGATTTCTGAAAGATAAATATTGGAGATACTCAACGTCTGGAGTGTATACATATCCAGCTCAACTTGGCGTAAGCTACGTGAAAATAGGTGCTGCTCGATATGATACCGCCTACGCTTTTTTTCCAGGCTGTTTAACATTTTCAGCTTGACGACCTGTGCCAGAAAAGCAAACAAATGGGAGGTATCTTCCTGCAAGTTTAAACGGTGCTCCCAAAGTAAGACAAACGCGTCCTGCGCAATGTCTTCCGCCAAGCCGTCATCTTTGAGATAGGAAACCGCAAACCGCAGTAGCCGGTGATAATATCGGTCAAAGGTTGTGCGGAAAGCCCATTCCTCCCCGGCCTTGATTCCCAAAACCAGGTCTTCGTCCGATGGTTCATATTTCGTTGGCATGGAATGGGGATAACCTTTTCTGCAAACATACAGTTTTCAGAAATGAATTCGGAACCCCCAAAAGCCTTTAATCACATAGCTGTTCCACCGCTGTCCGCGCTACGAGCGCTTGTGCGGCCATGGCTGCGGACGCAGGGTTCTGCCCGGTGATAAAAATGCCGTCGGTCTCGATATATGGTGTAAACGGAATAATCGCATGGCCGAACTGAGCGCCCAGTGCTTTCAACCGATCGGTCAGACTGAAGGGCACGTAACGGTGCCTTTTTAACAGGGCCTCTTCGGTATCGGTATAGGCCGTGATACGCAATCCGCTTAATGCCGCCGGCCGAAGTTTGGACAACGATAACATCGCAGCCACCCCGTGTCCTACCATCGCTACCGGGCTTCCGTTCAACAGGCATTCATACAGCAGCTTTCCCAGCCGCCGGTTATCCGATAAGTCCCACAACGCGCCGTGTCCATCGGCGATATACAGGGCATCAAAAACGGTTGACGCCACTTCCTCCAGGCTCCAGGTGTTGCCCATTTCCATCTGAGCCATGAAATCGTCCCGATAGGTCTTTACTTCTTCCGTGGCATAATCGCTTTGTTCACTCAACGGATCGATGGGGGATCTGCCGCCTTGGGGACTGGCGACAGTAACTTCAAATCCAGCTTTTATAAATGCATAATATGCATCTGTAAATGTACTCAGCCACGCGCCGGTCTGCTCTTTCTCTTCTGCCAGATCAGCGTGGGATGTCAGGATCATCAATAGTTTCTTCATATGCCCTATAAACGACAAAACCGATGCAGTGTTTGTACGTATCGCAAAGTTTTAGCGTTTTTTAACAATTCCATGAAAAAACCCTAACAATGCCGAAAAAATGGCAGGCATATCCGCCAGTTTTGCGTATCGCCTGCCAAAATTCGTGATGCGCACGTGCGCGTTTAGTCAATATACTTGATTGCTTGGGCTTTTTGGTATTGTTTGTCTTCGTCCGACCCGCTATACTGAAAGCCGAGGATGATTACGCCGTCCGCTCCTACCTCCCGGCATTTGGCAATGATGTTTTGCTTGGCTTGCTCCTCGCCATTTATCCCCCCGACCAACTCAGAAAGATGGCCAATCACTTTGTATTCGGATTTGACATCGCGCTCGGCGTAATATACATCGATACGATCGGTAGGCTGGTAACGATCGCCCACATAGGAGATCGTCGAACAGGAGCATAAAAATAGAGCAAACACGGTGACGCCGGATAATAAACGAGAAAAGGAAGCCGGACGGTTATTTTTCATATCAAAAGCGCTGGTATACTGCAAACATATAGAAAATCCGGTTAATAGCAATATAATCGCTCCTTGCGACGCTCATTTAACCTGAAGAGCATGTTGCAGCCGATTGTATCCGGTGGCTTCCTCCCACACGTCGTCATTGGCCAACCGGATGCAGTATTCGGGGCGCCCCGCCAAGCGTTCATACGCATCGGGCAGATGCAGCAGCATTTCGTAGGTACCGGCCGGAAGGTCCTCCGGAATCAACACCTCCGCAGTGATTTGTACCGTTCCGGTATGCCAGGTCCGCACATCCTGCGGAATGGGAATCGAAACCACCGATCCGTCGGCTTGATTGCGCAGTACACATAGCAGGGGCCGGGCGTTGAACGGCGCGGCATATCCTTTGTTTTCCAACTGCAGGGTTATCCGGCTTTTGGCGCCGCGGAAAGCTTGATCGGGCAACGTGGCTTCTTTCAACACGAACCGGTAACCGAGGTTCCGCTTGATGGCGTCCATGCAGCCGCCATCCTGCCAATCGTTGTTGACGGCGTTGTTGTAATGGGCATTGAGGTAACTGTAGTGCATGTCTGCAAATTCCTGCCGAGCGATGCCCGTTGGCTCGCAGTCGTTCTGCGGACTGTAATCGTCGCTGCAGGTCTCGCCACCGACGACCACATACCGCCCTTCTTCTTTCATAAAGTTGCGCAGGGTACTCACCACGGCCGCATCCGAATTACGCGGGCGGTTGCTGTTGCCATAATCCTCATACGTGCCAATGTCATTGGGTCCCGAAAGGAAGCAGTCGTTGTGCAAACCGATGCGTGCGTTATCGGCGCCGGAAAAGGCTTCGGCGGCCGATAGCGGCTCGGAGCTAACCGGTGCGTCGATGCCGTATACATAGCGCTGCTTGATCTGCGGATAACGTACCTGCACCATGCGGTCTTCGGGAACGGCTTCCAGAAGTGCCCGAAGGACATCCAGACGGTCCTGCCAATTGGCATCCGTAAGGCGGTAGTCCTGTCCGCCATTGCCGGAAGGATCGCCGAAATGGTCGGAATAATATTGCTCACCCCAAGTACCGATGAACCCCATCTGTACACAGGCAATCACATCGGCATGCTGCTCGAAAAAGGGTTTGAGTTGCTGGATGTGATTCAGCACCACGGCCTTGGGGGCGTCTCCATAAGGTGGGCAGATGAACCCTTCGGGGCAATCGCCTGCCGTGGAAGTGACGGTGTACACAAACCGGGGGATGATCTTGACACCTGCGGTCCTCACGGCATCCATCTCGGTATCCAGCGCAGTGAGGATGGCGTCCGAAATGGGCCCGTTCCGGAAATTATCGAGGATGTAATAGCGGAATACCAGCGTGCTGGCCACTTCGTAGTTGGCCGAGGAAAGCTGCTGCGGGCTGCGGTATTCCAGCAGCTCGGCTGCATCCAACGGCGTAAACTGGCTGGTACGGGTTTCGGAATACCGATAGAACCCACGTTCGGGGTTGGTGAAATCTGCGTCGCTTTCTGTGTAGGTAACACGGACTCCGCTCACTAGCGGCAGCTCTTTGGTCGCCCGCGTGCAGGCGTAAGCCAGGATGGCACCGAACAGCAGCACGCTGCCGATGAGGCATATGGTGAATAGTTTGTGCATAACGTTAAAGTTTAAAAAAGATCCGTTTCTGGTACAGCCAGTAGCAGAGCAGCCACTCTAAGTACAGGGTAACGCACGCTACGGCGATCAACACGAGTCCGGAAGGTGCGGCAAGCAACTCCAGCGCACCGCCCACAAAAATGCCGACGGTACCGTTGAACCATTGCTTGCCCACCGTTTCAAAAAACAGGTAAATAAAAATCGGGTTCATGCCGATGACCACGAATACCCATGCGTACCGGTTATATCCGCGTACGTCTATCAGCCAACGGAAGAAGGCCAAGAGCAGCAGGATATAACCGCCGGAAACCAGCACGAACGACGAGGTGCTGATGCGTTTGATGATGGGCGTGACGGCAGGCCAGTCGAGCAGATAACCGGCCAACAGTCCGGCCAGCCCTGCCCAGATCAGTTTCCGGATCTGGGCAGCCACAGGTTGGCTGCTGGTCAATAGCTTGCCCGCCAGTACGCCCCAGATGGTATGAGCAGCGGTCGGAAGGAAATTGATCGCTGCCCAGCCGCCGCCATTGTGCTTGCCCATAATCAGGTGGTCAACGTAAGCGCCGAAATTTTCGCCCTTTACAAAGGGGTGCTCGAAACCGGGCACGGTGACCAAGCGGTACAGGCATTCGGTCAGCACCAGCAGCCCCAGACTGAACAGAAGCTGCCCCATCGTAGGCCAACGGATGATCAGGTAGGCAATGAGCGTGGTGGCGGCAAGCTGGGTCAATACGTTCCATAGCTCCCAAACCAACCGACCGGAGTATACGCAGTGGAGCGCCACCCCGCAGGCAAACAGCTTCAACGATCGCCAGGCGACGCTCCGGAAATGGGTCGACCAGGCGACCCCCTGCTGGGACTTCCTGCTCCACGACAGGTACAACGAGGTGCCTGCAATGAGCATGAAGCCGGGTTGTACCAGGTCCCAGGCACGGAGCCCGTGCCACTCGTGGTGAAAGAACTGGGCGACCACGAGATGCGCAGGCCCGGTGGGGAACACGTGATCAAGTGCCTCGTATACGCCGCAGGCCTCGGCGGCCAGCAGCAGCATAATCAATCCCCGCATTACATCCAGCGACAGGACGCGGGTGGCCTGCGGTTTTCCGTTCATTGGTTCCATCGGTTTATGTATATCAGTGGTCGTTCTTATTCATCCATGGGAAGCTCATACGATGCCTGCCCTTCGCCGGGCGCACGTCCCAGTTGAGCCGACCAATCGCTCTTCGTAACCGTAATGCCGAGCCGCAGGCCCCCACCGGTAAGGAATTTGAGCTTCCCCCGCTCTATGCGCAGTTCGAACCGGGTGTTGTTACCCGACGTCTCCACGGCACCCAACGTATAGTAGTCGGCAATGGATTGCTGTGCGAAACTGAAGGCCGACTGTTCGCCCACGTGGTAGAATACGTCTAAGCTTCCTGCCAACAGCGGCCCTTCCAGCAACACATCGTAACCGCCTTCGGGAAAGGTGCCCGTAAGCAAGCCCGTGCCGCTGCTGTTGTCGGTATCGAGGTAAAAGTCAAAGATATCCCCTGCCGACGGCCGGGTGTCCAGATCGACGTACACATATACATAGTTGCCATCGTAGTCCAGTTTGACTTCGTTGACGATGCCGCCGGTCGAACCGGGGTCGATTACATGCTGGGTGACGGCCTCCCAGTCGGCAAGCGTGTTGTCGCCGATCCGGACCGGCGAGGTCTTCGCAATGTTGATGACTGTGGATCCTTCGTACATCTTTCCCCCGGGAAGCGTCACGTACAAGGTAGCCACGTATTTGCCTTTACCCGGGTATTGGTGGGTAGGGTTCGCGTCCGTCGACTCATTCCCGTCTCCGAACTCCCAACGGTAGCTTCCGCCGCCTTCGGTTTTGTTGACGAAGGACACCTCATTTCCATCAACCTGCAACTCGAACAACACATCGATTTCCGGTACCGGGACGGTCTGAAACTTGGTGCAGCTGCCTGCCGCCAACCCGACGGCAAGTGCTGCGATGATATAACTGATTTTCTTCATGAGGTTGCGATTAGGGGTTTTGGGTAACTGAGGGATTGCTCAATATTTCATCGATGGGAATGTGGTAGATGCTCCGTGGATGCTGCCAATCCAACCGGATATTGGCATATCCGGTAGGCTGCCGCGACAGGTCGATATCGGACTCGCGCAGTCCCACCAAGTGGTACCCCCAGTAGTTACGCACCAGGTCCTGCTTGTTGCGGTAAATGTCAAACACACGGTGCCCCTCGAAAGCCAGCTCGATGCGGCGCTCTTGCCAGACGGCCTCCAGCACGCTCATCCCGCTGGGTGCCTGCCCGGCATACAGGTGGTCGGATAAGCCGCGGTTGGCACGGATGATGTCCAGATCGTCCAGCGCTTCGGCGCCGCGGTTGCTCTTGGCCTTGGCTTCCGCGCGGTTCAGGTAGAGCTCGGCAAGCCGGAACAGAATGGGCGAGCTCAGATTGGGGTTGCCGTCCTGGTACGAGAATTTCCGGATGTAGTAGATGGGGATGCCATTCAGGCGCCTTACGGCACCGGATCCGTCGGTCGAAGGCTCGATGTACGACCACCGCACGTCTTCGGGCGTATCTTCCATGCGTGCACGGAGGGATGCAGACGCGAACTCTTCGCCCCAACCGGAATTTCCGTCGGAGTACACCATCGAGGCGATGGAGCCCCGGCCGTAGTCGTCCACACTGGTGAATGCCACGCAGAAAATGGTTTCGCTGCCCGAAACGGCGTTCGCAAACAACGACGGGTAGGTATCGGCCGTGGTTAACGTAAACCGGCCGGAATTGATCACCTGATCGGCATACTGGATGGTCTGCTCGTGGTTTTCCATGTACAGGTATACACGCGAGAGCAACGCCCACGCGGCTTCCTTCGATGCATACTGGGCACCACGCGGACTGTTCATCAACGAAGCCCCGCGCTCGGCGTCGGCGATGACCGACCGGTATACTTCATCCACGGTGGCGCGTTCCTTGGCGGCGGGCTCATCGAGCGATAACCGCAGGATCACACCCGGTGCCGCAGGGTCATGCGTGTAGGGTTTGGCAAACAGGCGCACCAGGTTGAAATGGGCCAAGGCCCGCAGGAAGTAACACTCACCCAGCAATTGCTCGGTTTCGGCATTGATTTCGCCCTGCTGCTCAACGGCGTCGATGACCGTGTTCGCGGTATTGATAATCTTATAGGAAATATACCAGAAGAAGCGGGTATTGGCCTGGGTAGGTGTATGATCCTGCGTAAAACTGTACCACAGCGGGTCGGTAGTCACCTGGCCGCACACGATGTCGTCGCTGGCAAAGTCCGACAGCTGAAAATACTGACGCAGGTACATGTTGTTCGCACTAACCACCCCGTTGAATTCGACGTGATCCTTGAAAAGGGAATACGCCCCGTTCAGGGCATTCCGGAGCCCGTCGCTGGTCGTAACGAGCGTACCGGTGGTCAGCGAGTCGGAAGGCTCGACGACGAGGTCGCAGCTGCTGACGAGCAGACCGCAGAGTAAGCCGAGGAAATATATACGGATTTTCATGGTTGTTATGTTTAAAACCTACAATTGATGTTAATCAGAAACTGCCGGTTGTTGGGATACTTGAAGTCGGCAACCCCGGGCATGGTCCAGCTTTCGGAGACAATGGAGGTCTGGGGGTCCTGCCCCAGGAAATTGGTAAACGTGTATACGTTGTCTGCGGTCAGCGAGACGGTCAATCCGGATAGTCCGAGTTTGCCGACAGCCGTACTGGGCAGGTCGTACGAAAGCGCGATGTTGCGGATACGGAAATAGCTTCCATCCATCAGGAACCGGGACGACGACTCGGCCGAATTGGCGGCATTCTGCGGACTGGGTTCGGTGGCGATGTCGCCAGGTTTCGACCAGATGACCGTACCCTCAGGCCGCTTTACCTGGTTGTAGTAGGGCTCGTGCCCGTCGTTGAACACATACCGCAGGTCGTTGCTGAACACCTGGTTGCCGTAGCTGAATGCGGTGTTGACCTGAAGGGCGAAGTTGCGGTAGCGGAGCGCGTTGTTGAACCCTCCCTGGTAGCGGGGCAGGGCCGATCCGACTTCCTGGTGGGTGGCTTCGGCATAATTGGAGGTTAGCTCGCGACCCACGGCAGCACCCTCGGTGTCGTATACCAGCTTCTCCCAAAGCGGGGCACCGGTCTGCGGATCGACACCGGCCCATTTGGGCATGTAAAATTCGTACAGCTGGCCGCCGTTGCGGTAGATCTGTGAGACGCCGCGTATCGTGGTGCGGACGATCTCGCTGGGCAATCCGGACAGCGTATTGTTGTTGAAACTGACCACCAAGCCCGTATTCCAGTCCCAATTCGTGGATTGAACCGGGTTGGCATCTAGCCCGATTTCCAGGCCTTTGTTGACCACGTTTCCGGCATTCTCCCAGCGGACTTCAAAGCCGATGGATGGTGGCTGGGATACCTGCAGCAATAGGTCTTTGGTGACGTTCCGGTAGGCATCGACCGTCAGGTTGACGCGCTTGAACAGCGACAGGTCCAATCCGACGTTGTACTGGTGCTTGCCTTCCCAGGTGAGGCCGGGATTGGCCAGCTGGTAAGGGATGGCGGCCACGGCTGAATTGTATTGACTGGACAAGGCAAACAGTCCGAGAAACCGGGAACTGCCGATGTCCTGCGTACCGGTAACCCCGTAGCTGGCGCGCAGCTTCAGGGAGCTAACCACGGGGTGGTTTTCCAGAAACGATTCGTTGCTGACGAACCAGGCTCCCGAGACGGCCGGGAAGCCGGCGTATTGGTTTCCTTCCGGGAAGGCCGACGAGCCGTCTATCCGGTAAGAAGCCGTCAGAAAGTACCGGCTGTCGTAGTTGTAGTTGACCTGTGAAATGAGCGACTGGAGGGCTGAGCGGTCGAAATACCCGCTCACGACCTGGCTATTGGATACGACGTTGAGCACACGGAGGCCTTCGGGAAGCCCCCGTCCGGAGCCACCGGAATGCTCGCTGCGCCCGCCTTCCAGCGCCACGCCCGCCAACCCGTTGAGGCTATGGCGGCCGAAATCGGTATCGAAGCGCAGCAAGTTGTTGGTGATGCCGCCGTAAAATAACGAATTGGTTTCATCCAGGAAACCGGTGCCGTGGTATTGGCCGGCAACAACCGGCGAAAAATAGTTGGTACCTTTGTTGTATCCAGCGGATAACCGGCTGGATGACGAAAAGGTAAGCCAGGGCAGGATTTTGTACTCCAGCACAAAATCATAATTGGCGTCGAATCCCTTATAGGGATGGTCCGAGTTCTCGATGGTATGCACGGGGTTGACCTTATCGCGCGACCACCACCGGAAGGGCACATTGCCATCTACGTAGCGGGCTACGCCGTTCTCGTCGTAGGGATTGTCCCAAGGAAGGTTGAGAAAGGTGTAGTACATATCCATGTAGTCGTAGCTCTTGCCCATATTAGCGCTCAGGTTAAGGTTGTTGCGTACCTTTAGCCGCTCAGAAAACCGGTATTCGGTATTTGCCCGCAGGTTGAGCCGCTGATAATCGGTATTCAGGAAGCTCCCGGTTTCGTCGTAATAGGAAACCGCGGCATAGTAGCTGTTTTTCTCGGTCTTGCCACGCAGGGATACATAAGCCGTTGTGGTCGGCGCCGGACGGAACGATTCTTTCAGCCAATTGAAATTCTGTTCGCGGAGTGTCAGCGGGCGCTCGTTGTAGAATTTCAACAGATCGATCTTATAGGAGTTGCCTGTACCGCCCACGATGTAATCGCGGTAAAATTGTTTGTGGTGTTCGTAGAGCTCGGTGCCATTCATCATCCGCATGGTACCGAAATCTGCGGTCTTGACCCCAGTGGTCAAACGGGCTTCAAAGACATTTTTGTCCTGCAAAGCGGTCTTGGTGGTCACGATCAGCACGCCAGCGTTGGCTTGCGAGCCGTACATGGCTGTGGCGCCCGCGTCTTTCAGCACGGTAATACTCTCGACATCGTTCGGATCGTAGTTGCCACCGATGATGCCATCTACCACCACCAAGGGCTGCTGCGATGCATTGATGGAGGACACACCCCGCAGGCGTATCTCGGGTGCTGCACCGGGCTGGCCCGAACTGTTAATAATCTGCAAGCCGGGAATTTTTCCCTGAAGCATCGTGCCGACATTGTTAGCCGTGACGTCTAGCAGCTTATCGGACTTGACAACGCTCACGGCACTGGTGAGCTCCTCGGGTTTGACCTGGCTGTAGCCCACGCTTACCACCACTTCTTCCAACAGGGCTTCCTCGCGTTGCAGAACAACGCGCAACGGGGATTCAGTGGCTGCGATTTCACGGGTGGTATAGCCGATGGATTGAATTACCAGCGTCGCCCCCTGCGCACGCAGCGTGAGGGTAAATTCGCCGCGTGCATTGGTCGATGTGCCGTTGGTGGTGCCCTTTTCCAGCACGCTTGCGCCATCTATCGGCCTGCCCTGCTCATCCAGAACGGTGCCGCTGATGGTAGTCTGCACGGCAACAGGCCGTTCTCCTTCGCGAGGGACTACGATGATCGTTTTCTCCCGAACGACATACCGGAAGGGTTGACCCGAAAAGACGGCCTTCAGCGCTTCTTCCACGGGCTTTTCCCGGAGGTTCAGCGTAATGGGCGTCGCTTCACGCAGGTATTGTGCGTCGTAAATGAACGTAAATCCGGTTTTGTTCCGGATTTCCCGAAGCACTTCTTCCAGCGAAGCATTTTTCACCCGCAGGCTGACTTCCTGCGATAGGGCTTCGGCCGATGCATACAGACTGAACCAAAGCACAAAGAAAAGGGTTAATTTCATGGCAAGGAAAATGCTACATGCATGTTTACTAAATTTCATACATTTGTGTATTAGGTGGTTAATTTGTTAATGATCGCTATTCAATGACAAGGATTGCCTAACGCATACCGGGGGTGTTGGCGCACTTCCGGTTTTTGGCTTCCTGCCGCTCGTGGTATTATCGCTCCAAAGACACCCTCCTTTCTTTTAACGTAAACTGGACACCGCTGGTCAGCTCGATCATTTCGAGCAGCGTCGCCAGCGAAACATCGCGGGGAAGTACTGCGTACAGCCGCTTGTCGGGCAGCGCGCCGGCGTCGACCGCAACGTCGTACCATCGGGCGACATCCTGCATCACTGTGGCCAACGGCGTATCGCGGAACGTGAAGTATCCGTCTTTCCAGGCTGCGTATTCGGTCGCGACGACGGATTCTATACGGGCGGTTTGTGCCTGCCGGTTTACCACCGACTGTTGATTGGGCTTGAGTACGTAACTCGATTGGCCGTTTTTCAGGTCGACCCGCACGCTTCCGCGCACCAACGTCGTCTGCACCGTTGGCTCATCGGGATGTGCCCGGACGTTGAATTCCGTTCCCAATACGCCGATCTGCTGACCGTCGGTGTGGACGATAAATGGCCGGTCGTCGTGTTCCACAGCAAAAAAACCTTCGCCCTCCAGAAATACTTCCCGGTTGCGGGAGGCGAAAACCGGCGGAAAACGGAGCCGGGAGTCGGCATTGAGCCAGATCCGGCTGCCATCGGGCAGTACGACCTGGTATTGACCGCCCCGGGGAGTGCTGATTTCGTGAAGCACCGGCTCACTCCCATGGCTGGTTTCGGCCGACGCGGAAGGCGCCACTTGATAGACCAATTGGCCGTCTTCGGTTTTATCGATCCGCACACCTGCCTCTTCCACCAGCGCACCGATCCCCATCTCGTCCAATGCGATGCGTGAACCATCCGGTAAGGTGAGGGTGGCATGATTGCCCCCGGCGGGCACGTCGTCCGGGGCAAGCGCCAGGTTGGATTCCGGCAACGGGGCAGATGGACGGTTCATCAGCAAGAACGCCATACCGGACGCAATCAAAACCATAGCGGCAGCAGCAATGTAATAGGGCCGCCGGGAACGGACACGCGGAACACCGCTCTCGGCTTCGTCCAGATCGATTCCCATTTCAGCCATGAGTGAGGCTTCCAGCTTTCCTTCACGGATCAGCTGAAAAAATACTTCGATTTCTTCGTCGGTCGCGGTTTTCTCCTTGTACCGCCTTATAAGCAACTTATAAAATTCCGTTTTGTCCATCTCAGAGGGTCGCACTCCTTCCTTTTGATAGAAGGACACCTGAGATGGAATTTAGGGTAGCAAAAATTTCAGTATTCCGATAAGCAGCGTAATGGTTACCCCCAACTGCTTCTCGGCAAAGGATTTCAATACTTTGAGTGTGCTCACCATGTGGTTTTTGATGGCGTTGCGGGAAATGCCGAGGGTACTGGCCGCCTCGTCGTAACTTTTGCCCTGTTCGCGGCATAAGGCAAAAATTTCGCGCGACCGCCGGGGCAGCCGGGAGAGTGCCTGATCAAGCAGCACCTGGTATTCGCGGTCGGCCACGGCCTGTTCCGTGGTCTCTTGCTGCAACGGATAATGTCGGAGCAGTTCACCCAGGGCGCGTTGGGAAACCGCGATGCGCTTCAGGGAATTGAGGGCGAGGTTTCGGGCAATGACGTGCAGGTAGGGGCGGAACTCACGTATCCGGCCCAGCTGCTGCCGGTTATTCCAGAGCTTGATGAACAGTTCCTGACAGAGGTCTTCTGCCAACGAATCGGCATGGACATACCGCATGAAAAAGTCGCGCATACCCGGCTGGTATTCCCGATAGAGTTCACCGAACGCCTCCTCATCGTTCCTGCTGATCCGGTGCAGCAAATCCTTTGGCTCCATATGCTTTTCGCTTTAACGACCGCTCCAGCCCTTTAGCACCGGCTGTACCCACCGCTGCCAAATACATCACCTCAACCTTGATTTCGTTTTACAATTGGCGTATTAACGTATTGCAACGTTAAGAAAAGAAATTCAATCTGCCAAGGGAAATGCGCACGCAACCGGTTGCGTTATCCGACCATTTCGATGAAATGCACGGGCGAAATCACGTTACAACAGAAGCTCACAACGGCAGATGCGACCCTTCGGCATACAGCCCCAGCCGGATGTGTTCCGCCGTGATCAAGGAACCATCCGCACCGATCGGTTCGATGGCCGTCATGACCACCACCTGTGCGATCCCAGCCACGGTTGCCCCACCGGGGTGGATCACCAGCGCAGTCCCCTCATCGATGCCCACGCAGGTTTGATCGGGATAGGCGGCTAAGGCCGAAATCAACCGATTGTACCGGCTTCGTTTGATAAAATGCTGGTCGATAATAACCCCTTTGACCAACCCCAGCCCGGGCGCGAATTCGATATTGCCCTGCCACACCTTGTCAAAAGTGGCCTGGTAGGTGGTATCGCCCTGAAGTTGCCGGCCGGTAATCATGTGTTCACACATGACGGCCGCGCCGGCACTCGTACCGGCGACGGTGGCTCCTTGCCGGTATGCTTGGTGGATGGCACGATAAACCGGTCCTGAGCCAATAGCTTCCATAAGCCGGTTTTGATCGCCCCCGGTCATGTAGATTAACCCGGCTTGCAGCAGGGTGTCCAGACGGGGGTCGGTCGGGGCGGTCGTGCCGGAAAAGTGCAGGTGGTAAACCGCGGCGTCACACACGGCCTGCAATTCTTCGCGGATGCCGTCGAAACTTTCCTGAGGGATTTCACTGGCCATGGTAAGCACCACAATGGGGCGGCCCTGCGCCAATGGAGCCGTAGCAACCATGCGCTGGACCAAGGATTGCGGACGGGCGCCGCCGCCGATGATGAAAAGCGTGCCACGGGGTTGCTGCGCATGCGCGCTCGTTGCCATAAAGGTAAACTGGAGCGCCATGGCCAGCGCCATCGCGCCGGTGCTGCGGTAATGTGTTCGGGTATTCATGCGTATTTAGGGTTGGTAAATGCCGATGACAATTTCTCCTGATTCGGTAATGGCGCCACGGTACATGCCCTCGGTGTTGAACGACATCGACATCTGCCCGTTGCGATCCAACGCGATAATCCCGCCGTCACCGCCGGCTTCGCCCACCTTCGCAATCACGGCTTCCGTGGCTTCAGTCACGCCTAGCCCTTTATAGCCCATCAAAGCGGCTACGTCATGCGCAACTACATGGCGGATGTAGAACTCGCCCCAGCCGGTGCAGGATACACCCACTTCTTTGTTGGCGTAGGTACCTGCTCCGATAATCGGCGAATCGCCGATGCGGCCATACCGTTTATTGGTCATGCCACCGGTAGACGTGCCCGCCGCCAGGTGCCCTTGCTGATCGAGGGCCACGCAGCCGACGGTGCCGAATTTGGAATCATTGCCGGTTGTCTTCAGTGAATCCTGCTTCAACACTTCCTGCAGCGACTGCCAGCGCTCGGGCGTATAGAAATAGGATGGATCCACGATTTCAAGGCCACTTTCGGCGGCAAATTGGTCGGCACCGGCCCCACTCAGCATAACGTGTTCCGTTTTTTCCATGACCGCCCTGGCAGCGCTAATGGGATTGCGGATGGTCCGTACACCGGCTACGGCACCGGCCTTGCCGCTTTGTCCATCCATGATGGAAGCATCGAGTTCGTTACGCCCCTCGTGCGTAAAGACCGCTCCTTTCCCGGCATTGAACAGCGGCGAATCTTCCAGCACGTGGATGGTTGCTTCTACTGCGTCGAGGCTGCTGCTGCCCGCTTGGAGGAGCTTATGCCCGGTACGAAGCGCTTCCTCTAGCGTCTCCCGGTAGGCCTGCTCCCGCTCAGCAGTCATATCGGCTTTCCGTATTGTACCGGCACCGCCGTGAATCACCAGCACGTAGCGCTCGCCAGGAGCCGGCTGCGTGGCCGAGCAGGCTACGGCGAACACGGCGATTAAACCTGCAGCGAGGTTCTTTATGTGTCTTTTCTTCATAGTTATTGTTGTTTTTGATGTAGTTTTCCATTTTCTACCCACCACCATTGCCAGCGACCGCCTTGTTGCCGACCGTGCAGGAAATCGGATACGTCGAACAGCCCTGCGCCTTCCGTGCTCCCGGCAATTTCGTATACGGCGATGGCCTGCTCGTCATGGTTCCATTCCATCGGCTTGCCAGCTGTATACGTTTCGGGCCGCTTGTCGGCAGCAGCGTACAGAAAAAAGGCACGGCTTTCTCCCATTACCCGGGCTATTCCGGCTTCGTCAATGCAGACCGCCGTCCGCTCGTCAACGGCAATGGACCGCGCCTCGCCTGGACCGGACGCCTGGAGCGCACCCAAAAAAACCACGGAGCGGCCCTGGCGGTTCCTTGCCACGTAATGCTGATCGGTAATGAGGTGCGACAAAAACGGTGCATGCAGAAAATCGCCATGGCCGATGGTTACCTTACCGCCCATCGGATCAGACAGCGCCTCGTTGGAAGTGATACTACCCTGCGCTCCGGTGAAATAACTGCTGCCCAAGATGGCGCATCCGGCACTGGTACCGCCCACGGGGACCTTTTTCTCATTGAGCAGGTAGTTGATGGCGGCTTCGATCCGGGTACCTTTCCAATAACGGACGTAATCGGACTGATCACCGCCCGCTATGAAAAGCAGTTCCGCATTGCGGACCACCTGCGCCACGCGCGTGTCGTTAGCCAGCGTGCGGGAATCGATCTTCAGCGTTTCAACCGAATTCAACCGACCCAGTTCGTTGACATAAGGGTTGTAGGCATCCGTGCCACTGGCACGGATAATTACGGCATCGCCGCCGCCCGCTCGGGCAATCATCCACTGGAAGGCGGCATCGACGTCCCTGCCGCCACCCATCAGCACCAAGCCTCCTTGGGTAACCGTCTGCACATCGGCCGTATCGCCAACGATGCCAAGCGATGCCGGGCGCAGCGGGCTATTTCCACCACCATCGCCCCCACCGGACGGCGGGCCTGCATCTGCCGCGCCCTTGCAGCACATGCACATCAGCAGAAGCGACAAGCTACTTAACCACAACGTCTTGTCCATCATCCTAATAATTGGGATTCTGTATCATGTTCGGGTTCACCCGAAGCTCGTCGGTGGGGATGGGTAAGGCATATTGCGCCTGGCTGGGCGTGAGTGTCAATGCCCCACTGGTGTTTGCCGCGTCTGCCGGCGACCGCTCGACCGGCAAGCGCCGGCGCCGCAGGTCAAAGAACCGGTGTCCCTCAAAAGCAAGTTCCTTGTAGCGTTCTTCGTAGACGGCGTCGATCAGCGCATCTTTATTGCCGTATGATTGGTCCTCATATCCGGCTATCCGCCGTGATCGCAACGTATTCAGGGCTTCGTTGGCTGCAGCGAGCTGATTGTCTTCGGCAAGGGCTTCGGCCTTGATCAGGTACAGTTCACCTGTGCGGAACAGCTTGATGTCGGCCAGACCTGGCGCTTCCGCATCGCCACCGCGGTACTTTTTCAGCAGGTATTCGGATTTGCCTTCGCCCCGTCCTGGCTCATGCGCAATGTACGCGCTGAAACGGATGTCATTTTCACGATCGTAGGTGGCCATCAGCTTTTGGGAAGGTGCATACAGCACGATTCCTCCTGCCTCACGGAAGTAGGCCCCGCCGATACGCGTGTCGCCGGCAACGCGGCTGAGTTTCCAGATTACTTCCTCCTGGCTGTCGTCTACCCAGATCGCTGCAAAATCAGCGCGATCTGCCAAGGGGATGCGCCCGATGGCCTCATCGGCATATTGATGAGCCAATGCCCAATCGCGCGCGTAAAGCGCCACCCGGGCTTGTATGGCGCTGACCGCCGCACGGGTAATGCGCGTGTGGTCCGAAAAATCGGCCGGAATGAGGGGTTTGGCTGCCGCTAGGTCGGCGTAGATCGCGGCGACCACGGACTCAAAGGGGTCGCGCGCAGGGCTACCGATGGCAGAGACCTTCATGTAGGGCACGCCAAGCGCTCCCGGTTCATAATCCGAGGCATACGCACGAAGCAACTCAAAGTGGGCGTAAGCCCGCAGGGCGAGAAGCTCACCCTGATAGCGGGTTTTCAACTGCTCTTCGCCGGAATTGGCGGCTTGGACCTGATTCATGGCGGCCAGCACCCGGTTGGCCCGGTCAATAGCCATGTAGTATTCTGCAAAAGCGCTCGTTACCGAGCCGCTGCTGGATGTATACAGCCAGCGATAGGCATCCGAGTTGCTTACCGTATTTTCTTCCGGCATCACGGCTTCATCCGCAACGATGCTGTTGACGCCGATCAGTGTGTAATCCAACACCGCGTATGCGCCCAGCAGTCCCATATTCAGGTCGTTGACATTGCGGAATGCTTTAGACGGGTCAATGGTATCGGTAGGCCCGAGGTCCAATGCGTTGCAGGATGTCAGCAGGGCGGCTACGAGCCCCCATATTGCATGTTTAATGGATCGTATCTTCATGGTCTCTTGTCGGTTAAAAGTTAACATTCAGTCCTGCGGTAAAGGTACGCGCCGCCGGATACTCAAAGCGTCCGTATACGCGGTTGTTTTCGGGATCCAGGCCGCGCCAGGATGTCCATGTAAGCAAGTTTTGGCCCTGCACGAACACGTTTACACCACTGATGACCTGCCAGCGGTCCAGGAGTCCCTGAGGCAGCCTGTAGGCCAGCTTGACATTACGCAGGCGCAGGTAGGAAGCGTCCTGGATGTCTTTGGAGGTAAACTGCCGCGGGATATCAATGCGTTGCAGGATGGCTTGGTCGCCGGGCTGCTTCCATCGATTTTCCAACATCCGTATGCTTTGGTTGCTGGTCATATACCGTTGGTTTTCATTGTAAAAATCTTCGTTATTCCAGCGCATCACGTCAGACACGAATGAAAACAGCGCATTCAACGACAGCCCTTTGTAGCGGAGGCCGGTATGGAATCCGCCCGTAAAAGAGGGGTACAGGCTGCCGGATTTGGTCACGTTGAGTGCCTCGGCGTTGTAAGTCTTGGTAAGCTGCCCATCGGGTGTATAATACTGTGGTTCGCCGGTTTCAGGATCGACCCCCGCCCATTGAGGTGCCAGGTAGGTGCCGTAAGGCATGCCGATTTTCAGCACACGGGTGTCTCCGTCGGGGAGGTTGTCTAAACCGTTGCCCAGTGCCAGGATGGTGTTTTTATTGTAAGCGACATCCGCTCCCAGCGACCAGGTGAAATCGGCCGTCCGGATGACGTCTCCGGCCACGCTGATTTCCACACCCCGGTTGCGCATTTTGCCCGTGCTGAGTTGCAGGCTGCTGAATCCGGAGGTGGCCGAGAGCGATTGCTCAACAAACATGTTGTTGGTAATCCGGTTATAGTAATCAACCGAGAGCGACAGCCGGTTCCCTTTGAATAGCCCCAGATCGATACCTGCGTCAAACTCATCGACATATTCCCAGTCGTACGCCGGATTGCCCGGCTCACCCGGCCGGATGGCCGGGGCGCCACCGTAACTGGTACTCACGCTGAAGGTAGGTAGATAGGCAAAGTCGCTGCCGAACGGGCTGGCCGTCGTGCCATAACTGCTCCGCACGTTGAGGGCGCTGATCCATTCGATCGGCTGCAGAAAGGACTCTGCCTTGGCATTCCAGTTCACCCCCAGCGAATAGAACCCATGCCAGCGGTTTGAACGCGCTACTTTGGTAGACCCGTCGTGCCGATAGCTAGCCGTGAGGGTATATTTGCCTCCGTAGGTATACCGGCCGGTACCGATGTATGATACCAAGGCGCTGCGCGTGCGACCGCCGCCAAGGCCGGGAAGAAAGGTTTCACTGGGTGAAGCTACGCCGGCAGGTGTTTCCGGCAGCCGCCCGTCGATGCCATAACCGGTATAGTTGAACGCCCGGTAATTATCATATACGTATTCATAGAAAGCGTTGATTTCTACATCATGTACATCGTCGAACACCTGGGCATACGTAAGGCCTGACGTGGAAATGATGCCGAAATTTTGTCGGCTGCCTTCGCCAAATTTGCCCTGCCCACCCACGGTGTTGGAGTTGTTGCGCGATCCGTAATAGGAATCGGGATTGATATACACCTGATCGGTAGAATTGCGGTAATCGATGCCCGCACGGGTACTGACCTTCAGATGCGGTAACAGTTGGTACGCCAATTGGATGCCGATCACGGACTTAAACTGATGGGTTTTGTCGCTCGAATTGAGCAGGCGCTCCAATCCCTGGCTTCCTTCGCGCCAATCCAGGATATCGTCGCCTGCATTGCCGGGATGGATCAATGTGCCATCGGGGGCATAAGGGTACTCATACGGCAGGGCATAATACACCGAAGCCATGGAGGTTCCTACGCCCGTTCCGCCTTCACCCTCGGTGAAACTGGACTGCGAATAACCCAATCCGAGATTAACCTGCCCTGAGAATTTGCCCGACAGGAAGTCGACATTGCTGCGCAGCGAATACCGGTCCATTCCGGTACGGCGGGCAATTCCATCCTGTTTGTAATAATTGAGGGAGTTGTAGAAACGCACTTGCTCATTGCCGCCGCTGACACTGACCTGCTGCTCCATAAATTGGCTCTGCTGAAAAAACAGGTCGCGCCAGTCGGTCTGGATGCTACGCAGGCTATCCAGTATTTGATTGGCCCGCTGCTGCTCGGCGGGACTCATGGATGCATAATCGGGATGTCTGGGCGAGTAGGTCCAGCCCGGTCCGATATTCCGTCCGATTTCCAGGCCCACTTCCTCTTCAAAACGCAGCCGCTGTTCGGTATTCATCATGATGAACTTGGTGCGTGTGAGATCGGAAAAGCCGTACTGCGACTGATAATCCACACGGACGCCACCGGCACTTCCTTTTTTTGAGGTGATCAAAATGACGCCATTGGACCCGCGTGAGCCATACAGAGCCTTGGCTGAAGCATCCTTCAACACCGTCACCTGGGCGATGTCGCCCGGGTTGAGGGTCTGGAAATACGAAGACTCGATGGGCACGCCGTCCAGTACGTATAAGGGTGCCGTACTCCCGCTGATGCTGCCGATGCCACGCAGCACCACGCTGGCACTGGTTCCGGGCTGACCGGACGACGCGGTCACATTAAGGCCTGCCACCCGCCCCTGCAGAATCTGATCCAACGACCCCACGGGCACCTGATTGATCTGCTCGGCATGGACATTGGCGATGGCACTGCTGGACTGTTCCCGCCGGTAACTGGTATAACCCGTTACGGCAACTTCTTCCAGCACCCGGTTCTCCCTCAGCAGCGTGACATCCAGCCTCGCCTGATCACGGAAAACGACTTCCTGGCTTGTGAAACCGATGGCTGAAAATTGAAGGACCTGACCGCCGGAAACGCCATGGATGGCATAAACGCCGTTGGCGTCTGTGGTGGTACTGGTATGAACCGCTCCCGCCCGGACCGTAACGCCCGACAGGGGCGTGCCCGACTCGTCGACCACACGCCCCGACACCGTCGCCTGGGCAGCCTCAGCCGGACTTGCTTTCGGATAGATCACGACGAGCACATCCTGCTTAACCGTATAGGTGAGGTCAAGGTCGCCAAGCAACTGGTTCATCACCTCCTGCAAAGTGGCGTCTTTGGCCTGAACGGAAAACCGCTGTTGGTCGGGAATGATCTTGTTGCTGTAAACGAACCGGTAATCGGTCTGTCTTTCAACTTCTCTAAAAATAGCCTTCAACGGCTGTCCCTGCTGCTCAAGGTTGATCTTGAACTGGGCGGCCGCGTAACCATTCATGCAGAACGGAAACATCAACATCATCAATAATTTCACGCGAACATAATTGACGCCTAGCTGCCAGATGGAACGTGCATGTCCATCGCCCTTTGCATTGGGCGCTGACATAGCAGGTTTAAGCCGCAACAGTCGAATAGTAGGTGTTTTTGTCATAGTTTGGAACGGATTATATGTGAATGATTCTTTTGGTGGCGCGTTCGCTACCAATACGTTAATTCCCGATAAATAGCGTGTCTCCTTCCATCCGGAAGCCGAACGGGTAGGAAAGTTGCAGCGACTCGAGGATATCCTGAATACTTTCGCCTTCAAAGCGGCCGGTATAGCGATACTGTTTTACGTCTTCGTCCGTAAACCGGACCTGGATGCCGTACCAATTGCTCAGCTCTCCGACAATGGCCTCCAAGGGATCGTTTTCAAAATGAAACGTCTGCTTGGCCCATGCTACTTCCAGAGGGGTGGTTATGATTGTATCTCCTTTGCTACCGATGGGTTTATCCATTCGGTAAACATACCGCTGTGCCGGCAAGATGGTAGCCTCCCGATCGGGATGTTCATGCGGGTTGACCTTGACTTTCCCCCGCAACAGCGTTACCTCCGCAACGCCTTCATGCAAGTCTTCCTTCACGGTGAATGCCGTGCCCAGCACCACCGTTTTTGTCAGCTTGCCTAGCACGGTAAACGGTCGCTCCGCTTGTGAAGTGACATCGAAATACGCCTGCCCGGTTAGGTAAACTGTACGGTTTGTGCGGTTAAACCCTTCGTCTGTGAGAACCTGGCTGCTGTCTGCCAGTATCACCACCGTACCGTCGGGCAGGGTGATGGTCTTACGTGTGCTCACCGTTTCATCGTAGCCACTCTGCACTGGCATTTCCGGTTGATTCGGGTCCCCCGTCCAGTAACGCATCGCCAAGATAAACAGTGCTCCTGCGGCGGCCGCTCCCAGCGGTATGGCGACACGCAAAATCCGCCGCAGCGACTTGCCGCGGCCACCTCCCGTTGCCGGCAGGCCTGCGATCTGCTCCCTGAAGTCCTCGGTCCGGATAAGTCCCAGCTTAAACTGACGGAGTTGCTCGTCTAAATTGCCCTGGTGTGCACATAACAGCTCAAACAGGCTTTTCGCCTCGACGATGACGGCACTTTTCTCGGGGTGGGCCTCAATCCAGCGTTCCCAAAAGCGGCAAACGTCGTCGTCTTGCCCTAAACAGTACTGCTGAAACCCATGATCGCACACGAAATCTGCTACCTCGTATTGTTCAAAGTCCATGAACTCCCTTTATTTTTTATTATCGACGGGAAAAGCTGGGATTTTTCCTAAGACTTTTTAAAATTTTAGGTTGTTTAGGTAAAAAACAGAGCGGTCAACGCTTTAAAAGCATACGCAACCGCTTTACGGCATCGTAAATGGTGTTGTAGGCGGTCTTGATGGCCAGACCTTCCTGCTCAGCAATTTCTTCGTAGGTTCGGTTTTCAAAAAATTTCAGCCGAATCAATTCCAGTTGCTTGGGCGTAAGTTTAGATAACGCCTCCCCCAATCGCATGCGTTGCTCTTCGGATTGTTGGCTACTGATGAGGATTTCCTCGTAGGAACGCTCCGTTTGCGGAATTTCGGTTGCGAAATGATCCAAGGCCTGCCCCCGCCTGCGGCGGTCAGCCAGTTCGTCCAGGACGAGGTGCTGGAAAGCCGTCATCAAGTATCCCCGCACTTCGGTTACGGGCTTAAGACCGCCTCGTTGTTCCCAAAGTTTTAAAAACAATTGATTGATGCAATCTTTGGTAAGCTCATCGTCGGCACCGATACGCAGTCCGTCACGCACCATATGAAAATAAAGTGCATTGTATAAAGCATACAATGCCTCTTTTTTTCCTGCTCTCAAAGCATTCCAGTACGCTATATATCCTGAGCCCATGCCTTTGCGCGATCACCCCTCGGGTAAACGCGCTAAAGATACGCTATTATGGGCGGTGTACATAAAAAGGAATATTGGCAGTTGCCACATTGTTGTTGCCGTCCGATACGTATAGGAACAGCCGGTACGCCCCCTCTTTGCTGGGCGCTGCCAAGGTAGCCCTTTCGACGGAGGTGTGGTTTACCAATCCCGGAACCGCCTCGGGCCTGCTTTCCCGATCACCGCCTTCTTTCAGATCCGTACTTTCATGCAGGAGTTCCCAGCGCGCCGATAATGCATCGCCATCGGGATCTGATGCGAATACATCAACGGTATAGATTTGACCGGGGGTAAGATAAATGAAGTCCAAGACCCGCTTCCCATCCAGCCGCACCGAATCCAGATGAGGAGCCCGATTCTCCGGCCATTGACCTGTCCACAAGTACTGCATCACATCAACGACTTCATTTTCCTCGCCTGCCTCGGTAAAAAGCCCGTACCAGGTGGGGGTGCGCTCCTGCTTTTGCCCCCAAAGGAACACGTACGACCCCAGGCACTGTTTATCCGTGGCAATCGAAGCTTCATAACGGCTTTTATAAACAGCAGCCTTTTCACTGCTCGTCTCTTCCACCGAAGCCTTCCACGGGGTTTGCGGGCCTTCCCAATGACCGGTAGGCCCCCATTCGGTTACCATATAGGCCTTTTCCCACCCCGTAGCCCGGATCTTTTCGGGCACTGAAGCGAGCCCGCCGTATACCTGGACGGAAATCAAATCCAGTGCGGGGCACTTCGCTTTGATGTAGTCAATTTCCTTTTGGTTGATTCCTGCCAACATGGTGGTGACCAGATGGTTGGGATCGAGCTCATGGATCATCTCCGCGATTTCATTGACCGCGTCCCAGACTTTTGGGTTGGTGTAATGCAAGTTCAGCTCATTGCCGATACCCCAGGCCAGCAGTGCAGGGTGATTTCTGTACTTCAACACTTCCGCGCGGAGGCGCTCCAATTGTTGAGCAACCGCCTCTTTATCATTGTAGTCAAAGCCGTGGCGCTCGGTGGCTACGGCCAGCCCCATCGTTACGGTGAGCCCCAGCCGTTGGGCTTCATCCAGTATCCGCTGCCCATCGTGAGTGCTCCAGGTGCGGATGGAATTTCCGCCATAAGCGTGCAGCCGGTCCATGTAGCTTGTACCACCGGCGCCCTTGATGAAATACGGTTTTCCATCCCGCAGCAAGGTATAGCCTCCATCCCGCTTTACGATTTCTGCCTTTATCGGTTTATCGGGCTGCGCGGAGGCGCTAAACGTCAGGAAAAGGAGGCTTGGCAATATCCAAGTGATGGACCTGTAAAATTTCATAACATTGAATTTAATGGCATAAAAATGTAATAGTCGCTTAAAAGTAGTTACCGAACCGGGTTGACACGGTGAGGTTTCGATCTCATCGTGTCAACCCGGTTATTTCGATATCTACGCAGGCTATGGCTACCTGAAATTAGTATTCGCATCGATTTGCGTCTGCGGGATCGGAACATATTCGCTTTGTCCGGGTACGAAATTCGGGCCGAACACTTGCTGCGCCCTTCCGGTGCGCACCAGGTCATTGAAGCGCTCGCCCCACCACTCACAGGCGAACTCGGCACGCCGCTCGTCAAGAATCTGATCCAGTGTCACCCCGGTGATTGGATCCATATCCACCCGTTCGCGCACCATCCGGAAAGGTTCATCTCCATTTTGTCCTTTGCGCACTTTCGCTTCGGCGTTTAACAGCAGTACATCTGAATAACGCAGGATGCGTACGTTGTTATTGGCCCCGTATTCCAGCCGCCCTTCGGTCATCTGCGAAACCGGCAGGTAGGTTTTGCCGTTAAAGTATTTCGTACCAAACGGATTTCCATACACGCGGTCACCACTGGGGGTCTCGACAAAGGTGTCCGGATTGCCATCTTCTCCGCAATACAGAATGGTGGTCTCCAACCGGGTTTCGTCGCCGCGCTCCGTCAGAAAATCAACGATATCCTGCGAAGGGGGCACCCAGCCTGCACCCGAGATGGCACTGCCCCGCTGATCGCCGGCCGGCCCTTGCCAACGGAAGAAAGTCCCCCAATCGACTCCCGGCCGCACGATATCTCCCGTAGGTAGGCCGAAATCGGAATACTGCAACTCAAACAGCGACTCATCGCACAACTTGCCGGGAAGCTTAAACAGCTGGTAAAAATCAGGAAAAAGAGAAAACTTGTTGCTTGCGATAATTTGATTCGTCGCATCCAGTACCACATCCCAGTAGGGGCTGGCATTGTCGTTCCCCGCCAGGTCTGCTGCGGCCTTGGCTTTCAGCAGCAGGGCAGAATATTTGGTCACTGCGCCTACGTGGATGGATTCATTGGGCCTGGCATCCTCAAGGTCAGCCGCGCAGGCATCCATTTCGTCGATGATGAATTGCCGCACCTCGGCAGCTGTACTTTTTTCGATGGTCGTGAGCCGTGCAATGTCATCGCTGTCCGAAAGGATCGGTACATCGCCAAACAACCGCGAAGCCATCAAGTGGGCATAAGCCCGCAAAAACCGCACTTCGGCTTGATACTGCCTGTTCAGTGCCGCATCCGTCGTGTTTCCGGAAGGGATGGTCTGCGCAAAGAGATTCAGCTCAGTCAAGGCGCTGTTCGCGGCAATAGCTAAACTGTAATAGCTGATCCACGATTGGTTAAGTCCCCAATATGACTGAATGGTGACGTCGCGTTGGAAATTTTTGATACTCATCAATTCGGGGTTGTCATTCGGATTGGGCGCTCCCTGCTGGTAGTCGTCTTCACGCACACAGCGGATAGACAGATCGATCCAGTGCACCAGGTTATCGTCGGAAGCAGCCCGATAAACTCCCGAAACAGGTGCATACATCAGCGAAAGATCGGTATAGTCGATCTCTTCCGACCGCTGCTGGTTCTCCAGCGGTTTATCCAAAAACTTCTCGCAACCACTCAATAAGGATGCTATTCCGATGCATCCGCCCACTACGATATATTGATACTTTTTCATGGCTATCTTATTTATTACTTCATTGTTAAAACGTCACGTTTAAGCCGACACTGTAGGTGGCAGACACCGGGTACACGTTCGCATCGTATCCCATTCCGGAAACTTCGGGGGTAAACCCGTTGTATCCGGTAAAAATAAAGGGCCGGTCGGCTGTCGCAAAGACACGCACCGGCACTGTCCCCCGGATATTGAAGCGGTACCCCGCCTGAATATTCTGCACGCGCAGATAGGCACCGTTTTCGACAAAGAAAGAGCTTGCCTGCAGGTTCCACGAGGCCACCGTACCTTGGGCCGAGGGGTATTCGTTGGTCGATCCTTCGCCCGTCCAGAGGCCTTCGTAAAAGGCCCGATCCATATTCATTTGGGGATACTTGCGCCGCATGGCCCGATTGAGGTTATGGATTTTGTTACCGGCGACTCCCTGAAGGGCTACGCTGAAATCAAACTGTTTGTAATTCAACCCGATATTGAGCCCATAGGTCAACTTGGGCAGGTAATTCCCCAGGTTTATACGATCTGCTTCATCCAGCTCTCCGTTGTTATTTTGATCCTTATATTTCAGATATCCGGGTAAGATGGGGCTTCCCGGGTTAACCTCGTTGTATTGCCGTGCGATCGGATCGGCATCGATCTCCGCCGGGCTTTGGTAAACGCCGGCTACTTCATACCCGTAATAGTAATTGATGGGTTGATTTTCCTCTATACGCGCGGGGAACTCGGCTGACCATTCTGGAAAGCCATTCATGATGTTGGCAAGTCCACCGAGGTCAACAACCCGGTTTTTAAGGGTGGTGGCATTGACCCCGATGGAATAAGTCAACTCGCCGGCTTGGTCCTTCCAGTCCAGGCCGATTTCCCATCCGCTGTTGGCCACGCTACCCCAGTTGCCATACACGCGGTCCCACATGAAGGGTATCGGGCGACTGAAAGCCAGGTCTTTGGTCTTGCGGTAGTAGTAGTCGACGGTACCGCTCAGCCGGTTATCGAGCATCGCAAAGTCAATACCGCCATCCCATTCTTCAACCACCTCCCACCGTACCTGCGTAAAGAACCGGCTGACTCGGTAGCCGGGAATCCGGCTACCATATGTCGATCCGATACTCCCGAATATTGCGGAATTGTTATTGCCCGAGTTGACAATCGCATATCCAGCATTGGGCTGAATACCGTCATTACCCAAAAGCCCCCAACTTCCACGGATTTTCAGGAGATCGAACAGCGATTGGTTTTCCATGAATTTTTCCCGACTGAGTACCCATCCTAAGCCAAGTGACGGAAAATATCCCCATTTGGTTTGATATTTGGAACTTCCATCTGCCCGGAACGTCGCCGTGAGCAGGTATTTGTTATCATAATCGTAGGTACCCCTCGTAAAGTACGAAATACCCGCATTGCGGAAACCTCCTTCGCCGTAACCCGTCGCTGAGCCGATACCTTGGGCGCCCTGACCCACATACCAGAATTCAGGCGACTCGGGTACATCATTGGCTGATACCCAGGTTTCCCGCCAACGCTCTTCACGTGCAGACTGCCCGAGCAGGATCGTCCAATGGTGGGCGCCGGCCTCATCCCGGTAGGTAAGGAGGTTGTCAAGGATGTAGTTGGTATTACGGGTTTGTGCCGACCGCAAATAGGAACGATCGCTTCGTTGATCGTTGTCAATATAATAGACCGGTGTATAGCCAATGGCATGCCCCGACTGGTATCGCTGGCTCAGTTGCGATCGGAAGGTCAGCTTCTTGTCCCAGAACTCAGCTTCTAGGTACGCACTCGGTAAGATTTGGAATCCCTTGCTTTCATTGTGATTGTAATAAGCCGTTGCAATGGGATTGTTGAACCAAAAGCCCGTGGGTATGCCGATAGAGGCACTGGTGCCGAACTTGACGGGCTTGGCCAATTCGAGGTTCGGATCGTAGACCGGATATAGTGGCGAAGCAAAATAAGCTTGACGGAAAGCCGCGTTATTCGGTGAAAACTGGTTGAAATTGTTCAGGTGACCGGTAAATCCGATCTTCAGCCACGAGGCCGCCCGTGCTTCGGCCTGCATGCGGATGTTATACTTGCGGTGATAATTTTCCGCATCCATGATGCCGTCCTGGTCCAAATAGTTGATCCCAAAGGTATAGGTGATCTTGTCGCTACCACCCTGAACATCCAGGTTGTGGTTGGTAATCAGTGCCCCAGACCGCAGCAACTCGCCATACCAATCGGTACTCATCGCCGGGTTATTTCCTTCTCCGCCAAATTCCTTTATTGAGCTTTCAACAATACTATTCTCTCCCTTTGCCCGCGAATAAGCTGCAAATTGCGATCCATCTGCCATCTTCAGCACGTTGTTGGGCGTCTGGACTCCCACATAGCCGTTATAGGTAACCCGGGGCTTCATATTAAGACTTCCTTTTTTGGTGGTAACGATGATGACCCCGTTTGCTGCCCTCACCCCGTAAATTGCAGCGCCGGAAGCATCCTTCAGTACCGACATATCGGCAATATCATTCGGATTCAGGAAATCGATATTATCCATAAACATACCGTCCACGACGTAAAGCGGATTTTCATTATTGAACGAGCCCACTCCACGCACCCGTACAGTAGGTGTGGTACCGGGTGCGCCCGAACTAACCACCTGTACGCCGGTTACCGTGCCCTGCAACGCATCCATGGGTGTCGAAATGGTACGCTTGGCTGCGTTTTCCATATTCACCGTGGCTACAGGCGCAGTCAGGTCACCTTTCCGTTGCGTGCCGTATCCGATTACGACCACTTCATCAAGGTTAAACGCTCCATCTGCGGTGAGCCGCAGGTTTAACACATCGCCCGAAATAGCAAAGGTCTGCCGGGCATAACCCACCGCAGAAACAATTAGCGAGTCGGCGGTTTGCGGCACGGATAAGCTAAACGCTCCGTTTTCATCGGTAGTGGTCCCAACACCCGATACATCCTTTAGGGTTACGGAAGCAACCACCGGGTTGCCCCCTGCATCGGTGACCGTACCGGTCACCTGCCTACTTTGTGCCTGCACGAAGACGTACATGCTCGACAAAAGTGTAACCATCGCAAGTTTTAATAGATTTTTTTTCATTTGAGTAATTGGTTTTAATGGTAATGAGCTTGCATGAAGTAATTTCACCGCCAAGTTTATGTCGTTTTGTGAAGGCAACTCATGCTGGTCTCATCAGTTTGATTTTTAACGGCACCGAAGCAGCATGAGCACCTTTAAGCGTTCGGTAACAAGAATAGAGGCGACCCATACCTGCTTCATATGCCATTCATTTTAACTAGGATTCCTTGTTTACAATCAGCAACCCAAAAGTAGTGTACAACGCGAGCAAACGCGAAATAATGCACTACATCATTTCTACGTCATAACCGCGAATCAGCTAAATTTTGCTACATTTGGCCTACTTCAGTAATACAACAACTGAACAGCAGAAAATCTCGACGATGTTTATTGCCCGATGGTTATGTATTTGGTTGGTTGTCCTCCCGTATGCAGCATGGGGGCAGAATACACTGGGAATTCCCTTAATTTTCAATTACAACAAAGCGGTATTCCAAGGGGGAAGCCGTACCTGGGACATCAAGCAGGATAGCAAAGGGGTCATGTATTTCGGCAATAACGAAGGGCTGATCACCTTTGACGGCGGTTACTGGAAACTCTATCCGCTGCCCAACGGTACGATCGTTCGTTCGTTATATATCGACCCGGACGACCGGGTTTATGTGGGTGGTCAGGGTGAATTCGGTTATTTCGAGGCATCGAACACGTCGCTGCGCTATACCTCGCTGATGGACCTTGTTCCCGAAAAACACCGGAAATTTGCAGATGTATGGAATACTACCAAGCACGGAAAATCTGTTTTTTTCAGAACCTCCGACCGCATTTTCGAATTAACCGGAGGCAGGATTGCCGTACATACCGCCACGTCGGCATGGCAGTTTCTCGGGCAGGCAGAAGGCCGGCTTTTTGCACAGGATCGGGCCAATGGATTGCTGGAATTCCGGAACAATAAGTGGATACCGCGCTATGCGGGAGAGTTTTTTGAAAACGCAGGCATTGCCAGTGTTTTTTCCATCGGCAAGGACAGCGTTTTATTTGCGACGATCACCAATAAGACGTATTTGCTCCACGACAAGGGCTTCCAACGTTTCGATACCGGTCATTGGCAGGATTTCTACACCCCCTCTTTCTCGCCGATCAGTGACACGGAGTACGTCACAGCTACGTCTCTGGCAGGTTGCTTGATCCGCAATTTGGATGGACAGGTAATTCAACGCATCGGTGTTGCGGAAGGTTTACCTAACAACAACGTCTCCGCCGTCTTCACCGATAGGGACAAAAATATCTGGGCAGGGGTCGATAATGCGATCGCGGTGATCAGCTACAATAGTGTGGTCAAATATTTTCGTCCGAATCTAGACAACGACGTCACGGGATTTTCCACTCGTGTTTTTAAAGATAAGCTCTACCTTTCTTCCTCCAATGGCGTCTATACGGCACCATTGGATCCAGACATCGCCGATCATAGCTTCTCCCAGGGTAGCTTTTCGCTGATCGCCGGCAGTGACCGGGGTGAAGCTTGGCGTTTGGAAGAGGTAAACGGGCAATTGCTGCTGGCCCACAACGCAGGGGTCTTTAGGGTCAATGATCAGGCAGCTAAACCCATCGCAACAGGCACCGGCTCCTGGATGTTCTTGCCCCTGTCTTCGGTGTACCCCGTGCAGGATGTTGTGGTAGGCACGTATTACGGACTCGACCTACTCCGTTATTCAGACGGTCATTTCCAGAAAGCGGGCACAATGATCGGTCAATCAGACTCTTATCGCTTTCTGGAACGTGACGAAAACGGCATCATTTGGGCATCTCACCCGTATCGCGGTATTTATCAGCTAAAGATATCACCGGATCATTTAACATATGAGACCCGCCTTTTTACAGCGGTTGACGGTCTGCCTTCATCTTTCCGGAATTATGTTTTTAAAATCGGTAACCGCGTTGTGTTTGCCACCGAATCAGGCATCTATGAGTATAACGCGGCTACAGCGCGCTTTGTCCCTTCGGCCTCGCTCGCCTGCTTTCAGGGGATGCCCATCAAATACCTGAAAGATGATGCAGAGGGAAATGTGTGGTTCTGCAGCGGAAAGAAAGTAGGGGTAGCCCACCTAGGTGCGGGGCAGACGGATCCGGCGATCACATTTTTCCCGGAAATCGAAGGGCTCCACACGTCAGGTTTTGAAAACATCTATCCCTATGACGCAAATAACATTTACATCGGTTCGGAAAAAGGTGTCATCCACATCAACTATAAAAAATATACCGGCGATACGCCCAAGCCAGTGGCACTACTTTCTTCCATAAAGACTTCCGGCAAAAAGGACAGCGTCATCTTTGATGGGTATTTTCCCAAAGACGGGGCGGGCATTTTCAAGCAGAATCCTTCACACATACCCCAGCTAAATCCATCATTTGATTCGTATCATTTCAAATATGGATCGCCGAGTTTTGGTATACAGAACCATGTAACTTACAGCTACTGGCTGGAAGGCTACGATACGGGGTGGTCCGACTGGAGTGCGGGAACAGAAAAACACTATACCAACCTGCCAAGCGGCAGGTATACATTTAAATTAAAGGCCCGCAAAAATCCTGGCAACGAATCTGAAATCGTCGCTTATACGTTTGTAATCCTTCCGCCATGGTACGAGACCGTTTGGGCGATGCTTGGCTATTTCGTGGCATTCCTGGTTGGCATTTACCTGCTGATCCGCTGGCAGCAACGGGCATGGCGGCGCCAACGACAAAAATTTGACGAGAAACTGGAACAATTGCGCTATATCCATCAACTGGAAATCGAAAAAAATGAAAAGGAGATCGTTAAACTACAAAATGAAAAACTCGAGAATGAAGTACTCCTAAAGACCAAAGAATTGGCCAATACGAGCATGCAGCTGATGGAAAATACCGACGCACTGATCAAACTGAAAGTCGAAATCGCCAAACTCAATTTAAACGCCGACGATGAAAACGACCTGAAACGGATTACTTCGCTACTCAAAGACGTCGAGAAGAACAGCGCCAACTGGGATCAGTTCGCCGCCCATTTTGACGAACTGATTGACGGTTTTCTCAACCGGTTAAAAACCGCACACCCCAATCTGACGCGTACCGACCTAAAGGTATGCGCTTACCTGCGCCTGAATTTTTCCTCCAAGCAGATTGCCCAGCTTCAGAACATCTCGGTCAGAGGTGTTGAAATACATCGCTACCGGCTTCGTAAAAAATTGGAACTGCCAACTGAATTGTCGCTGAGCGAGTATTTGGCAAGTATCTAATACTTATATTATTTAGAATTAATTTAAATAAATCAAAAAGGTTTCCTAATATTGTCGCCGAAATGGTCGGAGACTCCCGGCGATAGATTGACGATAAATTAACGTTCAAATGAAACCTTTTAATTTTTTTGTTTTTTTGGTTGTCTCGGTTTTCCTCTGCGTTTTCGATTCTTATGCCCAAGTTAGCGGCCACGCAACAGTAAGCGGTAAGGTCTCCACCTCCAACAACCTGCCCGCCGCCGCGGTAAGCGTTGTAGTGGTTGGCACCCGGCAGGGTACGACGACCGATGAGCAAGGACATTACCGAATTGAATTGGCCGAGGTGGGCACATTCACGTTGGAGGTCAGCGCCATCGGCATGGCCAAGCAAAGGCAGACCCTCACGGCAAATCCCGGCGATCAGCTAACCCAGGATTTTACACTCGATATGACCAGCGCCCAGCTACAGGAAGTACTCGTCACGCAGTCAAAGGGTTACACCTCCTCGGTGCCCTCTCCTACGTTACGATTGGACGAGCCGCTCGTGGAAATACCGCAGAATATACAGGTGGTCTCTCCCAAAGCCCTGTCAGACCAACAGGTGATCAGCATGAGCGACGGATTGATCCGCAATGTGAGCGGTGCCGTACGACTGGAGCATTGGGGCAACCTGTACACGAATATCAGCATGCGGGGCACACAGATACAGGCCTTCCGCAATGGGTTCAACGTGGTCTCTTCTTTTTGGGGGCCGTTGACCGAGGACATGAGTTTTGTTGATCACATCGAGTTTGTCAAAGGGCCTGCCGGATTTCTACTATCCAATGGAGACCCTTCAGGCTCTTACAATGTAGTGACCAAAAAGCCGACCGGCGAGACCAAAGGCGAAGCGTTGGTGACAGTGGGTGAATATAACCTGTACCGCGCAGCGGTTGACTTAGATGGTAAGCTATCCCGCAATGGCAAATTTCTGTATCGGCTGAATGTATCGGCACAGTCAAAAGGTTCGCATCGTCCGAATGAATTCGACAACCGTTACGCGGTGGCACCGGTGATCGCCTACCGGCCAGACGACAGGACCACGATTACGGCGGAGTATACGATGCAATACGCACGCATGTCTGACGTGGGGTCTTATTATGTATTCGGTCCAATTACCAACGGATATGCCTGGTTACCGCAAAATTTTTCGATGACACCCAAGGGACTTGATCCGACCAACATCACCGACCAGACATTTTTGTTAAACGTGACTCGCGACCTGACCTCCAACTGGAAAGTAACCGCACAGGGGTATTACCTGCGGTATAATCAGGAGGGCACCTCCATGTGGCCGGAAAATGAAATGACCGACGATGGTAAGATTATCCGTGGGGTGGATATCTGGGATGCCTTCAGCGAATCCATATTGGGACAGGCTTTTGTCAACGGACACTTTCAGACCAGAGGCATTCAGCACCGCGTACTGGCAGGGATCGATCTAGGCAAGAAAGACTATATGGCCGATTGGGGCCAAAGCTTTGCGCTGGACACGGAAGACGATCCATTCGATGTGTACAGTCCCAATCTCGGCCGCCCGGCAAATGGTTATCCAACGTTTGATCGCGAAACCCCGCTGAACGAGCGGGCCAAGGCCGCCGGTGGACTCCAAGACCAGCGTTATACCGGCATTTACCTGCAAGACGAACTCGGCTTTTTTGGAAATCAACTGCGCCTTACAGTGGCTGGACGCTACACCTGGGTCAGTCAAAGTGCCTGGGGAGCGCCCGCAGATCGTGCCGCCCGATTCACGCCCCGCATTGGCCTCAGCTGGAGCATCGACCCGCACAATGCGCTGTATGCGCTCTATGATCAAGCGTTTGTGCCCCAATCGGGACAGATTAAAGATGGTAGCCGGGTCCGCCCCATTACCGGGCATAACCAGGAGATTGGCTTCAAACGCAATTGGGCAGGCGGCAACTGGAATTCCACCCTGTCGGTATACCGAATCCTGAAAAATAACGAGTTAACCGCCGACCCCACCGACCCTCAACAATACAGCATTGTATTGGGGCAAAAAGTAGCCCGGGGCGTCGAGCTCGATGTCCGCGGCCGAATTATACCCGGATTTGATGTAGTAGCAAATTATGCCTATACCAATGCCGAGATCACCGAAGTGACCGAAGGAGTGACCGAATTTCAGGTGGGCGACGTCGTTCCCGGCTATTCGACCAATACAGCCAATGCTTGGTTGAACTACACCCTTCAGCGGGGCCCCTTACGCAACCTCGGGATTTCTGCAGGCTTCACCTACCTGTGGGACCGGAAAACATATTCGGGTGAGCTGGAGGGCGTGCCGTTTGGTGATTACTTCAAATTGGACGCGGGTTTACATTACGCCGTCAGCAACGTCACCGTTCGCCTGAACGCATTCAATCTGTTGGACAATTACCTGTACAGCGGCTCGTACTATGCATTCAACAACGCGTTCTACTGGCAAACCGAGACGCCCCGCAATTTGCGTCTCTCAATCGGATACAAGTTCTAATGCCCCCGCAAAGGTTTTTGAAAAAAAATAAAAAATAGTTTGCATAGTGTTAAAAATACACTATCTTTGTGTCATCATAATTTAGGTTTATAATTGGTTAGTAAAGGTTTCCATTCTCCCCGTTTGGAAACCTTTCATTTTTGAGCCTTTTCACGCTTGAACAGTGAGCCCACGGATACTTTTTCTCTTTGATTTGCGTAACTTTGCTCTATGGCTTCCGTAGAGACGATCAGGCAGTATTACGAACGCACGAAACGGTTAGTGCCGTCCGATTTGGCGGCAACGGGCGTCTCCAGGGCGCACTTCAATGTGCTGCGCCGTGGCAATTGTTATGCTTCGCTCCAATTCGTTCGCCGAGATTACTATAAAATATGCCTATGCCGAGGCAGTGCCGAGCTTTTTACGGAGGCCGGATCGGTAACCATTGACCGCCCGGCGATTTTCTTTTCAGATACATCCATCCGGTACGGTTGGCAGAACCGTTCCGAAGAGCAAGCGGGTTATGTCTGCCTCTTCAACGAGCCGTTTACCACCGCAGACCTCAGACACGCCTTCCGCAGATTTACCGGGTTGTTTGACCCGACCGGCCACCCCTTCCTTTTCTTGGATGAGGAATCATACACACACTTTGCCGGACACTTTGAGGCATTGATGGCCGAACATCGGGACGATTTTATATACCGTGAGGAGGTTATCCGCAACATCCTCAAGCTGATGATCTATACAGCGATTAAAATGAAGCGAGCTAGTAACATTCCGATTCCCAAAGAGAACGCCAAAGACCTGCTGGTGAGCCGCTTCCTTAATCTGCTCGACGGGCAGTTCCCGCTCGACTCGCCTACGGAAATGCCGCGTATGCGCTCGCCCGCCGACTTTGCCCATGCGCTGAATATTCATGTAAATCACCTGAACCATTGCGTAAAAGAATCGTTAGGCAAGACCACCAGTGAACTCATTCATGAGCGGATACTGAAGGAGGCAATTGATCTGCTCCGGCAGAGTGACTGGCCGGTAACGGCGATCAGCTACGGCTTGGGCTTTGCTTATCCCCAGCATTTCAATGCATTCTTCCGCAAACATACCGGAGCAAGTCCCAGAGCGTATCGGAGCGGGGGTAATTAACTTTGATTTTCGTCATTCAGCATTTGATTTGTTTATTTGTCAACTGCACCTCGTTGCCTACTTTTGCACATTGCAGGAGCCGAATGAAACGATACCAGCCCCGATACGAAAAATTGGCCACGCTGTCCACCTTTGTGCTTGTCCCACTGTCGGGCTTGGTGACGGACGTATACCTCCCCTCATTCCCGGAGATGCAGCGGGCGCTGCACACCGACGTTGCGGGTATCCAGCTCACACTATCTTGCTTCCTGATTAGTTATGGCCTGACCATGCTTGTCGCCGGCAGCGTAGTCGATACATGGGGACGCTATCGCGTGGTATTGATCTCGCTACTGCTTTTTGCACTCAGCAATTTCGCGATTGCCGCCATACACCAGGTGGGCTTCGTTTATGCGATGCGTGTTTTGCAGGGAGCCGTTACGGCCCTGATCGTGGTAAGTAAACGTGCCTTTTTAGCCGATATCTTCACCGGCAGCAAGTTGAAACGCTACACCAGCATGCTGACCGTAATTTGGGCGCTCGGTCCTATCACCGCACCCTTTATCGGCGGCTACCTGCAGGTATGGTTCGGTTGGACTGCCAATTTCCATTTTCTGGGCGCCTATGCGCTGCTGGCACTCCTTATGGAAGTTCGCTTTGGAGGCGAGGCGATGGAGCGCTTCCCGGCATTCCGATTCAAGGGTCAACTGGCCATTTATCGCCGCATTCTGCGTGCTACTGACTTTACTTACGGGTTGCTCACGCTGGGCATCAGCTACAGCATGGTCATGATTTTTGCGATGTCTGCCCCCTTCATCGTGGAACATGAACTGGGCCTCACACCGGTGGTAACGGGCTATTGTGCGCTGGTCTCCGGGCTGGGCCTCCTCTGTGGAGGTTCGATTGGCCGGGCACTCACCGATGCACCGTTAATGACCAAGTTACGTTATGCCAACGCCGCTGAATGGGCGGTCGCCCTCATTATGCTGGCTAGCAGCTATTGGATGGCCAACCTATACTCGCTGATGGGCTTCGTTTTGGTTATGCACATGGCCTCCGGATTCATCTATAACGTTTACTTCACACACTGCCTCACACGTTTTCCTAGAAATGCAGGTGTGGCCGGCGGCCTTACCAGTGGGGGATCCTACTTGGTCACCTCACTGACCAGCTACGCCATCGTATCCCTGCTACCTGCCGCAAACCAGGCCCAGTTGGCAGTAAATTACCTTATCCTGATTGTAATCACCACAGGCCTGCTGATTGCAGCCTCGTTCAAAACTACACCCGAATCGGGCCAAGCGCAACACTTAGCCCGCCACATAAAATAGAGGCCGCCCCATAACGGAACGGCCTCCACTGATTTACCAATAGGAATCAATCGCCGGATAAAATCAGTCGACAGCCCGGAACATCCAGAACCAAGCGGTACCCCAAGGTCCGACACCGGGCTCCGGGTAACTCAACACCATGTGCCCGTCATCCAGCAGCAGGATGTCATACTCATAGACCGGCGCACCTCCCTCGTTGGGCGATTTCCCGCACAGCACCGTAACTCCCTTGGTGGTAAGTTTGCCCTTAGCCCATACCGTGCCATTGTCTAGCGTGATGATCTTGGTCATATCAAATGAAAACGAACCGGTCTGGCTCTGCCCGTCGGATTTTATCTTGGTAAGGGAAGCTCCCCGCAGCGAGAAAACCATCTTAGCTCCGACACCTTCTCCAGCGGCCTGCCCATCGATATCAGAAATTGGCAGCGCCCACCATTCAGGTTTACTGCTACCCATGTAACCGCCGTTACCCCAAACAGCGGGCTTGGCATCGTCCCAAACCCACTCGCGTTCAAGGCCACCCGTTAAGTACCCCCATTCCAAGGGAACGTCGAACGTCAACTCATCGACATTGACCGTCAGGGTTTTCGTTACCTTGCTACCGTCGGGGTTAAGCCCGGTAAACACGATTTCGTTCTCACCCGTGGTAACCAATAATACGGTATCTGTTTTTCGCTGCGTGACCCCTATGCCGTAGTCCCATGAGGAGAGCACGGGACTTCGATTATCCAGCACGACTTTGTTGGAGTTCTTGCCACCCACCTGGACCAGCGTGGCCGTAATATCGAGTTGTTCCGCAGTAATCGCACCGCCGATGTCCATCCGGTCTTCAATGGGCTCGCAGGCCGAAACCACCATAATCAGTAAAGCTGCCCAGTTGGCACAGTGTTTTATTAACGTTTTCATCGTATTGTTCTTTTTTGTCTTACCATCCGGGAAATTCGTCTGCCGGGGATCCCCATCCTGCATTCTGTGTCAGCACACCGTTTGAGAGCGCGATTTCGTTTTGAGGAATGGGCCAAAAGCCTCCCGTGGCCTCGTAACGCGCACGGTATCCACCGCCGAACCCTTTCATTTGAGTGTCCACGCCTTTATTTTTGATAGCTACTCCTTCTTGCGCAGCCAATGCATTTGCCGCATCGTGCCAACGCATCAGGTCAAAATAGCGGAGACCTTCGAAAGCGAGCTCCCAGCGACGCTCACGTTTCAGGGCTTCCAGCGAATAGGCGACACTGCCCAGTTTTGCACGTGCCCTCACGCGATTTAAGCCCGTGGCGTCTTCCGTAAGCTCGGAATGCATTAATAACACGTCGGCAAAACGGATCAGCACATGGTCTTGGGTATGTGCCCGTTGATAGTCCGTCGGAGCCGCGTCTTTCAGGATGGCGTATGAAGGCAATAAGGTCCCTTCATTGTACGCCGTAACGGGAATATACTTTTTCTGCCAGTAGCCGGTTTCTTCCATCTGCGCATCGGCCCCATAGATATAACTTTCCAGGTCGTTCTCGACATCGATAATGGAACCTGTACGCCGGATATCGGTGGGTTCAGCCTGCCGCCACTCATTCCATAGTCTGGTATTGACCGGGCCTGCACCCCATCCCTGGCCGAAAGGAAACGTGCCAGCCTGGCCGTTATTTGACCGTAAACCGAAGTGCAGCACATATTGGTTGGAATACCCCAGCTTATATTGGTCGCCCCAATCCACCAACGTGCCGAATTTAATGGCAAAGACCGTCTCCTGATTCCCATCGCCCGCCCATCCGTCTAAATCATTGTCTTCAACGTAATCGTAGTCCTTCGCCGTGTATTCATTGCTATACGGCCATAGGTCACCAAATTTAGGCACCAAGCCGTGACCGCTTTCCGCGATGCAGTCGTCCAGCCATCCGATTACCTGCGCCTTGGTGATTTCACCGCCTCCGGCAACCGGCAATGAACCTTGGTTGTAATACCCGGTGTAAAACAGGAATACCCGCGCAGCCAATGCTTCGGCAGCCCATTTGGTAGCGTGACCAGCTACCGTGCTCGTATAAGGAACGGATGGGAGCAGCGATATGGCCTGCTGCAGGTCATAACCGATCTGCGCATACGTTTCGGCCGCCGGCGCTTTGGGCAGATTTTCGGCTTCGGGCACAATGACTAACGGTACTTCGCCAAAAAGCTGGGAAAGCTCGAAATAGAATAGTGCCCGCAGAAAATGCGCTTCGCCCAGCAGCTGGTTGCGCTGGGTTTCGTTTTCCCAGACGGTGACATTATCAATGGTGGCGATGGCCGTATTGGCCCGGAAAATCCCTTGGTAGCGTGCTCTCCAGAACGGCAAGAACCGATTGGGCTGGGTATTCATCAGGTGGTCCAAACCGTGCATATCGCGGTCGTTTTCACCGCCACCGCCAAAACGGTCGTCAGAAGCGAGTTCTGCCGTGTAAAAGTGGGTGTGCGCCGCATCAGCAATGGCCGTGCTGAAGGTGGAATAAATACCCGTGATCATCTGCTCGGCATCTGTGGCATTGAGCGGGAAATTGCCTGTGTTCTTTTTGTCGTGGCTCTCCGTGTCCAGGAAGCGCTCGCAGCTGGATAAGGTAAGGATGCCGACGACTATTGCGATAAATCGTTTCATGTCTTTGCGTACTAAAAGTTAACATTAAGCCCGATAATGAAGTTGCGCGGACTGGGATAAAATCCGAGGTCTATGCCGGATACCCATCCCCGCGTATCACCGTATCCGATTTCAGGGTCCATCCCTGAGTAACCGGTAAACGTATAGAGGTTCTGAGCCGACACGTAAAGGCGCGCCTGGCCCAACGGCAACCGGGGGAATGCCGATTTCAGGTTGTAGCCCAGCGTAACGTTTTGGATTTTGACAAAATCAGCATCTTCGATGTAGATATCGGACACATATTGGCTGTTGGTATGGCTGCCATTTGTCAGACGGGGATACCGATTGGACGTCCCCTCTCCATGCCAGCGCTGGAACACCTCGGTGGTGTAGTTTTGCAGGGGACTGTCGGCAAACGACCGGTACGACTTGGCAATCTGATGCCCGAATGCGCCAAATGCGGTAATCCCCAGATCTATTCCTTTGTATCCGAATGATAGATTCAGACCGGCAGTGAAATCAGGATGTGGATTACCGATCTGCACTTTATCGTCGTTGGTAATTGCGCCATCGCCGTTGGTATCGACAAAGATGACATCACCCGGCTGTGCGGTTTCCAGTACGCCGTGCCCTTGGGCCCGATAATCGGCGATCTGGTCGGCCGTCTGAAATATTCCAGCGGTTCTGAAGCCATAGAAATAACCGACCGGATAACCAACCTGTGCACGGTACATGGGCAACGTGCCCTGGCTCAACACGTTGGCATCGCCCTCGATAAGCTTTTCAAAATTTTCGATCCGCACCACACGGTTGCGGTTATATGCGCCATTGAGGCCAATACTGTATGTGAAATCATGGATGGTTTCATTCCAATTCAACCCCAGCTCAACGCCACGGTTTTCGATATCTCCCCCGTTGATAAATGGAGGGTTGGTACCATAAATAGCCAATATGGGGGCAACCAGCAACCAATCGATGGTAGACTTGCGGTACCAATCAAATACCACACCCAGGCGGTCCTGCGCAAAACGCGCATCAAAGCCGAGGTTAAGCTGCTCGGACGTTTCCCACGATACAAGCTCATTGGGGAGAATGTCCGGATAAGCTCCGTTGAGCAACGTATTTTTATCGTTGCCGAAGTAATACCCGTTTTTGGGGTCTGTTGAAATGGTGGCGAGGAACTGCAAGGGGTCGATGTTGGCATTGCCATTCTGGCCCCAGCTGGCACGCAATTTCAGGTAATTAAGCCAGTTGGACGTCCCTTCCATGAACGACTCGTTGGTAATGTTCCAGCCCGCAGAAACGGACGGAAAGTAACCCCAGCGGTGCGAACGGTTGAAATTCGAAGAGGCGTCTGCCCGCATGACGATGGAGGCCATGTAGGTTTCTTTATAGTTGTAATTGAGACGTCCGAAAAAGGCCGCGAACTTATTAATCACCCGGTGCCCGTTGTTACCGATCAGTCCTCCGCTGATGGCAGGCGTGAATCCTGGGAAAGGGGTCCAATTGCCGACGTAGGCGTGCTTCCAGCTACCCGGAAATGAAGAATTGCTGGTCGATACACTCAAATTTTCACCCAGCCCCCACTGCTCAATGGATTGCCCAACCACGGCATCGAATTCATGCCCGGCTCCAAATACCCGCCGGTAGGCCAGCGTATTTTCCAACAGCCAGCCATATCCAACGCTCTGGTTCTGCGAAATGTCATCAATGTCGTTGATAGATGTGGTGGAGAGGTGGAACGTCGGTGTATAAGCCCGGTATGAGGAGGCATTGAAGCGGTAGCCGAAGTTGCTTCGGAAACGGAGATCTTTGAGCGGCTGTATTTCCAAATAGGCATTGGCCATGGCCGAGTGGTTTTTGCTTTCGTTCTGTCCACGTCGATATACCATGTCTGCAATGGGGTTGGCGGTAGCTCCATCGAATGCCCAGCCGTCGGCTACTTTGCTGGCATGGTCATAATATCCACCATCTGAATTGTAGACAGGCATGAGTGGATTGCCCACCATCATGTTATGGACGTCGTTCCAATAGATATTGCCGATCCCGATGCCTGAATTAACCCGGTAGGTATAGGTAAGGTTTTCGCCGAACGTCAGGACGTCGAACTCGTCATTCTTCAGGATCACGTGGTCGGAATTGATGCGCACCGTATGCCGGTTCAGGTGGGGTTGCACAGGTTTCCCGAAAATACCATCCTGCTGGGCAAACGAATATCCGATGGAAAATTTCGAGCGATCGGTCCCTCCGGTCACATTAAAAGCGTGGTTCTGCGTCAACGCGTTAGGATTGTGAATCTCTTTGAGCCAATTCGTTCCATTCCATGTTCCCTCCTGGATCTGTTGGTATTGATTCGGAATAAGATTGGCCCAGTCATACGGTGCCAGCCCTTCGTTAAACATACGTTCATCCTGGATGGCCATGTATTCTTTGGCAGTGAGCAATGAGGGCATCTTATAGGCATTCTGCCAGCCGATAAACGTGTCGTAGTGGAGCGAGGTTTTTCCGGCCTTACCTTGCTTGGTGGTAATGAAGATAACCCCATTGGCGGCACGTGCACCATAAATGGCTGCGGAAGCGGCATCTTTTAAAATGTCGATGGATTCGATATCCGAGGGATTAAGGCTGTTGATATCACCGCCGATGACGTTGTCAATGACATAAAGGGGCTGGGAGTCACCGATGGTCCCGATGCCCCGGATGTTGATTTTAAATCCTTCGCCCGGCATGCCCGAAGACTGGGTGATTTGTACACCCGGCGATTGGCTTTGCAGGGCATTGGCCACCGAGGTAGTACTCAGTTTCTGGATATCCTCCCCCTTCACCTGAACGGTCGCCCCTGTAGTCAGCTTTTTTTTCTGGGTACCGTATCCGATCACAACCAGCTCCTCCAAGGTATTGACCGAAGGCTCCAACGTAACGTGGATTACCCGTTGACTGCCGGTGGATACCTCCCGGGTTGTATACCCGATTGATGAAAACACCAAAATCGCGTTGTCCGAAGATACCGATAACTGGAATTTCCCTTCATCGTTTGTCGTCGTTGACGTATTTGTGTTTTTTTCGACAACAGTTACGCCCGGTATAGGCATACCGGCATCATCGACAACCGTGCCGCTAACCGTTGCCTGCACAGCGTGCGGGCGTCCGACCAGATGTCCGGAGTGTCTGTGTGCAAATGCGGCGCCGGGAGACACCGAAATGCCCAAGGCGAGGCAACCCATAGTGAGTCGCAACAACCTTCGCGTGTGTTTGTAAAAAATTAATCGCATGGTTTTTTTGTTTATAATTGAAAATTTGACTAATTCATTTCAGCTTGGCATATTTTTTCTTTCCCGTGTATTGAACAGTCTGCGTAACGCTCAGCGGTGTATCCAGCCCCTGCGGCATTTCTGGCTGTACATAAACGATGCGAAATGTCCGGCGCGTCAACATCCCCTCAAACGAACCCTCCCGGTCGCCAATATGCAGTTCTCCGGTGCTATCGCGATAGGTGAATGTAATGGTACTGAATTTTCCTTGCTCGTAATTGTAATTGGTGCCCTCATCTTCGTATAGCTCGAATGTGGCATCGGCACCTGCATACACGAGAAGTGTGATCTCGCTGGCTGGCTTTTCGTCGGTGTATTGCAACTCCGGCCCCAGCGGAACGATGCTGCCCGCCTTGACAAAAAGCGGCATACGTTCGTAGGGCGCAGCCGCTTCAACCGTCTGCCCGCCACGATAATATTCCCCCCGGTAAAAATCATACCAGCCCACTCCGCCCGGCAAATACAGTTTGCGGGAGGTTACGCCGGGCTGCGTAACCGGATTTACCAGCAGCGACGGACCGAAGAGGAACTGATCGTTGATGTTCAACACTTTCACGTCGCCCGGAAAATCCATAGCTAAGCCTCTCAGCATCGTAGCATTGCGCAGGTAGACATTACCTGCGAGCGAGTACGTGTACGGTAGCAGCCGATAACGCAGCCCGATGTAATAGCACATACTGGCATAAGCGGGGTGATCATCCGGAGCGATGTTGAATGGCTCGCGGAAAGGAAACTGTCCGTGCGCCCGGAAAATCGGCAGAAACGCACCGTACTGGTACCATCGGGTATTCAATTCACGCCACGCTTCGCGATCTTCATCGTTTGGATGATGGAAACGCCGTTCTACCAAAAATCCGCCTGCATCCATCGTCCAATATGGGGTGCCCGACATGGAGAAGTTTACGCCGGCGGCAATCTGATCTTTCATATCGTGCCAGCGGGAAGAAATGTCGCCACTCCACGCTGCCGCGGCATAGCGCTGCTGCCCGGCGAAGTACGAACGGGTCAGGATGAAGACCCGTTGATTGGGGTCCGTACCACGCTGTCCTTCGTAGATGCCCCGGGCATTTTCAAGCGGAAAAGCATTGTAATAACGCACCGATGACCCTATAGCTGGTTGCATAACGGATTTTCGTGCGTTGATATGGATATTGGAGTGAATATCCGGTTCGCTGGCATCCATCCACCAGGCATCGATGCCTTTCTGATAGAGCTTTCTATTCATCAACTCCCAAAAACCCGCGCGGGCCTCTGCATTAAACGGATCATAAAATGTCGAGGTATACCCTTTGCCGATCCAATCTTTACGGCCATCGTAAATATTACGAGGGTAGAGCCAGCCCTTGTCACGGAACCGCTTATATACGCTGGACGCTTCGTTGATCTTGGGCCAAACCGATATCATGAGATGGAAGTGATTTTTATGCAACCGACGCACCATTCCCTCAGGATCCGGAAAACGTGTGGAATCAAAGTCATGGCTCCCCCAATCGTGTTCACGCCAGTATGACCAGTCCTGCACCATGTTGTCTATCGGAATCCGCCGTGTGCGGAACTCCATCGCGGTATCTTCCAGCTCTTTCTGTGTTTTGTAGCGCTCCCGGCTCTGCCAGAAACCAAATGCCCACCGCGGCATAATGGGCGCACGACCGGTAAGATGCCGGTATCCTCCGATGACATGGTCCATGCTGTCGCCGGCGATGAAGTAATAGTCGACACCGTCACCGGCTTCCGAATCAAACGAAAATATACCGCGATCGGCTTCGGGGATCGGTCGTTGCCACTCGACGCCCAGATAAGACTGCCCACCGTCGGGAAGCCATTCGATCCGTATATCATGGCGATGGCCTGCCTTCATATCCAAAGCGACCTCGAAAGAGCCGGCATTCCACGATTCACGCCAGCGGTCTTCCTGCAGACGGCCGTCAATCCAGACCTTGAGGTAACCTGAATAGGTAAAATGAAGGCGGTGCAAGCCCGTGTACGGCGATTCCAGTTGCCCTTCATACGTAACAAGGCTGTTGGCTAGGTCTACCGAATCCGGAAACCGGGATTGGTCGCTCAGGTACCGGTAATCGATCACTGATTCCGGTCGCGACACGCGTATGGTTTCGGGATGGTGCTTATCCCGATAGGTTGCCGTCAGCCACCCACGCTGCCCCTCCATGGAATATAGTCGGAATGCAGATAGGGGAAGCAGCGGCCGGATATCACCGGCCTTCGTGATCGAATAATTGTGCCAAAGGATACCATAGTTGTTGGTGGACAACAGAAAAGGCACCGCAATCATGGTGTTATACTGCAGGAGGGTCACTTGGCGGCCCTGATAATTCATAACGCCATTTTGATGTTGCCCTAATCCATAAAGCCCCTCGGTGTCAGAGACCGTGAAATGCTGCCGCACCCGGTAAAAGGCGTCGCCGTCATAGGCATGCGACTCAAATGTGGCGGCATCCCGTCGCCGTTCGGCCAACAGCATCCGCCCTTGCTCATCCAGAAAATCTACCGCACCGGAAAGCAGTGAGACGCGTGCAGTAAGCGCCTCCGTTTTCAACTGTAAGTAGTTATCAACCTCTTCCACCTTCCGTGGCCCCGCCGTTTGACGCAACGAGTCTACGACAATCAACGATTCACTTGGCGCCACGCCTCCCGTCAGGGGCCTGGCCGTCACGCGGATAATCCGATCGGTAACGACCGTCAGGCTGACTTCCTGATCAATCGCTGTCGGTTGCCCGTCAAACCGTAAAGTTACGCCGGTGGCAGTACGGGTTATCTTCGGATAGCTGCCCCGCACTGCCATCGTTGGCATCAACAAACTGCCGAGCAGTAATGCAGTAACAAGCGGCTGTTTCATCATGCTGGTTAACACAATTGGTTACGGGATCAAAATTAGGTGCGGTACGCGGATGCGAAGGGATAAGTATGTTAATAAATATGGGTATTTTGGTTAACCTATACGTAATACACGCTCATTTGCGGTACGCGGAAGGGGCTACGCCGTACAATTGCTTGAAATATTTGCTGAAGGGCTTGGGGTTGCTGAACCCCACCTCATAGGCGATTTCCGCTACGGTAAGACCAGACTGTTCCAACAGCTGCGCACCCCGCCGTAAGCGAATATTCCGGATGAACTCCGAGGGTGTGTGGCCCGTCAAGGTAAGGATACGTTTGTAAAGGCTGACCCGGCTGACGTGCATGGCGACTGCAAAGGATTCGACCGAAAAACCCGCTTCTCCAATATGCCGCTCTACCGTATCAAGCGCCTTCCTTAAAAACAACTCATCTGCGGTCATCACCGGCTTTTCAGACGGAAAGACGTCAAGTTTTTTCTTATAGGCCTGTTCCATCGTGGCTTGTTGCTTTAAGACATTTTCGAGTTTTGACCGGGCTTCCTGCCGCTCTCGCTGTAGGGCGAAACGCGTCTTTTCCCGGGTTCGCTCGATATGCCGGATCAAAAGTATACTGCCTAACCCGACGGCTGCATACAGAAAATACGCCCAACCGGTCTTCCAAAACGGTGGCATGATAGTGAGGGTTGCCAGCGTATAAGGCGTGCTCCAGTTTTCGCCATCTTCGGATACCATCACCCGGAATCGGTAGTCGCCCGGGTCCAGGTTTGTAAAGGCCGCCTTGCGCGTGCGGCCATCCATTGCTATCCATTCTTGATCGAATCCCTCCAATTTGTAGCGGAAATAAGCCCGGTCCTTATTGAGGAAATACAGCGAAGCGACTACAAACCCCAGGACATTTTGATCGTGAGAAAGTTTTATCCGTTCCCGGTTTAACCATTGCGATACCTCCACGCTGCGGTTGAACAATTGAAAATCCGTCAGAACCGGAGCGGCTAACGTCGATGGAGGTGACTGAATGCGGGCGGGATCGATCACGTTGAATCCTTGCGGACCACCAAAAAACAACTCTCCCGTTGACAACAGGCAAGCGGCGTCCTCATTGAATGCGTTTCCCTGTAAACCGTCCCGGCGGTCATAATTCCAAAAGTGCCACTTTCGGGGGCTACGCTCCTCCTCCCGGACTGCCGAAATCCCTTTCGCTGTGCTGACCCAAATCGTTCCATCCTGGTCTTCAACAACTCCCAATACCGTATTGTCCGGCAACCCGTCTTCCAGGCGGAAGGCCCGGAATGTATCGCTTGATGAATCGTATAGATTGAGGCCATCACGCGTAGCCACCCAGATCCGGTCATGGCGATCCTTAATGATCTCATTCACGTGATCGTTGCTGAGTGCCCCTTTTTTGTTTTCCGTATACGAAAACAACTTGAACTGGCCATCCGGCATCAGCAATTCAATGCCGGAAGCCGTACCAAACCACAGTTGCCCCTTGTGATCCTCAACAATAGCCGAAATATAAGCCGATTGCGTAAACCCTCCTTCACCACCCCCCAACCGTTTAAAACGATTCGTTTTTCGGTCAAGAAGTGCCAACCCGGCCCGTAAAGTACCGACCCAGAATCGTCCCTGGCGATCCTCGTAGATTTCCCAAACGCTATTGTCAGGAATGGATTCCGGGTCCGATGGATCAAGCTTGTAACGCACGAAGCGATCGCCTTCCAATCGGTTAAGTCCGCCGTGGTAGGTTCCGATCCAAAGCACGCCATCCCGGTCTATATAGAGGTTCACAATCACGTCGCTGCCAAGACTATGCGGATCCTTGGGATCGTGACGATATTGGGTGAATCGATTGGCGCGACGATCATAATAGATGAGTCCACCCCCGTTGGTACCGATCCAAACATTTCCCTGCCGATCTTCCACAAACTGGTTGATGTCATCAAATGGTAACACCGCTTCTCCTCTCCCTCGTTGCCGCTGATGCAACGGAAACTGGATCTGACTGGGGTGGTAGTAACTGACTCCACGCTTAAAAGTGCCCGTCCACATGATGCCTTCTGCATCACAGTAGATAGCCATAATGCTATTCTGGCTGATGGTCCGGTCGTTGTATTCATCATGCTGCAAATAAGAAATCCGGCGACGTTCGGCGTCCACCAGATTGATTCCCCCATGATCCGTGGCGATCCAGACGTTGCCGCGGGTATCTTCGGCAATTCCGAAAATGATTTGGTTATTCAGCGGTAGGCCGGTGGATTCGGTAGTAAGGTGCTGGGGCGGAGCCTGCCTTTCCGGCCACCAATAAACGCCCATCGGGAGACTCGCTGCGTATACCCACGGATGACCTTCACGATCCATAAATAGCTGGAAATCGGCCCCCTCTTGATTGCCAACGGCCTCACCCTGCAACCGATACTCGGCCGTAGCCCCACGCGCCAACCGGTAAACCGCTCCCTTTTGATCGACCGCCCAGGCCTTTCCCGATCGGTCCAGCGCAATTCCGGTGACGGGGGCTTCGGAATCAATCCAAGGATACGACAAAACCTCCCTGCTTTGTTCTTCGTAGCAGGAGACCACCCCGCCAACCTGCAAAAACCAGCACCTGCCTTCCGCCGTACGACGGATATCCGATATTTCGCCAATGGGCAGCCCCATCGACACCAAAACACTGTCTACATTGCGCACGAATTGTTCCCGGCGGTCATCGTATATATTCATGCCGAGCTTTGTTTTTACCCATAGCTGCTGGTATGGACCGATAAACAAATCGAGGATATCGCTATCAACGATGCTATGTGGCTGATTGGCCGCATGGCGGAATACCTTGACCTCATGCCCATCATACCGGCTAAGGCCAGCGGGTGTACCGAACCACAGGAATCCGCGCTTGTCTTTCACGATGGCGGTAATATGGTTGTGCGACAATCCATCTTCCACGTTTAGCTGCTGGAACTGAATGGTCTGTGTAACGCCGCTATGGGGCAATAGGCACGAGGCCCCTATTAAACACATCAGAATACGCAACATAGGCTTATGAATTCAGCCAAATCTACAAATTATTGCACGTATTTCAACATGTCGCATTTGCCCCGCAATATTGTCTCTTTCTCCTATTCCGAGGAGCTTTTATACCTACTATGTTTGTATGGTTCAAAGGAATATTCATCACGTTAAAAAAATAGCATCATGGAAAAGCGGATTTCAAGCCAGAAAATCACCCCAAACCTGTGGTTCGATAACCAAGCAGAAGAAGCCGTTCAGTTTTACACGTGGGTTTTCAAAGACGCTAAAATTGGCCGGATTAGCCGGTATACCAAGGATGGATACGAACACCACCAAAAACCGGAAGGTTCCGTCATGACCATCGAGTTCATCATCGAAGGACAGGAATTTGTTGCGTTAAACGGAGGACCGTTATTCACGTTCAACGAATCGATATCGTTTGTGATCAATTGTGACACTCAGGAGGAGGTAGACTATTATTGGGAGAAGCTGAGCGAAGGAGGAGACGAAAACGCCCAGGTTTGCGGTTGGCTGAAGGATAAATTCGGGATATCGTGGCAGGTGGTCCCTGTTGTATTGAATGATATGATACTAGATCCCGATCCAGAAAAGGTTAGCCGCGTACTGCAATGTATGTTCAGCATGAAGAAGTTGGACATCGCGCCATTGCAAGCGGCTTACGAATCGTAAGAATACGGAACCTGCTAAGGCGCCCGGCGAAAAATGATGGATACGAAAATTATCCGTCATTTTTTTATTTTCTTTGCATAAAATCAATCACCAATTGGTTCAATGCACGAATGAATGTTTACGTTATGAAAAAATTTAGCACTAAATTTTCGATGCTATTAGCAAGTTCCGTAGCCGTGGCTACCCTCTATTCCTGCCATTCACCCGAAAATGACACAAGCCGTGCCGACCCGACATCGGCCCCGGTAAAAATCGATGAATTTGCCGATCTGGAGATCCTGCGCTACGAAGTACCGGGGTTTGACCAGTTGAGCCTTCAGCAGAAAAAATTGGCATACTACCTGTATCAGGCGGCCTTATCCGGCAGGGATATTATTTATGACCAGCGCGGAAAAAACAACCTGACGATCCGGAAAACGCTGGAGGCCATTTTTAACCACCCGAAAACCGAGAAAAGCGGAAATGAATGGGCAAAACTGAAAGAATACGCCGGGCGCTTTTGGTTCAGCAAGCAGATCTCGTGGCTCTGTATTACATCTTGGATCCCAAACTGGTAGAAATCGGCGTTATGCCTTCGCTGGAGGTAGGTAAAGCCGAATACGATAGTTACCTCATGAATGGCCTGATGACGCAATTAACCCGCATTAAACCTGGCGACCAGATCGAGGAAGCCCACATGCGCAACCGGGCACTGAACGCATATTGGGTGTATGAAAAAGGTAAGGCGGACAACGTAGTATCGTTTGAAAAAATAGATGGGAAGAACTATGTACAGATCAATGACTATGAGAAACTGCGCACCTTATTTGGCGAGCTATTACGCGAAATCCAGCGCATTAAATCGGAAGGAGATTACGAAACCGGAAAAAGTCTTGTCGAGACGTATGGCGTAAAGGTAAACGCCGAACTACACAAAGAAGTTCTGGAACGCTACGCCAAATTGAACTTGAAACCCTACAAAGGTTTTGTCCAACCGAAGCTGATTGCCGTGGAAGAAAATGGGGAAATCACCGATGTGAAGCTGGAATACACGCATGATTTTTACGGGCAAATGCTGGAGTACGGCAAGGAGTACTCGTTTTTGCCGCCCATAAACTAATGGGTTCCATTGCTCTGCTTAGCGGAGCAATGGAATTCCTTTTGATAATCATCGCGGAGAAAAAACCGGTATGCAGTTTATGGTCGGCACGTGTGTTTTTTTTTGTATTTTTAGCGCTCAATTTATAAACACGGATGGATACAACGACAGCAGTGAATCTGCAAGACGCGGTACATGAAAGCTATCGGGAACTTTTTAACGATACGCCCCTGCTGGTGCGCTCACCGGGACGGGTGAATCTCATCGGTGAGCATACCGATTACAATAACGGATTGGTATTACCCGCGGCCATCGACAAAAACATTGTTTTGGCGATCGGCAAGCGGGATGACAACGCCATACATCTCCACTCGCTGGACCAAGGCCAATCGTATGCGACGACATTGGATGAGCTGGAGCGCTCACCGCTTCTGTGGCCGGATTACATCTTGGGCGTCGCCCAGCAATTGATCAAGCGGGGACATACCTTGCAGGGTTTTAACATCGTATTTGCCGGGGATATTCCGCAGGGTGCTGGGCTTTCGTCATCTGCAGCACTGGAATGCGCCACCGGATTTGCCCTCAATGAGTTGTTTGATCTTGACATCAATCGGCTCGATCTCGCCTTAGCTGCACAGGCAGCGGAAAATGATTTTGTAGGCGTCAAATGCGGTTTAATGGATCAGTTTGCCAGTGTTTTCGGGCAGGAACATCGATTGATCAAATTGGATTGCGCAGATTTCTCCCACGAGTACATCCCTTTCAATAACCCTGAATTGCGCATCGTACTGTTTGACACCCAGGTAAAGCACTCCTTAGCGTCCTCAGCGTATAATGAACGACGTGAACAATGCGAGTATGGGGTATCGCTTATTCAAAAACATCATCCGGAGGTGAGAAGCTTGCGGGACGCGACTCTGGAACAGCTGGACCGCTATGTAAAACCAGCGGATGAAGTGGTCTATAACCGATGCTACTACGTGGTATCGGAAATAACGCGCCTACAGGATGGATGCGATGATCTGAGAAAAGACGATTTCGAATCGTTTGGTAAGCGAATGTTTGATACACACGGCGGATTACAGCATCTGTATGAGGTAAGCTGTCAGGAGCTGGATATTTTGGTGGATTTGGTACGTGACGACCCGGCCGTGTTGGGCGCGCGCATGATGGGCGGTGGATTCGGCGGTTGCACCATCAACCTGGTCAAGGCAGAAGAAGTAGATCGGGTCGTCAATGAAGTGTCACGCGCATATTATCAAAAAACCAATAAAACGACACAGGCTTATATAGCCAATATTTCGGCAGGTACAGCCCGCCTTAACCGCTAACTATAGAGATACGATGACCCACTACCGACTGCCGAAGGCGCACGATTTTGAACACCACGTGGCAGGTAAGCCAACCCACCTGATCACATTGGAAAACAACAGAGGCATGGTTGTGGGCTTGACCGATTTTGGCGCTCGTATTGTGAGTATTCTCGTACCCGACAAATCGGGCAATCCAACCGATGTGGTATTGGGATTCAACACCATTCAGGAGTACCTCGCTGCAGACGAACCATACCATGGGGTAACGGTTGGGCGATTTGCCAACCGCATCGCCAATGGCCGCTTTACCCTTGATGGAGAAACCTTTTACATAAAACCCAATAATGGGCCGAACGCATTACATGGGGGCGTTGGGGGTTTTAACACACGGGTATGGGACCGGCGGGTGGTGTATAAGGAAAAAGCCGACTTTTATTACATTTCCGCCGATGGCGAGGAGGGGTTTCCAGGGAAGTTGTCTGTCATGGTCAAATACCGCCTTACAGACGACAATGAATTGGTCATCAGTTACCGTGCCGAAACCGATAAACCCACCGTAATCAACCTGACCAACCATGCCTTTTTTAACCTCAACGGCGAAGGTGAAGGAAATGTGCTGGATCATCAATTACAAATACATGGCGACGCATACTTGCCGGTAGATATTCATCAAATTCCGACAGGTACATCCGAATCCGTGGCAAATACGCCCTTCGACTTCAGGAAACTCAAGCCCATGGGGCAGCATATTACCGACCCAAACGATCAACTTGCCAAGGGCAATGGATATGATCACAATTACGTACTCAACGCAGACGTAACTACGGCACAGCTACCTGCTGCTACCGCCATATCACCCAATACGGGTATCCGTTTGGATGTATTGACCACCGAACCGGGATTACAGCTCTATACCGGTAATTTCCTGCGGGGTAACGACCGGGGGAAACGAGGAACTTACTATGAAAAACACGGCGCTTTCTGTCTTGAAACGCAGCATTTCCCGGATTCGCCGAATCAACCGGATTTCCCTAGCACGCTACTTCTGCCCGGACAGGTATTTCATTCGGAAACAATCTATCGTTTCTCGATAGTTAAGTAAAAAAGGTGCTGGATTAGCAGCCTGCGGTCGTTAAAGTTATGGATCTTCGTGAGAAAGGGTTAATTTTAGCAACCTTTAGACTATGATACTGATTGTAGACGACAAGATTGAGAACATCACCGCCCTGAGCAAGATCCTCGTGTCCCAGCATTTTGATGTGGATTCGGCCCTATCGGGAGAAGAAGCATTGAAAAAGGTACTAAAAAATGAGTACCAACTTGTCATATTGGATGTGCAGATGCCTGGCATGGACGGTTTTGAAGTGGCGGAAGCGATTTCCGGAATCCGCAAAACCAGCGAACTGCCCATAATTTTTCTTTCAGCTGTAAATGTCAGCAAGGCGTTTATCACCAAAGGGTACACATCCGGAGGACACGACTACCTCGTAAAGCCGGTAGATCCGGACATACTCGTTCTTAAAATACGTACCTTTATTAAACTTCAGGAACAGACCAAGGAACTGGCGCGTACGCAGGAAGAGTTACGCAATGAAATTGAGCAGCGCAAACGTTTGGAAGAAAAAAAAGATGAGCTGATGGGCATGGTGAGCCACGAAGTAAAAACTCCGTTAACTTCGGTGAAGGCTTATATTCAGCTTGCCGGCGTGGCCGTGCATAACGACCGGAAAGAAAATGCTCTCCAATTTATCAACAAAGCAGATAGCCAAATCGAAAAGCTCAATCAAATGATGAATGCGCTACTTGATATGGCAAAAATGGAAGCCGGTATGCTCGATTTCAACGTGGCAGAATTTAACCTCAATCAGTTGGTGGACGGCGCGTTGGATATTTTCATCCAAAGCAACCCCGAAAGGAAGGTCGTCCGAGAGGGAGATGCAGACATTGTTTTACGGGGAGATTTACTGCGGCTTGAACAGGTGATTCTTAACTACCTCTCCAATGCCGCCAAATACTCGCCGGAAACCGAAACCATATACGTGACCATCCGGAAAACAACCCGTAATGTAGAGATATGTGTGATAGACAACGGGATTGGCATCGACTTAGAAGACCAAGCCAATCTCTTCAAAAAATTTTACAGAACCCAGCAATCGATTGCCGAATACCGCGGAATGGGAATGGGACTTTACTTATGCGCTGAAATCGTCAAATTCCACGGCGGAGCCTACGGCGTAAAAAGCAACCCACAGAAAGGGTCCACCTTCTATTTCACCTTGCCCATCGACCCAAAGAAAACCGATTGCTAACCCTTCAGTCGCATGAAAAGCAACACCAACAGAAATCTGAAAATCGGCTTCGGCCTGTCAATTCTCTTACTGATTTTCAGCTCGCTGATCGCCTACGTCTGCATCGATAGACTACTTGAAAATTCGGCGCTGGTGCGCCAGACGAATCAGACAACCCGCTCACTGGAACAAGTGGTGTCAAGCATTCAGGAAGCCGAAACCGCCCAACGAGGCTACCTGATTACAGACAATGTTCTGTATCTGCAACCCTATACCGCAGCCTGCCAACGGTCACACCAATTGCTGGATGAGGTGATTGTTCAAATCAAAAACAATCCGGTCCAGTTGGAAGCGGCTCAAAAATTGAAAGCGGCTTTGAGTCTGCGCATCGAGCGCATGAATGTCCTGATCGATGCCAAAGAAAAAACCGGTAGCTTCGACGAAAAGGACATGGAGACCGGCCGTGCCTATATGGAAGATATCCGTACACTGGCAAACCAGATGATAACCGAAGCGAACGGCCAGTTACAAACCCAAACGGAAATACGTGACCGGTTTGCACGTTATACGCCCGGCGTCATTGTTCTAGCGGCACTACTAGCCATCCTCATTGCCGTGGTATTTTACATACGGATTGTACGGGATATGGCCGAACGTAGCATGCTACACAACGCGATGAAAGAACAGGATCGGCAAACGAAACAACGACTTTCCATTATACGGGAAATCGCTGCCCAAATTTCCGCCGGCGATTATTCGATACGGATCAACGACGACGAGAAAGATACCCTGGGGAGTTTAGCCGGTTCGCTTAACCGGATGGCGGAGTCGCTATCGCTGTCTTTTGAGCGCCTCGCCAATAACGAATGGCTGCAAAGCGGGGTGGCCGATCTGAATGAAAAAATGGTTGGTGACAAGCAGATAGAAACCATTTGCCAAGATATCATTACCTTTCTGGCCGAGTATACCGGCAGCCACACGGGGGCCGTGTATCTTGTGAACGATGATCGCCTGACGTTACAAAGCGGGTATGCACTGCAAACGGACAAAGCTACGGATATTGCTTCTGGTCAGGGGATCGTAGGTCAATCGCTGCGAGATAAAAAGGCTATTGTGCTTACGGATATTGAAGCTCACTCAGTCATCGTATCGCACGCGACCGGCAGCATCAAACCCGCAGGGGTGATTGCTTTTCCGATTTTCAACGAGCGGGAAGTGATCGGCGTCATAGAACTAGCAGCTTTACAGCCGTTTTCCCAACAGTCACTTGCCTTTTTCAGTGTGGCGGCATCAAATATCGGCACGGCTATTTTCGGCGCTCAAAGTCGTAAAAAGCTACAGGAATTACTTGAAGAAACCCAATCGCAGGCCGAAGAACTACAAGCACAGCACGATGAGCTGGAAAGCCTGAATATTGAGCTCGAAGCGCACGCCCAAAAACTTCAGGCGTCCGAAGAGGAACTCAAGGCACAGCAGGAGGAGCTTCAGCAATACAATCTTGACTTGGAAGAGCGGAACCGGATGATTCGTGAACGCAATGCTGAAATCCTCGCAAAAGCTAAAGAACTGGAGCAGAGTTCGCAGTATAAAACGGAGTTTATGGCCAATATGTCGCACGAACTGCGGACGCCGCTGAATTCGATTTTGTTGCTTTCACGTTACCTCGCCGAAAACAGTGAACAGAACCTCACCGAAGATCAAACGGAGTCTGCCCGCGTAATTTATAATTCCGGAAATGGGTTGCTACAGCTTATCGACGAATTGCTTGATCTTTCCAAAATTGAAGCCGGCAAAATGGACGTTGATTATACACCGGTGAGCGTGGCCGACGTGCTTAACAATATGGAGAGTACCTTTATGCCTGTCGCGCAAGACAAGGGCCTCAAGCTTCAAATCGCAAACGACTTACCGGATGGGTTTCTGATCGATACCGATCGGATGAAACTGGAACAGATTCTGAAAAACTTGCTCTCTAATGGATTGAAATTTACCTCGAAAGGTCACGTCAGCTTATCTGTCGGAAAAAGCGACCAAGACCCCGCCTTGTTGGCGTTTACCGTGGAGGACACCGGTCCGGGCATCCCGTCCGATAAGCGCTCTCTGATATTTGAAGCGTTCACACAAGGGGATGGCTCTACCAAGCGGAAATATGGTGGCACAGGTTTGGGCCTTTCGATAAGCCGGCAGCTCGCCCGTCTTTTAGGTGGCGAAATTTACGTTGACAGCAACCCGGGCGAAGGCAGCACATTTACGTTTACTGTGCCAATTGCGAGACCCCAGCATCAAAAACAAGAACAGGAGACGCCGGAACAGCCGCTATCTCCGCCTTCTCCTTATCTGGCGCCCGTAGTGCCCGAACCTCTTCCGGATGATCGGGATCGTATAGATCCGGAAGATAAAGTCATTCTAATCGTCGAAGACGACACCTCCTTTGCCCGCGAATTGCTCCGGTTTACCCGTAACCAACATTACAAAGGGGTTGTAGCAGTACGTGGTGATGAGGCTTTGGCGTTAGCTATCCAGTACCATCCACAGGCTATTTTGTTGGACATCAAATTACCGATCAAAGATGGATGGCAGGTTATGGAGGAGTTGAAATCAAATCCTACGACCCGACATATACCTGTACACGTCATGTCATCGCTGGAAGCCAAAAAAGAAAGCCGTGCACACGGGGCGGCGGACTTCTTTAGCAAGCCACTGGCGATCAAGCATATGCAGGAAATGTTTAAGAAGCTTGAAACAATTTGGGCGGAAGGCACGAAAAAAGTACTCATTGTAGAGGAAAATGCCAAGCATGCCGAAGCGTTAGCTTACTTCCTCCAATCACATCAGATTTCTTCGAGCGTGAAACACTCGATTGATGAAAGCGTAAACAGCCTATTGAACAACGAAGCGGAATGCGTGATATTGGACATGGGCATACCCACCAAAAATCCATATGATTTATTGGAGACGATAAAACAAAATCCCGGGCTCGAAGAAGTACCCATTATCGTCTTTACCGGCCGAAACCCTTCTCCGACGGAGGAAATGCGGATCAAACAATACGCGGACTCCATTGTAGTCAAAACTGCATACTCTTATCAGCGAATTATTGATGAAGTAGCTATCTTCCTGCACCTGGTGGAAACGCAGCAAGAGGATATCACCCAGACCGGCAAGCTACAACTATCCGCCCAAGATGTATTGCATGGGAAAACGGTGCTGATTGCCGACGATGACATCCGAAATATTTTCTCACTAACCAAAACGCTGGAGAAACTTGGGATGCAGGTTGTATCGGCTATAGATGGACAAGAAGCCCTGCAAAAACTCGAGGAGCATCCCGAGACCAACGTTGTGATTATGGACATGATGATGCCTCACCTCGATGGCTATGAAAGTACCGCTAAAATCCGAAGCGATGGTCGCTTTAGCCACCTGCCCATCATTGCAGTCACGGCCAAAGCCATGATGGGAGACCGCGAAAAATGCATTGCCGCCGGCGCATCCGACTACATCTCGAAACCGGTAGACATCGATCAGTTGATTTCATTATTGCGCGTGTGGCTCTATGACGAACATAGATAAGGGCAGCTAAAAGCCCGAAAACTATGCTACTAATGCTTGCAACGCTTCGTTTACCCGATCAAATCCGTAGGCAGACACGACACCGTGAAATGCTTGGCGGATTTCGGGGTTGCAGAGATTACCAATACTTCCTTCGTGCGTGTGGCTCACTTCTTTCTGTGGCCTAAAGGTACCGGCTTCGATGGCCAGGCCTACGTTGCGATACGCCTCCCGGAATGGTACACCGCTAAGCACCTCGTTGTTGACCACTTCTACGCTAAATAAGTAGTCGTACTTGGGATCGTCCAAAATACCCTCTTTTATATGAATGTTTTCAAGCATAAATGCAGTGATTTGCAAGCATTCATTTAGCGAACCGAAAGCCGGGAAAAGATTTTCCTTTAACAGTTGTAAATCCCGATGATATCCGGAGGGTAAATTGGTGGTCATCAGAGCAATTTCATTGGGTAACGCCTGTATTTTGTTGCAGCGTGCGCGTATCAATTCAAAGACATCTGGATTTTTTTTATGTGGCATGATGCTGGAACCGGTTGTCAGGTGGTCCGGAAAGGTAATAAACCCGAAATTCTGGTTCATGTACAAGCAAACATCCATCGACAACCTGGCGAGGGTAGCCGCTAGCGCACTCATGCCTTGTGCAAGTATGCGCTCGGTCTTACCACGCCCCATCTGTGCATAGACGACGTTGTAATTGAGGCTGTCAAATCCAAGCAAATCGGTGGTCATCTGCCGGTTCAGCGGAAAGGAAGACCCATATCCGGCAGCGGAGCCCAGTGGATTTTTATTACATACTTTCCATGCGGCCTGCAAAAGCTCCAGATCATCTACCAAACTCTCCGCGTACGCGCCGAACCAAAGCCCAAACGACGAGGGCATCGCAATCTGTAAATGTGTGTAGCCCGGCAGAAGCACATGCTTGTGCCGTTCGCTCAAGCCGATCAGTTGCTCAAACAAGACTTCAGTGTTTTTTACCAGCTTTTCGATTTCGGTGCGAAAAAACAGTTTAAGATCTACTAATACTTGATCATTCCGGGAACGGCCGCTATGAATTTTCTTTCCGGCTTCGCCGATACGTTGGGTCAACAGCAGTTCTACTTGCGAATGCACATCTTCCACCCCTTCCCCGATGGTGAATTCGCCTCTCATCACTTCGCGGTACAATTGCTTGAGCCCGTCCTGAACCGCATTTAGGTCTTCGCCACTCAATAGGCCAATGCGGTGTAACATCCGGGTATGCGCCAAGGAACCCAGGATATCCGCAGCAGCCAGCTGCAGATCAAGCAATCGATCATTGCCAACGGTAAACGACTCCACAAACTGATTTACATCGGTATTTTTTTGCCAGATTTTCATAGCGTAATTCCCACAAGTTTCTTCACGGAAGTTCTAAATTGTTCTCGACACCAAAAATACAAATAGCTTGGGGATTTCGGTCGGTTGACGCGTATTTTAACGCAAAACACCATTCGAGGCCGTTTTTTCCTGCTAAAAGGAATAAAGCAAACCTAAGGTGAGTGTTTACTCACTTATTTTTAAAAAAACCTTTTGCAGTAATCATTTATATTCCTACGTTTGTAGCCACGACAGGGGAAAATGGTTTGATTCAAGCACTTTCAACTTAGTTTGGCAAGTAAGTGAATCATGAATTACTCGATATTGTAAACATAAATTGATGGTAGACCTCCATGTCTTAAAACGGGACAACACTCGCTAACCAGTTATAAACCTATTTGTTTATTTTTTTGCGAAAAGCGGCAACAAGCATGGGAAACTTGATGCCGCTTTTGCATTGTAAAGTATCATCGATCTAATTCTTTTGAGTCGCCAATCGGCGCCTGATCTTGCTTAGGAATTCCGGGGTCATACCCAGATAGGATGCAATGTAATGTTGGGGTACACGCAACGCGATTTTGGGGTACTGTTTTAAAAACTCGAGATAACGTTTTTCCGCTGTTTTAGCAATGGTACGGATGAGCCGATGCTCCAAAGCAGACAAATGACGTTGGATCATCAGTCGGAACACCTGCTCAAACTGGGGCACACGGCTCAGCAACTCTTCCTTACGAGCCGGGTTGAGCGTCAGCAACTCGCTGTCTTCCATGGCTTCGATATACAGCAAACTAGGCTTCCGTTCGTGGAAGCTGCCAATATCACTTACCCACCAATCTTCAATTGAAAACTGCAGGATCACTTCACTCCCGCTTTCGTCAATATAATAACTCCGGATGCAACCGCTGACAATATACGCTTCGAAGTCACACACCTCGCCCTCCCGCAGCAGTAACTGCTTTTTTTTCACAGTCCTGGGCTTAAGCAAGCTATTGAACACCGCAATGTCGTCAGCGGAAAAGCGGCCGCACCGATTTACGTAGTCATTAATTGCCGTAAAATTAGACATCGCCCAACCGCCTGTTAAAGGTTTCCATATCCATCAAACTTACAATTTTTTCCACTTCACTTCCAAACATCGGAGTGGAATTTCTTGTCCTAGATTAATGTACAGAAGTTGCGGGCCGGCTACCTTTGTATCAACATATGGGAGGAAATACTCATGGAAAAGCAAATTTTAGGGATCCATCACGTTACGGCCATCGCAGGCGATGCCAAGCGCAACTATGACTTTTACACCCGCGTACTGGGCTTGCGATTGGTGAAAAAGACGGTCAATTTTGACGATCCCGAAACCTATCACTTTTACTTCGGCGACGAAGTCGGTACGCCAGGCACCATCCTTACCTTTTTTCCGTGGGGCAACCGGGTGAGGCAGGGTCGCCGGGGTACGCAGCAGGTTACCGAAATCGGTTATGCCGTGCCGTCCGGAAGTCTTGACTTTTGGAAAGAGCGCCTCGAGGCCAACAACGTTATCCTCAATAACGTCGCCGAGAAATTTGGTGAGCAGTACCTCACCTTTCTCGATCCCGACGGACTCAAACTGGAGCTTACGGTACCGCAGACAGTAGACACGCGCAAGCCTTGGACAACCGAAGCGGTAAACGCTGAACGCGCCATTCGTGGTTTCCACCACGTTACCATCACCACCAACAAAATGGACGCCACCGCACGGATCCTCATCGACGTTTTTGGCTACCGGTCAATGCTTCACGAAGTAAACCGGCACCGGTTTACCACGGACGCAGTGAAAGAGGCTGCCCTGGTGGATATTGTCGAAGCACCCGGTGAAGCGATTGGCGTAGTGGCCGGCGGATCGGTACACCATGTGGCCTTCCGCGTACCCGATGAAGCTACGCTGATGCATTTCCGGGAAAAAGTGATCGAGCAAGGCCTCCACATCACCGAGAAGATAGACCGCAACTATTTTTACTCGCTCTATTTCCGCGAGCCGGGAGGCGTGCTGTTTGAAATTGCCACCGATAATCCAGGATTCGCAACGGACGAAACCGTAGCCGGATTGGGAAGCGGTTTAAAACTGCCGTCGCAATACGAAGGCTACCGTGATCGCATTGAGCAGGTTTTACCTCAATTGGATTAATCATGTATACACACGAGAAACAAATCATACAAGCGGGCAAATTGGCTGCACACGCCAAAAAAGCAGTAGTGCTGCTCCACGGAAGGGGCAGCACCGCGCAGGGCATCCTTTCCCTCCAGCGACATCTGCAGCTGGAGGATGCCTTGCTGCTGGCGCCCCAGGCGACCAACAATTCCTGGTATCCCTACAGCTTCCTGGCGCCCGCGGAAGCGAATCAGCCATCGCTGGATTCTGCCTTGGCGTTGGTGGATGACGTCGTTGCCGAAACCGACAAACTCGGCATTCCGCCGGCAAACCTCTATTTCGTGGGGTTTTCCCAAGGTGCATGCCTTACATTGGAGTATGCGGCCCGGCACGCCAAACGGTATGGCGGCATCGTTGCCTTCACCGGCGGACTCATCGGCGAATCATTGGCCGCATCGAACTATCGGGGCGATTTTGCAGGCACGCCCATTCTGATTACCTCAGGCGACCATGACCCGCACGTTCCCTTGCATCGGATTGAGGAAAGCGTAGCCATCGTGAAGCATCTGGGCGCCGAGGTGACCACCGAAATCTATCCCGGTAAGCCGCACAGCATCAGCGCGGACGAAACGTTACTGGCAAATGAGTTGATATTCAATTGACCATCGTCGGTTGTGCCCCTTCAGGAATCGCCATCCTTCAGGCATCTCAATCCTTTAGGAAAAAACGAGCTTCTTGGACATCGCGCGAGTTGGTGCCCACGAAGACCGCAAATTCACCAGCTTCGGCTACATGCTCCAGATCGGCGTTATAGAATTTGAGGTCTTCTTCGGTGATGTCAAACACCACCCGCTGAGACTGTCCGGCCGCCAATTGGATTTTCCGAAATCCTTTGAGCTCTTTGACGGGCCGGGTTACCGATCCGACCAAATCCCGGATGTACAGCTGCACCACCTCTTCGCCCGCGTAACTACCGGAATTGCTGACCTCAACACTTACCTGTAGGCTTCCCTTCCTTTCGAGCGTATCGGTATTCAACACCGGCTTTCCGTATGTAAATGTGGTATAGCTAAGTCCGTACCCGAACGGATAGAGCGGATCGTTACTTACATCGAGGTAGTTGGAACGGAATTTCTGGAACCACTGTCCATCGGCCAAGGGGCGTCCTGTATTTTTGTGGCTGTAATAGAGCGGCAGCTGTCCGACATGTTGCGGAAACGTAGCCGGCAGTTTGCCCGAAGGGTTCACATCGCCAAACAGCACGTCGGCCACGGCTTTGCCGGTTTCCGTACCGCCAAACCAAACGTTCAGTATCGCCGGTACGTGCTCGTTTTCCCAAATGAGCGTCAATGGCCGGCCTGTAAACAGCACCAACACCACGGGTTTGCCGGTTTTCAGCAGTTCCGATAGCAGCCGCTGCTGCACGGCCGGGATGCCGATATCGGTCCGGCTAGAGGCTTCGCCGCTCATTTCCGAACTTTCGCCCAGCGCCGCGATCACCACGTCGGCCTGCTTGGCTACCTCCAGCGCCTCCGCGATAACCTCCGCTTCGGGCCGCTCGTCACGCGGTATGGTGCGGCCAAACATCGTGGCCCGCTCCTGGTATGCAGCATCCGCCACCAGGTTGGAACCCTGATGGTAAACGAGGTTGACCCGATCGCCCAAGGCTGCCCGCATCCCTTCCAGCAGCGAAGGCGTGTTTTCCAAGTCGGCACTGACGCTCCAAGTACCGGGCATGTTGCTGCCCGTATTGGCAAGCGGCCCGATTAGTGCCACGGTACCCTGCTTCTTCAGGGGCAAGAGCTGCTGCTCATTTTTGAGCAGGACAAACGATTTCGCCGCCGCTTCGCGGGCTTTCGCCATGTGAGTAGGATGTTGAATCAGTTGCTTGGCGCGCGACTCGTCGCAGTAGCGGAAGGGATCTTCGAATAAGCCCAGTTTGTATTTCGCTTCCAGCACCAATCGGCAGGCGCGGTCGATATCTGCTTCGCTGACCTTTCCTTCATCCAGCGATTTCCTCAGCGTAGTGAGGAACCCTTCGCCAACCATGTCCATCTCTACTCCAGCTTTGAGCGACCGCGCAGAAACTTCCTGCAAATCACCCAACCCATGCTCGATCAACTCGTTGACAGCGGTATAGTCGGTCACCACAAAGCCATCGAATCCCCATTGTTGGCGGAGCACCTCCGTCATGAGCCATTTGTTGGCCGTGGCGGGAACGCCATTGATATCATTGAAAGACGTCATTACGCTGCCGGCGCCGGCATCAATGGCAGCCTTGTAGGGTGGCAGGTATTCATTGTACATGCGGTGGAGACTCATGTCGGTCGTGTTGTAGTCGCGCCCGGCTTCTGCGGCCCCGTACAACGCAAAGTGTTTCACGCAGGCCATCAACGTGTTATCGGCGGCCAGATCGTCTCCCTGATAGCCATGGACCATTGCTTCGGCGATGCGCGAGCTCAGGTAGGTATCTTCGCCACTGCCTTCCGAAATGCGACCCCATCGGGCATCGCGCGAAATGTCTACCATCGGCGAAAATGTCCAATTCAGTCCATCCGCCGATGCTTCGATAGCCGCGATGCGTGCCGTCTCCTGGATCAAGTCCATATCCCAAGAGGCTGCAAGCCCCAATGGGATGGGAAAAATGGTCTTGTAACCATGGATAACGTCCAGGCCGAAGAGGATGGGAATCTTAAGTCGGGACTGGTTTACCGCTAATTCCTGTGCAGCCCGGATGCGTGGCACACTCGTCATGCTGAATATTCCGCCTATTTTGCCTTCCTTGATCTTCGACTCCACATCCGTACTGACCACGGCGCCCGTAGTCGCCTCACCCGCAGTAACCAAGTTGAGCTGGCCGATTTTTTCGTCGATGGTCATCTGCGCCATCAGGTCTGTTATAAAGTGATCCATGTCGCGAGCGCGTTGCTGTCCGTTGACTGTATGTATACCCAAAAGTAGGACGGCAGCAATCACTAGCCATCTCGTCTGTGTGTCCATGTGTTGAAAATTTAATGTTAGTTAATACGTTCCGCGATAACGGTGATCGATGCGCTTCTGTTCAATCCTTTTGAGTGGTATCTGCATCCCGCCTGTAGACGCCATCCAGTCCCACAATTCTTTTTTTAATTGCCCAGCTATTTCCTGCGATCCCGCATCCCGGATGAGGTTATTCATCTCGTAGGGGTCGGATTGCAGGTCATACAGTTCATTGGTGTCCCACAATCCATGATTGAAAATGTATTTATAGCGGTCGGTGCGGACAGCAAAAATGGTAGGTGTTTGCGGAAATGCCCACTCCCAATAGTATTCGTAGAAAACGCGCTCACGCCAGCCAGTAATGGATTTACCTTGCAGCAACGGCAAAAAGGAATACCCTTGCATCTGTTCAGGCTTTTTAATGCCCACCAAATCGAGCACGGTAGGTGCGATATCCACATTCATCACCATCTGGTCAACCCGTGTATGCGGCTTGATGAATTTCGGTGACCACGCCAATAGCGGCACGCGCATCGACGCCTCATAGGCATTGCGCTTATCGATCAATCCCTGTTCACCGAGCAGAAAGCCATTGTCGCCCATGTAAAGCACCAGCGTATTTTCGGCTAACCCTTCTTTCTCAAGCCACGCGATTACCGATCCGATACTTTCATCCACGCTCCGCAAGGTCTCGCAATACTGCCGATAAAAATCCTCGAAAACGATCTGTCCGTCGTACATGTAATCTACGCCATGCCAGCTGTAACGCTGCTTCCTTACCCAATCCGGAATGCCATCGAGATTAACCGGTCCGTCATAGGGTGTTTCAATGCCTACGCGTCTGCTGCTATCGGTTGCCGTGAGGTACATGGAAGGCGGACAGACAATGGGCATATCGTGGTAGCTGCCGCGGTGCCGTTCCGCGGGATTGAACTCCGCATGAACGCCCTTATGCGACAGGTAAAGAAAAAAGGGCTGATCGCGATCCAAGGTACCGAGCCAGTCTATGGCGTAGTTGGTCAACAGATCCGTGGTATAGCTGCCTTCGGGTTGTTTGATTTCCTTTCCGTTGATGTTAAACGTAGGCGAATAGTAGACCCCCTGCCCCCGGAAACTCACCCATTGGTCGAAGCCAGGCTGTACACCGCTATCTTCGTTGCCCATATGCCATTTGCCGAAAAACCCGGTCTTATACCCCTTTTCCTGCATATACTGCGGAAAAAAAGTCAAGCCTTCCGGCAACGGTGCATTGTTATCTACAATGGTATGCGTATGCGCGTATTGACCCGTGAGGATGGAGGCTCTGCTAGGCGAACAGAGCGCCGTAGAAACAAACGCATGCTGAAGATGAGCGCCCTCCCGGGCCATGCGATCCATGTTTGGGGTCTCCAGATTCGGCACTTTATCCATGAATCCCATAAAGTCATACCGGTGGTCGTCACTCAAAATGAAAACCACGTTAACGGGTTTGTCCGTCGATTGTCCCAGTGCTGCAACGCACCACCCGAACAATCCCAAAAACAGGCCAATCTTTCTCATTTCTTCACCAGTTAATCAACACGTTTTACTTCGCTCCGTACTGACACCCCGTTTTCATTGACCGCTTCGATGCAGAAATAATATGGCTTCTGGCTGTCCATCGCCTTGTAGTAATATTCGTTGGCACCATGCACCATAATGCAGTTATATAGCTTATCCGGCGCCAAGCCGGTGTAGATGTTATACGCATACGCATCGTCCACAGGGCCCCATTTCAGCCAAGCACTGCGCTTATCCTTTTCCGTCCGCAGAATGATGAAATCCTCGACTGACGCCGGTTTGCTTCCCTGGCCTTTGCCAAACACCCGGAGACCGCTGATGGCAAATTTACCGGTGGGCATGTGGACGTTTTCCAATTTGACGTACCTCGCTTTCACTGGGGTTTCCAGTTCGACGTACTCATGGGGAATATCCGTTTGGTTGCGGCTTTTGTCTTTTAGCACACGCCACTTGCGGCCATCCTCCGAATAGGACAGGATGTATTGGTGATAAATTTTGTCCATCTTTCCGAGAAAAGCGCTGTCGGCATCCTGATCGGCATAGTTGATCTGCACAGCATGTATGGTGCTCACCTCACCCAAGTCGCTCTGTATCCATTCACCCTTATCGCCGGTGGAAGCGCTCCAATAGGTCTTCATGCTTTCGTCTACCGCGTGGTTGGCCGGATAAGCCGCGCCTAAGGTAGACGACACCTGCACGGGCTTATTATAATTAAGCAGCATCCAGCCCGTGAACCGGCTTTCGAGATGATTGGCGGCCCCGTTAGGCAGGTAATGCGGATAGTCGCCGAAGGCAGTATTGGCGTACATGACCCCATCGGCGTCGAAGCCTGCCGGCCACATGCCCAGCCGCCGCTCGAAATTATTTTTCACCCCCAAGGCAATGGTAGCCACATGCCAGTAGTTGCCGTCGTTATCCCGGAAGGTAGAGCCGTGGCCGGCGCCCCGTGCAAAGCCCCCCGGCTTATAGCTCAGTGGATCTGACTGTGTGGTAAACGGCCCCAGCGGACTGTCGCCCACGGCCACGCCATCCGCGTAGCCACTGAACTCGGTGCCCGGTGCGGCATATTGCAGGTAGTACTTCCCGTTATGCTTGGTCATGTGTGCCCCTTCGATAAACGGGTCGAGGAACGTATTGTCCATATACTCACCGAATCGCTGCCAGCCATAACGCCAGTCTTCCAGGAAATACAGCTCCTTGCGGGCACCGATAGGCTCAAACGTCCGGCGGTCGAGCTCGATGCCATACAGCGGATAGCGGTTGCTACTGCCATTGTACATGTAGAAGCGGCCATTATCGTCCGTAAAGAAATCCGGATCCCAGCCCCCGATGGAAAAAGAGTCGATAAGCGGTTGCCAGTGATTTTCCTTGGGGTTGGTGCTCATCCACAACGTAAACTTATCGGTATACGTAGAACCGAAGACCAGCATGGTATCGCCCACAATGCCTACCGCCGGAGCGCACAGCTCGTCATACACGTCGCCATTCCAAGGGCGCAGGAATTTTTTGGATACAAAATTCCATTGTGAGAGGTCACTGCTCCACCAGTATCCCCATTGGTTGGTGCTGAACAGGTAATAGTCGCCTTTGTAGTTGACGATAACCGGATCGGCCGTCGCCCGGTGCCGACCCCATTCGGAAAAATTGGGAATCGGCGTGTAACCATAGTCGATGTTTATCGGGTTGCAATAGGTCCGGGGTGTCTGCGCATTGCCCATCCCACCGCACAGTATCGATGCGATCGCAATCAGCCAGCAATATTTCCAATTATGCTTCATTTTGTTTGCTTTTCGTTATTTGCTTTTTGCCGTTCGCTATTTATACGGTTTTCCAAATTCCCAATTCATTTTAGGCCAACTGCGATGCCATCTGGATCTCCGTCGCTACACTACGATCTCCTAGGCTGGCATCGCAGCAGGCGTAAAAATCTTCCTATCACCGTTAAATCTTAGGACTTTCAAAGCCCAGTTTCTTCAGTCCCGCTTTGATCTCGGGCGCTCCCATAAACAGCTTCCAGAGCAGCCCGCTGCGATGGTTCTCAATCATCACCGGTATGGGCCCTTGGTCTATGGCTAGGTAACGTTGCGGAAACCAATTATCGGTTTCGCTGTATGCGTCATAAAAGCCATATTTTCCCCAAACCTTATCGCCCAGTTGTTCATAAAGATAACGTATTACGTCCATGCTGTATTCGGGCGTATACGGAAAAGACGACAATGCTGCGGTAGGCGAGATGACACCCAGGTCGTTATCGGGGTTATGCGCCGCATACCCTTTGATGGAATAGCTGGCCGTAAATCCCCATGCGTGTTCGCCGTATCCTTTAAACCCTTTTGGGTTTTCGATGGCATAATCGCGGTGGATAAGTGCATGATTACGGTTTAACTCCCAATAATCCGCATACTCATCTTTTAACCCTCGAGGGTCTAACCCTAGGTACGAGTAGTGTGACCAAAACAGTGGCCCCACCCCGTTGCTGTCCGGCACATTGTGTTTGAGGATAAGGGGGTGTCCATACCGTTCGGCCATCGACTTGATAGCGCCGCTGCGCGCCCATCCCTTGTGATACACCTCAGCAGGAACACCATGGGTAGGCGAAGAAGCAGCAAGGACGTAGGTGATCAGGCACTCGTCATAGCCCTTGATGGGGTGGTTGGCCGCCCAGCCCGCCGTGGGACTCCAGTGCCAGTAAAGCACGTTTTGTCCCCCTTGGCGATACCAGTCCCACTCAATGGATTTCCAGAGGGCATCGGCGCGTGCAGCCAATTGCTTTTCTTGTTCATTACCCTGCTGGAAGTACTCCCTTATGCAAATCAATGCCTGCGCCATAAAGGCGGTTTCTACGAGATCTCCTCCGTTGTCATTTTTACTGAACGGCTTGGCCTTGCCCGTTGGCCCATCCAACCAATGTGGCCAAGCCCCGTGGAACCGGTCGGCTTTTTCGAGATAGCCGATTACTTGCTCAAACCGCTCCACCCCTTCGTGCCGCGTGATGAACTGCCGCTCGATGCCAACCAGCAGCGCCATCAGGCCAAAGCCGCTGCCGCCGATGGTAACGACCTCCTGATCATTCTGCGGGTATTCGCCATCGATATGAATGCGCTCACGGGCGAGGCCTGAAACAGGCTCTGCTCCCTCCCAGAAATATTGGAAGGTTTGGCGTTGCACGAGCGTGAGCAGCGAATCATCGGATAGCGAATCATCGGATACGGTTGCTGCACGGTTATCTGTTTGTTTGGGTGATGAGCCGTTACAACTTGCAAAACCTATTGTTGCTGCTACTAAAATATGGGTTACTAGCTTGTTCATAAAATCAATCCGTGTTAAAGTTTCGGGCTCTCAAATGCCAGTTTATTTAAGCCGGCCTTAATTTCGGGTGCACTCATGAACAGGTCCCACAGCAGGCCGGTGCGGTGGTTTTCAATCATCACAATGATGGGCCCCTGATCAATGGCCAGGTATGAATCGGCAACCCATTGTTGCGTAATATTGAAGGCGTCATAAAACCCGTAAGCTCCCCAAAGCTTATCACCCAGGGTATAGTAGAAAAACTTTAATGCCGCCATCGATTGATCCGGCGTATACGGGAACGCAGAAAGTGCGGCCGTAGGGGTGATTACACCTAAGTCGTTTGTGGGCGAATGGGCAGAATACCCTTCGTGGTTATCACTGGCCGTAAGCCCCCAGCAATTTTCACTATAGCCCACATAACTGCGCGGATTTCGTACGCAGTACCGATAATTAATCAACGAGTGGTTCACATTCTGCGTCCAATAGTCGGCATACTCGTCGCTTAAGCCCCTCGGGTCAATACCGAGGAACGAGTATTGGCTTAAAAACAGCGGTCCGCCGTATTCGGCACCGAGCGGCAGTGGGATACCCTCATACGTCGCCCCATTGCGTATGTCGCCATTTCTCGCCCAGCCGCTGGTATAAACAGTTTTCGGGATACTATGCGTCGGCGACGCAGCCGCCAATACGTATGTAATCAAGCTCTCGTTCCATCCCCGGATCGGGAGGTTCATTGCCCAGCCCTTATCCGGCGACCAGTGCCAATACAGTACATCCTGGCCATCCCGCCGGTACCAATCCCACTCCACGGTTTGCCATAGCCCGTTGATGCGGTCGATCAGTTGCTTTTCAGTGGGGACAGCCGCCCTGAGGTATTGGCGCATCGCAATAAGCCCTTGCATCAATAGCGACGTTTCCACCAGGTCACCGCCGTTATCGTTGGCACTGAACGGCATTGCCGCACCGGTATTGCCATTCATCCAATGTGACCAGGCACCGTGGAAACGATCGGCCGTCTCCAAGAAACTGATCATGCGTTCCAGGCGTTCGATACCCTGGCCGCGCGAGATAAATCCCCTTTCCATCCCCACAATCAGCGCCATGACGCCAAAACCCGAGCCACCGCTTGTAACCAAGTCGCCCGAACTGTTCCGTTCACGGGCCATCCCGCTGGCTGGATGGGCAAAGTCCCAGAAATAGTTGAATGTTTGCCGTTGTACCAGGGTGAGCAATTCTTCATCCGAAACAACCGGAAACTTCGGCGTGGGGTCCACGGCGGTATAGAGTGCTTTGCTCAAGCCAGGAAAAACCTCACCCGCCTGTCCCCGTAATGCATCCGAGATACGCAGTTCGTATTTGGTGAGCCCTTTCAGTGGTGTGCTGCTCAGCACGGTAACCGATTGTTTGTCGGCAGCCAGATTGAGCTGGATCGGGGCCGTGCCCCCATCTCCAGCCAAAGAGACAGCCCCCTGCAGAGCGTCGTCATCAACCGGACTGGAAAAGCGGAGTGTCATTTGCAAATCGCGGGGTATATCGGCCAGTACCTGATCTTGCACTCTATTTTCGCCGTCCACCTCGATGCCGACGACTTGCAGGCCTTCTATCAGGGTTTCAAACTGAACCTCATAAACCGGTCCTTGGCCGCCGCCTGTGCTCCGGAGTTGTTCCGAAACCACCAGGGTGTATATGGTGTTGCTGCGCAACGGGCCGCTTGGGTGCACCACCACATGAGCTCCGCCAGAAAGAAACGCCAAGCTTACCGCCACAGGCTGGCCATCGCGGGTCAGGCGGATGGCAGTATTCGCTGTCGACTGATCCACCGGCTGCGAAAACATCAAGGTGATACTCCGGTCGAGCGGCAATCCTTCCGCAACCGTCCCGTCGAGCGGTAAAGCCACCTCGCCAACCGATACCTGTAAAAGCGTGAGCGTACCGACCTGATCTTTCTTACATCCCGCCAGCAAACAGGCAAAGACTATATAAAACCATCGCATCGGTACGCCTCCGTTCTTCGTTGTAAGCATCAATCTGCGCCGATTATCGTCTGCACCTCCGCGGGGGTCAGTACTTTATTAAAGATGCGCAACTCGTCTATCAGACTTAGGTCTGACAGGTGGCCCCATTCGGAGAACCGCGGTGCACCTGAGCCAATGGAGAGGATGTCGCAGTCGGCCCAGCTGATTCCCGTAAACTCACCTTTTGCCGCCACTTCGCCGTTGATGTATAGCACACATTCACTATCCGAGATCGTAAATGCCACATGTATCCATTCGCTGTAACTCGGATCGAAATGATAAGCCGCATCGCTGTTAAACCAGCTGTCGGCCGTCCCGTTACCCACATTGAGTGTAATCCGTTGTTTTCCCCCTGCGTTTTCCCTGAACAACCTGAAACCCCCTGTCCGGTTGTTATTGGTTGGACCCGGAGGGCCGATTACCAAGATACCGGCACGGTCTGGCACCGCATTCAGCTTATACCAAAACGATGCACTGAACTCCGGATTGGTTAGACCATTGGTAGGAAAGGTAAGGTAACCATCGGTGGCGCCGGCATAAGCACTTCCTTTCTTGCCTGCGTTGTTAAATCCCGGATCGCCCACGCGGGTCGGATTGGTAATAGAAACCAGCTCGGTGTTTTCACCGTCAAAAGGCATATAAAATAACTCGCCCTCGTAAATGGGCTGATACGGTGCTACCTTTTCAAAGTTGACGGATTGCGTTGTAGACTTTCCGGCCACGTCTGTCGCCGTTACGGAGAGGGTATGCTCGCCGGTGGCGACCTCATCATAGGCAAACGTTGTTACCGCTTTGCGGTAGTCCAAGAAGTCATTGAATTGAGCAATCTGTCCACCATTTAACTCCACCACGATGTTGGCTATTTCGATATCATCCGTTACCGTAAAGCGGACATCAATGGCGGTCACATCTTCGCGCACCCGGATCAGCGTACCTTCCAGCGGATAGGTCATCGTTATAGCTGGCGCAGACTCATCTGCGCCAGGTTGTACCGGTTGGATATCATCGATATAGCCGTCTTGGCATGCTGCGGCGATAAACAGCACCGCACCAAGCAATATGTTAGTCCTTTTCATGTTCTGTGATCTATAGTCGGTTTGTTAATTTGCATCTCTCAACTGTGGCAGCAGGTCTTGCTGTTCCAACGGATAAGGATAGAACCGATCGGTTGCCGCATCATACGTACGCCCGCCGTAAGACAATTCGGCCGTGCGGTCATGGCGTACTACGTCGTAAAACCGAATGCCCCATTCGCCGGCAAACTCCGCCAATTTTTCATCCAATACCTGATCGAGTGTAACACCGGCCAACGGACCGAGGCCTGCACGGCTGCGTACTGCATTTACCGCCGCATCCGCGGTCATCACTGAACTTGTGGCACCGCTGGTTAATGCCTCGGCATGCATCAACAATACTTCAGCATACCGGATAACGGTAAAGTTTTTGTTTTCGCCATACGCCGTACGCCCCTCGGTAAGCATCGTCGAAGGCCAATAGTGCTTGCCGCTGTAGAACTTGGTCCGGACGCTGTTGTTGAAGACGTCGCCATCCGCAGTGGTATTGGATATCCATTCCGGTGCATTGGGATATGCATTACGTAAATCCGATATGCCGGCGGGCGTGAATATCACCGTCGTTTCCAGACGTTCGCGTTCATTGCGGCCGAGCATAAACTGGATATACTTCATACTGGGTTCCCAGAAGCCCCAGCCTCCACTGGCACCGCCGCGAGCCGGCGTCCAGCTGGTTGGGCCGAAGAAATCCCACAAATACTTATTGGATGTACCCGTAGCCGTACCATAGTCCGAGTATTGGAATTCCAACAGGTTTTCGTCATTAAGCTTACCGCGAAGCTTAAACAGGTGGTAAAAATCCGGCTCCAGGATAAACAGACCACTATTGATAATCTGACCCGTGGCATCGGCCACTGCCGGATAATTCTTCATTTCGAGGTTGGCGAGCGCCTTTACGGCAAGCGCCGTATAGCGGGTTACGCCGCCGCGCACGTCCGAACGCTGGTTGGGCCGCATGTCGGGCAGCAGCGGAATCGCCTCGTCCATTAACGTGGAGATATGCTGCATGACCTCTTCGAAACTGGACAATTCTACATTGAACAGGTCCCGTGGTTGGGAACTGGGGATGATCAGGATGCGACCCCATAAGCGCGCCAACTGAAGATACTCAAACCCTTGCATTACTTTAATCTCTGCAATGTATTGCTGCGCCGTCGTCGGATTAGCGCCCGCCTCTTGGTATTTCTGGATTTCCTCAATAGCCCCCTGCCAATAAATCAGGTCGCTGTAAAGGCTGGTCCATGAGTTGTTCATCGCCCAGAAATTGCGGTCGTACCGAAAACTATCTGCCTGCGCAAATAACGGTTGATCGCCGCGTCCGCCGATGTCGATGTCATCACCCCGCACACTGAGGGTTGGGTAAACCTCCCAGCCAAAATCATATAATTGGTTATACGCGCCATACAGCATCAACACCATGTTTTGGGTTTGGGTATAATCCGTTCCTTCAACGATCTGCTGATTTTCGAGCGGTTCATCCAACAAACCACTGCACGATGAACCGAGCAATAGTCCAAAGAAAACCATCGCCCCGTATTGGATATTTCGTATCGCTTTCATAATGTCTTTCCTTAATGCTTTACAGTTTAATGGTTACGCCCAAGGTATAGATAGCGGGTATGGGATACACCTCCCGATCCACGCCGTTGGCCACTTCGGGGTTAAAGCCGTTGTATTTAAACACCGTGAGGGGTCGCTCTGCGGTGAGCGTAACCCGGGTTTCTGGCCAGGTCACGCCGTTGATTTCCTTACCCAAAAACGAGTAAGACAAGCGTACGTTTTGCAGCCGGAAGTAAGAGCCCTCTTCCACAAAGTAGGTGCTCATCACTTGATTCCACGGTCTCCGCAAGCCGGAGGCCGACGGATAATTCTTCGACGAGCCCCGTTCTTCCGTCCATAGGTTGGTAGCCAGGTCGGCGTCAATGTTCGTGTCATTGGTGAAAATCATTTCACCCCGTTTGCGGTTCAGGATGTGATATCCCAGTTGGCCTTGCAGCAATGCGGCAAACTCGAGCTTTTTGTACCGGAAACCTAGGTTGCCACCCCAGGTGAAGTCGGGCAGGTATGAACCTAATACAACGCGGTCCCGGTCGTCGATGATACCATCGCCATTCTGATCCTTAAAAATCAAGTCCCCGGGAACCAAGCCTCGCTGCGAAATGAAATCCGCATTATAGGTGTTTTCAATTTGTTGCGCATTGTCAAATACACCGGTTACCTCATAACCATAAAACGCCTGGTAAGGCTGGCCAATGATGGAGCGCTGCCGGAACTCAGCCGAGCCTGCATTCAAGGCATCGGCACCACCGAGGCCCAGCACTCTGTTTTTCAATGTTGCGATATTCCCGCCGATATTATACGAGAAATCCTCTGATAGGTTATCGCGCCAATTGAGGTTCAGCTCCAGGCCTTGGTTCCGGATTTCTCCCACACTTCGGCGCTCAGCGGATGCAAATACCGGCGGCACAATGGTCACCGCGAGGTTGCGCGTGTCCCGGATAAAATAATCGGCTTCCAACGACAGCCGATTGTTCAGGAACTGGGCATCCAAACCGAAGTTCTTCTCAACCGTCGTCTCCCACTGGGTGATTAAGTCAAATGTCGGATTCAGTCGCCTACCGATTACCCGGGTCCCGTCAATTGCACCATTGTTTTCCTGTACGGTAGGCAATCCTACGGATGGGCTGATAGCGTCATTACCCAACTGCCCCCATGATGCCCTGAACTTCAGGAAATCGATCCCTTCCACATCAAAGAAATCCTCTTCAGACAAGACCCATCCGGCCCCGATGGTAGCGAAATTACCCCAAGTTTTCTGAAACTTGTTGTTGCCATCACGGCGGAATGTGCCGTACAATAGGTAGCGGTCATCGTAGTTGTATGCTGCCCGGCCGAAAAAAGACAAAAACTGCAGGTTCGCGTTTAGGGTGCCGCCGTCGGCATCGCCAATCTGATTCAGGTCAAAATCAGTTGCGTTTTGTAGATACCAATACTGCTCTGCCGCACGCGAGGGTGCTGGACTGATCGCCGTACCGCGAGCAAATAACAACTCGCTATATTCGCTACGATAAGACTGTCCCAGCACCACATTCAGGTTATGTTTACCAAAGTTGTCGTCGTACGTTAGGAAATTATCCCATACCTGATCGTAATCCGCCGTGTTTTGCCTACGGATCGCCGACTGATGCTGCGTCACCCCGTCGTGGTATTCGAAGTCTACGCGTCTGGTGTTTACAAAGCTCAACCCATAATTATACTGCGTGCGGAGTTTGATCTTGTTTTCCCACACATTGATCTCCGCATGAAAGTTGCCCAGCAACTTAGCCACGTGATTTCGGTTATCAATGTATTCCAGCGGATAAAACGGATTCTGGCTGCCCCGATAACCGATCTGTTGCGCATTGGCATATTTCACCGGTGTAGCATTAGCATTCCCATCGTCATATACCGGCAAGATCGGTACCGCAAAATACGACCGGAACCAGGCCGTATTTTCGCCATTATACTGCCGGGCTGTACTCACGTTGAAATTACCCCCAACGTTTAACCAATCTTTTACCTTGCTATCCACTTTTACGCGAAAGTTCAACCGCCGGTAATTATTGCGTTGCAAATCAAGGAGCCCTTCCTGGTTAAAATAGCTGCCGCCAATGGAATAGCGCGTATTCTCACCCCCGCCATTAAACGAAAGGTTGTGATTCTGGATCGGAGCGGGGCTCATGATTTCGTTATACCAGTCGGTATTAACGTCCGGTATATTCGGGTCTATACGACTCCTACCATACCGTTGTATAGCATTTTGTATCAAGGCAATATCCGCAGCGCTTCCAGTTTCGTTGATGTACCGTACGAACTGTTGGGCATTCGCCATCTTCAACACGTTCTGCGGATTCTGAATACCGTAATAGGCGTCATACACGATCTCACCAGGCTTATTGTAAGCGCCCGATTTGGTTTCAATCAGCACGACACCGTTACCGGCACGAACTCCATAAATCGCCGATGCTGAAGCATCCTTCAACACGGAGATGGTCTCAATGTCATTGGGGTTCAAGAAATCGATGTTATCGAAAAACATTCCATCGACGACATACAGCGGTGCGGCATTCCCTTCGAAGGAGCCGATACCCCGCAGTCGGACGGTAGGTGATGCTCCGGGGGCACCATCACTCACGATCTGCACGCCGGCCACCCGTCCCTGCAAGGACTGCATGGCTGTAGCGGTGGGCGTCTTCGCAATATCATCTGCCCGCACGGTAGTTACCGCGGTAGTCAGATCCCGTTGGCGTTGTGTACCGTAACCCACCACCACCACTTCCTCCAATTCGGTGCCCTCGTCTTCCAGTACTACGTCTATGGTAGTCCGGCCCGCAATCGGAATCTCCTGCATGGCAAACCCCAGGGACCGGAAAACCAACGTATCCGAATTAGCTGCTTCAATCGTATAATTGCCCGCCGCATCCGTTTGGGTGGCCGTAGTAGAACCTCTCACCATTACGGTCACCCCAGGAATCCCGCTGGATGTCAGCGCATCGGTTACCTTCCCGCTTACCCGACTCTGCTGCCCATACGCCGTAAAGGACAATGTAAACAGTGCCAATAAGCATGTAAATAAATTCCTCATGTTGCTACTCAATTTAATTGGTTATCTAATTAATGTGTGTTACCCCCTTTGCCAGCAAAACACTGGCTTAATTGGCTACATTGAAAACCCTCGACGAGTTTTTATGTTTTGCAAAAATGTGATGTATGGCCTGACCTACCAAGAAATCAGCTAACACATCCCTACATCATTCCGAAATGGATTTCTCATTTTATTAACAGAAAAATTATAATTCTTTAATTTACAACATTTTATTGGCAAGCCATAACTACTCAATAAACAGACGATAGTGTATCGAATACACTATAAGCGATGAGAGGTATTGATGTAGTCGGCAAACGGAAAATTGATCCCTCCGCGATTTGATTTCATAATTGATGCACCAAAATTTGGGACAACCGTGTCGTTATCTTGGAACGAATTGGAGTTTTGGCATGGCTTTCGTTTTTATCTCGCCTATGTGGCTCTATTGGCTTGACATGACATACACCCTACTGCATGTCCTTATCATCGGATTTAACTTGATAGGTTGGATTTGGCGTGCTACCCGCCGCTGGCATTTGTATTGCGTCCTGCTCACGGCGGCTTCATGGCTTTTACTAGGCATTTGGTATGGCATCGGTTACTGCCCGCTTACCGAGTGGCAATGGCAAGTCAAAACCCAATTAGGTGAAACGGGGCTGCCCAATTCGTTCATCAAGTATCAGGTGGATAAATTAACTGGCCTAGACACAAATTCCGGATGGATTGATACCCTTACTGCTGTCAGCTTTGGGATTGTATTCGTGATTTCTATTTACTTGAATTTCTTTAAAAAATAAAAGTATCATTTCGCCTGCCTCGTCATTTTCTCCAAACTATCCCACAAGTTTGCGGGAATTGCTTCGAGACCACTGAACTGGCCAGCGCCCTGAAGCCACTCGCCTCCGTCGATGGTAATGACCTCGCCGTTGATGTAACCGGCAAAATCTGACAAAAGGAACGCAGCAAGATTAGCCAGCTCCTGATGGTTTCCCACACGTTTAAGCGGCACCCGGGTTTTGAAGTCAAATTGCTGGGCCAGATCGCCCGGCAACAATCGTTCCCACGCACCCTGGGTGGGAAAAGGGCCTGGGGCAATCGCGTTGCTCCGGATTGCGTATTTGCCCCATTCGACCGCCAACGACCGCGTGAGGGCCAACACCCCACCCTTGGCCGCTGCCGAGGGCACCACGTACGCGGATCCGGTAAAGGCGTATGTGGTAATGATGTTAAGTATACTGGCCGACTGGCCATGTGCGATCCAATGTTTACCAAATGTAAGGGTGCAATTGGCTGTTCCCTTCAGCACAATGTCGATGATGGTAGAAAAAGCATTGGCAGAGAGGCGCTCGGTAGGTGAAATGAAATTACCAGCGGCATTGTTAAGGAGGGCATCCACCCGGTCAAATCGGTTAAGCGTAGTTGCAAGCAGGCGCTCAACGGCATCCACATCGCGCACGTCACAGGTAACTGGCAGCACTTGCCCATCCGTTTCGGCGGCCATGGCCTCCGCAGCTTTTTCCAACACCTCCTGCTTACGGCTTGCAATGACAACCTGTGCGCCTAACCGCAGAAAATAGGTGGCCATGGCTCGTCCCAGCCCCGTGCCACCGCCGGTGACGACAATGGTCTTACCTTGTAGGGCCCCGTCGCGCAAAGCACCCTGTATCTCCATCATTTTCCTCCTTTTAGGTTGTCGATAATTGCCTTCAGGATGGTTCGTGTGGCCGGAGACCACCATCGTTTAAGCAACGCTTCAATTGCGTCGGTTTGGTCGGCCTCAAACTGTGCGATCAACGATCGCCGGAGATGACGCTTGCTTTGCCGCCACGCGTTCTGCTCATATTGTGTGTATTTACCGATCTGTCGTTCGGCAGTGGTACGGATACTCTTGATATCGACTACCTCATCCACCAACCCCACCTCCAATGCGTCGCGCGGATTAAGCAATTTTCCTTCCAGCAAATAGCGATATGCCCTGGCTTGCCCCAGCCAAAAGCCATATAATTGAAATATGCTTTCCGGCACAATGAGACCCACTGGTATCTCATTAAGACCGATGATGTAATCGCCTTGGGCCATGATCCGATAATCGCAACAGATGGCCACTACACACCCCCCCGCTGGACTGTGTCCACTGATAGCGGCCACCGCCGGCTTATCAAAAGATACGAGCGTGCGGACGAAATCGAGAAACGTATGCCAGAACCGACGGACCTCGTCCTCGTTATATTCGTATAACGCTACCAAATCAAGACCCGCACTGAAGAAATCTGCTTTGCCATGCAAAATGATTCCCTCTATAGCAGGGTTCTCCCTTGCTTCAATAATCGTTTGCCGGAGTTCTTCGATCATTTGTTGATCCAGTGCGTTTGACTTGCCCCGATCCAAATAGATATGGGAAATCCGCTGATCAACCGTAACTGTAACAAAATTCATAGTGCTTATTTAACTGTCACATAATGTACCTTGCCCCCCGGCCGGCCCTTCAGATCCAGCCCTTCTACGACTATCCGATAGGTACCAGGATTGTCGGCCGTATAAAACTCGAAAGAGGTTTGGCCGGACTCATCCGTTATGACATTCGGAGACCAGTGGATAGTGGTACGAAGATCTCGCATGTTTGCCAGTGAATCCACCGGAGCCCCGTAGTCCGGGACGTAAAATTCACGCACTTCATAGTATCCTTGAGGGCTATGCGTAACAATACCCGGCGTGTACAGGTCGCGGTTGTATCCGCCGCCGTCACCGCGTTTGGTGGTAATAATGATTACCCCTCCACTACCTCTTGATCCATAAATCGCAGTATTCCCAATACCGCGCAGCACTTCGATGGTTTCCACATCGAACGGGTTGATCATCGCTAACGCATCGCCTTCCATAAACATACCGTCCATTACAACCTGCATGGGTTGATCGAATGAGCGCGTAGAATAGGGTATCCCATTCCGGAACATCACCCCCACCAATCTGCCCTGTAAACAGATAGCCAACGACGAGCATCCCATGGTCAGGTCCTCCGCGGTAAGCACCTGGTCGGCGTTGCCGGGGCCATTGAGGTTGCTGGAATGCTTAACCTTGTTTTTTGAGGCCTCCCGGGTTACTTTAACTTCTTGTAACAAAATGCTCTTTTCCTTGAGGCCGTATTTTTCCATTTCCTGAAATTGCTCCTGGGTATTCTTGAGATACGCACTAATTGACTGGTTTACATCGATCGTCGCATCGGGGGTATTTCGATTACGTGTTACCTGTTGCCGTGGCGATTCATCAAGGTGAATATCCACATGCTTCCGACCACGTTCATCACGGGCCTGTACAACGAATTTGGTGTCGTCGAAAAAAAGCAATCGGTCGAACGCGAATCGTCCCTGCTCATCGGTAACGGTATCCACGATAGCCGTAACATTACTGGTAGAAAGAATGGTGACGGTCGCGTTAGGAACCGGGGTTTTACTTCCTCGCTTGGTTACCAAACCGCTGATGCGTAAATCTTGCTCCGGCGGATAGGTAATCGCCGGGATTTTGTCAACCATCAGGTCCTGCCAAGAGATACGACTCCATCCCTGGGTGAGCATGACGTTGTCCAACTGCCTACGCTTGGAGAGGTCTTGGTTTTCAAAGTAATATTCCGGGTTTTCAATGTATCCTTTGATGTCGGAACTCAACAACAGTGAGGCGTAGATATTTCCTTCGCGCGTTGTGGAGTCTATCGGCACCTTAGCCAAATCGACCACCGCGGCAGAAAGTACAGCGATACGGCTGGAGTCGGCCTCCTGGCCTGTGGTAATCTGTACAGCTACTTTCTGTCTTGGCCCATAAACCTGCTGATCAGTACTTACAGATATCGGCAGCATCGACTGTTCACTGATATTGAATATCGCCCGCTCGGCCAGAGGCTTCATTTCGGGCGAAAGCAGCGTTACCTGCACGACGCCTGCCGGCAAGTGTTCGCGCGGAATCGAGAATACCAGTTCGTTTTTCGTAAGCTTTCCCTTGGACGCATAAAACACGGTTCCATGCCGCTGAAGCAACACCATGAGTTGCTGCCCTTTTACCAGATCATCCGACGCGAACGCCTGCACAAAGACCTGCTTTTCTAGTTCGTTGTTTACCGCCAACGCATACCCAGAAGCTTGTACCGCAGGTAATACCTGCTCTGCTTTGCCTCCATCTTCATAAGTCAATTTGGCCGTATAGGTACTTCCCGCTTGCGGTATAAAACTAAAATTGCCCATCCCTGCGTGCGCTGTCTCAAATTCGGCAATACGCACCCCCTTGTCATCTTCCAAATAACCCACTGCGTCGATGCCCAGGCCATCCGGATGCAGTGCCTTGAAGGCCACCTTGGCGAGATTGCCGGCAACGAGATGGCCACTTTCCGGAAAAAACTGAATGCTGGGGGTCTGTGATGTGGTTTTCAGCGGAATGACTTTCCGGATCGTTTGATCTTGGGGCGTCAATACCGTAAGTTTGATTTTTCCGGTTTTCAGGTTGAACGGTTGCTTATTGACAAAATCGAACCCGATACGTCCTTGTTCATCGGTTTTTTCCCTTCCCCGTCCAATATTCCGCTCCTCCATGACGACTTCGTAGTTAACATCCATGTCGGCCATAGGCCCCCCTTTGGCGTCCGTAAAAGTGATTTCCGCGTTGACGGTATGTACCGGTGAATTCTCGTAGAAAAAGGAGCTGTGGGTAAGCAGCGAATCCGTCCGCGCATTTCCGATGGGCAATACCCGATCAAAGAATCCATCCGAGTCAAAATTGCGCATCCAATTTGTATAGGCGCGTATACGGTAATTGCCTTCGGCCAAGGAATCCGCTAACTGAAAATCGCCCATGGTGACCCCCGAAATCAATGGCACCCGGATGGATTGAACGATCTTCTCGTCCGGGTTAATGAGATCCACATACAGGATTTTACTGAGGCCGGAAAGATAGTTATAAGCACCGATAGTCACGTACCCCTTAAACCATATATCGTCCCCTACGGTATAATAAGGCTTATCCATGTGCAAGTAAACTTTTTCTCGGGGATAATTTTCAGCATACTTACCCAGCTTTTCCAAAACACCTGCAATAGCACCTTCCTGGGCGTACGTTGCCTTGAGGGAAAACAAAAACAAGATCAATATGGTTAGCCAACGATACATATGTGCCAGTCCGGCCCGGTTTATTCAGACGCCGATAGTGGTAAATATAGGCAAAAAAAATATCTTTGCAAGATGAACATCCTAATTATCGGTTCAGGCGGACGGGAAAGTGCTTTTGCCTGGAAAATTGCCCAAAGTAAACAGACAGCTCAACTATACGTCGCCCCCGGCAATGCCGGTACCGGTCAATACGGTCAAAATGTGCCCATCCAGGTCTCGGATTTTGAAGGGATAGCTGACTTTGTGCTCGATAAGCAGATAAACATGGTGCTGGTCGGACCTGAGGAGCCCCTGGTAAAAGGTATACATGATTATTTTTTAGAGCGGGCTGACTTACGGCATATCCCGGTTATCGGTCCGCAGCGGCAAGGCGCACAATTGGAAGGCAGCAAAGATTTTGCGAAGCAGTTTATGGTCCGCCATGGCGTTCCGACGGCGGCTTCCCGATCATTTAACCGGTCCACATTAGCGGAAGGGCTAGCTTATTTGGAGACGCAAAAACTGCCCATCGTTCTTAAAGCAGACGGACTGGCGGCCGGCAAGGGCGTGCTGATCTGTGCAACCCTTGACGAAGCAAAATCCGAGCTGAAGGCCATGTTAGAAGACGCAAAATTCGGCGAGGCAAGCAACAAAGTCGTGATTGAAGAATACCTGACCGGTATTGAACTATCCGTCTTTGTACTAACGGACGGTAATACCTATAAGGTGCTTCCGTCTGCAAAAGACTATAAACGTATCGGCGAAGGCGATACAGGGCTTAACACGGGAGGCATGGGATCCGTTTCTCCCGTACCTTTCGCGGATAATGTGTTTATGGACAAAGTGGAACAACGAATCATCGTTCCTACGATTGAGGGACTGAAACGGGACGGCATACCCTATAAAGGCTTTATTTTTATCGGGCTCATGAACGTAGAAGGAAATCCCTATGTCATCGAATACAACGTACGCATGGGCGACCCCGAAACCGAAAGCGTGCTTCCCCGTATAGAAAGTGATTTGGTGGACTTACTTCAAGGAGTAGCAGCGGGCGACTTGTTTGAACGCTCTTTTACGCTTTCTTCGAAAACCGCCGCGACCGTGGTAGTTGTCTCAGGCGGCTATCCGGGAACCTATGAATCCGGTAAAGCAATCAATAACCTGGAAAATGTAAAGGATTCCATAGTATTCCACGCGGGCACCCGCGAAGAAAAGGGGGTCGTACAAACCGCCGGAGGACGCGTATTGGCGGTCACTGCGTTGGAGGACACGTTATTTGAGGCGTTACAGCAGGCCACGGCTGATGCGGGCCGGATTTATTTCGAAGGAAAATATTTTCGTAAAGACATCGGTTTTGATTTGTTATAGGGAACAAAAAGAACTTGATGAATGCCCTTGATCCTACATAATTCGTTTGGATATAAAAACGAATTTATCTAAGTTTGCAGTCCATAAAAAATGGCCCATTCGTCTATCGGTTAGGACGCCAGATTTTCATTCTGGAAAGAGGGGTTCGATTCCCCTATGGGCTACAAATTTTTTGCTTCTGGTCTGGTTTGTGTCGATATCGTTCGATTCCCTTTGGTTTAAGCATTATTCTATTATTCAGGGCCATCAAACGTGGTGACAATTAAGATCGAAAGACAACAGGAATACAAAAACAGCCATAAACCGCCGACAAATCAAATCCCCTCACAAGTTTGTCATTGACTGTCTATCTGGATGATGGCGCGTAACTTGTCCTCGTTGAGAATCGTAATGCTTTTTCCATCCAATCGGATGCACCCTTCAACGGTGAGTTCGTTCAGCATCTTAAAAAGCGTCTCATAAGTGGTTCCGGCAAAGGAGGCAATATCCTGGCGACTGATAATAGCGGCGATTGCTCCATTAGGCTTTGTGCCGAATTGCTTTTTCAACGAAACCAGCGACTGTGCAGTTCGTGCTTTAACCGACATGTGGGCAAGATTACGCATACCACGGTGGGATTCCTGAAGTTCATCAGCGAGGAAACGCATCAGCGTATAGGTTAGATTCGAATTGACCCGGAGGGTGCTTTCAAAAAAATCCATATCCAGGTAACAAACTTTCGTGCTTTCCACCGCTGTCGCGGAAACGGGGTATCGGGCTTCTTTTCCTAACCCAAGATGGCCCATAATGTCACCCGCCCCCGCGAAGCGGATAATCAACTCCTTTTCCAGCCCCCACTTCTTATGGATTTTAGCGACGCCGGAATAAACAAAATAAATGCCGGTTACGGGTTCCCCTTCACGAAAAACTCTTTGCCCCTTTTTTAACAGAAAGTTTTTCCTATGGATTTCCACGGCGGGAATCCAATCGGGAAGACATAACCTACATAAAAGGCAATCGCGGAGATTGCAGGGGACATCGCTCTCTTTATTGTTCATTCTGACACAATAGTACAAATTTTCCGTGAAGCCACTTCCGTCTTGTCAAAACTTTATAATATATTACAAGCAATATAAAACAATACTTTATCAAGTCAATAATGTTAAAAAATATTATTTGAAATATATTTTGTATTTTTGCAAGCACACACTTCCGCCTTTTTATGAGCAGTCGGCATATCAAAAACAGCATTCCGATATCCCCAACATTGGATGATTTTAATGCTACGGATAAAACCAATAGAAAGACCGGATTCAGTCTTTCGGCCAAAAGATTGGTTTGGATATGCCTATTGGCCGTGGGAATCGGTGCGGCGGTCAGTCTGATTGCACGCTTGCTAATAGCGTTTATTCACTTGGTTACGAATCTTTCATTCTTTGGAAATTTCAAACTGGATTTCCAAGATCCGGCAGACAACCAACTTGGATTGTGGGTACTTATCATTCCGGCTATAGGGGGAGTTATCGTCGGCCTCATGGCGTTGTATGGCTCAAAGGCCATCCGTGGCCACGGAATACCGGAAGCGATGGAACAGATTTTGGTAAATCAAAGCCGAATCAGGCCCAAAACTACGTTACTGAAACCCATTTCGTCGGCGATCGCCATTGGCACGGGAGGGCCATTCGGCGCGGAAGGTCCTATCATTGCAACAGGAGGAGCATTTGGCTCCACGCTTGGGCAATTCCTGCGGGTAACTCCCCGGGAAAGGAAAGCATTATTGGCGGCAGGGGCAACTGCCGGCATGTCTGCGATCTTTGGAACGCCTGTTGCGGCGATTTTCCTTGCAGTAGAACTACTCCTATTTGAGTTTTCGGCACGAACCATTTTGCCGGTAGCATTGGCGTGCATCACCGGGGCGGCCGGGCATTATTTCCTTTTTGAGGCCGGCCCGGTATTTCCGATGCCCATTCTTTCAGCAGCTTCCAACTCCGCTTTGTTAGTGTATAGTTTAATAGGCGTGCTGATTGGTGTGGCTTCCGTTGGCTTGACCAAGGCGGTATATTATGTAGAAGATTTGTTTGAGAAACTGCCGATACATTGGATGTGGTGGCCTGCATTGGGCGGACTAGCGGTTGGGCTGGTCGGCTACTTTGCACCGTACACACTGGGCGTTGGATACCAAAACATAACCAACGTACTTTCCGGAAGCATGTCGCTAGCCATCCTTATTCCCCTCGCGTTGCTGAAATTTGTTTCCTGGTGTATCGCCCTCGGAAGTGGCACGTCGGGTGGAACGCTCGCTCCGCTGTTGACCATCGGAGGAGCCTGCGGAGCCATTGCGGGCATCGCTTCTACATCCATTTTTCCCGGTGCCAATGTCAGTTTATCAATGGCTGCCCTCATCGGTATGGCGGCTATGTTTGCGGGCGCATCACGGGCCTATCTCACCAGTATTCTATTTGCTTTGGAGGCCACCTCGCAGTCTAGCGCCCTGGTACCGCTACTCGCTGCATGTACGGGATCTTACCTGATTTCCTTCTTCTTCATGAGAAATACGATCATGACCGAAAAAATCGCCCGCCGGGGAGTTACCACACCAGAAGTTTACGAGCCGGATCTTCTTAGGCAAACCACCGTCCGCCGCGTAATGAAACAACTTTTTGTGATTCCGGAGGCTGCGCAGAAAACCATTGGAGAAATCAGAAAAATCTATCGGGCTTCACATTCCGAACACAGATTCGTCACCTTTTCAGTCGAAAATAACGCGCCTATAGGAGTGCTTTCGGTACCAGAAATTTTCGCCATAGATGCGGATTTGGAGGCCCCCGTTGCCTCCCTCGCCAAACGGGATATCCTTACTATTTCGGAATCAGATCATCTCGGCAGGGCTGCTGAACTGCTGGCAAAAAGTACCAGTCCCTTCCTAATCGTTACTTCGGATACACGGCCGGAAGAGATGACCGGAATAGTTACCTACAAAGAAATTTTAGGTTGTTATCTGCGTCATACCCGCGATAATAGGGAAATCAGCCGAAGCCTGCTGCCCGGTAAGCAACGCCTACGGATTCTCGTGAAAGGGAGACTCCCGCGTTCATCGAGTTATTGATGGATGATATGAAATCATTTCATCCAAATCACCCGGTGGTATAAATAGCATACTTAGCTTTGGTTAACCGCTCGGTTTGGGAAACCCCTTCGCCGACGATCGCTAAACATAAATTTAATTGCTATGGTAAACTCAGTTCATTCGGGTATCACGATTACCCATGACCGGGATTCCGGCCATCGGGAGAGTTTCTTCTCCCAATACGTATTCAGCCGCGATCATAAAATGATCGCAAAGCAGTTTTTGGTTACTTCGATCGCAATGGCATTCATTGCGCTGCTCCTTTCCCTCTTGTTTAGGATCCAGCTCGGATGGCCTGACGGAAACTTTCCGATACTGGAAGTCTTTCTTGGTAAATGGGCGGAAGGCGGACGTATCCGGCCGGATTTTTACCTCGCCTTGGTGACCATACACGGTACGATAATGGTTTTCTTTGTATTGACAGCAGGGCTCAGCAGCACGTTCGCCAACTTGCTTATTCCCTTGCAAATCGGCGCTCGGGATATGGCATCTCCTTTTATGAACATGCTCTCTTATTGGTCGTTTTTTGCTTCGTGCGGAGTACTCATCGCATCCTTCTTTGTAGAAAGCGGACCGGCAAGTGCGGGGTGGACGGTTTACCCGCCGCTGTCGGCAATCCCCAAGGCGATACCCGGATCCGGACTGGGGATGACCATGTGGCTCATCAGCGTATTCCTGTTTGTGATTTCGTCCGTACTGGGCTCCATCAACTACATCAGTACGGTGCTCAACCTTCGTACCAAGGGAATGGATTTATGGAAAATGCCACTTACTGTATGGGGGCTTTTCCTGACGGCGGTTCTAGGATTGCTCACATTCCCTGTACTTGTGGCTGGTTTGGTGTTACTGATCTTCGATCGAAGCTTCGGTACCAGTTTTTACCTCAGCGATTTAGTTATTCAGGGGCAGATCATGCCAAATGAAGGGGGAAGCCCTATTCTTTGGGAGCATCTCTTCTGGTTTCTGGGACATCCTGAAGTGTATATTGCTATTCTCCCCGCCTTCGGTATTGTTTCGGAAGTAATGTCTACGCATTCCCGGAAACCGATCTTTGGTTACCATGCCATGGTCTATTCGCTGATAGGGATTGTGGTCCTGTCATTCCTGGTATGGGGCCACCACATGTTTGTATCGGGAATGAATCCTTTCCTCGGAGGAGTTTTCATGGTCACGACGTTAATCATTGCCGTGCCGTCGGCAATAAAAACATTCAACTACCTGGCTACTCTTTGGCGGGGCAACATACGGTTTACACCGCCTATGCTGTTTGCCATCGGTTTCGTGTCTTTTTTGGTTTCCGGAGGATTAACAGGCATCTACCTAGGGAACTCTTCGCTGGACATCGGTTTACACGACTCCTATTTTGTCGTGGCACACTTCCACCTGGTTATGGGATGCGCTTCCGTTTTTGGTATGCTTGCAGGCGTCTATCACTGGTTCCCGAAAATGTACGGGCGAATGATGAACGAAAAGCTCGGCTATCTGCATTTCTGGATGACCTTTATATGTGCATACCTCGTATTTTTTCCCATGCACTTTATGGGCATCGACGGAGTCCCAAGAAGGTACTATGCATTTACGGAATTTTCGTTCATGGAGCGCTGGCTCTCCGTCAATAAATTCATCTCCTGGGCTGCTATCATCGCGGGGTTCGCACAACTTGCGTTCCTGTTCAACTATGTTTACTCAGCTTTTCGGGGGAAAAAAACCGACGGCAATCCATGGCAGTCAAACACGTTGGAGTGGACCACCCCTGTGGAACACCTACATGGCAATTGGCCAAAAGAGCTGCCGACGGTCTACCGCTGGCCCTACGACTACAGCAAGCCCGGACACCACGAAGATTATATCAGCCAAATCGTGCCCTTTTCGCAGACCCGGGAATCTAACTTATCCCACGATTTCGACGGCGATCCCGAAGGTGGACGCATCCAGCGGGAATGGGAAGCGGCTAACAAATCAGAGGCAAAGGCCCGTTAAGGTCGGATAAGTCCTTTCCACACCTCTCCAACGCCCCCTTATTTAAGTGGGGAGCCTGTTATATGTATCCCATTTTGGGATTATGTGCAACAATTGTATCTTGTGTGCGGTTGTATACGTTAATATAGACGGAGCGGTTTTATGAATATGCGATTTGCGGATTTAATAAGATTACTGGCTACGGCGGAACTTATCGTCTTTTCGCTCACCGTCGCCTTTGCACAAACAACCATCCAAGGGACGGTCACCGACGCCTCCACCGGCGAGGGCATTCCCGGTGTCAGTATATTCCTCCCCAACACATCTCAGGGTACATCTACGGATAGTTCAGGTCGTTATATACTAACTTTTACTGGTTCAGCCACCCAAATACAATTCAATGCCTTGGGCTATAAACCCGTTTTTAAATCGCTTCCGCAAGGGACGCCGTTGACGATCGATGTTGAACTTGAGGAGGATGCGCAGATACTGGATGAAGTAACAATCAGCGAAAAAGGACGTTACCGCAACCGTGACAATCCCGCAGTCGAATTGATCAGAAAAGTTATCGAACACAAAAAAGCGAATCGCCTTTCGCGTTTCGATTATGCTTCGTTTGAAGTGTACGAAAAGATCATGATGGCAATCAGCGACGTCCCCAAATTCATTACAAATAATGCACTTACCCGCGGATACCGATTTGCGTTTGAAAACATAGACACGACACTCGTGCCCGGACGTTCTCTGTTGCCCATTTACCTGGAAGAAAATCTGTCCCATCGGTATCGACGGCTTCACCCAAAAGCTGAAAAAACGATTGTAACGGCCAATAAAAAAACCGAACTCGATAAACGTTATATAAATAACGAAAACATCGAGACATATTTTAAGTTCCTCCACAGCGATGTGGACATTTATGAAAACAACATTTTAATTCTGAATAAGCCGTTTCTCAGTCCCACGGCCGATGCTGCCCCCTTATTCTATAAATTTTTCATTACCGACACCATATCCAACGCGGAAGGAAAATTCGTCGAATTGACCTTTGTACCCCGAAACAATGAGGACCGTCTGTTTTCTGGCAAACTGCAGGTAACATTAGACGGCAATTACGGAATACGCCGTGCAGACATTTGGATAGACCATCAGGCCAATCTTAATTGGGTGAATGACGTGACCGTTTCCCTGCGCTTCCACCGCCATAATAACGGAGTTTACCTTCTTGCCCATTCGGACGTAAAGATCAATTTCGGATTGTTTGAAGGTAAACGAGGTGCTTTTGGACAGCGGACGCTCGTCTACAGCAATTACAATACGGATACGGCAATCCCGGCGAGTACCTTCTCCGGCCAACAACTTATAAAACTGGCCGATGCCACACAACAAACAGAAAATCAATGGAAAAATGAGCGCCCATTGCCACTCACCGAAGCCGAAACAAAGACCTACATCAACCTGGATAGCCTGCAGCATAATAAGTCGTTCAGACGCACATTGCGCGTCGGGTATCTCGTGGCTCAATCCTATATCAATGCTGGCCCTATCGAATTCGGCCCGTTGGAATACTCGTACAGTTTCAATGATTTGGAAGGCAGCCGCATCCGGTTAAGCGGTCGAACGACACGCCAATTTTCGGAAAAACTGTATGCAGAGGCCTACGGTGCTTATGGATTTCGGGATGATCGCTTTAAATTTTTTACGGGCGTCGCCCATACACTGAATGGCAAGCGTATCGGAGAATATCCCGCACACTACCTGCACATTACCTATCAACAGGACGCCCGGGAACCGGGCCAATTATTGGGTTTCCGCAATGGCGACAGCTTCTCTCGATCCTTCCGCAGCGGCGATCAGGATAAATGGTCCTATCACAACCAATTTAAGATAAATCATGTTGTCGAATTTGGCAATCACGTCACGCTCCAAACTTTCTTTTCGTCGCAACGGCAAGCGCCAGCGGCAAAGTTATTTTTTATAGCGGGTCAAACCGGTCAGGATACATTGAAAGCGCTGCAGACGTCAGAAATAGGAGTGGACCTCCGCTGGGCACCTAACGAGGAATTTTTCCAGCGGAATTTAGAGCGTTCTCCCATTATCAACGAGTATCCGGTATTCAATCTACGGTATAATTTAGGCGTAAACGGTGTGTTCGGCAGCGAATATAGCTATCATGCCCTGCGGCTGGACATCTTCAAACGTGTTTTTCTTTCGCAGCTCGGTCTGGCGGATGTAACGTTCGGAACCGGTTATATCTTCGGGACGGTACCGTTCCCGCTGTTGGATATACCCAATGCCAGTAAAACCTATATGCTGGCTCCTGATTCCTATGCGCTATTGAACAACCTTGAATTCGTCAGCGATCAGTATATTAAGCTGGCCGCGGAATACCGCCCCCATGGCTTCTTCTTCAACAAGATCCCGTTACTCAAAAAATTGAAGATTCGCGAAGTCACCGGATTCAAACTCCTATACGGAAATGTTAGGCCCGAAAACAGGCCGGGCGATAACCCAAACGTATTCCTGTTGCCAAGAGACCAACAGGGCAATCCGACCACATTTACCCTCGAACGAAAACCCTATATGGAAGCAAGCGCCGGCATCGAGAATATTCTCAATGTATTGCGGATCGAGTATGTTCGAAGATTATCGTACCTTAATCATCCCAATATTGATAAGGGCGGCATACGATTTAGCTTGAAGGTAGATTTTTAACGAATTAAGATATATACCATGGCTTACCAAAATTTAATCGTCACTGATAGAGATCGTATCCGGCATATCGTCATTAACCGTCCGGACAAGTTGAATGCGCTCAATAAACAGACACTGGCTGAACTACATAACGCGCTCAGTGACGCCTTGGCTGCCGATACCGTCTTCGGCATCGTGTTAGCTGGTGCAGGTGACAAAGCTTTTGTGGCCGGTGCGGATATTTCCGAATTTTCCAATTTTAATGCCGAACAGGGCTATGCATTGGCATACGAAGGGCAAACCCGTGTTTTCGATCTCATGCACGAAGCCGATAAACCGATTATAGCGGCCATTAACGGTTATGCGCTGGGCGGAGGTCTTGAACTGGCATTGGCCTGCCACATGCGGATTGCCGTAGCGAACGCCAAATTGGGCTTACCGGAAGTCTCACTGGGTTTGATACCGGGGTATGGCGGCACGCAACGGTTAACACAACTGGTTGGACGAGGACGGGCGCTGGAAATAATTTTAACCGGGGATATGATTTCGGCCAGTGAAGCGCTTGAATGCGGGCTTGTAAATCATGTTGTTCAACCGCTTGAACTCATTGCTAGAGCGGAAGGCATTCTTCTACGCATCGCTTCGCGGTCGCGCACCGCTGTGTCGGCAGCCATTAAGGCCGTAAATGCCAGTCTTGGCATCGTTAAACCTGGATTTGAAACGGAGATTACGCTTTTTGGCCAGTGTTTTCAAACCCCCGATTTTAGAGAAGGCGTACGTGCTTTTTTGGAAAAACGAAAACCAAATTTCTAGTTCCACGTTTTGTCGTAAACCAAATTAATCGGCATGACGTATGTCCTACTCGATATTCACCCCAAAAGAGCGTAACATCATCACCCTGGTGCTATTACTACTATTAGGTGCAGTAATAGCCTATGCAGTACGGGGAATCATTGGTGCGCTATTAGGTACGATGGTTATGTACACCATATTCCGCCCGCTGAACATTTGGCTGGTAGAACGTCTCAAATGGCGCAGGCCACTCGCTGCCGTATGTATTATCGTTATTTCATTTCTGATTATCGTATTGCCGTTTTTGGGAATAGGCACCATGTTGACCAATAAAATCGTAGAATTGGTTAAAAATCCCGAATGGATAAAGAATACGGTCAATACCATCAATGAATATGCGGGTGACAAACTGGGTAAACCTGACTTGCTGCAAGAACAACTGGAGAAAAGCGCCTCCTACTTCGGCGGCCTCCTTACTTCATTAGTCAGCGGAGCAGCGGGCTTGTTCCTGGATATCATCGTTATGTATTTTCTCCTGTATTTCATATTTATCAACTTTAGGGGATTTGAACGCGGATTGCTCCGCTATTCACCCTTCCGCATAGAGAATGCGATCAAATTTGGCCATGAGCTACGCAATATTACTTATTCTAACGTCATCGGACAAACCTTCATTGCTCTGGTCCAAGGAGGCGCCTTATCACTGGGCTTTTGGATTTTCGGTTTTGATGATGCCTTATTTTGGGGAGTCATCTGTGCGATATTGGCCTTTGTACCCCTTTTGGGGCCTCCACTTATTTTTGTTCCCGCAGCCATCTATGCGTTTACCCAAGAAGATAATTTTGCAGCCATTGGGTTGCTGGTATATGGTTTCGTTGTAGTCATCAACATTGATAACATCCTTCGCTTGATCATTGCGAAAAAAGTAGGTGACATTCATCCCATTATTACGGTAGTGGGTGTCATCATCGGGATTCCGCTGTTTGGTGTGATGGGTCTGGTCTACGGCCCACTGCTGCTTTCTTACTTTCTCATTACCGTACGCATTTACGAAGCCAACAAAAAGCAATTGAATTTAACCGACGAGGAGCTTCCGTCGCCCTAACAACGTACGGAAAACGACGAAGGGAAATACCTGAAAAAAGGGATTTACAAATGGGTGTTCAATCCCTATCTTTGCGGCGAGTCCCGCACATAAGGGCGCTCACGTATGTAAAACATGAAAATTCGATTGATTCTATGGATCCCTTGCCTGCTCTTGTTTACTTCTTGCTTCCAGCTTATTGAAGACATAACCGTCAAGAAAGATGGTTCTGGCACAGCGGTATTTACCGCAAATCTCAGTCAAAGCAGATCCAAACTTGCGTCGATTATGTTAGTGGACAGCGTCAATGGATATAAGGTACCCTCCAAGACTGATATCCGGAACCATTTAATTGAACTATCCGCGGAGCTAAAAAAGATCCCCGGTATATCCAATGTATCTCACACACTTGATTTTGATAAATTTGTAGCAACCGTTCGCTTTTCATTCAGCAACGTGGAAGATCTGAATACAATCGCAAACAAGCTATTTGCGGAAATGAAAATCACGCCTTCCAATCAATCATCCTATACATACAATAAAACGAGCCGGACATTTAACCGGACGTATGTCTATGAACCGAGGGCAAAGGCCGAATTTGAAAAACTGAAAGATACCGATAAAGAAATATTTAATACCGCTACCTATACCAGTATTTACCGGTTTGACCGCGCCGTGCTTTCACAAAGCAATCCATCGGCAAAATTGGCTGCATCGAAGACGGCGGTTATGATCCAAAGCCCCGTACTCGATCTGATTAGCGGAAAAAGAAACATAACAAATCAAATTAAATTAGCAAATTGATCCATGAATAGACTCCTTTCAATTGCCTTTGCCTCACTGATAACATCAACGCTCAGCGCGCAGGACCTTGCCACTAAAATACCGCACGATGCCTTCGCCGTTGTAAACATCCAAACCGGGCAATTCTTCAAACTCACCCATGTGAAGGATTTTGACCAGTCAACGATCGGAAAAGCGTTGGTAGATCTGGGAGAAAAAATAGGTGCTTCCGAAATCACCAGCGTTGCGGACTACGGATTCGATTTAAATAGTTCGAGCTATTTCTGGACCACGAAAACAGATAGCGTAACGCACTTTACGGTAGCAATTCCTCTTTCGGACGTATCGGCCTTCGAACGGATTTTTACGGCAGCCGAAGAGACTGAACAACAAGGCCCCCTACAATGGTTTACCAAATTATTGGACGACGATCCGGTGACGTTTGCGTGGGATAATCGCGTGTTGTGTATTTCAACGGGTTCGCCGGTAAACAGCTACTTTGAAAATGAAGAAGTGGCAGAACGATATGGCATTACCTACGACGATTATGAAAATTATTTCGATGAATCCGACACCGCCGTTGTCGACGAAACCATCCCCGCTCCCCCTGTGGCTACCCTGGAAGAATACCCTAAAGGAGCTACGGAGGCCATCGCAGAAGCCGAGGACGCCGCGGAGGTTGTCGTAGATTCTGTGGCGACGGATGTCGCATATGAAGATGAGCCTGCGGAAATTGATTCTGAAACCGACTGGTGGACAGACACAACGGCTTATGCAGAAGAAGCTGCATCGTATGAAGATTTTTATTCCAAAAATGTCCGGATTAAAGATTCGCTGGCCGGTGTATGGGCACGTGAATATACCGCGTCCATTTTTAATCACCCTGCCGATCAAAGCATCCTCAGCAATCGGTCCTATCTCCGCAGCGTAAAGAAAGACGCGTTGATGACGGGTTGGCTTTCCAACCTGGAAGCTATTTACAGCACCTTGTTGCCCGACTTATTTGGCATGCGTGGAGACGGCAAATTATTCCGCTATTATGGCAGCGTGTATGCCGGCCTTTATGCCGATGGCGAAGGGTTTAAATTGGGTACGGAAATGGAGGTATCAGATAACCTTGCTCGCAGCTTCAAACGCATATACCGACCGAAACTTAATCGCAAATTCCTGAAATACCTGGATAGTGATAAAGCGGTCGGGTTCTTTGGTTTTGCTATGGATAGCAAGGCCTACCTGGAAGAACTGCCCAAATTGATGAATGATACCTACGGCAAAATATTTGCTCAATATGAAAACGAAATTTCACTGGGAGCCGAAATAGTTTCTTTGCTTCTAGACGAAGAAGCGATCGCCAGCGTAGCTAAGGGGGATGGCTTATTCGTATTAAACGGCATTGCTGAGAAAGAGGTGACGTATACAGATTACGAATACGACGAGGATTATAACTACACGGAAGTCGAAAAAACCAGAATGGAAACGATTCCCGATTTCCTCGCTATGTTCTCATCGGACAATGCTAGTCTGTATAACCGTTTTGTCAACTACTTTGAACAAAAAATGCTGCTGAGTGGCGACAGGGGCCTCTATCGCGTCGAAGAACCGACATTACCTTTCGACTTGTATTTATACCGAAAAGATAACATTATATTTTTAGGCACCTCTAAGGAAGAAATGGAAAACGTAAGAGACAACCGGATACAAGGATCCATTAATAAAGCCCACCGGGCGCTACTAACTAAAAACCGGTTTGCAGGACTATTGAGTACCAAAAAGCTCTCCGAAGACATTCCTGAAGAACAGTTGCGGACCCTTGACAATTATATCGCTTTTCACAAAATCTTCGGTAACCTCGGCGATTTTTATTTCCGATCAAATGGCATTAAAGGCAATACCGTGACCGGAGAGTTTGTGGCCCAAACACCAGAAGGCTATGATAACGCCGTCCAATATCTGTTTGCTTTAATAGACTACGCTGCCCAACAGAAATAAAAAGGGTAAGCTACAGGCATTTTGTTCAATGAAGGTATTTCGCGAATACGAACATTTTATCTAAGTTTGCCGTCTTATGAGTAAGCAGACAGACGATTTCTTCAAAAATGTAATTTCACACGCAAAGGAGTACGGCTTCGTATTTCCGTCAAGCGAGATATACGATGGTTTGAGTGCCGTGTACGACTACGGACAGTTGGGGTCCGAGCTCAAAAATAACCTGAAAACATATTGGTGGAAAGCCATGGTTCAGTTGCATGAGAATATTGTAGGCATTGACGCCGCGATTTTCATGCATCCCACTACTTGGAAGGCTTCTGGCCACGTAGATGGTTTCAACGATCCGATGATAGACAATAAGGATTCGAAAAAGCGTTACCGGGCCGACCAACTCATTGAAGATAGGATCGCGCGCTATGAAGCGGACGGCAATGCTAAAGAAGCGCAACAGCTGCAGGCCGATCTCGATGATGCACTCAATGCCGACGATCTTCCCAAAGTTAAAGCACTCATTGAAGTACACAACATCGTTTGCCCCATCTCAGGCACGAAAAACTGGACCGATGTAAGGCAGTTTAATTTGATGTTTTCCACCCAAATGGGAGCATCGGCTGAAGATGCGGAGACGGTATACCTGCGGCCTGAAACGGCACAAGGCATCTTTGTCAATTTTCTGAATGTCCAAAAAAGCGGACGGATGAAAGTTCCTTTTGGGATTGCCCAGATCGGAAAAGCATTCCGTAATGAGGTCATTGCCCGTCAATTTATCATGCGCATGCGTGAATTTGAGCAAATGGAAATGCAATTTTTCGTACGGCCCGGCACGGAACTCGATTGGTATAACCAATGGAAAGAAACCCGCCTGAAATGGCACCTCGCTGTTGGCGGCGATCCAAAAAAATACCGTTTCCACGACCACGTCAAGCTTGCTCACTACGCCAATGCAGCAGTAGATATCGAATACGAATTCCCGTTTGGGTTCAAAGAAGTGGAAGGAATCCACTCGCGTACAGATTTTGACCTTAGCCAGCACCAGAAATATTCGGGCAAAAAAATGCAGTATTTCGATCCCGAAATCAACCAGAATTACGTGCCTTACGTGATAGAAACGTCCATTGGCTTGGACAGGCTTTTTCTTACCGTATTATGTAATTCATTTGAAGAGCAGGATCTCAGTACGGCCGACAAGCAAGATTCGCGATCGGTGCTGCACTTCCATCCGTCGTTGGCTCCGGTGAAGGCGGCGATCCTACCGTTGACGAAAAAAGATGGTCTACCAGACAAAGCCAGAGAAATACTCAACCGGCTCAAAATAGATTACAACGTACAGTATGACGAGAAAGATTCGATCGGAAAACGCTACCGCCGGCAGGATGCCATCGGTACGCCGTTTTGTATTACGGTCGATTACCAATCACTTGAAGACGATACGGTGACACTCCGTCATCGCGACAGCATGGAACAGGAACGGATTGCTGCAGCGGACTTGGAAAAAATCATTGCCGACCGCGTAGGTTGGAAGAATCTATTGGGCGGCTTATAGCCGCCCAATTCTAACAGATTTTCACCTTATTTACTACCGTATATCTCAAACTCCGCTATCGACACGACCGATCGATTGTTTGGTGTGTTGGCCACAGCTTCCGCCGTGAACCGAAAATAGCGCGCTTGCACAGGTTTGCCAAAATCCACATGTTGCAAAATCGGATTGGCTGCGATATTAGCAAACTCCCCGCTGGCTGCGGTTATCCATTGGCTTCCGTCTACGCTTATCTCAAAAACATAGCGGTTTATCAAACCCGTCTTCTTCCCATCCTGCCGTGGCAGATAGCCCAAGCCCGTGAGCGAATGCAGGTTGCCCAAGTCAATGCTGAAACGACTCGGCAAATCCACTGCGTCAGTAACCCAATGGGTTTTTGCGTCGCCGTCCCACGCCAAAGCCGGGTCTCCCCCATTCAATGAATTGTCAACAATATTCCATTCCGATGGATTTAAGGCGCTTCGTTCAGTGCGCTGCGTTGCAAATTCTACGGTTGCTTCCTTAAACAAGCCAAAGTCGCTGAGCGCCACCGCAACCGGAGCAAACAATCGCAATCGCAGTTGCTTCGCAGTAACGGGTTCATTTAACGGAATAAGCCGGCTAGAACCAATGCTGGTCGCCTTGGCTAGGGGTTGCCAGGACCCGTCCTTCCATACATCCACCCAGACGCTGTCTAAGCGCTGTCCCAATTTGATATTTTCACGCAGACGAATAAGATCAAAAGTAGCCTCGTCCTTCAATTTCACCACCAGTTCGGGCTGGGTTATGTCATCGTCAGTTGCCCAGTAGCTGTAACGGTCATCATCCAATAGGTTGGCCGGACCAAAATCCCCCTGATTGCCTTTGCGTATGTTGGAGGCGTCAAGTGACGCGCCGGAAGCAAAATTTTCAGCAAACGTTTTACGCAATTTTTCACCAAACCCTCTCAGCGAAGCGACGTCATTTGGATGCAGCAATCCGTCCATATTGGGAGCCAATCCTAAGTTGAACGCAGCCCCCCGGCCTACGCTTTTAAGATAAAGATCGAACAACTGATCGGGTGTCTTTACCTCGTTGTCCTGCTCTGGATGGTAAAACCATCCCGGACGTTGTGGTACGTCACATTCAGCAGGAATCCAATACTTACCGTCCCGCTGCCCACTGCCTAAAAACCGGTCGTCGATGTGGCCAGGCGCAGGATTACTACCGTCGGGCGCCACCGGGGTAAATGTAGCCCAAGAGGTTTCCGCGGCGATCCCTTTTTCGTTCCCTACCCAACGTATATCCGGGCCAACATCGCTGAAAATTACTGCCGTGGGCTGCATTTTCCGCGTGATTGGCCAAGTTTTTTCCTCCCATTCATAATAAGTAGCCCGATCGATACGGCGAGTTTCATTTGCCCCTCCATAGTATCCATCGCCGCCGTTCGCTCCGTCGTGCCAGCTCACAAACAGAGGCCCGTAATCGCTGTATAATTCGCGCAACTGCTCCCGATATGCGTCTGCATACTCCGGAGCACCATAGCTGGGGAAATTTCGATCCCAAGCAGACACATATACACCGAACTGCATCCCTTGCCTATGCGCAGCTTCCATAAATTCCCTTACCATATCGCCCTTTCCACCACGCCATGAACTTTGGGAGATGTTGTAATCCGTCGTTTTCGTTGGCCACAAACAGTAGCCGTCGTGATGCTTGGCCACTGATATCAAACCATTGAAGCCTCCGGCTTTCGCAGCTGCGGCAATCTGATTGGCGTCAAAATGTCCCGGATTGAATAAATCAGCCGGGGCATCGCCAAAACCCCATTCCTTGTTCTGAAAGGTAGTGGGTGTAAAATGAATCAAACAGTACATTTCCAGCTCATGCCAGTTCAACTGAGCCTCTGTAGGTATCGGTCCGTAAGGACTGGGGCCATCCTCTTTCGAATTATCGATGGAATCGCATGCAATAAAGCCTATCGCGGCCAGCACGCTCAAAAATTTCAGTCTGGTTATATAGTCGAATGTCATAAGAATAGCGGACTAAATTGACAATAAAGATAGGATGTTTCCCGCTAGTCGCTCCACGCTTGCAAAAATAACTTAGTATATGGCTAAAAGGAACGAATGGAAATAAAAAATACTTATATTCACAATACCAACTATCGATTCAAACTATGGTCTATCGGTATTAATGATTTATTCCTTCCAGATAATCCTTATATATTTGATAACCCGAAGTAAGACAATGAATTAAAACCCTAAAAACGTACGTCATGGAAAGCAATGCAAACGACCTGGGTAAATGCCCATTCTCCGGTAAATCGACATCCCAACAACCCATTAAGGCTCAAGCTGGAAGCCGGGGAACAAAAAACCGTGATTGGTGGCCAAATCATTTGAGAATAAACATGCTGCGGCAGCATTCACCAACAGCTAATCCAATGGGCGAATCCTTCAATTACGCCCAAGAGTTTAACAGCCTCGACTTGGCGGCCGTGAAGCAAGATCTTCACGAGCTGATGACCGATTCCCAGGATTGGTGGCCCGCTGACTTCGGCCATTATGGACCGCTTTTTATAAGAATGGCTTGGCACAGCGCAGGTACGTACCGGATAGGCGATGGTCGGGGCGGTGCAGGCCGGGGCCAGCAGCGATTCGCGCCGCTCAACAGCTGGCCCGACAACGTGAGTCTTGACAAAGCACGCAGACTCTTATGGCCTGTTAAACAGAAATACGGGCGGAAGATTTCATGGGCGGACCTGCTTATCCTAGCGGGCAATGTTGCGCTTGAATCCATGGGGTTCAAAACGTTTGGTTTCGCCGGCGGGCGCGAGGATACCTGGGAACCCGACGAGGACATCTATTGGGGCTCTGAGAAGACCTGGCTAGGAGGCGATGAGCGGTACGCTCATGGCTCGGAGGGTATCAAGAAAGAAGGTGCGGTGTTAGTATCCGATGATACGGCAGATGGGGATATCCATAGCCGCAATTTGGAGAATCCGCTGGCTGCCGTGCAAATGGGGCTCATTTATGTCAATCCAGAAGGCCCTGATGGCAATCCGGACCCCCTGGCAGCAGCCGTAGACATTCGCGAAACTTTTAAACGTATGGCAATGAATGATGAAGAAACCGTTGCACTCATTGCCGGTGGCCATACGTTCGGAAAAACGCATGGTGCCGGAGATACATCACTCGTGGGTGCCGAGCCAGAAGGTGCGGATATTGAAGAGCAGGGACTGGGCTGGAGAAGCCGTTACGGTACGGGCAAAGGCGGCGATACCATTACCAGTGGCTTGGAAGTTACCTGGTCGACTACCCCCACAAAGTGGAGCACGAACTTTTTTTGGAACCTATTTGGCTATGAATGGGAACTGACGAAAAGCCCGGCTGGCGCACATCAATGGGTCGCCAAAGGTGCCAATGCCATCATCCCCGATGCGCACGACCCATCTAAACGGCATTTACCCACCATGCTTACGACCGATCTTGCCTTGCGATTTGATCCGATTTATGAAAAAATATCCCGTCGATTCTTCGAAAATCCCGATGAGTTCGCAGATGCCTTCGCTCGCGCCTGGTTCAAATTAACGCACCGCGACATGGGGCCCAAAACACGCTACCTCGGTCCCGATGTACCCAAAGAAGAACTGATCTGGCAGGATCCTATTCCCGTGGTAGATCATGCGTTAATCGACGATCGGGACATCGCCGGGTTGAAAGCCGATATACTGGATTCTGGATTGCCAATATCCCAGTTCATTGCCGCCGCTTGGGCGTCGGCATCTACGTTCCGGGGCTCTGATAAACGAGGCGGCGCAAACGGTGCACGCATTCGCTTAGCCCCCCAAAAAGACTGGGAGGTAAACAATCCGTCGCAACTGGCCAATGTCTTGGCTATACTCGAAGATATCCAACAAAAATTTAATGCCAAGCAATCCCGCGGAAAACGTGTTTCCCTCGCAGACCTGCTTATCTTAGCGGGATGTGCAGGAGTCGAAAAGGCGGCAAGAGATGCGGGGCACCATGTAGCGGTTCCTTTCAGTCCAGGCCGTATGGATGCATCCCAAGAGCAGACAGATGTGGAGTCATTTGCAGTTTTAGAACCTGTGGCCGATGGCTTCCGCAATTTCCTGAAGACGCGATACAGCATCTCTACCGAAGAATTGCTCATTGATAAGGCCCAATTGTTAACGTTGACAGCTCCGGAATTAACCGTTCTTGTCGGCGGTATGCGTGTATTGAATACCAATTTTAACAATACCCCGCATGGAATATTGACCCACCGCCCCGAAACACTTACCAATGACTTTTTTGTAAACTTACTTGATATGCGTACCGTTTGGAAAGCAATGGATGAATATCGGGAATTATTCGAAGGTCTGGATCGTACCACCGGTGAACGGAAATGGACGGCCACCCGCGCAGACCTTGTCTTCGGATCAAATTCAGAACTCAGGGCGATTGCTGAAGTATACGGAAGTTCAGATGCGGGAGAAAAATTTGTGAACGACTTTATTGCAGCATGGAACAAAGTTATGAACTTAGATCGCTTTGACCTAAGTCACTAGTTACCGTTTCGCAAGCTCTGGATAGCCGTCTAAGAAGGACCTTTCCGTTATCGGTGGAAAGGTCCTTTTTTCAATTCCTCTGTATTTTTAGCTCTTTTACATTATTTTAGCGCCGTACTAAATAATACACGTCAAAAATATGCCTTTTTTCCACTCCGCACATTTCATCCGATTGGTTTTAGCCGTTGCTTCATTGTCTTTTATTACCCAACCAGCTATTGCTCAAGAACAGACTTTCAACAGCTGGTTTGCATGGTTCAATAACGTTAAATTTAGCGAAAAGTGGGGCATGAATCACGATATTCAGTTTCGAGCAGGCACTGACTGGGGTAACTATTCAATGCTTCTTATCCGTCCAGGCATCAATTATTACGTTAAGGAACGCCATACCGCAGCTTTGGGATACGCCGCCACTTTGGCAACCCACGAATTAGCGACAAACGCCCGCAGGTTAACCGAGCACCGCATTTGGCAGCAATACATCATTGGAGGAACGTTGTTCGGTGTCCCGGTCCAACACCGATTTCGGCTTGAACAACGCTTCCTTGAACGACCTGATGAAACCGCATTCGCTCAACGGGCAAGGTATTTTATTCGGGGCATCGTTCCGCTCAGCTCCCATTCAACCCCCTCTTTCCGCCGAGGACTCTTTGTGTCGCTCCAAAACGAACTCTTTTTTAACATCCAAAACGCAAATGCAACTAACGGAAAGTGGTTCGATCGAAACCGCGCGTACGCATCCCTCGGCTTTCGATTTTCGGAAAGGTATGATTTTGAAACCGGGTATCTGCACCAATTCCTCTTGAGGAATTCTACGCCGCACGCCGTGACACATGTGTGGCAGTGGGCAGTGTACACCAGATTTTAATACCTTATTTATCAATTATTTATAATAAAATCTGTCATTTAAAAAAATTTAATCTACTTAATTAATAGACTTTATATATATTTGCTTTGTGAAAGCAACGACGATGCGGGAACACAAGGGTTTATCAACGCCCTTGAACTCCCTTGGTTAGTCGGTTGCCGGCAAGCCCGTCGATGCGATTATCGCCGCGGCTTTAATTTATCATAAAAAAGAAACGCATGTCAGTAGTAACCGAAAAGCAATATGTCGATCCCAAGATCACGTTAGTGGGTGCCGGCCCGGGAGATCCGGACTTAATTAGCGTAAAAGGTGTAAAGGCGCTAAGAACAGCCAATGTCATTTTATACGACGCGTTGGTGGATGAACGCCTACTAGATTACGCGCCACAAGAATCCATTAAAGTCTACGTCGGCAACCCTTCGGGCGACGAGAATTTTTCGCAGGACGTCGTCAATCAATTGATGGTTGATTACGCGCTGAACTTCGGTCATGTAGTCCGGCTCAAAGGAGGTGATTTATTCGTTTTTGGACGTGGCTATGAAGAGCTAAACTATGCTGCTTCCTACAGTATCGAAACGGCGATCGTCCCCGGTATCTCGAGTGCGATATCCGTTCCGGGGTTACAAGGCATTCCCGTAACGCATAAAGGCTCAAGTGAGAGTGTATGGATTCTGTCCGGCACCGATAGTAAGGGCAATCTCTCGCTTGAACTGCACGACGCCGCTCGCAGCAAAGCCACAGTCGTTGTACTGCTTGGATTTGACAGATTACCAGATATTGTTGCTATCTATCAGGAAATTGGAAAGGGAGGATTGCCCGCAGCCGTTATCCAAAACGGCTCAATGGGTAATGAGAAGATCGCCATCGGCTTAGTTAACACCATTGTCGAAGTAGCCGACGAAAAAGGAATTGACAACACGGGTCCTGTACTGCTCGTGTTTGGTTCTGTACTGGAATTACATCATGATTTTCAACGGATCAAGCAATTCTTCGAAACAGCGCTTTAAAGTTTCTCTTCATAGGTTTACAATCGGGTTAAGTATGGAGTGCCTGTCCCTCAGGTGCTCCTACTTCTTGTGATAATAGCCACTAGTTTGTGGGTGGGGGGTCATCACTCACACACCGAAAGCCAAGGTTGTTACTTCCGCTACTTATTTCTCCTTTTCCTCTGCTACCTGCTACATACCGCTCGCAATATTGCTCGTTGCAAAGAAACGATCCACCGCGCTGTACACGTTTGACAGCACCCGGCTCCATTGGATCGTAGCTATCAGTTGGTCCCTTAGGGTTCTTCTTCGGACTGCCTTTATAATAATCCGGTCGGTAGTAATCCGAGCACCACTCCCATACATTGCCATCCATGTCATATAGGCCAAAGGCGTTTGGAGAATAAGATTTAACCGGAGCTACACCGCTATATCCATCTTCGGCAATGTCCCGGACCGGAAAATCGCCTTGGTAAACATTTGCCGCCCACCTGCCCTTGGGCTTCAGCTCATCGCCCCAATAATACTTGCTGTTAGAAGCTCCACCGCGTGCGGCCAACTCCCATTCCGCTTCCGTAGGAAGCCGCTTTCCCGCCCATTTAGCAAAAGCAGCCGCATCCTCATATGCAATATGCACCACCGGCTCATTCTCGCGCCCTTTGATACTGCTTCCGGGTCCCTCAGGCTGCCGCCAATTGGCCCCAATCACATATTGCCACCATTGTAGATGGTTACCTAACCCCACAGCATGATTCGGCGGTGTAAATACGGCTGAACCAGGTTGAAGTGCGTCCAACGGTACATTAGGAAAATCCTTCGGATCCAGGGGCCGTTCTGCAACAGTCTGATAACCCGTAGCCGACACGAAACGAGAGAACTGTGCGTTGGTTACCTCATGTTCATCCATCCAAAAGCCATCTACGGTTACCTCATGCACCGGACGGGCGTCCTCAAAATCATCCGTCCCCATTTGAAAAGTCCTGCCTTTGATATAAACCATCGGCGCATCATCCGACCCTAGAAAGCTATGCGCTATTTTGGATTCCGCTATAGCCGCAGCACGCGAAGGAATTCCATGTGCCACGCAGGTTACCGCACTATCTCTATCAACTTCACTCTTCTGCCCAGTCTCTTGTTTTCCTGCATCCATACAGGCAACCGTCAGCACCCCTGCAGTCCCAAACAAAAAAAGGCATTTTTTATGATTCATACTCGTTATTGTCACTTCGAATTTCCTGACCGAACACGTCTAGGTAAAACCATCCTTAAAGGTATCATTTGATTACCAATAATCCAAGCCTCTTGTGCATAAGTCTACGCCATTTACGCCACAACCGCGGCGCATACGTTGTCCCCTAATAATCCAAAAATAAATTCCGTATTTAAAAAAGGCGAGACAATCTCAGGTGTTTGTTTGTCCCCAAAAAGAAAGCCCCGCTGCATTCTGCAACGGGGCTTCTTATAAAATCCGGCACCGACCTACTCTCACGCCTGTTACGGCAATACCATCGGCTCTGGCGGGCTTAACTGCTCTGTTCGGGATGGGAAG
>NZ_JBHTDN010000007.1:9083-262713 GCF_042666505.1 Parapedobacter sp. GCM10030251 | reverse complement strand
ATCAAAACGACTGATATACATTTGCAAACGTTCTGCACTTATTGTTGCCATTGTTATGCACTCTTTGTTGCCGAAAACTATGTATTCCTGATTGCCAAAAACGCTGCACTTTTAATTACCGCTTACAACTATATTTAGTATATTCGCGTCAAATTCAAAACGAATACCCTGCGATACATCGAATAAATGAAAAAATCCGGAACTGCCACCTTACCCCTCCATTATGGCCACGTACCCGCCTGGCTCGCCGATCGAATGGCCAGGCTGGGACTGGCGATTACGGAATGTATCCTGCAGGATTTCGGAAAGCAGGAATACCTAAAAAGGTTGGCGGATCCTTTTTGGTTTCAAAGTCTGGGTTGCGTGCTGGGGATGGATTGGCATTCTTCGGGTATCACCACATCCGTGTTGGGAGCGTTGAAAAAATCCATCAATCCCTTATCCAAAGAACTGGGCATTTACATTTGCGGCGGCAAGGGCAAACATTCGAAAAGCACACCGCAGGAATTATCCAACTACAGCGATCGGAACGGTTTGGACGGCGCGCAATTGATACGGGCCTCAAAATTAGTTGCCAAGGTTGACAACACCGCCATTCAGGACGGTTACCAGTTGTACCTCCACGCGTTCGTCATCAGTAACGATGGGCAGTGGACCGTGGTACAGCAAGGAATGAAAGATGCCGACGCATCCGCCAGAAGATATCATTGGCACTCTCAAACCGTTACGTCATTCACCGAACAGCCTCATGCCGGGATCTGCGGCATCCATCAGGGAAAAATCATCGATATGACCGCAGCTGACGCAAAACCGGCAAAAACTGCGATGATAAGTCTATGTAAGGAAAAACCTACGCATGTCCTGACAGAGGCATCCAGGTTGATCATGCCAAGTCATCACCACGTCACTTCTAAAGACATTGACCTCAAACGATTAGGAGCGATGCTATGGCTGACGCACGAAAAGCGGCCTGCCGATTTTGAGGAACTTCTGTTGCTGCAGGGCATGGGTGCGCGTACCTTGCAGTCGCTGGCCCTGGTCAGTGAGCTTATCTACGGTACACCGGCAAGATTTGACGATCCGGCGAGGTATTCGTTTGCGCACGGCGGCAAGGATGGTCATCCCTTTCCGGTGTTGACCAAGGTATATGACGAGACCATCGATGTACTCACCCACGCTGTCCAGCGATCCAAACTCGGCATGAGCGACAAAAAGCAGGCCATCAAATCATTGAGCAATTTGGCTTTCCGTGCAGAGCAGGATTTTGCAGCGAAAGATAACCTGGATGATTTGTTGCGAATCGAGAGAGACAACGCATGGAAATACGGCGGCAAAACGGTATTTGGTGATGCCAAGCCACCGAAAGGCGGGCAGTTGCGCTTATTCGATTGAATCTAGGATAATTTCCGTAACTTCGCTTTGCGCAATGACCAAAAAGCCATGAAGCTATTACGGACAGAAATTACCCCGCTTACCAACGAACCGCTTTATATAGACACCCGTGAACAATCCTTTCTTTGGTCACCCTTCCATTCCCAGCCGTCCTTTCACGCACACCCCGAAATGGAGCTGGTATTTGTAGAGGAAGGCTTTGGCAAACGGATTATCGGCAACCGGGTCGAACCCTTTGAAGCGGGCGATATGGTTTTTATCGGTTCCCATGTACCTCACATCTGGCTGAGCGACCCGGCATTTTACGAACCGGGGTCGACATTGAAGTCCAAGGTAATCATTACCTACATCAATCCCGCCATTTTCAAGCAGTTGCTGGGCTCGTTAAAGGAATTTGATCAGATACGGGGAATGGTGCAGCAGGCAGCCAAGGGCATCCGCATATACGGCCGTACCCGCAACGTCATTGCTGAGCGGTTAAAATCGCTCTCAGCCACATCGGGATTTGAAAAGGTAAACGGGGTACTGCAGATCATGCACCTCATTTCCACTTCCAGCGACAAAGGATACATCCTGCCACACGCGCCCATTCGAATCGGTTCATCCGGCGAGGATAAGTTGATAATCGCCATCAATTTTGTAAAAGAAAACCTCGACAGACCCATTTACCTCCAAGAGGTAGCCGCCTTGACCTGTATGACCGAGCCAAGCTTTAGCAGGTACTTTAAACAACGGATGAAACGGAACTTTTCGACGTTCCTAACGGAGCTACGCATGGAACGGGCAAAAGAGCTGTTTTTACAGGGCGACGCTTCCGTAAAGGAGGTAGCTTTTCACTGCGGCTACGATTCACTGGCGCATTTCCACAAGCTATTTAAAGATCATACCGGGCTGAGCCCCGCCAAATATAAATTCCGCTACCGCTTTACGCCATCCACTTAGCGAACGATCGGTTGATGCGTGCCCCCGGTCTCAGTGAGAGTCGCGGGACACATCACTCCCCGATTTTCCCTTCAGGAAATCGAAATCCGCTCCCAGGTGAGCCTGTTCAACGTGATCGACATACAGCTTCGCGTATCCCCGTGTAAACCGATTTGCGGCATCCACGAAGTGGCTTTTTCTCCGCGCCAACTCGGCTGCATCGACCAACAGGTCCAGACTGCGGTTCGGCACATCCAGCCGGATCAGATCTCCATCTTCCACCAGCGCCAACGTCCCCCCTTCTGCGGCTTCCGGAGAAACATGCAGCACAACCGTACCAAAACCTGTTCCGCTCATACGGCCATCGGAAATACGAATCATATCGGTAACTCCCTTTTCCAGCAACTTTGCCGGAAGCCCCATGTTACCAACTTCCGGCATCCCGGGATATCCCTTCGGCCCGACGTTTTTCAACACGAGCACACAGGTTTCGTCTACGTCCAGATCCGGGTCGTCTATTTTATGCTTGTAATCTTCTATGTCTTCGAACACAACCGCCCGACCGGTATGCTGCATCAATGCGGGACTGGCAGCGGAAGGCTTAAGCACAGCACCGGCTTCGCAGAGGTTTCCCTTCAACACCACGACACCGGCTATTTCGTTAAAGGGCTGTTCCATATCGGCGATAACCGTGGTGTTCAGACTCCGCCTTCCCGCGATGTTTTCGCCTACCGTCCGGCCATTCGCCGTCAGGCAATCCATGTGTAGGTGCTCACGTATGGCATGCATAACCGCGGGTAACCCCCCGGCATAATACATGTCTTCCATAAAATACGTCCCGGAAGGTTGAATATTGGCAACCAACGGAATGTCCCGCGAATACCGATCAAAGTCTTCGATTGAAAGGGGCACACCGATCCGGCCCGCAATGGCCAACAAATGGATGACAAAATTGGTCGATCCGCTGATGGCAGCATTTACCCGGATGGCATTTTCAAATGCCGGCCGGGTGAGTATATCCGATAGCTTTACGTCCTCGCGAACCATCTCTACAATCCGCCTCCCCGATAGTTGGGCAAGTACCTTCCGGTTGGCATCAGCCGCCGGTATCGCCGCATTGCCGGGCAATGACAATCCCAACGATTCCACCATGCAAGCCATGGAAGAAGCCGTGCCCATCACCGCACAATGCCCGCGGCTCCGGCACATACCCGCCTCGGCAAGGTTCAATTCTTCTTCGGTCATAATCCCGCGACGTGAATCCTCCGAAAACCTCCATAAATCGCTCGTCCCGATGTCGCGCCCGTTATATTTACCCGTCAACATCGGCCCGCCCGATACCACAACCGTCGGAAGGTCTACGCTACAGGCTCCCATGACCAACGAAGGAGTTGTTTTATCGCACCCGCATAATAACACGACCCCGTCTATGGGGTTGGCGCGGATGGACTCCTCCACATCCATGCTGGCCAGGTTCCGGAACAGCATGGCCGTAGGCTTCATAAGCGTTTCACCCAACGACATCACGGGAAATTCGACCGGGAAACCGCCAGCCTCCCATACGCCCCGTTTCACCGATTCTGCCAGTTCCCGGAAATGAGCGTTACAGGGGGTGAGCTCCGACCAGGTGTTACAGATGCCGATGACGGGTTTCCCCCGGAATTCGTCGTCTGGGATTCCTTGGTTTTTCATCCACGCCCGATAGATGAACCCATCTTTTCCTTTTCGGCCAAACCAGCCCTGGCTCCGTAACATAGTTTATCGTTTAGTCAGTAAAAATTCTTACCGCAAATTTCAAAAAAAAATCGCCATCTTTTTTGCGGTAATCGACGAAAGACATCCGTTTTTTTAACCGCCAGGGCAAAAACAAATCCGGACCGAAAAATTTGAGATTTCGACACACAAAAATTCGGTAATCGGATTTTTTGTAGTAGGTTTGCACACTTTTAGCAGTTGAATGTTTACACCGGAAGCGCTTAAGGAGGAACTGACCAAACCGAAGCACATTGTTGTCACCACCCACCATAAACCCGACGGGGACGCATTGGGGTCATCATTGGCGATATACTATTGGTTGCAAGCCAAAAACCACTTCGTGCATGTCATCGTACCTTCCGATTTCCCCACCTTTCTTGATTGGATGCCCGGAAGGGAGCGTGTACGGATTTATACGGAAGACAAAGCAGCCAACGATGTCTTAATTGATGAGGCTGACCTGATTTTTTGCCTGGATTTTAACGGCTTACCCAGGATTCATGCCATGGAAGATGCCGTAAGAAACGCCAAAGGCATCAAAATCATGATTGATCACCATCTGGAACCGGAAGGTTTTGATGACTACCGGCATTGGGACAGCCAGGCGGCGGCAACCGCGCAGCTGGTCTACGACTTTATCGTGGACGTAATGGTTGATCACTCCTCCCTTACACCCGAAATCGCCACCTGCCTATATACGGGCCTGATGACCGACACCGGCTCTTTCCGTTTTCAGACGACTACCCCCCGTGTACATGAAATTGCGGCAGACCTCATCACGCTGGGCGCCAAAAACTGGGAAATCCACGAGCTGGTATACAATAGTTACACCGAAAATCGCATGAAATTTCTGGGATTCTGCCTGCTAAACAGGCTGGAAGTGCTGCATGAATACCGAACGGCGTTATTCAGCATCTCCCGCCAGGATCTCAACCGGTTTCAGATCACTACCGGCGACACCGAAGGGCTGGTCAATTATGCGTTGGCGATCAGTGGAATGAAACTCGCTGCATTGATTGTCGACCGTACCGAACAGGTTAAACTATCACTCCGCTCCATCGGCGATTTCCCTTGCAACGAAATCTGCAAGCGCTATTTTAACGGCGGCGGGCATCGCAATGCCGCAGGGGGAAACTCGAACGAGCCGCTGCCGGACGTGGTAAACAAATTCAAGTCTATTTTATCGGAATATAAAACACTTTTAACACATAATTAATTACTAGAAAAATGAAGAAATCCATTTTTAGTTTAGGCCTTGCAACCCTTGTGCTTGCCGGTGCCTGCCAGCAGTTCAAGACAGGCGAAGGGGGCTTACAATACAAGATTGTAAAGGATAATGGGCAGCCGAAAGCCCAGACGGGTGATCTGCTTTCCGTTAATATGACCGTAACTACGGATCGGGATTCCCTCCTTTCCAGTACGTATGATATCGGACTTCCCCAAATTATCAACATCGCTGCCGACTCCCTGCCGGGCTTATATCCCGGTGATTACAACTCCATGTTCAAGATGCTGGGAGAGGGCGACAGTGCTGTATTCAAGCTGAATCTGGATACCATGGCTGCCAAAACCATGCAACCGAAACCAGATTTTGCCGACCATTACGTGACGTTCAACGTAAAGGTAAACAAACACTTCAAAAAAGGCGAACTGACCGATAGTGCCCTGTATGCAGAGGTAAATGCGTACTTCGATGGAGAAATCCAGAAGTTGAAAGCTTCTGAAGAAGGCAAAATCAACGATTACATCAAAAAGAACAACCTGGAGCCTTTAAAAACTGCTTCCGGATTGCAATACATCATTACTGAAGAAGGCACGGGCGAAAAACCCGTAGCCGGCGATACCGTTAAAGTAAATTACACCGGAGCGCTCGTAGCTAATGGAGATGTCTTTGATACATCCATCAAAGAAGTAGCGGAAAAAAACAAAAAAATATTCAATCCGATGCGTCCATATGAGCCTGCCAAATTTGTCATCGGCGTACGCCAGGTGATTCCGGGTTGGGACGAAGGTTTGCTATTGTTGCCGAAAGGCAGTAAAGCGAAGCTCATCATTCCTTCCCAACTGGGATATGGCGAGCGTGGCGACGGCCGCGGAGTAATTCCGCCGTTTGCCCCCCTGGTATTCGACATCGAACTCATTGATGTCCTCAAACCGGTGGCTACGGACACCACCGCGCAGGACACCGCAAAATAATCGCGATCGAACGCCTTCCCATCGGAAGGCGTTCTTGTTTTAGTTGGATTTCAAGGGCAAGTTGGCTAAGTTTGCAGCACGCCGAAAAAATAACGATGATATTGACCGACACACATACGCACCAGTACTATTTGTTTGGCACGCCGGAATTGGACCTGCAGATGCAGCGCTGTTTTGCCAATGACATCCAGCATCTCTTTTTTCCGAACGTCAACAGGGAGTCCATTCCGAAAGTGTTAGGTACCGCGGCTGCCTATCCCGGTCACTGCTATCCCATGATGGGGTTGCATCCATGTGAAGTACAGACAAACTATCTTGACGAACTGGCCGCCATTGAAAGAGCGATTGCAGACCATAAAGTATACGGAATCGGCGAAATCGGACTGGATCTCTATTGGGATAAAACCACCCTCGCCCTTCAACGGGAAGCATTCCGTATACAAAGCACCTGGGCAAAGGTGTTGGACCTTCCCGTGTCCATCCATTGCCGGAATGCATTCGACGAACTCTTTGAGTTGCTCGATGAAGTGCAGGATGGCCGGCTGCGGGGTGTTCTGCACTGTTTCACTGGGAACAACCAACAAGCAAAACAAGTGATTGAATTGGGGCTTAGTCTGGGCATCGGCGGGGTGGTCACCTATAAAAATGCCGGTCTTGATGCCGTGGTAGCAGAACTCGACCTAAGGCACATCGTATTGGAAACCGATGCCCCCTACCTGGCACCGGCTCCCCATCGCGGCAAAAAAAACGAAAGCAGCTACTTGATACACATCGCACAGAAAATCGCAGATTTACAGCAGGTGTCCCTGGAAACTGTCGCTGCGACCACCACCCAAAATGCGCTGCAGATATTTCGGATTTAACGACATACATCGGCTGGCGACGCCTTTAAGGCGGACAGGCCGCAGGCTCCGATAAGGACCTATATAAATACATTGTTGAATGAATAATATCTTTGTGATTTACACTGGGGGAACCATTGGAATGGTTAAAGACGAACAAACCGATACGTTTGTGCCCTTTGATTTTGACCTTATTGCCAAAAATATTCCGGAATTAGGACGGCTCAATTATAACCTTAGCGTACATTCATTCACACCGATTATCGACTCCTCCAACATGCAACCCGCTATATGGGTCGAAATGGCTACGCTCATTAAGGAAAATTACGACGACTACGACGGGTTTGTCATCCTCCATGGTTCAGATACGATGGCTTTTTCGGCTTCGGCACTGAGTTTCATGCTGGAAGGATTGCAAAAACCCGTGATCCTGTCGGGCTCACAGCTTCCCATCGGCGAAATACGTACCGATGCCCGGGAAAATCTGATCACCGCCCTCGAACTTGCATCCGCCAAAAAAAAGGGCAAGTCCCTCATTCATGAGGTATGTATTTTTTTCGACAACAAACTGTTTCGCGGAAACCGATCATTCAAATATAACTCCGCGAAATTTGAAGCCTTCCGGTCGCCCAACTATCCGGTGCTGGTCGAAGCCGGCGTACACCTTAAATACAACAAGGATGCCCTGCTCGACAACAGCGACAAGGAGTTTATCCTGCACACGAAATTGGACAATTCCGTTTCCGTGCTTAAGCTATACCCCGGTATCAGTCCGCAGATTGTCCGGGCCGTGCTGGAGTCCCAAGCGCGGTCGGTCATTATGGAAACCTTCGGCTCTGGTAATACAACGACAGCCCGCTGGTTCCTCGACCTTATCAACGAAGCGATCCGCAACGGAAAGAACATTCTGAACATCTCCCAATGCAAAGTCGGAAGCGTCGAACTCGGACGCTATGAAACCAGTAGGTATCTGAAAGAAATGGGAGTGCTCAGCGGATACGACATGACGTTCGAAGCGGCCGTCACCAAACTGATGTATTTGCAGGGAGAGTTTCCGCAACAAGAGGACGTTGCCTATTGGGCCGAACAGAATATCCGGGGGGAGCTGACCATCTAGGTGACTTTCATCAAGGTGATGTAATACCAAGGGCCAGCAACGCGTCGGCCACGACAAACGTGCTGCCGCCGATAAAAATAAGATCGTCTGCGGCGGCATGCTGCCGCGCGGCCGCTATCGCCTCCGACACACGGCCACTTGCCTCTCCGTTCAGCCCGTATCTTGCTCCTGCCATACGCAACTCATCTGCCGGCAGGGCGCGGGGCATGGCAACTTCACAGAAATAATAGCGGGCATTTCCGGGAAGCAAGGGAAGCATCCTATCCAGATCTTTGTCCCGCATTACGCCGATGACCATATGAAGCCCGGCGTGAGGGGTTACCGCAATGTTTGCCAGCACTTCATGCCATCCATCCACGTTATGGCCGGTATCACAGATAATCAACGGGGCTCTCGCGAGCGTTTGCCACCTTCCCATCAGGCCGGTAACCCGCTGTACCTGCTTCAACGCTTCCGTCACCTGTGCATCTCCGATCGAAAAGCCCTTCGAGCGCAACGCGGCTACCGCCGTCAGAACCGCTGGGAGGTTCTTCGCTTGATACCCTCCCCGCAGATCCAGGCCGTAGGTGATGCGATGGGATTCACTTCGGCGATTTGCCTCCAGGTATTGGTACTCCTCGTCCCTTCCCGAGATATGCACCTGCCATTCCTGTGAGGCAAAGGTCAGTGGACTGTTCCGGTCCGCCGCAATCCGCTCGAAGACACCCGAAACTTCCGGCTGCCACTCTCCCACCACGACCGGCACGCCGGGTTTGATAATACCCGCCTTCTCACCTGCGATTTCCGGCAGCGTATTGCCCAGCATATGGGTATGGTCATACCCGATATTGGTAATCACAGATAGCAGCGGAGTGATGACATTCGTCGAATCCAGCCTGCCACCCAATCCGGTTTCTATGACGGCGATGTCTACCTGTTCCCGGGCAAAATGGTCAAACGCCATCGCGACGGTTACCTCGAAAAATGACGGCTGAACGGTCTCAATCAGCAATCGGTGCTGGTTGACAAAGTCGGTTACAGACGATTGGGGAATGGGAACTCCATCAATGCGTATCCGCTCCCGGAAATCCAATAAATGGGGTGAGGTGTACAATCCGGTCCGATAACCCGCCGCCTGCAAAATCGCCGCCAACATGTGAGATGTCGATCCCTTTCCGTTCGTACCCGCAATGTGGACGGAACGGAACTGCTCCTGTGGATTCCCCAGGGCCTGGCAGAGTTGACGGGTATTTGTCAGGTCTTTCTTGAATGCGGACGCCCCGTCGCGCGTAAACATGGGCAAACGCGCATAGAGGTAATCAACGGCTTCCTCGTAGTTCATGGCTGATTAAACAAACGGATCCCGTTATTTCAGTTTAAATCGGAAGGGAATTAATCCACGCTGCTCCCTTGGCGCCCGTTCGATTTCATTAAATCGAGCAGCGCGTACGGCACGTTCACATTTATCCCAAAGCGCCTTATCAGTCAGCGTTGTTCCGCGCAAGCTGACCCGCGCAAACGTAATCCGGCCATCGCGGGCGACGCGTACTTCTACCATCACCACACCGGCTTGCTGTCCGTTGTCCTCGATATCCGGTGGCACCGCCCAACCGCGATTTTGAATGGAAAGCCCAATATCGCCATTTCCCGAACCTCCTTCTCCATAGTCCGGAGAAAGCGGGTCGCCCTGGTTACTCCCCTGATTACCGCCCTCTGTGCCCGTACCATCACCCCTTCCGGAAGCATTGTTGCGCTTTCCGGAATACAACGCATTCGGATTTACCGCAGGCTTGCTATCTTTCTTTTCAACCGTTGCCTCCTCGGCGTTGGCCTTTTTCGGCTCGCTGGCCACTACCGCAGGCGCATCTTCCAAATCCTGGGTCGCGACGCTACGCTCCGTAACCTGTTGAGAAGGGGTTTCCTGGGTTTCCTGCTGCGGGTCGATCTTGTCAGGCCGTACGTTATTCGCGTTGGGATCCATCGACGCTTCGTCTACCGTCATATAATCGTCGCCCATACCTACCGGAGACGTACCGTAGTTGACAATGATGCCCCCCGTACCGATTTCCGGAAAAGCCGACCCGATCATGATCACAAAACTGAGGAGCAACAATCCACCCATAATCGCTGAGGAAATCCACAGTGCCTTGGGGAAATTGTTATCTTCCTGTATTCGATAATAACTCATCGTATCAATACTGCATTTGCATGTTAACCCTTTGATGCATTCGACATGCGCATTCCATAAACAAACTTAGTTAACCTGCGTGATATACGCAAGTTACTACTCTTTCAACGGCTCCGTAGCCAAGACCAGCCGAATTTTCAGCTTGTTTGCAACATCCATCACCGAAATCACGTTTTGGATGGGCACGGTGCTATCCGCATAAAGCATAATTGTCAATTCCTCTCCCGGCTGCACATATGCCTGGATGGCATTCTGCAGGTTTTCATACGGTATCTCCTGTTTATCCAAGTAGTATTTCAGATCCTGCGTTACGGATACCGTGACCGTTTTCTTGGCCACAGACTGTTCGCCGGCGCTGGAACGGGGTAACAGCAGTTTCACCACCTGCGGATTGGAAACCGCCGATGCCAACAGGAAAAACAGCATGAGGAAAAACATGATGTCGTTCAAAGAGTCCGTGAAAACCCGGACTTCCGATCGATTTCGTCTCGCTCTTAAATTCATCGCGTATGCAAGTTTTTACGAACCGGGTTCATCCAACAAATCAACAAACTCAATCGCGTCGGTTTCAATCCGGAGGATCAATCGCTCAAGCATGGTATTCAACGTATGATATCCCGCAAACGCCAGGATACCGATCGTAAGTCCGGTTGCGGAGGCGATCATCTTTACATACAATCCCCCAGACACACTGGCGATGTCAATACCCCCGGCGGCTTCCACATCGCGGAAAATTATAATAACCCCAAAGATGGTTCCAATAAAACCAAGCATGGGCGCAATGGTGGATATAATACTTAACAGGTTAAGATTCTTTTCCAATCGGGCAACCTCCAGCTTTCCGACATTTTCGATAGCCCCTTCGATGTCTTTAATAGGACGTCCTATGCGCAACAGTCCCTTTTCCAGCATGCGCCCCAATGCGCTGTTGCTAGCCCGGCAAACCGACAATGCCGAATCCAGCCTGCCTGAAAGCACACTCTGCTTCACGTGGGACATTAGACTCGGATCGTATTTGGACGCCTTCCGGATCGTCAGATACCGCTCGACAAATATCACAAGTGTGGCAAAAAGCAGCAACGCCAAGGGAATCATTATCCAACCTGCCTTAAATAACAGGTCGATCAGGCTTATCTTTTCGTTCGCAAGTTCTACACTCTGCTGCGCTGCGCCCGCTAATGAATCCAGCGGATAAATGGTGTCTTGTTGTAATAATGACATAATGAATGTGATGTGTTTCCTGTTATTGTTTTATCGATCTGTTTTTTTAACCTATGTCCTTCAATCATTTTCTACTTTGGCAATCCATGCGCCCGGCTCAAAATTCTTCTGTACCCTGGCCAGTTCCCGATAGGCTTCCTCTTCCGTTGCATACGATCCCCAGCTTATCTTCTTACGATTACCGGGCATACGGCTGTCCAGGGCCCGCAAATCGTACCCCTTGGCCTTCATGTCAGCCACATATTTCCGTGCTTGCGCCATCGTCGCAAACGAACCCACAATTATCTCGTAGGTCACAGCAGGCTTGACCGGTTCCGGTACTACCGCTGCCGATGTATCGGCACGCAGGCTATCCGCGGCTTCGGCGTCCACTTGGGCGATCGCAACGGAATCGACCGTGGAATCGACCGTGGAATCGACTGCGGAATCAGCGGGAAGAACAGTTTCTTTTGGTTCCAAAAGCTGCGCTGTCTCTTTTCTTTCAAACGATCCAGACGTATAATACCATGCGATGCCTGCCGCCGATACCAGCAATACCAATGCCGCAGCAATACCCCACCGCATGGCATTATTTTTCCGCTGAGATGGGAGAACTTCCTCCCTGTTATCCGCGATCTCCCCGGGTGTGGCCTCTTCCGCCAACCCGACAGCCCCGTTCTCTTCATTGGCCAACTCCGGCTCTTTGACCAACTCCGGCTCATTGACCACGGGAGCGGTTTCATTGGGTTCCCCGCGCGGAACTTTCACCGGCCGTGCCCCCACACGCCCGGTGGCAAACGGTTTGAACACGAGCGATGCACCGTCAGCCACCAGATACCCCACACCATCCAACAGCGCTTGGCCTTGACGGCTGATCGCATCCTTTATCTCTCTGACAGCTTGTTCAAGCATATCCTTCGCCGCAGCCTCGTCTACTCCGGCCTGCGCCCGCAAGTACGTTACTATCGAAAAAAAATCGGCAGACCGGTCGGTTAATTCAATATAGCTCGCAGGGGGAAGCAATACCGACCGCTCCTTATCATACGATGCCGGCATGCGTGTGATTGTAAACACGCCGATACCCGGCACCTCCACCGCTGGGTACCGCCGCAACAAATTCGCTATACACAAACCCAAATTCATATTTCCCAACTTACCTGACGCCTGCAAAATTACACTTTAATCCATCCCCCGGACACAAATTTATCAGAATGAAAAATTAACACCGCCGATCACGTTCAGCCCCAGCCGTGGATAAAAGAGATAACGCTCATAATTCGTCCCCAGCATGTTATTAAGCCGAACATAGACACCAATCCGATCGGTGGCACGATACTCCGCACCGGCACTCAGGTCAGCAAACGAAGGGATCGTGGTTTTACGAGCTCCACTTTCGCCCAATTCGGTGGATGCGTAGCCAGACAAGTTAATTGTCGGATCCTGAACCAGTCCGTAGGTCTGACCTTGGAACAGCAGCTCGCCGTCAATGTACAGTTTGTCGCTGATGTTGAAACGGGCGTTTGCAGACAGCCGCATCTTTGGTGTATACCATGCCTCCTCCTGTTGCTGAAGGTCAAATTCGTTGAAATTCAATTTTCCTCCCAATGTCACAACTTCCGAGACCCGGACATTAATTTCACCTTCCAGGCCGATGATCGTACTGGCGTTGTCGCCGTCTTCATAAATCAAATTAAATGCATATGGAGCGCCGGGAGCGATCGCATAAAAGGGCATATTTTCGATACGCCGATAAAATGCCTTCACCTTATAACCGAACGTTGCCCCGGCGTTCCCTTTGATACCGCCGAAAATATACATGCGATCGACCGAGTTCCGGATGTAGTTGGACGTTCCCAAGGCTGCCAACCACGGATTCTCCCTGGTCAATTCCTTCACCGATGTTCGGTTAACGTCGCCATTGATCCCTCCGAAAAGGTGGGCAAACTCAGGAATCAGCGCAAAATCGATCTCCGCCGAGGGGAAGATATTGGTGCGCGACGAGTCGCCAAACTCGGCTACGAATTTTGCTCCGAGCGTAATGTTGTAATTCGGCCCCTGAAACCGGATATACGGATTGATCTTCGCAATGTTGTTGGCAAAGCTGTACGAGGCATCCTTCACCGATGTAAAATCCCCGGAAATGTTCGCGCCGACATTAAATACACCGATTTGCTTATTCACGTAACCGCCTAGCGCAAATGAGTTCTCCTTGGTGGCCTGTGCGTTGCTGTACCCGTATGCATCGGCCTTCAACGAATAGCTGAGCACATCCGTTTCCTGCTCATCGTAGTTGCTGGTTAGCTCTCCCGTAAAATAAATATCGTTAAAAGTCTGTTTGGAGGGATCGAGATTCAAACTTCCTCCTTCCTCATCTTCCACGGTGCCATAGAATCTTGTCCCGTACCGGTTATACCCCACTTCCCCATCCAGTGTGATCGGCCCCAGTATGGTCCGGCCGAATACCCCGATCTGTTGTGACGAGAACTTCTGCGCATCGATCGTACCCTGCTGATTCAGGTGCTTCACATATCCACCCACGCGCGTATCTACCCAGTAGTCGGAGCTCAGATAAACTTCGCCTAATAGCGTTCCTAAATTTCCTGCCCCAATTTTCGCATAATTATTTGACGGTGTTTGGGTACGTGTAAACGGCATTTCCTGAATCGTCAGCCGCTTTGTTCCGGTATTGATATCCAGCTTTTTATCCAGAATATTGTAGGTCAGTTTCGGCTGGTACTGCCGTTTATTGCTCATATCCGGGCTCTGCCGTATCTTGACTGCATCGGCGAGAATAGGCCGGTAATCACGTACGATGTCAATGGAATCAATCGTAGCGGGTTTTTCATCGGTCCGTTCCGGTCGCTGTTCCTGCTCCTGCGCATACCCCGCTATCAACAAGCACGAAAACACCCCTGTAAGCAAATATCCTTTATGCATGGTTTTATGAAAGATCATAAGCTGTTAAAATTCCTATTATTCCTTATTCAACTTCTGTAAACGTTTCCTGGCAGACGGAATGATATCGTCTTCCTCCTTGTAGTTTTCAATGATACTTTCCAAGGTACTTTTTGCCTGGAAAGCATCTCCCTTGCCGGCATACGCATCGGCCAGTACGATGAAACTTTTGGCCAACCAGTAGTCGTACGACGACCGGTTGTTGATCACATCAAAAGCACTTTCGATTGCCTTGTCATAGCTCTTGGCTTTATATTGCAGCTGTGCAACGTTGTACTGCGCCTCTGCGCCCGTCACCGTCTGACTTTTCAACGCAGCAAGATTCATCTCTTTGGCCGCTTCCGCCGACTTACCCTCCTGCAGCAGTACGCGGCCCGTATACAGGTGAGCTTTGGCAATGTCTTCGTCAGCCGAACGGTCATACGCCTTGATCAGTTTGGCATATTTGAGTACTTGCTCCATGTCGCCGATTTCATAGTAGCAGACCATGAGGTTATTTACGGCATAACCATAACTGGCTTTGTATTCGGAGGTAAGCTCTAATTTCTTGAGGTGCACGATTGCCTCATTATAGCGTTCCAGTCCAAGGTACAGATCCGCCACCGCAAGCAGCGTATTTTCGGTATATTGACTGGTCCAATCATTCAGAATGATATTCAGGTCGTGCAGTGCCTCTTCGGGGTGGCCTGTACGGTACAAGCTCACCCCGCGGATGTACCGTGCATGTTTCTCTTGGATGGGCTTGGGAAACTTATCAAAATACGCATTGATGGCTTCTACTGCCGCCTGGTATTGTCCACGGGCAAACAGCGTATGGGCCGCCTGGAAGGACAGATTATCCTGTTCCGCCTTGCTCAGGTCGCCAAGGTTCGAGTTCGTTGCGTAGTTGATATATCCCGATGCGTCGCCGCTATCCAGGTACATGTTTTCGATCGAGCGCAGCGCCTGGCGGGCCTCATCGGTGGTGGAATGTTCTTCCACTACCCGCCTGAAGGTTGCCATGGCCGCTTCGTTTTCTTCCTTGTTGTATTGTACCAGGCCGATCGTCATAAGTGCCCGTGGGGCATAGCTACTCCGCGGATATTTTTCGATCATTGCCTGAAGCCCCTCAATCGCCGTATCGTAGTCGCCCATCATGAAATACGTGTACGGGATTTCAAAGGCGACGTCGTCGGCATAGTTTGAATTCGGGAATTGCTCGACTACCGAGCGCAGCGTACTGAGTTTCGTGTTATTGTCGCCTTCCAATCCCTGGATGATCCCCCGCTGGAATAGCGCATAGTCCTGATTGGGCGCCTTGCTCTCGATCAGCCGATCATAATATTGGTTGGCTCGGCCGTAGTCGCGCATGGATAAATACGAATCACCCAAACGCGCGATGACATCGTTTCGCACATTCTCTTCCATCGAACGCCCATCGGTAGACAAAAATACTTCGAAATGATGGGCGGCCGTAGGGAAACTGTTGTTACGAAAAGCCGCATACGCCAGCGCGTAGTTCGCATAGTTGTACACATCGGTTTCCGGGGCAGCAGGCATCCGGAGAAACCGGGAAAACGCCTGTACAGCCTCGCCGTATTTCCTCACTTCATACATCGCCTCCCCCTTCCAATAGGTGGCCAGTGCGGCTATCCGCGGATCAATGGGAAATTCCTCCGATCGCATAAATAACGAAATGCTGTTTTCAAATGCCCGTTCGTTATAGAATTCCAGTCCGCGGTAATACGCCACCTTTTGGTAAGTCCTGTCAGCTTCCGCATCCCGGGTGCGGAATGACTCCAGCATATTTACCGCCGCCTCGAAATTGCTCGTACCTAACAGGATTTCGGCCAACAGTGTTTCGGGACTTTCTGTCTTTCCTGCGTCCGGAGCGATTTTCTTATGTTCCTGAACATATCTCCGTGCAACGGCCAGGGCAGTCTCGGCAGAGTCCAGTTCATATAGAAGTTTGGCGTAATTAAACAGTCCATCCACTTTCAGGAACTGGTCGAATTCCATTTCGGAGGCTTTGACAAATGCATTCCGTGCACGTTGCTTATCGCCGGCTTTCAGAAAAATATGGCCCAAAGCAATCATCGAGCCCTGGTAAAAAGCATCCGAGGTCTCCAGGTCCTCGAAAAAGGTAGTCGCCCTTTCGTATTCACCATTCTCGTAGGCCAGATAACCGATGCGGTAATTAGTAATATTGTTCGGTGTTGCTTCGGAATGCCGTTCCCGCAACCTGCCGTAATAAGGTTTCTTGAATTCGTTCTTCGCAAAATAGGTGGTGGCGGCGATCCGGCTCAGCTCGGTCTCAAGTGTCTGTCGGTCGATACGCATATCCGGACTCCGGCGAATCTTTACGGCATCCGCCAACATCGGCCGGTAGTCGCGCACCACATCGATCGAATCAATCGTGACGGGCTCCTCCCTTCCCTGCCGTTCTATTGGCCGTTGCTGTTCTTGCTGCTCCAGTCCCACCTGTTCTTCTTCCTGCGCATAACCTACTGCGAGTAAAGTCGAAAAAGCCCCGGTAAGCAAGTATTTGTAGCCGATCGATCCTTGCGTTATCATCGCTCGTTTAACTCCTATCCATTATTGTTGAGCTTATCCAGCCGTTCCTTCGCCGATGGAATAATATCATCCTCTCCTTCGTAGTTTTCAATGATACTTTCCAACGTGCTCTTGGCCTGAAAGTCATCCCCCTTGCCTGCATACGCGTCGGCAAGCAATATAAAGCTTTTCGCCACCCAATAGTCATGCGAAGCCATGTTATTGATTACCTCGAAGGCCGACTCGATGGCTTTGTCGTATTCTTTGGCCTCATATTGCAGCTGACCTACGCGGTAGCGTGCTTCGGCTCCGACTACCGTCTGGCTTTTTAAAGCCGCCAGATTCAGCTCCTTCATTGCCGGCTCCACTTCTCCTCTCCTAAGCATCACGCGGGCGGTATACAGGTGTGCTTTTGCGATATCCTCTTCGGAGGATCGGTCGTACTTTTTAATTAATTCAGCGTATTTCTGAACTTGCTCCATATCCCCGATTTCATAGTAGCAGACCATCAGGTTGTTTACCGCGTAACCGTAGTTGGCTTTGTACTCCGATGTCAGCTCCAGTTTCTTCAGGTGCACAATGGCTTCGTTGTACTGCTTCAGCCCCAGATAAAGTTCGGCGGCCGTGAGCAGGGAGTTTTCCGTATAGGGACTGGTCCAATCGTTAAGAATGATGTTGAGATCGTGCAACGCCTCTTTGGGGTGCCCGGTTCGATAAAGGCTCACACCGCGGATGTAACGTGCGTGCTTCTCCTGAATGGGTTTAGGGAACTTGTCAAAATACGCATTGATGGCTTCCACCGCCGCCTGGTATTCGCCCCGGGCAAACAACGTCTGCGCTGCCTGAAATGCAAGGTTATCCTGCTCAGCGTTGCTGAGATCGCCGATGTTGGTACTGGTGGCATAATTAATGTATCCTGACGCATCTCCACGGTCCAGATAAATGTTTTCAATGGATCGCAAGGCCTGTCTGGCCTCATCCGTGGTGGAGTGCTCTTCCACGACCTTCCGGAACGTAGCCATCGCTCCTTCCGTATCGTCTTTGTTATATTGTACCAGACCGATGGTCATCAACGCCCGTGGTGCATAGCTACTGCGCGGATATTTTTCAATCATTTGCTGGAGACCCGCAATTGCTGTCTCGTAATCGCCCATGGTAAAATAGGTATAGGGAATTTCGAAGGCTACATCGTCGGCATAATTCGAATTGGGGAAACGCTCGATGACCGAGCGTAAGGTAGCGAGTTTCGCATTGTTATCTCCCTGCAGCCCTTGGATGATCCCCCGCTGGAAAAGCGCATAATCCTGACTTGAGGCTTTGCTATTTATCAACCGGTCGTAATATTGCATTGCGCGGCTGTAATTGCGCATTGAAAAATACGAATCACCCAAGCGGGCGATGGCGTCATTGCGAACGTTTGGCTCAATCGCATTCCCCCCGGTGGAAAGAAAACGTTCGAAATAATTAGCCGATGTATTGAAACTATCATTGCGGAATGCGGCATACGCCAATGCGTAGTTTGCATAACTGTACACCTCGGTATCACGGGCACCGGGCATGCGAAGGAACCGCGAAAAATTCTGTACCGCCTCCCCATACTTCCGCACTTCATACATCGCCTCTGCTTTCCAATACGTAGCCAATGCCGAAAGCCGCGGATCGATGGGAAATTTCTCCGAACGCATAAACAACGAAATGGCATTTTCGAAAGCCCGTTCATTATAAAATTCCAGTCCGCGGTAATACGTAACTTTCTGATACGCCGCGTCCGCTTCCGGTCCCCGATTTTTGAGTTTTTCCAAAATATCGACAGCTGCGCGGTAATTGCTTGTACCCAGCAAGGTTTCCGCATACAGGGTCTGTGCCTCCTCCATCCGCTTATTGTTCGGATACGTATCCAAATATTCTTTGACGGCCTCCAAGGCCACCTGGTGGAATTCCAGCTCCGAAGAAAGTTTTGCGTAATTGAACAGCCCTTCCTCTTTTAAAGAAGCATCGAAGTCCAGCTTGGAAGCCTTAAAGAATGCATTTCGCGCACTTTGCTTGTCGCCCGTTTTCAAAAACGCATCACCCAATGCAATCATGGCGCTTTGGTAATACGCATCGGGTTCTTCCAATTTCTGCAATTCGGCAATGGCTGTTTCGTAGTCCCCGTTTTTATAGGCGATGTAGCCGATCTGATAACTGTCTTGATTGTTTTGGGTCTTTCCCTGATCAGCCGCTTGAAACTTATCATAGTATTCCTGGGCCTTTTCGAAATCGTTTTTTGCAAAATAGGTAGCCGCTATGATGCGAAACATGTCCGTTTCATGCGCCTGCTTGGTATTCTCCAGAATCGGCAGGGCGTAAGTCAATACGTCGTCATATCGGTTATCCAGGTAATACAATGCCGTGATGTAATACGGATACGTCGCCTCGTACGTCTTGGATCCCTTCAGTTTTTCAAATTCAGCCAGCGCTGTTTTAAATTCGCGGTCGAGATAGCAGAGGTATGCGTAGTAATATATGGAAGCCTCCTGGTAGACACCTCCCTCGTCCTTCAACTGCTCGAAAAGCGGTTTGGCCGAGGCATAGTCATCCGTCATAAAGTAGGAATACCCCTTTTTATACCGGAATTCGCGATTTTCCCGACCGGCGAGGTTGCGGCTATCCAACTTATCAAACCATTCGAGTGCCTGCGCATAGTCTTTTTTGGCAAAATACGAACGCCCCACCTGGAAGTAGGCCGCTTTTGAGTTTGCGCTGGCCGGATAATCCTTAATATACCGAAGGAATTGATCCTCTGCATCGGACTCTTCGAGTTCCAATGCGCAAACGGCTTGGTAAAAACGCGCATTTTCCTTTAGCAACGACAGCTCGGTGTGCTCATCCTGTTGTAAGGTAGATTTGATCCGGATGTCCTCTACTTTGTCGAAATACTTGGCGGCAGCGGCATACTTTCCTTTTTCATACAATTCCATTCCCGTTTTATATGCCTGATTGACTTCCTGCCATGCGCTTTGTTGTGCCATGGCAGCCGATACCATCAAACCAAATGTAATACCTAACTGATAAATCCGATTAAACATGCCGTCAAATTAATTCTATTTTTACTCCTCTATTCCACGCAAAGTTGGGGCCATAAAATACACCCTACCCAATTTAACCTGCTAATTTAGGGGGAAACTGAAAAGTTTTCCTCAAAAGTTGTCCACAATTGTTAATAACGCGTCTACCCGCGTATCCCTGCCAGCAGATACAATACCGCCATCCGGATAGCCACACCATTTTCTACTTGGTCAAGGATAATGGAATGTTGGCTATCGGCCACATCGCTGGTGATTTCTACCCCCCGGTTTATGGGACCGGGATGCATGATCGTGATTTCTCTATCGAGCGAATCGAGCAACTGTTTATTCAATCCATACAGCATGGAGTATTCCCGGAGGGATGGGAAATAGGCGATGTCCTGCCGTTCCAACTGGATGCGAAGCATGTTGGCGACGTCACACCATCTCAAAGCCGTCATTAAATCATATTCTACCTTTACCCCGAGGGATTGGATATGTTTAGGAATCAATGTGGTCGGTCCGCACACCATCACCTCGGCCCCCAGCTTACGCAGGCAAAGAATATTGGAAAGCGCCACGCGTGAGTGCAAAATATCTCCGATGATGGCGACTTTCTTGCCGGACACATCGCCATAGCGTTCCCGGATTGAAAAAGCGTCCAGCAAAGCCTGCGTGGGATGTTCGTGAGCGCCATCACCCGCATTCACAATCTGCGCTTTCACATGTTTACTTAGAAAAACCCCCGCTCCCGGATACGGATGTCGCATCACGATCATATCTACCTTCATCGCCAGGATGTTATTCACGGTGTCGATGAGCGTTTCGCCCTTGCTTACCGACGACGATGACGCAGCAAAATTGATAATATCTGCAGAGAGCCGTTTTTCCGCCAGCTCAAACGATAACCGTGTGCGCGTTGAATTCTCAAAAAACACGTTGGCTATCGTGATATCCCGTAGTGACGGAACTTTTTTTATCGGGCGGTTGAGCACATCCTTAAAGTTATCCGCCGTATCAAAAATGAGTTGGATATCGTCCTCGTTGAGATCTTTGATTCCCAAAAGATGGCGGGTGCTGATTTGCCTGGTCGTTGCTGTCATTTGCTGATTAATGCACAATCAAAAACGATGATATTTACTGGAATTCTTCTGTCAATAGCGTAATCCGGTCGTATGCGTCCACTTCCTTCCAACTGACGGTGACCTTCTGCGAATCGATCGAATCGACCTGTATGCCGATATAGTCCGGCTCGATGGGCAATTGCCGCGAAAAACGGCGGTCCACCAACACCAGTAATTCAATCTTGGCCGGACGGCCGAACGCCTGCAACGCATCCATCGCTGCGCGGATCGTCCTCCCTGTCCACAGGACATCGTCCATAAGAATCACCTTTTTTCCTTCGACGATAAAATCGATGTGGGTGCTGCTTGGCACGAGCGGGCCGCTGTCCTTCCTCCTGAAATCATCCCGGAAAAAGGTAATGTCCAACTCTCCGTACGCTATCTCAGGCAATCCGGGGATTTGCTTAAGTTCCTCCACGATCCGTCTTCCCAGGTAGATTCCCCGTGGTTGAATCCCGATAATAACCGAATCAGAAAAATCAAGATGATTCTCAATCAACTGGTGGCAAAGCCGCTGGATGGTAATCTGGAACTTTTGACCTTCCAATAATATAGATCGCTTCATTCGAAAATATCCTTCTTCATAAGGCCTGATGGAACCTGCATGGTCATTGCTTTTGCACGAAGCACTGACACGGTAGGTTTCATTCCAAATTTAGCCGCCTTTTAGGGCTTCATGGAGCCCGCATTCTGCTTTTTATCAAGCTGGAATACGGCCACAAACCTACTATATTTTTTTGACTTATGCCGACACTGGACGATATTTTTCCGTCGTCACAACCTGTCAGACAGCATCCTATCTCCTCTCATCGCCTCCGCAGTTTTCTTAGCTTATATATTTTATTCTATATGCGCCTATTCCGTACCCGTTATGTACCTGTTGTGTACCTCATATGTACCTCCATCGGAGTGCGCGGGCTGCGCCCTCCGGGATCGGTAGGCCTCTTGCCATCATCCTTCGAAAAACAGTTTCCGGTACTTGTCAAATACCGTTTGCAGTTGCCTGTATTGTGCGGTCTGGCCATGAGCTTCGGCGGAGTCGGAAAATTGCTGCAAGGTGTACAAATTCGTGCGGATTGCCATCGCCTCGGTTTGCGTTAACGACTTGGTTTCGGCGATGGCGGCATAGTACGCCATCTGTTCCTCCAAAAACCGGAGGTTCCGATCCACCCAGGTATGCGCTTTTTCGGTCTCGCCAAGCGCATACAATTGATCAACCAATACCGGATAACGCGCAGCGATATCCGCTTGGTGGATTTTCGTTGGCAATACCTCGGTAGCCCGGTTGACGATGTTTTTTGCCGCATCGATATTGCCTTCTGCAATCAGCATCTCGGCAGTATCCGAAAAAATCTTGATCGTTTCGCCGATCATCGCGCGGGAAGTCGGATCAAGATAGGTCGTTTGGTTCATGTTTCCCCAGGCAAATCTGTGCATAATCCCGTCATACGAAGCATCGGTATTGACCAACCGCTCGCGAACTTCCGGATCACCCTGAGCATTGACCGGCATCAGCCGCAGCGCAAATCCTTCCGATACGAGGTAATTATCAAGTCCAAGCCGCTCGCTTTCCGGAACGGTAAAGGCAAAATAGATCGGGCGCTTCCACTGGTTGTGAACCAGCACGTCCATCAGCGTCAATCCCGCCAGCGTCACGCCATTTTGATGATAGGTCCACTCCATCGTGTCTACGATCCGTTCCTGCCACTTTTCCGGCACCACGTTATTCGCCATCACCTGGTGCTTGTCGACCGTCAGTTTAAAGTTCTTGGTAGGCAAGAAGTTCCGGCGGGAATTGTCCGAGTATTCCAGTTGATCAGCAGGATTATCAGAAAGCAGAAGCGCCAGAATTTTCTCTAGTTCGATTGAATCCCGGATGCCGTAGTCGTGGTAATACAGGTAATCGCGCGTACCTTTGGCGAATTGATGGTCTTCCATGGTAACGGGCAATGCCGGAGCATCGTTAACCGGGAATTTCAGCTGCCGGACCGCCCAATCCATCCCCAACAGACTCAAATTGACTACCCGGACATCGGTCCGGACACCTTCCACTTCCTGCAGGTACCACAGGGGAAACGTGTCGTTATCGATGTAGGTAAAGAGTATCGCATTGGGTGCACAGGATTCCAGGTAATTCCGAGCCATATCCCGCGCCATAAAGCGATCGGACCGGTCGTGATCGTCCCAATTTTGAACGCTCAGCAGGATCGGAACCGCGATGAAGGCGAACGCGGTTGCTAGGGAAACCGCGACGCGTGGACGAAGTCGCTTGCGTAATAGGTCCGAAAGCCCCATTACCCCCATACCGATCCAGATGGCAAATGCATAAAACGAACCCGCATACGCATAATCCCGTTCACGCGGCTGCAGGGGAGTTTGATTGAGGTACAATACAATAGCCAGCCCTGTGAAGAAAAATAACAACCCGACGACCGCGGAGTCTCTGCCATTCCGGCGTGCTTGCCAGAAGAGGCCGATCAGTCCTAAGACGAGCGGAAGGAAATAATACGTGTTTCGCGACGGATCCTCCCTTGCAGCCTCCGGCAAGGCATCTTCACCGCCAAGCCGCCACTGATCGACGGGTGTGATTCCACTGATCCAATTGCCCTCGGTGTGACTATCAAAACGGGCCTCCACATCGTTCTGCCTGCCCGCAAAATTCCACATGAAATACCGCCAATACATATGGTTCAGCTGGTATGTGCTCAAGAATTTCAGATTATCCGCAAATTCAGGCCGCTCATGCTCGCCCAAGCCCAGCCAAGCACGGTAACCGAACGCGTGATTATCCCGATTGCTGTATATGCGCGGAAAAAGAGCTGTCCGGTCATATACCGGTTGAACATCGCTGCCGGAAACTTCATATCGATCCGTTCCTTTTCGGTATTCGGTATCTCCTTTTTTGACGTCGGTCAGCTGGGAATCGAAATACGGACCCGTCAACAAAGGCTCGCTGCCAAACTGACCCCGGTTGAGATACCAAAGGAAAGAAAATGCATCATCGGGTTGGCTGTTGTTGAGCGACGGGTTGGCTTTTGCGCGGATCAGCACCATAGCAAACGATCCGTATCCGAAAATCACGAATCCCAGGCACAGCAACGCGAGATTAAGGACATGCTTGGCCCTACGGATGGAATACCACACACCATAGGCGATGCCGCCGATGAGGGCGACCGCAAAAAATGCCGCGCCCGTACCGAACCCCATTCTGAGTGTATTCACAAAAAACAAATCGGTATAAGCCGCAAATTTGACGAGGTATTGGATCACCCCCCAAAGAATGACCGCGAGTATAGCGCACCCGATCAACAGTGCCTTGGCAGTCCCGCTGACGGTTGCTTTATGCGTCCGGCGAAAATAAATCACCAGCGCAAGTGCCGGTATGGTTAAGAGATTGAGTAAGTGTACACCGATGGACAATCCCATGATATAGGCAATAAATACCAGCCAACGGTTCCCGCCCGGTTCATCGGCCCGGACTTCCCATTTCAGGATCGCCCAGAAAACCACCGCCGTGCATAGGGTCGACATCGCGTATACTTCAGACTCAACAGCGGAAAACCAAAAGGTGTCTGAAAATGCGTAAGCCAGGGCGCCGACAGCACCCGCGCCCATAATCTGCAACATTTCCATGCCGGTGGTTACCTCGCCCGCCTTTCCGACGACCTTGCGGACCAGCGCCGTGATCGTCCAGAATAAAAACAGGACGGTCAATCCGCTGGAGACCACCGATCCCATGTTCATCCAATAGGCGATACGCTCCGGATTGCCGAACGACAGGTTTGAAAACACGTTCTGAAGCATCAGAAACAAGGGAGCGCCCGGCTGGTGCACAATCTGCATCCGGTGCGCGGCAGCAATAAATTCACCGGGATCCCACCAACTCGTGGTCGGCTCCATCGTCAACACATACGTTGTGGTAGCGATCAATGCACACAACCATCCGATAAGGTTGTTGATTTTAGCGTAGTTCATAGTTTCCGGGGTTCGTGAGCCATTCGTTATAATCGCCTAAAAATAAGCGATAAACCGATCAGGCGAACCCACCAACCCCGGATTTAACATTTTTTAACACGCCGGCCGGCTTTGTGGCAATCAATTAGCGGGCGCTCCGCCGAAGAACTTGGCCTCATATTGGCCAAACGTCTTCTCGACGCGTGCGGCTAAGTCGGTTTGACCGTGTTCCTTTGCCGCCTCTGCAAACCGATTCAGCGTAAACATGCTGTACTGGATGTTCTGCATTTCCAGGTTGGGTTTTGTCTCGGCAATCGCCGCGAAGTAACGAAGCTGTTCGTCCAGGTATTTGACGTTTCGTTCAACCAACGCATTGGCCTTATCCGTCTCCCCTACCGCATACAGGTTTTCCGTAAGAAACGAATAGCCATACGCATCCATGATGCGGTAAATACGCTCCGGCATATATTCCAGCGCATTGTTGAGTAACTTTTTCGCCTCTTCCTTTTTACCTTCGGCAATCAACGCCTCGGCGGGTGCCGAGTAGACGTTATTCAGGATCAAGCTCACCATCCGATAGGATTCCGGATCCAGGTACGGCGAATTGCGGATATTACCCCAGACATACTTGTTAAGTGCATGGTCATAGATCGCGTCGGCATTCACCAGTCCCTGGGAAGTGTTTTGTTTCACGTTAATCGGCATAAGTCGCAATGCAAACCCTTCGGATACCAGGTACTTATCCAATCCCATAAAGTTATCACTTGGAACGGTCGTTGCAAAATAAATCGGCCGCTCCCAATTGTTGTTCACCAGGATATCCATAATGGCCAATTCAGCCCGCGATACATAATTCCGGTTATACGTCCATTGCATGACATTGGTAATGCTGTCCTGCCACACCTGGGGAACCACATTGTGTTTCATCACGTCTTCCCGGTTAATGGTAAGCTGCAAATTTTTCGTGGGCAAAAAGTTCTCCGGTTGCTCACTTTGTACCTGGCGTTTATCGTTCGGATTGTCCGACAGCATCAATGCCACGATATTTTTCAACTCGACTGACCCCGGAATTTTGGCGTCCTGATAGTAGATAACGTCTCGCACGCCTTTCACATATTTTTCATCCGGAATGGTAATGGGCAACGGCGCAGCTTCGTTCACTTGATCTTTCATCTGGCGCACATACCAATCGGCGCTAAGCAAGCTCAGGTTTACAATCCGGATATCCGGCCTCACATTTTCAACCTCCTGTACATACCACAGTGGATACGTGTCGTTATCCCCATAGGTAAAGAGAATGGCATTCGGAGCACAGGATTCCAGGTAATTCTTAGCGATGTCGCGGGCCAGGAATTTCTCGGAACGGTCGTGGTCGTCCCATCCGTCTTTGGCCAGGATAATCGGCCCTGCCAGCAGTCCGATGACGGTTGCAATCCAACCTGCGGTCCGCACGTTGACCTTCTTGCTCAGCCAGTCGGTGATCCCCACCACGCCGAGTCCAATCCAGATGGCAAAAGCATAGAAGGAACCTGCATAGGCATAATCCCGTTCACGGGGCTGCAGCGGTGTCTGATTGAGGTAGAGCACAATTGCCAGTCCGGTCATAAAAAATAAAAGTCCCACGACACCCGCATCCCGCTGCCGGCGTTTGAAATGCCAAAACGCGCCGATCAACCCTAAAATGAGCGGCAGGAAATAAAATCGGTTATACGAAGGATCCGTCAATTGGGACTCCGGCAACGCGTCCTGGCCGCCCACATGCCATTGGTCAATGAATTTGAGGCCGCTGACCCAATTACCGGTAGTCAGGTCTCCATGGCCCTGCTGATCGTTCTGTCGGCCTACAAAATTCCATAAAAAGTACCTGCCGTACATATGCCCCACCTGATAGCTAAAGAAAAAGCGAAGGTTATCACCGAACGTAGGCTGCTCATTTTCGCCAAGGTTCAGGTAGCTACGGTAGTATTGCTGATGCGACGGTTCGCGGTTACTATAAATACGCGGAAACACCGTTTCCCGGTCGTATTGATAATCAAAATTACGACCAGCAATCTCGTATTTTTCTGTTCCCTTCCGATAGATGCTACTTCCATAGGTAACGTCGATGGGCCGGGAATCAAAGTAAGGCCCTTTGAAGAGCGGATTATCCCCATATTGCTCACGGTTCAGATAGCTCAGAAAGGCAAATGCATTGTCCGGATCACTGTTATTAAGCGTCGGGTTTGCCTTTGCGCGGATCAGGATCATCGCAAATGAGCTATAACCGAATACGATGAAGGCAAACGATAACAGGATGATATTGAGTAAGGGCTTTGCCTTTTGAATGGAATACCAGATCCCATAGCCAGTACCGCCAACCAGCAGCAGCGCAAAAACCAGTACACCCGAACCAAAACCCATGCCGAGCGTATTGACAAAAAACAGATCGAAATTTGCGGCAAATTTAATGAGGTATTGAATAATCCCCCAAAGCACCACAGCTACCACGACCAAACTGATCAGCAGCGCTTTCACAGCTCCGCCACTGGTCGCCTTCTCGGTACGGCGGAAATAAATGACCAGGGCAATTGCAGGTATCGCCAATAGGTTAAGCAGGTGCACACCGATGGAAAGTCCCATGATGTAAGCGATAAAAAGCAACCACCTATCGGCGCCGGCCTCGTCGGCATGCGCCTCCCATTTCAGGATAGCCCAAAACACCACCGCCGTGCAAAGTGAAGACATGGCATAAACTTCGGACTCCACGGCTGAAAACCAGAAGGTATCCGAAAACGTGTAAGCCAGCGCTCCCACGGCACCCGCCCCCATAATCTGTATCAGCCCTGCCTTGGTAAGTTCCGTACCCGGTTTCCATATCACCTTTCTAGCCAATGCTGTAATACTCCAGTACAAAAATACAATGGTCAATCCGCTCGACAGTGCCGATCCCACGTTCATCCAAAAGGCGATGCGTTCAGGGTTGCCGAACGCGAGGTTGGAAAAAACATTCTGCAACATGAGAAACAGAGGAGCACCTGGCTGGTGGACAATCTGCATCTTATAGGCCGAAGCAATAAACTCCCCGGTATCCCAGAAACTCGTAGTTCGTTCCAACGTTGAGATATATACCGCCGTGGCTATCAATCCGCACAACCAGCCTATGCTATTATTGATTTTATTGTAATTCATAAAAGTATTACACGTATGGTTTATCGTAAAATCACGCCCCGAAAATAAGGAATCCTCTGATAAATCGACCCTTCCAGTAAAAAATAAAATATTTTTGCAATAATTGTTAGATCCCCCTATATTTGCAGTCCCATTCGGAAGGGTGGCAAAATATAAAGTCAGATTGCCCGATAGTATAATGGTAGTACGACAGATTTTGGTTCTGTTTGTCTAGGTTCGAATCCTGGTCGGGCAACAAAAAAAATACGGATTGTCTTATTGGCAATCCGTAATTTTTTAACGTATATTAACGTTAAAATATCACAAAGATCCCAATCCATTGCAAACCCACAAAACGACAACGAAACAATGCCCTTGCAATTCAATCCGGTAAAGCTGTTTTCCGGCTCCGGCTCCACCGAATTATCTAAAAAGATCGCGCATTCTTATGGCAGAGACCTCGGTGAAATGACCGTTTCGCACTTCAGCGACGGTGAAATCCAACCATTCTACAACGAATCTGTCCGTGGATGCGACGTATTTCTGATTCAATCCACCAACCAACCGACAGATAACTTGTTTGAGCTGCTGCTGATGATTGACGCCGCCAAACGTGCCTCGGCACACTACATTACCGCGGTGGTTCCCTACTTCGGCTTCGCCCGGCAGGACCGTAAGGACAAGCCCCGGGTAGCTATCGGCGCCAAAATGATTGCCAACCTGATCACGGCCGCCGGCGCGCACCGCATCATGACGATGGACCTCCACGCCGCGCAGATCCAGGGTTTCTTCGATATTCCCGTCGACCATTTGGACGCTTCAGTGATCTTTGTACCGCATATTAAATCGCTCAATCTCCCGAACCTTACCATTGCTTCCCCGGATATGGGCGGATCCTACCGGGCGCGCACGTTCGCAAAATACTTCAACGCCGAAGTCGTGATCTGCGACAAGCAGCGTAAACGTGCCAACGAAATTGAGTCCATGTCGATTATCGGTGATGTCGAAGGACAAGACATCGTTCTTATCGACGACATCTGTGATACGGCAGGCACACTTTCGAAAGCCGCATCGCTCATTATGGAAAACGGTGCCACCAGCGTCAGAGCAGTATGTACGCATCCGGTATTATCGGGAAAGGCGTATGAGACCGTCGAAAATTCGGCACTGACCGAACTGATTGTAACAGACACCATCCCTGTCAAACACGAGAGTGAGAAAATCCGGGTGCTTTCAACGGCCGATTTGTTTGCGAACGCAATAAAGAATGTCAACGAGCACGGCTCCATCAGCAATCTTTTCAAGGTAGATTAGGAAATCCCGTTTTTTTGCGCTACCTTTGCGGCCTTAAATTTTTTAAAAAAATCATTCCATGAAATCAATTGCTATTAGCGGTTCTTTAAGAAAGAACGTAGGGAAACGAGATGCGAAAGAGCTGCGCTACGAGGGTAAGGTACCCGCAGTGCTCTACGGTGGTAAAGAACAATACCACTTTGCCGTATCCGCAACTGATTTGAAGCCGGCGATTTACACACCGGATGTTCATTTCATCGACCTGGATATCGATGGCAAAAAACACCAGGCCATCCTTCAGGACGCACAATACCATCCGCTTACGGATCAGGTGCGCCACGTGGACTTCCTCGAGTTAAACGACAAAAAGGAAGTTGCATTGAACATCCCGATCAAACTAACGGGCGCGTCTCCCGGTGTGAAGGTCGGTGGTAAATTGATCCAGAAGCTTCGCTCCCTCCGGGTAAAGGCACTTCCCAAAGATTTGCCGCAATACATCGAAGTAAGCCTCGAAACCCTTGAAGTAGGCAAATCGGTACAGGTGGGCAGCATTCAACTGGGAAATGCCAAAGTGCTCAATAATGCGGACGACACCATCGTGTCTGTAGTCATGTCCCGCGCGCTGCGTCAGGCTGAACAAGAAGCCGCTAAAGCCGATAAGAAAAAGTAAGTTTATACTGCGCATCTATGACGCACAGGCGAAAAGCATCAGCCCTATCGGTTGGTGCTTTTTGTTTATATCCATCCAATGAATAACTTCGCACAAAATGGCAAAAAAGCAGTTAATCGTAGGCCTTGGCAACATCGGAGCAGAATATGCGGATACCCGTCATAACATCGGCTTCATGGTAGCCGATGAGCTGGCCAAACAGGCCGGCGCAACGTTTTCCACCTTGCGATATGCCTATTATACCGAGTACAGCTATCGGGGCAACCACGTACACGTCATTAAACCGACCACGTATATGAATCTGAGTGGTAAAGCCGTCAATTACTGGATGCATGAACTCAAAATACCGTTGGAGAACATCCTGGTAATTGTTGATGAAATTGCCCTGCCGTTTGGAAAACTCCGGCTTCGGGCAAAGGGCAGCAGTGCGGGCCACAATGGATTGAAGAGCATCGAAGCGTTATGCGGCGGACAAGCCTATCCACGGTTGCGATTCGGCGTGGGAGATAACTTTCCCAAAGGCAGGCAGGTAGATTACGTATTAAGTGGTTTCGACGATGACGAACTCATGGAGTTACCCCAACTCATCAACCGCTCGGTAGAGCTTGTCCATAGCTTCATCCACATCGGCATAGAAAGAACGATGAATCTGTTTAATACGTAAATGCATGGAAACCGACCTCAATCGCTATGACATCCAAAAAATTGACGTCATGAACTGTCCCGTCGGCCGATCGCTCGACTTTCCCGATTGGACAGCTGACCGAATACCTGGATCATCCGGCGAAGCTATGCCAGGATGTTGAGGCCCGAAGATTATTGCTTGCAGTATGGAAAAAGCCAATGATTCTTAGGCTGTTTCTTGTCATTAAGTCGAAGTGTTTGCAGGTATTCTTTATTGAGAACATCTTTTTGAAATACCGCCCAATTGCCCGAATTCTTCCAGTTTTCCGGCAATTGTCCTGGATTCCATACATCATTTTGCCTTTGGAGACGCTGATTTGATTGTAGCGCCAAAGTCCATAAAGTCTATTTCTTTTTTTTGGCCAAACCGGCTCGGACCTTACGCACAAAGTCAATGTCAACTTCCGCAATCCGGGCTGCTTGCTCGTCTGACAGACCGAGTTCCAAAATAAGGTTTTCTACCACGTCGTAGCTTTTCTTTTGGGCGCCTCTGCGGTAGAGTATATCCCTTTCTTCTTTGAAAAATTTGCTTACCGTCTCCATAACACTATCAAATAATGGTACCACACTGCTGCGCAACTGGACAAAGATACGCATTTGATTGAAAAACCTGCTCTCGGCAAAATCGCCTGTTGTGTGGGCTTTGACACCTTCCACGATTCGTTTCACCGCATCAAGCTCGTCATCATTTCCAAAGTTACTCAAAATTCCCAACATTTTCACCTCTGGGCTTTCGGACTTGAGAAAGAGCTTGTAGCTGGCGGTTGATATGGGGATGAGGTTGTAGGAAAATGTATGGCTTTCCTCGTTGAATGATAAAGGCATGGACATCCGTCTCTCGCCAAGGTAAATGACGTACTGTTTAACTGGCAACCGGTACCTACGCATCAGCATAACACTATATTCGGCCATACGATACACCATCTCTCTGTCGTTCTTTACCTGAAACTCGATTTGGAGCACATAAGTGCTGCCAGTAGTATCGGTCACTTTTTTTAGCACATCGGGCTTCCTTTCCTTAGTGTGCTGCACGTCGTCCGGCAATTCTTCACTGGCTACGATGTCCAAGCCCAATATCTCCTTGATAATAACTGGCAGGGTTATTTCAAGGTTTTCCTGAAGAATCTTGTCATATTGGTTGGATTGCGATTGGTTGTCCTTTTTCTCTTTGGGCATGATGCGAATACAGGGATTTTAAGCGGGGCTGTCGGCCAATGATCTTGATGGTCAGGTCGGTTGCAATGGCCGGGCCTACACCTCGGCCACCTCCGCATCCTCCATGATGATCCTGGATATCTCCTTTCACGGCTATGTTTTACTTGGCGGTTGAAAAAGAAAGAAGCGACTGGCTGGGATCGGGTGCCTTTACCGTGGCCCGCCCCGGTAGCGATGGTATGACCTGCTCTTTGAATGGGTCTTTTGGCGAGGTAGCTCTGTATTTGTTCACGAATGTGCGGCACTCAGTACCTTGTTCCCGTGGGTACCTTCACCACGGGCTTGCTGTTGTACTCCACGAAGCACGTTATCGGCGTTGGTTTGGTGACTCCCGTTTCCCTCAACCGGAAATTGATGCCACATTCGATTTTACCGTTTTGTTCATAATCCCCCTGGTTTAAACCGTTAAACAACAATACAAAACAGCAAATATCGGGAAATACATAAGGCATCGGGGTTCTTAAAAACCACCTTCAATCGAAGGCCTTAATGATATCCAGTCTTCTTTTCTAATACTATCCCATATGGCTTCAGCCATGGCGATCCGCTCAGCAACGCTCAGGCCTAATATATCTGTAAGTTGAACCATAATGACAATCGCAGTGATATGACACTTAAACAAATTGCCGCGTATAACAAACCCCAGCTATACAAAAGGTTCCAGCCCTCAGATCACACTCAAGAAGTTTTGGAAACCAGCGACTTTTCCGACACACCCCGGAAGCTAAGGAAAATCGTTGCGCACTGTACCAGTTACTAATTCACCTTTCCTACTTTTGCTTCAATGTGATTTCAACGACTCCGTTCTTCCCTTTTTCCCCGTATTTTTCCTCGGCTTTTTTCCCTTTCCAAACGTGGATTGAATGAATATCTGGAGGTGGTATCTTTTTAGATTCTTCAGCGCTAATTTCTTTGCCATCAACCACGTATAATATTCCTTTGTCGCTTTTGCCTGGCCAGGCACTGCCTCTGACATTCCCTTTTGCTTCGTATGACTTGGCTGAATCGGTCAACCGAATCGTATCCGCCGTTATGGAAATCGTGTGATCGTCGGTAATGGTAGTGATTGCCGATTGCCGGGATTCTCCTTCATTCGACAGTGTCTGAGTTTTTCCTTTCTCCCCTTCCTTTTTCGTCGTGATCAACACTACCCCATTTGCACCTCGACTACCATATAACGTTGTTGCCGAGCCACCTTTCAACACGGAAATGCTCTCGATGTTATTGGGATCAACAATACCGTTTAGCGTTCTATCGGGCAGCTCCTTACCATCAAGTATAAGAAGGGGCTCAGGTTGCGTGGTATCCGTCCGCCCGGTTACACGGATTTTTGTGAGCTTTTCTTTCGTCGAGTCTTGTGGTAGCGGTTCGACATCCACAAAAACAATTTCGCTTTTTTCTCGGCCGGTTGAATCCTTCCCAGTCCCATTTGTAGTGATTGGATCTGCAACCGAACCTGGTACATCATCCTCATACGCCTTACTCACCGTAAACACCAGCACAAATGCGGCGATTACAGGCACCGCCAATACATACTTACCCAGTTGTAACCGGGACGATCTTTGTCTGTTCATCATCATGATACGTCGTTTTAAACTTTTAAAATTAAAACCATTACCGATATCAGCATGCCGGCCTGACCGCTGCCCTATGGCCAGTAAGCTGTATTGGTACACTTCCCTATCCACCCCACTCAATAGCACTTTTCGATCAGTGAGAAATTCCAGGTTTTCACGGACGGCAGCGCGCATCCACCATAACGCCGGATTAAACCAGGACAATACACTGCCTATTTCGGCCAGCAATACATCAAACGTGTGCAGGCCATCCACGTGAACCTGTTCGTGCTTAAAAATTTCCTTCAAATCCCGCGGCTCATGGTTATGCACATTTACATAAATATGCTGCCAGAAGGAAAACGGCAAAATGTCACCGAACACCTGACGGTATCGGAACCAATGCCATACCGAAGGCTGCGATTGCCGATGGATACGCCACAGGCTTAACAACCGGACCACCAGCCTCACTGCGAACCAACAGCTGCCTATTCCGATCAACCCCATCGCCCATATCCACCAATCAAAGGTGTCCACCGGAACGTGTTGCCAATCCGGCACCACATAAATTACTTCAGCGGGCAGCCCACGTTCGGATACTTCCAGCCACGTGTCGATGTCTACGAGCGGATACGTGAAGGAAAAAACCAAGGAAAACAAAAGGTAAAATCGGTTGAGACTATAAAAAGTCAGTTTGCGCAACAACAACCGGTATCCCAGATAAAACAGAATAACCGATAGGTTGGCCTTCAACAGGTATACGATCAGATCGGGCATAACTAGTTATTTTTGTGGTCTTTAATCATCCGGATAATTTCATCCAGTTCATCCGCACTGATTTTCTCCTCTTTCGCGAAGAAGCTGACCAATTCTTTATAGGAATTCTTGAAGTATTCACTCACAAAACCACTCATAAACGACTTCTTATACTCCTCTTCATCAACCATCGCTTCATATCGATACGCATTGGCATATTTCACGGCCTTTACATAACCTTTGCGTTGCAGATTCTTAATGGTCGAAGCAAGGGTCGTATAAGGAACCTTTTCCTCCGGCATGATATCCAGCAATTCTTTGATAAAACCGCCCCGGTTGCGCCATATTAATTGCATGGCCTCCTCTTCCTGTTGTGTTAGCTTTTCCATCAGAAATACGTTAATATCGTAAAGGTACGAAAATTTCGTAATAAAGCAAAGTTATTTGCATTTTTTCTCATTTAACATTGCAACCCTGGCAAACAACCCGACCTGCCCCACATTAACTTACGTAAAAAAGGCATCAATAATCTGTTCAAACGCTTTTATTCTTTCCCAATTTCATTACATTTCCGCTAATGAAAAAATTCAAGATTGGCAGTGGAGAGAACGATAAATTAACATTTATATGCAATGCAATATGTTGCATATAAATGCTAATTTATCTATGTTTGCAATTCATCCAAAAAAATTATGTCAGAAACAGCTTCGATATCAATAAACGGCAACTCTTACGATTTACCCGTCATCACGGGTACTGAAAACGAACAAGGCATTGACATCTCTAAACTGAGAGATTTATCCGGTGCGGTTACGGTAGACCCGGGATATAAGAATACCGGCGCAACGAAAAGCGAAATCACTTTTTTGGATGGTGAGAAAGGCATCTTGCGTTACCGGGGGTACCCCATTGAACAATTAGCTGAACAATCGACATTTTTGGAAGTGGCGTATTTACTTATCTATGGTGAATTGCCGTCGGCCGCCACACTCGCGGATTTCCGCACCAAAATCAGCCGGCACACGCTGATCCATGAAGACATGAAGAAATTTTTCGATGGTTTTCCGTCGAAGTCGCATCCGATGGGTCAGTTATCCTGCCTGGTAGGAGCCTTGTCTGCGTTTTATCCCGAATCACTCGACCCCAATCCCAGTGAGGAAGACGAAAACCTCACCATCATGAAGTTATTGGCAAAGATGCCTACCATTGTTTCATGGATTTATAAGAAGTCATTGGGTCATCCCGTTATTTATCCGCGCAATGAGCTCAACTATGTGCATAACTTCCTGAACATGACGTTCGGCCAAATTACCGAAGATATTACCATCGACAAATCGGTTGTCAGTGCCATGCACAAACTTCTGATTCTGCATGCGGATCACGAGCAGAACTGCTCCACTTCCACGGTGCGCATCGTAGGGTCTTCGAACGCAAATCTATACGCCTCCATATCTGCTGGTATTTCCGCCCTTTGGGGGCCGTTGCATGGCGGCGCCAACCAGGCGGTTATCGAGATGCTCGAAAACATCAAAAACGATGGCGGCGACAGTGCCAAATGGCTGGCCAAAGCCAAAGACAAAAACGATCCGTTCCGTTTGATGGGCTTCGGACACCGTGTATATAAAAATTTTGATCCGCGTGCTAAAATCATTAAACAGGCCTGTGACGAAGTGCTGGAAAGACTGGGCATTAACGATCCGGTGCTGGACATTGCGAAAGAATTAGAGGAAGCGGCACTGAAAGATCAATATTTCGTAGACCGGAAACTGTATCCGAACGTAGACTTTTATTCCGGCATCATTTACCGGGCATTGGGATTCCCGACCGACATGTTTACCGTACTCTTTGCCCTGGGCAGATTACCCGGCTGGATAGCCCAGTGGAAGGAAATGAAGGCCAACAAAGAGCCGATCGGACGCCCGCGGCAAATTTATACCGGCAGCACCCAACGGGATTACGTGCCGCTTAACCAACGTTAATCAAGAGAAAGGCAAGCCGGATGGCGAGTCCATGCGGCTTGCGCGAGTAACTGCGGAGCATTCATGAGCACCTATAAAAACAGGACTCTGCGAATAATCTATCAACTTACTATATATTATCCCGCCAAATCCTTATGTTTGCACGATATTTTAGCATAGGACAAATTGGCCTTTTACATTACATATATCGGTATTGGTATTGCGCTGTTTGGGTTCATTGCCGGTTTCACGTTGTTTGCGGTATACAGTGAACGGAAGATAGCCGGATTTGTCCAGGACCGGCTCGGCCCGATGGAAACCGGCAAGCATGGTACGCTGCAGACCCTGGCCGATATCCTCAAGCTTATCCAAAAGGAGTTTATCACGCCCGCCGCGGCCGACAGGATTCTGTTCGTCGTTGCACCCGTCCTCATTTTCATAGCGGTATTCTTAGGGTTCGTTGTCATGCCCTGGGCACCCGAACTGGCTCCATCGTCCCTGAATCTGGGACTCTTTTATGTCATCGCCATTATCTCCGTCGATGCCATTGGGCTATTGATGGCAGGCTGGGGTTCAAACAACAAGTTCTCCCTCCTGGGATCCATGCGGGCGGTAGCACAGATTGTTTCTTACGAAATTCCTTCCGGCCTAGCGCTCATCTCAGCCGTTATGATCACCCAAACGTTGCAAATGCAGGAGATGGTTGTGAATCAGGGAATCCTGTCGGAAAACACGTTATTGTTTCTGGGAGTCTGGGACGTATCCAGCATTGGCGGCTTTTTCGCCTGGCATGTATTCCAGGCTCCGCATCTACTGGTTGCCTATGTGATTTTTTTCATTGCCTCGCTCGCAGAATGCAACCGGGCTCCGTTTGACATCCCCGAAGCTGAATCCGAATTGGTGGGAGGTTTCCATACCGAATACGGAGGGCTCCGATTTGCCTTCGTCTTCCTCGCGGAATACGCCATGATGTTCCTGGTGGCCATGATTGGCGTGGTGGTATTCCTCGGCGGTTGGAATAGCCCGCTACCCAATATGGGTGCGATTAAACTTGCTACGTGGACTACCGGATGGATCTGGGGCGTTTTTTGGACGCTTTCGAAGACGCTGCTGGTGGTAGGCATACAGATGTGGATCCGCTGGACGCTTCCCCGACTCCGGGCCGATCAGTTAATGGCGCTGTGCTGGAAGGTGCTCACGCCGTTGGCTTTCCTATGCATGGCCATTTCAGGGATTTGGCGGGTATGGGTAATGGTGTGAGGAAACTAGGGAGCAAGGGAACTAGGGAGCAGGGGAACAAGAAAGTAATGAACAAGAAAACTAGAAATAAAGCACAACGTTGGCGGCCGACTACCGATAGTTACGATAGTTAATAGCTGACTGCTGATAGCCGAAAAAAAATGTTTAAAATAGCGTTACAAGCCTTCATTACCGCAGCGAAAGGACTAGCGATCACACTCGCTCACCTCTTCGGCGCACGCCGTTCGCGTGAAGTGCTTGACGTGCGCAAAAGCGATTACTTTGATAAGCAACAGGGGGTTACCACGGTACAATTTCCGAGGGAAAAGATGCCGATTCCCGAGGTAGCACGCTATCAGCTGGATGTGGAAATCGACGATTGCATCGTCTGTGACCTGTGTGCAAAGGCTTGTCCCGTGGATTGCATCACCATCGACTCGATCAAAGCGACCGATGTGATTGGCAAAACCTCCGATGGAAGCGTAAAACGTCTATATGCCGCAAAATTTGATATCGATATGGCCAAATGCATGTACTGCGGTTTATGCACCGTCGTATGCCCCACCGAATGCATCACCATGACGGATCAATACGACCGCAGTATGACCAACTTGGCCGAACTGACTTATTCGTTTGCCGAGATGACGCCGACCGAAATCGAAGAGAAAAAGCGTGAATGGACCAAATTCCAGGCCGAAAAGGAGGCGGCCAAAAGGAGCTGATGAGCATGACCGCACTCCTGTTTTATGGTTTTGCCACGGTTGCGATTGCGTCTGCATGGCTGCTGGTGAGTATACGCAATATAGCCCGATCGTTGTTTTTGTTTTTCATTGTCCTTTTTTCGGTCGCAGGATTGTATGTATTTGCGTTGGCCGACTTTGTGGCAATCACGCAGATCTTAGTGTATGTGGGGGGCGTATTGGTACTGATGCTCTTCGCCTTCATGCTCTCCAACAAGGAATTACTCAAGGATCTGCAAGTAGGGGTTTCCCATTTCTTTGCCTTGCCTGCGTGGCAGTCCGCCGTCATTGCAGCTTCATTTCTTGCCGTCCTGATCTACACTTCCCTTCAGCTGGGAGCGGAAGAGCCTTCATGGATTTCAGCCTCCCGTGAAAAGGATACGGTCATTATGCCGACGGATCAGACGATACAGCACATCGGTATACAGCTTATGACCCGATACTTGTTGCCTTTCGAAATTGTCTCGGTTCTGCTGATGGCAGCATTGATCGGCGCCGCTCACCTTACAAGGAAGGAGGCTAAGCCGTGATCCCGCTTACCCATTTCCTGATCGTAGGCGCTTGCTTGTTTGCAGCAGGCCTGTATGCGGTATTGGCCCGGCGCAACGCTATTTTGGTGTTGGTAGGCATTGAGCTGATGATCAATGCGTCAATTTTGAATCTGGTTGCGTTCGGCCGGTATGATAAAATGCTATACGGCGGACAGGTGTTTGCCCTGTTTGCGATTGTATTGGCAGCCGCAGCCGTAGCCGTGGCGTTGGCTATTATTCTCAATGTGTATAAATTCCATAAATCGGTAAATCCGGAAGACATTAAAAACTTAAAGGATTGATTTTGCCTGCAACCGCACTCACATATCCGCTACTGGCCGCCCTATCCGCGGTGCTATTGCCATTTCTGGGATTCCTCTTGTCCGCGGCACTTGGCAAAAAAGCCGGAAACGGTGCGATTGCTATTTCCGCGATTTCACTAAGCCTGGTAGCGGCGGGGTATGCCTTCAGCCAGGTATGGAACCAGGAGCCCATTCACGTGCAATGGAACTGGTTCACCGTCGGTTCCCAAGAATTCCACGTAGGACTGATGCTCGACAACATGGCGGTGTTGATGCTTGTACTGGTGTGCCTGATTGCGCTGCCCGTACACGTCTACTCGGCCGCCTACATGAAGGGAGATCCGGGCATTCACCGCTATTGGACGTACTTGAGTCTTTTTTGCTTTGCCATGCTGGGATTGGTAGTTGCCGACAACCTGCTGCTGATGTATGTCTGCTGGGAGCTTGTGGGATTTGCCTCCTATCTGCTCATCGGTTTTTGGTTTACCAAAGACGCCGCCGTTCAGGCCAATAAAAAAGCCTTCATTATCAATCGGATCGGGGATCTCGGCTTTCTCATTGGCATCGCCCTTACGTATAGTCACCTCGGCACCTTGGATATCGGGGCACTCGTTGCCGCTCCGGAAACGCTGCCGGCACCCTGGCTTACCGTGGCCGGGCTGGCGTTTTTCCTTGGCGCGATGGCCAAATCCGCGCAATTTCCGCTTCATGTATGGCTGCCGGATGCCATGGAAGGACCGACATCGGTGTCCTCCCTCATCCATGCCGCTACCATGGTAGCCGCAGGCGTGTTTTTGCTTGCCCGCATTTTTCCGGTGTTCAACGAGACGGTCCTGCTGGTGATCGCCGCGACGGGTGCTATAACGGCATTGGTGGCAGCCTATTTCGCCTTGACGCAATTTGACATTAAAAAAATACTGGCTTTTTCCACCATCTCGCAATTGGGCTTCATGATGGTCGGCATCGGTATCGGCATGTATCCGGTTGCGCTGTTTCACCTTTCCACGCACGCATTCTTCAAATGCTTGTTGTTTCTATGCGCCGGTGCGGTTATTCACGAGATGCAGCACATCAAGGAAACACATGGACTGGCCATCGACCCTCAGGATATCCGCAATATGGGCGGATTGCGTAAGCATATGCCCCTTACGTTTGCTGCGATGCTTATCGCCTCGCTGGCACTCGCCGGGTTTCCTTTTACCAGCGGCTACCTTTCCAAAGATGCGCTGATCGTCCATTCGTTTGAATGGGCAGCGCTCCAACCCGGGGCCGCCAAACTCATTCCCTATGTACTGGCCCTGGTAAGCATGCTGACCAGCTTCTACATTCTACGGCTCCTGGCAAAGGTCTTCTTTGGCTCTTTTTCCGTGACCTCGGCTAACGGTACCCTTCGACCTCACGAAGCTCCTGCCAAGATGCTCGTCCCCATGCTTTTTTTAGCGGGATGCTCACTTTTCCCGTTATTTTCAATCCATCCCTTGAACGACGGTCATGTGTGGCTGATGCAGGGATTGACCACTACGGTCTCTACGTTGCCGCCACTCCGGATGCTGCATCTCGTCATTCCGCTGCTGACCGCCTCGGCAACGTGTATCGCCGCGACCGTTGCGTGGCATTGGTACGTCAATGGAAGATATCCCTTGAAGACTACCGGCCTGTTTTACCGGTTATCCCAAAACCAGGGCTATCTGGACACGCTGTATGATGCCACCGTGGTCCGCCCCATCCTCCGGCTGTCACGTCTATTGCTATGGGCGGATCACTACATCGTCGACCGTGCGGTGAACGGCCTTGCTGCACTGGGCCGCTCCTTTGCTGCGACGGCAGCGTGGATAGACCAACGCCTCGTAGATGGCCTTGTGCGACTGGTCGGAAAGCTTGCATGGGGGCTCGGCAACGTATTCCGGCGTCTTCAAACCGGGCGCGTGCAACATTACTTTACTACGTTATTTTTGCTAATTTTGGTAATCCTGCTTTATCATATCGTCGTTCTCCTATGAACCCGCACCTATTGACCCTACTTATTTTCATACCGTTGGCGGCCGCGCTCTTAATGGCTTTCATTCCCGCCGGGAAAAAGGCCATCTATAAATATGTTGCACTGTTCACGGGAATACTACAGCTGATATTGAGTGGGGGTATGTACTACCTCTTCCACCCCAAAGGGGCTGGAATTACCGATGAACGCCTATATCAGTTCGTCGACCGTACGCCCTGGATACGCCTGGACCTTGGTAGTCTCGGACAACTGGAAGTCGATTATTTTGTCGGCGTCGACGGACTTTCCATGCCTTTTCTGTTTTTGACGGCACTGGTCATGATCATTGCTGTCGGTGCCTCCTGGAACATCCAGAAAAGCGTCAAAGGTTATTTTATCCTGTTGATGATCCTCGATATGGCTGTCATGGGCGTTTTTGGTGCCCTGGATTTCTTCCTGTTTTACATCTTTTATGAGTTGATGCTGCTGCCGTTGTATTTCCTGATCGGCATTTGGGGCGGTGCACGGCGCGAATACGCGGCCATCAAGTTCTTTCTCTACACGTTATTCGGATCGGTGTTCATGCTCCTTGTCATTGTAGGCCTCTATTTCTCGGTCACCAATCCAGAAACGGGCGCTCACACATTCAACATGTTGTACATGATGAATCCGGCAAACTACGCACCGGACGCGATTTTCTCGATCGCTGCCAATCATGAGCTGGTCGGCATTTCCGCCCGTTTGCTGGGCTTTATCGTGTTGTTCGTTGCCTTTGCCATCAAGGTACCTATTGTACCGCTGCATACGTGGTTGCCCGATGCGCACGTGGAAGCTCCCACGCCCATTTCCATCATACTGGCGGGCATTTTGCTCAAAGTGGGGGGCTATGGCATATTGCGCATCTGTTTCAGTATATTTCCAGACGCAGCCCAACAATCTGCATGGTGGCTGGGGCTCATCGGCGTGGTATCGATCATTTATGGCGCATTGGTGGCACTTGCCCAACGCGACCTGAAACGCATGATTGCCTATTCATCGGTATCCCACATGGGGTTCGTGTTGCTTGGTATTGCTTCGCTCACTACGGAGGGAACGGCCGGAGCGATGTTCCAGATGATCAGCCACGGCTTTCTCTCTGCCGCGCTGTTTTTCCTGGTCGGCATGCTGTATGACCGCGTACACGACCGCAACATCTATCACTTCCGGGGACTGGCGAGTATAATGCCCCGGTTTACCGTCTTTGTTGCCATTACGTTTTTTGCATCGCTTGGCCTACCCGGTTTTTCGGCATTCATTGGCGAAGCATTCGTCATCATAGGCGCCTTCAACGCCGAAAGCGTAAATGGCATCCTCCCCCGCTGGATGGCTATTGCCGGTTCGCTGGGCATCCTTTTGAGCGCCGCTTATTTCCTGTGGACATTGCAACGCATGTTTTTTGGTCAAACGCGCCTAAAAGGAGGCGAAGAATGGACAAAGGCCCTTACCGACGCATCTCCGCGCGAGACCCTCATTATGTTGCCGATGCTTGGGTTGGCACTGGCCCTGGGCATATTTCCGGCATTGGCATTCGACAAGATCAATGCATCGGTATTGGCACTGGTGGAGTTGGTGGTTACTAATTGAAGTTGAGAACTGAAAGTTGAGAATTGACAATGCCCCAACTACTACCCGATATTAGCGATAAACTGGATCATATCCTCGCAGGATTGCCGATGTTGCTGCCCGAAATGGTACTGGCGATTACGTTTCTTGGTAGCATCGGCACCGGATTGTTCCTGGACAAGCGGTGGAAGCACGGCACATTTGTCGTCACCGCTGCGGGTATTCTATTGGCGGGGGGGTATAGCCTGTTGCAATTGTCAATGCCCACAGCAGTGGATCTGCTATTCGGGATGCTTGACGCAGATGCCTTCGGCCGATATACCCGCGTCCTTACCGCGGCTGTCTGTTTCCTATTCGTTCTGTTTGTACAGGCAAATCCAGGCTTCAGCACACATCCGAAGAAAACGGCCGATCTGTACAGCATCCTGTTGGCGGTTCACATCGGGCTGAACCTGATGGCCATGGCTACCAATTGGCTCATGGTGTTCGTCGCCATCGAAATGGTGTCCATCGGATCGTACCTCATGGTTGGTTATCTCGCCAAGGATGCTCGACAGACAGAAGCCTCCATGAAGTATGTACTTTTTGGGTCGGTTTGTGCTGCCGTGATGCTATACGGCCTCTCCTTTCTGTATGGATTCACGGGCAATCTGGACTTTACATCTGTTGCTCATATTCAGGGACTAACCGGCACGGCACCCGTACTTATCGCAATGGCATTGCTGCTGGTCTTTACGGGTATTGGATTCAAACTTTCATTCGTGCCTTTCCATTTCTGGACGCCCGACGTGTACCAAGGTGCGCCTACACCGGTGACTGCCTTTCTTTCTACCGCTCCAAAGATCGCCGGCATCGCGTTGCTTGCGCGGGTCCTATACGCTTGGCCGGTGGAAAGTATGGCCTATCAATACCTGCATACGCTGATACTGGTATCGGCCGTCGTTACCATGCTGCTGGGCAATCTGGCCGCATTGCGTCAAACCGACGTAAAACGGATGATGGCTTACTCATCCATCGGCCACACGGGCTTTCTCATGATGGCGGTGCTGGCCTATTCTGCGGGAGATTATGCTGTTCTCCTGTTTTACCTATCCATATACGCGTTAATGAATATGGGGGTATTCATGTTGGTCGACCACGTGGAAGTATGCACCGGCGCCACCGATGTACGTGAGTATCATGGGTTGGGAAAGGTAATGCCCGTCACTTTCGTTGGCTTCGTCGTCCTGCTGGTTTCCCTTACCGGGTTACCTCCCACAGCAGGATTTGTCGCCAAGCTGCTGGTCTTTACGTCGGTTTTTGGCAACTGGCAACTGACCGGCAACCCGGGCATGATTATTCTGCTTATCGTCGGGGCACTCACGACCGTTATTTCCCTCTTTTACTATTTCAAAGTACCCCTGAATGCATTTCTTCGGAAATCGGAGGAATCTATCGATATCAGACCAACTCAATCCTACCTCGTTTTGATAGCGACGCTGACCGTCTTAGCGGTATTGCTGCTGGGTATTTTCCCCGATTGGTTGGTCGGCACCTTCCAAAAATAAAAAGTGCCCCCAGATCTTAAGAAAATGGCCGGTCTAATAATAGCATCTTAAATCCGAGCCATTTGTGTATTTTTGGTGACGGTCTCAACAAAAACATGAAATCGAATGTGAATACGCAATCAGTCCCCTCTGAGTAAGCGGAATAGATTTACTCCGGCATCACCGCCCAAATCGTATTTCCGGCGTCATCCGCTACTAGCATGTATCCGTTTCCCGTGAACGTGACTCCCACCGGACGGCCATACACTTCCCCTTTTTCCGCATCCGCAATGAATCCGGTGAGAAAATCTTCGGGCATACCCTGCGGCTCACCGTTTTCAAACGGTACGTACAGGACCTTATAACCTACAAATTCCGACCGGTTCCACGACCCGTGCTGACCGATGTAAGCACCCGGTTTAAATCCCTTGTTTCTACTGAACGCCAACCCAAGCGATGCGGTATGGGAACCCAACGCATAGTCGGGTACGATGCTTTTTGAAACCAGATCTTTGTGTTTACCTGACCAATTCGGGTCCGGATTCGGACCCCAATAAGCATACGGCCACCCGTAGAAGCCCCGCTCCTTTACAGCCGTGATATAATCCGGCACCAACGCATCGCCCAACTCGTCCCGTTCATTTACGGCGGTCCACAAGGCTCCCGTTTGCGGTTCCCAATCCATTCCAACGGGATTACGCAGTCCCGAAGCGTATACGCGCTCGCCTGTGCCGTCTGGATTGATCTCCAGAATATTGGCCCGGCGTACCTCGTGTTCCATACCGTTTTCACCCACGTTGCTGCCCGAGCCAACGGAAATATAGATTTTGCTACCATCGGCATTGGTCACGATATTTCGTGTCCAATGATTGTTATATCCGCCCGCAGGCAAGTTCAGCACTTTCTCTCCTTCGGTTACGATACTGGAAGCTTCCGGATCGTAGGGGAACCGCCACAAACCATCCGTATTGGTCACGTAGAAATGGTTGTCCAGTACCAGCATCCCGAAAGGCCGGTTTAACCCATCAAGATACACCCGTTGGAAATCCGATTGGCCGTCGCCATCCGTATCCCGAAAGAGGATAATCTGGTGCGAACTTACCTCCAGATTTTCATTCCGAGATTTGGCCTTGCCGCTCACCAAATCTTTGATCCGTTCTAACCCCCGCTTCACGCTGCGGGCCTCGGACACGAACAAATCGCCATTAGGGGCTTCATAGATCCACCGGGGGCTGTTCAGACCCTCAGCAAATCGGATTACTCGATATCCTTCTGGGGCTGTAGGTGCTCTTCCTTCCGGCCATCCGATCACCTTGGACAATTTCGTTGCGGATGGTGTGGCTTTTGGGTCTGGAAGGTTTACATCCTTTCCATATTCCATAATGACCTGTCCCTGAGCTGACAATAAATTCGTAAACAAGCTGATGATTAAGACGGTATATTTTTTGAAAGGAATTGCGGAATGTGCCGATACCATAATACAAGCGATTAAAATGTTGTGGATAGCTAACAAGCCACTGTCCCCAATGTTTGGATCGTTTTATCTTATCCTTTGGACTCATCTGCTACAGTCCATAATCCGGCCCAAGACGATTATCGTCGGTACATTGCCGGGTTCCAAAAGCGTTGGCGATTCCCAAAAACCGCTGAGAAGAGATTCATCATTTTTTCAATGATAAAATAGATTAAAAATTATAAAAATCTTACTGTGTACTCAGTATTTATCGTCTTTCTACTGTCTTTTCATCGTCTTTTTACCGCGTTTTTGTCAATTAAAAGACCTCAATAAATATATTATGAATATTAAAATTATAAGGGTTATAAATAAATCATATAAATTTTATGGTAATATATTTTGGAACACCTATCGGAATTTTTTAAACTTGTTCTTGGAAACGGATTGATAACCAATTGATAAGCAATATGGCAACTTTTAAAGAAGGTATAAATGGTCCATTCAAAGGCAAAGTAGGTAGCGTGATTGGCAGCAGCTGGCGAAAAATCCCTTACATGAAGGGGATGCATACAATCAAGCGCAACAAGCTCAAGCCTTCGGAGAAGCAAGCCGTACAGCATCAGAAGTTCAAGCTACTCAACCAGTTTTTTATGAAGATCACTCCGGTGCTTGATATCGGCTTCCGTAGTCTTACCAGCCGGGCCACCGCGAAAAACGCCGCCTTCAGCTACAATTATGACCATGCGTTCGTGGAGGAGGGCGACCAAGTCACGCTCAACTACCCGGCGCTGAAATTTAGCCACGGATCGCTGTACACCGCAGGGGCGGAAAAGGCAATATTGACCCACGAAGGAGTCAAAGTCGTGTGGAACCCCAAGACCTATGGCGTGGGTGGTGCTATGGACGATGTGGGCTACGCCATCGGCTACAGCGTTTCATTAGATTTGCTCCTTTGCCAAACCGCCCTGCGGCATGAAGGAGAGGCGTTCATCTCTTTTGACGAAGCGGTAAGGGGAAACGAGCTACATGTGTGGCTGTTCTTTGCCGATAGCAGGAAAAAACAGGTGTCCCGTACCGAATACCTCCCGTTGACAGACGCCGAAATCTAACTCAAAAAACCATGGATTTTTTCTACGACAAGAGCAAACCGAAGGTGAAGGAGAAATCGTATGGCAAACTAGCCGTGCAGCAGCGGCTGCGTCTGGCGATGGCATTCCTTAATCCGCTGCGTTCCATCATCGCTGAAACCTGGCTGGGCTACGGCAAGGGCAACAAAAGCAAGGCTTTTGGCCAGGCGCTCAAGAAGCTGATACAAGATGCTATCGAGGGTCAGTACCCCGATCAGCGGATCGTGCCCGACCGGGTGGCAATCAGCATGGGAATGCTTCCATCTGTGGATATACAGGACGTGGTACTCGGGCCGGAGGCGCTTGAAATCTATTTCTCCAGTGAAGAGAACCCACTGGCAAAAGCTGCGGATGAGGTTGTGCTGGTAGCGTACAGTCCGGACGCAGGTGTCGCCGGCCGCAACCCGGTCACCTGTACCCGCACGGAAGGGTATATCAAAGTGGACCTACCCCCGCAGCTGCAGACCGCACCGTTTCATGCATACCTTTTCCTGCACAGCACCAGCAAAAAGCAATACAGTAAGAGTGTGTACGTGGGGTACATCGGGCCTTGATCGGGGGCTTGCCATACGCGGGCCGGTGTATGGGACTCTGTGGTGTGCGAGACTTTGTCTGTACGAGACTCGGTAATCACTTGACCAAACGCCGTTTGGCTCCGTTTTTCATGAACAGGTACCCCGCAACGAACGCCGCTAATAACAGAAGCCCGAGGCTGATTAACTGTGCTTCTGACAACGCAATACCCCCTACATTGAATTTGTAGTTGACGCGTATAAATTCAATCAGAAACCGCTCAATACCGACGACAAACAAGTAAATCGTGAACACCATTCCGGGAACCTTGATGTATTTCCGTACACACCACAACACACCAAAGACGAGCAGTATGGCGGCGGCTTCGTACAATGAAGTCGGAAATACGCCATGAGGCAGTATGGAGCAGTACTTACCCGAACAACCGGGTATGTATTCTCCCTGATTGAGCACGTTATGTGGAAACCGGAACGACCATGCCCATTGCGGTAGCCATTCAACGGTTTTTTCGTAGTTATTCACGATGCCCCAGTCCCCGTCGCCGGAGAGGTGGCACCCGATACGGCCCACACCATAGGCCATCAACATTCCCAACGAGCCGATATCCGCCAAGTGCTTCCAATCCATTCCCTTCTGCATACCGATATAGAAATAACTCGCTGCGCCGAAAAACAGTCCACCCCAGAACGTCAGTCCACCTGATTCCCATAGTTCCATAAAGGTCTGCGCCCGGAAAAGCTGACCATCCTCAAATACATGGAAGATTCTCGCGCCCAAAAAACCCGTCAACCCTGCCCACAGCAGCATGGTGGGCAACAGCTTCTTGGGGCTCACCATACGTGTTGCTTCCCGGCGGGGCTCGAGGAGTGATTTCCGTTGCACAAGCAATAAGAAAAGAACCAACAACACCTAAAACCCAACCCGGCAACCCAGCTGCCGCGACCTGACAACAGCCAGTGAAGCGGATTACTGCGGAACGAATCATATTCCAGAAATATTCCGCCGCCTTTAAATCCGATCAAAAAGCCAAGCAGCCCATAACCTAAACCGATGAACACGTTGGCACGCATCCCCCCCACGTCTACCCGTTCTTCAAAGGCGTTGATCAGACCTTCCCTTTCCTTACGAGCAAACTCGCTATGGAATACCCAATAGGAAAGCACGAACGACAGCGTTACGAAAAATCCAAAAGTGGGTATCGGCCAGGAGAAATCCGTGCCGAATACATGATTGAATAGCGATGAGATCAACGGGAACATAAGCGAATCATTCCATTTTCACGTTGCTGAGCCTGAGGGTCCGGATACCGAAGCGGGGAATACGGGCCGTGATGGCCGTTGCATGGTTTTCTGCGGTCCTATATTGCGCTTGCCCGGAAACCTCACCGCTTAACTCTACCCATTCTATCGTATCCGCCTTTCCGCCAAATGTGATCTGCCGCTCGGTTTGATCGCTTTGGGCATTGAAGAGCCGGATGTAGAGGTCTGCTCCTTTCATTTCCATGGATACCAACTCATACGCATAGTCTTCGATGGAAAAATACGATTGCTGCGTTACGTCCTCGGCCCCAGCGTCGACCAAGGCAGCTACCAGCGGCTCGTTTGTGCGTTCACTTCGGGTCCAGATCCGGTCGTCGTCCCATTTACCGGCGTGCGGCAGCAAACTGTAGGAGATATCCGTAGGACCCGTGATGGTATAATCCCGGCCCCATAGCCCCCTACCCGAATATTGCAGGGTAAGCGCCAACGGATGATCGCTACCGTGCACGTAACTGGTGGTATGGTCGGTAAAAAGGGCCAAACTGGGGTCTTTACCGTTGCTTCCGAGATCCACCCAGTTTAACAAAATGTTGTGCTTGATCTCGTCCCACCGGTTGAAATACGTATTTTCCAATTGGCTTTTAGTCACATCGAAAGGCGCATCCTTGTAGATTTGCTGATCGCTGATGGCTGCCGGAAAACAGACCAGCAGTTTATAGCGATCGTCATAAAATGCTTTCCTTGGGTTTTCGGCACTGAATGGAATGCCAGCTTCTCCGATGGCCTCATTGCGCTGCCAATCGATAAATACGCCCATGTCTATTTTTTCTTCGTTTTGCTGTAGTTGGATGGTTTGGGTAAAGGGGTGTTCGCCGATCATCCCATCGATTGCCAGTTGAAGCATCAACGGCCCATGTTCCACAACCCGTATGCTGGCAGGCTTGTCGGCGCTGGATATAAAGGTTGACTGTTCGCCGAAATAGCCTTTGAGTTCGTTGAAGCGCCAGTTGCTGGTAGCGTCTACATATTCTTTGTTGTTGAGCTTTTTGGCAACCAGGCTTTCAATCACACCGCCTTTTTCCGGATTGATAACGAGTCGGTATAGATCGCTTTCGAGCACGTATTTACCCTTTTCCTGACGATACGATAGCGCATCGCTGGCGGCTGCTTTTCCCTCGCGGACGGTGTAGGTGGAATAGCCAAAAGAGGGAACCTGTGCACGGAACAACATCCAGGTGATGCCATCTTCTTTGACCAGCTGTGCGGGATGCGCCTTGCCCTGCCGATCGACGACCTCCCAAGCCGAACGAACCCAATTCGAAGGCACTTTGACACGGGCTATTTCGTCCCGGTCGACCGCCAGGGTGTTGAACAACCGAACCGCATTTTGTCCGCTTTTTCCATTCAGGGCTTTCAGCGCTCGATCAATAACCACGTTGCTATTCTGGCGGGTCACTCCCGTCCACTCGGTTACGTGATCGGCCCAGGTACGCCCGCCCTGGAGATTGTTGTAGGGGACGATCCAGCAATCGTGATGCTGCGAAAGCAGTAGTTTAATCCATCCTTCGTCTACAAGCCTTTCCGGCCAGGGCGTGTTTTTCACGAGCGAAGCAAACGCTGCCATTTTCTCGGCCTGTACAATCTTGTTTTCCGCCCCTCTGACCTCCTGCGCGAGCGTATTCATCACTTCACTACCCCATACCAGGCTGGTCAGGACATCTTCCTGGGAGAAGTGCCAATCTTCATCGGGCGTTCCGATGGAATAGTTGGCGATGTAGTTGCGCCAGGTTGTATACCGGGTAGGGGTATAAAATTGGGAGGTATCCTGCCCGAGCCATGGCCCCTTTGCCCATCCGTGGCTCCAGGCAGCATCCTGAATGGTCATCCCCACCGGATGTTGGATGCCCGCATCAAACGATTTCCGGATATACTCCTTGCTGTTAAACCAGGCGATGCTTTGCCACGTCGAACCCGGTTGAAGGTCTTCGATGGCATAACGGGGCACTGTGGTGATGGCGGTACCGTCGGGACCGATCCAGTTGACCAACTCGCCCCCAAATGCCCGGGTATAACCGCCCCACATGGTGTTGGGGTTCTTGGTGGACGCGTATTTGAATCCGAACGATTTCAGGATATAGGGAAGCGAACTGGTAAAACAAGGTTCCTCGGCCGAATAAGTGGTAAATACGGCCGACGGAAAATGTTTCCGGAGCAACTCCATGCCGTAGGAGAATTGGCGGATGTTGCTTTCACCGGAGGTGGCGAAAAGATAACTCTGCGCATAGGTGGGATTGACATATTCAATCCGCCCGGTGCTGACCGACTGGTCTTCAAATAGATGTTTGAATGCTTCGTAGGCCGCCGGATCACGCAATTTCACCGCATCCCATGTTTCAGGCTCGACTTCCAGGTTGATGTCCCACTCGGGATACTTTTTCAGCATTTTCGTAATAAAATCGGTCTGCCCCAGCGGGTAATGCCCATAGACGCCTCCATGGTAGCCATCTATGAAATAAGCTTCCTGCGCCATCGCCGAAAATCGGATGTTCAGCAGCCCGCAAAAAAGGAGTATTACTAACGATTGTTTCTTCATCGGATTCATCTACTTCATTTTTTCTTCCCACGTATCGGTCCGGAAAGGAAGGGCCGGAAAGCCTTCTTTATTTTCCAGATTCGTTACCGGATAGTTAAAAAAGGCATACCGCACGGCGGCGATATCGGCTACTTTACGGCTTTCCACCACAATACGGTTGCCGTCGATGCGCGCTTCCGCGGGATAGAAAACCCGGTCCGCCCCGGCCACATAGAAAAATCGAGGCGGTTGCCCGTCGTTCGTTTGAAGGCCGGCTCCCAGCGTTTCGGCCTTGAAGGAAACATAAGCCTTGCGCCCCGCACATTCCACGTTGTCCACAAGCGGCCCTTGATACACGACATCCAACTGGTTATACGCTCTGTTAAGCGCAACGGCAGCCAGCCGCTCGCCAACGGGCTTTTTGCTTTTTGGATGCAAGTCCTTCGCGTCGCCAACGTCCATCGTGCTGACCATATAGGTATTATTGAGGTCGGCTATTTTTTCCTGTGCCTCCCTGAAATAGGCGTCAAATGCCAGCGCCGGATCTTCACGATCATGGAAAAATGGCGCAATCTGCACATAATAAAAGGGTAACTGGTCCTGTGAAAAGTCCCGTCGCCAGCTGTTGATCATCGTCTGTGTCGCCCGCACGTAACTTTCCCTTTCCAGGTGGTTGGCTTCACCCTGATACCAGACAACTCCTTTGATGGACAGATTGACCAGCGGATGAATCATGGCATTGTATAAAAGATACGGCCGCATGACCTTTTCAAAAGAGAAGCCCCCATCTACCGGTTCCTTCGATTTCGGGTCCGCCAGGTAGGGCTGCAAATACACCCGGTTGAGCATCGTGTCGGCCGCCAGATCCGCTTTCGGAATATACGCCTGAACACTCGAGGCACCAATTCCGGTAAAAATCAACCCAATGGGAATGTTGAGATTGTCGGATAACTTTTTACCAAACGAATACCCCACTGCGCTAAATCCCGAAACCGACTCGGGGGAGCAGACCTGCCAGTTGCCCTTGAAATTTTCCAATGGCGTTTCGCTGAAATTAAGCGCCACATTCAATAGCCGGATATGTGATTGATCAGCCCCGGAAATGACTTGTTCCGCGCCCGTCATCTCCTTGACGGAAAACTGCATGTTGGATTGGCCACTGCATATCCAAACGTCGCCGATCAAGAGGTTGCTCAATTCGACCTGCTCGTCGCCCGCCGTGACATCAATACGGTGCGCCGTAAAGTTACCCTTTTCTGCCTTTGGCACGGGAATGATCCCCATGAAATTGCCATTTGCATCCGCATAAACTTCCGTCGGGACCGTGAGCCAATCTGCATGGATGACGACTTTCCTGCCCGGTTTGGCTTCTCCCCAGACCTTGAAGGGTTGGTTTTGCTGAATAACCATATGGCTTTGCAGGACGTCGGATAGGTGCAAACTGTCAACCGGCGCAGCAAAGCTACGGATAGAGAACAAAAGGCAGCAACCAATCAGGGCTTTTAATCGATTCAATTTCATGGTCTCACCTATAAACCTAGCATTTCATACGGTACACGGACACCCTTGACCCGATAAAAATAGGGATCAAGGTTGCCGTCACTTTCCTTTACACTGCCTTCGTTATTTTCTGCGCAGGCGCCAAAATTAATGCTATAGGTAAGCAGCAACTCATTTTTATCGTTCTGAGACGCCGTGTGGATGATCGGCGTATAAACCCGCGCGTTGTATCCTTTGTAGTATTCCGTAAAACTGTACACGAGCTTGGGTTCCGTAAAAGGCCCTGTCGGACTGGTGGACGTGGATATATACATATTGACCGAAGGAATACCGCAATAGAAGCCCTGATCCATGGTCAAATGGAGATACTTTCCATTTAAATAAGCGAAGTTGTTCGTTCCGTTTCCTTCGTCGACTACCGCCACCGAGGCAGTGGATGGCATCGAAGCCCACGCAGTTCCATCCCAAAATGTCCAATCCGTCGGGGAATCGTGGGGGAATCGCGCCACATACAAAAGGGTATTGTACCCAAACGTTTCCGGCTTTGCGCGTTCCCCGTAGACATACACATACCCGTCACTGGCCTTCACCATACCGTCCTTGTAGCCGATAGCCAGCTGACCGGTCATGCCCGGTATGGCCAACCGTTCTACCTGGTTCCATTCGTTGCCGGATTCCTTTTTCAGTTTGTAAATGGCCTGGTCGGTATCTTCGAGTCCGTTGCCTTCCCCGCCATGAATATACACGTAATCGCCCAATTCGACTCCGGGGCCGACCCAATTTCTGCCTGCACCTTCCGGAATGGGACAGATGTTACCGATGTTGTGACTGGCTCCCTGCCTGGTCATCATCGGTGACCTGGGGTCCCAGTTGTCCATGGTAGACTGAATGATGATGGAATTGGTGTAAGATATAAAGCGGTCACCGTAAAGCCGGCCGTTGGGGGTAAGATTTCCTTCATACCAGGCATCCTGGGTGACCCACAATACCCGCCCGTCTGAAAGCGGGATGCTGGTGCCCTGATCGAACGCTACCGATCCGGTGGTCCGGGCAAAAAACTGGGTCACATCGCCATCCCGGTAACTGTCTTTGGGAAGCTTGGTGAGGATCCACCGTTGGCGTTCGCTTCCTTGCTTTTCGGCACTTACCACCGTCAGGTTCGCCGCTCCAAGACCGCTCAGGGTCAGATAAAGCCCATTGGCCTTATTAGCAATCTCGTATTGCCCAGTCTCTGTGGACTCCTCGATCTGCCAGAGCTGAAGGTCGGCATTGGTCTTCAGTTCCGGATGTTGCGTAACCGGCGAACCGGCGTCCGCCGCCTGGAGGAACATCCCGCTGTTGAGATTACGGAGCTGATAATAGCGGATCTCATTTTCCGTGCTATGATAGATGAGATCCCACTCCTGCCACCGCTGGAGGTTCTCTGCCGTGGTCGCTTCGGCGGCAGCCACCGTCATGGTGGCATTCTGCCAATACTTCTCGTTAAAGTTCCTATCCCCTGCGGTTTGCAACACCAAACCCGTTGACGTCGCGATGCTGTATGTGTCGTAGTCGGTGATACCGGACTCATACACTTTGAATTCAACCTCCCACTGGCGACGTAGTCCGGATGCCGAGGTGACCGTGTAGGTGATTTTTTTCGTGGCCGACACATCAATCGGTTTACCGGATTCGGGACTGATGGTTGCTTGGTCCGAAATGGTAATAATCGGCGTGATGTTTGTCAGATCGGCTTCGGAATCCACCCGCACCAATATTTTGAATACGTCGCCTTCTCTATAGATGGTCGCTGCCCCATGCTGGCCGCTTTCCAGCACGAAATCCTTGATCATTCTACCCGGATGGGGTGGCATTTCAAATTGTTTATCGCATGAGGTAACCAGGACAAACCCTAGTATCATACTGAAAATTGCGCGTTTCATGGCTTTTTAGTTTAATTTGGTCAGTATATTTCACGGTTTCATCAAAGCCCGATTTGAATACCTAAATTGACTACCCGTTGATTTTGATAGGCATCTCCGGCCGTATTGGAAGTAACTTCCGGATCCTGTTGGTACAGCGAATAATTCGTCCACGTCAGCAGGTTATAGCCACTCAAGTAAACCCGTGCGTTGTTCATCTTGAACGGCAGCCAACGATCGGGCAGTTGGTAGCCCAGTTCAACGGTTTTCAACCGGAGGTAGGTAGCATCAATCAGCCAGAAATCAGACAGGTAGGACGACGGGCTATTGATGGTCGTCGGATTTGTTGTCAACCGGGGGAAACGAGCCGTCGAAGCGCTTTCAGGCGTCCACCGCTGCTGATGTATGGGCTGAAACTGACTCTGAAAAGGCTCGATTCCGCTTCCTTGGACGCTAAAGCTATATCCGGTAGTACCCTGCAACAGAATATTGAAACTAAAACCTTTGTAACTCCCGCCCAACGTCAGCCCAAAGCTGGTGTTGGGTATATCCGGTCTACCGATTGCGGTCCGGTCGAAATCATCGATCACACCGTCACCGTTCAAGTCCTTATAACGCAAATCCCCCGGTTGCACTTCATAGCCACCTGCCGGTTTTGCACTTTCGGCCAGGTTCTCTTCGGTATAAAAACCGTCAAACAGATATCCCATGGGTTGGTTTACCTGATGCCCGGTTAACCGTAGCCACGGAAAGGCCGGTGCAGGTTCATCCTGAAAGAGTATCTTATTCTTGAAATAAGTCAACACGCCTTTGACGTTGTAATTAAACGCCCCGATGTGGTCGTTGTAATTCAGTTCAAACTCGACCCCCCGGTTCCGGACGCGCGCGATGTTGGTGGGCGATACCCCTACGCCGATATTTAGCGGCAAGGATTGGGAGGTTACCAATTGGTCATAGCGGATGTTATGGAAATAATCAACCACGAGCGAGAACCGATTCTTCAGAACGCTCAGATCCAGACCAACGTCAAATGAATTCTGCTTTTCCCAGGTTACGTTGCTGTTGCCCAGGTTGCCTTCGTAAATCGTACCGACACCTTGATGGGTCTCTCCGAACGAATAACCACCGCCTGTGTTATAAACCTGCTGGTATAAATAGCGATCACCGGCTACCTTATCAGACCCTACCACCCCGTAGGAGGCACGCAGTTTAAGTAAATCGATGAAATCGAACCTATTCATCATGAAAGATTCCTTCGCCAGGTTATACCCGACCGATATGGCGGGAAAAAAGCCGTACCGTTTGTCGGCCTGAAAACGGTCGGATCCGTTATACGCAGCCGTGACATCCACGAGGTATTTCTCGTTGTAGTTGTAGCCAGTCCGGAACGTAAATCCCTGAAAATTCTGTGGGATCCAATTAGACTGTCTGTCGCCTTTTGTACTGTAAGACTCCCGGTTATAAAGCAATAGGGTGTTGATCTGATGTTCGCCGAACGACCTGACATAATTGAAATTGGCCTGTACATTTACCCGGCTGTTGTAGTCGCCCTGATATGCCCGGAGCGTGTAGGGGCTCAAAACGTATGGCGCCCCTCCTTTGAGCTGGTAGGAGTCTGTTTCCGGGAAATACTTATATACGGGCAAATTATCCCTTGCCTGTTCCCGTCCATTGGATTCAACACTTGCGTAAGCCACGCGGGCTGAAAACGAAAGCCCTTCCGTGATTGCATCCAGATCCTGCGTTCCTCCGAATAGGATATTCAGGTCGTTCCGCCGGTCCAGCCTGTATCCAGCTGTTGCCAGCCGGGCATTGATCGTAGGCGACAAATCCTGCGTATCACCTGCATACGCATACGATCCATCCGGGTTAAGAAACGGTGCTGACCAGGGTCGTATTTTATTGAAATTAAAGACTTCACCCACGATATTTCCCGCTCTTGGCGCATTGATCCGATTGAAGTTTGCCCGGAAGTCCAGTCGTAACTGCAGGCTTTTGGTAGCCTGAACATCAAGATTGGACCGGAGGTTGAACCGCCGGTAATAGTAGTTGTTATTCACCTGATCACCGTGATTTTCAAAATCATAGAGATTACCATCCTGGGAAAACGCTCCGCCGGAAATAAAATATTTGATGCTTTCACTACCCCCGGTTACATCCACATTGCTGTTCCGTTGAAAGCTCATGGGTTTAAATATCCGTTCATACCAATTGATATCCGGATAGGCATATGGAGCGTCCCCCAACCGGAAATGTTCCAGCGCTTCTGAACTGAAAGGTTGGTTGGTGTTATCCCCCTCCGTGTTGGCGATCGCCTCGTTCCAGAGCAGCGCACTTTCATAAGCGTCCAGGAATTTCAGCCGGGTTACCGGGCTTTGCGCACCGGATTCCAAGCGGACGTTGATCTTTGGCCTCCCGGACTGACCCCGGCGGGTTTTCACCACCAGTACCCCGTTTGCCCCCTTAATACCAAATACCGCGGTAGTTGATGCATCTTTGAGGATGGAGATGCTCTCAATTTCATTTACATTGATCTGTGACAGTTGCTCATACGTATATTCAATGTCATCTACAATAATCAAGGGCTGGTTCCCGTCCGGATTCAGCGAACTGACGCCACGGATATAAAAATCCGAAGCGTCCCGGCCCGGTTGTCCGGATCGTTGAACCGATACAAACCCGGGTAACCTGCCTGCCAATGTATTTTGCACATTGGCGGTGGGAATTTGCCGGATATCCGCCCCTTTAATTGAACTCAGCGCGCCGGTACTGGTCAGTTTCTTCGTCGTTCCGTATCCGACGACGACCACCTCGTTGATATCCTGCACATTGGACTGGAGGATTACTTCCAATTCTCCCTCCCCTTCAATCGACCGCTCCTGTGTGGTGTATCCCACACTGCTGAACACCAATACATTCCGACCCCGGCTCAGGGAAATGCGGAACCGGCCATTCTGATCAGACTGGGCTACGTTGCTGCCACCTTTCTCCAAAATGGTCACCCCTGCCAGTGGCCCTTCGGTATTTTTCACGACACCTGACACCACCGTTTGGGCAACAAGCAAAACGGGTGCTGCGACCATGACCAGTAAAAGATATATACTTCTCTTCATTGTTTCTTTCGACTAGAAATTAGCGATTTGATTACCAACCCGGATTTTGTATCATTTGCGGATTTTTGATGACCTCACTAAACGGGATCGGTGCCAAATACATCCGCTCTTCAAACTTCATTTTTAGTACCGGTGTCTGCTGCCGGATGATTCCCGTACCCGTCTTGTAGATGGTCATTGCCGACAACTCTTTATTGAACTCCTGCTCGGCCAGCTTCCATCGCCTTACGTCATAAAACCGGTGTTCTTCAAAAGCGAGTTCCTTGCGGCGTTCGTTCCGGATGATGTCACGCATCTGCGATTGGCTGAGTCCGGCCGAAAGCTGGAAGGGTGCCAATCCGGCACGTTCCCTGATTTGCTCGACGGCGTTATACACCTCTTGATCGGGCGCAGTCAACCGTTCATTCCGCGCTTCGGCAAAATTCAGCAGTACCTCCGCATAACGGAAGAGGATATGATCGTGGTTTACGTTGCTATAATTGACGGCCGATTCAAAATTCCCCATAAATTTCCGCAGGTAATAGCTGGTTTTCGTCTGCTGCTTCGTCCCTCCCGGCTTATCGGCACCCCCTTCGAACGTTTCCACCGGGCGGCCCAGCCAAGGAGCGCCGTTGTAAAAGATCGTGGCATAAAAACGCTCATCCCGGTTTACATAGGGATCGTTTTCGTTGTATCCCGAGTTCGGATCGTCGATGGGCAACCCGTTTGCCATACCGAATGCATCTACCAGCTCCTGCGTAGGGCTTGTCCGGCCGTTATTGACGCCGGACGAATACCCGACGGGCCCGTTATTATTTTCGATACTGGTATTGTTTCCGCCCTGCTTTGAAAATATACGCTCGTGGTTCCGGGTTATGAAAACGTCTTTAAACTCCGGTTCGAGTGCGAACAGATTCATTTCCAGGATTTCCCGTGCTGCATTTTCCGCCGCTTCCCACCGGTCGGCAGAAAAGTCGGTATAACCCGTAAGGGAATTTTGCGGATCGATATTTCCGCCGTTGAACAACGGGCTGGCCGCGTATAACAGCACCCGTGCTTTGAGCGCCAGTGCCGCCGCTTTGGTCGGCCGTTCGTAAAAAGCAAGGTTAAACGGATCGGTCCGCAGGCTATCCGTAATGGCGTCGCATTCGCTCACGATAAACTCCACGCATTCTCCGAAATCCCGGCGTGGCAGCTCGATATTGTCATTCAATTGATACACCTTGTTACCAAGCAAAGGCACGCCACCATGGCGCTTAACCAGTTCAAAATAAAATAACGCTCTCAGAAACCGGGCTTCCGCTTTCCACACCCGATTGAATGAAGTTCCGTTGGCCAGCTTCCCCTTTAAGGGTACCCGATCGATATTCGCAATAAAAATGCTTGTGCGACGGATGCCCTGGTACCACGAGGCCCACCGATTATCCTGATAATTGTCGGACGTATACGCTCCCATCGCCAACTGCTGCACCGACGTGTTGGTAGGGTTTGAAGAGACCGCATCATCCGTAGCGGCGTCCAGAAAGTCTCCCCCTACCCGGTTTCCCGTTTCAGGCAGGAAACGATAGCAGTCTAACAAAAACCGGTTGGCCTCGACCCCCGCGGAGTCGTTTTTATCAAATACCTGGTACAAGGTTTGTAATTCAATGGGCTCAACCTCGAGGTCGCTCTTGCAGGCAAAAACGGACGTTGCGAGGCCGACGAAAACAAACCATTTCACATGTATGTAGTTCATATCGTTAACTGATTTCAGGTTTATAATTTGACATTCACCCCCAAACTGATCACGCGCTGGATGGGATAAGCGGTATCGCCGCTGATCTCGGGATCCAGCCGGTCATACGGCGTAAGGGTAAACAGGTTCTGCGCATTGGCAAAAATACGGAGGGCCGAGACCCGAATCTTCCGGCTCAAGTGGAAGGGAAACGTGTAGCCCAGGTCGACATTCCGTATCCGCAGGTATTCGCCCGACCGTGTCCAATAGCTGGAGGTATTGAGATACGGGGTATTGGTCGGATCCGCACCGATCGTCAGGCGCGGATACGTTGCCGTTTCGGCGGTCTCCGGTGTCCATCGCCCCAACAGGTAGGTGTATCCCTGGCGTTCCCCACTGCTTCCGAAGGCGTAATCCGTTTGCTGATATGTGCGGTTGGCAACTCCCTGTAGCAGGACGCTAAAATCAAGTCCCTTGAAATTGAACCCGACGGTAGTTCCAAAATACAATAAAGGTTTCGTATTACCGATCGCCGTCTGGTCGTAAATATTGATGACGCCATCGTTGTTCAGGTCAACCAATTTGACGTCTCCGGGATGCACTTCATTTCCGCCAAGAAGCGGGGCAGCGTCGGCTTCCGCCTGATTTCTTATCAATCCGTCGGCAAGGTAACCGAACGTCTGTCCTACCGGCATTCCGGTACGGCGGTTCCAAGGATACTTCTGGAAAACTTCGTTCATATACACGACCTCGGTGCGCATCCGCGAGGCATTGGCTGCAATAAAATAATGGAAGTCCCCCACCCGGTTCTGATACGTGATCGCAACCTCCTGACCCTCATACCGATTCTTGCCTATGTTTTCGTTCGGATAGCCGATTCCGATCAACTCAATGGTGGATCCCCGTTGCTGCAACAGATCGTAATACGTATCCCGGTAGTATTCGGCAGATAGGCGAAGGGAATTCCACAGCGACAGATCCAATCCCACATTAAACTTATGTCCTTTTTCCCAGGTAGCATCGACGTTGGCGAGGCCTTTCTCCACCAAACTGCTGACAAACGAATATTCCGAACCTACGTTATATCCGTTAATACCGTCCTGGCCGAAGGAGGGCCGCCAGCTGTAATAACCCAATGCACCTTCGTTCGTGTTGCCGGTTTTACCATAGGTGGCCCGCAGTTTCAATTCCGTCAGCCAATCGGATTGGCCCGCCAGGAAAGCCTCTTGGGCCATGTCCCATGCCAAGCCTGCGGCGTAAAACAGTCCGAATTTTTTTCCCGGCTGAAAGCGATTGAATCCGGAGTAATTGGCTGCCAACTCGGCAAAGTATTTCTTCCGGTAGGCGTAATTTGCGGTAGCCGCCACATTGGTATGGATCGCGGGCAGATCAAACTGATAATTTGCGGTCTGTTGATCCATGAAAACCCGCGCCCCGATCTGGTGATCGCCCTCGATAGGGGTATCGTATCCGACACTTCCCTGGTAGTAGACGAAATTTGCCGTCGATGTCGTGGCAAACGAGTTGGGCTGATCCGCTATATTGCCGTACCGTACGTATACGAGTTCCCCCTGTTCATTGTAACGGACGTCGTACACCGGTTGCTGACGGCTCCGGTCAACCAGGCTGGACGAAGTCGATGAAACGTTGAATTTACCCTTGGCATATAATCCCGGCAGCCATCGGTCAAACCGGTAATTGAAATCGAGGTTTGCCATTACGTCGCGGGTATTATCCAAGCGGTAGCCCGATCCCGTAACCTGTTGATAGAGGTTGGTGGTATATTCGGACGCCCCCCCGTAACTGCCGTCGTCGTTGAAAATCGGATAGGCATTATTCGGCGTGGCATGTAGCGCATTGAGTATGCTTCCTACGCCAGCCCCGGGCTGCCGCCCCTCCTGAATCCGACCGAACAGTTGAAGCCCGATGGTGAGATCACTCGTCACATCGACATCGATGGAACTATTGATCAGGTATCTTTGCTGCTTTAAATTGGTTTCGTAGTCAAACTGATCGGACGACTGGAACATTCCCTCTTGGTTCAGGTAACTTAACGACAAGGCGTATCGCGCGGTCTTTGTCCCGCCGTTTACCCCAAGGTTATATTTGGTTATGGGATTATTCTTATTCAACACCGTCTCGTACCAATTCACATCGGGATAAAAAAGCGGAGAGCTTCCACTCTTAAACGCGTCAAAATCTTCCTGCGCATACACCGGTGCCCGTCCGACATTCAACAAGGCCTCGTTATACAGGTAGGCATATTGATGAGCACTCAACGGCTCGGGTAGTTTCAGCGCATTCTGTACGCCGGTTTGTGCGGTAAAAGAAATGCGCGGAGGCCCCGGCTTCCCTTTCCTGGTCGTAATCTGCAGCACGCCCCGGGAGCTTCGTTGTCCCAAGAGCATAGCTGACAGCGCATCTTTGGCGACGGTAACCGATTCGATGCTTTCCGGATCGATCGAATAAATTTCCCGTTGGACTCCGTCGATTAACACCACCGGATTTTGCCCCCGCAACTGAAAAGCCACTTCCGCATTGTCGCTCAGGCTGGTGCTGTACTTGGTAGCGTCCGTGGGCAGCGAACCTGCCAAATCATTCGCGGTAATCGGAGCGGTACGTGCCGACCGGAATCCGCTGGTTTCCTGTGTGTACAATCCGGGAAGCCTGCCTGTAAGGGCGTTCAGGTACAAAGGGGTGGGTGTTGACTTAAGCTGGCTGTTATACACCACCGCGACGGATCCGATAACGGAGTTCCGATCCCGTTTATCATGCAGCACGTCAACCGTTGCGGGCTCCTGCAGGTAATTCGGGACCATGGCCACGACGGTGGTTGTCTCAATCGTCAACGTTTTTGTGTAGTAAGCCGGATGCTTCAGTAATATACGCATATCCGGCCCGGTCACCGCGACATCGACCTCACCCTGTTCATCGGTCTCGCCCAGCAGTTCCCCCTGCAACGAATAGATTTTCACACCCGGCAACGGTTTGCCATATTCATCAACTACGCTGACGGGGCTGCTCTTCTCCATTTGACCAAGCGCACAGCACCTTACACCTGATTTATTCAATCCTGCATATGCAACCTGGTCTGCCGCAAGCAGCAGGAGTAAACCGGTTGCACTGATTTTTATATAATGACTCAACATTTCCAAGCTAGTTTAGTTAGTATGTAACTTTTCAATTGCTAAACGGTCCGCTTACTGACAACGAAATGTATAGCTAAAAGGCTCTTCGGTATTGCCATATCCGACGCGCAGGGTACCGCTGGCATCCGTATAGAAGTATTCAAGACGGGCGATCCGCTGGCCCCTTTCCACGTTAAAATATCCCCTCGGCCAAAAATCCAGCAAGAACTTTTTGCCCCCTATGCTTCTGAGCCGGGTTTTATCGGTCTGCTCATTAATTTCGTCGATAAGCAATCCGTCTTCATCAAAGCATCGGATGGTTACATAGACATCTTCCTTGTTATCCAATACGGTGTGAGTTACCCCGGCATCAAATGTCAGCGTAATGATATCGTTATCCAGCGTCCTGACAGGTTGCACGGTGGCCAACTGCGGATTGACAAAGTCGATCAAGTCACCCTCCCCACCGGTAACTTCAAATACCTGCGAAAACGCAACTTTTTTATAGTCTGTATCTTCCGGGCGGAGGTTTTCGATGGAAGAGCCAACGTAAAAGCCCAATCGGACCAGCATGTTTTCTGCCCCGACGTTACATTCCACCTTCACATCGAAACTGATATCTTCATTGTTGCGGAACGTATAAGATTGGGTACTCCGGTAAACGATCCACTCAAAGTCGTCCACCAGATTCGGGCCGATCCCGAACATTTTTTTTGCTGCCTGATGCCAGCTCAGACCCGATACCGGTTCTATTTCTGCGTCCGGAATCATGCGCATGACGCCATTTCCCTTCGGGCTGGTAAACGTTAACACCGCATTTTCTCTGGCATTCCAACTTTTCGGAACCATGATACCGGCAAGCAACTGTGTCGTATAGGTTCCCGGTTCCTCGATCCGGGGCTCTGCACCGCTGTGCATTACGAAGGTAACGCGTTCATTTACCGTCGCCTGTTCAGGTACGGTCACGGTCAGGGCCGTCAGTCCGCAATGCACCAGGAATAGGGTCACGAAAAGGCCGACGGCCAGGTAAATATATAATAATGTACGGGTTGCCTTTTTCATCAGTTTTGGTTTTCGCGTTCAAAATTAAATTGATACGTATTGCTTTCACATCCCAGGCTGAAGGATAAGCTCAATTGCCGCTTGCCTTGAACCACCGGAAATTGAAATCTCGCCACAACGTCTTCCTGAACGCCTTCGGGCGTCAGAATCAGTGCAAATGGATATTGCGGGTCACTTAGTTTGTACGTGCCGGGAGCATCGGCAATAAACGGCAACTGATCGGCCAACGTGTAGGTTCCATCTGAGTTAAATTCGATGCGGTAGCCCGACAGATCCAGGCGCTCGCTCAGATCTTCGCCGTTTCTTGTAAGTTGGACCACTTTCCAACTACCGGTGATGTCTTTCTCCGTTTCGGCTGTCGCCATCTTTGAAACTTCGTCCTCACAGGACGAAAGTCCCGTCAACCCCAAAAACAACAGGGCTACAGATACTACGAAATTGATTTTCATTAGAATACGTTATTTTTTTTATCGGGAATGAAACTCATGTGAATGATTTATTCAGGACACTCAATAGCCCGGATTTTGAATTAAATCGGTTGATTTGGCCACTTCCGACTGTGGAATGGGCCATAAATACATGCGTGGATCAAATACGCGCTTCCGCACATTGATGGTATGATAAGCGGTGCCGGAAGACGTTCGTACCGGTTCCGTGCCGTGCAATTGCGCACTCTCAACCACCTCAGCGATCTTCCAGCGTCTGACATCAAAAAACCGGTGCCCTTCAAAAGCCAGTTCCTTTCGCCGCTCGTTCCGGATGATTTCCCGCATTTCGGCCTGGGTCAGTCCGGCCCGCAGTTGATAGGGCGACAGGCCTGCCCGCTCGCGGATGGCTTCCACCGCTTGGTAAACCTCCTGGTCGGGCGAGGCAAGCCGTTCGTTACGTGCTTCGGCATAATTCAGCAGAATTTCCGCGTACCGGATGATGGGAAAGCACCGCGGCGTATAGGTATTGAACCAATCTGCTGCCACATCCCGGTTGAGCATCTTGTATGTATAATATCCCGTCGGTGTTCCTTTATAGACGGCATCCTGACCGGAGGTAATGTTATTAGGATCGGTTTTATCGACATAAATATTAACCGGGCGCCTTGCCAATCCATCCCGGTGAAAAACCAGCGACTGATCCCGCGTAATCGTATTGGCAAACCTTGGGTCCCGGTCTTTATAAGGCTGTTCGGGGTCATATCCCGATGCCGGATCGTCGATGGGCAAACCATTTTTCATTCCGAAGGCATTCGCCATTTCCAGGTATGGACGCGCACCGGGGCTTGAAACCCCAAAAGTTGGCGGATTCCAGATACCTTCCAGGTCGCTGTTTGAAGCCTGCATCCGGGCTAGGAGGTATTCGGAATTTTTCCGCAGCTGGAACACTTCGTAGAATCCATAGCCCGGCTCGGGGTCGTTGTCCACGTGCAAATGATACTGCCCGCCCGACCCGTTAATCACCTGCGCCGCGGCTTCCTCTGCCCGCTCCCACCGCGATGGGTTGACGTCGGGATAGCCAACAACCGAACGCAAACGCTCGTCCGTTGCGATCGATCCGCCGTTAAACAGCGGACTGGCAGCATACAGCAGCAGGCGGGATTTCAGCCCATAGCAGGCCGCTTTGCTAATGCGTCCGTAATTTTCGCCGACATGCATCCAAGGCAGATCTTCTGCGGCGGCGTCACATTCAGCTACGATGTACTCCACACACTCTTCAAACGTATTGCGTGCCGCAGGAACATGGTCGTCTTTCCGGTAAACACTATCGCCCATTAACGGTACTCCCCCATAATGCTCCAGGAGAATAAAATAGTAATACGCCCTCAAAAATCGGGTTTCGGCCTGAACCCTCACTTTGATATCGGCCCCGAATTTTGCGTTCGGCAGATTCTTGAGCATGATGTTGGCCCGTCGGATGTTCGTGTACGCCGTGGTCCAGGCATCTTTCGTGATCATATTTGAGTTGACCGTACCGGTGGCAAACTGGATAAATGTATTGATGCTTCCCAAACCGGTGCCTTCCGCCTCATCCGTGCATGCATCCAGTCCACCGCCGCCGAATCGCTTCGGCCAGGTAGCAAAACCGATATCCGCATAGATGCCTGAAAGGAAATTGATGGTGTAGGCGCTGTCTGAAAACACGACCTTTTCATTCAGATCGGTCGATTGCGTCTGGTCCAGGAAACCTTGTTTGCTGCATGACGCACCGATAAGCGCAATTAGCATTGCGAAAATTAAATACCTCTTCTTCATAACTTAATCTATAACCTAGGGTACTATTAATGGTCTTTTAATGGTCTTTTCAATCGATTTAACGTACGGAACCTTCCTTTATCGGCAACGGACTTAATGAAAACGGTCTGGATTCGCTGCCGGTCCCGCGTTCAAAGTTTGGCGCATCGCCCATTACAAACTCGATATCGCCTCCGTTGATAATGTCCGAATACGTGATGTAATTCTTGTCATACAGCTGCCCGTTCAGGCGCGCCGACTGGATATAGACCTGCTCCGGACCATTGTTGATTGCCCGGATGGTAAAGCGCTTTCCTTTTTCCAGGGTGATCGTGGCTTTTTCGAAAATCGGACTGCCAATCACGTATTCGTCGGTTCCCGGGCAAACACTGTAGATTCCCAGCGCGCTTAGTACGTACCATGACGACATCTGGCCCTGGTCTTCGTCGCCCGGATATCCCTTTTCGGTAGCATTGTATAGCTTTGACATCACCATCCGGACCTGCTTCTGTGACTTCCAGGGTTGCCCGCTGAAGGTGTAGAGATACGGAACGTGTTGCGTCGGCTGGTTTCCATGCGCATACTGCCCCATTTTTGCCAGTAACATCTCCCGCATTTCGTGAATTTCCTTCCCGTAGGACCCGTACTCGATCCGCTGATCCATCGTGAAAAAAGAATCAAGTTTCGCATTGAACCGGTCTTCGCCGCCAATGAGATGTATCAGGCCGTTTATGTCGTGCAATACCGACCACGTATATTGCCACGCATTTGCTTCAGTGAACGGGCCACCCCACTCAACGGGGTCGAAATCCGGCAGCCATTTGCCATCCGGCTGCCTTCCCCGCACGAAGTTCACGGCAGGGTCGAACACGTTCTTGTAGTTATACATTTGCCGTGCAAACACCTGTTGGTAAAAATCATTGCCAACCGCCTTTGCCAGCTGATAGCCGCAGAAATCGTCGTACGCATACTCCAGTGTCTTGGCCGTGCTCTCATGAATTTCACCATAGGGGATGTATCCTTTGGTAAAGTAATCCTTCCACCCTTCCCGTCCATTGGAGCCACCCCAAAAGCCTTTGTTGGTCACTTCGTGATAATACGCCTGCAAAGCGCTGTCGGGATTGAACGTGCGGATTCCTTTTGCCCAGGCATCGGCGAGTAACGATATCGCGTGGTTGCCGATCATGACACCCGACATTCCCGGGTTGGACCAGGTAGGAAAAAAGCCGGCCTGTTGCTGCGCATCCAGCAGCGATTGCATGTACCTGCCCTGCATTTCCGGATGCAGGATGTTGCTTAACGGAAACTGTGCCCGGAAGGTGTCCCAAAAGCCGTTGTCCGTATACATATAGCCCGAATAGATTTTGCCGTCGTAGGGGCTATAGTATCGGGGATTGCCGTTTGCATCCAGTTCGTAGAATTTCCGCGAAAAAAGATTGGCGCGAAACAGGCATGAATAGAACGTGGCTTTTTCTTCTTCCGTTCCGCCTTCTACCACGATTCGGTTCAGCAGGGTATTCCAAACGTTAAAAGCCTTATTTTTTGTCGTTTCAAATTTTTTGGCATCGCCCAGTTCCTGTTTCAGGGTCAGTTCGGCCTGTTCAGGATCGATATACGAGGAGGCTACCTTTACTTCGACGGTTGCGCCGGGGGCAAATTCCAGGTAGGCCCCCACGCCTTTTCCGCCGTCGTGCCGATTACCCGCCTTTACGTGGTCCTTTGTGTTTTCCCACGTGCCGAAACTTTTGAAATCCCGGTCGAAGACAAGAACGAAATAATTCCTGAAATTTCCGGGAACAAAACGTCCGTTGTTGACAAAGCCAACGATCTTGCGCTCCTCCGGGATGATCGTTACCTCGCTATCCTTGATAAACCCGTCCAGCACCAGATAAGCCTTTTGTTTTCCGGGGAAGGTGAATCGCATATGCGCTCCCCTTTCAACAGGGCTTATTTCCGTGTGTATGCCGTTATCAAATTTGACGGCATAGTAATGCGGCTTAGCAACCTCACGATCATGGCTGAAAGCCAATGCGCGCGCATCTTCGTTGACCACCAGGTTTCCGATACCTGGCATCAGCGAAAAAACCGCATAATCGTTCATCCAAGGGCTGCACTGGTGTACCTGCTGGAATCCCCGGATGGTATTGGCTTTGTATTGGTATTTCCAGCCATCACCGTTTTTGCCGGTTTGGGCAGAAAAGAAATGTACGCCAAAGGGCAACCCCACAGTGGGGTAGGTATTTCCGTAAGACAACGACCATTCCGAATCGGTTCCTTGCAACGTGTTCACATACTTCACCAAATCACGCTCCTGCGCATATGAACAGGAGAGGACAAACCAAACGACGGCCAAACTGGCTAATAGCTTCCTGATCAGTTGATATTTCCCTTTCATTCGAAAATAATTTGTTTTTAACCGCCTCATGGAACCTGCATTTCCATCAGCACTTTGCTCTTTCAACGGTGATGGAGCTTGCGTTCGCCTACGGCTTCCGCAGGTTTCATCGCCTTTTGTGTCAGGCGCTGACATGGCAGGTTTCATTTTCAAATCCTTCCAGTTTTAGCTACCTGCGGTTCTTCCCCAATTTTTGTTGGGCTGAGGCCCCATGAACAATTCGAGTGTCCCCCCGGCAACAATATCCTGAAAATCGATGTAGCACTTTTCATAAGGTTGCCCGTTCAACAATGCCTTTTGTATGTAGCCGTTTTCCGGCGAATTGTCATGAGCCTTTATTTTGAAAGATTTCCCTCTGAAATAGCGTGGATCCAGTGCAACCTCCACTTCGCTAAAAAGCGGACTGGTTATTTCGTAGCGCGTATTTCCGGGACACGACGGGTGTATTCCGGCCGCTGCCAGCACGTACCAGGCCGACATCTGCCCGACATCTTCGTTTCCTACGATCCCTTCCACCGAATTTTTATAGGCTTTTTCACAGATATGGCGCGTCCACTTTTGCGTCATCCAGGGCGCATCCAGGTGGTTAAAGAGAAACGGGACGAGGTGCACCGGTTCATTGGCATGGTTATAATAATCGTTCCACAGCATATGTTCGGGTGTTTTCTCAAAAAACTGGGTCAGGTCTTTCAGCACGGCATCGCGCCCGCCCATTAATTCAATCATGCCCGGAATATCGTGTGGAACAAACCACCCCTGTTGGTACGGATTGGACTCGATACTCCCGTACCACTCTTTCGTCCGGGCACTGTCTGGCCATTCTTCCCAGGAGCCATCGTCCATTCTCGGCCGGAACCATCCCTTTTCGGAATCGAAAATATTTCGGTATGCCTGCCCCTTTTCGAGAAAAAGCTGTGCATCTTCCTTTTTGCCCAATCCGTTGGCGAGTTGCGAAATACACCAATCCGTGTAGGCATATTCCAAGGTATTGGAAATGCTAAACGGGGGACCGGTATAGCCCAACCGATCATTGCCGAATAATTTTGATGTATTGACCGCATATTGGTAGGCTTTTTCTACGTCATAATCCCGGATACCTTTTACATATGCATCCGCCAGCACCGACAGCGCGGGGTTTCCGATCATACATCCGGAATAGGCATTCATCAGCTCCCAACGCTCGAAATATCCCCGCCCCGATTCATCGGCAAGTGAAATCAACGAATTCAGCTGATCGCTGACCAATCGCGGATTGATGAGGGTCTGTAACGGGAACTGGCTGCGGAATACATCCCATCCGCTGAAAATGGTCCGCCGTGTATAGCTTCCGCGTTCATGTATTTCTTTGTCTCCTCCGACGAAACGCCCGTCGACATCTGTATAGGTCCGTGGGTCGATCATCGTGTGGTAAAGCGCCGTATAGAATATCGTCTTCTGGTCATCCGTTCCGCCTTTCACGTCGATACTCGATAATGATTTGATCCATAGTTCCCTGGCTTCCGCGTGCACCTGGTCAAAATCCTTCCCTTCGAGTTCACTTTTAAAATTTTTGAACGCACCCTCCATATCGACAAACGAAATACCTACCTGCAGCGTAACCTCCTCATTTTCGTGTGTTTCGAAATCGGAGAAAAAGCCGAGGTGTTTTCCTTCCAATTCAGATTGTCCTTTGATAATTTCGGCTTCTTCCACGCGGCGGAGGTACCGTTCACTTACTACATCATCCCGCCTACGGGGCCATCCTTCCGGGATATCCGCACTCCAGAAACCGTAGTTATCCAACGGCTTGCTGAAACGTGCATAAAAATAGACCGTATAATCTGCTTTTCCTTCTCCATCTCCCCATCCCCCGCCTTCCGGGGTGCATTTCATCCACCCTTGTATCGTATGGTCGTCCGCCTTACGGACATACTGCTGTATAGCTGTACCCCCCACGCGCCGGGCGAGATCGATCTGTATCCGGGATTGCTTGTTCTCCGGAAACGTAAACCGGATCATCCCGCTGTGCGGAGCTGCGGTTGTTTCCACACGAATGCGATAATCCGTTAATTCTACGGCATAGTACCCCGGCTTGGCGATCTCTGAATCTTTATGATAAGATGAGCGGTATCCCTGGATACTTCCATCTTCCTTTCCGGCAATCGTCTTCAGCTTACCCGTTGTCGGCATCACCAGAAAATTACCCAGATCGCCAAACCAGCCGACTCCACTCATTTGCGTAAACGCGAATCCCTCGATGGTTTTATGCTCATAACTGTATCCAGGGCTGTTATCTCCCCCCGTTATCGTGTTGGGACTGACCTGTACCATGCCGTAGGGGGTCGTCGCCCCCGGGAAAGTCTTTCCCAATCCGTGGTATACACCGGCCGCTCCCGTACTGGTGCTGGCACCGATAAACGGATTCACATAATCCAATACCGAAACATGTTCCACCTGCTTATTTTCCGTACAAGCACCCAATAAAAAAAACACGATCCCTAGGCAATAGCCTACTTTCTTACCTACCATGAATTGATTTAACTTTTTTTACTCTATTATTGAACGGCTACAAGCGTGATTTTTCTCGTCTTAGGCGCACCGGCCTCCCGAATGGCCGTTACCAATTGATCCATTTGATCCTGCCAAGCCTGCCGGATTTCGGACAACATGGCCTTTGCGTACAGATCTCGCTTTGCTCTCAACCAGCCGTCGGTTGGTACATGCTCATCCATAACACGGATAGCTTGCCGATTATTGGCATTCAGCAATCCCCTGGGCTGGAAAAAATTGTACTGTACCCAGGCGTAATCCCTGAATCTACGTTCGATCTCCCATCGCTCTTCGTTTAAATACATGACGCCCAGTGCTTGCTGGTATTGCGGTGTATGCGTCAATGCCGCCAGGTTTATGCCCTGGGCGAAATCTTCCGCAGACCATACACCGATTTCCTCTTCATCGATAAGCAGCTTATGGTGCCCTTTCAATCCTTTCACGACCAAGCGCTCCTGATTCATTTCCTCCATGAAGGGAATGGCCCGCAGTGCGTCGTATTGACTTTTTTTACTGCCCCACCCCCTGGGAACGGTATCCAATGGGTAAGGCAATGAATTTGCCTTGTAGGCAAAGGAAATACCCTTTTCCGTTTTTTTGACGTCCGACAAACGGCAGTTAACTGCCGAGACCACCTTCCGGTTGGCGGCATCAATGGACATTTCAGCAACCTTGTTTCCCGCAAACCCCTGTGCTTTCAGAAACAGGTAAGCCATCACCATATGTCCGTCATTGTCGGGATGGATACGGTCGTTGCCGCAGAGGGTAAACGTCGAATCCTCCTGTTGAATCCGTTCGTTGATGCGTGTCATCGGCTGATTCAGGTCAAAAAATTCCCACTGGTTCGATTGGGCCGATGCCCTCTGGAAATCCACGATGCGGAGCATTGCGGCGTTTTTTCCCCTAAAGGGTGTATTGCCTTCAATCACAGCCGCTTCGTCATAAGGCGAACTCCCCATCAACACGATCCGGGTACCGGCAAGTTGCTTGTACCGTTTTTCCATTTCCTGGTATGCGTCGTAGGACTCCTTCACCTTTTCGTCTGCAAACTTATCGGGCTCGGTACCGTTGTACTCAAAATAACCGGAGTCATTCATGCCGAATGTGGTGATAAGCACTGTCGGGTGTTTACTGAAAACATCTCCGTCCAGGCGTTTGACCATTTCCACGACCCGATCCCCACCGATACCGGCATTTAATACCGACAGATTCATTTCCGGGAACCGCGTCATGTAATAGAGCCATATAAACGAATGGTAATGCCCGCCGTCTGTGATGCTGTTCCCTAAAAACACAACCCGGTCATTATTTTTGAATGGGGTGATTTCCTGGGCGCGGACCGTCCTTCCGTGCAAGCACAAAAGTGGTACAAGCAAATACAGCCAAGCGATTAGGAAAAAGCGATTGTTCATAGCGAAGCCTATCGTTTTAAAGTTTATAATCTAACAAGGTTAAGCGTTAGCGAGAATCCAGTTTTACCTGTTTTCTTATTGCGGGCAAATTTATATACCGGGATGCCCTCTTGAATCGACAAGTAGGTGTCTTGGTAACTGATTTTTATTTTATAAATTCATAAAAACTTTTAAATGAATCAGTTATAAATCACGAATAAGCAGCAATTGGTAAATGCACGAGAAGTTATCGGACCGGGAATATGCCGATTTTTTTCACTTTTTCTTCAAAGTGGTCGATGTCGACGGCTGCTTTTCCTTTCACTTTGCTCTTGTAGTTATAGATGGTCTGTATGGAATACCTCAGAAACGTGGCGATTTGATTGACATCTGTTATACCCAATCGGATCAATGCAAATATGCGAAGTTCCGTATTCAGGTGATCCTTCTTAAGCACATACCGCTCGTCTTCCCTGAGTAATGCATTAAATTCTTCCACGAAGTTCGGGTATACTTCCAGAAAGGTGCTATCGAAGTCCGTATACAATTCCTGTGCATCCTTTTCGAGCGTTGCGGTCGACACACTCAGCTTCTGTAATTCATCCAGCTGTCCGGCTTTAATTTTCCGGTTTACGGTTTTCCGGAACTCGTCCAGCTTATCGAGGTATACCGCACATTGGTTGATGTAATAGCCGATATATCGTTCGCGTATCAGGTTGGCTTCATCCAGCCGCTGGTTAGCGGATATCAATTGCCCATTCATTGTATTCAAATTCCGCCTTGCTCTCGATACGGTCTTTATCTGTTTGTAAAGGAAGTATAGCGTAATGACTAAGACCACCAGAAAAACACTGATTGCCAGCGCATATGACCTCAGGTTTCGTCGTTGCTGTTCGATCTTGGTGAGGTACAAGGCTTCAATTTTAGGCTGTGTGCGTGCAATTACCGCATTCCTGAAACGCGAGTTATAAAAATTTGCGTCATCAAGGGCTGCCTGGATATAGTTGTAGGCCCGATTTACGTCTCCCTGCTCATATAAATAGATCGCCAAGGTCAATAAGGATTCGTTTTCCTTCACTGCAAGCCTCACATCCGTCAGGGCTGCAAGCAGCAGATATTTTTCCTGCAATGATTGATTTCCGAGTTCTTTGTGAATCATCGACAGCCCCATCGCAGCCATCGCATAGCCGTGGGAATCCACCTGCTCTTTCTTGAATAATTCCGTCTGGATTTCGGCTGAGGCTTCGAAGGCTCCTTCTGCCTTCAACTTGAACGACTTTTCCTTCAGGTATGTATCCGTGCCCTCGCCAAGGAGACGCATTAACGTATCCCTGCACCGCGCAATTTCCTGTATGTGTACCGTTTCGTACTTCGGATGATCGGTATATTTTATCAGGTTTTCATTGTATCGGATGTAACCCCAGCAGTAAAACACCTTCAGATGATGGGGCAACGACCCGTATTCAATGGAATCGAATATTTCGGACGCCTGGGTAAACAGGCCCGATATCGATAAGACGAACGCCAACCTTAGTTTGCTCTCATCCATCAATTCCCGGTTGTTCAGGCTATTTGCCAACTGGATATTCCGGTCGATGTAACCCAATGCGGAATCGCATATGAACGACTGATATTCGGCTATCAGCGTATTATTCAACTGAAAGCGCTTTTCCGGAGAATGTTCTCGCTTCAGCAAGCGCTTGATTCCTTCAATTTTTTGTTCCTTTTCCGAGGTATAAATCGCGCGTTTTTCAATCGTTTTATCCAACATCCGGAGTAACGAATCTATTTCGGTTCCCCGGCTACCTGAAAAGGAAAATGTGCAGGACCCCAATATGGAAAGTATGATGAATAAAAGTCTCTTCATTTTCTATAGCAATTGGCTGGCAAGTTGTCGTGACGTGCAAAGCTAAAGAAATATACGTAAAAAAAAGACCGTGGACGGATTGGCAGGGATACGTGTGGATCACGTTGAATAGGCATCGCAGCTGCAACGCTCCGCGCCGCTAGGCTGCTTATGCATATCCAACGTTAGACGGGGGTACTAACCGCTGCTAGTGTTTTGGTCTGCTGCTCGCAAACTGGGATCCGATGCGCTTTGCTTGCGTCTCCAAGGCTTGCTCTGCGGCAGACCAAACACCTACGGAGCATAAGCCCCAGCCCTATAGCATCATTGCCTTAAAAATAGGATGCGCATATTCACCCCAATTTTTCAGGCTGGCCTCCAGTTCAGCGCGCAGTTCGCGGTAGTTGACTGCCTTTCCTTTTTTGGGTGCTTCCAGCTCTTTGGCCGACACGGGGCGGTCGTCCACCGCCGTAGCAAAATAGGTCGTATTCTCATACGGAAGCGCGACACCGAGGATCATACCCGGCAATCCCGTGAAGGATTCCGGCCCTCCGGTTACGGGAATCCGGTCGGTATAAAACGCCACCACGTAAATGGAGTCGAGTACCAAGGCATTCGCTCTACGGCATTCAAAACCGGCTATTTCACGCGTTTCGTTGGTGATGCGCCACTGGATGCGGCGGGTACTGTCCGTTATCAGATAGGTTTGCTCATAAATGCTTTTCTGACCGATACTTTGCCCCGCGAGCAAATCGGTAACGATGGTATTTCCCATGTCTATGGAAGGATCGTCACCAAAAAAACCACCGGATGGGGCTGTCTGGTCATCTAACGGCCAAAAGCGGGTTCGGCCGCCATCAAAAGCCAGGTTATATTTGAACGTCTTAAACTGGGGTTGGGTCCGCTTATATTGTTCAAACGCCTGTTCCATAAAGGAACTCCTATTCTTACCAAACCGGCTTTGGATTTTGGCATACATATTTACCCGTTTCTCAAACGTTACCACACCGCTCTCTACAAAACGCGCATACTGTGCCTGCAGCGATTGGGTAACCAGCATGATGCCTAACAAGCACGCTAACGGAAGGAAAATCTTTATTTTCATGAGTGCTAATTTTGTACGGATACGCCGCCCATCTTGCTGAAATCCCACGTCAGCGAGAACATCAAATAGCGGGTAATCGTGGTGTAACTATTTTGTGTAAACATATTGTTATTGGCATACCGGCTGAAACCCCTGTTCTGATTAAAAAGGTCGTTCACGCCGACGGAAAAACGGAGTGTTTCATCTTTCAGGAATTTCTTGCTGACAGATGCATCTACAATAAATTGCTCAAAAACGTAATCAAATGATTCTGTGGGAGCGGTGTATGTATACCTACCTTGCGACGTGATTTCGAATTTCAAAGGCAGGTAAATGTTAAAGGAATAATGACCGTTCAACCCCCACCCGCTGTTGTCGCCCCGTTGTTGCAGCGATGCCTTGCTGTACGTATAAGTAGGACCGAAATTGAGATAGAAATTATACTTTTTCTGGACATACTGCCGGATGTTGGCATCGACCGAATACGTTGAATTCTGCGTCCGGTTCAATTCGCTGTTCGTTAGGTTGTAATAGGTATTGCCGTTTGCATTCAATCCGCCGCCGACATCGAGATTCAATTTTTTGATCTTTTTACTGAAGCCTGAATAAAAATAATAGTTTACGGGTGATTTGTCGCTCAAGTTGGCGTATTGGAACGTGCTCCTCCCGACAGAGTCAGTCGTCACGTTACTGACAATGGGGTTGTTGGTGTTGGAGAGACTACCGGAGAAATAAAGATATTGATTACCAATCACCTTAAATGAATTGTAACTCAGGTTAATCCGATTGGTAAACGAAGGTTTCAGGTCCGGGTTACCCAAAACGATATTCAGGGGGTCGTCATTTACCCGCACCGGTTGTATCTGGTTGATTGTGGGCTGGGTATTGTTTCCGTTGTAAGAGAAACGAAACGATTTCTGCTGCGAAAACCGGTATTGATAGGTCAACTGCGGGTTGTGATTAGTGAAATTCCGCTCAAATCGGTTGTCCGAATACCGGTCGATCTGATCGAACTGTACACGGCTCACCCGTGTGCCGACGTTGAGTGTGGATTTCCCCTTCGTGAAATTCAAGATTGCACCCAATTGATTGGAAAGCTGATTTAACTTAAAATCGTTACTATAAACAGAATCCAAATCTGTATAATTCCCCTCACCGGCCTGATTGAACGACTGCCTCAACGACGTTCCGTTATTTGCCGAAAGCCGATAATTCACGACCATCGAAAGTGTTTTGGTAAACGGCTCTGAATAGGTTACGTTTGAATTGAACACAGAGCTTTTGCTATCGTTCACTTTCATCTGGTCCACCAACGAGGTGCTGTCAACTACGCCGCCTGCATAAAACGAGTTTTCTGCATAGAGAAATCCATCGGCGCGGCTCTGATTGATGGTCTCATTGACTTCCCACGACAACGTCCGGCCTTGTTTGCGCAACTTCTTGGTCCAAAGCGCCGTCAGGTACGCATCTTGCCCTTTGGTATCGTTGGTCGTACGGCGCGCCGACTCATTAAGCATTCCGCCATCGCCATCCGTACCCGTCGACCGGTTAAATTCTGCCGTTTCTCCGTTCTTTAAGGTACCACTTACGGTCACTTTCAATGTCGACGTTGTGTCAAACTGGGTTTCAAAGATCGCCCCGCCCCGCTGCCGGAATATCCGCCTATCAAAAGTCTGGTCGGACACGGTATTGATACGCCCATTGGGTAGGTTATTTTCATTGATGGTGTTGCTGGAACCCTTTACGCTGAGCTCGCCGATTTTATAGTTACCGTTTATAGACTGCTTGCCTTCGTTCCATTTATTGCTATAGTAGGCGCCGCCATTAAGTGCCGACGGAATACCCCGCCCATCGTAGCGACCGCCCCACGATTCAATATCATCCTGACCTCCGGTTGACGAGATCATAATACCCCCACCGTCCATCATCGTCACTGAGCCGGAAGGCGAATAGCGGTCTGCATCCTGCCAGCTTAATCCGGTGCGGCCCGTATTACCGACGGTGCCAAAGACCGAAAACCGCTGTTTGTTATTGAATCGGTTGTACATGGCTTGTCCCTGATACATGTCATTGGTGCCTGCACCGGCATCTACCTTACCGAAATATCCTTTTTTCTGGTCTTCTTTCAGCTTGAGATTGATCGTTTTTGAGCGCTCGCCATCGTCTACACCCGTAAATTCGGCCTGATCGCTGCGTTTGTCATACAGCTGTACCTTATCGATCATATCACCCCGAAGATTACGCGTGACCAACGTGGGATCGTCTCCGAAAAACTCCTCTCCATCCACAAGCACCTTATTTACCGTTTGTCCCTGAGCGGTGATTTTTCCGTCCTGATCCACCTGAATGCCCGGCAGCTGCTTAAGCAGGTCTTCGACTTTCGAGTTGGGCTCGATGTTGAAACTCGCTGCATCGTATTCCGTCGTATCGCCCCGGATGGTAATGGCCTGTCGCCGGTTTACCAGCACTTCTTCTAATAATTTCGATCGCAGTACCAAGCCCAGGTTACCGAAATCCAGCACGGTAGATGAACTATCTAAGGTAAAACGCTGCACGTAATCGGCGTATTCAGGAAAGGTGGCAAACAAGGTATACTCCCCTGTATCCAACCCAGCCATAAGAAAATTACCAGACTCGTCGGTCCGCGTAAACCGGTATAACATGGAGTCTTTCGCATGCACCAGGACCACCGAAGCCTTGGCGAGTTTAATACTGGAAGCGGTATCGATTACCGAGCCTTTAACCGTATACCCCTTTTCCTGGGCCAGAGCGGAAAGCCAGCATGGAAAAACCAGCGCCAGCGCAACGAGCATTTTTTTCATTATCGAGTTTTAAGCTATAATTATTATGGGTAACGCTCCGGCTCCTCTCTTCTGCCAACGCCATGCCATTGCCCGCAACATAACCAATTGCAAATATAGAACTAACTATTTAGTTTAAAAATAATATATTGATACTTAACAATTTTTAACATTTATTTCACATGTATTTAACCAAACTATGAATAGTTCGTAAAATTACGATATCTACGTAAAAAAGCAAATCACATACGGATTTTTCAAAAACCAACTCTATGACGCAAATATGTGCTCTTTGTTGCAAGACTTATGAAACTTGGCCTGGCTCGTGGGTTCGCACCATATTTCCAAAGGCAGGCGAGAGATCGCTGATTTGCCTTTCTTTGGCAAATTAGCTAAGTTTGCGGCAAAGACCTTAGCAAATGAAGACAATCAAAGCATATGTAGAAGCAAACCAACAACGTTTTTTGGACGAGTTATTTGAATTGCTTCGTTTTCCCTCGGTAAGTGCCGATCCTGCCTACAGTGACGATGTACGCCGTACCGCAGCATACGTGGCGCAGAAACTAAGAGATGCCGGTGCAGAAAATGTAGAAATTTGTGCGACTGCCGGACATCCCATCGTGTACGGGGAAAAAATCATTGCCCCGGACAAGCCAACCGTATTGGTATATGGACATTATGACGTGCAACCCCCGGATCCGCTGGACCTATGGGAAACCCCGCCTTTCGAGCCGACTGTGCGCGACGGTAAAATATTTGCCCGTGGCGCATGCGACGACAAGGGACAATTTTACATGCACGTCAAGGCGTTCGAATTAATGCAGGCCACCGATACGCTCGCCTGCAACGTTAAATTCATGATCGAAGGCGAGGAAGAAGTAGGTTCCGACAATCTGGGCATATTCGTGAAAGCCAACAAAGAACGACTAGCTGCCGATGTCGTTCTGATCTCCGACACGGCCATGATCAGCTTGGACACCCCCTCGCTGGAGACGGGTCTGCGGGGGTTATCTTATGTGGAAGTAGAAGTCATAGGCCCCAATCGCGACCTGCACTCGGGCGTATACGGAGGGGCCGTCGCCAATCCGGTCACCGTCCTTGCTCAACTCATCGCCTCGTTGCATGACCAAAATAACCGCATAACGATTCCGGGCTTTTACGACGATGTGGTCGAACTCAGTGAACAGGAACGCGAATCATTGAATGCTGCGCCCTTCAATGAAGCTGAATACAAAGCCGACCTGGGGATCAAAGCCCTCTGGGGCGAAAGCGGCTATACCACGATCGAGCGGACAGGCATCCGCCCTACCCTGGAATTAAATGGCATCTGGGCCGGATACACCGGCAAAGGTGCCAAAACCGTATTGCCCTCTAAAGCGAATGCCAAGATTTCCATGCGTCTGGTACCGAATCAGGATCCGGACAAAATTACGGCGCTTTTCACGAAACACTTCGAAAGCCTGGCACCCGAGTACGTTACGGTAAAAGTTACGCCTCATCACGGCGGTCAGCCCGCGGTTACCCCGACTGACAGCGTGGCTTACCGGGCAGCCGAAAAAGCCATTGAAGAAGCGTTCGGCAAAAAGCCGATTCCAACCCGAGGTGGCGGAAGCATTCCCATCGTTTCGCTTTTTGAAAACGAACTGGGACTAAAAACCGTCCTTATGGGGTTTGGCCTGGACAGCGACAATCTCCATTCGCCCAACGAAAAGTACGACATCGCCAATTACTTGAAAGGAATTGAAACCATTCCGCTGTTCCACAAATATTTTGCGGAGCTGAGCTAGCAAACGGATTGAAACGATGACCCGATTAGTAAGAAAAACACACAGATGCCTGTATTTGGCATCTGTTTTATTTTTCTTTATACTTTTTTATCCGCTCCTGGCCTTTTTTGCGAAAGACCCTGAACGGAACTTCCACCGGATTGCACGATGCCGGCGGATCATCGGGTTTCTGAGTTCAACACTTGTTGGCGTCTTTTACCGATTCAGGTATGAAACACCCATTGATTGGTCAAAACCCTATGTCATCTGTGCCAATCATACGTCGAACCTGGATATTACCGCCATGGTCCTGTTGTGCCCTTCCGATTTCTCATTCATGGGAAAAATCGAACTGCTCAATAACCCCGTCACGGGAATGTTTTTTAAAACCATTGACATACCCCTGAACCGGCAGAGCCGGATTTCCGCCTTCAAAGCCTTTAAACGTGCGGATGATAACCTCCGAGCGGGCCGTAGTATGGTCATCTTTCCGGAAGGACATATCGGAGAGGAATTTCCCCCCCGTTTATATGACTTCAAAAACGGGCCGTTTAAACTCGCTATCGAAACCCAGGTATCCATTATACCCGTCGTCATACACAATGCCTGGAAGATTTTCTGGGATGATGCCAAAACGCTGGGCAGCAGGCCTGGAATCCTCGAAGTAGAAGTGCTAACGCCGATTGTTACCACCGGTCTACAATTGGAACAAGCCGATCAGCTACGCGATGACGTGCATCGTCTGATAAAAAAACATTGGAACAAGACCGGTGGTTTGTAACTTTACCCACTTTGGTACGTCTTACACAAAAAAAGTGCTATGTCGCAACCCCTGATTCAAATTACGGATATTGGACGAAAATATGTGATCGGTGCCGAAACCATTCATGCTTTGAAATCAGTGAGCCTTGAAATCAACAAGGGTGAATTTGTTGCCCTGATGGGGCCATCGGGCTCGGGAAAGTCTACATTGATGAACATACTCGGTTGCTTGGACACACCCACACGGGGTGATTACATTTTAAATGGCATCAACGTAAGCGACATGAGCGACGACGAACTTGCCGAAGTGCGCAACAAAGAGATCGGCTTTGTGTTCCAAACCTTTAACCTGTTGCCTCGGTCGACTTCGCTGGACAATGTAGCTTTGCCACTGATTTACGCGGGGTATAGTAAAAAAAGCCGCGAGGAAATGGCACAAAAGGCACTTGAAAGCGTTGGACTGGGAAATCGTATTGACCACAAGCCGAATGAACTTTCGGGGGGACAACGCCAACGTGTTGCGGTAGCTCGCGCGCTTATCAATAATCCCTCGATCATTTTGGCCGACGAGCCTACCGGCAACCTGGACACCAAAACTTCCATCGAAATTATGGGTTTGCTGGAGGAAATACATTCCCGCGGCAATACCATTATCTTGGTCACACACGAAGAAGATATCGCCCAACATGCCCACCGGATCGTACGTATGCGGGACGGTCTCATTGAAGATGACTACCCCAATAAGGACGTGAAAAGCGTGTCCCCCCGATTGGCCGCACTCCGCGAAAAAGGCACGGACTTTGAAAATATCTGACAAAATCCAAGCGTAAAAACGATGCGTCAAACAGGCTTTATTAGGCGGTTCCGGAATCGCAAAAAAGCCATTTTTTTGTAAAAAATACGACCACCATCAACCATAAGAAACTATCAGTCAACCCCTTAAACCCCGTATAAAAAATATTGACAAAAAATTTAAAAATCATAATAGAAATATTATATTTTTGCGCAAAATTGAACTTAAATTGATAGGTTATGTATTGGACATTAGAGTTAGCCTCACATTTGGAAGATGCACCTTGGCCGGCGACGAAAGACGAGCTTATCGACTACGCAATCCGTTCTGGTGCTCCCGTGGAAGTGATTGAAAACTTACAAGCGTTGGAAGACGATGGTGAGCCCTATGAAAATATAGAAGAGATTTGGCCCGATTATCCCACCAAGGACGACTTCTTTTTCAACGAAGATGAATACTGAAGCTTAACCGCCCCGCACAGAAAAGTCCGGGGCGGTGTTGTTTTCGCATCAGCCTTTCCGGAATACCCCCAACACCTATTATGGAAAACCGCATGCGCCACTTCGCACATGAACGTATTGTTGCACTTTTGAACAGCATACAGCCAATCAGCGCGGGGTTATCCGAAAGTATCAGGCTACACAGTAAGGTCATTACCACGGAAAAGAAAGTGCAACTCCTGCATATTGGTGAAACCTGCAGATGGATTTACTTTATCCTCCAGGGCGGTGTACGCACGTATTATATCGACAAGGAAGGAAACGACATCACTTCTTGGTTGCTCCTGGAAAGCGAATTAGCTATATCGGTATACAGTTTTTTCAGCCAGCGCCCCAGCTTTGAGGCCATTGAAACGTTAGAACGATGTACGCTGCTCGCACTCTCCCATGAAAAACTCGCGCTACTATATCGCCAACATCCCGAGTTCAATTTCATCGCGCGCCACCTCACCGAGCAATATTACATCCGCAGCGAGGCTAAGGCCAATGCCTTGCGCATGTTGAGTGCCAAAGAACGTTACCTGGATCTACTCCAAAACCGTCCGCAATTGCTGACCCGCGTACCCCTTGGCTACATTGCATCTTACCTGGGCATCATCAATCCACCTTAAGCAGAATCGGGGCAAGTATTTGATTTTTTGACATTTGTCAAAGGATTCATACATAAGGCCGCATACCTTTGAGTAAATGGATACAAAAGCAGAAAGCTTACGGTTTTTCATAAAGAAAGAGGCCTCCGTGTTTCAGTTTTTCTTACTGATCTTATTTCCTTTTCTAATTGTCAGCGGCGACAAACTGAGCCTTCCTTTATCAGTCGTACTGTACATTTATTTTATTCAAGCCATAGGCGATTTTCAAAATCCACCACAGCATTTTTTATGGGAATACGTGTTAGCGGAGGTGGTCAGTATCATCGCCATACTGGGCTTTTTCTTTCTCTTCATCTACTTGTTTACCAAGCCCAAAACGAAAATAGGTGATCGCTTTGCCATCGGATCCGTCCTCGCGCTTTATCTGCCATTCGTATGGACCGTTGTAAGCGCCATACAACATCCAAAAACCATGGCTTTTGTGCTTGACGCAATTTTCTTATTACTATCCATTATTACCCTGTATGGGTTGGCATCACGGGTGAAAGACCACGCCTGATCACCCGGGCGTTATCCGATACGCCGATGTCATCCTGCCACGCGAGGAAGAGAAACCGCATTCTTTTTCAACCGTTTCTTCTGTATACGCTTGGGACGGTCTACCAACTCCACCGGGATATCCAATAAATCGCGTATGACCACCGAGGCACAGACCCCACCAAAGGCAGCGGGTAAATAGGAAATGGTACCATACGCCGAGCGCTTGAAATTATTGCCGTCGGTCATGACCAGCGAATCCCGCCTCACCTCTTCAATGGAAAACACGGCTTTCACCGTACTTGCATTGGCGAGTTTTTTCAGTCGCTTGCGTACATACTGCGCAAATACACACTGATACGTTTCGGGCAGCCAGGCAACCCGTATCAGGGTCGGATCAAGCTTACCTCCCGCTCCCATCGAACTTACAATGGGCATTCCGGCATTCAACGCGGCCGAAAGCAAGGTTACCTTCGGTGTGATGCTATCGATGCAGTCCATGACGTAGTCGTAGCGCTTACTAAGAATTTCACGGCATTTCTGCGGCGTGAGAAACTCCTCTACGACATGCAGCTTCAAATCGGGGTTGATGGCGAGCAGACGCTCCTTCATAATACGCGCTTTGCTTTCGCCGTGGTTGGTAGCTAAGGCAGGCAGTTGGCGATTGCGGTTGCTGGGATCGACAACATCGCCGTCAACAATGGTCATCTCTCCCACTCCTGCCCGGCAGATGAACTCCGCAGCAAATGACCCTACCCCACCAAGTCCGACTACCAATACATGTTTTTGTTGAAGTAGCTTGATCCCTTCGTCACCTACCAGCAATGCCGACCGCGACAGCCAATTGATATCTGCCATTTAAATCAGTTGAATCGTTTTCCAGCTCGCAAAAATAGTATCTTTCAACACTTCCTGTGTGACATTGCGTAAAAAAGCTGCCTGTTCATAAACGGTGCGGATATCGACGATTGCATCGTCGGTTTCCAGAAAGAAAGGGCAATCTATTTTCCGTAAGGTCGCCGCCGCCCCGCTTGCCTCATTCAATATCGCCGCCCCGAAAGAAAGGAAAAAACCCTGGTTAGTCAGCTGCTTTGCCTGCTCCGGCGATTTATTAAATCCGTGTATGACCATCGGGATGCTATGAGCGTAGCGCTTACCAAACGACGCCAATTCATCGAAAGCCCTGACACAGTGGATAAGAACCGGTTTCCCACACGTTAACGCCAATTGAACCTGTTGTTCGAAGACCGCCCGCTGCAACGGCATAGCCGGACCCCGCAACTTATCAAATCCACATTCACCGATAAGTTTCACAACGTCGTCATCGGCATGTTGCGCAAGTAACCGGAACTGCATATCCTTGTTCGCCTCCGTCAAAAACCAAGGATGCAACCCCATCGATAATCCGCCATCGGAAGGCGGCATCTCAACATCCATACCCGCAGTGTCAATGTGTACATTGTAAATCGATCGGACATCCGGATCCGCTTCCTCGCGATGGGTATGGATATCTAAGAAGGAATGCATACGCGCAAATCTCCTATTTCTATTCTGTAAATTGAAGCCTACCGGTTACAACCACTAATTTAAATACACAAGCCCTTGCATCTTTCAAAACAAAAGTGCATATTTGCGACGAGCAAATGAATTTTCAAACAGAACATATTACTTGGTGGTGGCATAGCCGTTGATGCTGTGGCAACCTCCTACTGTAAGTAATAGTTACTGAAATGTATAGCGGCTTGCCCATTTACCGGCAGGCTTTTTTTATGGCATTTTTCGGAGGTAATGAAACGAATATTAGCACATTTATTTGAATTTAAAACGTTCACGAAAAGTGAAGCATACGAGATCTTGACTCACATTGCTTCGGGAAAGTACAATAATTCGCAGATTGCGGCATTTATGACGGCTTATGGGATGCGGAGCATCCGCGTAGAAGAATTAGAAGGGTTTCGGGATGCAATGTATGACCTCTGCCTACAGCTTGATTTTCCCGGCTATAAGTTAATCGACCTATGCGGCACCGGAGGTGATGGCAAAAACACCTTCAACATTTCCACGCTGGCTTCCTTCATCGTGGCCGGAGCAGGCTATCACGTCGCTAAACATGGTAATTACGGGGTTTCGTCCGGATGTGGATCATCCAACGTGATGGAGTACTTGGGGTATCGATTCACGAATGATAAAGACCTCATCAGCCGTCAACTCGAACATGCAAACATCTGCTTTCTGCACGCGCCGCTGTTTCATCCGGCCATGAAAACCGTAGCGCCCATCCGCAGGGAATTAGGGATAAAGACGTTCTTTAACATGATTGGTCCGTTGGTCAACCCCACCAATCCGAAATACCAATCCGTCGGTGTGTTCAGCCTTGAACTGGCCCGTCTTTACGGCTATTTATACCAACAGACGGATAAACAATATACGATTCTACATGCGTTGGACGGTTATGATGAGGTGTCGTTGACGGGCGATTTCAAAACCATCAGTAACCGGGGCGAAAGCTTCTACAGCATTGATCAGCTGGGTTTCTCTCCGCTGTCTCCCGAGAGCATACACGGTGGTGATACCATCGAAGAGGCCGCAGGAATATTTATTTCCGTAATCCAGGGGAACGGCACTATGGAACAGAACAACGTGGTTCTTGCCAATGCGGCCATCGCCATACAAACCATCCATCCGGAAAAAAGCTTCGGTGATTGCTATTACGAAGCGGAGGCTTCGCTACTCGGCAAGAAAGCACTGGGAAGTTTCAAAAAACTAGTGGAATGCGTGTAATTTCATGAAACCAAAAATAAAAATATGCGGCTTGCGGGATCCCGAAAACATACGGGATGTATTGGCCTTGCAACCGGATTACATTGGCTTTATCTTTTACCCGGCCTCCAAACGCTTCGTAGGATCGTTAGATTCCGGCTGGGTAGCCCGGTTAACCGGAGCAGATAAGACCGGTGTGTTTGTCGATGCCGACGAGCAGCAGGTGACATCCCTGACAAAGGGCTATGGCTTTCAGGCTGTGCAATTGCATGGAAACGAAGATCCGGCATATTGCGCGAGATTACGGACAACGGGCGTCACCGTCATCAAAGCCTTCGGCATTGATGAGCAATTTGACTGGGCACGGCTGCGCGGGTATGAGGACGCTGTGGATTATTTTTTATTTGACACCCGCAGCAAACAGCATGGTGGCACCGGCGTGCGTTTCGACTGGAGACTGTTAGCGGGCTATACTTCGGATAAGCCTTTTTTCCTAAGCGGTGGCCTTGATGCTGAAAATATCCACGAAGCATTGAAAATAGGCGACAATCGCCTGCATGCACTGGATCTCAACTCGAAGTTCGAAACTGTACCCGGCATCAAAGACATTAAACTATTAAAACAAACATTACGGACCATCAAGACCATCAACGATGAGTAAATACCATGTAAATGAAAGGGGCTACTATGGCGATTTCGGTGGCGCATATATCCCTGAAATGCTTTATCCCAACGTAGAGGAATTGCGCCAGCAATACCTGGAAATCATCCAGAGCGAAGGGTTCATCCAGGAGTTCGACCAATTGCTCACCGATTATGTCGGACGTCCTTCTCCACTCTATCCGGCCAAGCGGCTTTCGGAACGTTACGGCGCCACTATTTTTCTGAAACGGGAAGATCTTAACCACACGGGCGCACATAAAATAAATAATACCATTGGACAAATCCTGCTGGCTGAGCGACTGGGTAAACGGCGCATTATCGCCGAAACCGGGGCGGGTCAGCATGGCGTTGCCACCGCGACGGTATGTGCGCTGAAGGGACTTCAGTGCGTGGTTTACATGGGAGCCGTTGATATTGAGCGGCAAGCCCCGAACGTAGCGCGCATGAAGATGATGGGAGCCGAAGTAATTGCGGCCGAGTCAGGCAGCAAAACGCTTAAAGATGCCACCAACGAGGCACTTCGCGATTGGATAAACAATCCGGTGGACACGCACTACATCATCGGATCGGTGGTAGGCCCCCACCCCTATCCGGACATGGTTGCCCGGTTCCAATCGGTTATTTCTGCCGAAACCAGAAAGCAACTACTGGAAAAAACGGGTAGGGAAACACCCGATTATGTCCTGGCTTGCGTGGGCGGTGGCAGTAATGCGGCCGGCATGTTCTATCACTTTTTGGATGAACCGTCGGTGAAATTAATTGCAGTGGAAGCTGCTGGGAAAGGGGTGCATTCGGGGGAGTCTGCAGCTACGACCATTTTGGGACGGGAAGGGGTACTGCATGGCAGTCGTTCTATTCTGATGCAGACCGACGACGGACAGGTGGTGGAACCGTATTCCATCTCCGCCGGATTGGACTACCCCGGCATCGGCCCTCAGCATGCTTGGCTGTATAAATCAGGGCGTGCTACGTATGCCAATGCCACCGACGCCGAAGCCATGCAGGCAGGCCTTATGCTTACCCGGCTCGAAGGCATTATCCCTGCTATCGAAAGTGCCCACGCGTTGGCGCAATTGGAAAAAATGACCTTCAAGGGCGATGAAAATATCGTGATTTGTCTTTCCGGCAGGGGCGATAAAGACTTGGACAATTACATGAAGTATTTTGGCTTTTAGCGATGAATAGAATCAATGAATTATTCGCCAACAAAGGCGACAAACGCATACTATCCATTTATTACACAGCAGGCTACCCAACGATAGCTAGCACCCTGGAAATCGCAGAAACGTTGGAAAAATCGGGTGCAGATTTTCTCGAAATCGGGTTTCCTTATTCCGATCCCGTGGCGGATGGTCCTGTTATCCAGCACAGTTCTGAAGTTGCGCTGCGAAACGGCATGACTTTACCCGTGCTCTTTGAACAGCTTACTGAATTACGCAAGCACATCAGCGTTCCTGTACTGCTGATGGGATATGTCAATCCGGTACTGCAATACGGTGTGGAAAAATTCTGCCAATCGTGCCGCGCTGTCGGAATAGATGGGGCCATTATCCCGGACCTGCCGATGTATGAATATGAAGAACGTTATCACGACGTATTCAAAGCGAATGGCGTAAGCAACATTTTTCTGGTTACACCGCAGACATCGGAAGAACGCATCCGAAAAATCGACGAGTTGTCCACCAGCTTTATTTACCTGTTGTCATCGTCGGCCACAACCGGGAAAAACCTTTCGGTGTCTGAAGATACCGCTGCGTATTTTTCACGCATACGGAACATGAAGCTGAAAAACCCCGTTGTCGTCGGCTTTGGCATTTCCAATCGGGATACCTTCATGCGTGCCACGGACTACGCGGATGGTGCCATTGTGGGAAGTGCCTTCGTTCGGCTGCTGAACGATCCCAACTACCAGGAACAGATTCCTGCGTTCATTCGTCAATTGAGGGAATAAGGATGGACACTAGTCCATCCGTTCTTTCAAGATTTTTCCTGCCGGATCAAAATGCACTTTTAAATCGCCGGAACGGCTTTCCAGATCAACGGCATATACGACTTTTCCGCCTTCGGTGATCTTCTTCACTTCATCGACCCGATATCCGGCAAATTCGGCCTTGATCTGCTTTTTGACGTCTTCGGGCAGCGAGGAAGAAGACAGCTCCTCTTCATGTTTCAATACTTTTCCGTCGGGACTGATAAACGCTTTTTGATCCCGTCCCACCAAACCAACGTTAAATTCAACCTCAAAGGTCCCGTCGTTACGACGCTCCCACTCGGCCTGCCGCGCTTTCGGAAATTGCTGCTGGAATGCATTCAATACGACAGCAGGAACTCCCCGCGGGGCGTTCTGCGCCATCGCTGAAAAGCTTGTCAATAACAACACAACCGTAAATCCGATCACTAACTTTTTCATGGCTATTTAATTAAATGTACGATACAAAATAACGAGCTAAAACGGGAAAAACTTGGGAAATGAGGCTGCTCCTTGGAATCTTGGCAGGTTTCCGTACCTTTGTACCATCGTGGCAAAAATATTCGTCATATTACTTACGTTTATTTACACACTCTCGGCAACGGGGGCAAGCGTACATTTGCATTATTGCTGCGGAGAGATCCAAAAGCTGGCAATGCGGCAAGCGCCCGAAAAACCTGCCCATTCAGATTGCTCGTTTTGCGTAACGGAGCACAAACAGGAGAAAGACAACCCTACCTGCTGTACCGACGATCGCGACGATGGTTGCACGAACAATCTGGCAAAAAGCGGGCATTGCCAGGACGTAAAGGTAGAAGCCAAGAAAACCACCGAGGAGCATCTCCCCACTGCCGACAAAAAATCAACAAAGATTTATCCGCTGGAGTTATTAGTCTTCACGCTGGCTTATATGGCTGACCTACCATTGGATACCCCCGTGATCCAAACGTCAGATGCCGGTCCGCCAAACGTTGCCGTCCCATTATTCATACAGCACTGTACCTACCGCATTTGATTACTGATTGTTGATTTCCCCCCATCGGGCCAAGTCTAAGCTGCTTCGGCCGTTGGGACACGGGTGCAATTGCACCGGATCTGTTTGACATTCCTATCAGTAAACAAATTAACACAACATGACTTATCTCTTTAAAGCGCACCTTATATTATTTTTGCTCCTCCCCGCGTCGCTATTAACCACGGCACAGGAACAGCATGATATTACCTTTGCTGTGGCGGGCAACTGCGATATGTGCAAAGCCCGTATTGAAAAAACCGCGAAAAATACAGGCGCCGCGACCGCCACATGGGATGCCGCGACTCAGCAGCTCCGACTGACATTCAACCCGCAAACCACCAGCGCAACGGCGTTAAAAAAAAGCATCGCTGCGGCGGGCCACGACGTGGATGAATTGCATGCAAATGACGACGCGTACAACGCGTTGCCCGCATGCTGCCAGTACACCCGCATGGAACAAGGCAATGGAGACACCCCGGCTGCGACGAACGAAGGCACCATCTCCTTCGAAGTTGCGGGCGTATGCGGCATGTGCAAGTCCCGGATAGAAAAGGCTGCCAAAGCAGACGGCCTGGAAAGCGCATCTTGGGATTCGGGTACGCAGTCGCTTACCCTTTCGTTTGATCCGATATTCGACGTGGAGGCCGCCAAGGCACGTATCCTTGCGGCGGGACATGACGTCGAAGGGCGTACGGCGGATGCCGACGCATACAAAAAGCTACCCGTATGCTGCCACTATCGAGACGAGTCGAATGTGCACAAAGTCACCGGGCACGATCACGACAATCACGTGATAACGGGCGTCGTAATGCAGGAAAATAACCGTGGAGAGCTCACTCCCGTCGAATCGGCCAATGTACATTGGGTAGAAGACCCCGCCACACATGCCCAGACCGACGCCTCCGGGGTATTCAAGATCGATCATCCGGAATCCTTCAAGCTGCTCGTTATTTCCTATGCGGGCCACCAAGCCGATACACTGACAATCACCGACCCCCGTGAAGTCGTCGTGGTCACGGCCAAAGACCAGGTACTGGCCGAAGTAACGGTATCGGCAAGACGGCGTTCCAATTACATTTCGGCACTCAGTCCAACGCGGCTGGAGGTATTGACCGGCCAGGAATTATTCAAGGCTGCTTGCTGCGACCTCAGCGAAAGTTTTGAAACCAATGCATCTGTAGACGTGGTAAGCAGCGACGCAGTGACCGGCAGTAAACAGATCCAGATGCTCGGTCTAAGTGGCATTTACACACAATTAACCGTCGAAAACCTGCCTGGTCCGCGGGGATTGGCCACACCTTTGGGACTTAACAGCATATCCGGAACGTGGATTGAGTCCATCCAGATTGGCAAAGGCATCGGCTCGGTAGTAAACGGCTTCGAAAACATCGCTGGACAGATCAACGTAGAATTAAAAAAACCCGAAACGTCCGAACGGCTATTTTTCAACGCCTATACCAATAACATGGGAAGATCGGACGTCAATCTCAATCTATCCCACCGGTTTAATGAGCGGTGGACGGGCGGCTTGCTTCTGCATGACAACTTCATGTATAACAAAAACATGAATTTCAGTAAAAATGGTTTCCGTGACATTCCGGTTGGCAACCTCTTTTCGGGTGTCAGCCGATGGAAGTATGAAGATGGAAATGGTTTTATGCTTCAGTTTGGCGTTAAGTTCCTTAGTGATGACCGTACGGGCGGACAGGTTGACTTCAACCCTGCAACGGATAAGCTGACTGAAAACCGGTATGGATTGGGATTCGATATCGAGCGCTATGAGGCATTTGCCAAAATCGGTTATGTATTTCCACAGCAAACCCATCGCAGCATTGGGTTACAGCTCTCCGGAACTTCGTACAACCAACGTTCTTATTTCGGCATACGTACGTATGACGCTAAACAGCAGAATGGGTATGCCAACTTGATTTATCAAGACCTGATCGGTACAGTCGTACACAAATATCGTGCGGGCCTGAGTATGCAATATGACCGCTATAACGAACAATATATCAAGCAACAGTTTGCTCGCACTGAGTTCGTTCCGGGCGGCTTTTTCGAATACACATATGGCCCGTCCGATAAATTCGACGTGGTGTTGGGCATCCGGGGCGACTATAACAACCTGTACGGTTGGTTTGCCACGCCGCGTGCGCACGTGCGTTACCAGCCGATTGCCGGTACGACTTTTCGCATCAGCAGTGGCCGTGGACAGCGTACGGCCAACATCTTTGCGGAAAATACGGCCGCATTAGCCAGTTCACGGGTGGTACGTATCGTAACCGCGGATCAGCATGAAAACGCATATGGTTTGAAGCCTGAAATCGCCTGGAATACCGGAATCAGCTTTGATCAGTCGTTTCGGTTATTCCACAGGGAAGCCTCCTTCAGCGCTGAATTTTTCAGAAACCATTTTATCAACCAGGTCGTGATCGACTATGAAAACCCACGCGAGCTGACCTTTTATAATCTCGACGGCCGATCGTATTCCAATAGCTTGCAAGCCGAATTGCGCCTGATGCCTTTACCGCATCTAGAAGCACGGATGGCCTATCGTTTTTTTGATGTAAAAACTACCTATGGCAATACGCTGTTGCAACGACCTTTGGTTGCACGTCACCGAGGTTTCCTCAACCTGGGATACGCAACCCATAGCGGCGGCTGGCATTTTGACTATACCCTTAACATTACCGGCCAGAAACGGCTGCCTTCGACGGCGGCTAATCCGGCAGCCTACCAAATGCCGGACTTTTCGCGCTCATATGTTACCATGAATGCCCAGATCAGCAAAACCATCGGCAAGGCCCGACCCATTGACCTCTACGTCGGCGGCGAAAATCTTACCGATTTTTTTCAACAGAATCCGATTGTGGCAGCCGACCAGCCCTTTAGCGAATATTTCGATTCCTCGTTGCTTTGGGGACCAATAACAGGTAGGATGTTCTATGCCGGGATTCGGTTTGGGATTAAGTGAGGGGTTGTTCTTTTTTCAAAAGCGTGCACGTAGCACCTCGTTAAGTTTCGCCGTAGGTAGCCCCACCACGTTGGTGTAGGAACCAACTATTTTTTCAATGGCCACGATACCTATCCACTCTTGGATGCCATAAGCGCCTGCCTTATCAAAGGGCTTGTAATGTTGGATATAATAATCGATCTCACTGGCCGATAAAACCCTGAAATGCACTTCCGTGGTTTCGTGAAATATCTCAATTTGCCCGCCCTGCAGTAACGCTATTGCCGTGATCACTTCATGCTGCCTACCGGACAAGCGGGTCAGCATTTCACGCGCGTGCGACTCATCTTTCGGCTTGCCGAGTATTTGGCCGTCTATGGTTACGACTGTATCGGCAGTGATTACCAATGCATCGACAAACTCGCCCATAAAAACACGGGCTTTCTTCTCGGCAATGTGACGTACTGCCGCTGTCGGGTTCAGTTCCTCTGGAAAGGATTCGTCAACCTCACGAGCGACCACGGTAAACGGAATGCCCATTAACGAGAGTAATTCTTTCCGTCTGGGCGATTGGGAAGCGAGAATTATACGCATTGTCTATCGATTACCTCACAGGTTTTTTTCAAATACTCGGAACTTCGGGGTCCTCACGCCAGGTTCCCTGTAGTTTCATTACTTTTTCAATCACGTCGCGCACCGCCCCCTGTCCACCTTTGCAACCGGACACGTAGAACGCGACCGCTTTAATCTCCTCCACCGCGTCCGCGGGGCAAGTGGGTAGGCCTACTATTTTCAGATTAGCCAAATCGGGAATATCGTCACCCATGTATAGCGTATCCGCGGCGGTTAACTCGCGGTCGGATAGCCATTTATGAAACACTGCACTTTTGTCACTAACTGCCAGAAATACATCCGTGATGCCTAACCCTTCCATTCTCTTTTTAACCCCAACGGACCGCCCGCCGGTTATGACTGCCATGGGGTACCCCTTTTTTACGGCCAGTTGCATCGCATAGCCATCTTTGATATTGAATGATCGCAGCTGATCGCCCTGTTCCGTAACCAATATATTCCCGTCGGAAAGCACACCATCCACATCAAAGACAAAGGCTTTTACCCGTTTAAATTTATCAAAAAACATGCTTACGTATTTATATCAGCCAAACATAGTAAAAATCTCCATTTTGGAAGCGCCAACGGCGGCGATTATTGGGGGACAGCCTGTTCAATAAATCGGTCTCAGTATACGTTTTCCCCGACACACTTGTGCCCCCGAATGGCGTGTTTCTGGTTTGGCACGGGCTTTGATAATTACCTATTAAGCCGTTTGTTTGGCGGCAGATGCAAGGATGTTCTTTTGACAATTTATTAACAAAAGCTTCATCGAAAAATAAGAAATTGATGTTATTTTTGCATCAGAAAATAAACCCGGATAACACCGGGGATTTGGATTGTCTTTTCATAATTTAGGTTTATAATTGGTTAGTAACAAACCCCGGTGCCCATCACCGGGGTTTTGTTTTATCGATTCTTTTCGCCTTTGTCGGAATTGCCGCCCGGTTTTGCGATCGAGCCCCGCATGTCGGTATCCGCTTGAATATTTTGCATCCGGTAATAATCCATTACACCCAGATTACCATTGCGGAATGCCTCCGCCATCGCTAAGGGGACCTGTGCCTCCGCCTCAATTACCTTAGCTCGTGCTTCCTGTGCTTTCGCACGCATTTCCTGTTCGGATGCCACCGCCATTGCCCTTCGCTCTTCCGCACGTGCGTTAGCAACCTTGAGGTCGGCCTCCGCTTGATCCGTTTGCAATTTTGCGCCCACGTTTTCACCGATGTCGATATCCGCGATGTCAATTGACAAAATTTCGAATGCCGTACCACTGTCCAGTCCCTTTGCCAGGACGGTTTTTGAAATACGATCGGGGTTTTCCAATACTTCTTTATGATTGATTGCCGAACCAATGGTTGTAACGATACCTTCTCCCACGCGCGCCAGGATGGTCTCCTCGCCTGCTCCGCCTACGAGCTGATTGATATTTGCCCGTACCGTTACTCTTGCTTTCGCAATGAGCTGAATACCGTCCTTAGCTACGGCGGCGACAGGCGGCGTGTTGATAACGCGGGGATTAACCGATAACTGCACGGCATCGAAAACATCCCGGCCTGCCAGATCGATGGCTGTAGCCAACTTAAAATCTAAGGGAATATTCGCTTTATCGGCTGATATCAAAGCCTTGATCACATTGTTTACATTGCCTCCCGCGAGATAGTGCGTCTCAATCTCATTGGATGTGATGTTCAGTCCTGCTTTGGTGGACGTAATCATTGCGTTGGTGACCAATGCAGGCGACACTTTCCGCAAGCGCATCAGCAGCAAATTCAACAGGTTGACACGGACACCGGATAGCTGTGCAGTGAACCAAAGGTTTACGGGAAGCAAATAAAGCAAAATAAAAAATGCTACAATGGCTCCGACGATCATTAAGATTGGGGTGAAATTGGCGTCCATAAGGTCTATTACGTTTAAGATACTTTTATCAGCTTTTAAAGATACGACTTTTTGGCGGCTATCCAAAAGTCTTATATTTTTCGCTGCGTCCCCTCACCCCCGGACGCAATCAAAGTCGATGTATCCTGCCCGAACCAGATGTTTGTACATTGGTTTGTGCATTTCCACTGTAACGTATGTTACCCGATCCGCTGATGAACGCGTCCACTTGTTTATCCGCATGGACCGTAATCGTCCCCGACCCCGCGATCTTCAGGTTGGCAGATTGGCTTTTTAGCTCGCCCCCCTCAAACCGGCCGGAACCGCTTAGGGATACGTTGATCTCTTTCGCTTGGCCTGCCGCTGCAATCCTGCCTGAGCCGCTGATGCTAACGTTGCACACCTCAACATCGGGTTCAAAGGTAAGCTTTCCCGAACCACTTAACGACGCATTCATTTCATCGCCGGACGCAGTGCCGACAACCGTAATAGCTCCCGAACCGGATAGTGCCAACGCATCAAGTTTCTTGGCTGTGACGTAAGCCGTAACCTTGCCCCGGTTCAATCCAGATCTCTGCGCATTCTTCTTAAACTGGATTTTTAACGTACCTTTTTCTACAAGGGTCTCAACTTCGGCGATCGCCGCCGCATCGCCCACCAGCCTTACGGATTCGCGGTCACCGAAACGCACCTCCACGTTGATGCTGCCGGCACTGGCAAGCGCATGAAAGTCGCGTACATCACGCACATCGTCGCGAAACGACGAATTCGTACCCACATGGATCCATCCCATGCAAATAACCGGCGATAGTGCCAACCAGCACAATACTGATAATTCTCTTTTCATTGTGTTCCTTTTATATGTTAAACCGTTTGTATATAGGACGCCGTAATAACCGATACGTTGCATCGGAACGCCGTGTCCTATCTTCGAGCAGCTGCTATTGTTTAAGCCGTGTTAAACTGTTATTTTTAGCGCGTTTCGAATGTTGAATACAAATCGTTTATGAAAATTGTACCTGTGTCCGGAGGGGCGTTAGATCGACTGTTTGTAACCATGGCCGTCCCGCTTTACGACGGCGACCCCAATTACATCCGACCGCTTGACGTGGACGTACAAGCCGTCTTCGATCGGGAGCGAAACCCTCGCTTTCAGCGCGGAGACTGTGCCCGATGGCTATTGTTGGATGAATCCGGCACGCCTATTGGGCGCATTGCCGCATTTTTCGAAGAGCGGACCGATGGTGCTGAATTGTGGACAGGAGGATGTGGGTTTTTCGAATGCATCAATGACCAAAAAGCGGCGGACCTGCTGTTTGATACGGCCAAGGCTTGGTTGGCGTCGCACGGCATCGAGGCCATGGACGGACCCATTAACTTCGGAAACCGCGAACGCTGGTGGGGATTACTCGTGGAGGGCTTCCACCCGCCTTGTTATTGCTGCAATTACAATCCACCCTATTATCAGCAACTTTTTGAACGATATGGTTTTCAAGTGTATTTCAAGCAATTTACTTACCGAAGGGTGATCGCTACACCCCTTTCCAGCAGGGTGGGCGAAAAAGCCTTGAATGCCTTGAAGGATACGGGATACACCTTAAGCCATATAGATCGCAAGCAGCTCGGAAAAGCAGCGGAAGATTTCCGAGCCGTATATAACGATGCTTGGGCAAGGCACGAAGGGGTGAGCCCGATGAGCGCTGAAAGTGCACAAAAATTGATACAAAGCATGAAACCCATCATTGATCCGAAAATCATCTGGTTTGCGTATTACCACGGCCGGCCGGTGGGTTTTTGGGTCAACATTCCCGACGTGAACCAATTGATTGTTAAATACACCAACGGAAAATTGACGCTACCGGGAAAAATACGCTTTCTCTGGAATCGATGGCGCCGTCGTTGCAAAACCATGTTTGGTATTGTATTTGGCGTTGTTCCCGAACATCAACGTAAAGGGCTTGAAGCGGCCATTGTTATAGCTGCTACTAAGGTATTGCAAGATCCAACTCAGTCAAAGTACGAGGAACTGCAGATGAATTGGATCGGGGATTTCAATCCGAAGATGATGAATGTAGCAAGGTACGTTGGCGGCACGATTTATAAAACCCATCACACGTATCGATACCTGTTTGATCGCACTAAGCCGTTTGAGAGACATCCTATTCTTTAAAAGTTATTCTTTAAAAAGACCAGCGAGGTCACGCCATTTTATTTTTGCAAAAGGAGGAAAAAATGTTTAATTAGCGATGGGATTCAGGGGTTCTGTAGGATGAAATCCACGTGAGTCCTAAGCGGCGCGAGCTTCATAACCGCGCAAACGTGATAACGATAAACGTAGTGAGGTGGCTCGGTGATCTGGTGGAAACAAATACTAAATTCAATCATTTTTTTGAGTGAAACCTGCACGGGCTACCGCTAAAAAAGAACACGAATAATAGCTCATACAGGCTTCATCACCGCTAAAAAGCAAATTTTATTAGATGAAAAAACTGACATTTAAGGCACATATATATATCGGCTTTTCTCTGTTAATAGTCATATTATTAGCCAGTCTTTTTTATCTATTGCATCTATTCGAGCAAATCGACATTTCACACCGAATACTTGACACCATCAAAATCACCTTTTTTATCACCGCAATCCTGGCGTTTCCGGTTATTTGGTGGTTGCTTGTTTATGTGACTAAAACCTTCGAACACCAAAAAAAAACGGAACTGCTCATCCGGAAATCCAATACCGACCTGGCTAAGCTTTCAAAGGAAAGGGAGGTACACAATTGGACATTGAACGGATTGGCAATGCTTGATGAAAACACCCGCGGTGGACTTAATGAATGGGAAATCGCTACGAATGCCATCCAAACAATTTGCCGGTACCTGAACGCCAAGATCGGCATTATGTACCTGAAAAGCACGGCAAATGAGAACTTATTCGTGCAGGCGGGGCTATATGCCGTGGAAGCACCGAACCTGCGGCCCCATATCGAAAAAAACCGTGGTCTTGCTGGCGAATGCATCGCTTCGCAAAAGCAGCTTGTGCTTTCGGATCTGCCGGAAAACTACCTAACAGTTACCTCTTCGTTGGGTGAGGCCAAACCCGAATACCTTGTTATCCAGCCACTCGTTTACGAGACCGAAACCATCGGCATACTAGAAGTCGGATTCTTTCGCAAAATTGACGATACGGTATTGCAATTTCTGGAACGGGCGGCAATCAGCCTGGCCATTGCCACCAAGGTAGCCATTGACCATGCCACGCTCTCGCTGCTCTATGAAGAAACGCAGCAGCAGGCGGAAGAACTTGAAGCGCAACAAGAGGAACTCCGGACGACGAACGACGAGCTCGTCCATAAAACCCATCAGTTGGAAGCGTCTGAAGAAGAACTGCGGGTCCAACAAGAGGAACTGAAGCACGCCAACCTCGAACTTGAAGAGAAAGCCAGGTTATTGGAGGAGCGCAATTTCTCCATTGAACAGGCCCGGCATTCGATTGCCATGAAAGCGAATGAACTTGAACAGTCGGACAAATATAAATCGGAATTTCTGGCGAATATGAGTCATGAATTACGGACGCCTCTCAATAGCATTCTTATACTTGCCAAATTATTGGAAGACAATAAGCCCGGTAACCTCCTACCCGATCAGGTAAAATATGCGTCCGTTATCCACAATGCAGGGACAGATTTGCTGCACCTGATCAATAATATCCTTGATCTATCGAAAATCGAATCCGGAAATATGGAGTTAGTCATTGAAGATACACCCATATCTCCTATTGCCCAGGACTTATTGGAGTTGTTTAATGGAATTGCCGGTAGCAAAGCGATTGATTTCCGGATTACGGTTGACGAAAATCTACCGGCTTCCATCCGAACGGATGAACAGCGCCTGCGACAGATCTTGAAAAACCTGCTTTCCAATGCCTTTAAGTTTACCAAAGAACAGGGACGCGTGGAACTGCTGATTTCCCAGGCTTCTGACGACACCCTGGCAATTACGGTAAAAGACAATGGCATTGGAATCCCGCCGGATAAACAGCAATTGATATTCGACGCTTTTAAGCAAGCAGATGGTTCAACGAACCGTAAATTCGGAGGCACCGGACTTGGGCTCTCAATTTGCCGCGAATTGGCTGCCATGCTGGGTGGCGAAATCCGGGTCTCCAGCCAAGAAGGCGTGGGAAGCTCGTTCACATTGATCCTTCCCCTTCAACTTGCCGAAAAAATCGACGCTCGCGCAACAACCGAAGATCATCCGCAGCCGACAGCGGCGCCCCGTGAAGAAAAACCGGATAAACAGACACCTCCGCCGCCGGCAACCGCCGCGGGAGGTAGCAAACGCCTTCTGATTATCGAAGACGACCGTAACTTCGCCGAAATATTGGATGGATATGCCCGGGAACGGGGCTTTGATACACTGGTTGCTTACCAAGGTGACATCGGTTTGCAGATGGCATTTGAGCATGTACCCGACGCGGTTATTTTGGACATCAGGCTTCCCGTAATGGATGGATGGACGGTACTGAAAAAACTAAAGAGCGACTCACGCACGAGAAATATTCCTGTGCATCTCATGTCTGCAGATCGCCCGGATAAGCACCAAATCGAGGAGTCCGCTGTGGGCTTTCTTAAAAAGCCGGTCAACAAGAAGTCCTTGGATGAAGTATTCGGGCATCTGAACAAAGTTATTGAATCTCCGCTTAAAAAGGTATTGGTTGTCGAAGACCAAAAAATCCAGAGTGACAGCCTTAAGTCGCGCTTGACAGAAAGTGGCGTGGACGTAAAGCAAGCTTTCACGGGCAACGAAGCCCTTAAATATCTGCAGTCGAATACACATTTCGATTGCATTATTCTGGATCTCAACCTTCCGGATAAACCCGGAACAGATTTACTGGATGAAATCAAAAGCATTCCCGAACATACTGACACCCCGGTAATCATCAATACTGCCATGGAGCTCAATCCGGAAATGACCAGCCGGATTCTTCACCATACAAAAACCCTGGTTCTTAAGTCGGATAAATCCAATAACCGCATCCTGGATGAGGTAAATCTCTTCATAAACCGCATAAAAAACGATGTCCCCGCCCCGCATTCGTTCCCGCCTTTTAACCGCTCCGGAGTAACCGGTTTGTCACTTGATCATGTTTTGGAGGGCAAGTGCATTCTATTGGCCGACGATGATATGCGTAATATTTTCGCGCTGAGTACGGTTTTCGAATCTAACCAGATGATCGTAGAAACGGCGAACAACGGCGTCGAGGCCTTGGCGATTCTTCAACGTAAACCCGATGTTGATCTGGTTCTAATGGACATCATGATGCCGGAGATGGATGGCTACGAAGCGATAGCAAAGATCCGCGCCGACAAAAAGTTTGCGAAGCTTCCCATTATCGCACTGACCGCAAAAGCGATGCAGGGCGACCGCCAACTGGCACTCGATGCGGGGGCCAATGATTACATTGCCAAACCGGTGGACATAAACAAATTACTTTCACTGATACGTGTGTGGATAAGCTAATAGAAGAACAGAATGAGCCTATCGTTTGAACACCTGGAAGAATTAATTGAGTTGGTAAACCACGTCCATGGCTTTGATCTGAACGGCTATTCACGAGCTTCGCTCAAAAGGCGGGTTTCAAGAATCATGGACTTGTATCGGCTCGATTTTGCAGCGTTGAAAGACAACTTGATCAATACCTCGGGGTTTTTCAGCAGGTTTCTCATCGAAGTAACCGTCAATGTCACCGAGATGTTCCGCGACCCCGCCTTCTACGTCGCATTGCGAGAGGAGGTTTTTCCCTATTTGGCTACTTTTCCTCACATTAAGGTATGGAGTGCAGGCTGTTCAACGGGCGAAGAGGTATATTCGATCGCAATTTTGCTTAAAAAGCAGGGGCTCTATGAACGCTCATTTATTTATGGAACCGATATCAATTCGAAAGTACTCGAAAAAGCCAAAAGCGCAATCTTCGACCTGCGAAAGATGAAAGCCTACTCGGACAACTACCTACAGACCGGATCGGAGGAATCACTTTCGGAGTATTATACGGCGAAATACGATGCGGCAACCATTCATCATGATTTACGTAAAAACATCTTGTTCTCCATCCACAACCTGGTTTCCGATGGGGTGTTCAACGAATTTCAACTCATCACCTGCCGTAATGTACTGATTTATTTTAACGCAGAATTGCAGGAACGCGTGTTTAATTTATTATATGAAAGTTTAGCTTTGTTTGGCTTTCTTTGTCTTGGATCGAAAGAGGTTCTTCGTTCGGACCGGCTAAAGGAACGGTTCCGGCTTGTGAATAAAAAACAAAACATTTACCAGAAAATTGCTTAAGTTATCGTCATACGTCACCGGCAAACTTCAAATGGCTGAAGTGTTGATTCTAGCATGTTCTGCTGGTGGATTCAAGGTATTGTTTGACATGCTTAGGGCGTTACCGGCCGACTTGCCGGTCGGGGTATTGGTAATTATCCATCGGAATGCCCGGTATGAAACCCATATTGAAGAAAGCATCATGGCTAAATCTCACATTACCATTAAGGTAGCCGAAGAAAAAGAACAGATCCGCCCAGGGACCGCTTATTTTGCCCCTGCCGGATACCATTTATTGGTGGAACCTGATCGCAGCATTTCGCTGGATACCTCTGAACCCGTAAATTTTTGCCGCCCATCCATTGACGTAACCATGCAAAGTGCTGCCGACATCTACGGCCCCGGTACGCTCGCGGTATTGTTATCGGGGGCAAATCAGGACGGAGCTCAAGGTATGCGTGCGGTGCAACATGCGGCGGGGCTTTGCATTGTACAGCATCCGGAGCAGGCAGAAATCAGAACCATGCCCGAAGCTGCGATAAACCTCGGAGCAGCCGATCTGATCCTTACTAACGAAGAACTTGTCACATTCAGTCAACAGTTGGCCAACTATATTTTGGGAGGAGACCAGTCATGGAGAAATTAAAGCTAGTCATCGTAGATGACAAAGAGGAAAATGTGCTCAGCTTAAAAGCCTTATTGGCCGATATCGATAACCTGGAAATCTGGGGCAGCACCTCGCCTAACGAAGCGCTCCGCTATTGCTGGAATCAGGATGTGGCCATCGCGCTGGTGGATGTGCAAATGCCGGAGATCAATGGCTTTGAATTTGTCTCCCTGCTGCAAAGCAATCCAAAGACCTGGCAAATCATGGTCATCATGGTTACTGCTATTTCCAAGGAAGACAAATTTCTGCTCAAAGGGTTACACAGCGGCGCCATCGATTACCTGTATAAACCGCTCAATCCGGACATCACGATTGCCAAAGTCAAATCTTTTATGCAGCAGGTGCATATCCAACGGGAACTGAAGCGAAAAAACGAGGAACTTGAACGATCGCACCTGGAGCTGGTCAAGGCAAAAAAGGAGGCCGACCTGGCTCGTAAGTCAAAGGAAAATTTTCTAGCCAACATGAGTCATGAAATACGGACTCCCATCAACGGCATCACTGGGATTACGACGATGCTTCGGAATTCCCCGCTCAACGAAGAACAATCGGAATGGTTGGATTACCTGGAAAACGCCTCCCAACAGCTGTTGCTTATTATCAATGACATTTTGGATCTCTCGAAAATTGATTCGGGAAAAATGCGGTTGGATTATGCTAAGACGTCACTGGCCAACATCATCAAAGAACTTACCAATCTATTTGCCTATAAAGCCGAGCAAAAAGGCATCACCTTCCAGGTAGTCAATGACGAGAATCTGCCAAAGCAGATTCTTGCTGATTCACTCCGGTTGACACAAATATTGAGCAACCTGATTTCGAATGGTATCAAATTCACGGAAAAAGGCAGCGTGACGCTTGAAACCAAATTGCTCAAGCGATCGAAACAGCGGGTGCATCTCCAATTTTCTATAAAAGACACCGGTATTGGCATCGCCAGTAATGCCATCGATAAAATTTTTCAGTCATTTGAACAAGGCGAAGAAGGTATTACCAAACGTTTTGGCGGCACCGGACTCGGGTTGGCGATTGTAAAACGACTGGTCAATCTTCATCAAGGCCAAATTCATGCCTATAGCGAATTGGGCAGTGGCAGTGAATTTATCTTCCAGTGCTGGTTTGATGAAGAGTCTTCCGAAGCAACCCCAAAATCGGCCAAAAAACAGTATACCGATTTACCTCCGCTTACCGATGTTCATATTCTTCTTGCCGAGGACAATGAATTAAACAGCTTTATGGTTACCCATATGCTTAACACCTGGGGAATCACCGTGGATACCGTAAAAAACGGAAAAGAAGCCCTGGAAAAGGTAGAAACCATCTCATACAGTCTGATCCTCATGGATGCGCATATGCCCGTGATGAGCGGATTCGAAGCGATCCGAATCATCCGGAATGATCCCCGGGAATCGATCAGACAAATTCCGATTATTTCGATTTCCGCTTCGGTGTTGCAGCGTGAGCAGCAGGCGGCCTATGCGGCCGGTGCGGATGCTGTGGTTGGTAAACCGTTCGATCCGGTATCGCTATACCAGATCATCAAAACATTGACCCATACGAAGACGCCGAGCGAAAAGTAACAACAAAATTACACTTCGGTGATAATTGCGCTTTTTTACATTTTCAATTTCGACTACCTTTGGGGCGCAAACAAATAGCTATTGAAATGAAGCGATTATTTTTGATGCCCCTTGTAGCGGGAGCCGTTTTTTTCGCCGCCTGTGGTGGCAACCAGACAAAGGAAGAATCCACTACTGAATCAACAGAAACAACCACTACCACAGAACAGGCGCCTGCGGCGGATATCCCTGGGCTGGATACGGTAGCCGTAAGCAACGAACTGGCTTTACAGGCAAACGACCTGATGCAATTTGACAAAAAACTTTTCCGGGTGAAAGCCGGTCAACCTGTAAAACTTGTCTTGAAAAACGTAGGCGAGATGCCGAAGGAATCCATGGGACATAACGTGGTTATCCTTACGCCGGGCACCGATCTTCCTGCTTTTGGCGGTGAGGCCATCAAAGCTGTCGACACGGAATACATTCCTGTTACGTTTGGATCATCGATCATAGCACACACGAAGTTATTAGGACCGGGTGAAACCGACACAATCGAATTTACGCTGGATGGAAAAGGTGTTTATCCTTTTGTTTGCAGCTTTCCAGGTCACTATGGTGTAATGCAGGGTAAGATCGTAGCGGAATAAAAGCACGATTCAACAATTTACGAAAAGACAGTCAGACGGCTGTCTTTTTTGTTTTTGCAGTACCGCCAAAAGGTAATAATGCGTACCTTTGAGCCATCGAGTAGACTAACATCATCACATGCAATACGACGTCATTGTAATCGGTAGCGGACCCGGAGGATATGTGGCCGCTATACGCTGTGCGCAATTGGGCTTAAAAACAGCCGTCATTGAGAAATACAGCACTTTCGGCGGCACCTGCCTTAATGTAGGTTGCATTCCTTCCAAAGCGCTCTTAGACTCTTCTGAGCATTATCACAACGCTGCACACCATTTTGGCAACCATGGCATCAATGTGAGCAATCTCAAGGCCGATATGAAACAGATGATTGCCCGCAAAGACGACGTGATCGCTCAGAATGTGGCTGGCATCGAATTTCTTTTCAAAAAGAATAAGATTGATAGCATTACCGGGGTCGGCTCATTCATCGATAAGAACACGGTCAAGGTAACAAAGAATGACGGAAAAACTGAACAGCTAACGAGCAAGCATGTGATCATAGCCACAGGATCCAAACCTACCGCGTTGCCTTTTCTTCCGATTGATAAAAAACGGATGATCACTTCTACCGAAGCACTCACACTGACCGAGGTACCTAAACACCTCATCGTTATCGGCGGAGGCGTAATCGGTTTGGAACTGGGCTCTGTTTATGCGCGGCTGGGTGCAAAAGTCTCTGTTGTGGAATATGAAAAATCCATCCTGCCCACGATGGACGGTGGCCTTGGCAAAGAATTGCAACGGGTTTTGAAAAAAACACTGGGTATGGAGTTTTACCTTGGCCATAAGGTAACCGGAGGATCGGTCAAGGGGAAAAAGGTGACCATCACGGCCGAAGACCCAAAGGGGCAGCCCGCCCAATGGGAAGGGGATTATTGCATCGTGGCGGTGGGTCGTACAGCCTATACGGAAGGATTGGGGCTAGAAAATATTGGTATCCAATTGGAAGAGCGCGGCAAAAAAGTGCCGGTAAATGAGCATCTGGAAACATCCGTACCGGGCATCTATGCGATTGGTGATGTGATCAGGGGCGCAATGCTTGCCCACAAGGCCGAAGACGAAGGTGTATTCGTGGCAGAGCGCATTGCCGGGCAGAAGCCCCATATTGACTACAACCTGATTCCTGGTGTTGTATATACCTGGCCTGAAGTGGCAAGCGTTGGTAAAACCGAAGAGCAGCTGAAAGCAGAAGGACGTGCTTACAAAACCGGTTCGTTCCCATTCAAGGCCAGCGGCCGTGCAAAGGCCAGCGGCGATACCGATGGATTTGTCAAAGTTTTGGCCGATACAGAAACGGATGAAGTATTGGGTGTACACATGATCGGCCCGAGGGCGGCAGACATGATTGCCGAAGCCACCGTAGCCATGGAATACCGTGCGTCCGCTGAAGACATTGCACGAATTTGTCATGCGCACCCTACGTTTACGGAAGCATTCCGGGAGGCCTCGCTGGCAGCAACGGCCAACCGGGCCATCCACATGTAACAGGAAACAGATGAATTTCCACACACGTAAGTGGGTAAAGCCGGAAGACCTCAATCCCAACGGAACACTGTTTGGGGGCACCTTACTCCGGTGGATTGACGAAGAGGCTGTAATCTATGCGATCGTACAGTTGGGCAACCCTCATATCGTTACCAAGTTTATTTCTGAAATCAACTTTGTAAGTTCGGCCAAACAGGGCGACATCATCGAGCTGGGCATCACAGCTACGCATTTTGGCCGCACTTCTATTACGCTTACTTGCCAGGTACGCAATAAAATTACGCGCAAAAGCATATTAACGATAGATAAACTGGTATTTGTCAACCTCGATCCGGAAGGCAACCCGTCTCCACACGGAAAGACCGAAATCACGTACGCTTACGCCGGCGACCGGCCTTAGGAATGCGCTTCTTCCCGTAATTTCCGTTCGACAAAAAACGGGGCAAAAGGAAGAAGCGAAGCAAGGAAAAATATTGCCACACGACCTAACTTCCATTTATATCGGTCTGCACACAGCCACAGCAGATAGACGTAGGCAATAAAGAGGATGCCATGCGCCCAGCCGACATATTTGACTCCTAACGTAGCCCATTCAAAATCAGTGGTACGCTTCAAGACCGAAAACGTAACCAGAACAACCATTGATATCCCCTCAACCAGGGCAATATTCCGGAACCAATGCAAAACTTTTGTATTCGTGCTCATGACAATAAATTGCCGCAAAATAGACAATAATCTACTAGTTAACGCCTGTCCCGGTCGGGTTTGACCAAAATGTGACGGTTAGCCCGTACCTTCGGACTTTCCGGCGGGGAGACTTTCGGACTTTCCAAAAAAAACGTAAGTTTGTAGCCACTGGAATTTTGATCTGTCATCAGAAATAGGAATCAATCTCAGGAAACAGAATAATATATGAACTACGACATCATTGTAATCGGGAGCGGACCGGGCGGTTATGTTGCGGCCATCAGGGCATCCCAACTTGGTTTTAAGACCGCTATTGTGGAGCGGGAATCCTTAGGCGGCATCTGCCTCAACTGGGGATGTATACCCACAAAGGCGTTGCTTAAAAGTGCACAAGTGTTTGAATACCTAAACCATGCCGAAGACTATGGCATCAAGGTGAGCGGTGGTGAGGCCGATTTCGGTGCCATCATCAAGCGCAGCCGTGGGGTAGCTGAGGGCATGAGCAAAGGCATCCAGTTTCTCATGAAAAAGAACAAGATCGATGTCATCATGGGTACCGCCCGCATCAAAAAAGGCGGTACAGTAGCCGTACAAGATGCGGACGGTGCCACCAAAGAATATCAGGCAAAGCATACGATCTTAGCCACGGGCGCCCGATCACGCGAGCTCCCCAACCTGAAACAGGACGGTAAACGGATCATCGGTTATCGCCAAGCCATGAATTTAGAAAAACAGCCCGAATCATTGGTTGTAGTCGGATCGGGAGCCATCGGCGTTGAATTTGCCTATTTTTATAACGCCATTGGCACCAAAGTTACGATTGTTGAATACCTGGACCGGATTGTACCGGTTGAAGACGAGGAAATTTCCAAACAGCTGGAGCGTAGCCTTAAAAAAGCAGGCATCAATATTCTCACCGGAGCGGAAGTCCAGGCTGTGGATACGTCCGGTACACTCAGCAAAGTACAGATCAAAACATCCAAGGGCACTGAAACGATCGAAGCGGAGACTGTGCTTTCAGCAGTTGGCATCACGCCGAACATTGAAGGACTCGGTTTAGAGGAGGTAGGCGTGAAAACTGAAAAAGGTCGTGTAGTGGTTGATGATTTTTATAAAACCAATGTGGACGGCATCTATGCGATCGGCGATATTGTGAAAGGCCAGGCCTTGGCGCATGTTGCGTCTGCAGAGGGTATTACCTGTGTAGAAAAAATCAAGGGCATGGACGTCTTGCCTATCAACTACAATAACATTCCGGGATGTACCTACTGCTCACCTGAGATTGCTTCCGTAGGGTACACCGAAAAGGCTGCGAAAGAAGCCGGATACGAAGTTAAAGTAGGCAAATTCCCCTTTTCTGCATCCGGAAAAGCAAGTGCTGCAGGCGCAAAGGATGGGTTTGTCAAAGTGATCTTCGACGCAAAATACGGAGAATTCCTGGGCGCCCATATGATTGGCTCAAACGTTACGGAGATGATTGCTGAAGTAGTGGTAGCCCGGAAATTGGAAACCACCGGACACGAAATCATCAAATCCGTGCATCCGCACCCTACGATGAGCGAAGCCATTATGGAAGCCGCCGCCGACGCATACGGTGAGGTGATCCATTTATAATTTATAAAAGCTGCGAGGATGGGCGGTGGCCGAAAATCCATTGTCCATCCTTTACCCATAAACCGACAACCCAACCGAACGCCCCAAAAATTAACAAAAACATAACGATCAACAAACGGAGAAACGCCCTTCTAAGCTAAGGCAATTGCTATATTTGCATGGTGTGACCTCACCTAAAAATCTAGCATGGAAACAAAATTTGTAAGTATCCCCAGTGTTATCGAACGACATGACAAGCCTCTGACTCAGCTTACCGCTGCATTGGAAAAACGTATTCAGCTGTTTGAAGCTGGAGCGAGTTTTTTGGTAGGCGACCTCGCATTAACCCAAGGCCAGGTTCCCTACCGAAACATCAATAGTTCGCCATCCGACCTAGACTATCAACTGCTGGCCAAAGCGGGCTTGCTGCTCGCATCCGGCGCCAAATCCGGAGAGTTGGTTATCACAACCGGCTTTCCTTCGGCCGTTTTCGAGTTGTTCAAATTGCAAGCGGAGAAATTCTTTTCCGAACGTGACGTCATTATCGAATACAACAGCGATACGCTCAATGGCGGTGGCCGCAGCCGCGTACAGTTGACTATTTCGCACCTGGAGATAATGCCCGAAATATTGGGGTGTATCAATGCCATCCGCAAGGGTCCGCTGGCCGATGAGGGCAACTTTTTCATTGTAAGTTTGGGCTATGGCACCTGCGAGACGGCACTGAGTACTGCTGAAGGACCGATTGCCCGGACCTGTGTGAGTGTACCCGGGCTAAGACATGCAGTTAATACCCTGTATGACGAGCTTAGCGCCAGTTATTACCTTTCCATGAAAAACGAGCACATGATTAACCAAAGTTTCCAACGCGGAGACATGGTTATCGGGCGCAAGCGTATGAATTTGTTAAATGCAAGAAGTACTCATTTGGCTAGCTATTACCACGAAGTTTTGTCTCCTGCCATCCGAAAAGCGTTTACGGATATTGATTTTGAAAAGGCAGATCGGCTATACTTGGTAGGAGGTGGCGCCCTTTACCCGGAATTGGCGAGCCATTTCCAACAGGAATTTGAAGGCATTCTCGATGTTATCGTTCCGGATGGCGCCGAAAACTTTGCCTCTTTGGGATATTTTCTGCGGTCGGCATTGTGGTGTGGTCCCAATCATGTAGAACGTGCGGTAGGTCTTGACATCGGTAACGCGTACACCGTCCTTTCCACATCTGAAAAACGGGCACCGAAAGAGAACCTGGCGCAGGCGGTTCTGGAATCTACATACCTGATGGGGGAAAAACTTTCGTTATCCGGGATTGACTAATCGCGAATGGAAAATAATTCGCGTAGGCTCAGGTCGTTCAGCACTGTCCATTAGTTTAAAGAGCAACTCAGCAGCTTTCCTGCCCTGGTCTCCGGGAAATTGTTCAATGGATGCCAAAGGCGGATTTTCCATGTATTTCCATAGGGGGTAATTGGCGTAACTTATGAAATGGATATCTTGATTGAGCGCTATTCCTCGCTTACGTACGGCCTTCATTACGTCCAAAGCCACATAGTCGTTGAATGAAATCACGGCCGACGGTCGATCCGGCAATGCCAAGAGCTGCAAAACAGCCGCTTCGTTGCCTTCAGTTGTTAAATCTGTGTTGACCACATATTCTTCTTTAAACGAGATATCATGTTCGGCCAAACCTTTTTTATATGCCTTTTCACGCTCCATACTGGCCGGCAGGAATGCCGGGCCGTTAATCAGTGAAATCGCACGGTGCCCACAGGAAGCAAACCGATCGATGGCCTCCAGCATACCGGTTTCCAAATCGCAATATACTTTATGTATGTGTTCCAGATCCGGCACACAATCAAAGAATACGACGGGAATGCCGGCACTCTCCATCAATTCGATGAAAGGATAGCTTTGTGTATTCTTGCTGATTGACATCAATACACCGTCCACCCGGTGGGTTTTCAGTGTTTGGAGTATGCGCATTTCACGGTCAGCATCGTCCAGTGATTGGCCCATGATCACTGTATAGTTCCGGGCGCTGGCGACATTCTCGATTTCGCTGATGGCAGCAGAGAAAAAAGGTTCGGATAGGCTGGGGAGCACAACCCCTATCGTAAACGTCTTGCGTTGTTTAAAAAAAATCGCTGTTTGATTGGGTTCATAGTTCAATTCGGCAGCAACTTTCTTCACGCGCATTGTCGTGACCAATCCGATACTCGGATGGTCATTCAATGCCCTGGAAACGGTCGAAGGTGAAATCTTCAGCCGTTTAGCGATTTCCTTGATGGTTGCAGGTTTTCCTTCCTTCATGGTAGTGCAAGATACGAATTATCGCCCAAAGTTGTATCGTCAAAAACGATACATCCCTTTGATTCCCCGGCGATCCAGGGCCGTATTCACGGGCCGGGTGTTCGATCCGGTCCGACTTGCCATCGTACTTGCCCGGAGATCGGCTCCGTCGGGAGAAAATCTCCCATTGCCTGCATAATGCAATGCTTCTGCGATCATTTCTTCTTCAGCATCGCCAAAATCTTTCGTGAGATCATCGTAGACCAACTTATCTACCGCCATGCCTGTAAAATAATCACCCTGCCCAACCGCATTGAATGTCTGGAACGAAACTGCATACAGATCAACGCCCAGAATATTCCAGTTGAAGAATCCTACCGGCTTTCCATAGGTGCGGTGTTCACCGATTAACTTTACGTCTATATAGGGAGTCAGGTTGTTAATTAACAACTCACTGGCGGACGCCGTCCCCTCGGTTACCAGAAAATAGATGCGTTTGAGATCGAGCACATTCGGCTTCTGAAAATGTACAGCAGAGAAGTCGATGCGCGCACCGTGCGACCGCAAAAAGTTTTCCAGCCCGGAATTTACTTTGTTTGTATACATCAATCCGTTGGCGACGGACGACGGCGCCAAAAGGTTGGACAGGTATTCGGCGGTCACGACAGCTCCGCCTCCGTTGTAGCGAAGATCCACGATCATTTCCTCAACACCCGCTTCTTCAAATTGCGTGATTAATTGATCCAACTGGCTCTTCACATAGGTTGGGTTACCGCGATCATTGAGCGTAGAGATAAAGATATCAAAAGCAAAATAACCAACCTTTTTATTGCCCACCGTATAGATCCGTCTGGCCAATATGGGCTGCAACTGGTAGTCACTCCGGGTCAAACGAAGTGAAATCTCATCTCCGTCGGGTTTCTTAAGCGACAGATCAATGCTCCCGCCGTCCAGTGCCGTGAAAAGAAAATCGAGATTATCCGCTTCGAGCGATGCCAGCGATAAGTCCGTTCTTCCATTGATACGCAGCACCTGCCATCCACGCTTTACGCCGGCCCGATCAGCAGGGGATCCCACATCTACTTTTTTCACATAAAGATCCGTATCGTTGTTGTAACGGAATTCAAGGCCGAAACTGCCGGCGAGTCCCTGTTGGATTTCGGCATTAACGGTCCCCCAGCGATCTATAAAGCTGAATCGGTCCAAAGCTTCCCCATCGGCGTCTCTCGCGTATGTTTTCAGCGACGCTAACACGGCATCCGCAGAATTGAAGCGACGGGTATTTCCCCTTACATCCGCAAACCAATCGGGCAAATCCTCCTGCCAAAGATAAAACCCGTATGTATACACGTAAACGGAATCTTTTAACAAGTCTTCATCGGTATCCGCCAATTCCGGGCGCTCAAGTTCAGGCATGACCGTATCCTCCGTACAACTGAGTACCGAAAAGGTCAACATCCCTATCAAAATTCTAAACGACATTGCTTTCATCGATCGCGCTTATTCGTTTTTCTGTATTTCATTCCGTCCTACGGAAGCCGGGCTTCATGGATCGGCGTCCACCGTGAGGTCCGTCAAAATTTGCTTTATATCGAGTCTATCCACGCCTACCGTCCCTGCCGACCGATCATCGGAAGCATGCACATGCAGCACGTCCCGCGCTTCCAAGCCATTTTCTGCCAACAGATGAGTCAGCGGTTCCTTTTGCTGACTGATCAATTCTTCCTCAAAATATACTTTGACAAACCGGTCAAGCCCTTCCCATTCCATATGTTGCAATTTATTTAATTGCATGGTAGGATTGCCTCCCGTTAATATAAAGATGCGCTTGCCGTCTTCATGTGCCGCCTGCATCATATCCTTGACAGACTTATAAAGCAATAACTTCAATGGCAGCTTTGCAGAAAGATGCAAACGGTCGAAATGCACTTGGTATTTACCGTCAATACCGAATACTTCCGCCGCTCGTTTAAAAAGCCCCTGTTCTCCGTGGATTGTATATGCCGACTTCAGGAACTCGATCAGGTCTTTAGCAGGCGGCACGGTTTCCGTGTATTCGAGCAAATGGGCAAATACATAATACACCTGCAATACGTAATCCTTTTTAGGGAAAAGTACATCATCAAGTCCGAAAACAAGCGCCTTTTTCTCGGCAGCGACAGTCATGTTGGGCATATACCGATTGGAATTGCAATTAACAGAATGGTTTAACGATATGGTGTTTATTTTTCAGCGGCATTGTTGAGATCGCTTCATGGGTTAATCAGCAATGCAACACAACGCCCATTCCTCCCCCGAGTCGGACGACGTAAAAACCCCTGATAAGCTCTCAAACTGCTGACCCACATTCCCCCCGGCGATGACCCGTCCCCCGGACAATATGGTCAACGGCAGTTCCCTGGACGGGTTCTCGAAGACGGGTAACCCCGCCAGCACCGTCGCCGGAGGCACCCATATATCGACGCCATATTCGGAAAAAAGCTGACGGGCCTCTGCCATCGGATAGAGTTCCTGGGCGCCTAAGGGAATCACCGCAGAAATCTCGCGGTCCAAACATATCTTAAGCACTTCGTGTATAAACGCAGGGGCATTTGCAGGGGGAATTGTCGTGAAATTACCTCCGTTTATTAGCACATATGGTATTTCCTCAGCAGATCCAAACAGCGGAATACATACAGCAGAGAGCTTTTTCGCCACCCGATGGGCAAACGGGCGCATGCCTTGTGTGATTAAAACGTTATGTTTCATGGCGATTCACCGGTTCGATCAATCCGTCTTTAATATGGACAATACGATCGGCAATATTGGCCAGTTCTTCATTGTGCGTCACAACCACAAATGTCTGATTCAATTGGTTCCGCAGATCGACAAACAGCCGGTGCAAGGAAGCGGCATTTTCCGAGTCCAGGTTACCGGAGGGTTCATCGGCAAGAACAATCGATGGATGGTTTACCAGTGCCCGTGCCACCGCTACCCGTTGTTGTTCACCGCCCGACAATTCTCCGGGCTTGTGGCCTGCACGCTGACTTACGCCCAATAGCTCCAGTAATTCCATTGCACGATGTTCCGCTTTTTTTCGACTGTCCTTTCTGATAAAGGCCGGAATGCACACGTTTTCCAGGGCGGTAAATTCGGGAAGCAGGTGGTGGAACTGAAAAACGAACCCGATGTGTTCATTCCGAAACATGCTCAATTGCCTGGTATGGAGTGACCCTACATTCGTCCCGTTTATGACCACTGTACCGCGGTCGGGTCGATCCAACGTTCCGACAATATGCAGCAGGGTGCTTTTGCCTGCACCCGACGCACCGACCAGACTGACAATTTCACCTTTTGAAACATGGAAATCCACCCCTTTCAGAATGGGTAATACGCCGTATGACTTGTAAATGCCAGTTGCTTGCAGCATGCTGCGAAGGTAGGTATTTTTTGGAGGTTTCCCTTGACCATTCCCGATTAAAACCCTACTTTTACGCCAAATTTTTCGCAAATGAACATTCACGAATATCAAGGCAAGCAGATACTAAAGAGTTTCGGCGTACGGGTGCAGGAAGGCATTGTCGCTGAAACGCCCGAGGAAGCTGTGGAAGCAGCCAAAAAGTTGAAGGAAGACTACAACTCGGATTGGGTGGTGGTTAAAGCCCAAATCCATGCCGGAGGCCGTGGTAAAGGCGGCGGCGTGAAGCTAGCCAAAAATCTTGACGAGGTGAAACAACGGGCAACGGACATCATTGGTATGCAATTGGTAACTCCGCAAACCGGCCCTGAAGGCAAAAAGGTAAACAAAGTATTGATTGCGCAGGATGTCTATTACCCCGGCGAAAATGAAACCAAAGAGTTTTATATGAGTGTGCTGCTGGATCGTGGCCGTGGCCGGAACATCATTATGTATTCGACCGAAGGCGGCATGGACATTGAAGAAGTGGCCGAGAAAACACCGCACCTTATTTTCAAGGAGGAAGTTGATCCAAAAGTAGGTCTGCAAGGCTTCCAGGCACGTAAAATTGCGTTTAACCTCGGGCTGAGCGGTGCGGCGTTCAAAGATATGACCAAATTCGTTGCTTCCCTATATAAAGCATATGACGCCACGGATTCTTCGCTGTTTGAAATCAATCCGGTATTGAAGACCTCTGACGACAAGATACTTGCGGTAGATGCCAAAGTAAATCTGGATGAAAACGGCCTGTTTCGCCATTCTGATTACGCCGCAATGCGTGATGTGACCGAAGAAGACCCCACTGAGGTTGAGGCGGGCGAATCCAATCTTAATTACGTAAAACTCGACGGAAATGTGGGTTGTATGGTAAACGGTGCGGGATTGGCAATGGCCACGATGGACATTATCAAATTAGCCGGCGGAGAACCTGCGAACTTCCTCGACGTAGGCGGCACGGCTAATGCCCAGACGGTCAAGGCCGGGTTTAACATCATTTTGAAGGATCCGAACGTAAAAGCCATCTTGATCAATATTTTCGGAGGCATTGTACGTTGTGACCGTGTAGCCCAGGGTGTAATCGACGCTTATCAGGAAATCGGTAATATTCCGGTACCCATCATCGTTCGCCTCCAGGGCACGAATGCCGAAGAGGCCAAACGGCTGATCGACGAATCCGGACTGGAAGTGTATTCTGCGATTCAACTTAAAGAGGCTGCGGACCTGGTGACCAAAGTCCTATCGTAATTTTGACATCGTGAGGTAAGGTTCTAATTTATTCAGCAAAACCTCCAGTTTCGTTGGAGGTTTTTTTGGTTTTGGCAGCACCCGACGACTACAGCTAATCAGAGTATATGAAACATACACGCATAAAAGATTTATTGAACGCAACGGAATACGGACATCAGGTGACCGTAAAAGGATGGGTTAAAACATTCCGGAACAATCAATTTATTGCCATCAACGATGGCTCGACGCTAGGCAATATTCAAGCAGTGGTCGATTTCGCCAATACGGATGAAAGTCTGCTGAAACGGATCACCACTGGTGCGGCGGTAAGCGTTTCGGGCCCGTTGATCGAATCGTTAGGCAAGGGCCAACGGGTGGAGATCAAGGTCGAATCACTGGAAATACTCGGTGATAGCGATCCCGAAAAATTCCCCTTACAACCCAAAAAACACAGCCTCGAATTCCTGCGTGAAATCGCCCACCTTCGTTTTCGCACCAATACATTCAACGCGGTATTCAAGGTGCGTAACGCCTTGTCTTTTGCCATTCATCAGTTCTTTTTTGAACGTGGGTTTGTTTACATACATACCCCAATCATCACCGGATCGGACGCTGAGGGAGCCGGTGAAATGTTCAAGGTAACGACCCTTGACTTTGACGGCACACCCCGGAAACCGGACGGTACGGTGGATTATACGGAAGATTTTTTCGGAAAGTCTACCAACCTGACCGTTTCAGGGCAGCTTGAAGGTGAACTGGCCGCCATGGCGCTGGGCAACATCTACACATTCGGCCCCACATTCCGCGCGGAAAATTCCAATACGACACGCCATCTGGCTGAATTTTGGATGATTGAGCCTGAAATGGCATTCTATGAGCTGGAAGACAACATGGATCTTGCCGAAGAACTTTTAAAATATGTGATCCGGTTTGCGCTCGATCATTGCCCGGACGAAATCGAATTCCTCAAAAACAGGCTGGCTGAAGAGGAAAAGAGCAAGCCCCAAAACGAACGATCTGAAATGGATTTGGTTTCCAAGCTCCATTTCTGCCTGGACAGCCGATTTGAGCGGCTCACTTATACCGAGGCCATCGAGATATTGCGTCAAAGCAAACCCAATCAAAAAAAGCAATTCAAATACCCGATAACGGGTTGGGGGGCTGATCTCCAGTCGGAGCACGAACGCTATCTTGTGGAAAAACACTTCAAAAAGCCTGTTATTCTCATCGATTATCCGGCAGACATTAAATCCTTTTATATGCGGTTAAATGAACCGGATGACCAAGGTAGATTGACGGTCGCCGCCATGGACATCCTGTTTCCCGGCATCGGTGAAATGGTTGGTGGCTCACAACGTGAGGAACGATATGATAAACTGGTAGCACGCATGGAAGAGATGGGTGTTCCCGCCGAAGAGATGGACTGGTTTTTGGACACACGGCGTTTCGGCACAGCTCCGCATTCGGGATTTGGTGTCGGATTTGAACGCTTGGTGTTGTTTGTCACCGGCATGACCAATATACGCGATGTTATTCCGTTCCCTCGTACGCCAAACAATGCGGAATTCTGATGGTTGATAGAAGGGTATACCATGTTATTACGCATTTACGAAGAGAATCCGAATCCGAAAGCCATCCAACAGGTGGTGGAGGTGCTACGCAAGGGCGGCTTGATTATCTATCCCACCGATACCGTTTACGGCTTGGGATGTGACATCAACAACCACCGCGCGATTGAGCAGGTGTGCGCGATCCGGGGGATAAAGCCCGACAAAGCCAATCTCTCATTTATTTGCGACGACCTTACCGGTATTGCCCAGTATACCAAGCCCTTTGATACCGCTACGTTCAGGCTGTTGAAAAAGGCGCTGCCCGGTCCGTTTACGTTTATCTTCAATGCCAGCGGGCAGGTTCCCAAGCTATTAAGCTCAAAGAAAAAAACGGTCGGTATCCGCGTCCCTGACAATAACATCGCCCGCGAAATCGTGAGAGAGCTGGGGAATCCGATTGTATCGGCATCCATTCATGATGACGACGAAATCGTAGAATATTCGACCGATCCGGAACTTATTCATGAAAAGTATCGCGATGACGTTGACCTGGTCATTGATGGCGGGTATGGCGGGAATATTGCTTCGACCATCGTAGACACAACCTCCGGAGATTTCGAAATTGTCCGCGAAGGTAAGGGAGATTTGTCTGTTTTTTTATAAATTAGTGGCTTCTACAAGTCCGGTTTTCCAATGCGTAAACAAATAAAACAGTTTTTCGAGGCCGATTCGGCAAGTGGCATTACGCTATTGCTTTTTCTGGTCATTTCGCTCCTCATTGCCAATTCACCATTAGCCTCCGATTTTGAATCGCTGTTAGCACATAAAGTCGGTTTTGAATCGAGTTCTGTCCACCTAAAATACAGCGTTCTCCATTGGATAAACGACGGATTAATGGCCGTCTTTTTCCTGATGGTCGGCATTGAGATCAAGCAGGAACTGGCGCATGGCCAGCTTTCATCGGCGAGGAAGGCATCGCTTCCTTTCTTTGCTGCACTGGGGGGGATGTTACTGCCCGCCGGCATCTATCTGATATGCAACGCGGGAACCGAGACAGAACACGGCTGGGGCATCCCGATGGCTACCGACATTGCATTTGCGATCGGCATTTTATCTATATTGGGAAAGCGCGTGCCCGTTGCCCTTAAAGTTTTCCTGACGGCGCTGGCAATCGTGGATGATCTGGGAGCAATCTTGGTCATTGCCATTTTTTACACCACCGATTTGGCAGCCAATTACCTGCTGTACGCCTTGGGCATCTTTCTGCTGTTGACATTCATTAACCGGATGGGAGTTAAATCGGTTTGGTTTTACCTCATCCCCGGTGTATTTATTTGGTATTTTATTCACCACTCAGGTATTCATGCAACGATTGCCGGTGTACTTACGGCGTTTGCCATCCCAATCAAGGGAAAAAAAGGCGGCCCCTCTCCCATTCAGCAAGTTGAACATGCGGTAAGCACACCTGTTAATTTTGTCATCATGCCCTTGTTTGCGCTCGCGAATACGAATATCCGATTCGAAAGCGGAATGATAGAAGGTCTCGCCAGTCCGCTTGGACTGGGCATCATTGCCGGATTGTTTGTGGGCAAACCGCTCGGGATTACGTTATTTTCTTGGATTGCTGTAAAACTTCGAATAAGTGAACTTCCCAAAAACACCCGTTGGACGCAGATACTTTCCATAGGCTTGATGGGTGGAATTGGTTTCACCATGTCAATTTTCATCGCGCTGCTTTCCTTTTCCGATCCACATCATCAGACGGAGGCGAAATTTGCCATTTTGGTGGCTTCTGCCCTTTCGGGCGTTATCGGATATTACATCCTTAACCGATTAGGAAGAAAATACCAAAACAGCGACCAGTGAGTACATTGCTGGCAAGAGCGGTCATTAGAAACCCTACGCGGCTCATCCTCGACAAGCCTTGCCAACGATCAGGTAACTAAGTACATTCCGTTAAAAAAGGGAGAAGTAGTCGAAAAAACCGAGGAACATGCCGGATTATAGCGTTCAACTGAGCAAATACATGCCCGTATCCGCGGCACCGATCATCTCACAGTGGATCGTCAATAGCGGATGTCTTTTTCGGATTAGCAAGCATAGATCTTCCAAGTTTGGTGACTACAGGCCACCCTACGGCAAACATGGGCATCGTATATCGGTGAACCACAACCTGAATCCGTATGCATTCCTGATTACGACCATCCACGAATTTGCCCATCTGAAGACGTGGAATAGCTATAAAAATAAAGCAAAGCCGCACGGGAAAGAATGGAAGGCCAATTTTAGACAACTTATGGAACCCTTTATCCGGAACGGCATTTTTCCAGACGACGTCGAAACTGCTTTAGTCCATTACATGAATAATCCAGCGGCGTCCAGCTGTACGGACCTAAGTCTTTTCCGTGTGTTGAAACAACACGACATCCAAAAAAACGGTGCACAAACGGTTGAGAAATTGCCTGAGAACACGATCTTCACACTGAAAAATGGCCGAGTTTTTCAAAGAAAGGAAAAGATCCGGAAGCGGTATCGCTGTGTAGAGCTGCAGACACAACGCATTTACCTTTTCAGTCCGATCGCCGAAGTAACCGTACTGGAATATCCAATTAATTCCGTAAATTTAACACGCCATTCGTCGTAGTGCTAACCAATGCACCGCCGTCGGATGTGTGAGTTTCGCTAACAACAAACAACTAAAAAACTATGTACACCGGGATTAAACACCTACATTCAACATTGGCTTATGTATTATTGGCTGGACTGATCATTTCGATTCTGTATGCGCTTTTTGCGTACCTGCAAAACAAAGGATACAACCGGAAGATGGCGCTTTTGGGACTCATATGCGCACACGTGCAATTTGTAGTCGGGCTCATTGCTTATTTTGTGTCACCTTATGGAATCAACAATGCGTCGTCCGCCGCTATGAAGGACGGCATTGCCCGTCTGTATTTTCTGGAGCACCCCCTTACGATGCTGGTCGCCATTGTGCTGATTACCGTCGGCTATTCAAGGGCCAAAAAACTTTCTCCGTCTAAAAAGCAAAATGCAAGTGTATTGATATTTTACGTTATCGGGCTAATCTTGGTCTTATCCCGCATTCCTTGGCATGCCTGGCCGGCCGGGATGGCAGGCTGAGCCTTTTGTCCTGGGTTAATGGGCCCCATTGATAGTTATTGATAGTAAACATAAATTAAGCAATAACATGAAAACCGTCAAACACATTCTCAGCAACAAACCCTCGGTCGTCTACTCGGCGACACGAGAGGTTTCGGTATTGGAAGCACTTAAAATTATGATGGAGAAAAATATCAGTGCTTTGCTAATTATCGAGAACGGCCTGCTTCAAGGCATTTTTACCGAAAGGGATTATGCACGCAAAATTATCCTACAGGGAAAATCGTCCAAAGATACCCCCTTGCACGAAGTAATGACGCAGAATCCGCATACCATTACGCCGGACGAAGCCATCGATTATTGCATGAAACTGATGACCACCCGTCATTTCCGACACCTGCCGGTCGTGGAAAACGGCTTGGTTATCGGCATGCTTTCAATCGGTGATCTGGTGAAGTACATCATTGAAGACCAACAGCAAACCATCAATCAGTTAGAAAACTACATAAACAGCTAACTGGCCTTCAGCTGCTGTTACTTCATGATCCGAAATACGACACGGAATACAATGAACCAACCGATGGCAAGCAGGATGTTGGAAATGGCAGATAACAATGCTGAGTCTTGTAAGAATCTCAGGAAGGTACCAGCCAAACCGATGGCTACAGCGATGGCTAATGTTACGTAATAATGGGTTTGATTTGCGTTGTTGTCGGTTTTTCTCGGAGGTGTCTTTTCTAATGCAGTTGCCATACAAATAACATTTGATGCCAAAAGTACGAAAAATATCTCAAAAAATCCCAAAATATAGATAAGCCCGAATCGTTTTACCTTAATAGCGTAACTGGCTGCGATCACCTGACTTAAATTGCTATCTTTGACGTCGCAACTCTACGATAGCAAGTAAACACGAAAGACAATGGCGTTACAGGAAAAAATAGACCAGGACATCAAAGCAGCTATGCTGGCCAAGGATCAGGCCCGGCTTCGCGGCTTACGCGCGATCAAAGCAGCCTTGCTGCTAGCGAAAGCCGAAAAGGGACCCACAGAGGCGCTTTCCGAAGATACAGAGGTTAAAGTGCTGCAAAAGCTCGCTAAACAGCGAAAGGAATCAGCTGAGATCTATCAGCAGCAGAACCGGGATGACCTTTATCAGATTGAAATGGAGGAACTGGCGGTAATCGAGAGTTTTTTGCCAAAGCAGCTCAGCCGTGAAGAAATTGAAAGCGTCGTAAGGCAACTCATTTCCGAAACGGGCGCGACGGGCCCCAAAGAAATGGGCAAGGTCATGGGGCTGGCAAACCAGAAATTGGCCGGAAAAGCGGATGGCAAAACCATCTCCGAAATTGCCAAAGCCTTACTAGCCGGAAGTTAACCATCGGATTCAGCTACCGGCCGCTTTTAACCGAACGGCTGATAGCTGACCGGCCTCCTAAATTACTTTTCGGCTTCCGATTTCTTTATCGCGTTCATAGGTAGAAATATGTCGCTCCTTTTTACTTTCGAAGATATCGTCTATCGTGATCATGATTCCGGTTTCTTCCACCGTACCGAACTCATTATTCTGGGCGGTACCGAACGTTTTCATGGTAGAAGAAAGGTTCATATAGGTATTGATCAACGGCGGTATGTTTTCTCCCAATGCCCGAATCCGTCCATTGAGTATCTTATAGCCTTCTTTATACTCCAAGCCGTCAAACAGTTGGTGGAAATTCGAGGCATCCGTAAAATAGCCCAGCGGCTTGATCGGCCAAACCAACCCCTCACTATCGGGAAAATAGTGGTGCATGAAGTAAATTAACAGATCTCTGGCTTCCCGGTTATAATGGGGATACATCGTCACTTTGCCAAATAGGTATTTGACGTCGGGATTGAGCTTCACCACAGCGCCCAGCCCATCCCACAGATTATCGAGTGAGAACAAACCTTTCCGATTATCTTTTCCCGGTTGATATTTAGGTTGCACAAAAGAACGGCCTAACTCAATCGTATACGGCAAATAGTCAGCAATGAATTTGGGTGAGAAATGAAAGTAATGCGCCGTTGACAAATTAATCTCTCCGTGACCGTTAGTACCCACATCCTTACACTTGATTAATCGGTAGCCGGCGATAATTTCCTCATCTTCCGGGTTCCAAGCGATTAGCTGATCATAGGCATCCTCGCACGTATCGTTTTCGTCCAAATCCAAGTCCAATCCCGTACCACCTCCGGCCGCCCGAAAAGTCAGTTCCCTTAATCGTCCGATTTCCTTTACCGTATAGGGAGCATTATGGTGGTTGACCAGGTAAATTTCGTTGTTCCCGTTATTGGTATACCTGACAAACGCCTCTTGAGTAAGCTCCCTTTTTATGAAACTGCGGTCAACAGGTGCTATTATTTCTTGCATATAGTTAGTTTTCAGGAGCTAAGTTATAAACCAATTGTTTCATATGCCCAGCCCACTCCTTTTCACTTTTGGAGGCGTCAAAATAAGTATAAGAAATTGGTTTTCCTATACATATGGTCACTTTTTTGTTTCTCTGTGCAAACATTTCATCCGGAAGATAAAACATTTCGATGTTCGGTTTGATACCAATAAATTCCCTGAAACGGGCGAAGTTATAAAAAAAACGGGAATTTCTTCCGTCGATATAAACGGGTACAATGTCTTTCCCATATTTTTTTGCCTTGCTGATGAAGCTTTTTTTCCATTCCAGGTCTTCGATCTTGCCGTGGCGTTTGCGGGATACCAGGCCGGCAGGAAATACCAACAGCGCATGATCCTGGGCATACGCCTCTTCAATTTGCTCCATTCCTCTCCGGCCTTGTGTACCGTGCTTATTCACCCCGACAAACAAGGGTTCCAAATTTTTGATATTCAATAAAATATCGTTAACTATGAATTTAATATCCCGTCGATATTTGCCCAGTGCATGCATAAACGCTATACCGTCCAAGCCGCCTAATGGATGGTTAGAGGCAAAAATCACGCCCCCCGCCCCCGGGATATTTTCTTCGCCCCGAAGTTCGACAATGACCCCTAGCTCACCGATCAACCCGTCGACAAAATCCAGTCCCTGCAGGTGTCCGATGTTGGCCATTACCTGATTGATATCCTCTTCATGCACGACCCGCTCGATATAGCGCAACAGAAAGCGGGGCATCCACCGGAGAAGTTGCGGATTTTTCTTACGAATTACTTCCCGAATAATGATATATTTATCCTTGTCTTCCAAAATTAGCCTGTGCAATAATCCGCCTTTTATAACCTGCTGTGCCCTGTTAGGCGATCAGCAGCCAAAAGTAGTAAAAGTTCGCGTATTGTCATTCCTTTGTTTAATTACTTCAAAAATTGACCAATGTGCGAAAAAAAAAGCAAAATAGTCGCGGTTATCAACAAAACCGACTAATTTTGACAAGCGAAGTGAAGTTGGGGGCAACACAAAAATTTGAATAGATTAAACGATCGCGCATTTTATTCGTTTAATATAAAAAGAGCTTGGAGAGCAGTCATGAATATCGGTCAGGTCATCATCGACGACATTTACGCAATCAATCCGACGGATAGCGTCCGCTATACGCTCGACAGGATGGTTGATCTGCGGTTGACCCAACTGCCCGTGGTGAAAAATAACCTGTTCCTCGGATCGGTGACTTATGAATCCCTGGCAGGTCTTGCAAATGCCGACCAATCCCTTGAATACGCTGATGTTGTATATCAACAAATCCACATCTACGGAACCCAGCATATTTTTGACGCCATGCTTTTTTTTCAGATTTACCAACTTGATCTGCTGGCAGTGGTCGACGAACAGCATGCTTACCTGGGAGCCGTTACCCCATTGGAATTAGTAAACACATTGAGTCAAACGATGTCCCTTCATCAGCCGGGCGGCATTATTGTGCTGGAAATGGGATACCGTGACAATGCGCTTTCACACATTGCCCATATTGTTGAGTCTGACAACGCACAGATCCTGAACTCCTATGTACAAACTTTTTCAGATTCCTCCCGGTTGGAGGTCACAATTAAAATCAATAAATCGAATATTTCATCCATCGTATCTTCGTTTTTACGTCATGATTATACGGTCAAGGCTACCTACAACGACGAAAATAGCCGCGACAACTCGCGCGACCGCTATGAGCAACTGATGAACTATATCAACATGTAATACTATGAAGATAGCGGTCTACGGACGGGAATTTCAGCCCTCGGTCATTCCCTATGTGCAGCACTTATTTGATTTATTGATTGCGAAGGATGCAGAACTGTGGATCTATGAAGATTTCCGACAGTCTCTGCGGCAGCAGGTTGCCTTTTCGGAAGAACTTAACAGTTATACGAATCGCAGTGAACTGCCGGATGACATCGGATTTATGCTAAGCCTGGGCGGTGATGGTACCATGCTGGCTGCCGTGGCCATCGTGGGCGATTCGGGTATTCCGGTGGCAGGCGTCAATTTCGGCAGGCTCGGCTTTCTGGCAGATATCAACAAAGACGCGATCGACCCTGCGATGGAAGCGATTTTCCGGGGTGAATACAACATCCAGAAGCGGACCTTGTTAACCGTACGATCCGAGCAGATGACACTCTTTAGCGGCAATCCGTTTGCATTAAATGATATTACCCTGTTCAAGAGCGACAGCTCAGCAATGATTACGGTTAATGCGTATCTGAATGGTGAACTATTGAACGCCTACTGGGCGGATGGGATTATCGTCGCAACACCGACCGGATCCACCGCCTATTCATTAAGCTGTGGCGGTCCCATTATTGTGCCCGGCAGCGGCAATTTCGTCATCACGCCCATTTCACCGCATAACCTTAATGTGAGGCCGGTTGTTATTTCGGACGACATGGAGCTGGATCTGGAAATCGAAAGCCGAAGCGGCAAGTTTTTGCTGTCGTGCGATTCGCAGACGACCTCCGTTTCCACGGATATCCGTCTCAAAATCAGCCGAGCCCACTACCAAGTAAACCTTTTACGGCTAAAAGATTATCGTTATTTTTCAAATCTACGCAACAAATTGCTCTGGGGGCTCGATGCCCGGAATTATTGATGGAACACAACGCGGGGACGGAACGCCTGCACCGCCGATTTACACGGAGGTCTTTACACGTAAACGAAAATAGCTATCTTTACCCCTTTGTATTATAGACAACCCATAAGGTGCTTCGAGGACTTCTGACGTTAATCATCGTTTTCCAACTCACAAATACCCACGCGCAGGAGTGGGAATTGGGCTTACAGGGCGGGGCTTCGGGGTATATGGGCGACCTGAATCCGGAAAATCCACTGGCGTTCAACGATTGGGCGGCAGGAGCGTTTGTGAAGTACAATTTCAATCATACGTGGGGTTTGCGCGCCAACGTAGCCCAAGCCAATTTATTTGCGTACGATGGAGATTCCCGTTTTGAACAACGGCGAGAACGCAACCTAGGCTTCTTTGGCCCGGTGAAAGAAGCGGCGTTGCTGGTAGATTTCAATTTCTTTAAATGGCTGCCCCAGCGTGGAAGGATTGTCTATACGCCTTATATTTTTGGAGGAATCGGGGGCATACAATTCGAACCGAAATGGTACCGTCCCTATGTCGCCGGCGAAACTCCGCAAAAGGTAAACCTACGTTCCGTCCAAACGGAGTACGATGCAAACGACAATCCCTCGCCTTACGAAAAATTCGCGATCTCCCTCCCGTTTGGAGCGGGCTTCAAGTATAACCTGCGGGGGTCGTGGTCAATCGGTATCGAGTTGGCCTATCGGTTGACCTTCACAGACTACCTTGACGACGTCAGCGGGAACTACCCGATGTCGCCTCCTCCCCTGCCGGTCGATTTGACCGTAAGCGACTGGCGTTATTTAGCCTACCGGGATGCGGCTTCGGCCGTTCCGGGCTCGCAGCGCGGCGACGGCCGCCCTTACGATTCATTTATGACGGTAGGGGTCACGCTTTCCTACACGATCTTTAAAGGAGGATGCCCGGAGTGGCGATAAATTTTTTCTGTTAACTTTGCACAAAATTCTTCGATGGATATCAAGGAAACGATAGATAAAGCCCGGCTGCCCCAACACATTGCCATCATTATGGACGGCAATGGCCGATGGGCAAAAGAGCGGGGCAAATTGCGCGTGTTTGGTCACCAAAGCGGTGTGGCAGCGGTTCGAGATACGGTTGAAGGAGCGGTAGAAATCGGCGTTAAATACCTCACGCTTTATGCCTTTTCCACAGAAAACTGGAACCGGCCGAAACTGGAAGTATCTGCACTCATGGAACTTTTGGTGAACACTATCAATAAGGAAACAAAAACCCTTATGGATAATGGCGTGAAGCTCAACGCCATAGGCAGCCTCGATAAGCTACCCACCAGATGCCATGATCGATTATTTGAAGCCATCGAAAAAACATCCGGCAACGGGAACTGTACGCTGACACTCGCCCTAAGTTATAGCGCCCGCTGGGAAATCACGGAGGCGGCTCGTAAGCTCGCCCGGGAGGTCGCACAGGGCCGGCTCCTTCCCGATGAGATCGACGAGAGCAGATTTGCCCAGTGCCTTGAAACCCACGATATGCCCGATCCTGAGCTCATGATCCGAACCAGTGGCGAGCAGCGGATCAGCAATTACCTTCTGTGGCAATTGGCATATGCCGAATTATATTTTACCGATAAAATGTGGCCGGAATTCAGACGGACCGACTTATTTGAGGCTATCCTCGCCTATCAGCGACGCGAGCGCCGATTCGGATTAACAAGCGAGCAATTGGCAAAATAACCTTTTAACAAAAATTAACAACTGTTTGACGTACTTTAGCGGCGATAAATTAGATAGATGAAGCGGACACTCTTTTTTGTACTCATTACCCTATTAACGGCGGGGGCGTCCCTCGCCCAACAACGCGGGATACCAGTGGATGATTCAGACGAATTCAGTTACCTCAATCCCCAGAATTACATCATCGGAGGGGTAACGGTCAGCGGCACGGAATACCTTGACAACGATGTGCTCATTACCATTTCCAAATTGGTTGTGGGGTCACGCATTGAGGTTCCCAGCGATGCAACCTCGAGCGTGGTGAAAAATCTCATGTCCCAGGGTCTATTTGATGAAGTAGAACTCTACGCCGATGCCATAAAAGGGGATTCCATCTTCTTCAATATCCACGTAGTGGAACGTCCGCGCCTTACCCGAATCGACATCGAAGGCCTCAATAAAACCCAAACCGAGGAGGTACGCAAAAAACTCAATGAAAATACGGGTAAAATTGTCAACGAGAACCTGATGAATACCACGCGGAATACCATTACCCGTTACTTGAGTGAAAAGGGATATCTGTATCCCGAGATCACGATGGCACCGGTAAAAGATTCTGCCCAGGTTAACAACCAGATTCTGGTTGTTAACGTAGATAAGAACCGGAAAGTACGCGCACACCGCATCAATTTCACCGGCAACGAAGATTTTTCTCAACACCAGCTCCGCAAATTTTTCAAGGGCGTCAGGCAGCGTACCTGGTGGCGGATTACCGGGCCGGGCAAATTCAAGGAAGATAAATACAAAGAAGCCAAAGAAAAACTGATTGCCAAAATGCACGAGCGTGGGTATCGGGATGCCGAAATTCTGCGGGACACATTTTACAAGTACAACAACCGCAACGTCATCGTCGATATCGACTTATACGAAGGATCAAAATACTATTTTGGCAATATCACTTGGCAGGGAAATGCCAAATACTCCGACTCGTTGCTGAACGTCATCCTGGGTATCCAGAAGGGTGAAGTGTTCAGCGAGGAAAAGCTGAACACCAAGCTGATGGGACCAACCCGCAACAGCGATGATGTGTCTTCCCTTTACCTCAACGACGGTTACCTGACGTTTACGGTGGATCCGGTGCAGACGAAGATTTATAACGACACCATCGATTTGGACCTGCGTATCTACGAGGGTGCCCAATTTACGGTGAACAATATCATTTTGAAGGGCAACGATGTGACTAATGACCGGGTATTGCTCCGGTCTATCCACACCAAGCCCGGGCAAAAATTTTCGAAAGAGCTGTTAATGCGGAGCACACGGGAAATCGCACAGCTCGGTAATTTTGACGAACAAAAAACCAATCCGGTCCCCACGAATCTTAACCACTCAGACGGAACGGTCGATATCGAATACAATGTGGTAGAAAAACCTTCCGACCAAGTGGAGCTTTCCGGAGGATTTGGTGCGGGGCAGGTCATCGGTACACTGGGACTTTCGTTCAACAATTTTTCGACCCGCAATCTTTTCGATAAGAGTGCCTGGAAGCCATTGCCAAGAGGCGATGGCCAGAAGCTGAGCCTCCGCGGACAAACCAGCGGTAAGCGATACCAATCCTATAGCTTCTCGTTCTCTGAACCGTGGTTGGGTGGCAAGAAGCCGATTTATTTCGGGGTAAGTGCGTATACATCGTCTTCATCGTTCGGTGGGTTCGATTACTGGACCGGACGCCAGATAGCAGCCGATAAGGATCTGAACCGCATCTGGATGAACGGTGTGACCGTCAGTTTGGGTAAGCGGCTGCAATGGCCTGATAACTGGTTTCAGCTGAACTACTCACTGGGTTTCCAGCAATATAAATTGCAGAACTACCCGGGATTCCTGTTTGAAAACGGAACATCCTACAACATCAACCTTACACAGGAAATCAGCCGTAACTCGGTGGATGCTCCCATTTATCCGACGTCGGGATCGCACATTCGGCTCACCATCCAGGTGACCCCTCCCTATTCGTCATTTAATAACGTCAACTATCCGACGGCACCCAACGAGGAGCGCTATAAGTGGACGGAATACCACAAATGGAAATTCGATTCCCAATGGTTTACCCGGATTACCGGCAAGTTGGTGCTGAAAGCACAGGCGCAGTTTGGTTTCCTCGGCACCTACAATAGTGTTACAGGGCAGTCGGCATTTGAACGATTCAAACTAGGCGGGGACGGCATGATGGGCTTTGACTTTCTTCAGGGTTCGGAAATCATCGCGATGCGGGGGTATGCCAACGGAATGGTCATTCCCGACGGAGCAGATGTCAACATCGCCCGAAATTCGGGTAGTCCCATTTACAATAAATACCAACTGGAACTCCGGCACCCGGTTATGCTGAATGACCAGGCTACCGTATTCGTGTTGGCGTTTGCCGAAGGTGGTAACACCTGGAATAACTTCCGTGACTTCAACCCGTTCAAGGTTCGTCGTTCTGTGGGTGTGGGTGCGCGTATCTTCCTACCGATCTTCGGTCTGTTAGGTATAGACTATGGGCACGCGTTCGACCCCATACCGGGAGTACCTTCTAGCCAGTGGAGGCAGAACTTCACGTTCAGCATCATGCAACAAATGGGCGGATTTAACTAATGGGAACGTGCTATGTCCATATCTGACATCAATGTCTAAAACACAGGTTCCATTCGCATTAAAAGAAATTATTTCGAATGAAAAAATGGAATTACTTTTGTAGCAGTATTCCAGTTATTAAAAACGTAATAAAATGACCATGAAAAGAATAATAGGTATAATAGTATTGTCGGTAGTGGCGTCTTCTGCGACATTTGCACAACGGTTTGCCTATGTGGATACCGAATACGTCTTAAAACATATTCCCGAATACCTGGCCGCCCAAAAGCAGCTTGACGCTTTGTCGGTACAATGGCAGGAAGAGGTGGATAACCGTTTTGCGGAAATTGAAAAACTCTATAAGTCTTATCAAGAAGACCAGGTACTGCTTAGTGAAGAGATGCGCCGGAAACGGGAAGACGAAATTGTACTCAAAGAACGTGAGGCCAAAGAATTCCAACGCCAGAAGTTCGGGTTCGAGGGCGATCTTTTTAACGAACGTGTTAAACTGGTTAAACCCATACAAGACCGGGTGGCACAAGCCATCCAGGCGATTGCGACCGACCAAAGTTTAGATATCATCCTTGACAAGGGCAGTGAGGTTACTTTTCTCTATGCCAACCCGAGGCTGGACAAAAGCAATGATGTCATCACGCGATTGGGATACAAACCCGATCCGTCACTTGCAGAAAATTGATTCATTTTGTATCATTGCGCTGCTTTAATCTAGGAACTATTAGCTTACGAATAAAAACTGTATAATTCACAAGTATGGGGTATGGGACTGCCCCCACAAACAAGAAAAATCAAAATGAATAGCATGAAAAATTTGTTAAAAGGTGTAGGGATGGTTGCGGTGCTGTTTTTATCAACCGAACTCGTTAGCGCGCAGCAGAAAATCGGCCATGTCAATTCGAATGACATCATTCAAGCCATGCCGGAATTCAAAACTGCTCAAACGGAATTTGAAAACCTTCAAAAGACCAAGGAAGGCGAATTGCAACAAATGGGAACCGAGCATGATAAAAAACTTACCGAAGCTCAAAATCTGCAACGTAACCGTAGCGAAGCCAATAAAGATTCGATAGATGCCCAATTACAGAAACTGGGCACGGAACTGCAGGAAATTCAACGTCGGATCCAAGAGGTACAACAAGTTGCCCAGCAGGAACTTCAGACCAAGCAGGAAGAGCTGTTCGCACCGATATTCCAGAAAGCGAATACCGCTGTGCAAAGCGTTGCAAAAGAAAAGGGATATGCATATGTATTTGACATCGCCAACTCGGCCATCCCTTATTTTGCAGGGGGCGACGACCTGACGGCCGATGTAAAAACGAAGTTGGGCATCACATCCACAACTCCAGCGGCTACCCCGTCAAAGTAATCCCAAGAATCACGATAAGATAAGAAAGGCTGTCTCGTAGCACATACGAGGCAGCCTTTTTGGTTCAGCCGGTAAGCCCAAAAAACCGGTCCCTATAAAGTCGGGCGAAATAAGCCACCTATGAACGTGTCGGCCGGCCTCTGCGAGGTACATAACGGGTACGGAAGACGTGCGTATCGGGCGCAGGCAGATGCCATATGAATGCCCAGGCGGTCCTGTGCTTAGCACCCGGCTAATTCACAGTATCACCAACTCTTCAATCACCACCTGTCCAACGTGTTCGTTCATACGCCCGATAATCTGAGAGCGCATCAATAATAACTCGTGCTTGATGACCGACGATTCCACTTTGACAAACAGCTTTTTGTCACGGATATAGAGCTGCTTGGTGCGGTTGGCAATTGCGTTTCCCATCAATTGCGGCCAAGCGGATATCAATGCGGTTTCGTCAAACTTACGCCGTAATTTGTATACGTCGAGCATCTTTTCGATCGCCTCTTTAATCGTGATATCATTTCCCCTGCTGCCCATGTTCAAATTAGCTTACGGTGCCACGATTGATACTAAACACCTGCACCCTTCGGTTTATTTCTTCAAAGATACGATTTATCCGGACGGCATCCGTATCCGTAAGAAATATCTGTCCAAAATCATCAGCAGATACCATCTGCATCAGTTTGCGCGTACGATTCTCATCCAATTTATCAAAGATGTCATCCAGCAACAACAAGGGTTTGAATCCTTTTTGCTGATGCAGGAAACTATATTGTGCCAGTTTAAGTGCAATCAGAAAAGATTTTTGCTGCCCCTGGGATCCAAACTTCTTAAGCGGCATGTCATGGTGGATGGAAAATTGCAAGTCGTCTTTGTGGATGCCTACGGTGGTGCGTTCCAACGCTCTATCCCGATCCAGGTGTGTCCTTAGCAGCTCGGCAAAATTCTCGTTAGTCAGTTGGGATTCATAAGCCAACGACACTTGTTCGGCGGTTTCTGTCAGAAAGAGGTAATGCCTGTTAAACTCAGGAATGAATGCCTCCATGAAAGATTGCCGCTTTTCAAAAATGGGAACGCCTGTTTCCACCAACTGGGTATCCAGCACCTCCATCAGCCCTTTGTCCAGCCCCCCACCCCGGGCCGACTGTTTCAACAGGCTATTTCGTTGCACCAGGCAGCGGTTATAGGCAATTAACCGATCAAGGTAATGAAGGTCGGTCTGTGAGATTACGTTGTCGATGAAGCGACGGCGCTCCTCACTCCCATCGGTTACAATCGTCGAATCATTAGGTGAAATCATCACCAGCGGAAAATGGCCAATGTGGTCGGCGAGCCGGGAATATTCCTTCTTGTTTCTTTTGAATTGCTTTTTCTGGTTACGTTTCAGGCTGCAGGCAACGAGGTCAGTCTGGCCGTCTCTGTCAAATTCTCCCTGCACCATAAACCAGTCTTCCCCTTGCTTGATTTGCTGGGAATCTACCGGATTGAAATAACTTTTACACAGTGAAAGATAATGAATGGCATCCAGCAGGTTGGTTTTTCCCGCGCCGTTATCACCCGTAAATGCAATTACCTCCAGAGCAAAATTGAGCGTGGCCTCCGTATAATTTTTGAAATTAAGAACCGATAATTTTCTCAGCCACATACCTGCAAAGGTAAGGTTTTTGCTGGCTATTTGGCAGACGACTTGATTTCTTCAAACTCTACAAACTCACCTGCCTTCTTCGCCCCTTTGGTCTGGTTTTGTGGCGGGACATAATCGATGCGTATTTTACCATCCGGCTGACGTGGACGGCCATTATTATAGGGCGCATTCCGGTGTTGGTATTGCTGCTGTGCGTCGCCCATTACTTTTTGAGCCATCTTACGCATTGCCCAAGGGAGGACAAGCCGGAAGATTAGACGCACCAACCATAAGACGGTGATTGCTATAAATAAAAACTTCAGTAATCCCATACGTACACAAACATACATAAAAAAAGGATAAGCAAATTGCTTGTAACCTTTTTTTTGCCAACTTTAACGGTCGGCTGACAATCCGTTTTACCCCGGTTATTTCGTGGAGCCTCCATCCGACCTACCCTTGGCTTTTAGGATGGCCTGTTGGAATTCTACCTGTCGCTGTGTTCCGATGATGTATACCAGCCCATCCCGGTCAGTCAACCACACGGCGTCTTTCCCCCCTGCATAAAATTTAATCCGCCCCTTTTGGTGCAGATTGTATACCGGGTTATTAATAAAAAACTTACTATAGGGTTTACATTCAACCTTAATAATGCTATTCAAATCAATCTTAACCAAGCGCGTCGTCCATAAACCGCTTAACTTGACGTTTCCCTGCTCTACCGTAATCCGGTATTGAAGCATGTACATCATTACGATAGAGACAAATATGATTGCACTTCCGACCAACAGGAATAATTGGCTCTCACTTTCCCGTTCGATATTGATGTAATAGGCGACAAAGCAAAATAACGCCAATACCAGTCGCACACTCACCCAACCGCGATCACGCCCTAGATATTGGTTTTCAATGTATATCGGTTTTTCTCCCATAGGCCTAAAAACATGCTAAGGTAAGCACTTTTTTCGTTTTGCCCGTAATTTTATAACGATCATCCATCCGATGCGGAACCACCCAGAGGATGTCACCATTACCGTTTATCACCACCGGTACGGAATGCTTGCGGTAAACCGGGATTTTTAGGGAAACGAATAAATCGCTCAATTTCTTATTCCCTTTCATCCCCAAGGGCCGGAAGGTGTCTCCTTCCATCCAGCCGCGGATTGTCAACGGGAATACGATTTTATCCGCATCGAATTGCGCGGTTTTGGCATCTACGTTGATATCTGCATCCGACGACAGGTGAGATTCAAAGCGAAATCCCCCCCATTGCACACGGCTTTCTATTTTTTCCATTAAAACAGTCGCTTCTTTTATAGCCTTCATTGAGGTGAGCACCAATTCGCCACGGTCCATAAACAATACATGTGAAGGTGACGTAAATTGCCTACCCGGGATACCGTTCAAGCTGCTAGCCAAATCGCCTAATACCGCTTCGGTAAACCCGAACGGTTTAAACAGTTCATATAGCAGGAATTGTTGTGGATCTAACGTGACCAAACCGTCAACAGGGATGTGCCATTCCCCTTTGTTCTGCTCATGAAAAAGTTGGGCTCTCAGTCGTGCTATATAGTGTTGTATTACTGTGTAAGCATCGGAAAAGTGGGCCATATTCTTGGCCAGCGTCACCTCCAGGTAGGGATTGAGTTCCTTCAGCTTGGGGATGACCTCCATGCGGATCTTGTTGCGGGCATATTTCGTGGAAAAATTGGACGCATCGTCCCGGTATTCCAGCTTATGTTGCTGCACGTACTTCTCGATTTCATCGGCGTTGAGGAAGAGCAGCGGACGGATTATACGCCCCCGTCTTGGCTGTATACCCCGCAAGCCGGCCAATCCGGTACCCCTTACGAGATTAAGCATCAGCGTTTCCACGTGGTCATTTCGGTGTTGAGCTACCGCAATATAATCGTAACCCTGCGATACACGTATGGTCTCGAACCACGCATACCGTAATTCGCGGGCAGCCATTTGGATGGAGATTCCCTGCCTACGAGCATGCGACGCGGTATTGAAACGGGTAACATAAAAGGGCACATCCAACGATTTTGCCAGCTGATACACAAGGGCTTCGTCGGCATCCGAGGCAGCGCCCCTCAACCCGAAGTTACAATGCGCAATCCCAACTGAATAGCCAGACTCAGCAAACAGCCTCGTCATCATGACCGAATCCTTTCCCCCACTCACGGCCAATAACAAACGCTCGTGCGGCTGGCACAGTGCTTGCTCATGAAGATACCGGATGAATCGCTCCATTACGCTCATATGGCCAAAGGTACGTGTTATCCAACAAAAAAGTCATCCATATAAAGCGCATTTTATCTAAGTTTGCTCCTGTGAAGAAAAGCCTCCTATTCATATACCTTTCGGTGTTTATTTCCTCCCTCCTGTATGGGCAGCAGCGGGACGAATTGAGGCTCATTTCTTCGTCGCACAGCCGCCTTAACGCTTCCACCGGTAACATGATGAATTATCGTCCGGTTTACGAGCACCACGGCTCTACGCTGTCGGCAGACAGCGGTTACGTTTATAGTGATGAAGAGAAAAAGCAATACTTCGATGCTTTTGGCAAAGTGATTATCACCCAGCCCAACGGTACGGTTATTTTCGCCGATAAACTCCACTACGTGGCAGAGACCCAACTCGCCACACTCACCAACAACGTGCGCATGGTAGATGGAAATTCCGTACTCACCACCAACTACCTCACCTATAACATGAAGAATGGTGTCGGCACCTATACCGGTGGCGGGCGGATTCAGAATACCACCGATACCATCACCAGCCGGAACGCCACGTATTTTGATCAAACCAAGGACGCCTATTTCAGGTACGATGTAGTGGTGCGCACGCCGGATGTGAAAATATATACCGACACCATGCGGTACAATTCGGCGACGAAAATCACTTATTTTTATGGCCCTACCAACATTAAGGGCAATGATGGCGAAAATCTTTACACCGAACGGGGCGAATACAATACAGAAACGGAACAGGCATGGTTCGATCGTAACAACCTGTATACGTCTGGAAGCCGGTTCCTCCGTGGTGACAGCCTATTTTATAACGGGCAAACAGGCAGCGGACGCGCTGTAGAAAATGTCGTATTCATCGATACAGCCGACCAGTTTTTTGCCTATGGGGGTATGGGTCTTTACCAACGGGGCGATGAATCCATTACCATGACCCGAAATCCGCTGGTCATGACGGTCACACGCAACGATAGCACCGCTACCGGCAACTCGGCAGCCGACAGCCCGGCCTCACCGCCAGACAGCGTTTCCGCCGATACCCTGAATCGTGCATTGCTTTCCGGGGATAGCCTGAAACGGCCCGTTGCCGATCGACCTGCGGTCGACACAATCTACATGACGGCCGACACGCTGTTTTCCCGGGTTATCCCGTTAAAGGATTATGTTCCCAAAATCTTCGAACTCGATCGCGAAGGTGGCGCACTTGATGAATACGAAGACCAAGATTACGGCGAAGGCTTTGATGATGCAACGTTTCCGCCGGATAGTTTATCGGGGCCTCCCGCGGACTCTCTCAGCAGCCGGCCGGATTCACCGGACGATGTTCCAGCGGTTCCGCGAGACAGCAGCAAGACCGCACCGGACAGCGTGGCAAACGTCGATTCCATACCATCCGAAGTCGCCTCTCCGACCGATTCAGCCTTACTTAAAACCCACATCAAACGGGTTGAGGCGGTACCGCTGCGGCCGGAGGCTACTCACGATGTACTGGCCCGCAATCTTGCCGCAGACAGCATACTGCGCGCACAATCCCGGATACCTACCGGTGGCGAAGCAGACAGCCTCATGGCCGGTGCCGCAGCGGCCATCGCCCGTCCTCCCGCCGATACAATAACGATGGATTCACTTGCCAGTGATACGGCCCGAACCCGTATCGTCAAGGCATACTATAATGTAAGGCTATTTAAGTCGGACCTACAAGCCGTGGCCGATTCGGTATACTATGGGTATCCGGATTCCATGATGCGATTCTTCGGCAGGCCCATGATCTGGGCCCAAGGTTCACAGATGACCGCAGATACCATATACATGCAAATCCGTAATGAACAGCTGGATAACATGCTGTTGGTGAGCAATGCATTTATGGTAAACACCCAATTGGATTCGACCAAGTACAATCAGATTAAAGGCAGGCGGATCACGGGATTTTTCAGTGACAATACACTGGAACGGATGTTTATCGATGGAAATGCTGAAAGCCTCTATTACGTCGTCGATGAGGAGCAGAAAACCTACACCCATATGTACCACAACCGTAGCAGCCGCATCAAAATATTGGTCGACAGTAACCAAATCACCCATTTTATCCCGATCCGGAGCATTGATGGCCGGGCATATCCCATACACCTGGTCGCCCAGGAAGACGAAATATTGGAAGGGTTCGTATGGAAGCCGGGCGACCGCCCGACGTCCAAAGAAGATCTGCTTACGCGCCGCAGGCAGCCAGCAGATACCCCTACAGAAGCCCCTGCCGATACAACCGGTGCACCTAGTAGGCAACCCCCTGAAGTCGAGACGGACTCATCGGCCACCTCCGATCCGCCTGATGTTCCCAGCGATGCCACCTCATTCCGCCGTCCAGATCCGGTGCCGCATTTTACATCCGTTCGTGCAACCAGTTGGGCAGCCATCGGTAGAGCCAGGCGACGATACGCCAGCGCCCCGTGACGTAAATAACTTTCCGGCCGCGGCACAACCCGCGGTAGATTTGTTCAGCGGCTTTGGTCACCGGCGATACCCAGAATCGCACGGGCGATTTGGCAGCCGGGGTATCGACGAAACCAGGGCAAATATCGGTAACGACAATTCCGTTATGTTCCTTATAAGCTTTTTGCCGTAACCCCTGCAGGTAGATAATCTGGTATGCCTTGGTAGCGCTATATGCCGGTGCCTGTCGACTGCCCCGCATACCCGCTACCGAAGTGATGGCGGCCAATTGGCCATACCCCTGTTTTGCGAAAAAGTTAAACGCCCAATCGGCAAGACAGGTAAAAGCATCCACGTTCAGTGCAATCATGCCGTGCTCAATCTCAAAGTCGAGTGAACGATTGACATCTCCACCCCCCGCGCTGATTACCACGATGTCCAATCCGCCCATTGAAGCGGCTAAAGCTTCCAGGTTTGCCACGGCGTTTTTGGTGTCCGTCACATCAAAAGATCGGAACCGATACCGCTCAGGGCATGTATCTGTTAACTCGCGAAGGAGGTCTTCCCTACGCCCTGTGATGCCTACCAGATGGCCTTCAGCGGCCCATAACGCGGCCAATGCACGCCCGATACCCGAACTGGCCCCAATAATCAGTACCTTCTTACAATTTGTTTTACCCATGCCCTTCCCTTTTGGGGGATAAAGATAGGAGTTTCGTTCCGGTGAATTTCGCCATCCGGTTTTCATTTGTTACCTTTGTATAGAGTAGCACTTCTCACCTTTCGTTTTTGCCTGCTTACTCGTTAGCAAATCGTCGAATATGCTCGTTAGTTGTTACCAACATTACTGTTTAATTTAAAATTTATCAATGGGAAGATCACAAGAAACATTCAACAAAAAAGAAAACGCAAAGAAAAAACTACAGAAACAGAAAGAAAAAGAGCAACGCCGTGAAGAAAGGCGGCAAGCTGCTGCATCCAGCAAAGGAAAAAGTTTGGATGAAATGCTGGCGTATGTGGATGAAAACGGCAACATTACGACGACACCGCCCGATCCCACTAGACTTAAACCGGTATCTCCGGACGAAATCCGGATCAGTACGCCGAAACTGGAAGATATCGACGACGATTCGGGAGTACGCAAAGGCCGTGTCGCCTACTTCAACGATTCGAAGGGATACGGCTTTATTTCCGATGCGCAAAGCGGGGAACGCATATTTGTACATATTAACGACCTTACCGAACCGATTGCGGAAGACGATCGCGTGGAATTCATGGTATCCAAAGGACCTAAAGGCCTGCAAGCCAACTCCGTAAAGAAGATTTAGTTCGCAAAGCGCAAGCCTTTTTTGTATCCTGCGAACTGCAAATCAGTGACACTAAACTCGCGTCGGAATTCCGAGAGCCTCGCTTTTCATGAAAGAAAATGAACGTTTTGGGATGAATGCTACCTGCAAGGTAGATCCGTAAGCTTGGATGGCATATTCACTAAATGTGGGCACTTCCAAACAAATGGACCATTGCCGGGCGTGCGCCGAGGCGTGTCGACGATGTGGCGAAGCTTCCCGGCAAATGGCCGCCGCGTAGTATGTCCGCTAACCCCAGGCGTCTTTAAAGCCATGGGCCTGGAGCACATCCTGTGGAACGCCGTCCCACACTCCCGGCCGGTTACCCACGTAGCCAATATCCTTTACGCCAATTTCGCTGGTAAAAAAACCTGACGCCGTCAAATTCCGCATCAAGCTGAAAAAGGCTACGCCCTGTCCCATTCCTGGCTTTGCTTTAGCCGGGTAAGCGATCTCGTCTACCAACTCCAGTTGCTGCGATTTTTCACATTCGGCGAATGTTTGGCCAAAACGCCGTTGGCTTTGCACATTCAGCCATTTTAACCCACCGCGCATCGGCGTCTGATAGGCAGGAATATCCTTGACCATAAACTCGATGAATGCCGGCACACCCGCATCTGTCGCACTTCCCGAAATATCGTCGGCGGGTATAATGATATCGGCGAGTACCCCGATGGTAGCAAGTTCGTGATCGCTGAAGAATTTCTCGCCTGCCAGTTTTCCGTTACGTGCGTGTTCCCAGTCCTGTACACCGGGGAGCTTTTCTACATCGGTTGCCGTTCCATTGCCCGTTTTGGCTTCTGGTCTGCATCCGTCCAGTAGCAACGCGCCCCCCGCTGCCGCCAGACCCAAAGCCTTGAGTGAATCTCTTCTATTCATTGTGATTGTCTGATAACCGCTTGTTTGTTAGATATTCAGTTTATTGCGTTGTTCCAGGATGTGATCCGCAGTCCGCATTGATAACGCCAGGATCGTCCAGGTGAGGTTCTTGTCTCCCTGTTGCACAAACGGACCGGCATCCACCACAAACAGGTTGCGGCAGTCGTGCGCTTGGCTCCATTTGTTCAATACCGATTTTTTCGGATCGTCGCCCATCCGGGTAGTCCCTCCCTCGTGGATAATTTTTCCGGGAGCTTCCAGCCCATACTTGGTCTCCGGTCCCGGCATAGGTGAGGGCACGATGGCTCCCATCTCGTGCAGGATTTCCCGGAAGGTCTCCTGCATATGCTTGGCTTGTTCTACTTCTTCATTTGCCCATTTATAATGGAATCTAAGTACGGGAATTCCATATTTATCCACCCGTGAAGGGTCGATCTCGCAATAGTTATCGTAACGGGCCAAGGCTGTTCCGCGACCTGCCATCCCCACACTTGCCCCATAAAATCTGCGGTAATCCTCCTTCAGCGACACGCCGTAGCCGCCTTGTTCGCGCTGCTGTCCTGATTTAGTCGGAACCAGATGGTTCACATTCGGTACCCAGTCCATAAATCCATACGAAGGCATATGCATTCCACCCCCATACTCAATGTGATAGCCTCGTGGGAAGCTCAGCTTGCTATTGTCCCCCCACCAAGGTGAGTAAATATGGACGCTGCCCACGCCGTCCTCGTTGTACCGCTTCCGGTCCAGCAGCTGCGGCAGAAAACCTCCGGCACTGGCACCTGTAGAATCATGGAGATAGCGCCCTATCAAACCGCTGCTGTTGCCTAGCCCTCCGGGATGGGCGGCCGACCGGGAATTTAGCAGTAACCGTGCGCTCTCGCAGGCACTTGCCCCTAAAATAACCGTCTTACCCCGAACCGTATATTCCTGAAGATCTTTTGTATTTACGTAAGACACCCCGGTAGCGAGCCCTTCGCTGTCCGTCAGCACCTCCCTTACCATCGCGTTGTCAATCACGGTCAGGTTGCCTGTCTTGATCGCCGGTATTACCAGGCATGAAGACGAGGAAAAATCGCCGTATACCCTGCATGCCCTGCCGCATTGGCCGCAGTAGAAGCACGTACCGCGGCCCTCCACGCCCGGCAACGCCTCGGTAAGCACCGAACCCCGCCCGGCGATTACCGGTACGCCCGCCTTTTCCGCACCACGGCGGATATACAACTCGTTCAGCCGTGGCTTCGGTGGTTTTAAAAAGATGCCATCTGGCTCGTTATGAATACCTTCCACCGTTCCATAGATCCCGATCATGCGGTCTACACGGTCGTAATAGGGCTTCAATTCATCGTAACTGATCGGCCAGGGATCGGTTATCCCATCTTTCGGTTTAAAATCATCAGGACCCATCCTTAAGGAAATACGGCCCCAGTGGTTTGTTCGGCCTCCCAACATCCGCGCACGGAACCACTCGAATTCCGTTCCTCCGGCACGTGTGTAAGGCTCGCCGTCCAGTTCCCAGCCTCCATAGGCTGCATCAAAATCACCAAACGGACGGACGGTGCTTGCGCCCCGCCGGGGAGATTCCCATGGCCACCGTAATTGCATCGTATCCTTAGCGGGGTCAAAAAAAGGCCCCGCTTCCAACATCAGCACTTTTAAACCCGCATTGGCCAAAATGTAGCCGGCCATACCACCGCCGGCTCCCGAACCTACCACTACCGCGTCGTACACCTGGGGGTTTTCTTTGATTTGATAAGAAGTCATCTTCTATGGCTTATAAATAGTTATTGCTTAGTTTAATAGCTGATGAACAGGTCATCCAGCCGCTATCAGAGGCCAAATATATAATTTTTATTGACATCGAAACAAAAGAAATAGCTAAAACGATTGTGCTAACGCCGATCTGTGGCGGCTTATGCCTTCAAGTCAATTGATTTAATAAGTGGTTTTCAAAAACTCAGCGAGTTTAGACACCGCAATAGAACGATGGCTAATAGCGTTTTTCTCGGCCGCGCTCATCTGCGCAAACGTCTGGCTACGTCCGCGAGGTGTAAACAATGGATCGTATCCAAACCCGCCGTCGCCTGCCCGTTCGAAGCCGATGTCACCTTCCACGATCCCCTCAAAGAAATATTCCGCCCCGCCAACGCGCAGCGATATAACCGTCCGGAACCGAGCCCGCCGATCCGTGTGATCACCCAGTCGCTGCAACAGCAAATCGATGTTCTTTTCCATATCCCGCGTTCCGGAATAACGTGCCGAATACACGCCGGGCTCGTTGTTCAGCGCGATCACCTCAAGCCCGGAATCATCCGAAAAACAATCACGTTGATATTTATCGTACAGATAACCGCTTTTTTGGGAGGCGTTCGCCTCGAATGTATCGCCGGTTTCCGGAATTTCGTCAGCACAACCGATATCGGCCAATGTTAAGATACGAAACTGATCACCGACAACCGCCTGTACTTCTTCCAATTTGTGAAGGTTATTGGTTGCGAAAACTAACTCCATCATACCAGCAATGTTTTTATAGTGGCCCAAAACAACCGCTTCTTTTCGGCATCCACCAACATCTCGTCAAACGAATGGGCTTCGAAAACCGTTAAGCCATCGGTCGCGTCCCAAGGCAGTGCCGCCCCTAACGTGACCACTACCTTGGGACTAAAAAAAGCGATCAAATCGGATTTCGCCGGAACCGCCGGTAGCTTTCCGACATTCAGCACCGCCACGTCATCCACAGACAATTTCAGTGCCGCCAGGGTTTTAGCAAATGCCTCCAGTGCGGACTCCGACATCCACTCGTATCGCGTTTCGTGGGTTAAAAATAAATAGTTTCGTTTATTCCCGCCGTAATAAGAAAACCGGGGCGCAACACCGGGAACCGTTGGTTCGTCCATGCCGAAGATGGTTTCTGTCATCAGATACCGTAGCGCCAGGGGATCCGTTGTATGCAAGGAAAGACTCTTCATCCGCTTGATTTACGACTGAATGATACGATTGTTGATTTTGGATTTACTGTCCCAACACCCAAGCGAATATCAGTGGGGCTACGATGGTAGCATCGGACTCAACGATATATTTGGGCGTATCGATATCTAATTTTCCCCATGTGATTTTCTCGTTGGGAACTGCGCCCGAATAGGATCCGTAAGAGGTTGTTGAATCCGAAATCTGGCAGAAGTATGACCAGAAAGGCACATCGTGCCACTCCAGGTCTTGATACATCATGGGTACAACGCAAATGGGAAAGTCTCCGGCGATTCCACCGCCTATTTGGAAGAATCCCACACCTTTTCCTCCCGAATTGGCGCGATACCATTCGGTCAGATATACCATGTATTCAATGCCGCTTTTTACGGTTGAAGCACGTAGCTCGCCTTTAATCACGTACGAGGCAAAAATGTTACCCGTAGTGGAGTCTTCCCATCCGGGAACCACAATCGGAATATTTTTTTCTGCAGCCGCCAATATCCAAGAGTTCTTCGGATCTATTTCGTAATACTGTTCTAATTCGCCCGACCGCACCACTTGATACAAAAATTCATGCGGAAAATACCGTTCGCCCCGTTCTTCAGCCCCTCGCCATACTTTCACGAGATGGGCCTGCAGGCGCCGGAACGCCTCTTCCTCAGGGATACAGGTATCTGTAACGCGGTTGTAATGATTTTCCAACAAGTCCCATTCCTCCTGCGGACTCAGATCGCGATAATTGGGCACACGCTTATAATGTGAGTGGGCGACAAGATTCATCACATCTTCCTCGAGGTTTGCTCCGGTACAGCTAATGATAGCCACTTTATCCTGGCGGATCATTTCAGCCAGTGAAATCCCCAGTTCGGCCGTGCTCATCGCTCCGGCTAATGAAATCAGCATCTTTCCACCGGCATCCAAATGAGTTTCGTACCCCTTGGCTGCGTCTACCAATGCCGCTGCGTTGAAATGCAGGTAGTTTCTTTCAATAAATTGAGATATTGGACCTCTTGTTTTGTTCATTGCTCCGTTGTAACTTGTTTTGTCTACAAAGGTAGGGTTTTCGTACGAAGTTGGAAGTACGAAGTTGGCCCTGCGGCTGAAATCATCGGATTTATACCGTCCAATGTTCGCACATGCGGAGAAAGGTATCATCCACGTCGGCTCCGATGCCGGGCAATTCGGGCGCCAAGATATCATATCCGTTATAGTAGACACCATTTACCACCGGATCCTCCAGATGGCCGATTAGACAGGTGTCCAGATCAAAAAACCGAACATTGGGTGCCGTGTACGCAAAATGCACCGCCGCCGAAAGTGCAACGCGGGTTTCCAACATTCCGCCGATCATGCAGGGAAGGTTCTGGTTCGCTGTAACTTCGTGGATGCGCAACGCCTCTGCGATACCACCGGACTTCGAGAATTTAATATTGATGTAGTCACAACCTCCCTGCATCGCTAATCGCAATGCATCCCGGTGGTTGTAACAACTTTCGTCGGCCATGAGCGGGATGGTTGTCTTTTTTCGCAGTTCGGGCAGCAGGTGGTCGTCGTAGCTGGGTATAGGTTGTTCGCAAAACTGGATATCGAAAGCCTCTAATCCTTGCAAGGCACAGACCGCATCGTTGTAGAGCCACCCCTGGTTGGCGTCAACGCGGATGGTTACCTCGGAGCCGATGGCGTCCCGTATGGCTTTGATGCGAGCCATATCAGCATCGGGGGTCTTACCCAGTTTCACTTTTAGGACTTTGGCACCCCGCGTCCTAAAGGCTACCGCCTTTGCCGCCATCTCTTCAGGCGACCCAATGCCGATGGTAATGTCGGTGGTAATGGGCCGCGGTGTTCCCCCCAAATACGCATATAGCGGAAGTCCCTCAGCTTTGGCCGCCAGATCATGCAACGCTATATCGAAAGCACTCTTAACCGTTGAATTTCCGGCAACAAAGGCATCAAGTTCAGCAAGTCTCTCAGACAAGGCCAAAGGATTTTGGCCTTTCCAAAGTCGCGCAAAATCACGGGCGAGAACCAGGCAGGTATCCTGTGTCTCGCCAACAATCATCGGAAAAGCGGAGCATTCGCCCACGCCGTAGATACCTTCGTCGGTATAAATGCGAATGAACGTATTCTGGGCATAATCCATGGTTCCCGTGGCGATAACAAACGGCTCCATGCGGATGCTGAAACGGTAAATTTCGGTATGTGTAATCTTCATTTCTGGTTCCGAAAATAAGAAAAATCGGCGAGCTTTACAGCTGACTTAACGATCCCTCGCAAAATCGCAAAGCCGCGAAGTGAACTTTTCCAAGCGACTTGGCGGCTTTGTAGGGATCTCGATGCCACTACAAGAATCTAAAGTCTCTCGCCGTGCTGACTGATGTCGAGCCCCATCTCCTCGTCTTCGGGAGACACCCGAAGCTTGGTAATAGAATCCGTAACCTTGAGAATGACGAAGGCCATAATAAGCGTAAAAACAACTGCACCGATCAATCCGACGATGTGCGCTGTAAACAGTCCGGTCTGGCCGAAGAAGAGGCCATCTGTTGTAACCACCCCATTGATAGTCTTCGTAGCAAATACTCCTGTCAGCACCATTCCGACCATCCCCCCTACGCCATGGCTTGGAAAAACATCCAACGTATCATCTACGCGCGAGCGGGTACGCCACTCGACAACGAGTCTGCTGATGAGGGAAGCGATAACGCCGATAACGAGCGAATGGGGAACAGTTACAAATCCCGCGGCGGGTGTTATCGCAACCAAACCGACCACCACTCCGATACATACTCCCATGGCCGTGGGCTTCTTGCCCCGTGCGGCATCGAAAAAAATCCAGGCCAGCGCCGCAGCTCCCGATGCCGTACTGGTGGTAGCCAACGCGGTGGCCGCCAGTTCATTCGCGCCGAATGCCGATCCCGCGTTAAACCCAAACCAACCAAACCACAGAAATCCGGTTCCCAAAATTACATAAGAAATCCGGGCCGGATCATGTCCACCGTTCGAATTGCCCTGCTTAAGGTATAATGCCGAGGCCAATGCCGTGACGCCCGCCGACATGTGTACAACGGTACCGCCGGCAAAATCGAGTACCCCCATGCCCGCTAATAACCCATCTGGATGCCAGGTAGCGTGCGCAAGCGGCGCGTAAATAAAGATAAAGAACAAGCAAAGAAACAACACATAGGAAGTGAATCGGATCCGCTCAGCGAATGCACCGGTGATCAACGCGGGTGTGATAATGGCAAATTTCAGTTGATACATCGCAAACAAGACAAACGGGATGGTGGGCGCGCCCGGCCAATTAGGGCCGCCGATAACGCCATCAAACATAAAATAGGTAGCCGGGTTACCGATAACCCCGCCGATCGATTCGCCAAAAACCAAACTAAAACCGAATACCACCCAAATTACCGCAACTACAGCCATGCAGATAAAACTTTGCAACATTGTCGAAATGACGTTCTTCTTTTTGACCATACCTCCATAAAAGAAGGCCAGCCCGGGCGTCATGATTAAAACCAACGCGGTGGAAGTCAGCATCCAGGCGATATCCGCTGTGTCGTACGCGTTGTCGCCTTCAGCAGGCAATCCCGGAAAGAAAAGCGCAAACAGCGTTACAATCAGCAGAAAAACAAACGGAATAGTAGATTTCTTTGAATACATTTGATTAAACTTTATATTTTGGCGCTAAAGTAATTATTAATATAACAAAATGATAAATAATTTTAGATATTTTTTATAAAAAATGAAATTAACAACCATATTTATTAAAAAAATACCATAAAAAACACCACATCATCAACAAATAACAAACAAAAACCCCAATTCAACAGTAAAAAAGCATATAAATTGCAAAAAGCACCCATAACAACACATGTTATACACCAACAAACAACCCCAATCAACTCCCATACGATGTGGAAAACCTAAGTCATATCAATCCAACCAATTGGCATCTTGATCACCTCCGAGTTTATGACATCGTTAGGCTTTGCTTATAAAAATCCGTAAGTTTGTTGGGGTTAATTACTTCCCAGGGTAATTTTTGAGGTAAGCGATGTATTTGATTTTTGACACCGAAACAACCGGTCTTCCCAAACGTTGGGATGCTCCTATTTCCGATACCGACAATTGGCCACGATGCATCCAAATAGCGTGGCAATTACACGATTCGATGGGCAACCTGATCGATCATCAAGATTACTTGATTAAACCGGATGGGTTTAACATCCCCTTTGACGCAGAACGTATCCATGGCATCTCCACCGAGCTAGCCACAGAACGGGGTGTGCCACTAACCGACGTACTCGAAAAATTCAACACAGCATTGGCCCAAGCAAAATTCGTGGTAGGCCAGAACATCGGTTTTGATATCAACATCATGGGGTGTGAGTTTCATCGGTATGGCGTGGATACCCCATTAACTCAACTATCCGTACTAGATACGTGTACCGAGATTACCGCAGAGCTACTTCAGCTTCCGGGCGGACGTGGCGGCAAGTACAAGCTGCCTAACCTCACCGAACTGCATCAGTACCTTTTCGGGATTCCCTTTGCCGAAGCACATAACGCTACCGCCGACGTAGAAGCGACCGCGCGTTGTTTCCTCGAACTCATCAAGCGGGAGACGTTCACACCCACCGATTTACAGGTAGATACGGGATACTTTGTAGAATTTCGCACGTGTAACCCCGAACCCATCCAGCCTGTCGGGTTGATACACATCAATCTGAAAGCGGCCTCGGATGAAATCCGGAAGCGCCTGCAACAACAGACTGCAACACCCGTGCAGGACCTCGAAGCCAATCGGCGCGATATGGCAAAGGTGGATTTCGTTCACCTGCACAACCACACCCAATTTTCCGTTCTCCAATCCACGATATCCGTAGGCGATTTGGTGAAAGCAGCGGCAGCCCATCGGATGCCTGCTGTAGCCATTACCGACCACGGCAATATGATGGGAGCGTTCCACTTTGTGAGCAACGTACTGAACCATAATAAAGCCGCTGAAGCAAAAAATAAGGCTGCCATTGAAAAAGGCGAAACTCCGACGGAAGTGATTATTAAACCCATTGTAGGGTGCGAGTTCTACGTCTGCGACGACCATACGGACAAATCACGCAAAGACAACGGTTATCAGGTTGTCTTTTTAGCGAAAAATAAAAATGGCTATCACAACCTGGCTAAAATGTCGTCCATCGCTTATACCAAAGGGTTTTATTACGTCCCTCGTATCGACCGATCAATTATCGAACAATACAAGGAAGATGTCATCGTACTCTCGGGCAACTTGTACGGCGAAATCCCCAACAAACTTCTCAACATGGGCGAAAACCAAGCGGAGGAAGCCCTGCTATGGTGGAAGGATACCTTTGGCCAGGATTTCTATATCGAGCTCATGCGGCATGGGCAGGAAGACGAAGACCGGATCAATCAAAGTCTCGTTGCGTTGGCCGAGAAACACCAGGTAAAAATAGTAGCAACCAACAACACGTACTACATTAACAAAACCGATGCTCACGCACACGACATCCTCCTGTGCGTAAAAGACGGAGAGAAACTGGCGACTCCGAAAGGGCGCGGACGCGGCTTCCGCTTCGGACTTCCGAATAATGAGTATTATTTTAAATCGGGCGAGGAAATGAAAAAGGCTTTTGCCGACCTTCCCGATGCCATCCTGAATATTCAGGAAATCATCGACAAGATTGAACCCTATTCGCTCTACCGCGATGTCTTGCTGCCTAAGTTTGAAATACCGGAAGAATTCCAGGTGGAGGAAGACAAGCTAGACGGGGGCAAACGAGGTGAAAACAACTACCTCCGGCACCTTACCTATCGAGGCGCAGAAGGGCGCTACCCGGAGATCACACCCGCAATACGTGAGCGGCTGGATTTTGAACTGGCCACCATCGAACGTACCGGATACCCCGGCTATTTCCTCATTGTACAGGATTTCATCGCAGCCGCGCGGAATATGGGCGTATCGGTAGGTCCGGGCCGCGGATCTGCCGCCGGATCGGCCGTTGCATACTGCCTGGGGATCACGAATATCGATCCCATTGCGTACGATCTCCTGTTCGAACGGTTCCTCAACCCCGACCGGATATCCATGCCCGATATTGATATCGACTTCGACGACGAAGGACGCGGCCGGGTCATGGATTACGTCATCAAAAAATACGGTGCCAACCAGGTAGCCCAAATCATTACCTATGGCACGATGGCTGCCAAATCATCCATCCGGGATACAGCCAGAGTTTTAGACCTTCCCCTATTTGAAGCCGACAAGATTGCGAAACTCATCCCGAACCTGAAGCTTAACAAGATCTTCCATATGGATGCCCAGGCACTGAAAAGTGCGCTTCGCTCGGAGGAGCTGGAAAATGTGCAGCAGTTGGTATCCATCGCGCAGGGAGGCGGACTTGAAGCCGAAACCATTAAACAAGCGCAGGTGCTCGAAGGATCGCTCCGTAACACAGGTATCCATGCCTGTGGGGTTATTATTACGCCCGATGACATCACCAACTTTGTTCCTGTGGCTACGGCGAAGGATTCCGACCTGTATGTAACCCAGTTCGACAACTCCGTAGTGGAAAGCGCTGGTTTGCTGAAGATGGACTTTCTGGGGCTTAAAACCCTAACACTCATCAAGGACACCGTGAGTATCGTCAAGCAACGCCATGACATTGACCTCGATCCGGACAAATTTCCAATTGATGACCAGAAGACCTACGAGCTGTTTCAGCGCGGTGAAACCATCGGCATTTTCCAGTACGAATCGCCTGGCATGCAAAAATACATGAAGGAGCTCAAGCCTACGGTTTTTGGCGACCTCATCGCAATGAATGCGTTGTACCGGCCCGGGCCCATGGAATACATCCCCAGCTTTATCCGCCGGAAGCATGGCTTGGAACCGATTACCTACGACCTCGACGCGTGTGAAGAATATCTCAAGGAAACCTACGGCATTTCGGTGTATCAGGAACAGGTGATGCTTCTTTCCCAAAAACTGGCAAATTTCACAAAAGGCGAGGCCGATGTGCTGCGTAAGGCCATGGGCAAGAAGCAACGCGACGTATTGGACAAAATGAAAGCCAAGTTCATTGAACAGGCCGCCACCAATGGACATCCGTCGAAAGTCCTGGAAAAAATATGGAAAGACTGGGAAGCGTTTGCGAGCTATGCATTCAACAAATCACATTCCACCTGCTATGCATGGGTAGCCTACCAGACCGCATACTTAAAAGCACATTATCCTGCAGAATACATGGCGGCGGTGCTCTCCAACAACATGAATGACATCAAGCAGGTCACCTTCTTTATGGAAGAATGCAAACGCATGGGACTGCAAGTGCTGGGTCCGGATGTAAATGAATCCTATTACAAATTCACCGTAAATGATAAAGGTGCGATCCGCTTTGGCATGGGCGCTGTAAAAGGAGTAGGTGCAGGAGCCGTGGACACCATTGTGCAAAGCCGGAAAGACAGTGCTTATAAATCCATCTTTGACCTGGCCCGGCGCATTGATTTGCGGGCTGCCAATAAGAAAGCGTTTGAAAGCCTGGCGTATGCAGGTGGATTCGACTGCTTTGCAGGCACGCACCGTGCTCAATATTTCCATGTGGATGGTGACGGGGGGTCAACGCTGGAAAAAGCCTTGAAATATGGAGTCAAATACAAGGAGAATGAGAATTCGGCCCAGGTGAGCCTTTTTGGCGGAGGCAGCAGCGTTGAGATTCCGGAACCTACCCTCCCTTTTTGTGCGGAGTGGGGACTTATCGAGAAGCTGAAATACGAAAAAGACGTTATCGGCATCTATTTGACAAGTCACCCGTTAGACAACTACCGATTTGAAATCAGTCATTTCTGCCAGCATCCCGTGCGATTGCTCTCACTGATCGACAAAATGAAAGAGTCCGAAGTGGACGAAGAACTGCGCATGGAATTCAATAAGATCAAGAATCGGGAATTGACGATCGGCGGCATGGTCACCTCGGCAAGCCACCGGATCACCAAAAACGGAAAACCGTTTGGCGTAATGGTCTTCGAGGATTATTCAGACTCTTACGAAATCGCCTTATTCGGCGAGGATTACGTAAAAATGAAGGGATACCTTAATGAAGGCTATTTCATACAGGTGAAGGGAATCATCCAGGAACGCTTTCGGCAACCAGGAAACTGGGGCTTTGAAGTCAAAGGAATGCAGCTCCTATCGGATCTTCGCGACAAACTGGCCAAATGCCTAACCATACAAGTGCCGCTGCATGAACTAAATGACGGTTTTGTCAGCCGTATCCAGCACCTGGTCCACACAAATATCGAACAACACGAGAACACGACCTGTCAATTGAAATTTGCCATTCGTGATTTTGACTCCGAAATCAGTGTCGAGATGCCCTCCAAAGGATTGAAAATCAGCCCAAGTAATGATTTTATAGAAGCACTTATGGAGTTGAATGGTGTCAATTACAAGTTAAATTAATGTCAGATTGTCCGGATGTATGCCGTGGCAATGATTTTGATAGTTATCTTTGTGCGAGTGAGAAATGGGAAAGTGGAGTAGTGGGTAAGTAACGAGTAAAATCAATAATTAGCGTAAAATAAGCTGATGGCCGACAGTTGATTGCTGGAAGCCGCAGCATAACTAACTAACATCATGGCATTAGAAATCACAGACAGCAACTTCGATGAAGTTGTATTACAATCAGACAAACCTGTATTGGTCGATTTTTGGGCTGAATGGTGCGGCCCTTGCCGCATGGTAGGCCCCATTGTTGAAGAATTGGCCAAAGAATACGATGGCAAGGCGGTGGTAGGCAAGGTCAATGTAGACCATAATCCTGACATATCGGTAAAATATGGCATCCGAAATATCCCCGCATTGCTTTTCTTCAAAAATGGTCAAATTGTCGATAAGCAAATCGGTGCGGTACCGAAATCCGTATTGACCGACAAATTGGTCAAACAGTTATAAGAAGAAACAGCACATAACTGATGATAGCCCACCCGTGTTAGACGCGGTGGGCTATCGTTGTTTTTGAGTGTTTGCAAAAGGCCAATTGCGGCGTTCACACAAAGAATACCAAGCGCTTGTCTTTATTGCAAAAACACGTAAAATCAGCTCGGTGCTCATTGCGTCAAAAACTTTGTGTATTTTGCGTGAAAATGGAGCCCAAGGCTCCTTCCTTTTGAGCGGCGGCGCATGCAGGTTTCGGGTATTTTCTGTATGTTTGTGAAGTAATTTGATTATGCTAAGACAGACTTTACAACAGAAGTTATTACAAAAATTATCACCCCAGCAAATTCAGTTTATCAAATTGCTGCAGGTGCCTACGGTTTCACTGGATACTCGTATTAAGGAAGAACTGGAAGAAAATCCTGCCCTGGAGGATATAAGCCTGGCCAATATGAACGAGCCTACGGAAGAATATCCCGATAAAGACCCCGATGAGAGCTTCAACGAGGACGATCAAACGACTGATCCGGATGAATTCAATGTGGATGATTATCTCCAGGCGGATGATATAAATGACTACGGTGGTGGCCAAAACAGCAACGGCGATGACGAAGACGACCGCAAGGAAATTCCCATAGCCATCCAAAACTCATTTTTTGAAAACCTTCAGCAACAACTGGATCTGCTTGCTTTATCCGACAGAGATTTCCTGATCGGCCAGCAAATCATCGGCAGCCTGGATGACGATGGCTACTTAAGGCGCCCTATATCATCGCTCATTGATGACCTCGCATTTTCACAAAACGTCATCGCGGAAGAATCCGAAGTTGAAGAGATGCTCAAAGTCATCCAGGAGTTTGACCCACCGGGTATCGGCGCCCGCAACCTGCAGGAATGCCTGCTTATCCAACTCCGCAAAAAGGATCAAGACAATCCGATCATCAAAAAGGCGATGGCGGTGGTGGAAGATCATCTCGAAGAATTTACCAAGAAACATTACGATAAACTGGAACGCTCGCTCAACATCAATTCTGACGAGCTGAAAGAAATCGTCAATGAAATCTTAAAGCTTAACCCTAAACCAGGAGATTCAGGTGCGGTAGCAGGGAAACAATTGCACATCATCCCTGATTTCCACATCACCAACAACGATGGGGTTTTGCACCTCACCCTGAATGCGCGTAACGCTCCCGAGCTTCGCGTAAGCCGCTCCTATCAGGAAATGTTTGACCACTATGACAAGGCCGCACAAAAAGACAAGAAGATGAAGGAGGCCGTGCAGTTTGTCAAGCAAAAACTTGATTCGGCAAAATGGTTCATTGACGCCATCAAACAACGGCAGCAGACACTACTCAAAACCATGAATGCCATCATGAATTACCAATATGAGTATTTCCTGACCGCTGATGAAAGGAAACTGAAGCCGATGATCCTCAAGGACATTGCCGATCGCATCGATATGGATATTTCAACGGTGTCACGGGTAGCCAATTCCAAATATGTGCAAACGGAATTCGGAACGTTCCTGTTGAAGTCTTTCTTTTCGGAAGCAATCCAAACCGATACCGGCGAGGAAGTGTCCAATAAGGAAGTAAAGAAGATATTGGAAGAATGTATTTCTACAGAAAATAAACGGAAGCCGTTGGCTGATGAAAAATTGACGGAAATATTGAAAGAAAAGGGGTACACTATCGCGCGCCGTACGGTGGCGAAATACAGGGAAGCGATGGGCATACCCGTCGCACGGTTGCGAAAGCAGCTTTAATGAGCGTATTGCAGCGATCTCTAGCTCATTGCCGTTAAAACCGTTGAAGGCAGCATGAATGCCTTTAAAAACATACAGATAATGAATAAACAAATTATGATGAAAACTTCGTTTCTTTTTGCTGCCGTGGCATCGGTATTACTGGGATGTACCGGCACGCAACCCAACAACCAAGAGGCTACCGAAACCCCGGTGTCGCCCGAACTGTCACTTTCCTGGAAAACCGACACAACGTTTACCGGTTCGGAATCAACGTTATACGATCCGGCGGCCGATGTTATTTATGCTTCCAACGGAAACACCAAAGCGGGAGAAAAAGATAACGATGGATTTATATCCGTTATTAATACAGATGGCACCGTTCGCAACCTCAAATGGGTGGAAGGGAATCTCCACGCGCCGAAAGGCATGGCCCTCCTTAACGGAAAACTTTACGTCACGGACATTGATGAAATAAAAATCATTGATGTTGCTTCTGCGTCAATTGAAAAAAGCGTACCCGTGGACAGCGCGGTCTTTTTGAACGATCTCGCCACGGACGGGCAGCAGCTGTACTTCTCGGATACCCGAGCGGGTAAAATTTACCGCATGGCCGCCGACGGTAGCTACACAGCCATTTCGTCAACGAGTCCGAATGTCAACGGGTTGGAATGCTACGAGGGGCATCTGTATGCATTGGACGGTGAAGGCCTAAAGAAATTCAGCAACGATGGGCAGTATACCCAAGAAACGATCAATACGGAAGTGACCGGTGGCGACGGATTAGTGATACTTAACGACAGCACGTTTGTCGCCAGCCGGTGGCATGGTGAGATCTTCTTTATCCGTGGCAACGAAACGACGGTTCTATTGGACACACAGGCGGAAAAATCCAATACAGCAGATATCGGTTTCGTGCCGGACAAAAATCTGGTGATCGTCCCCACATTTCTGAAAAACGAAGTTGCGGCATACGAACTGAAGTATTGACGTGCTTTTTCGTATCTTTGTGCCCTCATTAATACGATAGCATCATGACCAACGTGAAAATAGGGACGGTACAAATGAGCTGCGTGGCTGACAAAGCCACCAACTTGGCAAAAGCGGTCGATCAAATCCGTGTAGCTGCCGCCAAAGGCGCGCAAATCATCTGTCTGCAGGAACTGTTTACGTCGCTCTATTTTTGCGACGTCGAAGACTACGACAATTTTGAGTTAGCGGAGCCTATTCCCGGGCCGTCAACGGAAACGTTGCAGGCCGTTGCGGCCGAATTGGGCGTGGTCATCGTTGCTTCCTTATTTGAAAAGCGTACGCAAGGTTTGTATCACAATACGACCGCCGTTATCGATGCCGACGGTGCATACCTCGGAAAATACCGGAAAATGCACATTCCTGACGATCCGGCTTATTACGAAAAATTCTACTTCACCCCCGGAGACCTGGGGTATAAAGTTTTTAAAACACAGTATGCTACCATTGGGGTGTTGATTTGCTGGGATCAGTGGTATCCGGAAGCCGCGCGGATCACCGCATTGATGGGGGCCGAAATTCTATTTTTCCCGACCGCTATCGGCTGGGCCACGGATCAGGATGAAGAGACCAATCAGGATCAATACAATGCTTGGCAAACCATCCAACGCAGCCATTCGGTAGCCAACGGCGTACCCGTAGTCAGCGTAAACCGCGTAGGGTTTGAACAGGACGGTGCGATGAAATTTTGGGGCGGAAGCTTTATCACAAACGCTCAGGGCCGGTTGCTATACCTGGCCTCGCACGATGCGGAAGAAACTGAAGTCACCGACGTGGATCTATCCCAGTCGGACTATATCCGGAAACACTGGCCTTTCCTGCGCGATCGGCGGATTGATAGTTATCAGCCAATTACTAAACGGTTTATTGACGAATAGCGGTCAATGTTTTCCCAGTTCTTTCCAAAAACCTTACATTTCTTTGTCTAAAATGACTCCTCCAACCCCCAAAGCGCTCGGTTATTATTTCCCTGCGGAGTGGCACCCGCACCGGGCCACTTGGTTAAGCTGGCCCCATAAGGAAGCCAGCTGGCCGGGCAAAATCGCAGCGATATATCGCCCCTATTGCCAATTTATCAAAGAAGTATCGGCAGGCGAGCAGGTATGCATTAATGTAGCCAACGCGGAGATGCAAGCAATTGCCTCTACCCACTTGATTGAAGCCGGAGTAGATTTAGCTAAGATCTCGTTCTATCACCATCCCACAGACGACGCTTGGTGCCGCGATCACGGCCCGGCCTTTCTGATCAACCCCGATGCCGATATCCAGAAGCTGGTGGTGGATTGGGGATACAATGCATGGGGAAATAAATATCCGCCTTATGCACAGGACGATGTTATCCCCTCGCTGGTAGCCGAAGCGTTGGATTTGCCTGTCATCCATCCGGGCATTGTGATGGAAGGCGGCTCGGTCGATTTCAATGGAAGGGGCACCGTACTTAGCACGACGGCATGCCTACTGAACCAAAATCGTAATCCGCATCTAAACCAGGAAGAAATCGAAACTTTTCTTTTTGATTACTACGGTGTGTCACAGGTTCTCTGGTTAGGCGATGGTATTGTAGGCGACGACACCGATGGACATATCGATGACATCACGCGCTTTGTGAACGAAGACACCGTGGTTACGGTCGTCGAGACAAACCGCACGGATGAGAATTATGCCATTTTGCAGGATAATTTAAAATTGCTTCGGGGGATGCGGCTGGAAAATGGCAAGCAGCTGAATATCGTCGAGTTGCCCATGCCGACGCCTGTGGTATATGACGGGCAACGGCTCCCCGCTTCGTATGCCAACTTCTATATTGCTAATCACGCCGTCGTTGTTCCCACGTACCGCGATGAGCAGAATGACCAGAAAGCACTGGATATCCTGGCTTCGTGTTTTCCCGACCGCAGGGTGGTAGGTATCGATAGTACGGATATCATATGGGGCTTAGGTAGTTGGCACTGCCTGAGCCAACAGGAGCCACATGCAATCCCCGAAATGTTTAACTCTCCATAAAATCCATTACGAACATGAAGTATCGCCTGCTGACATTTTTTGCTATTTATATCGGTCTGATTTCTCCAAATTCCCTGTTCGGTCAGCGTCAACGCGATGATCGTCCCACCATCGAAAATTTCAAGGGCATCCAATACACCGGCGACGATTCAACCTTTTACATCAATTTCCGGTTCCGGATGCAAAGCCGCCTGAAATACACGTCGCTTAGCGGTACGGATCTGGGCGCGGAATCTTTGGAAGCACGGATTCGAAGATTGCGGCTGCGCATGGACGGATACATTTACAACCCCAAATTATCCTACTCCATACAGCTCGGTTTTACGCGAGGCGACCAGGACTACGACGATACCGACGTCCCGAATATCGTGCGGGATGCGGTCATTTTTTATAACTTTACCGATAATTTCTACGTTGCTTTCGGACAAAACAAGCTGCCGGGTAACCGCCAGCGTGTGAACTCCTCGGGTGAATTGCAGTTTGCCGAACGTTCACTGGTCAACGCGACGTTCAACGTTGACCGTGATTTCGGAATTAAAGCCTACTATTCGCCTAAAATCGGCGATATACCGCTCCACCTTAAGGCAGCTATCAGCACGGGCGAAGGGCGTGTAGCCAATATAACTGACGACGGATTGGCCTATACGGGCCGCGCCGAGATTCTGCCACTTGGTGCATTTACCAACGAAGGGGACTATTACGAGGGCGATCTCGAATACGAGGAAAGCCCTAAACTGTCTATCGGGGGCGGATACAGCCTTAATGACCAGACAACACGTACCGGTGGACAGACCGGTGTATTTATTACCACACCACTCACCCTCAAAACCTCCTTCTACGATGCCATCTTTAAATATCGTGGATGGGCATATCAGGTCGAATACATGAAACGCGGAGCCGACGATCCATTTAGCACCGATGAAGAGGGCGAAGTCGCCTACACCTTCAAGGGACAGGGTGTAAACCAGCAGCTTTCGTACGTACTCAACCGAAATGCGGGTTACGAACTCGCCGGACGGTATACCTGGATCAAACCCCATCAGGATATCCGGGCATTTGAGAATCAAACGGAAGTTGTTGAGCTGGGATTAACCAAATATTTCCGCGCACATCGCCTCAAATTGCAGTTGAATGCGCACTATCAAACTCAGGATGGTGTTTACCGAACGGATTACGATGGAAATAATTGGGGGGCCACTTTCCAGATCGAGTTAGGTATATGACGTTAAAAATTCGTTAATTTGAATCAACAATCAATTACCGATTGCTGAGCCTGAATAAAGCAGCGGGCAGTGAAAAAATGAAATATTACCTCATAGCCGGAGAAACATCGGGCGACCTGCATGGCGCCAACCTGATCCGTTCCCTGAAAAAACTGGATACGGAAGCCGATTTCCGGCTGGTCGGCGGCGACCGGATGCAACAGGCAGCTGGCAAAACCGCCACTATCCACGTGGCACAGATGGCATTCATGGGGTTCGTGGAAGTGCTCGCCAATCTAAATACCATTGCCAAAAATCTGCGGCTCGTGAAAGCGGATATCGCCGCCTACGCTCCCGATGCGCTTGTTCTCATTGATTTTCCGGGATTCAATCTAAAAATAGCCTCGTATGCCAAAAAAGCTGGCATCAACGTATGCTATTACATCTCCCCGAAAGTATGGGCTTGGAACCAGAGACGCGTATTGAAAATCAAACGTGTCGTAGATCGGCTATTCTGCATTCTGCCCTTTGAGGTGGAGTTTTACAAGACATGGGGCATGGATGTCGATTACGTGGGAAATCCACTGTTGGACGCCATCGCGGAGCATACCGATAATAAACAATTCATCGAAGAAAATCATTTGACAGGCAAGCCCATAATCGCGCTGCTTCCCGGAAGCCGGCACATGGAAATCAGCAAACTGCTCCCAATGATGAGTGAGCTGGCTTTCCGGTTTCCCGCACATCACTGCGTAGTTGCAGGTGCTCCCAATTTCGATGCGCAGTATTATAACCAGCTTATGGGCGATGCCGAGTTGCCGGTACTTTTTAATGCAACGTATGACCTGCTGAAGCATGCGGAAGCAGCCGTTGTTGCTAGCGGCACCGCAACGTTGGAAGCGGCTTTACTAAATACACCGCAAGTGGTCGTGTACAAAGCCAACCCGCTATCCATTGCCATTGGTCGTTTGGTCATCCGGGTTAAGTATATCTCGCTCGTCAATCTTATCCTTGACAAGCTCGCCGTAAAGGAACTCATCCAAAAAGACTGCACGCTGGAAGCAGTCGCTGACGAGCTGGACCATTTACTTAACAAAAAGGCCCACAGGCAACAGGTATTGGATGATTACGAGAGCCTCCGTCAAAAAATGGGAGAACCAGGTGCATCCGAGCGAACAGCCCGGCTGATTACTGACTTTTTAGGTCAAACTTCCTGATTTATCGTCCGGAGCCGATCAGGTTCCGGTAAAAGTCGAGGCTTTCGACAATCACGTCTTCCTCCACAAACACGTCGATGTCGCATTGTCCAATGGTGCTTAGCAAGGAAAAGCCGATTCGATGACCGGCATTTTTCTTATCATTTTTCATGAGTACCAACAACGCTTCATAAATTTCCCGGTCATATGAATAGTCAGGAAAATGCCGACGGAATGTCTGAATAATATCGTTAAGCGCATCTTCGGATAATCCGTTCAACCGGTGTGCCAGGTACGCCTCACAAATCATTCCTGCCGCAATGGCTTCGCCATGCAGTAACGGATTACGGTCACTTGCCAGTGAATGCCCTTCCAGCGCATGACCAATGGTATGGCCAAAGTTCAATATCTTACGCAATCCTTTTTCCAGCGGGTCCTGAGTTACTACGTTGTTTTTGATCGCTACCGAATGCCTGATGTGCTCAAGGGAGATGGCCGTGGCATCCAGCCCTTTGATCGCTTCATAAAAGGATCGGTCTGCAATCAGGCCGTGCTTGATAATTTCGGCAAACCCCGAAACAAGCTGCCGTTGGTCCAATGTCCGTAGGAAAGTTGATGCGATGAATACGGCTTTCGGCTGTGCAAACGTCCCGATAATATTCTTAACATGGTCCATGTCTACACCGGTCTTGCCCCCTACGGAGGCATCCACCTGCGATAACAGTGTAGTCGGCACCTGGACGAAATCGATTCCCCGTTTGAATGTTGAAGCGGTGAATCCTCCCATATCCGTAATTACGCCTCCGCCCAGATTGATCAACAAGCTCTGGCGGTCCGCGCCGAAGTCCAGCATCATTTTCCAGATTCCGACGCAAAAATCGATATTTTTGTTTTCCTCCCCTGGATCCACCTCGATGACATCGTACCCATCAAACCATGGCATCGCCTCTTGCAATACGGGCAGGCAGTGAATGCAGGCATTCCGGTCCGTGAGTATGAGTATCTTTGAATAGGTGTGCTGCTGTATGAATCGGTGTAGTTCCGTTAATGTATCGTCAAAAATAACATCGTAGCCGATGCTCGGTAGTTTGTGTGGGTTCATGCTTATCTTGCCGTCATTAATTTCAATTCGAAATCCTTTACCCGCTCGTAATAGGGAATATCGGACCGTCTTGCAAACTGGATAAAATTCATAATTACACTATCCCGTTGAGCCTGTGGGATCGTTGGAACAACGTTGTTGCCTTGTTCATCCCGTATGGTTATACCGGCCACATCTTTAATCGAATCCGGAAACTGCTGGATATGCATAAGTACCGCCGCATATTTCTGGATACCTTTGGAATAGGCCGCCAATGCTGATGAAACCGCAACGGTATCCGTTTCTAATTTTTCGATCACTGCATCTGACCCCTTCCGTTCGTAGGCTTCTACAGTGATAGCCAACACATAGGGTTTATTTGCCCCTTCTTTGTTTCCCGAGCAAGCACAAAGCGCGATAAGCGCCGGAATTACCCATCGATTCTTCATTTTAAGATTGTATTTGTACCTTATTCCCATTAAATTCGACAACATCTCCGGGCCGCACCTTCAACCGCTTCCGGCAATCGATTTGGCCGTTGTATCGCACCAATCCCGCAGATACAGCCGCCTGCGCCGCACCGCCATGTTCCACCCAGTTAAGTACCTTGAGCAATTGGATTAGCGCAATGTGGTCCCCTTTAATTTGATAGGTAATCATCCCGCAAACTTAGGCAAATTTGCTTGATGCGCAATAGGAAAGCTTGCTTACCCACCCAAATAGATTATTGCAAAGTCGGCAAAATAACACGCCTTTCTTTAACATATTATCAAAAATTAATATAAATAATAGCTAATTATCAACAAATGAAATAAAAATTTGAAAATAATTTAATTATAACCGATTTATTTACTAATTTAGCAAATTGAATACAGCTAACTAAATAGAATGACTGATATATTGAGACAACAGGAAGGGCTATACCATTCTGAGTTTGAGCACGATGCATGTGGCGTAGGATTTATTGCCAACTTAAAGGGCAACAAAACCCATCAACAAGTACGGGATGCGCTGACCATGCTCGAAAACATGGAGCACCGGGGCGCTTGCGGTTGCGATCCTGAAAGCGGCGATGGCGCCGGTATTATGATTCAGTTGCCGCATGAATTCCTCTGGGAAGAGTGTATTGCATTGGACATCCAACTGAACGAACCGGGATATTACGGCACCGGCATGGCATTTTTACCCAAAAATGCGGAGGCCAACCGCATTTGCCGAGAAATCATTCAACAAGCCACCGAGGAAAGAGGTATGGATTTTCTGGGATTTCGGCGTGTGCCGGTTAATCCCGACGGCATCGGAAGCACGGCATTGAGCGTGGAGCCTGAAATTGTGCAGTTTTTTGTTTCCCGTCCCTCCGGCGTGACCGATACCAAAGAATTTGAACGGAAACTATTCGTACTGCGGCGGCTGATCACTAAAAAGGTACGGGAAACCTCCGAACTTACCGAAGATCTCTATATCGCATCCCTATCCTGCAAAGTCATTGTTTATAAAGGGCAGTTGACTACCTATCAGGTAGCTACCTATTACCCCGATCTTTCGGATGAACGGGTGGTATCTGCTTTCGGTTTGGTCCACTCCCGTTTTTCTACCAATACGTTTCCGTCATGGCAGTTGGCGCAGCCATTCCGTATGCTGGCCCATAACGGCGAAATCAATACCCTGACCGGCAACCTGAACTGGTTCTACGCCGGCTTGCGTTCATTATCTTCGCCCTATTTCACGGAGGAGGAACTTCAAATTCTCCTGCCGGTTGTGGATGGACATCAATCGGATTCAGCCTGCTTGGATAACGTCGCTGAATTACTTCTTCACAGCGGCCGCAGCATCGCACATGTGATGCTGATGATGGTTCCCGAAGCCTGGGATGGCAACACGCAAATGGATCCACTGAAAAAGGCGTTTTATGAATACCACGCGACGCTAATGGAACCCTGGGACGGACCCGCAGCGCTCTGCTTTACCGATGGCACCACCATCGGCGCGATGCTCGACCGGAATGGGTTGCGGCCCCTTCGGTTTGCTGTGACTTCGGACGACCGGGTGATCGTGGCTTCGGAAGCCGGTGCGCTCCCGATCGATGAGAGCATTATCATCAGGAAAGGCCGGCAGCAGCCAGGCAAGATCTTCCTGATCGACATGGAAAAAGGCGAGATCTTATCCGACGAACAGGTAAAGGGTGAATTAATTACGAAGCAACCCTATGGCGATTGGCTCAACCAATATAAAATCCGTATGGAAGAGCTCGCCGAGCCGCGCGTCACGTTTACTTACCTCTCAAAAGAGTCCGTATTCAAATACCAACAGATATTCGGCTATTCCCGCGAAGACATCGAAGGCATCCTTACCCCGATGGCGCTGGATGGAAAAGAACCCGTCGGTTCCATGGGAACAGACGTCCCGCTTGCCGTACTTTCAAACCACCCCCAGCACCTGTCAAGTTATTTCAAGCAGTTCTTCGCCCAGGTAACCAACCCCCCCATTGACCCGATCCGCGAACGCCTGGTGATGAGCTTGGCGACCTTTATCGGGAATGCGGGAAACATTTTGGACGAAAACAAAATGCATTGCCACTGCGTGGCTTTGGAACATCCTATATTAACGAGCCGGGAACTTGAAAAGCTTCGCAGCATTGATACCGGAATTTTCCAGGCTAAAACGCTGCAGTGCTATTTCAACGCCAACGGCAAGCCAGGGGCCCTCGAAGAAGGATTGGCCCGTCTGTGCCGCTATGCAGAAGATGCCGTGAAGGACGGATTTGAGGTGATTATCCTCTCCGACCGGGCCATTGATTCGCAACACGCGGCAATCCCGTCATTGTTAGCGGTATCAGCCGTTCACCACCACCTCATCAAAACGGGACACCGTGGTGCAGTAGGCCTGGTCGTTGAAGGCGGCGACGTATGGGAAGTACATCACTTCGCCTGCTTATTGGCGTTTGGAGCCACTGCCATCAATCCCTATATGGCGTTGGCCTCTATCCGCACACTGAAAGAACAAAAAATCCTGGATACCGACCTCACCTGGCCCCAACTGGCCAAGAATTATGTCAAGGCGGTATGCGGCGGACTGCTTAAAATCTTTTCAAAGATGGGTATTTCGACACTGCAGTCCTATCACGGCGCGCAGATCTTTGAAGTACTTGGCATCCATAAAAGCGTCGTTGACACCTATTTCTGTGGTGCAGTCTCCCGGATTGGTGGATTGGATCTGGACGACATCGCGCGCGAAGTATTGAGCAAGCATCACCGCGGGTTTACCAGTTCCCGTAACGCGAAAGATTTACTTCCTGAAGGAGGCATCTATCAGTGGAAAAGACGGGGTGAAGCACACTTGTTTAATCCGCAGACGGTTCACCTGCTTCAACAGGCATGCCGCACGGGTGACTACGAAACGTATAAGAAATATGCGGCGCTCATCAACAACCAAAAGGAGCGCATGTATACCCTCCGTGGACTCCTTGATTTTGCAAGACACCGCACGCCTGTTCCCCTGGACGAAGTGGAGCCGGCTGAAGCCATCATGAAACGCTTTGCTACGGGAGCCATGTCGTTTGGCTCCATCTCACACGAGGCCCACAGCACGTTAGCCATTGCTATGAACCGGATCGGTGGCAAGAGCAACACCGGAGAAGGAGGTGAAGATGAGATGCGCTACAAACCGCTGCCAAACGGGGATTCCATGCGTTCAGCAATCAAACAGGTGGCTTCCGGACGTTTCGGAGTAACTTCCAACTACCTGACGCAAGCCGATGAGCTGCAGATCAAGATGGCGCAGGGCGCAAAACCGGGTGAAGGCGGACAGCTGCCGGGGCATAAAGTTGACGACTGGATTGCCAGGGTGCGGCATTCGACACCGGGTGTGGGACTGATCTCCCCTCCCCCCCACCACGATATCTATTCCATCGAAGATTTGGCCCAGCTGATCTTCGACCTAAAAAACGCAAACCGTGAGGCACGCATCAACGTAAAACTCGTATCGAAAGCCGGTGTGGGTACCATTGCTGCGGGTGTCGCAAAAGCCCATGCAGACGTGATTCTCATTGCGGGGTACGACGGCGGAACCGGCGCATCCCCCATCAGCTCGATCAAACATGCCGGGCTTCCCTGGGAATTGGGCTTAGCGGAATCACACCAAACCTTGGTTAGAAATGGGTTGCGCAGCCGTGTGGTGCTACAAACCGACGGCCAGCTAAAAACTGGGCGTGACATAGCGATCGCAACCTTACTGGGAGCAGAAGAATGGGGCGTGGCCACGGCGGCGCTGGTAGCCGGTGGATGCATCATGATGCGAAAATGCCATCTGAACACCTGTCCCGTGGGCGTTGCCACCCAAGATCCGGAGCTTCGCAAGCTGTTTACGGGCAAGCCGGAAGATATCGTTAACCTCTTCAAATTCCTTGCCGAAGAGTTGCGCGAAGTAATGGCCGAACTCGGATTCCGTACGATCAATGAAATGGTGGGCCGTGCGCAGTTCCTGAAAAAGCGTGAAAGTGTAGACCACTGGAAAGTCAACAAATTGGATCTTTCGGGAATTCTTCATGTCGCTCACAGCCGCACGGGCGATACCCTTTATCAAACCGAGCAGCAGGACCACGGGCTGGATATGATCCTGGATTGGGGCTTGGTAACCCAGGCACGCAAGGCACTGGACAGCAAAACGCCCGTTTTCGGCGCGTTCAATGTCAAAAACACCGATCGTACCATCGGTACGCTGCTCTCCAACGAAGTATCCAAGATATACGGTGGCGAAGGTCTTCCAGACAATACCATTAACTATAAATTCACCGGTTCAGCGGGGCAAAGTTTCGGCGCATTTGCTGCGAAGGGACTTTCTTTTGAGCTGGAGGGCGAAGCCAATGACTACGTGGGCAAGGGTCTATCCGGTGCGCAGCTGGCTATCTACCCTGCGCAGAATAGCCCGCTTACACCCCACGAAAACATTATCATCGGTAACGTGGCCTTATACGGCGCTACCTCCGGCCATCTGTTTGTATGCGGGCAAGCCGGAGAGCGGTTTGCCGTGCGTAATTCCGGAGCTACGGCTGTGGTGGAAGGCGTTGGCGACCACGGATGCGAGTATATGACGGGCGGGCGGGCGCTGATCCTGGGCGCTACGGGACGTAACTTCGCGGCTGGAATGAGCGGTGGTATCGCATGGGTATATGACTTGGAAGGAACGTTCCGGGACAACTGCAACATGGAAATGGTCGACCTCGATCCACTCGAAGCAGAAGATGAAACCGCGATCATTGCCTTGCTTAAACGGCACATCCACCTGACCGGCAGCAAACGGGCTACCGCCATCCTTCAGAATTGGAAAAGCGAAAAAGGATGCTTCATTAAAGTATTCCCAAGAGAGTACAAAAACGTGCTGCGTTCGAAATTAGTAGAAGCATAATAGGGCGCGCGGATTTTAGGAACAAAGACTAAAGACAAAAGACTAAAAATAAGATGGGAAAACCAACCGGATTTAAAGAATTTGATCGGACCCTCCCCAAGAAGGATTCCGTGGCGAACCGGAAAAAAACGTACAACGAGTTTGTGCAACCATATAGCGAAGAGGAATTGAACAGGCAGGCAGCCCGGTGCATGAACTGCGGAATTCCGTTCTGCCATTCGGGATGCCCCCTAGGCAATGTGATTCCAGAATTTAACGACGCTGTTTACGATGGAAAATGGGAAGAAGCATACCGGATATTGGTATCTACCAACAACTTTCCTGAATTTACGGGGCGTATATGCCCCGCTCCCTGCGAATCAGCCTGTGTATTAGGCATTAATCGATCCCCGGTAGCGATTGAAGAAATTGAAAAGCACATCATCGAAATTGCCTACAAGCGGGATTATGTCAAGGCCAAGCCCACGCATCTAAAAACGGGAAAACGGGTAGCTGTCGTAGGCAGTGGTCCAGCCGGTCTGGCCGCTGCAGCCCAGCTGATCCGGGTCGGTCACGAGGTTACGGTATACGAACGGGACGACAAACCAGGCGGGCTGCTCCGTTATGGCATTCCTGATTTTAAACTGGAAAAGTGGGTAATAGACCGTCGGATCAAGGTGATGGAAGACGAGGGTGTCGTTTTCCGCTGTAACGCGGAGGTGGGTAACAATGTGCCGGCAAGTGAACTGCAAGCCTACGATGCGGTGGTGCTCGCAGGTGGATCCACGATTCCCCGAAACCTCAATATTCCAGGCAGGGAACTGAACGGTGTTCACTTCGCCATGGAGTTTCTAAAGCAGCAAAACAAACGAGTAGGCAACTCAGCCTTTGAAGAAACCGACATTCTTGCCACGGGAAAAAACGTATTGGTTATTGGCGGCGGAGATACCGGTTCAGATTGTGTAGGCACGTCAAACCGCCATGGCGCAAAATCCGTGACCCAATTTGAGCTGATGCCACAACCGCCCCAAGGGCGTACGGAGGCCATGCCATGGCCTACCTACCCCATGTTACTCAAAACCACCACATCGCACGAAGAAGGATGCGATCGCCATTGGAGCATCAGTACAAAGGAGTTTATCGGTGATGGCAACGGCAACCTAAAAGCCGCCCGTGTTGTCGACTTGGAATGGGAACTTGATCCATTGGGTCGCCCAGTAAAATTTACCGAAGTAGCTGGCTCCGAACGCGAGATTCCCTGCGAGCTTGCTTTGTTGGCCATGGGCTTCTTACATCCCCAGCACGACGGACTCCTGCAGCAATTGGGCGTGGAACTGGACGGCCGGGGCAATGTCCAGGCGAAGGAAGGCGAATATCAAACCTCCACCACGCGGGTTTTCGCTGCAGGCGACATGCGCCGCGGGCAGTCGCTGGTGGTATGGGCCATCTCCGAAGGACGCGAATGTGCGCGCAAAGTTGACGAATACTTAATGGGATATTCGGAACTGGAAAGCAAAGATGCCGTCTTTGATTACGCGTAGTACCGACAACCTATCAAACCGCCCATCTAGGCGGTTATCTGCATAGTCAATCATTTTGATGATAAGTAATTACTTTCTGCATGGAAAGTAATTACTTATGCTTTTTCGCCAACGCCGCCAATTCCGCCGGTACTTCCTGCAATTCTATGGAACTTTGGGCCACGACGTAACAGCCGCCAACATCTTCCGTAGACGCCCTGTTTTATCCCGGCAAACACGTCAAATCTGCGATCCAGGGTCTAAACCAGCGGTGGAAACGGAATCGCTCTTACGCGAACGCTAACGAATAATCCCAAGGATCAGCCCACATTAAATTAACGGATACGGCTTTTTGAACGATAACGGAGCACGGGAAACAGAAATACTGCCCCCAGGATGATAACTGCGCCGGCATAAAAGCCAGCGCTCATTTTTTCCTGATGCCCAAAAAACAACCACGCCAATAAAATCCCATAAATCGGCTCCAGGTTGCTGGCCAGTGCCACGCGGAATGCACTGATCTCTTTCATGACCGACACGGCCGCTACATACGCTCCCGACGTGCAAATCGTACCCAGCAGCAAAAGATACACCCAATCGGTCGCCGTAGCGTTCATACCTTCATCAAATTTACCCGATACCAGCATAAACAACGAAAGCAGCACCCAAGCGCCCGCCATCTCGTAAAGGCTGATGAGGGTAGCGCCGCTGCGCTTTATCAATAAGGAATTAATGGTGCCAAAAAATGCGGCGGCCAATGCAGCGGCTAAACCGAAGAGTATGCCTTTGATATACTGGCTTTCAAATTTAAAAACCAGGTATATACCCACAATAATCAATAAACCGACAAGTACCTCCAACTTTGACGTCCGCCGCTTATAAAACAACGGTTCTACGAGCGCCGTGAACAGCGTGATGGATGACAAACAGACCAGCGTAACCGATACGGTAGATGCTTTGATGGATTCGAAAAAAAGCAACCAATGTAGTCCCACCAATCCCCCCGTAACAAAGAAGGATATAAAATCCCGTCTGTTCACCGAAAAAGACCGTCGTTTGATGGCAAAATAAATAGCCAACGATACGAAGGCTATTCCTACGCGGTACCATACCAGGTGAATAGCCGGAATGGAAATGAGGTTGCCCAGTATCCCCGTGAACCCCCATACCACAACGGTGAGATGCAGGATAAGTAAGTTACGGCCGCTCGCGGGATTTTCCATGTGATATCGTACTACGTCGGTAGGTTTACGCGGCGGACCAGTAATACATTTCTGGCGATTCCGAAAAATGGATGAGCGAAGAAGGTCGATCGGCAACCTTTGTATTTTCCGGAGGATGGGAATCTGGGCGGGGCATATAACGACTCTTTTAATACGGTGCGGGTTCGATTTACAACACCTGATTTATTTCGGCGCTTTATGTAACAGATAAAATGCCAGCAACCCGAAAATAACATTGGGAATAAAAACGGCAATAATCGGAGGAAGCCCCCCTTTCAGGGAAAACATGGTCGAAAACTGAATAAATACAATGTAGGTGAAACTCAATCCGATCCCGATTCCCAGACTAAGCCCGATCCCGCCGCGTACTTTTTTCGACGACAATGCGACTCCCATCAAGGTGAGCACATAGGCAGCCAGGGGGGTCACAAATCGTTTATATTTTTCAAGCAACAGATCCGTCATCATACCGGTCCCCCTGGTCTTTTCCTTTTCGATGCGCTCGTTTAGTTCAGTCATCTTCATCGCGGTGAATATATTGTCGTAGACTTCAAAATCGCCCGGTGACATGTCCAACAGCGTATCCATGCTGGTTCCTTTTATCATTTTCTCATTCAGCGAATCGATTACGCGGATCGTGTAATTTTCGATCCGCCAATTATTTTTGATCGAATCCCACGTAATGCGATCGGCCATCAGCTTCTCCGTCATCTCCCCTTCAGCAAACTTTTCGAGCACAAAGTTGTATCCTACCTTGCGGTTGTTATCGAAATTATCGATGTACACATAACTGTCTTCGTCAATCTGCATGTGCGTAGAGCTTTTGTTGTTATTCTCCACGGGCTTTACATAGACCCTTTCAAAGCCCACCTTTAGCTTATTGGTACGGGGAATGATGTAAACGCTGAATGCAAAATTCAGTACGAAAATAAAGGTGGCTGCAACCATATACGGCCGTATAAACCGATTAAAACTCATTCCGCCACTCAGAATTGGTACGATTTCGGTTTGATCGGCCATTTTCGCAGTAAAAAAAATAACTGCAATAAAATTGATAAGCGGCGAGAGCATATTTAAGTAAAATGGCACAAATCCCGCATAATACTCAAACACGATCTTCGAAAGAGGTGCCTTATGCTTCATGAAATCATCCAGTCGCTCGGAAACGTCGAACACCACCGCAACCACCGTAAAAATGGCCATGGTAAACACGAACGTACTTAGGTACTTCCGGATGATATACCAGTCGATAATCGTAAACGAGGATTTCAGCCACTTCATGCCTATAACCTTTCGTCCAATTGTGCCACCATTTTACTTTTCCATTCAGAAAAATCGCCCGCCACAATATGCTTGCGCGCCTCTCCCACCAACCAGAGGTAAAAGTGCAGGTTGTGCAATGAGGCAATCTGCGCGCCAAGAATTTCCTGCGATCGGATAAGATGCCTTAAATACGCTTTTGTATATACCCGATCGGCGAGTAAATCACTTTCCGGGTCAATGGGCGTAAAATCCGCCTCCCATTTTTTATTTTTGATGTTGATGATGCCCTGCCGGGTAAACAACATGCCATTGCGTGCATTTCGCGTAGGCATTACGCAGTCAAACATATCGATACCCAACGCGATATTTTCCAAGAGGTTCACCGGCGTGCCGACCCCCATCAGATACCGTGGCTTTTCAGTAGGTAGGATATTACATACCACTTCGGTCATCGCGTACATTTCCTCCGCCGGCTCGCCCACCGACAATCCGCCGATGGCATTTCCGTCACGTCCAAAAGCCGAAATGGTCTCTGCCGACCGTTCCCTCAGATCCCGGTACACCGACCCTTGGACAATCGGGAACAACGTCTGTTCGTAACCGTACAAGGGCTGTGTCTGGTCAAATCGATCGCAGCACCGTTTCAACCAACGATGGGTCATATCAAGCGACCGCTTGGCATAGAGATAATCGCAGGGATACGGCGTACATTCGTCGAAGGCCATAACGATGTCTGCCCCGATAATCCGCTGTGTGTCCATCACGTTTTCAGGCGTAAAAAGATGTTTGGAGCCATCGATATGAGATCGGAAAGTCACCCCTTCCTCCTTGATTTTCCGTACTTCAGTAAGTGAATACACCTGATAGCCTCCGCTATCGGTCAAAATGGGTTTATTCCACCCGTTGAATCGGTGGAGCCCACCTGCACGACTCAGTATATCCAGTCCCGGCCGTAAATACAGGTGGTAGGTATTGCCGAGAATAATCTGTGCACCGATGTCGTGAACCAATTCATGTTGATGCACCGCCTTTACGGTACCCGCCGTGCCTACAGGCATAAAAATGGGTGTCTCGATGGTGCCATGGGCCGTTTCCATTACTCCGGCACGCGCCTTGGACTGTCTATCTGTTGCCTGAAGGGTGAATTTCATGTTGCGCAAAAATAGCGAAATTTAAGTGAATAGGTTACGACGACGAGAAATCATTACGAGAGGTCAAAACAAGGTTGCTAGATAATAATTTTGTTAAATTTGTTCTTGCCATACCAGTTTAACCTTTTGGTAACATGAATATCCGCATATTTGTACCGATATGATAGCCATTGAGATTGGTGTTTGGAAAAATTTTATCGCGGGCCGGGATGGGGCTTTCAAAACATTGTACGACCGATGTGTGGACGGTTTATTCGCTTTTGGATGTCATTATACACCGGATGAAGAACTGGTTAAAGATAGCATACACGATTTATTCGTCGATCTATATCGATACCGTACGCAATTAAGTCATGAAGTGAATGTAAAAGCATACCTCTTCAGTGCGCTGCGACGTAGGATTCTAAACTCCGTATCAAAGACGAAACAACAGGAGGAGCGGATCGCCGATCACCCGGACAACGATTTCCATGCCGTATGGGATGCCGAAACGATCCTGATCCAGGACGAAGAACAAGCGCATGCATTAGCTTGTTTACGCAACGAAATACGTAATTTGCCCGGTAAGCAAAAGGAAGTGTTATACCTCCGGTTTACTTCCGAGTTGGAATATGAACAAGTAGCAGCAATCATGGGTATTTCCCCCGCTTCCGCGCGGACCCTGGTTTACCGGGCAATAAAAACGTTGCGGAACAATATGAACCGGGTGTCGGTATCGCCCTTGCTGTGGATGATTTTCCAAAGCGGACATAAAAAATAATACACAGTATACCAACCTATTACATCAAACTAAAAAAAATACGTCTATAAATCGACCGTCCGGCGCTCTGCTATATAAATGGACGATAATCAGGTTGAGGACATCTTAGGCGGGGACAGCCCCGAAGATCGGCTGCGGGAGGCGCAGCCCGGTGCCGTAAAGCGATTGGCTACCCGTATGTTTGCGCTATTGAGGATGGAACGACCTAAATCGCTCAATCCTTCTGAACGTTCCGAATTGTGGAATCGGATAGAGCGGTCGACTACCCATGCTAGCAGATCACCCCGCTTATCGCGGTTCATCGTTGCGGCAAGTGTACTTGCAGCTGCGTCCGTGTCCTTTTGGCTGCTGTGGAACGAGCGGCAACCATCGCTCTCCCCCCTTGCCATAACGGCATTAAGCAACCAATCCCTGCTACAGGATACTGGAGCGATCAAATTACGGGGCCACGATGCGCACACAGTCGTAGTGAACGATGAAGGGGCGATTGATATGACGGCCGTTGATCGGGATCACGACGCTCCGCGCCAAGCCAATCAATTCAATACACTTACCGTTCCTTACGGGAAACGGAAGGAGTTGATCTTACCCGATGGGTCTAAAGTATGGCTAAATGCCGGTTCGCAGCTTACCTTTCCCGAACGATTCGAAGCCGAAAAACGGGAGGTTTACCTAGAGGGCGAAGGTTACTTCGATGTACAACCCAACGCCAAAGCGCCTTTCTTTGTGCGTACCGAAGATTTTCTGGTAAAGGTACTGGGCACTGCGTTCAATATCAGCTCTTACCACGATGATGCCTTTGCTTCTACGGTCTTAATCCGTGGCAAAATCACATTGGAAGGCATCGGCAACAACCGGTTCGAACCACGGCCGATGGAACCCGGTAATACAGCTGTGCTGGAACGCGGAACCAAACGTCTTCTCGTGCATCCGGCCGACGCAAAAGACTACATATCCTGGACCCAGAAACACCTCATATTGAAACAGACGCCCCGCAGCGAATTACTGGTTAAATTAGGCCGTGCCTATAACACCAAAATTATGGAAGCACAGCCCGCTGCAGCCGACGATACTTTTTCGGGCAGACTTGACCTGACGCAACCGTTGGTAGATTTATTGGCTATTATCTATAATCAACAGGAATACCGTATCCGGCAGGAAGAAAGGAGGGTTATTATACAGAAAAAATAATACGTTAACCATTAACGGGCAGGTGCTGACACACCTACCCGTTTACTACGTTGACCCGGCGACCGTCGAAGGCTCCTAGAAAACCGCCTCTGCGGAAGTCACCAAGCAAAAGCATGCATCAATATTAACTGAATATTAATACAACGATTAGCGAAGTTATGAAATATCTCATTGCCGCGCAATCCCGATTTTGGGTTTGTAGCGGAGTTCCAAAAAAAGTTTTTCGGATGATAAAAATCACCGCGTTTCTCTTATGTATCAGTATGGTATCGGTATATGCCGATTCGTATTCGCAAAGCGTGAGCGTAGCGATTGAAAACGGTAAGCTCACTGATTTGTTTGAGGAAATACAAGAACAAAGCGATTTTGTATTTTTTTATAAAGACCGACTGGTCGCTGACAAAACGATCAGTATTTCGGCACGCAATGAAAACGTGCAACGTCTACTGAAAAAAGTATTGGCCAAACAGCAACTCGATTACGTGATTTCTGGCAACCAGATCACGATACAGCGCGCCGAAGGCAACCAGCAACGCACCATCAATGGTACCGTCCGCGATGGTGCTGGCGCGCCGCTTGCCGGGGTTAATGTACTGGTCAAAGGATCGAATATCGGTGTCATGACCGACGATCGGGGCCGGTATCAGCTGGATGTAACCGGCTATGTAACGCTGATCTTTAGTTCGGTCGGCTATATGGATGTGGAAGAAACCACCGCCCACCGAACGCGTATCGATGTGGTGCTGCAGGAGTCCAGCCAGGAATTGGAACAGGTGGTCGTAACGGGTTACAGCACCATCGATAAACAGCACGTGGCATCCTCGGTAGCCAGTATGGACATGGACCGCGCTACCAACCGCCCGATATTTAAACTGGAAGAGGCATTCAGCGGGACCCTTCCCGGGGTAACGCTCACGCAAACAACCAATATGCCCGGCGTAACGCCCGGCACGATATCCATCCGTGGAACAAGTACCCTGCAGAATGCAACGCCCCTGGTGATTGTAGACGGGATGGAACAATCGCTGACCGATATTGACCCCAATCAGGTGAAGAGCATTACGGTATTGAAGGATGCCGCTTCGGCATCCTTGTACGGATCGCGGGGGGCAAACGGAGTAATCGTCATCGAAACCAAGCGGGGTTCGACGGGCCGATTTAAGGTAGACCTGCATCATTGGAGTGCGTTCAGCGATCCGATCGACCTACCGAATTTGGTCAACGCGGCAGATTACATGCGGCTTAATAACGAAGCCCGGGGTATGCAGGGCCAAACCCTGCTTTTCGACCACGAAGATATCGCTGCGGCCGCCCGTGGTGACTTTAAGGGTACCGATTGGCTGGATGCGATCATGCAACGCCGGGCCCAAGCGCACAATACGACGGCCAGCATTTCCGGCGGTGGTGGCGTGGGGACGTTCAACCTCATGCTGGGTTACGTGAATCAAGGCGGGCTGAATGCCCATGAGGGAACGGAAAAATTCAGCGCCCGCTTCAACACCAACATCAACATCGATGACAAATTTGTGTTATTGGCCGACTTCTATGCGCATAGATTGCAGGTAAACCAATTGCAAATCAAAAATTTGACCGATAAAGCCAGCGACGACCCCAGCAACCACTGGCTGTATCAGGACGCCTGGAAAATGAACCCGACGCAGCCTATATTCTACGAGTCTGATAGGCCATCGCATTACATCCTGCACAATAACCTCAATCCCCTGGCGTCGGTAGCACATGGCGGTCAGCGCAACAACATGTTTGACCGCAGCACCATAAACCTGCGTCCACGGTATTTCATAACGGAAGATCTTTCCATCGAAGGCAACGTCTCGTATATGATCAATCGATCGGCTGCCAAAATAAAACGCGAAACGACCATGTTCTACGATGGCGACGGCCGACCGGCAGCTACCTGGGCCAATCATACCTTCGCCAGACAGGGTGTCAGCGTAAGCCAACTGACCGCTCGCGCGAATGTTAATTATGAAAAGTCGCTGCGGCAAGACAAAGACAAATTGTATTTTATTGCCGGTTCGGAAATCATGAGTTATAACTACACCGATTACCGGGAAGTTAGCAAGGCTTCTTTTTTTGGAAAACTGAATTATTCATTTGACAACCGGTACATTTTGGAAGCGACAGCCCGCTCGGATGGCAGCAGTAAATTTGCACCCGGTCACCGCTGGGGCTTTTTTCCTTCGGCTGCCCTCGCGTGGAACGTGCACAACGAAGCGTTTATGCGGGGAATCGTGGATAATGGCGCCATTAACAACTTGAAAATCCGAGCGTCATATGGACTGATCGGTAACGAAAACGTAGATCCTTATCTTTGGCAAGAGATCGTCAATAACTACGGCTGGGTAATGCGGGTACCTAATCCCCAATTTTCATGGGAAAAACAAAACCAATGGAATGTAGGGGTGGATTTGACCACGCTCAATAATCGGCTGAACCTGACAGCAGAGGTGTACCACAAACACTCCTACGATTTGATTTTTGACGGATTTCCAGTCCCGCCGCTAACCGGAGCGAATGTCCTCGAGTCTGCCGTAAACATTGGAGAAGTGGAAAACAAGGGCTGGGAAATCTCAGCCAATTGGAGCGACCGCGTAGGTAAACTCTCATACCGCATCGGTGGAATGCTCTTCAACAACGAAAACCGTGTGCTGAAGGCCGGTTACACCACGTCGGATTCGTTGATATTCAAGGGGGATGCGGACCGGATATGGTACCGCGGCATTGCGTTAAACAATTATTACGGTTATGAAAGCGACGGGTACTTCCAGACACAGGAAGAAGTGGACGCTACATCGGCCAAACTCCCCAATACCATGCCGGGTGATATCCGCTATGTAGACCAAAACGGAGATGGCATTATCAACGAGAATGATCGGGTCGATCTGGGTAACCCGTTTCCCCGGATGAACTACTCGGTTACCCTAGACCTTCGGTACGGCCGCTGGGATTTCAACATGCTGGGGCAGGGTGTTGGCCGGCGCACAGGCAGACTCAATGGCCTGGAAGGATACCCCGTACTGATGGACGGGTCGGATAACAGCTTCGGCACACCCCGCCAGGAATATATGGACAACCGGTGGACACCTGAAACGCCCAACAGCCGCTTTCCGCGGGTATGGACAGGTCAAAGTTCAAACGCTGTGCTGAGCAATGTGTGGCTGAGCAATGCAGCTTTCTTCCGGGTGAAAATGCTGCAACTCGGTTATACAATCCCTAACATTGGTAAGAGTATCCAAAGCCTGCGTATTTACCTTAACGCACAAGATGCCTTGACATTTACAAAATGGGAAGGACTGGAGCCTGAGCGGGATGGTGGAAATGGAAGTTATCCACGCATGGCTACCTATAGCATCGGAATCCGGGCATCTATCTTATAACCTTAAAAGACATTACGAATCATGAAGAAGCAAGTTATATTTTTGAGCGTTATGGCGATGACGCTTGGAGGGTGTGAAAAATTTCTCGATAAACGGGATCCCACCGCCACCACCTTTCAGGAGTTTTTTATTGATGAAGACGACTTACGGAGAGTGACTTACAGCACTTATCTGGATGTTTTCACTCCACGGGATAATCGCAGGCTTTTATTCTACATGCATGACGGTCGATCCGATAATGCCTTTGCCCGGGTGAATGGCGACCACCACCAACTAATCGCTAATGGCAATATCAACAGCAATACCCGCGCTTTTGAATATTACTATACCTTATACATGAAACACGTAGGCCGTTTGAACACCTATATTGCGAATATCGATGTGCCTTACGTGGAAGATGAGGCCGTACGTGCCCGCTATAAAGGTATTTTGGAAGGATTGCGGGTTTGGCATTATTTCCGGATGGTTGCGCGTTGGGGAGACATTCCATTTTTGTTGGAACCCGCTACGTTGGAGGAGGCAGTACAGCCACCCATGGCGAAGGAACAAATACTGGATCAGTTGTTCGCCATGTCCGAAGACATCGCCGACCGTCTTCCTCCCGATGAATACACCACCAACAAATACATGTTCAACAAATATTCGTTCAAGGCGTTGGTCATGCGGTATGCGCTGTACAATGGACGGTACGAACTGGCTGCCCGATTGGCCAAGGAAATCATGGACAGCGGCAACTACGAGCTCTATCATAGTTACCGCGATTTATTCCAATATGAAGGTGCAGCGGTCAATAAGGAGTTCATTATGCACCAGGACCTTGAATCGGTGGGTGCCAATGCCACATACTCCTTCCGGGATTTAGGGCCGCACTTCCGTACAGGCAACGGCCAATCCTACTGCGTACCGGTCAAAGCCCTCGTGGATGCTTACTGGACCAAACAGGGGCGCCCGATCGATGCATGCCCGTTGCATACCAAAGAGGAGTATGAGCTGGATCCGAACCTAAACCGCGATCCGCGTTACGAAGCGAGTATCATGGGGCACGGTGACGAATTTTATGGGGAGACCATTGATATTTATAATCAGAATAATCCGATGTTTTACGAAAACCAGCGGTCCAGCAAGTCGGGCTATTGGTGGCGTAAATTCGTGTCCGAAGCCGATGCCTTCCGCACCGGTAACCTCACCTTCGGTCTTTTGCGATACGCAGAGGTATTGTTAACCTATGCGGAGGCGAAAATTATGCTCAACGATATGGATGATCTCGCCAAAAGCTGTATCAACCAAGTACGGCAGCGTGCCGGCCTGGATATGGCGTTTGCCGATGTAACGCTGCCAACGTATGGGGCCTATACCCAAGACCAATGGATCGATCTGATCCGTAACGAACGCCGCATTGAGCTGGCGGGAGAAGGTGTACGTTATGACGATATCATCCGTTGGCGGATTGCCGAGGATGTGTTGAATCAACCTGCATTGGGCCATACCCGGATGGTCAATGGCCAAAAGCAGTCGTTGCACATCGAAGATCGCTCGTTTGCGCCGCACAATTACCTCTGGCCGCATCATGAATTGCAACTAAAAGTAGAGCCCGATTTGAAACAGAACCCGGGTTATTAATCACATAAAACGACTGCAATCGTTAAGAGACTGCCGAAGGTAATCAGGCAGTCTCTTTTTTTGTTTCCAAATTAACCTGCTATCTTTGGCAGCGTATATGGACGTCTTCAGCCAAATAACCGCAATTGCATTCTTCCTATTATCGGGAACCTGCGGATTGCTACTCATTGTGCAGGTATATTTTCTCCTGTCGGTATACAGCAAGTTGGCCTTTTATAAAATTCCACCCATATTGGAGAAATCTCCTCTCCCTCCCCTGTCGGTCATTATCTGCGCCCGCAATGAGGAGGAAAATCTGCGGCTGCACTTGCCTCACATCCTCGGGCAGGATTATCACACATTTGAAGTCATCCTGGTAAACGACTTTTCGGAAGATGACACCAAATGGCTACTGAGAGACCTTTGCGCACAACATCCTAATTTAAAGGTGGTCGAAATCGCCGAGCATGTGCGCCTGAAGCATGGCAAGAAGTTTGCCGTTACGCTGGGCATTAAGGCCGCCCAATACGAGCATCTCGTATTTACGGATGCGGATTGCATCCCCCAATCCGAGCAGTGGCTCCGGCATATCGGCGGCTCCTTCGGCAGTGGGGAGGAAATTGTGCTTGGCTATTCTCCCTATATAAAAAAATCCGGATTGCTCAACGCCCTGATCCGCTTCGAAACATTCCACACCGCCCTAAGCTACCTTTCCTATGCACTACGGGGAAACGCTTATATGGGGGTGGGGCGCAATCTTGCGTATACCAAAAGCTTATTCTTCAGGGGAAAGGGGTTTGCCGCCCATATGCACATCGCATCAGGTGACGACGATCTGTTCGTAAACCAGAACGCGACCCCACACAATACCGTCATCTGTATCCATCCCGAAGCACATGTATGGAGCGAACCAAAGACCACGTTTTCGGCGTATGCCCGGCAAAAAACCCGGCATGCCGGTGCATCCAAGGCCTATAGGCCCGCCCATCGGCGGATGTTGGCTTTGCAACTGATCAGTGCCTTTCTTTTCTATCTGTTTGCCATCGTCACCGTCGCCGCATATCCTCCATATTGGTATGTTGTGGTGGGCATGTACCTTATCCGGCTGCTGCTGCAACTTTTTATCTACTATCCTGCGATGAAGAAATTACAGGTGAAAGGATTGATATGGGGGCTGCCGTTGCTAGATATCGCTTATTACAGTTATATTTGCCTTAACGGCTTCGCAGCATTGTTTAAGAAAGAAGTAACGTGGAAATAAACGGGATACAAAACAGGTATTGCGAGGTTAGAAGACGAAACTATGTTCAATCCGGACGTTGAGATCATTTACCGGTATTTTCCGAAACTTTCTGAAATACAACGGGAACAATTTGCAGAACTAGGCGATCTGTACGCGCATTGGAACGCACAAATCAATGTCGTTTCCCGCAAAGATATCCATAGCCTGTACCTTCATCACGTACTTCATTCACTCGGGATTGCCAAATTCATCAATTTTACTCCGGGCACACACGTGCTGGATGTGGGTACCGGAGGGGGCTTCCCGGGGATTCCACTGGCCATTCTATTTCCCGAAGTACAATTCCGGCTGGTCGACTCCATCGGCAAGAAAATCAAGGTCGTGCGGGAAGTGGCTACGGCAATCGGCGTGAAAAATGTAGAGGCCGACCACATCCGTGCAGAACAGCTTGACGAAAGGTTTGACTTTGTCGTATCGCGCGCCGTCACCCGGTTGGTTGATTTCTACCCGTGGGTACGCAACAAATTCCTCAAAAAAGACAAGAATGCCATCCCCAACGGTATCCTATACCTCAAAGGCGGCGACCTGCGGGAAGAAATACGGGAGGCACGACTTCGTGCGGAAGTACATGCCCTATCTGATTATTTTGCGGAAGACTTTTTTGATACCAAGCACCTCGTGTACATTCCGGTTTAGCGAATTTGCTGGGATCAATTCCTTTAGCCGCGTCAGCCTCGTTCCACCAATAATCTGACCGTTACCAAGAGTTGGCCGACATGCCGTTGGGTATGTTCAGCAGCGTGAAACAGCAATCCCATCAAGGTAGTGGGTATGCGCTTTCTACCTAGATACCGAGCATGGGTCAGTTGGCTTTCATCCGTCCGCCGAAGTTGTCTGATGGCCCAATCCACGCGTTCCGCAAAAGCGGAAACTAACGCCGCGCCGCGGCTTTCCGGCACCGCCTCTCCCTCTGCGCGTAGGTAAGCAAACTGGGCTTCCGACAAGGGCCGATCTTCGGCATAGGTAAACAAGCGATCGATCACACCGGCCATGTGCTTCAAATGGAAACCTACGGCTGCCACCCCACCGGGCCTCTGCCACAGGTAACGGTCATCGAAATCAGCCATATACAAGGTCACTTCTTCTTTTGCTTGCAACAGGGCATGCGCCACCGGCTGCAATAAGGCAGGGACGCCGCGTATCGGTCCCCGCATCCACACTTCGGATTGTTGTTCTTGAGCCATTGATCCATTCGTTATGAGATGAACACAATATAGCAATTTTAAGATATTTTTTATACATTCGCATTACCTATGAGCCTACTTCATCAAATCGCATTGACAAAAATAAACGGCGTGGGTCCTGTCATCGCCCGCCATTTACTGAATCATTTCCCGGACGCCGAAGCCATATTTGCCGCATCCAGGAAAGAACTCCTGACGATACCGGGGATCGGTAACCGATTGGCTGCGGCAATCTTGGAAGCACGTATCTTCCACGAGGCGGAAAACGAACTCCATTTCATTGAAAAGCATCGCATTCAAGCGCTTTTCTGGCGCGAAAGCCAATACCCAAAACGCTTAGCTCAATGTCCGGATGCACCGCTGCTACTTTATTACAAAGGAAACGCAGACCTCAATACGCCACGTACCATCAGTATTGTCGGCACACGAAATGCCACGGCGTATGGTAAATCGATCTGCAGCGAATTTATTAGAGACCTTCAGCCCTACGGCGTCAGCATAATCAGCGGATTGGCCTATGGTATCGATAGCCATGCCCATCGGAACGCCCTTACGTGCGGCCTGCCGACCGTCGGCGTTCTCGGACACGGTCTTGACCGGATCTATCCATCCGCCAACCGGGAAATGGCTGCACGGATGCTGGACCAGGGTGGACTGCTTACGGAATTTTCTTCCGGCACTGTTCCCGACAAGCAAAATTTTCCGATGCGTAACCGTATCATCGCTGGACTGGCCGACGTGACCATTGTCGTTGAGGCTGCCATTAGAGGAGGTGCGCTCATTACCGCGGAAATCGCCAACACCTACAACCGTGATGTATGCGCATTTCCCGGCAACCTGCATCAGGAATTTTCGTCGGGGTGCAATTATCTAATTAAAACCAACCGTGCGCATCTGATTACCCATGCGAAAGATCTGGCATACCTCATGAACTGGGAAATTGACGAAAAAAATAAGCCCCCCCAGCAGCTTTCACTTCAAATTTCTTTGGGCAAAACCGAACAACAGGTATATGACGCCATTCACGCGGCCGGACAGATTGCCATTGATGAACTTGCACGGCAATTGCAGTGGACACAAAGTAAATTGGCCATCACCCTGCTTGAAATGGAAATTAAGGGCGCCATTGCGGTCATGCCCGGTAAGGTATATCGGATTTCCTAACATCACTGTAAACCAACCGATTAAAAAACAAACATCATTTCTATTGAATTTTCGCCGATATTCCTTATATTTGCGCCATGGGTAAGTCTTTTACGACCAGCTCCCCAAGAATCCCCCAGGGTGGGAACGCAGCAAGGGTATTGGGTTGTAGCGGTGCGATAAAAGGAGCTTGCCCATTTTTTTATGGCCTATACTCGACAAGGCAACGATGTGATTACAAATACCACCGAGTTGTCCAACCGTAAACTTTTGGTTAACTTTGGCGCGCACACCAAAAGTTAAGCACCGCATGAATCGTAACTGTTTTTTACTGTTATTGACGGCTTCGGCCATCTCACTCGTTTCTTTCGAGAATCATCGCATCGCGACCGATAATCCGTTTTTCGCTTCTTATGACACGCCGTTTGGGGTTCCCCCTTTTGACCGCATTAAAAATGATCATTTTAAACCAGCATTCGAAAAGGCAATTCAACGGCATGCCGCGGAGGTAGATTCCATTGCGAACCTGGCCGAACCACCTACCTTTGATAACACGATCGTCGCACTGGAAAACGCCGGAAAACTACTCACACGCGTGTCGTATGTTTTTTCAAATCTCAATTCTTCCACCACCAATCCAACATTGCAGGCGCTGGACAAAGAAATCGCGCCTATACTGGCTGCTCATCGAGATAACATTACCCTCAACGCCCAGCTTTTCGAGCGTGTGAAGGCGGTTTGGAACACACGTGAAGACCTGGAGTTGAGTAGTGAAGCGGCTATGTTGTTGGAACGCACATACAAGAACTTTGTTCGCAACGGAGCCAATTTGACTGACAAAGATAAGGCCACCCTACGCAACATCAATGCCCAATTAGCAGAATTGACTACGCAATTCGGGCAGAATGTGTTGGCTGCTGTCAATGCCTATGAATTGGTCGTTGATAAGGAAGAAGACCTTTCCGGACTTCCCGAAAACCTGAAAGCTGCCGCTGCGGAAACCGCTGAGGCAAAGGGACACGACGGCAAGTGGGTCTTTACACTGTCTAACTCCAGCGTGATGCCGTTCCTACAATATGCAGACAACCGTGAGCTCCGCCGGAAAATATGGGAAGCCTACAAGAACCGGGCAGGTAGCGGTGAACACGACAACAGTGGTATTTTAATCAGAATCGCGAACCTCCGTTTACAGAAAGCCAACCTGCTAGGCTACCCCACCCATGCACATTATGTGTTGGAAGAGGCCATGGCCGAGAATCCGGTCAACGTAAAAAAACTCCTGGACGACCTGTGGGCTCCGGCAATCAAAAAAGCAAAAGAAGAGGCGTACGACATCCAAAAAACCATCGAAGCCTCAGGCGGGTCTTTCCAAGCAGCGCCGTATGACTGGCATTATTACGCGGAAAAGATACGGCGTGAACGTTTCTCTCTGAGTGAGGAAGAGCTACGGCCCTATTTTAGCCTGGAAGCCGTCCGCCAAGGCGCGTTTGAAGTGGCCAACAAGCTGTATGGCCTCTCATTCAGAAAATTGGAAGATCTACCCATTTACCACCCCGAAGTGGAAACATACGAAGTACGGGAAGCCGACGGAAGCCATGTCGGGATATTCTATGTAGACTACTTCCCACGCGAATCCAAACGCTCGGGCGCTTGGATGAATTCTCTCCGCGCGCAGTACACGGTCGATGGCCAACGGATAGCTCCGGTGATTGTGAACGTATGTAATTTCACTCCACCGGTAGGCGATCAGCCTGCTTTGCTTACCTTTGATGAGGCCAATACGTTATTTCATGAGTTCGGCCACGCATTGCATGGCCTGCTATCCAACGTGACCTACCGCAGTCTTGCCGGCACCGCTGTATCTCGTGATTTCGTAGAACTCCCCTCCCAGATCATGGAAAACTGGGCCGAAGACCCGGCGGTGCTGAAGAAATACGCCAGGCATTATGAGACCGGCAAACCTATTCCGGACGAATTGATTGCCAAACTCGAAAATGCCGGTACGTTTGGACAGGGATTTGCCACTGTGGAATACTTAGCATCGTCTATACTGGATTATGACTACCATACCATCACCGAACCAATTACAGTATCTGCTCAAGTATTTGAAAAAACATCGATGACTCGCGCGGGATTAATAGCGGAAATTATCCCACGGCATAGCAGCACGTATTTTCAGCATATCTTTAGCGGAGGTTATTCTGCGGGCTATTATAGCTACATCTGGGCTGAAGTACTGGATGCCGATGCGTTCGCAGTCTTTAAGGAAAATGGGCTCTACGACCCCGCTAGCGCAGCCTCCTTCCGTGACAACATCCTGGAGAAAGGTGGTACGGAAAAGCCTGCCGAGCTGTATCGCCGGTTCCGGGGCCAAGACCCCAACCCTATCCACTTGATGCGGAAACGAGGGTTAGACTAATCCGGCATTACTTGCATATCCCCGCAACTTTAGCTAACTTCGCATCCCATAACACAATTTGCATGAGTTGGTTTAGACGTGAAAAAGCCGGCATCAGTACGGCTACGGAACATAAAAAGGAAGCACCCGATGGTCTGTGGAATAAATGTCCTTCCTGCAAAAAGCCCTTGCTTAACATTGAGCAGATAGAAAATAAGTATGTATGTCAATATTGCGGTTATCACCTCCGCATTGGATCGGCGGCTTATTTTTCCATTCTCTTCGATGACAATCAGTTCTCTGAGTTATTCCCTAATCTAAGGTCTGGAGACCCGCTGCATTTTGAAGACACCAAAAGGTATACGGAACGCCTGGAAGAAAGCTATGCGAAAACCGGATTGAACGATGCCATTCGTTGTGCCCATGGCAAGATAGAGGGGCGTGATCTGGTACTGGCTTGCATGGATTTCACATTTATCGGTGGGTCCATGGGATCCGTAGTGGGTGAAAAAATTGCCCGTTCCATCGATTACTGCCTGCAACATCGGACCCCTTTCATGCTCATATCAAAGTCTGGAGGTGCCCGTATGATGGAAGCTGCTTTTTCGCTCATGCAGATGGCAAAAACATCGGCTAAACTTGCGCTGCTCAACGAGGCCAAGCTCCCTTATATTTGCTTACTGACGGATCCCACTACGGGCGGTGTGACAGCTTCCTACGCCATGCTGGGAGACATCAACATTGCCGAGCCCGGCGCACTCATCGGCTTTGCCGGCCCGCGTGTCATCAAAGAGACCATCAAAAAGGATTTGCCTAAAGGGTTTCAAACGTCCGAATTTCTGCTGGAACATGGCTTTCTCGACTTTATTGTCGACCGACGCCAGCTCAAACAGAAAGTAGCCCTGTTTCTGTCCATGGTCAGCTAGCTTGTCTACCTGTTGATTTTTTCAACAACTTTACCTAAGTTTGGCTCCAACTTGTTGGCTATCTTGGCATCAAGTCAGTCAGACCATTAACTGAAAGCAATCAAATGGAGCGCTAATGGCGAAAGCAAAGTACCATTACAACTCGCATACACTGAAGTATGAGAAGATAAAAACAAGCACCAAAACGTGGGCTCTCCGCGTTATCGGTTTCCTCACCAGCTCCTTTGCATGTGCCATTTTCCTGTTTTACATAGGCTTTACTTTTTTTGACTCGCCAAAAGAAAAACAATTGCAGCGAGAAATGGATCAGATGGCGCTTCAATATAACCTGATGCAGGAACGGATGAAACAAATCGATGCCGCACTGGAAGGCATGCAACAACGCGATGATCATATTTACCGGGTCATCTTTGAAGCCGATCCCATAGATTCCGATATCCGCAAAGCGGGGTTTGGCGGTGTCAACCGGTATAAAAATCTCGAACATTTCAGCAATTCAGATTTGATGATTGAAACCGCCAAAAAGCTTGATTACATCACCAAAGCATTGTATGTGCAATCGAAATCGTACGACGAGCTGACGGAATTGGCCAAGTCCAAAGCTGAAATGATGGCCAGCATTCCAGCCATCCAGCCTGTTGACAGCCGGAAGGGCCATGCGGGTGTCTCGGGTTTCGGCACACGGATACATCCGGTTTATAAGATCCGGAAAATGCACGCGGGTATCGACTTTGCAGCACCCGTCGGCACGCCTATTTATGCGACCGGAAATGGAAAGATAGAAGCGGCGGGCACGGACGGCGGGTATGGACGGCGGATCATCATCAATCACGGATACAGCTACAAGACGCTTTACGGCCACATGAGCAGGTTTGCGGTTCGGGTAGGCCAACAGGTAAAACGGGGCGACTTGATCGGATACGTCGGCAATACCGGGATCTCCACGGGCCCGCACGTCCATTACGAAGTGCACAAAAATAACGAGCCGGTAAATCCCATAAATTTCATCTACAATGATCTGACGCCCACCGAATACGTAGCCATCCTGGAGGCGGCGTCCCAGGAAAATCAGTCGTTCGATTGATAGGCTAGGATATTTCAACGGTAATTGTATCTTTGCAAAGCAAGGTAACTCAATCCTGTTCATGATATGCCTTACAAAGAGCGTGAAATAAACAAACTCTACTATACGATGGGCGAAGTAACCACCATGTTCGGTGTCAATGCGTCCCAGATACGTTTTTATGAACGCGAATTTGATATCCTTCAGCCTAAGAAGAACAAGAAAGGAAACCGGCTGTTTACGCCGGATGACATTGCCAATCTGAAAATCATCTTCAATTTGGTCAAAGACAAGGGGTATACGTTGCAAGGGGCGCGAGACTACCTGCGGGATAATAAAAGCGAAGCGCGCGAAAACCAGCGGGTCATTGACTCGCTCCAGCGTTTAAAAGCTTTTCTATTGGAGGTTCGCGACAGCCTTTAGCTGAATAAATTTCTCTACTTTTTCTACCATTGCCGTACTGCCGATAAAAATTGGCGTTCGCTCGTGAAGGTATTGAGGTTGAATATCCAGGATCCGCCGATACCCATCGGTGGCTTTCCCGCCAGCCTGTTCCACGATGAAAGCCAATGGGTTGCATTCGTACATCAGTCGTAATTTACCTTGCGGATGGGAAGACGTGGTGGGATATAAAAATACACCGCCCTTGATCAGATTACGGTGTACATCGGCTACCATCGACCCAATATACCGCGAGGTAAACGGCCGACGGGTCTCGGCATCCTCTACCTGGCAATACTTGATGTAATCTTTTACGCCCTGCGGAAATTTCACGTAATTACCTTCATTGATCGAATAGATTGTGCCATCAGACGGCATCCGCATATTGGGATGAGAAAGGCAAAATTCACCAATGGATGGGTCGAGCGTAAATCCATTCACGCCTTTACCTGTGGTATAAACCAACATAGTCGAAGAACCATAAATCACATAACCCGCTGCTACCTGCTGCGTTCCCGGTTGAAGGACTTCCTCCGGTCGGATCGGTGCAGCCGGATCAGTACGCCTATAAATAGAAAAGATGGTGCCCACAGAGACATTGACATCAATGTTGGAGGAGCCATCTAATGGATCAATACAGACGATGTACTTCGCATTTTTTGAGATATGCGAGTCGATAAAAATACAATCATCGTGTTCTTCCGAGGCCACAACGCAGCATTCGCCACCGCTGCGCAACGCAGATATAAACTGCTCATCCGCATAAACGTCAAGCTTCTTCTGGCCCTCCCCCTGAATATTGGTCGTGCCGTTGTCTCCCAATATATCAACAAGCCCGGCTTTGTTAACCTCACGGTTCACGATTTTTGCCGCAATGCCGATATCACGCAAAAGCCTTGATAATTCACCCTTTGCATACGGAAAATCAGCTTGCTTCTCGATAATGAATTGCCCCAGCGTAGTCACTTTTGTCATATACCTTCGTCCAGTTAGTGTATTTCACCTTTTTTAACACCGGACAAAAATAGCCAAATACAGCACTAAAACAAGAAGATAAAGAAAACTTAGTGTAATAATAATATCAAACACCCCTTAATTCTATGACCTCAAGATTTTCGATACGTTTATTGTTTATGCTAAAACGTAAAAGCGTGCGGACCTTATGCCAGCCCTGTTTCCCCGCCGCGCCGGGATTCAGATGAAGGCATTGTAACTTTTGATCGTACATGACTTTGAGAATATGCGAATGGCCACAAATGAAAAGTCGGGGCGGGTTTAGCTGGATGTCCTTCCGTACCTGGGGACTGTAACGATTGGGATAACCACCGATATGCGTCATCCAGACATCCACTTCTTCACAATTAAAGCGCAGGTGTTCCGGAAAAACGGCACGGATATCTTTGCCATCGATATTTCCGTAAACTCCCCTCAAGGGCCGAAAAGCTGCCAAGGTATCCGCCACGGCGATATCACCAAAATCACCCGCATGCCAGATTTCGTCACATGACTCAAAATGCTGAAATATCGCCTCATCGAGGTAACCGTGGGTATCCGAAAGCAATCCGATCCTGATCATACAAGGGCGAATATAGGGATTCCTAAAATGCCAGAAAAAAGTCTTTCAGTAAAGACCGGTAAGCGTCACTATAGACACCTTTATTTTTGTAAATTACCAAGTCACCTTCCCATCCCGGGCTCACCAAAGGAGTCCTGCCAATGGCAAAAATGCGACGGATCGGTGGGTCGTACGCAAAAGACCTGATATCCCGTTGCCCTTGCACCACCATTCCAAATTCACCGATAGCCCGTTGCTGAATCCAATCAGCCAACGCAATGGGAGCGACAAGCTGTAGGCTTCCCCTCTCTGTAAGCCACCTGTCTGCCCGCTCTAGCATTTGGGAATAAAACGATACATCCGTATGCCTGGATACCTGCTTTCGATGATCACGGTTTTTAAGGGCATGCAGAAAAAAGGGCGGATTGGAAACGATGAGATCGAAAGCCTCCCCCGGTTGAAAATCAGCCAATGCAACCGCTTGCACAGAAACCCTTGTCGAAAATACAGACCTGGCAAAATTCTCACCGGCCAACTTCGCCGAACGACCATCCACTTCGATGGCCTCCACCGTCGCATTGGGAAACCGTTGCGCCAGCATCAATGCGATCACGCCGGTACCCGTACCGATATCGAGAATGCGCAAGGGATTGGCGATGGAAGCAGTAGCACCCAGCAATACACCATCGGTATTGACCTTCATGGCACTTTCGGTCTGATCGACCGCAAATTGTTTAAACCGGAATATAGACATACGGGGGTAAAGTTAAAAATTCATATTTCTATTGCGTAATTAGGGAATAGTTCCGATCATTGTGCTAGCACATATGTAATCTAACGTTACGCTAGCGAATTGCCGAATCACTTGTTGCGCTATCATGAAGAATTTTCGATATGGTACTGACAGACTTACCGTAAAGTCGGTTTTAGCGCTCACGCATGGGCGACTCCACGGAACACTTTCTGCCAAAGCGAGGCATAAAGTGGATCGATCAGCCGCATTTGTAAAAGAAATGGTGTCCCATAGCGACGTGGTCTATGGCATCAATACCGGATTCGGTCCTTTATGCGATACCATCATTTCTGCAGAAGACACTACGCTCCTCCAACACAACCTACTGCAAAGTCACGCCGCAGGTGTCGGTGACTCCATTCCGGCTCCCGTTGCGAAGACCATGATGATCATGAAAGCCCATGCGTTGGCGCAGGGATATTCCGGCGTGCAATTGCGCACATTGGAGCGTATTATCTGGATGGCCGAGCAAAATATCATTCCGGTGGTTCCATCACAGGGATCCGTCGGCGCATCGGGTGATCTAGCTCCGCTCTCCCACTTATTCCTGCCACTCATCGGAATGGGCGAAGTTTATTACCGAGGAGGCATTTTGCCTGCTGAAGTTGCCTTAAAGGCGTATGGAATGTCGCCCTTGCAACTGGGACCGAAAGAAGGATTGGCACTGATCAACGGCACGCAATTCATTGCGGCCCACGCTGCACATGCCTTACAGCGGATGCACAATGCCTTGGAAGTAGCCGATTTGATCGGAGCGCTGTCACTGGAAGGGCTGATGGGATCTTATAAGCCCTTTGACAGCCGTCTGCATGAAATTCGCCCTTTCCGGGGCAACCAACTGGTTGCCAGCCGTCTCTGGGAATTGCTTCATACATCCGAAATTGCCAACTCCCATCCAGACTGCGGTCGTGTGCAAGATCCGTATTCATTACGGTGTATGCCTCAGGTACACGGCGCTTCACGTACAGCTTGGCTCCATCTCAAGGAACTTACAGAGATCGAAATCAATGCAGTCACCGACAATCCCATCGTGTTAGGGCCACATGAGGCGGTAAGCGGCGGCAATTTCCATGGCCAACCTTTAGCCCTCGCGATTGATTATGCGACCATCGCGGCAGCGGAATTGGGGAACATTTCCGACCGCAGAAGCTACCTTATCATTGAAGGACGTTATGGTCTTCCCAAACTGTTGATCCCCGACGCCGGTCTCCATTCGGGGTTTATGGTACCTCAATATACTGCGGCTGCGTTGGTATCCGAAAATAAAACATTATGCTTCCCTGCTAGTGCTGACAGCATTCCGACTTCTCTGGGACAAGAGGATCATGTTTCAATGGGTGCGATAGGCGCTCGTAAACTAAATAAAGTGATTGACAATCTCGAATACATCCTCGCCATTGAATTGCTGTATGCCGCACAAGCGCTGGATTTCCGCCGTCCCCGCAGATCTTCAGAGGTGTTAGAAGCGTGTCACGCCCTGGTTAGGGAGAAAGTTCCGTTCGCAGACCGTGATCGCATTTTCGCCAATGATATCAAAAAACTTCAGCGTCTGATCAGTAGCGGCCGGTTTCTGGACGAAGCAAACCAAGCGGCAGAAGCCGCTGGCTGTAACCTCCATAAGCCCGAGTATGAGGCGTTTGTAATTTAGGCTTCAAACTTATATCCCACGCCCTTTACCGTAGAAACATAGTTTTCGCCGATTTTTTCACGTAGTTTACGAATATGTACATCAATGGTCCGATTGGTAACAACCACTGAGTCTTCCCAAATATTCTTTAAGATTACCTCCCGGGTGTATACTTTGCCCGGCTTGGAGGCCAGCAAGTAGAGTAATTCAAATTCCTTCTTGGCAAGCACGATCTTTTCGCCGTTCTTAAACACCAAAAAAGCTTCCCGATCGATTACGAGGTCGGAAATTTCCAATTTTTCATTTGGAAGCTCATCCATCGGTGCATTCCGCCGTAAGATTGCATTGATACGGCTCAGCAATGCGCGTGGTTTGATGGGTTTCGCTATGTAGTCATCTGCGCCGACATTGAATCCGGCAATTTCCGAATACTCTTCACTGCGAGCGGTAAGAAACACCATGAACGTGCTTTTGAATTCCGGCATAGCTCGCATGATACGGCAAGCTTCGATCCCGTCCATTTTGGGCATCATCACATCGAGGATGATTAGATCCGGCATGATCTTTTTAGCGGTCGTTACAGCTTCCTGACCGTTGAACGCAGTATGTACCTGATAGCCCTCCCGCTTGAGGTTATACGCAATCAGCTCCACGATATCAGGTTCGTCGTCTACTACCAGGATCTTTTGTTTTGCAGTGCTCATCGTGTTTTTTTTGCTAAAGTATGTACTTATTGACAAATCACCGTTAAACCAGCATTAACAAATCGTTAAACAACACACGCCATTAACACAAACTATGCACTAATCCAACGTTTTCTTTAAAAAAGCTGGCAATTCGGAACCCCGTAGGTTTTTGGCAATAATCTTTCCCTGCGGATCAAGCAAATACGAAGTAGGGATAGCCTGTATCCGATATAAGCCTACCACTTCGCTTCCCCACTGCTGTAAATCGGAAACCTGCGTCCATTCCAAGCCATCGTCTTTAATGGCCCGCATCCAAGCCCCTGGGTTATCATCGAGCGAGACGCCCAGCACCGTAAATCCTTTGTCCTTGTAGGCATGATACTGCGCCACGATATTCGGATTTTCCTGACGGCAGGGCACACACCAGGATGCCCAGAAGTCGACCAAGGTATACTTCCCCCGAAAATCAGACAACTTGACCTGCCGATTATCCGGCGTAAGCGACTCAAAATCGGGTGCCGGCTGCCCAATCGCCAATCGCTTCAATCGCGCCATTTCTTCCACAAACTGCCTAACCTGCACATTATCATCCCACCTACCGGAAATCCGATCAGCGTAGGCAATCAGCTCCGACTCCGCTAGCTCCTTATCCAATGTACTCATGGCAAAAAAGCCAGCAAGGTCGTCGTGTTCATTCGCAAACCGCGTAGTTGCCTCTGTATATGCCTGCATGTGCTGACGGTATTTCTGCATGAACTGTTGCCGCAGGTCCATAAGCGCTGCATCGTCCAATCCCGCGGCTTGACTTGCAAACGACGTTTCCAATTGCGCTTCAAACCGTTCTTTTTCAGCAATGGTACCGGCAAAACGCTGTATTTTTTCCGACAGCGGCGAACCGGAAATTTCGTAAGTATTCCCTTCTGACATGAGATCGGTGCGGAAAGTAAGACGATCTCCGTTTTGCAATATTAAGTGATACTTGTGATTGCCCGCTTGCAACGTGAGTAACCTTGGGTGGGACGCCGCCCTCCGCAACACGAATTCACCCTGCTCATTCAAAAAGACCGAATCCAACTTCCGATCTCCTTCATATAAAGACACAGTACGTACATTCCCCGCATTGGCAACCTTCCCTTCAATCGTGAACTGTTCGTCATTGGCACAGGCCGCGAGCACGAACACCAAAATCCCTATTATGAAAATTCTATTCATTTTTAACGTGTCTTTTTTTCTGATCCATAGCTTACGCAGCTTACCCCATGCTACGACAATACCCAATCCTTCGCTTTGGCCAACGCCTGGGGCAAGCCTTCAAGATCCTTACCTCCTGCAGTCGCATAAAAAGGCTGACCACCACCTCCACCCTGAATGTCCTTGGCTAGTTCCCGCACAATGGCACCGGCGTTCCAGCTCTTCTCGTTAATTAAATTATCTGAGATGACCACCGTAAGCGACGGCTTCCCGTTGATTTCAGCCCCCAATACTAAAAACAAGTTTTCAATTTCACCTTTTAGCGCATACGCCAGCGTTTTGACCGCTTCTGCATTGGGGAGGTTAACCCGCCCGGCAATAAAAGTAACGCCATTAATATCCTCTGCCTTTGCGGCCAGCTCCCTTTTCAATTGCAGTGCTTTGTCCGTTACCGCGCGTTCGACCGCTTTCCGCAAGGCGTTATTTTCTTCAAGCAGACGGTTCAATGCCGATAACGCATCCTTCGGATTATTAAGCAGTTCCCTGAATGCATTGACGGTCTTTGCCTGCTCTTCGATAAAGCGCTCTGCCGCACCCCCGGTGATGGCCTCTACACGCCTTACTCCTGCAGCCACCGCACTTTCAGCAACGATTTTAAAGAAACCGATCTGCCCCGTTGCCTGCACATGTGTACCACCGCATAATTCCTTGGAAAAATGACCGTCGAAAGTAATCACCCGGACGTGGTCGCCATATTTTTCTCCGAACAATGCGGTCACTCCGGCATCAACAGCTTGTTGGAAAGGTACGTCCCGTTCTTCCTTCAAAGGGATATTTTCCCGTATTTTGCCATTCACAATACGCTCGATCTGTAAAAGTTCCTCGTCGGTAACCTTGGCAAAATGTGAAAAGTCAAATCGGAGGTATTCGGCATTAACGAGCGACCCTTTCTGGTTCACATGGCTTCCGAGCACTTGTTTAAGCGCGGCATGAAGCAGGTGCGTTGCTGAATGGTTATTCTCGGTTTCGCGTCGCTTTTCAATGTCGACCACTGCCCTAAAGGTTCCTTGCAATTGTTTGGGCAACGATTGGACATAGTGAACGATGAGCCCGTTTTCCTTCTTGGTGTCTGTAACGATTATTTTTTCATTCGTCTGGCGCGAAACCAGTACGCCGGTGTCTCCAACTTGGCCACCTCCTTCCGCGTAAAAAGGCGTAACAGCTAATACCAATTGGTATTGTTCTTTTCCCTTGGTAGTGACTTTCCGGTACTTGAGTATTTCGGTTTCACTTTCCGTCTGATCATACCCCACAAAATCCGTTGCCTCACTTTCCCGTAGCACCACCCAGTCATCGGTATCGATAGCAGTAGCAGCCCTCGAGCGATCCCTTTGTTCGGCCAACGCCTGTTGGAATCCCTGCATATCCACTTTCAATCCTTTTTCCCTGGCTAACAGATCTGTCAGATCTATGGGAAAGCCAAACGTGTCATACAATTCAAAGGCAAAATCACCTGTTACGGCCTGCTTTTCCTTCGCATAGCTTTCAAAACGTTGAACGCCGGTAACCAATGTACGCAGAAAAGACTGCTCTTCTTCCAGCACCACTTTCTGCACAAAATCCTGTTGGGAAGCTAATTCGTCAAACACGCCCTCAAACTGTTGCGCCAAAAGCGGTACCAACTCATGCAGGAACGGTTCTTTGAAATGGAGAAACGTATAAGCGTAACGCACAGCACGCCTCAAGATGCGCCGTATCACATATCCTGCCCGATTATTCGATGGCAATTGTCCGTCGGCTATCGTAAAACTAATGGCGCGGATATGGTCTGCCAGCACCCGCATGGCAATATCCGCCTTTTCATCGCTCCCATAGGGTATGTTCGCTTTTCGGGCAACGTAATCGATAATAGGCTGGAATACGTCAGTATCGTAATTGGAGGCTTTCTGTTGGATTACGCGCACCAATCGTTCGAACCCCATTCCTGTATCTACATGTTTCGCCGGCAATGGGTGGAGTGAACCATCCTTTTGGCGGTTGAACTGCATAAATACCAGATTCCAGATTTCGATCACCTGTGGATGATCTGCGTTGACAAGCGTCCTTCCATCCACTGCATTCCGCTCTGCATCCGTGCGGCAATCCACATGGATTTCCGAACAAGGACCACATGGCCCGGTGTCCCCCATTTCCCAAAAATTATCTTTCTTATTGCCTAACAGAATGCGGTCGGATGCAATAATTTCACTCCAATAGGTATACGCTTCATTGTCTTTGGACAGGCCCTCCGTTTCATCGCCTTCAAAAATGGTTACATACAACCTATCTTTGTCCAATTTATACACTTCGGTAAGCAGCTCCCAACTCCATAGGATCGCCTCTTTCTTGAAATAATCGCCAAAGCTCCAATTTCCCAACATTTCGAACAACGTATGGTGATAGGTGTCGATCCCCACTTCTTCAAGGTCGTTGTGTTTACCCGACACGCGCAGACAGCGCTGGGTATCGGCTACGCGGGAATAATTCGCCCGAGCTTCTCCCAAAAAGATATCTTTAAATTGGTTCATTCCCGCGTTGGTAAACATCAAGGTCGGGTCGTTCTTGACAACTACCGGAGCAGATGGTACGATATGGTGATTTTTACTTTCAAAAAAAGCCAGAAAGGCTTCACGGATTTCCCTACTAGTCATTGAAACGGATGTGTTAATCTTTTTGTGCAAATCTAGGCAAAATAGCGTGTATATACAATTTTGAGGACTTCACCCTTCAAACGGACAATGCCGTAATGGCAGCTGTTGGCTGAAGCCTTAACAAATACTAAAATAAATCTATGTCCATCGTAATTAAAATGATAGAATCCGTAACGGATTATTGGTAAAGAATGGCTCGCTAATTGCTTGGTTGATGAAAAAAAATACATCAACAGAATTACTACGTATGAACATGAATCTTACCAAATCCGTATCGCTTGCAACTGTGAGCATTCTTACCGCAACCCAATTAATTGCCCAAACACCTACCGTCAATGAGGTAAAACCGTTCGCTCCGGAAACCGAGTACCGGACGTGGTCCATCGGTGTGCACGGTGGTCTATTGAATCAGTCTAACCTGATCGGTTTACGCCGTAAATTTGATCAAGTGGAGAATAATTTCGGTTACGGCTTTTACGTAAAAAGACAAATTTTACCCGGCTTTGGCATTCAAGCCGAATACCTGGGAGGGAAAGTGTCCGGATCGTATGAGCGCAATGACAATTCGTTTGAAACCAAATTGCCCTGGTCGGCCGCCCTATCTGCACACATCACGTTAGCCAATATTAATTGGCGGCATCATCAAGGTTTAATCAAACCTTATTTGAACGCGGGTATCGGAGCCCTTGGATTTGAGCCCTCGTCCAAACTAAACGGGGTGACCAACGAATATGATCAAACCACCGAGCTTTTTATTCCCGGTGGCGTCGGACTGAAATTTGCCGTAACCAACGGTTTTGCCATCGATTTAGGCTACCGGCTCAACCTGGTCCAGTCGGCAAATTTTGATGGTGCCAGCATCGGCGGCTCGAAAGATATTTTCTCTTACGCACATTTAGGCGTAGAATTTACTCTTGGCGACCGGACAAAACCATCCCTTGCCAACAGCAACCCTGTGTCGGCCATGCAAAAAGAGTATACCGAACAATACGACGAATTGGTTGCTCAGAAAGCAGCGTTTGACGCCCAGAAAGCGGAAAACGAAAAACTCACCGCACAACTGGAACGCCTTTACGCCGACCTTGCAGATGACGACGGCGATGGCGTAGCAAACCGATACGACAAATGTCCGGATACACCTGAAAAAACCAAAGTGGATGGATCAGGATGCCCCTTACCCGAGCCAAAAGCACCCGTTGTTCAACAAATAACCGTAACCGATGAGGATCGGAGGGTTGTAGACGAGGCCATTCAGAATCTGGAATTTGACCTTGGGAAGGCTACCATCCGTGCGACTTCTCATCCCAGTCTTAATAAGGTTGCCGCGTTGCTAATCGAGAAGAATTTCAGTCTTAAATTGGCCGGCCACACGGACAATACAGGTTCCATGCAAACCAACATGCGCCTTTCGAAAGAACGGGCCGAGGCCGTAAAAGCATATTTGGTTAGCAAAGGCGCTAATCCATCGCGTATTGAAGCCACTGGCTATGGACCTACTCAGCCGATTGCCAGCAATAACACTGCAGCAGGCCGCCAACAAAACCGGCGGGTAGAGTTCACGTTATATTAACATCATAAATAAAGCTGAAAAAGGCCGATCTGTATTGTCAGATCGGCCTTTTTTCCGTTGGGATACTTCACATGCCGCCCCTTCGCTATTTTCACTTTTCACTTTGAATTTCAATAAATTAACCGTACCTTTGCACCGCCTTAGGCAATAGTGCCTATTGTATACATAATATTCATGAACCCATTTATTGAACTGGGGATCCGTCATGATATTGTTAATGCCATCAACGAGTTAGGTTTCGAGAAACCCACTCCCATTCAGGAACAAGCCGTTCCCGTACTTTTGACAGGCAGCAACGATTTTGTCGGATTAGCCCAAACAGGCACCGGCAAAACCGCAGCGTTTGGCTTGCCATTGTTAGAATTGTTGGATTTTTCGCAGAAGCACCCACAGGCGCTGGTTTTATGCCCCACCCGTGAGCTGTGCCTGCAGATTTCCAAGGACATCGAAAAATTTGCCAAGAACATTCCGAATGTACATGTGGTCGCCGTTTACGGTGGCGCAAGTATCAGCGACCAGTTGCGGCAGATCCGTCGAGGCGTGCAGATTGTCGTGGCCACTCCGGGCCGCATGTTAGACATCATCGGCCGCAATGCCATCGATTTCTCTAATGTAAGGTATGTTGTATTGGATGAAGCTGACGAAATGCTCAACATGGGCTTTCAGGAGGACATCAACAATATCCTGTCCACCACTCCGGACGAGAAAAAAACCTGGCTATTCTCAGCCACCATGCCTGCCGAAGTACGGCGGATTGCGAAAAATTACATGACCGATCCGTATGAACTGACCGTAGGTACCAAAAACAGTGGAAATGTCAACATTGAACACCACTACTATGTAATCCGGGCGCGGGATAAGTATGCGGCTTTCAAACGCATCGTCGATTCAAATCCCGAAATTTTCGGTATCGTATTCTGCCGGACTAAGGTTGAAACCCAGGAAATTGCCGAAGCATTGATCAAAGATGGCTATAATGCCGATTCGCTTCATGGCGACCTGTCGCAGCAGCAGCGCGACAAAGTAATGAAACGCTATCGCGAACGTAGTCTGCAATTATTGATAGCTACCGACGTTGCAGCCCGGGGTATCGATGTAAACGACGTCACTCACGTGATCAACTACTCGCTGCCAGACGAAATTGAAAACTACACACACCGGAGCGGCCGTACTGCGCGGGCCGGCAAAACGGGCATTTCACTTTCATTGGTGAACCTCAAAGAATTAGGCAAGATACGCCAGATTGAAAAAGTCATTGGTAAGTCCTTTGTCAAGATGGATGTACCAAGGGGTGAAACAGTGGTAGAAAGCCAGTTGTTTGCGATGATCAACAAGGTGCAGCAGGTTTCGGTAAATGATGATCACATTGATCCGTATTTACCAAAAATCCTGGAGAGCTTTGCGGATTTGAGTAAGGAAGAAATCATTAAACGATTTGCTTCGCTTGAATTCAACCGCTTTTTGGAGTATTACCAAAATGCACCGGATCTGAATGTAGACGCCAATGAAGGACGCAGCTTGGATCGCAAAGGTAAGACTGAGCGCTTTGGCCGCGATGGCTATAAATCGGATTACACCCGTTTGTTCATCAATCTCGGCTCTGTAGATGACTTCACCCGCGGCGACATACTGGGATACATTTGCAACACGACGCGGATCAGCGGTAAAGCCATTGGCAAGATCGACTTAAAAGGCGTCTATACATTTTTCGAAGTTGAAAATGCCTCGGTCGACAAAGTATTCAGTGGTTTTCAAAACGCTGAATTCAATGGGCGCAGTGTACGCGTGGAAAATGCCGGAGAAGGACGAGGGGACAGCCGCGGCGGAGAAAAACGCAGCCGATCGTTCCGCAACGGGTCATCGGATTATACCGGTGGCCGCCGCAAGCGTGAAAACGGTAGCGGTTTCCGTGACTTTTCGGGAGGGAAACGTAGGGAAAAGAGCCGTTGGTAAATTCCTAAAACAGACGTTATCATATAGACAAAGCCACCCAAGCGGTGGCTTTGTCGTTTTATACCCGTCCTAACCTTATTTAAAAAATCGATGCCGGCAGCAAAAAATCGAACGGTTTACTTCATCAGTCGATATCCGTTATCGGCGCATAATGTGGCACCAGCGATTTCATGATCACCCAACCGATCAAATAGGAAACCGAGCAGATGGAGAAAATAATAAAGTATCCCGATTCGATGCCGGTGAAGCCCATGAATTTCATATTTGTGTTGGCCGCATGATCGAAAAGCATACCCGACCCTTTGTTGATAAAGAATGAACCGACGCCGCCGGCCATTCCACCAATTCCGGTAATGGTTGCAACGCTTGACCGTGGAAACATGTCGCCGATTGTCGAAAAAATATTTGCAGACCACGCTTGGTGCGCGGCGGCGGCTATACCGATGATCAATATCGGAATCCATACGGAGATATACCCCAGAGGCTGGGCAAGCAGTGTCAACAACGGAAAAAACGCAAAGATCAGCATCGATTTCATACGGCCGGAATACGCATTCATTCCTTTCTTATCCACAAAATAGGTAGGCAACCATCCCCCTATTATCGAGAGCAATGTGAGTGCATAGAGTACAAAGATGTGCAGCGCGCTTTCGGTAGAATCCAAATTATAGACAGAACTAAGGTATGCGGGCGTCCAAAACAGGAAAAACCACCAAACGCCGTCCGTCATGAATTTGCCAACCGCAAACGCCCAGGTCTGCCGGTAGCCAAATGCCTGCAAGAAAGACATTTTTCTACGCACATGAGGTTGATCTGTCTCTGTTGACGGCTGCCTTTCCACGTCATCTTGCTGAATATAAGCCAGCTCAGCGGCATTGACTTTGGGGTGCTCATGCGGCTTTTTGTACATAAAAAGCCAAAAGCCCATCCAGACGAATCCCAATGCGCCAATAATAAGAAAAGATGCTTCCCAACCGTAAGCCTCCGCAATGAAAGGAACGGTCACCGGTGCGGCCAGTGCCCCTACCGTTGACCCTGCATTAAAAATACTGGTCGCAAATCCGCGGTCTTTTTTCGGAAAAAATTCTGCCGTTGCCTTAATGGCTGCCGGAAAATTGCCCGATTCACCAAGTGCCAATACAATCCGCGCAACAATAAACAGGGACACACTCACCGAAACGATGCTCCCCACATCGCCGACCGTGCCAAGCAGCTCCTTTGCCTGTTCAAAACCGACAAACCAATTGCCTGTGAGAACACCCGCCGTAGCAATCCCGCAATAGGCATGCAAACAAGCACCCACGGACCAGATACCGATCGCCCACATAAACCCTTTTTTGGTATCCAACCAATCCACGAACCGTCCTGCAAACAGCATCCCGATCGCATACACCAACGAAAAGATAGCGGCTATATTTCCATAATCATTATTTGTCCAATGAAACTCCGGAACGATAAAATCCTTCCACGTCAACGAAAGCACCTGTCTATCCAAATAATTAATCGTGGTAGCAAAAAAAAGCAAATAGCAAATCGTCCATCTGTATTTACTGGCTCGTTGGCTAGAAGTCATCATATAAGTTTTAATGATTAGATTTATACGGCGTAAACGTTTACGCCAGCCAAATATAACAAGACTTGCTGAAATGACCCGGTTTATTGCCGATTTTCTTCGAAATCGTTTTCGCTATCACCGCGACAATCTATCCCAGCCAAAATACCGATTTGCATTGTGATAGCAAATATCCTGAATCACCTGCCCGATCCATGGCAAGTCGTTGGGCAGCTCGCCATTTTCAATTTCCGTTCCGAATAAATCGCATAATAACCTCCGGAAATATTCATGCCGGGGGAAAGAAAGGAAACTTCGGGAATCCGTTAACATGCCCACAAAGCGGCTTAGCAGTCCCATATTAGATAAGGCGTTGATCTGACGGACCATCCCATCCTTTTGATCGAGGAACCACCAGCCCGATCCAAACTGAATTTTGCCAGGCACTGACCCATCGTTGAAATTTCCGATCATTGTCGCCATCAATTCATTATCGGCAGGGTTCAGGTTGTACAGGATGGTTTTGGTCAATTGATTGTCGCGATCGAGCCTGTCGAGGAATATAGAGAGTGCTTTCCCATGCCTGAAATCGCCAATGGAGTCCCAGCCGGTGTCGGGTCCCAATTTCGCCATCATTCTCGAATTATTGTTACGCAAAGCGCCCAAGTGATATTGCTGTACCCAATTCTTTTCGGCGTCCCATTGCGCAAATAGGAACAACAGGGCGGATTTGAATTTCCGGTGTTCCGAATCGGAAACCGCTTGCCCTGCCAAGGCCTTTTCAAAGATGCGTCCGATTTCCTCATCGGTATAGGCTTCAACATAAATCTCCTCCAACCCATGGTCGGACACACAGCACCCCATCGATGCAAAAAAGTCGTGTCGGGATTTGAGCGCATGTAAATAATCGTCCAAATCCGAGATAGAACGATCCGATACTTTTTCCAAAGCGGTGACGTACGCTTTAAATTTTTTCAGATCACTGAGGTTCATCCCCGCGTCTGGTCGAAACGCTGGAAAGACCGGGATTTCAAAGGCTTCTTCACGCAGTTGTCGATGAAAGTCAAGCGTATCTATTGGGTCATCCGTCGTACAAATGATCTTCACATTCATGCGTTCCAACAGTCCGCGCACACGGTACTCCGGCGACCGGAGCTTTTCCTGTGTTTCGTCAAATATACGGTCAGCCGTATCCTTGTTCAGCAATTCGGATATACCAAAATAACGCTGCAGCTCCAAATGCGTCCAGTGATACAGTGGATTTCGCATGGTATAAGGAACTGTTTCCGCCCATTTGCGAAATTTCTCACGGTCGGATGCCGCTCCTGTAATGTAATGTTCATCGACGCCATTTGTGCGCATTGCACGCCATTTGTAATGATCGCCATTGAGCCACACTTGCGTGATATTGTCAAAACGCGTATTCTCGGCTATTTGTTGCGGCGGAAGGTGGCAATGATAATCGATAATGGGCATGTTTGCCGCATACCCGTGGTATAAAATCTGAGCGGTATCTGTATTCAGCAGAAATTGCTCATCCAAAAATTTCTTCATGTCGTATTTCGCTTTTTATAAAGATACGCCCCGCTTCCAAGGAATAAAATCGTCTTGATTAAGCTGTACCGCTTTTGGCACGACTTCGCCGGAAGCCGCGCGTATACAATACTCCAATATATCTTCGCCCATCTGTTGGATGGTTCGCGTTCCCGCTATAATCGGACCGCAATCAATGTCGATGATGTCGGCCATGCGCTTCGAAAGGACGCTGTTGGTTGCCACCTTGATGACCGGACAAACCGGATTGCCGGTAGGCGTACCGAGTCCCGTGGTAAACAGGATGAGTGTTGCGCCGCTTGCCGCTTTGCCCGTGGTAGCTTCTACATCGTTTCCAGGGGTGCAGACCAAATTCAATCCAGGTTTTGTGGCCCGTTCAGTATAGTCCAACACATCAACAACCGGTGATGTTCCCCCCTTTTTTGCAGCCCCGTTGCTCTTGATCGCATCCGTGATTAGTCCATCGCGTATATTTCCCGGCGAAGGATTCATGTGGAAGCCCGATCCAACTCGATCGGCGGCTTCGCTGTAGTCCTTCATCAACTGAATGAATTTGTGAGCAGCTGCTTCATTGATCGTCCGATCGATCAAATTCTGCTCCGCACCGCACAATTCTGGAAACTCGGCAAGTAAAACCGTTCCGCCAAGGGCCACCAGCAGATCCGCGCAATGCCCTACGGCCGGATTGGCCGATATACCGCTGAATCCGTCACTCCCACCACATTTGACGCCGATGGTCAGTTTGCTCAGGGACGCCGGTCTACGCACGCATTTATTCGCTTCGATGAGACCAACAAAGGTTTGCTGGATGGCGTCGGTAATCAGTTGCTCTTCACTTTGCGACTGCTGTTGCTCAAAAATCAGCAGAGGTTTATCAAATTTCGGATTCAACGCGTATAGGTCGTCCAGGAAATCGCGCACCTGCAGATTTTGGCAGCCAAGACTGAGCACGGTAACGCCGACTACATTGGGATGGTCGGCATAAGCCGCCAGCAATTTACTCAATACAGCTGCATCCTGCCGGATACCGCCACATCCTCCCTGATGATTAAGGAACTTGATGCCATCCACGTTCTTGAATAGCCGATCTACCGGCACAACAGATTCCCTTACCGCCAGGTCGGCCGAAGTCACGTCTTCACCCCGCGCGTACAATTCGCGCAGTATATGTGTTTTAGCACGGTACTTGTCTGTAACGGTATACCCGAGTTCGTTGTGCATTGCCTCCCGGATCACATCCAGGTTACGGTTCTCGCAAAACACCGTGGGGATGAATAACCAATAATTGGCGGTTCCTACCCGTCCGTCGCTGCGATGATAGCCCATGAACGACCGGCTTTCAAACTTGGAAACTTCCGGTGCTTCCCAGGTGTACGAGTATGGCCGGTATGCATAGGGTTCCGTGGCATGTCTTAGGTTACGGGTATTCATCCATTGCCCGGCTTTCACATCATGCAGTACACGCCCCACCATGACACCGTACATAATAACGGCACTGCCTGTGATCAGATCTTCCGTAAAAAATTTATGCTTTGCGTTAATATCTTCTACCAGCACGTAAGTTTCGCCACCATAACCGATGCTTTCACCCGCCTTCAGATCCTGTAACGCAACCAATACATTATCACTTGGGTGAATCTTCAATACACGATTTTCCATTACCTAGCCTTCTCGTTTCCATTCAATTGATTGATCACGTCCAACAGGGGGCGTGTTTCCAATTGAGTTATGTTCTGTTTCACGGCATCCCAAAACCCAGTGTATGCCCGTAAATCGGCTTCCCACGTTGCGAACAATTCTTCGCCTTCTGCAGCCTGCATAAACTTTAAATAACCTGCAAACCCCAATGCCATGTAAGGTGGCACCTTGCCATATCGTTGCATATAACGAGCAATCGTCGGCAAATTTCGCATCCGCATTTTTGATGTGTAATTTGTGCTGATACTCTGCCATTGATGCTGGAGATAAGGGTTACCGAACCGATCAATCACGTGGTTCGCGAATTCCGATGCTTCTTCCTCGTCTATGCCAACATTCGCCAATGCGGGAATGATTTCACTGTGCATCACATGCTTTACATACGCTGAAAACACGGGATCGGCCATAGCCGTCTTTACCGTATCAAACCCCGCGAGTATGGCCAATCCACATGCAAATGTGTGACTTCCATTGAGCAAGCGCAATTTAAGCTCTTTAAACTTTTGAATATCGGCGGTTATTACAACTCGTTTATCGACGCGTGCAAACGAAAGCACTTCCGACACACGCGGATGGGACGACTCGATGGCCCAAAGGCAAAATGGCTCAGCCATAATGGCTAATTCGTCTCTGTAGCCCAATTCATCCTCGGCTTGTCTCTGTTCGGCTGCACCCAACGCGCCTGGTACAATCCGGTCGACCAGGGTATTGCAGAAATGATTGCAATTTTCCACCCAATTAATAAAATCACTTCCTAGTTGATGGCGTTCCGCTAAAGCGATGACAATGCCGCGCAGCACCTCCCCATTTTTATCAATTAGTTCGGTGGGAAGGATGACCATTCCCTTGTCTTCCGCTCCGTTAAACACGCGGAACCGCTCGAACAAGACCGCGGTCAGTTTTCCGGGAAAAGACACGGGAGGCGAAGCAAGGGGATTATCCCGCTCATCTAGCATAATTCCCACCTCAGTGGTATTGGAAATGACAATTTCTACTTCCGGATTCTTAACACTGTCTAAAATGGTCGTCCAATCACTAGTTGCGGAGACGACCCGACTGATCGCAGCAATCAGCAACACATCCTGTACATCCCTGCCTCTTTCAAGTCCTTTGATGTGAAGCGTATATAGGTTATCCTGCCGATCGAATTGATCCGTATTTCCTTTATCAGTCGATTTCACCACCACGATACTCCCACCAAATAATCCAGCTCGATTTGCCTGCTCAATAAAATAATCCGGTAACCCACGAAGCAATACCCCTGTCCCAAACTGGAGTACTTTTTCCGGGTAGTCTGGAAAGGAGTTTTCTTTGATTAATTGCCTGTTCAGTAAATTCATTTAAAAATAATTAGGTGAAATAATCATTACAGGCAAGTGCATGATCATCCCTGCCACTGCAATATAATCCTAACAGGAACGCAAACCTTATTATTGGCCGCTGAATTCCCTAAACCGATCGTTGATGGCGGCAGCATCCAATTTGTTTCCGGCATGGATCAAGACCTTGTACCTAAAACGGGTGGACGCACCGTTATCCAGTTTAAAATTCAGCACATCTTTCCCCCCACTTAGCTCCTTCTGTCCCAATGGATTGGCCGCGAACAGTCCGTAGCCGCGGGCATGCCAGTAGGTGGGATATCCGGGATTTCCGGAATGGTCAAGAATGACGAGCGACACGTCTTCCCCTTTGATGGTTCCATTGAGGCTCACCCATTTTCCCCGGGTTCCCCACACGTCATCGCCCTCGGCCCCCTCGCTACTCACATAATGCCCTGTAACGCCATCGTTATTGGCCTGAGTTACTTCTGTGACAATTCCGTTGGCATCGGTAAATTTAGCTGGCTGGTCAGACGGATGTTCAAGTTCACGGGCCAAACGTATTCCCAGCACCCCCTCTTTATTATCTTTGAAAGATACATCTTTCAACGCCGTCAACTTAATATCCAGTTCAATAGAAGTACTGCTATCCGCTTCCACATGGAAAACATATCGGGTATCTTCCTTCAAAAGGCTGTCTCCCTGTGGCCCTAGCCAGTATTTAGTAACATCAAGCACACCGCTGTTTCCGTTGCTCTCTGTGCGATTGACTGCCGCATGGTGAATACTTCCATAGCCCATTCGTTTTTCGGTTGGGATGGACGTGGAGTTGTTCCAAAAGTCGAGCCCATTGACGTCGCCATAGTTGAACCACAATCCGATATGATGCGGATGGTCGGTCCGTTCGTTTGCCCGGGGTTGTACCGGCCATCCCCTTGTAATAAAATTCCCTCCTTTTGTACGCAGGGGAAACAATACGGGTTTCTTCAAGCTATCGGCATAACAATATGCGGTGTAAGGTTGCCCGTCGAGCAATATATCGATGCTGTTGCGCTCGGGATGCTCCACGAAGGAAAATCGATCGACCTGCCCGTCTTGCGGCTGGCTTGATTTTGACTGTCCCGACTGTAGGGGTCCACAGCCAACAAAGGCTGCGGACACGATCAACGCACTCATTAAATAAGTTGCTGTCTTCATTACCTATCCGAGCTAAGAAACCACCACTTCTTGTTTTTCATCATCGAACGTAACGCGCTTGCCCGTTTCGTACGCTGTATGCCCCATGATATTAGCCACCGAGTGATTATATCCGGCCACAACGTCGGCATTAGGCTTTTTCCGATTCCGCACGCACTCCATCCAGTTCAACATGTGCAAGGAAGTCATCGGATCGCTACCCGTGTTGGCGGATGTTTCGATTTTCGCTGCGTTTGCCAGGGTAAATGGTTCGAGCAAATTTTCCTTCATACCCATATCTTCTGCCATCCGTCTGGTTAACCCACCTTCAGAAGTCACTTCATTGGTATCCAGATTCAGGGAACCGGCGTTCGAAAAGTACAGTTCTTTCACACCACCGGCCGAGTTGGTAAACCTTGAAGAATACAACACCTGGAATCCCTTACTTGGATCGTCAGCTGGCCCGTAATCCATCACGGCCGTCAGCGTATCGGGATTGGTACGACCATCGTTCCACAGATACACACCTCCATTGGCAACCACGCTACGCGGATGAGGCAGGTCTGTAAACCAGTGTACGGTATCGATTTGATGCGCCATCCACTGACCGAAGATTCCCGATGAATAAGGCCAAAACAACCGATATTCGAGGTAATAACGCGGATTCCAAGCTACTTTTGGGCGGTTCATCAGAAAACGGTTCCAATCGGTATCCTTTTCGCGGATTTCTTTGGTTAACTGCGGTAGGCGCCAGCGGCCGGGCTGATTTACGTTCCAGGTCATTTCCACCATTTTTATGTCGCCGAATTTGCCAGACCGGATGTACTCGTTCGCAGCGATGTAATTGGGTGCACTGCGTCTCTGCGACCCCACCTGTAGTATTTTTCCGGTTTCCTCCACGGCTTTCCTTACGATCTTAGCGTCTTCTAACGTTTCGGCAAGCGGCTTTTCGACATACACGTCCTTTCCACTCCGCACAGCATCGGCCGCAATCAGCGCATGCTGGAAATCCGCCGTACTGATAATCACGGCATCTACATCGGTACGGGGAAACAGCTCGTCGTTGTTCCGGTATTTCGTAAGTTCGATACCTGCTTTTTCTTTCGCATATGCATACGCTTCGTCACGGCGGCGGTTCCACAGATCCGAAACTGCCACAAATTCAAAATTTTGGGCTTTTGCGTGATCCATGAAACAAGGGAAAAGCGAACCTCTGAATCGGTTGGAAAATCCAACGATGCCTACCCGCACCCGGTCGTTAGCTCCGATAATCTTTGCATAACTTTTGGCACTGAATCCCATTGCGGTTAGTCCGACGGTACCGGCTCCTATCGAAGCCTGTTTGATAAACTCTCGGCGTGAATTTGTTGATTTCATCTTTATTTATTTTTATAATGGTGACTATAGCGATACTAACGTCTTAACTGAACGTCTCCGTATACATTCATTTTGCTCTCCATAACCTGACACCTTATCTCCTGAAATGCCTGTGTATCCGAGCAATTTACAACGATTTACAATAATAGGGCGTACAGACCAAATATCCATTCTTCCCAACATTTAAATCTACGCAATCGATACCGAAACCACATTGCCTTTCGGAGCAAACCGCTATTGACCGTCTTTGAACGCCTTTTTAGTTTCCTTACGAACGTGTTAACCTGGATGTCCGGCGATGGGCGTCCCTTCGGGATGAATACCGCGCTCCTGGCAACGAGAAATTGAACAGGCAACAATATTATGCACGAAGTGCAAGGATATCTGGCAAAAACATTCCTTTTTCCGTAGTTTTGTATAATCCGTAGTTTAATGTAAACTTAGCAGTAACCGTGTTCAAACCCATCACGATAAAAGACATCGCTCACGCCTTGGAATTGTCACCCTCCACGGTTTCCCGGGCGCTCAGCGACAGTTACGAAATCAACGAAGAGACCAAAAGACGGGTGTTAGCATATGCCGAAAAGCACCATTACCGCCGCAATCCAATGGCATCCAGTCTGCGCCAAGGCAGAAGCTATTCCATTGGTGTCGTGGTATGCGAGGTGGCCAACAGCTTTTTCTCACATGCCATAGACGGCATCGAATCGGTAGCTTATGGCAAGGGCTATCACGTTATTATTTCACAAAGCCACGATGCTTATGAGCGCGAAGTGGTCAATATCCAACATTTGGCGAACCGCGCAATAGACGGGTTATTGATATCGATGTCGGCAGAAACCAAGGATTTTTCGCACATAATAAATTTACATGACCAGGGTTTACCTATCGTCTTTTTCGATCGCGTTATCGACGCCTTTGAAACGCACACCGTCACATCCAACAACCGTGAAGGCGCCCGCAAGGCTACGCTATCGCTGATCGATCGGGGCTTCCAGCGTATTGCCCACTTGGCCAATGCTCCACATTTATCAATTACGGGCGAACGACTTGAAGGCTATGAAACCGCACTGAAAGAAAACGGCATTCCGCTCGATGAAACGCTCATCCGTTATTGCCATCACGGTGGTAGGATACAAAAAGAAGTAGAAGATGCAGTTGGTTATTTCCTGAGCTTGGAGGAAAAACCAGACGCTGTTTTTGTCGCCAGCGATCGATTGAGCATGGGATGCCTATCAGGTTACAACAAGCTAGCCCCAAAAGACCAACATCCGGCTGTAGCGGGCTTTTCCAATTCCGATGTACTAGATCTACTGCAGGCGGACTTCACCTGCATCCGCCAACCTGCCTTCAACATGGGCCAGGTCGCCATGGAAATGCTTATTCAGCTCATCGAAAGCCGATATCCTGTATACGACTTCGAAAATATCGTGTTGGATACCGAACTGATCTCGCGGTAAGCTGGAGCAGGTATCGGATTTCCCTTTTTAAACCGTACCTTTGCACCCATGATTAATGTATCCAACCTGTCACTCCGCTATGGAAAGCGGGTATTGTTCGAAGACGTCAACCTTAAATTCACGCCGGGCAACTGTTACGGCATCATAGGTGCCAACGGTGCCGGCAAATCTACGTTCCTGAAAATCATCTCAGGCGATGTAGATCCTACCACCGGGTCAGTAAGCTTCACCCCTGGCGAGCGCATGGCTGTATTAAAACAGGATCACTATGCCTTCGATGAATTCTCCGTTATCGAAACGGTGATGATGGGGCATAAAGAACTTTATGACATCATGAAGGAGAAGGATGCCATCTATGCCAAGGAAGATTTTTCGGACGCCGATGGCGAACGGGCAGGCGAATTAGAAGCCAAGTTTGCTGAAATGGATGGTTGGAATGCCGAAAGCGATGCCGCTACATTGCTCAGCAATCTGGGCATCGGGGAAGGTCTTCATTATAAATTTGTAAAGGAACTGGACGGGAACCAAAAGGTTCGTGTACTATTGGCCCAAGCACTTTTCGGCAATCCGGATATTTTGCTCCTGGACGAGCCGACGAACGACCTCGACATCAACACGATTGCTTGGCTGGAAGATTTTCTTGCCGGATATGAAGCGATCGTATTGGTCGTGTCGCACGACCGCCACTTCCTCGACGCCGTCTGTACACACGTCGTAGATATTGATTTTGGCAAGATGACCATATATACCGGTAATTACACCTTCTGGTATGAATCCAGCCAATTGGCGTTGAAGCAACGCGCCGACCAAAACAAAAAAATGGAGGACAAGGTAAAGGAGCTTCAGGAGTTCATCCGTCGTTTCAGCGCCAACGCCTCTAAATCCAAACAAGCCACCAGCCGTAAAAAAGCGCTGGAAAAAATCAATCTGGAAGAAATCAAACCGTCCAACCGAAAATATCCCGCCATCATGTTCAACACCATGGCACGGGAAGCCGGCGATCAGATCTTACAGGTCGAAAAATTGGGTAAGGTAATCGGTGGAGACGCACTCTTCAACGACGTCAATTTCATGGTGAATAAGGGCGACAAAATAGCCATTCTTTCACAGAACAGCTTGGCCACTACGGCTTTCTACGACGTCCTAACCGGCCGTGACACCGACCATACCGGCAGTTTTAAATGGGGTGTCACGATTAGTATAGCCGATATTCCGATGGACAATAGTCCCTATTTTGAAGGCAAGAATGAAAATCTGATCGACTGGCTTCGGGAATATTCAGCCTCGGATAAAGACGAGCAGTTTATTCGCGGATTCCTCGGCAAAATGCTTTTCTCGGGCGAAGAGGTACTCAAGAAATGCTCCGTGCTATCCGGTGGAGAAAAAATGCGGTGCATGTTTTCACGGATGATGCTGCAACAGGCCAACATGCTATTGTTTGATGAGCCTACCAACCATTTGGATTTGGAATCCATTACGGCACTCAACAACGGCATGGTGGATTTCCGTGGAAGCATCCTCTTCACCTCGCGCGACCACGAACTTACCCAAACGGTTGCCAACCGCATCATTGAGTTGACACCTAATGGCATCATCGATAAACTGATGAGTTACGATGACTACATCCATAGTGAGGCCGTGAAGGAACAACGGGAAGCCATGTATGCGTAACGGGCTCCTTGAGTCCCATACGTATCAGACAAAGTACTAACGGGGCCTCTGTGCTAGGCTGAAGCAGAAGGCACTTGGTTTATCGTCGGGCAATGCCTATACTTGCAGAAGAACCAATCGCGGAATCAATGAGTTTTTTCTTCCGGATCTTCTTATCTTTTTTTTTGTTGGGCACCTGGGCAATGGGTATATCTGCCAAGGAACCGGAATGGACGGCTTATGTAGGAATACGCAAGCTGGATATTCCGGATCAGTTGTTTAACGTCGCAGATTATGGAGCCGTTTCCGATGGAACTACCTTAAACACGGTTGCCATTCAAGCTGCCATAGACAGTTGTGCCGCAAAGGGTGGCGGAAAAGTGGTGTTTAATAGGGGGAAATACCTTACCGGATCTCTTTATTTGAAAAGCAATGTGGAATTGCACGTGGGCGAAGGCGTCGAATTGTTGGGGAGCCAGAATTTGGTCGATTATCCGGAAATACGGACGCGTGTCGCGGGTGTGGAAATGATGTGGCCGTCGGCACTGATCAATGTTCTTCATCAAAAAAACGCAGCTGTAACCGGCAGTGGCGTTATCGATGGCCAGGGAAAGCCCTTTTGGGATGCTTATTGGACACTGCGGGAAGAATACGACCGTAAAAAGTTGCGCTGGATTGTTGACTACGATGCGAAACGACCACGGACGCTATTGGTTGACGGATGCTGGGATATCCTGATAAAAGATGTGACGTTCAAAAGAGCTGGATTCTGGACGTTGCATATCCTGTACTCATCTTACGTTACCATTGATGGTATCAGGGTGCGAAATAACATTGACGGACACGGCCCAAGCACCGACGGCATTGATATTGATTCCTCCTCATGGATATTAGTCCAGAATGCGGACGTCGATTGCAACGACGATAATTTTTGCATCAAAGCAGGCAGGGATTGGGATGGGCTTCGCGTCAACCGGCCGACTGAATATGTAGTGGTACAAAACTGCATTTCCCGTAATGGGGCCGGACTGATCACTTTCGGAAGTGAAACATCCGGCAGCATACGGCATGTCCTCGCCCGTAACTTAAAAGCGTTGGGCACGCGGAGCGGCATCCGTTTTAAATCCGCGACCACCCGAGGCGGTGTGGTCGAAGATATACATTTTGAACACATCACCATGGACAGCGTTGAGATCGCCATCGAGATCACCGCCAACTGGTACCCATCCTATAGCTACGCCTCCCTACCAAAGGCGTACGCCAATCGTGACGTGCCGGATCATTGGGTGACCATACTCGAGCCGGTACGTCCGAAAGACCGTGGCATTCCTGTTTTCCGGAATGTTTCCATTTCCCACGTCATGGCAAGAAATACGAAGCGAGCCTTCTATGCAGAAGGACTAAAAGAGAGCCCTTTGCAGAATTTTTTTATTGAAAATGTCTATATCGAAGCCACCGAAGCAGGAACGATTAAATACGCGAAAGATTGGTGTTTCAAAGGGGTAACCGTCGATGCAAAACGCCGCAGGAAACTACGGATCAGGCACTCTGAAAACGTTACATTATGATATCAATGGACAAACAGTCCTACCGTAATGAATGCACTGTGCTGGTTAAAGGCACGCTCGGAGAAGCGTGAATCAAACTGTTGAAACCCGTAACCGGCACTGAATTGAAGGTCAGAGCCGTCTATCAGCAAATGTGAATAGGTGAAACCGGCTTTGCCCATAAATCCCTTAAAATAATCGGCCCCTATGCTCGGAGCATACCCAGCGTCGGCCACCGCCCCAAACGTACCAAGGGGCGATATTCGGGCGAACGGCGCCCTGAAATCAACAAATATGGGCAATGTACTGATCCGCCGCGTGGAACGGCTGCCGTCAACTAGTATGGAGCGGCCACGGTATACGTCGTTACCGATTCCCAATCCCAAAAACATCCGGTCGTAAAAATTGCGGCCAAATGCAAATTGGAACTGATAGCCGTGCATTGCCGATTGCTCACTTGTGGTAGACAAGCCAAACATCCCTCCTGCCTGCAAAACCGTATAAGTCCCGCGCCGCTGGGCCTGTACGGAAAGACAAAAACAAAGGATCAAACCCGTTAGTGCAAACAAATACCTGTTCATTGGTCAATGGAAAATTAATAGAGAATTTTATATACCAGTTCCTTAAGTAAATCACCCTGTTCGACATGGGTTGCGTTCAGACCCTTCGACTTCAAATCGAACTCACGAAGATGCGCAATAACGTCAAAGGTTTTGCGGCGGTTATAGCTGCGTGCGGCCAAATCGTATTCCCGGGTGAAAAACGGATGAACGCCTAGCTCCTTGGCCACCACTTGGGGCGACTTGTCAGGGAGGTAATGATATTTCAATATTTTTGTAAAATAACCGGCCATCGCTCCCAATATTACCTGTATCGGATTGCTACGTGGATTAGCGGCAAAATACGATACAATTTGAAATGCTTTCGTTACATCCCGTTTGGCTAAGGCGGTGTTCAATTCAAAGACATTGAAATCTTTGCTGATGCCGATGTTTCGCTCGATGTCCTGCACTGAAATCTCTCGTTCCTTAGGCACGTTAAGCATCAGTTTTTCCAGCTCATTCACTACTTTTGAGAGGTCATTCCCGAGGTATTCCGCCATCATGGCGGCAGCCTGAGGGTGTATTTGCCATCCCCGGTCTTTTGTAAATGTACCGATCCAAGGAGCGACCTTATCGTCGTAGAGCTTGGCCGACTCGAGAACCACCCCGACTTTTTCCGCTACTTTGTAAATTTTTTTCCGCTTATCGAATTTTCCATGTTTATGGGCAAGCACCAACACGGTACTCTTCATCGGATTCTCCAAGTAGGCCAGCAACACGTCATCGTCCCCTTTCCACTTTAGGTTCTGTGCTTCCTTGACGAGAATGACCTGGTGGTTACCCAGCATTGGATACCGCTTCGCTGCATTCACTATGGTTATAAAATCCGTATCTTTGCCATACAAAACGGTTTGGTCGAACCCTTTTTGAGCCTCCTCCAAGACGTGCTCCTCTATGTAATCGCTGATCTGATCGATAAAATACGGCTCTTCCCCGTGCAATAGATACACAGGAAGCAGTTTCTTACTTTTAATATCGGAAATGATCTTATGAGCATCCATTTTCTAGCAAAGGTTATGAAGACGCTACGGCTTCTTGCAAAGTTCGCAAAGCCGCGATGTGCACTAACTCGTCACAATGTTGTTGACGGCTTATTTCGCGATATTTGTCAAAAACCTGGCGCGCTTTGCGTGAATTCTTTTTCACGCCGCCAAGTTAAACATTATTTTAAGTTTTATCCGTAACTTCCCTAAGTTTGCAAGATGTTTACGCCAATACCGCTTAATTTGCCGCCGTATGCTGCCAAGATCCAACAGGACGGCACCCGGTGGTATATATTTGACGAATTGCGCAAAAAGCAGCTTGTATTGACGCCCGAAGAATGGGTACGGCAACATTGGGTACAACACCTCATCCACACGAAGCGCTATCCGAAATCGCTCATCAAAATCGAAGGCGGGTTGAAAGTCAACACCATGCCCCGCAGGAGTGATCTGGTAATTTTCGATACCGGAGGGAACAAAATTTTGTTGGCTGAATTTAAGGCACCCTCGGTAAAAATCACCCAGTCGACTTTTGAGCAAATCGCTCGGTATAATACCGTACACCGAATTCCGTTTCTACTGGTAAGTAACGGTCTGCAGCACTACTATTGCCGCATTGATTTCGATCGAAACTCCTTCGAATTTCTTCCGGATCTACCCGATTTTCCGACGCCTTAAACAGGAAGTTTGATTAGACACCGCAGGGCACTCATGATTCCTATAATAACAAAGCGGCTTCTCCGTATTGAAACCAGACATGCTGACAGCAAGCGATAAGGCATTTTGACAGTACGCATCCGTTTGATGTCCATGGCCCGATGTTTGCCGCAACGATTAATACCGTCCCTCTAAGTAAGAATTTGAACAAAATCACATATATTAGCAGAATTAATCAGAAAAACATGAGTATCGATAAAAAGGAATTCAGAAAATATGCGATCAAACACCACCGGATCGGAAGCCAGCATGTCGACAACTTTATTTCCCGCGTGGAACACAAAATGCCGACTTCGCTTACGCCGTATATCATCGAAGAGCGCCAACTAAACGTGGCGCAAATGGACGTATTTTCTCGTCTTATGATGGACCGGATAATCTTCCTTGGCGACGCGGTCACGGATCAGGTCGCCAACATCATCCAGGCACAGCTGCTCTTCCTTCAGTCTGCAGATGCCCATCGCGATATCCAGATCTACATTAATTCCCCGGGCGGAAGTGTGTATGCTGGCTTGGGTATTTACGACACAATGCAGTACATCACGCCCGACGTGGCCACGATCTGCACAGGCATGGCGGCCTCCATGGGAGCCGTTCTTCTTTGCGCCGGAGCCAAAGGAAAACGGGCCGCATTGACGCACTCACGCGTAATGATACATCAACCTTCAGGAGGTGCGCAGGGTGTGGCATCGGATATGGAAATCAATCTACGCGAAATGCTGAAATTGAAAAAGGAATTGTACGAAATTATCTCGCACCATTCAGGCAAACCCTATGATTGGGTGGAAAAGTCGTCGGATCGCGACTACTGGATGACGTCTTCGGAAGCCAAAGAACACGGCATGGTAGATGAAGTGCTAGGCTCCAAAAAGGAAAAATAAAATGGCAAAAAACATGAAAGAAGTGACTTGTTCATTTTGCGGAATACGGAAACAGGATGCATTGATGCTAATAGCGGGCGATGGTGCTCACATTTGTGATCGCTGCATCACGCAGGCCAGTGAGATCTTGACCGAAGAGATGAACCTGCGCAAAAGCAAGGCACTGCAAACAACGCTGAAACTCATACGACCGATCGAAATCAAGGAGCATCTTGACCAATATGTAATTGGTCAGGACGACGCAAAAAAGGTTATGGCCGTATCGGTATACAATCACTATAAGCGACTCAATCAAAAGGTCGACAAGGATGAGGTCGAGATTGAAAAATCGAACATCATCATGGTGGGTGAAACAGGCACAGGAAAAACCCTGTTGGCGAAGACCATCGCAAAAATCCTGAACGTACCGTTTTGCATTTGCGACGCCACCGTGTTGACAGAGGCCGGTTACGTGGGTGAAGATGTGGAGAGTATTTTAACGCGATTGCTTCAGGCGGCGGATTATGATGTGGCTGCCGCTGAACGAGGAATCATCTACATCGACGAAATCGACAAGATTGCCCGGAAAAGCGATAATCCCTCTATCACCCGTGATGTTTCCGGTGAGGGGGTGCAGCAGGCGCTACTCAAAATCTTGGAAGGCACCATCGTAAACGTGCCGCCACAAGGCGGCCGCAAACATCCGGATCAAAAAATGATTGCGGTAAATACGAATAATATTCTATTCATGTGCGGCGGCGCATTTGATGGCATTCAGAAGAAGATAGCTAACCGGCTACGTACTCAGACTATCGGATACAAGGTAAACAAGGAAGATGCCGACATCGACGTCAATAATCTCTATAAATACATTACTCCACAGGACTTAAAGAATTATGGCTTAATTCCTGAATTGATAGGTAGATTGCCGGTATTGACTTACCTAAACCCACTTGATAAAAAAACGTTGCTTAACATTCTCACGGAGCCGAGAAATGCCCTCGTTAAGCAGTATAAGAAGCTATTTGATTACGAAGGCGTGACGCTCAAATTTGACGAGGATGTTTTTGAGTTTATCGTCGACAAGGCCGATGAATTCAAGCTGGGAGCTCGCGGATTACGTTCCATTTGCGAAGCGATCATGCTGGATGCTATGTTTGAAATACCGTCTTCCAAAAACAAAAATGAGCAAAAGGAGTTCTATATATCGCTGGAATATGCGAAACACAAATTTGAGAAATCCGATTTGAAAAAGCTGAAAGCGGCGTAACAAGAGGGCCTCGCCATGGCTGCAAAAAAAGTAACACCGGTGCAAAGCCCGATCAAACCGGGCTTAAAATCCAAGGAAGATATTGTAAACAACTGGTTACCCCGGTATACAAGCCGCCCTCTGGACCAATTCGGAGAATACATTTTGTTGACTAATTTCTCCAACTATGTGAGGCTTTTTTCCGAGATGCACGACAATGCTCCTATCATGGGTCTGGATAAACCCATGCAGAGCGTGACGGCTGAAGGAATTACCATCATTAATTTCGGGATGGGCAGTCCGATGGCCGCAACAATCATGGATCTGCTGTCTGCAATTGCCCCGAAGGCAGTGTTGTTTCTTGGCAAAGCAGGCGGGCTTAAGAAAAAAAATAAGATCGGTGATCTCGTACTGCCGATTGCCGCGATCCGGGGCGAGGGAACATCCAACGACTATTTTCCACCCGAGGTTCCGGCCCTTCCAGCGTTTGCCCTGCAGAAGGCTATATCCACAACCATACGAGATCATTCGCTGGATTATTGGACCGGAACCGTCTATACGACCAATCGGCGGGTATGGGAACATGATAAGTCCTTCAAGCGGTATCTCAAGAGCATTCGGGCCATGCTGGTGGATATGGAAACAGCCACGATATTTTCCGTAGGGTTTGCCAACAAGATTCCCACTGGCGCACTGTTGCTTGTTTCGGACCAACCCATGATACCTGAAGGTGTAAAAACGGTAGAGAGCGATTCGAGCGTAACCGCCGAATTCGTGGAAACACACCTCACCATCGGAATCGAATCGTTGCGACAGCTCATCAACAATGGGCTTACCGTGAAGCACCTGAAATTTTAATCGTTCTGCAATGTGGTACAACAACATACTGGAAACCATCGGTAATACACCATTGGTTAAGCTCAACAACATCACCCGAGATGTCAAAGGTACTGTGTTGGTAAAAGTGGAGACCACAAACCCAGGTAATTCCATTAAGGACCGCATGGCGGTAAAGATGATTGAAGACGCCGAAAAAGCTGGACTGCTCAAACCGGGAGGCACCATTATTGAGGGCACATCCGGTAATACCGGTATGGGGCTGGCGATCGCAGCAGTTATCAAAGGGTATACCTGCATATTTACTACCACAGACAAGCAATCGAAGGAAAAAATTGATGCATTACGTGCCTTCGGCGCCCAGGTTATCGTCTGCCCTACCAACGTGGATCCAGAAGATCCTCGCTCCTACTATTCGGTTTCGAGCCGTCTGGAGCGAGAAATTCCCAACTCATGGAAAGCCAATCAGTACGATAACTTATCGAACACGCAGGCACACTACGAACAGACCGCACCTGAAATATGGGAGCAAACCGAAGGGCGGATTACCCACTTGGTTGCAGGGGTAGGCACTGGCGGTACCATCAGTGGCGTAGGTCGGTATCTGAAGGAAAAGAACCCCCGCATACAGATCTGGGGAATCGATTCGTATGGATCGGTCTTCAAGAAATATAAAGAAACAGGTTTATTTGACAAAAGCGAAATCTATCCGTACATCACGGAGGGTATAGGAGAAGATTTCCTCCCAAAAAATGTGAATTTTGAAGTAATTGACCTGTTCGAGAAAGTAACCGATAAAGACGCTGCCTTAATGACGCGGGAGCTCGCACGCAAAGAAGGGATTTTCGCTGGCAATTCTGCTGGCGCGGCAGTTGCGGGACTTCTCCAGTTGCGCGAAAAACTGGACGAAAATTCCGTAGTTGTCATCATTCTGCACGACCACGGGTCACGGTATATGGGTAAAATGTATAATGAAGATTGGCTCCGTGAGCGTGGCTTCCTCAGAGACGAAAAACTAACGGCGCAATCTATTCTTAAAAAACGCGGCGATGTACCTATCGTCACCGCTGACGTTGAACAGTCGGTTATCGAAACGTTTAACCTGATGAAAGCGCTTAACATTTCACAGATACCCGTGACCCAGCAGGGAATGGTTATTGGCAAAGTGACCGAAGCGGACATTCTACATGCCCTGCTAGAGAACCCTACCCTAAAATCGGCCCGCGTGGAGGAAATCTGCACTCAACCTTTTCCATTCGTAGATTTACGCACCTCGATCGACAAGATATCTTCGCTCATTCATAAAGACAATCAGGCAGTATTGGTCGAAGACGAACACGGGAAAATCGCCATCATCACCCAATACGATATCATCAACGCAATCTCCGAATACTAATCGGCTGACCCAATTTCTTCACTGCGCCATTGGAAATTCTAGCGACATCAAAAAACCCCGAGCAAAGCTACGGGGTTTATCCATATGTTGTATAAATTGCTGGAATACCCTTAGGCTCCCGCAACCAATGTCACCTTCAGATTGATCTCCTTGCTGATCAAATCGTCGGCCTGTCCGGCATAATTCACGCCCCAATCTTCACGGGCGATGTTGAAATCGGCCGTCGCTTTGACCGATGTATCCGTAGCCTCCTGCACATGGGCATCAAACGTAATATTCTTACTTACGCCACGGATGGTTAGGTTGCCGGAAACCTTAACAACACCGGCTTCCGCCCCCGGTTCCACTCCGGTAATTTCAAAAGTAGCTTCCGGATGATTTTCCACGTCGAAAAAGTCGGCCGACTTCAAATGACCTTCCAATTTTCCTTTGTATTCCCCATCCAGGTCATGATTGGTGATCGTGGTCAGGTCAACCACGAAATTACCACCGGTCAATTGCCCGTTATTTACCGTCAGGGAACCCGATTTAATTTTGACAGTACCGTGATGTTGACCGCTCACTTTACGTCCGGTCCAAGCCAGCTCAGATGCGCTGGTATCTACCGGCAACGCATTGCCTGCTCCAACATTTGCCGTGGTTTCCACACTGTCTGTGGTTTCCGCTTTTTTTCCTTCGGGATTGCTTACACATGAGCTCAATATCAACGCCCCTGCTGCTACGGATAAAAACAATTTTTCCATGAATTTGAATGATTAAGTAATAGATGGTTAGACATTATTTGAATATAAACGGTTATCATTTCCTACGGCTACGGCAAAAATAACAATTAACCGGCGAAATTGTTTTAATGCGCAGTCGGATTCGAATCGATTCGGCGGATATTGGCCCCTATCGCCTGCAATCGCTTTTCGATATCCTGATACCCCCGTTCGATTTGTTCGATGTTGTGAATGACAGATTTCCCCTGCGCCGAAAGCGCCGCAATAAGGAGAGAAACTCCAGCCCGGATATCCGGAGAAGTCATTTGGATGCCACGCAACTTAAAAGCCTTGTTAAGCCCAATTACCGTAGCCCTGTGGGGGTCACAGAGAATAATCTGTGCGCCCATATCAATCAGTTTATCCACAAAAAACAACCGGCTTTCAAACATTTTCTGATGGATCAACACGTTACCCTTGGCTTGTGTGGCAACTACGAGTACGATGCTCAGTAAGTCGGGCGTAAAGCCTGGCCAAGGTGCATCGGCGACCGTCAGAATCGAGCCATCGATAAAAGTATCGATCTCATAACTTTTCTGCTGAGGTATGTAGATATCGTCGCCTCTCAACTCAAATTGGATTCCCAGCTTTGAAAACACGGAAGGAATAATGCCAAGTTCATGAAAATGTACGTCTTTGATGGTGATTTCCGACTCGGTCATTGCTGCAAGGCCAATGAACGAACCGATCTCAATCATATCAGGTAGCATGCGATGCTCGGTTCCCCCCAAACGATCCACCCCTTCGATGGTCAACAAATTAGAACCAATACCCGCAATTTTGGCTCCCATCCGGTTCAGCATCTTACACAGTTGCTGCAGATAGGGTTCGCATGCCGCATTATAGATTGTAGTAGTCCCTTTCGCCAATACGGCTGCCATCACAATATTGGCTGTACCGGTTACCGACGCTTCGTCCATCAAAATGTAAGTGCCCGTCAAATCGGTAGCATCAACATTGAAGAAGTGGGCGTCAGCATCGTAATGGAAACGTGCACCCAATTTTTCAAAACCGAGAAAATGTGTATCCAATCTCCGCCGACCGATTTTATCACCTCCTGGTTTCGGGATAGCTGCTTTTCCAAACCGTGCCAATAGCGGCCCCACAATCATGATTGACCCCCGTAAACCGCTACCTTTGCTTTTGAACGCTTCGGATTTGAAATATTCCAGATTGATATCTTTCGCCCGAAATACGTACTTATCCTGGCTCAGGCGATTTATTTCTACGCCCAAGTCGCCAAGCAGTTCGATCAATTTATTGACATCTTTGATATCCGGAACGTTACTTACGGTTACGGCTTCCTCGGTCAAGAGGACGGCTGACAGAATCTGCAAGGCCTCGTTTTTCGCACCCTGGGGAATAATCTCGCCGGCTAACGGCTTACCCCCATGTATTTCGAATGCATTCAATGCTTTTTCTTTTTCTTTTGGGGTTTTTTATTTTTTCCGTTGTTGTTCTGCTGGGGCGCTCCGCCTTTGGTCCGGCTGCCCGGAGGAGGGGTTTTGAAGTCAAGTTTGGTTAAACTTACATCGGGCGCCAGTTGCAGCTCACCATTGGATAACTCGCGAAGATCAGCAATGATCAAATCATCTTCCACGGTATCCTTATTCCAGGTCACATAGGCCATTTTCATAAAATTAGCGATGGCCTGTGTCATGCTCTTTTTCTTTTCCGGATCTGCAATTTTCCGCGCGCGGTCGATCATTTTTTCAATGGTATGACCGTAATGTTTGTACCGGATCCGGTGCTGTGGATAGTCCAACAATTCGGGTTTAGGGTGGATGGCATTCTGATCCGGAATAGGATACGGCGAATCTACATCAATCTTAAAGTCCGATATGATATGGAGGTGATCCCAAAGTTTATGCTTGAAATCGGCCACGTCTCGAAGGTGCGGATTGAGGAACCCCATCATGTCGATCACGACTTGGGCATGGCGGTTGCGCTCTTCCTTGGTCGGTAATGCACAGATGTAGTCCACCATATTCTGTACATTCCGGCCATATTCCGCCAAAATTAACTTTGGCCGTGTGCTATTATAATCAAAATTCATTTCCATAACTTTTATCTATCCGTTTACGCTCACCCCACAATCCTTAATTTGGCAAATTTAAGCAACAATTGCTTCTGTCCCAATTCTTGGAAGAAAATAGTTGCTTTTACCTCATTTTTTCCGCCCTCCAGATTGATTACCTTTCCAAAACCAAACCGCTCGTGCTCCACCTCCATACCTACCTGCAAACTGCTGGTATCCGAGGGCGCAAATCCCCGAGTGGGAGTATGTGCTTTAGGTAGCATTGCTGTGGTTTTCGGTGGCGTTTTGGGCTTGGGTTTCGTAAACACATCCCGCTGCCCCCAAGCCTGGCGTTCGTCAGCAAAGGAAGCCATACTTTCGGGTACCACGCGGGGCTTGAAATCCAATTCGAGATACGTAGGATTCAACTCATCGAGGAAACGGCTGGGTTCGCAATTATTTAACGTGCCCCATCGGTACCGCGACGTAGCGTAACTCAATGTCAGCTTTTTCTCGGCACGGGTAACCGCAACATAAAAGAGCCGTCGCTCTTCTTCCAATTCACTGCGTGAGTTAAGCGACAATTGTGAAGGAAACAGATTTTCTTCCAATCCGACGATGAATACATGTGGAAACTCCAACCCTTTCGAAGAATGGATGGTCATGAGCGACACGGTGTCAGCATTGGGATCCTTATCGTTATCATCATTGGTAAGTAGGGCAACGTCCTGCATAAACACGTCAAGTCCCTTTTCTTCTATATCTTCTCGTTCGCTGAACTCCTTGATACCGTTGAGCAGTTCCTGGATATTCTCATAGCGGCTTAGCCCTTCCACGGATTTGTCCTCATACAGGTCTTTAAGAATCCCCGAATGTTGCGCAATGTGCATCGCAGCATCGAATGCCGAATGCCCCTTTGCAACTACCTGAAAACCTTGTATCATGGTGGCAAACGTACCGACCGCACCGGCACTTCTGCCATCGAGATAGGTTGAGGCTTGGCTGATGACTTCCCAAAGGGTGAGTTGATGCTGATCCGCGGCAATCAAAATTCGGTCTATCGTCGTATCCCCGATCCCCCTGCGAGGGTAGTTGATCACCCGTTTGATTGCCTCCTCATCATTGGGGTTGAATGTCAACCTGAAATACGCTATCAGATCTTTGATTTCTTTGCGCTGGTAAAAAGAAGTTCCTCCGTAAATCTTGTAGGGGATGTTGATTTTACGAAGCGCTTCTTCCATGGCCCGCGACTGCGCATTGGTACGGTATAGGATGGCAAAATCGTGATACTTCCACCCTTTGAGTGCCCGCTCCTGAGCTATGGATTCTGCGACAATCTTACCTTCTTCGTTATCGCTGAATGCCCGGCATACCTTGATTTTTTCTCCCGTTTCATTCTCTGAAAACACATGCTTTTTCAGCTGATTCTTGTTATTGGCAATGATGCTGTTAGCTGCATTTACAATATTCTGCGTAGATCGGTAGTTCTGTTCCAGCTTGAATACCTTCAGATCGGGATAGTCTTTCTCGAAGTTAAGGATATTTTGGATGTTCGCGCCGCGGAAAGCATAAATGCTCTGTGCATCGTCGCCTACTACACAGATATTTTCGTTGATAGCGGCCAACTTGCGAACAATCAGATACTGAGAAAAGTTGGTATCTTGATACTCGTCTACCATCAAGTATTTGAATTTGTGCTGGTATTTATGCAGCACATCGGGATATTCCCGGAACAACACATTGGTTTTGAATAAGAGATCGTCATAATCCATCGCACCCGCTTTATAGCACCGTTGCGTATAGGCAAGATAAATCTGCCCGAGTTGTCCTCGTCCGTTGGAAAAATCTTCCGCCTGTATCTGCTCATTGCTACTGTATTCCTGCGCCGAAATCAAGTTGTTCTTGGCAGATGATATCCGGTTGTAAACAAAGTTTGCATTGTACAGTTTGTCATCCAACTGCATCTCTTTGAGGATACTGCGTATGAGACTTTTGCTATCATCCGTATCATAGATGGTGAAATTCCGCGGGTACCCGATGTGTTCCGCCTCCACTCGCAGTATCTTCGCAAACACGGAGTGGAACGTGCCCATCCATATATTCTTGGCCTCATCGCCCACTACCTTCATAATGCGTTCACGCATTTCCTTGGCAGCCTTGTTGGTAAATGTAAGCACCAAAATATTAAACGGATCAACTCCCCGCCGCACCAAGTGAGCCACTCGATAAGTTATTACACGTGTCTTACCAGAACCTGCTCCGGCCACAATCATCACCGGCCCCTCAGTTTGCTCCACTGCGGCCCGCTGAGATGGGTTTAAACCTGCTAAATAATCCAAAATCCTATTCCTCTTCTATCGTTTCTGATTGAGGCGTAAAGGTACAAAATTATGGGCTAAAAAGGCGAATCATCGTTCATATCATTCATCCGCGATTGACGGATAATGCTACCGGGTGCATCAAACGAATTGGACGGGGACATGCCCGATGCAAATGAACCTGAATCCGGCAAACCATCGCCACCGAAGGAAAAATCGTCTTCCAAGTCTGCGAATTTCACGTACTTACCCACAAATTTAAGCTGTACTGTGCCGGTTTCCCCATTCCTGTGCTTCGCGATAATTACTTCACCGACACCGGCCGTCGGGCGCCCGGCTTCATCTTCGGTCAGCCCATAATATTCCGGTCGGTACAAGAACAGCACCATATCGGCGTCCTGCTCAATGGAACCGGATTCACGCAAATCCGACAACATGGGGCGTTTGCTTCCACCCGGACGGCTTTCTACCGCACGGCTCAATTGGGAAAGTGCCAAAACCGGAATGTTCAGTTCCTTTGCGACAGACTTCAATGAACGGGAGATGCTGCCAATTTCCTGTTCACGGTTCCCCCCCTTGCCATCATTTTTGCCGTGCATCAATTGCAGGTAGTCCACAATAACCATTTGAATGTCGTATTGGGCTTTTAGCCTGCGGCACTTGGCACGGAATTCAAAGATATTAAGTGCAGGCGTATCATCAATCAGCAATGGTGCTTGCGTAAGCCGTCCGATGCGGGAATGAAGCTGTGTCCACTCATGGTCTGCCAGATTGCCTTTCCGCAATTTCTCCTGTTCGATTTCCGTTTCGCCAGCAATGAGACGGTTCACCAGTTGCACGGACGACATTTCAAGGGAAAATACGGCCACGGGTTTGTTATGATCCACTGCAGCATTGCGCGCACAGCTTAGCACAAAAGCGGTTTTACCCATCGCCGGACGGGCCGCAATAATTACGAGGTCTGAGGGCTGCCAGCCTGAGGTCATCCGATCAAGTTCCGTAAACCCAGAAGGAACGCCAGTGAGGCCGTCGGTCCGGTCACGAAGTGTTTCCAATGCTTCCACAGCCTCCCGCATAATGTCATCCATTTTCCGGGTATCCCGCCTCAAATTATTCTGTGCAATATCGAACAGACTCTTTTCCGCATGATCCATCAAATCGAAGATATCTGTCGTGTCTTCGTATGCATTGTTGATGATCTCCGTAGATACTTTAATAAGCTCGCGCTGGATGTATTTCTGTGAAATAATACGCGCATGATACTCGATATTAGCCGCTGACACCACCCGGTCGGTCAACTGTGTAATGTAATAGGCGCCTCCCACAAGCTCCAATGCGCCCATCTTACGCAATTCAGCAGTCACGGTGAGCAAATCAATTGGCGAAGTCTTCTGGAAGAGGTTATAGATCGCCTCGAAAATTTTCTGGTGAGCTTCGACGTAAAACGTTTCAGGCTTGAGAATGTCAATGACCTCACTGAGTGCATTTTTCTCCAGCATAAGCGCCCCTAATACCGCCTCTTCGAGATCCACCGCCTGAGGCGGCAGTTTTCCCAATCCGCTCACCAAATTATTCAACCGCGTACGCCGCTCTGCGAATGTACCCCGGGAAGAATTACCGGCTTGGCTGGAAGCATATTCATTCTCGTTGGTCATATGTTATACTATCATTAACTAATGTAGGTAGAATTGAAACCACGGCTTATCACCGGCTGCTGCTTCGAAAACCAGCAGAGCAAATGTAGGTATTTTTGATAGGCACATATAGACAAGTTCTGAACAACCTTTTCACAATACATTTTCCACAAATCCTTTCCGCCTGAAATAGGCATAATTAGCAAGATACGTTTTCAACACAGCGTGTGCAAAAAATGTTAACAAAACAAAATTGATCCTGAATCACAAATCGTTGAACAACTGTTAACAACTTTACAAAGTGTTAATATACAAAATTGCGGAACAAAAGCACACAATAAAAATGAACATGCAGACCGCTGGATACGATAGCGATTGATTATCAAATCATAGCGCATCAATCCTTAACAATTACTTAACAACAAGAGACGATCCCAGACTGCAAAAAGCATGAAAAATAGAATGGCCTCCGTGTAGTGTTTCCGAAAAACTTCACGTAAATTTGCCTTCCATGGCAACATCCGAAACAGTAAAGCCTTACAACGACAACACCGACAAGAAGCAACAGGTAGCCGACATGTTCGACAATATCTCGGGCACCTACGATTTTCTTAACCATTTCCTATCATTAGGCATCGATATCATCTGGCGAAAGAAAGCTATCCACACACTGAAAACGGCCCAACCGCAGTTTCTATTGGATGTTGCGACGGGCACCGGCGATTTTGCGTTGGAAGCCCTTCGAATATTGCGTCCGCAAAAAATTATCGGCGTTGACATCTCGCAGGGCATGCTGGATGTCGCCAAGGAAAAAATAGCTAAAAAAGGCCTCGGTGATCGCTTTGAAGTCGCATTGGGCGACTCAGAAAACCTTCCCTTCGCCACCGGCACGTTTGATGCGGTAACGGTAGGCTTTGGTGTGCGCAATTTCGAAAACCTGGAAAGAGGTCTGGCTGATATCTGCCGGGTACTGAAGCCCGGTGGAAGAGCAGTCATCCTCGAATTTTCAAAACCGAAGGGATTTCCTGTGAAGCAGCTTTATCATTTTTATTTCAACCACGTCACGCCCCGCATCGGTAAACTGTTTTCAAAAGACGATCGTGCCTACCGCTACCTGCCCGAATCGGTTGCGCAGTTTCCAGATGGGCGCCGATTTACTGATATCCTCCGCCAAGTGGGTTTCAGTCAAACGGAATACCGTCCGCAAACGTTCGGTATCTGTACTCTCTATATCGGCACTAAATGAACGTTGTCTACCCGATATCGGTACGGTTCGCTATGGGCTTATTACTGTTGCTGACGGCGTCTTCTGCCTATGCGCAGCAAAAGTTTCAGCGGTGGGGCGGTGGTGTAGACGACGAACCGCTGCATTTCGGGTTTAGCTTCCACTACATCAATGCCGACTATAAAATCACGCTGAAACCGGATTGGCAGACACCCAATCCCATGGCTTCTGCAGCAGATACGGCCTCCCTCTTGGGGGTTTCCTCTCCGTTCTATCACGGTGTAGGCTTGGGATTATTGGCTGACATAAAACTTACTGAAAATGCCAATTTACGATTTACTCCCTCACTTGTTTTTTCCAATAAAGTGGTAAATTACAAGTATTCAATTTCCACCGAGGTCACCGAAAGACTAATCCGTGCTTCCTACATCGACCTGCCGTTACTTATCAAGTTTAAATCGGACCGCAAGGGCAATTACCGCGGCTATTTGATCGGAGGAGGCAAGTACTCCATCAACGTAGTTTCGGGCAAACGATACGATGACGCAAGCTTCTCTCCGGCTGAAAAACTGCTGAAGACCAAACCCGGCTATTTCTCTTATGAAGCCGGCATCGGGTTTGATCTATACTTTGATTTCTTCAAGATGTCGCCGGAAGTCAGGTGGGTGCAAAGCGTAGGTAATCTTCTTGACAGGAGTGAATATAATATGTATAATCGTCCGATTGACCGGCTGACATTGCGAAACTTTCAAGTCAGCTTGTTTTTCGAATAAAAACACAACATCTCATGTCTCAAAAAAAAGCTTTCATTACAGGTGCCAGTGCGGGTATCGGCGCGGCATGTGCTTCGGTGTTTGCCCGGGAGGGATATGATCTTCTGCTGGCAGCCAGACGTATCGATCGCCTCACGGAGCTTTCGGACCAATTGATGAGTTCGTATGGGATCAACACCCACCTTCTCGCCCTTGATGTACGCGATGCGGATGAAGTATTCTCGACCTTCAGCAACCTTCCAAGCGGATGGCAGCAGGTGGATGTGCTGATTAACAACGCAGGTCTTAGCCAAGGACTTGATCCGATCCACGAGGGTGATATCGGCGATTGGGATCGGATGATTGACACCAATATAAAGGGCCTGTTATATGTGACACGTGCGGTGGCTCCGATCATGGCTGCACGTAACGAAGGCCACATCATCAACATCGGTTCCATTGCCGGCAAGGAAGTGTATCCCAACGGAAATGTTTATTGTGCTACCAAGCACGCCGTAGATGCGTTGACCAAGGGCATGCGCATAGATTTACTGGATAAACACATCCGTGTGACGGCCATCCACCCTGGCATGGTGGAAACAGAGTTCTCCGTTGTTCGCTTTAAAGGCGACAAAGATCGGGCGGCTGCTGTATACCAAAATCTCGAACCCTTGGTCGCCGACGACGTTGCGGAGGCAGCATGGTTTGCTGTTTCGCGCCCGAAACACGTCAATATCAATGACCTGGTAATCATGCCCACTGCACAGGCCACCGCGACGCTCATGATAAGGGAAAACTGAGCTAGATTGGACTATGACTATGAAAAAAATTCGCACCAACTTACTTTTACTGATGACAACCGCAGTGTCTTCCACGTTTGCCGCCTCTCAACCGCGCATCCATTTCGAAGTTTCCTTCAAGGAACCCCAGGCCCATTATGTAGAAATCACGATGAAAATTGAGAACTTCCAGCGTGATTTCATCGACGTTAAAATGCCGGTTTGGACTCCAGGTTCATATTTGGTGCGTGAGTATGCAAAAAATGTGGAAGGTTTAGAGGCGTTTGACGAGCAAGGGGCTTCCCTGGCGACGAAGAAACTTAACAAAAACACCTGGCGGATCGACTCGAAAAAAAAACGTAGCCTGACGGTCCAATACCGTGTTTATGGCTTTGAGGTGTCGGTACGGACTAATTTTATCGATGACAGCCATGCCTTTCTATCGCCGGCAGGCACGTTTCTATACATAGACGGCTTGCTCGACCTTCCCACGGAAGTAACGATTCTGCCCCATTCCTCCTGGTCTAAAATCTCCACTGGATTAACGCCGGTTGAGGGAAAGCCCGGAACATACCACGCCGCCAATTTCGACATTCTATTCGACTCGCCTATAGAAATAGGCAACCAGGACATCTTTACATTTGAGGCCGCCGGCGTACTGCACGAAATTGCCATGGTAGGCGGAGGCAATTACGACAAGGCTCGACTCAAGGAAGATTGCGCAGCTATCGTGGAACGTGCGACCCAGATTTTTGGCGTGAATCCGAATAAACGCTATGTGTTCATTGTGCACAATTATCAGTCGGGCGGAGGTGGTTTGGAACATCTCAACTCAACGGTATTGGGAGCTACCCGCAATGGCTACCAAAACGAGCGGTCGTATATTGGGTTTCTCGGACTCGTGGCACACGAGTATTTCCACCTATGGCATGTCAAACGATTGCGGCCACTCGAACTTGGTCCATTTGACTACGAAGCGGAAAATTACACAACTGCCTTATGGATCATGGAAGGTTTCACAGCATATTTCGACAATTTATTACTCCGTCGCTGTGGCTTCCTAAACGAAAACAATTATTTACAGGCGTTGAGCAATGATATCAACACGATCGAGAACCGTGCGGGAAATCAAATACAATCCGCGGCCTCTGCCAGTTTCGATGCATGGATCAAATATTATCGCCCGGATGAAAATTCAGCAAATACAAGCATCTCCTATTACAACAAAGGGGCTTTGCTTGCGATGATGCTCGACCTCAAGATACTTGCCGCCACCAATGGTGAAAAGCGGTTGGATGACGTCTTGAAAGCCGCCTATCAGACGTTTTACGTCGATAAAAAACGAGGCTTTGAAGAGCACGAATTCCAAACACTGATCGAACAAGTTGCGGGAACATCTGTCGCAGATATCTTCGAGGCGGCCCATACAACCGGATCATTGGATTATAACCGCTATCTAAACGCCGTAGGTTACGAAGTAATCGACTATAATGACGGACGAGAGTTACCTGACTTAGGGATTTCCACTTCCATCGTTGATGGTCGAGTTGTCGTTACCGCGGTAAGCCGAAGTAGCAGTGCCTGGAATGACGGCATTAACGTACGAGATGAGATCATCGCTATCAACGGCGAACGATTAGACGTCCACGGTAAAGAACTGAACCGGGTATTGCAGACCGCGGCTATTGGCGATATGCTTCAGGTACTGATCGCCAGGGATGGGAGGATACGTGAACTCAGCGTAACGCTTATGAAAGATAACCGCGGGTCATTTTCCATCGTTCCCTTGGTTGACGCAACACCGGAACAGCAGCGTCTGGGCAAAATCTGGTTATCGGTTCCGTAATTATCAAAACACAAATCGTATCGATAAGCCGATACCGTCGAATCGCACACCTGATTCAGGCGTCAGCTCCATGGTTGGTTTCCAATCCAATGATAAGTTAATCGGTGCAGCTGGGATCTTATAATCCAAGCCTATTGCGCCATCAAAACTCCATGCCATCCCGCTTTCATCGGTATCTTTGTAACGATAAGATCCCAAGCCCCCGCCGAATCCGTAGTACCAACGGAGCCCTTCCACGTCGACAAAATTGATGGGTTGGTGAATTTCGTAAAGACCCAGCAATTTGACAATAGTAAAACTTCGATTTCCCTGAAAATTAAGGATGCCGTCGATCGCGTGGTTGTCATTAATAAAATGCTTGTACGTAATACCATTAGCTACTCCAAAACGCCCTCCAATGCCACGTGTATACGTGCTACTTTCCTGCGCCACGGCTCCTTGCCACGCAACGATTCCTACAAAAAAAACAACGATAAATGCGGCTATGCGATTTCTTTCCATGCCCTTTCCGCGCAAAACAAATGCCAATATTTGTTAAGTGGTTAAGTTGCTAGGTTACGGTTTGGCAATTCACGGTTTAACGGTTTTGCAAATGCTAAATAATTCCTATCTTTAAATGCGCTCCGGTAAAAACAGGAAATAGATTATAGACCAAACAGCAAGATATGACATCGGCAACCCGCATTTTTGACATTCTGACAAACTACGAAGCCCACTACGCTAAACCGGTCATGGTGGCAGGGAAAGCACAGGGGACATGGACAAACTATGCTACGGATACGTTTATATCGCTGGTAAACAACCTGAGCAAGGGCTTGATCGCGAAAGGCATACAAAAGGGCGACAAAATTGCCCTCATGTCTGCCAACCGGCCAGAGTGGAATTTCTGTGATTTTGCCATTAACCAGCTTGGCGCAGCCGTGGTACCGCTTTACCCGACCCTTTCGGCACAAGACCTTTCTTTTATCATTGACGATGCTGCCGTTAAGCTCATTTTTGTAAGTAATGCAGAGTTACACGAAAAGATCGAAGCTGCCCTGCAATCCCATAATCTGATCATCCCGATCTATACATTTGATCTCGTAAATGGACTACCGTCGTGGCAGCAGTTGGTAGATGAGGGCAAAACAAGCGACACGGATTTAACACCTTACCGCAACGCGGTGCATGAGGATGATCTACTCACACTCATCTATACGTCGGGTACAACCGGTAAACCAAAAGGCGTCTACCTGTCTCATAAAAATGTGATTACCAATGTACACGATTGCTATCACCTGTTGCCCGACTACTTTCGAAAAGCGCTCAGCTTTCTGCCGCTATGCCACATCTTTGAACGGATGGTCGTATACCTATATTTTGCTAAGGGCGTAGAAATCCATTACGCCGAAAGCCTGGACACTATCGTGGCCGATATTAACGATGTAAAGCCCGACGGATTTACGACCGTTCCGCGCGTTTTGGAAAAAGTATACGATCGCATTGTGTCCAAGGGAAAAGAACTCGCTGGAATCAAACGGCACATTTTTTTCTGGGCACTCAATTTGGGTCTTAGCAACAAGGAGCCGGAAAAAAACAGCGCCTGGTTCAACCTGCGTCTGGCCGTGGCTCGAAAACTCGTATTTGCCAAATGGCAGGCAGCGCTCGGCGGAAATATCAAACTCATTGTTTCCGGGGGTGCGGCCTTGCAACCCCGCTTGTCGAGGGTGTTCTGGGCGGCAGGCATACCAGTGTTGGAAGGGTACGGCCTCACGGAAACCTCGCCCGTGATTGCGGTCAATAGCCTGGAAAAAGACGGCGTTAAGTTCGGAACCGTGGGTAAGGTCTTGAAGCATGTGGATGTGAAGATTGCATCCGATGGCGAAATACTCTGCAAAGGCCCAAGCATCTCCATCGGCTATTATAAAAACGATGCCGCTACCGCGGAGGCCATTGATAATGACGGATATTTTCATACCGGAGATATCGGCGAGCTGGACGCAGAGGGTTTTTTACGCATTACGGACCGGAAAAAGGAAATGTTCAAGACAGCAGGTGGCAAATACGTGGCACCTCAGGCGCTTGAAAATAAGTATATGGAGTCAACCTTCATCGCCCAAGTGATGGTCGTAGGTGAGAACCGGAAGTTCCCCGGAGCGTTGATCGTCCCCGCCTTCGACGTCCTGGAGAACTGGTGCAAGATCAAGGGCATTCCCTTTGATTCCAGGGAATCCGTTATTCAAAAACCAGCAGTCATTGATAAGTATGAGCGTGAAATCAATCGACTTAATCAGGGCTTCGGACACTGGGAACAAGTAAAAAAATTTGCCCTGCTGGCAAAGGATTGGACAATCGATGCCGGAGAGCTTACACCGAAGCTTAGCTTGAAACGGAAAGTCATCCTGCAGCGCTACGAAAAGGAAATCGAAGATATTTATCAAGAGTAAACATCCGCATCCGTTTCTGGTTTACTATGTATGAAACTTTTTAAAAAGTCATTCTACCGGGAAATCTTTCAGTTGCTGAGTAACACATTTTCCGAATTCTCAAAAGACAATGCTATGAAGATGAGCGCGTCGCTCGCTTACTACACGATATTTTCCATCGCTCCTCTCCTTTTGATCGTCATTTGGCTGGTCGGCTTTTTTTATGGCGAAATTCTGGCCGGAGAGCAGGATGCACAATCGGAGGTCTTTGAAGAATTTGCGAATATCTTCGGGCCAGATACCGCGGCCCAGATCCAACAGATTATCCAGAATATCAGTCTATCCAACAAATCGGGCATCGGGATCGCGATTGGAATCGGCACATTGGTAATCGGTTCCACGACAATCTTTATGGAAATACAGGACTCCCTGAATCGGATATGGGGTGTGCGACCGAAACCCAAGAAAGGATGGTTGAAAATGCTGTTGAACCGTGCGATCTCGTTTTCCATGGTCTTGGGGCTTGGCTTTTTGCTAATCGTCTCGCTGATCGCCAACGGAATCATCGTAGCGCTCAGTTCGCAGATTACGCACTTTTTCCCGGAAATCTCGGTCTACGTGGTAGAATGGGTTAACATCGGACTTACGTTTGTCGTTATCACGTTCCTATTTGCTATCATCTTCCGGGTCTTGCCAGATGCGCGCATGCGCCTACGGGATGTCACCGGCGGCGCCCTTTTCACCGCTGCGCTTTTTATGCTGGGCAGATACCTCATTTCACTTTACATGCAATACAGTGCTCCGGCTTCTGCTTACGGAGCCGCCGGCGCGATTATTATCCTGCTGCTTTGGGTGTATTATTCGGCGTCCATTCTCTACTTCGGTGCCGAATTCACCAAGGTTTATGCGCTTCGATACGGAAGAGGCGTGTGGCCCTCTTCGTATGCGGTGAAAGTCGTATTGAAAGAAGAGGAAGTAGAGGACGAACCCATCGAACTCTCATCCGATCAGAACAAGGTAAGCTGATTGGAAGCGAGATTAATGTGATCAAAATTGCTAACCGATATGCCTAATAACCGGATGGGCATAGTATCCGGTGTCATCACCGACTGAAGGGATTGATGGGCCGTCGCAAAAATATCGTCGATCGCGTCGGTATAATACGGCAGGGAGTGGCTTCGGGTTACCAACCGAAAATCGGCAAACCGGATTTTCAGCGTGATAGTCCGTCCTTTCAGCTTGCGGCTTTGCATCCGCCCGGTCAATTTAGCGGCAATTTTTTTCAGTTCGTCTTCCATATCGGTTACTCTGTGCAGATCTTCACTAAACGTATCTTCAACGGCAATTGATTTCAGCTCCCGATCGGGCTGCACAGGGCGATCATCGACTCCCCGGACGATTTGGTAGTAAAAGCGACCACTTTTTCCGAATAACCGCAGCAAATCGGCCTCCGATAGTCGCTTGAGGTCGGCACCGGTAAACAGCTGCATTTGCTTCATTTTCGCTGCCGTCACTTTGCCTACCCCAAAGAACTTTTCGACGGGGAGATTTTCCATGAACCGCTCGATGCGGGAAGGCCCGATAAATGTGAGCCCATCCGGCTTTTGCATATCCGATGCAATTTTAGCCACGAATTTATTGACGGAAATGCCTGCCGACGCCGTTAAGCTAAGTTCCGAACGGATCGCTTCTTTGATCCGCTTTGCAATCTCAATGGCCGAACCAATGTGTTGTTTATCAGTTGTTACATCCAAATAGGCTTCATCCAGCGAAAGGGGCTCTATTATATCTGTATACCGGCGAAAGATTTCGCGGATCTTAGCGGATACTGCTTTGTAGGCATCAAACCTTGGGGGCACGAACACCGCCTGGGGACACAATTTAGCCGCCCTACTGCAGGGCATTGCCGAACGGATCCCATAGTCACGGGCTTCGTAACTGGCTGTCGCCACGACTCCCCTACTGTTGGGCGGGCCTCCTACCACCAGTGGAATGCCGCGATACTCGGGGAAATCCCGCTGTTCTACCGAAGCATAAAATGCATCCATGTCGATATGGATGATTTTCCGCATAGTATTTCTTATTGAATCATTGCTTCACGGTATACCGGTATACGGCGCGACCGATGTTTCCCGTAGCATCCATTCCTTCCACGACCACGCGATAACTGCCGGTCCCATCCGCATTATAGAAATCCAACTGTGCGGTGCCGTCGTCGCCTGCCTTCACCTGAGGATTCCAATATACCGTGGTTCGGATATCGCTCACCGCACGGCGCTCGGGCGTGTCGTATTTGGGTGTGTAAAATTTACGCTCTTCCACGTATCCCAGCGGTGTAAGGTCAACGATGTTGCTCTTTGGCAACAAAGCTTCGATTTGACTCAACGACATCCGCGGTCCTTTTTCCTGCTTTTTGGTTGTATAAATTGATACGACACCATTATTTTGATACATCCGGCTTACGGTGCCCAACTCATCACGTAGAAAGATTTCAATCCCTTCAACCTCCGTGGGCATAATACCGTTGAGTGAGGGCACGTCCATAGCCATACCATTTACAAAAAACTGCACGGGAATCCGTCCGCCCGCATTGTAATCACGGGTAATGTAAAAGAGTTGACTTTGACTGTCATAGGTGATACCGGTAAGCGCAGTTTGCAGGCACATAATGAGGTTGTTGCACCCCTTCAGCCGATCGGCACTGATTTGATGATCAGCCATACCCAATCCCGAAATCGCCGGGTAATCTTTATGTGAAAAGCTTGGTCGCGATGATGCGGTCACTTCCACTTCTTCCAGCAATATGGACGTCCGGTACTCATTGCGGCTATTGGTCAAATAAGGCGCAAGCATATTGTCTATATTTAACACGTTGTCCGCACGGTAGAACGTCGTGTCGATTCCTGGATACCGCGTTGGGTCTACATTAATGACCATGTCGCGATAATTGTCGTTGCCCCGGGCATTGATCGTTACACGCGATGAATCGGTAAACACCAAATCTTTGAATACAAAGCGCCCATTTTCATCGGTATACGTATCCTTACGGAAACTTCGGTCCGGAATGGACAATAATAATCCGCCGTTGACCACCGGCTTTCCATTATTCAATCTCAATACACCGGAAATCTCAATGCCCTGCTCGGGGAAAAAATGTACCTCCGGATAGCGGTCGGCCAAAATCTCTGCATAGGAAAACCGGCGATATCCCTGAGTAAGCAGGAGAACATCCAATGCTTCTTTCTTTTGATCATCCGGCTGATTGAAATAATAGTTGGGCTCTTCCACATACCCTTTCAGATCGGAAGTAAGTAATAAGTTGCTCAGTATGGTTGTCTCCTTATTTTCATCATAAGGGACTTTGGATTCGTCTACCACGGCCACCGAATAATTACCGGCGGTCAGCGTGTCGTTGTTAACGACTTTTATGCCTAATTTGACCAATTGCTTAGTGGTATATTCCTTTTGATCACTGCTAACCGTGATCGATAGCGGTTTAATATTTTCGACGAAGACCAAACGTTCGCTGACCGGCTTGCCTGCGGATGTAAAAAGTGTTAACTGAGCAATACCGGTCGGAAAACGGTCTTTAGGAAGGTTTACCACCACCGCATTATTGCGCAATGCGGCTTGAGCTGCGTAACAAAGTATCCCGTTTGCTTGCGCTATCAGGTAAAACGCTTTGCCCTTATTTGCCGCGAAAAACCGGTCGTTGGCTACGATCGCTAATTGAAGTTCAGACGTGTCCGATTTCACAACCGTGACACTGATTCCCTGTTCGACAACGGGAGGTAACGGAAAACTGCGGCTTTCACCATTTTCAAACGTGATATTGGCGGTATAGGCATCCCCTATTTCTGGTATGAAAGAGACGTATCCCATTCCCTTATGTACATCCGAGAGTGTGGCCACTTCGGTCCCTTTCTGGTTCACAACGCTTCCCTTAACCGATAGCCCACGGCCATCGCTTCCGATTGCCTTGAAGGCCACTTTTTTTGAAAGCCCGGCAATGAGATCTCCACCTTCCGGAAAAAACTGCACATCCGCATCCCAAAGCGCCGACTGAAGCGAAAAGGTCCCCAACATCGGCGGGGCAGCGCTACCCGATTCAAGCGAAACATAGAGATTTCCTTTCCTAAGCTGCTCCCTATCCTTACCGTTGATGTTGATCACTGCATTACCCACGGCATCGGTTTGCCCTTTTCCATCGTCAATGGGTTCCCATCCGGCCTGAGCCGACCAGTTCAGCTTCCGGTTGCCCAACGGCTTTCCCTCCCGATCCTTAAATTGGATAACCGCCTGTGTCCGGGCGCTTTTACCTTTACCAACGTCATTGAACGTAACGTTATAGTGAAGCGCATTATTGAGCACATCCCCTATGGGGATAATCTTATTGAAAAAATAGGCCGGATCGAAATTCACCATCCACTTCGTATACGCCCGAAACCGGTAATTACCCTGACTATACCATTCCTGATCGAGTACCAAATGGCCTTCACCTACGTTGTTAGTCAACGGAATCCGCATAGTCTGCATCAGCGAATCTTTACCATTCATCACTTCCACGTAAACCACCTTACTCAAGTCATAATTATACATATTGCTGGTAAGGTAGGTTTTGAACCATAGCGTGTCGCCCACGGCATAATAAGGTTTGTCAAAATGCAGGTGCACCTTCTCGATGGGATACGCCTCCAGTAGTTTCTGCGTTTTTTCAACCAACGTATTCACAGAGACGCTATCTTGCTGAGCAAACGATTCGATAGATGGGCAACAGATGATAAGAGAATAACAGATTAGCTTAACGATACGGTTCATTCAAATCAGTACTTAGTGCAATAAGTGGCTAAGATATTCTTTTTGGAGGTTTATGCCAAAATTCGGGTCAATTTTAACATTTAGAGCAAAGGGGTCAAGAGCCGGCACAGGGAATCCACCCCACGTTTCCACCGGGGCCGCCGCATCCAAACCTCACGGGTTAAAGGTGTACTATCCAATTTATCCGTTTCAAACTGTTCGTCCAATTGCGCACACAAGTCGGCATCATCGATAATCGCGCTGACTTCAAAATTGATATAGAAGCTACGGATATCCAAATTGACCGTACCGACGTAGGCCAGCCGGCCATCGATGCAAAGCGTTTTTGCATGTATAAAACCCTTTTCATACAAATACACCGTCACACCGCGTTCCAACAACGGCTTCAGAAAGGAAAATGAGGCATGCTGCACGAGAAACGAATCGGACTGAGCAGGCAACATTAACTCAACTTTTACACCCGCTGCAGCCGCCAGCTGAAGTGCGGTACTTACCTCTTCACTAGGAATAAAGTAGGGCGTACAAATTCTTACGGTATGTTCTGCCTCCGCTATGCCGATCAGCATAGCCTCCATATTATAGGGGGCGTTGGAACCGGGGTCGCTGAAAGCAAAGCTTACGGCCGCACTGCCTAGGGGACTCACAGGCGTCGTATGAAAATACCCATCTCGAAGGTTAAAAGGCTGTCCTTCGGCCAGATGCCAGTTCATCCAAAAATGTGTCTGGAGTACGTTTACTGCATCGCCTTGAATTTTTACAGCCGTATCACGCCAATACAGCGGATACCGCCCGCTATTTACATACCGATCACTGATATTGATACCGCCTACGAACGCAGTCCGTCCGTCAATAATTGCTATTTTACGGTGATTTCGGTAATTGCCATTCGCCAGGGAGGTAAATGTAACGGGCATGAACGATATAAACTGGATTCCCGCGTTCATAAAACGCCTTCGTTGACCTCTCAGTTTGGGCGATCCGAATGCATCGGCAATGATCCGAACGGTCACCCCCGCGGCGGCCTTTTTTTCCAGCAAAGCGATCAGCGCAAGGCCAATGTCGTCGGGATCAAAAATATAGTATTCCAAATGGATATGATGAACTGCCTCGCGGACTGCTTGGAACAATTCGGGAAACTTCCGTTCGCCATTGATCAAAAGTTCCACGCTGTTGTGCAGTGAGGGTGGCGCGATCCGTTGATTTTTCAAGAACGTAAATACCCTACTGAGCGGTCCAATGGATTGCCTTAGCACTTCGAGGTTGTCATCCATTATCGGGCTAAGGCGATCCCATACACGCAGTAGCCGGATATGCTTTTCTCGATTTTGTACACGAAATACCTTGATTTTTTTGAATTTTTGACCAAAAAAATAATAAATTACAATCCCGATAACCGGAATAAAAACAATCACCATGATCCATGCAATGGTTTTGGTAGGATTGCGGTTTTCGATCAGGATGGTTACAATGATGGCAACATATACCAACAATAGCGGTACCCAATACCATTGGTAAATAAAAACCCCGATTTGGTGGAGTGTCTGCACAATACCGATCATGCGTAACAAACGTATGACCAAACGTACGCATTTTACTTGGTATTTTCTACCTTCTTTTCGACCGCAGAGATAACCTCATCCATAAAATCCACTTGGTGAAACTCACTAGCATGAATCAGTCCTCCGGGACTAAACACATTGATTTCCATTAGTTTGTCTCCAACAATATCCAATCCAGCCAAAAAAATCCCATCTTGTCTAAGCAACGGACCTACCGTTGCGACAATGCGTTTTATTTCGTTATTCATGACTGCCTTTTTTGCTGTTGCCCCCTGATGGATATTACTCCGGATTTCGCCGGCCTGTTGCACACGTTTGATCGCCGCTACTTTTCCTTCTTTGAACAAGGCTTCCCCATCCATTAAAAACAAACGGGTATCACCTTTCTTTGCAGCGGGCAAGTATTCCTGCGCAATCGCGAACCCGTCCCGACAAATGGCTTCGACAATTTGCTTTCGATTTTTATCGTCTTTTTTATCGATGAGAAATACATTCTTCCCACCGGATCCTTTCAAGGGTTTAAGAATGATTCGATGACGTTGATCACGATAAAAGGCCTCGACGTCTGCCATATTTCGCGTAATGACCGTTTGTGGCCGCACTGACTCCGGAAAATACTGCAAATACATTTTATTTGACGCTTTTATCAGACCATCTGGGTTATTGAGCACCAATACTCCCTGTTGTTGCGCAAGCTGGCCGAACAGCACACCTGCATCTTGCGCCCAGGGTCTTTTCTCCAGATCTGCCGCAGGGTCGTTACGCAGCCACATCACATCCCAGTTTTTTGAATTGGTCAGCTGCTTTTCCTCGGCTATCAACGCTTCCAAAAAGGTGTGCCGTGATCGGAATTCACGGTCAGGCACTCGGCGCGCATGTGCACCAACCCGACCATCCGATAGGTAGACCAGGTCACCAACTCCTGCGTAGTATACCGTATGTCCGCGCCGGTGAGCTTCCAGGGCCAATGCCGTTGTGGTATAGCCTGCCAATTCTTTTCTTACTTGATTGACGATGAATGTGATGGTCATATATTTTTAGTTTATCATTTTAAATACACTACCCCCCTTTTTTATCTCCTCGATCTTCGAGACATAGGGCTTATTGAGGTATTTTGGGTGTAACGGTGAAGGTTTCAAGAGCTGTCGATGCATAAGTTCTTGGATAATGGGGAGATAATCCTGCCTTATTTTACCCACGAGCAACTGGGTAATGTCATTACCCTGCTTCACGTACTCGATAACGTTCAGCAAGCCTTTAAGGTATACCGAATCTTTCGTCAGTCCTCCCCCTCGATAAACCCGCATCGTGATGTAAAAGGCAGTTTCAGGAATAAAGCGGTATTTATCTACCAACAAATCAAACGTGTCGGTAAATGGATTGCCGGCAAGCATATTGTGAACGGCCAATACCCGAGCCGCTAAAATGCGCATCCGTTGGTTGGTCAATCCGCCTGTCATATACTCGCTTAATACCGCGAGGCCCTCCTGCAATTGTTCGTAGCCGGGCACGCCCACATAGAAGAGTTTAAAGGGTTGGGCCATGCCATTATAATACGTAGCCACGTGCGTACCTACCTCGTGCTGCAAGAGGGAGAACGCCCGCTCCTTCGATATCCGATACCGGCTGCTGATGTTAAGCGTTCCGCGGGAAACCATAACCCCTTCCACGTCGTCCCGAACACGCACAGCCGTAGACACCCGGCTATATTGCTGTTTCAAGTATTCCAATTCGATTTTGGCCAACTCCGCAAAGGCATTCGCGTCCAGCATTTCACTTTCTCTGGGCGCCTTTTGCGGCTCAGATGCGACCAATATGGCGCGGGCCGTCTCAAGCAAATTTTCTTCCACGTTACCGAAAACCTGCTGACTGCTGTATAGGAAATCTGGCTTCTCCCGCTCGCTCAACATGTTCAGCATCCGATCGATTTCCTTACGTTTATCTCGGAAAAGGTATGCCATGGTTGGGTCTGAAATATCTTCTATCGGCAGATTATATAATTTCCGCTTGATGAGTTCGGGGTCTATCGGCATGGGGCGATAATGGAATGTAGGATTTTTCCGGTACTTCCGCTGTGAAAAAACCTCCCAGGCTTCCAGTGCATTGATCGGTGTCACCAATAGCAAAAAATCAAATTGATTGCTGTATTCCGCAAGCTTTTCATCAATTTCCCATACGGACTTATGCAGTTCTGTGGTCCCCAGCATCTCGAAATGTGCCGCACTATACGAGGTTTTCATTCGCACAAATTCGAAAAAGCTTTTACGCAACGCCTTTCCAAAATATTCGCGAAGCTCGCGCAGAAACAACGGATAAGGCGCTCCGGTCTGTTGATTGATGTAAACCGGCCTGATTTCCAATCCGAGTAGAATAATCTCGTTCTTCCGTGCTCCTTCCGCATCGAACAACGCCGTGTAATATGGCGGTGAAGGCATCTTTTTATCTTTTTCCAGTACGGTGTGTACGCCCGGCACCTGGGTTAGGTGAATCCGCTGTAATTCGGATTGCAATTTTTCGGCTATCGGCAACGCACTTTTCTGACTGATGTGAATGCTGAACGTCGGGGAATCCACCCGGTTGGATAACCAGACCTCCAAAAGCATGAACCCACCGAACTTATCGGCCATGGCCCCGGCTATCGCCTGGATAACCGGATTTATGGGACATTCCGCCGTGTCTGGCGCTACCAAATACGCCGACTCCGTTTTCCCAAGGGTCGATGTAAAGGTATCGGCTCCGTCCGGCGGGACACGATACACCAACAAGTAGGGAAGCGCTCTTTCGATACGGAGCTCGCCCCCACAGGGCAAACTCATAAACAAAGGCTTGCCATTTTTCAGCTTATCAAGAATCCGTTGGATATATTTCTTATCCTTAATGTCCATGAAAGATCGAAGTTTTAGCGGGTATGTCAAGCATGTGCATCAAGAACGGAACACACCCCGCCAGCATCGTTTGAATATAATTCAAATGCTGTATATCCACCCAACCCGTCCATTCGTCCATAAACGTTTTCTTAAATTCCAGCGAAAACACACAGCCATACTCGCCATAATTGCGGTTAATCCATTCTGAAAAACCACCCCCTTTGAATTTGACATTTTCGCGTACATCCAGAAGCCGGCCTTCAAAGCGATGATGCGCCAGAAAACTAGTCAGACAATGGCCAAGCGGCTTCCATTTCTCATGATTATGGGCGGTTCCAATATTAATTTCCGGATTTTCTCCGGTATTCGCAGGTTTGTCGGGATGCATGCGCCGATGGTTGTAACTATGGATGTCCAGCACAACAAATTTCCCGAACAATGCGAGGGTCCATTGCAACAATTGGTCGATATCCCGATAAAATCGATCATATCCCTGCAAAAGCCGTTCGACCATCAATTCGGGCAAACTGGGGCGCCATACCGTCAATCCCCACGCATCTTCCGGCTTACGGTATACCGCCAGCTCCCGCCTACGGTTGAGATCAACCTGAAATCTGGAGGTTTCCACAAGGACTCTGCTGACGGGCAGGTTCGCCATATAACCTGTATAGGGATCTTCTTCACGAAAGCGCTCATGTTCCTGTAGATGCATATAGTCCATCAGGGGGACCGCTAACCTATGGCCTTGATGGATGGCAGTTGCAATGATAGGAATTTGTTCTTTGTGTAGGGTGTAAACCAAATCCATTTGGAATCATAACACGTTTTGGCAGGAAATGTTTGGCACGCTATCTGACCCCCTATCCAGTAGCCGGTATGGCATAAAAACCACGGTCCATACGCAACGGAACAAACAAAACATAGGCACTAAGACAAAAAATCGCAGGAACATGAACATTTCGATTAAATTAAACATCAAAACACTCATAATCATTGGATTACTCGTCTTATCATTATTTATCATTTTCAGCTGCACAACCGGATCTTCAAAGACAAACGATGCAGAAAATAATGCAATCGCTTTACCTGTGCAAAATCTAGATACCGCAACTGCTACCACGGTAAAAGACTATCTGGGCACGATAGAAGGGAAAGTGAATGTGGAAATACGTCCCCAAGTTGAGGGGGTTTTGGAGGAAATATATGTTGATGAAGGTGCATTTGTAAAGGAAGGGCAAAAACTCTTCAAGATCAATCCGCAGCCCTATCAGGAGCAATTAAATAATGCCATCGCTAACGAAAATGTGGAAAAGGCTAAACTGGAAAATGCCAAGCTGGAAGTAGACCGATTGAAGCCGCTGGTAGACAACGACGTGATTTCAGATGTGAGGCTGCGGACAGCCATGTCTGATTATGATGTGGCCAAAGCATCGCTCGCCCAAGCCTCTGCCGCTGTGGCAAGTGCTCGCATTAATCTGGAATTTACTACGATCAAGGCCCCGGTAAGTGGCTTTATCGGACGTATTCCCAAACGAGTCGGCAACCTAGTAAGCAGCAGCGACCCATTAACCGAACTTTCCGACATCAGTGAAGTCTATGTGTACTTTGCGATGAGTGAATCGGATTTCCTTTATTTCCGGAAAAAATATGGTAAACCGGACTCTACCTCTACCGGCACCACTGACACTGTGCAGCTGATTCCAAATGTATCGTTGGTTATGGCCGATGGCAGCGTCTACCCGGAAAAGGGGGTGGTGGATGCTATCAATGGACAGGTAAACCGCACCACCGGAGCCATCAGCCTGCGGGCCACATTTCCTAACAAAGACCACGTGCTTCGTTCGGGAAACACCGGTACGTTGAAAATGGAAGAACGCCAAACCGGTGCACTCACTGTACCTCAGGTAGCTACCACCGAATTGCAGGATAAAATTTTTGTATATACGCTCCAGCACGATAACCGGGTCAAGCAAAAAGCTATTGAAGTAGCCGGGAAGAGCGGGAAGCAGTATATCGTGCAGAGTGGCGTCAAACCAGGCGACCGAATCGTGCTATCCGGTCTTGACAAACTCACCGATGGAATGGAAATTAAGCCCTTAAATGTTCCGTCGGTATCCGCCGAATAATTTCTTTCTCTATTTTATTTGCAATAACGCATAGGCCATTGGCGGTCGCGATACCGCTTTGGCACGCGTTCAAAAAATATTGTAATGCTAAAGACATTCATTAATAGACCCGTATTAGCCACCGTCATTTCGACATTGCTGGTGATTCTCGGATTGGTATCCATGTGGCAACTACCCATTACGCGATTCCCGGAAATTGCGCCGCCAAGCGTCACCGTTTCCACTTCTTATCCAGGTGCCAATGCGGAGACGGTAGCGGGGGCGGTACTGCTGCCCATCGAAGAAGCGATCAACGGCGTGCCAAACATGACCTACATCCGATCATCGGCTACCAATTCCGGGTCCGGAAATATCACCGTTTTTTTTAAAACGGGTACGGACCCGAACCAGGCCTCCGTAAACGTACAGACACGCGTCTCCAAGGCCAATGCCCGTATTCCCGCAGAAGTCATCGAATCGGGCATCACCGTAGAACCCCGACAGAGCGGAATCATTATGACCATCAACATCTTCAGCAACCGTGCAGATTCCCTCTATGACGAAACGTTCTTGCAAGCTTATGCCCAGATCAACCTAATGCGTGAGCTTGCGCGCGTGGAGGGTGTGGGCGAAGTGCGGCGCGTCGGGGCTCGTGATTATTCCATACGCACTTGGTTAAACCCCGAAAAGATGGCGGTATATGGCTTGGTGCCCCAAGATGTCCGGGCGGCAATCCGGGACCAGAATTTCGAGATTGCTCCGGGAAAATTCGGAGAAACCTCCGATGAAGCTTTTGAAACCATTCTACGCCACCAGGGCCGGTTTACGAAGCCCGAGGAATTCGAACAGATTGTCATCAAAACCAATGAAGATGGTTCTGTCCTTTACCTGAAAGACATCGCCCGGGTCGAACTCGGGGCCACTAATCTGGGAAGCGACAACAAAGTAAACGGCTATCCCGGACTTACGCTGAACATTCTTCAGACCAGTGGTTCCAATGCAAGGGAAATCGACATTCAGATACGCGAGGTGTTAGAGCGGCTCTCCAAGGATTTTCCGGATGGCATCCAATATGAAATATCGTACAGTGTACGTGATCAGATTGATGAGTCCATTAGCCAGGTGCAACACACCATTTTCGAAGCATTTATCCTGGTATTTATCATCGTATTCATCTTTCTCCAAGATTTCCGATCTACACTCATTCCTGCCATCGCCATTCCGGTTTCGCTGGTTGGCACTTTCTTTTTCCTTCAGCTGTTCGGATTTTCTATCAACGTACTGACCATGTTCGCCCTTGTGTTGGCCATTGGGATCGTGGTTGACGACGCCATTGTCGTCGTGGAGGCCGTCCACCAAAAAATGCACTCAACAACCCTCGGTCCGAGGAAAGCAACCCTTTCTACAATGAGTGAAATCAAGCGTGCCATTGTCTCCATTACCTTGGTTATGGCCGCGGTCTTTTTCCCGGTCGGCTTCATGGGAGGGCCATCGGGCGTATTTTTCCAGCAATTCGCCTATACACTGGCTACCGCCATCCTCATTTCCGCGCTGAATGCGCTTACGCTGACTCCTGCCCTTTGCGCCTTGTTACTTAGAAGGTCCGATGCGCATCCCACGCCTACAACCGCTGCCGATGCCGTGGCTGATGGCAGCATAAAAAAAGAACGCGGCTTCAAGGGGTTTAAATCCAGGTTTTTCAGTGCATTCAATACCGGATTTGCTACCGTGACCAACCAATATATCGGTTCACTCCGCTTTTTCATTGCACGTAAATGGTTAGCCATCGGCGGGCTGGCTTTTGTCACTGCCGTAGGCATATGGATGATGAACCGCACGCCATCCAGTTTCATTCCCGCGGAAGATGATAGCTTCATCACGTACGCACTTTCTATGCCGCCCGGCGCGTCATTGGCCCGAACCACGGATGCCCTTTCCAAAGCAGACAGTATCCTGAGAAAAAGGGAAGCTATTGAAGGCATGACGACCGTCTCGGGATATAATGCCATTGATGCAAGCGCGAGTTCCGCATTTGCGGTCGGATATATCAATCTCAAACCTGCAAAAGAACGGGGCGAGATTCGTAACATCAATGCCATCATGGACACGATACGCAACGATTTAGCCCAAATCACCGAAGCATCATTCAGCGTATTTCCGCGCCCCACTATTCAGGGGTTTGGCGACTTTTCCGGTCTTGAATTTGTGTTGCAGGACCGCATGGGTGGTTCGATGTGGGATTTTGGCATGGTAGCAGACACCTTCATGCGCGAATTGGAGAAACGACCGGAAATCGCGTCTGCCTACACCACATTCAATGCGAATTTTCCCCAATACCTTTTGGAGGTGGATCCTGTAAAAGCGAAGGCACTGGGGGTGAGCATCAATGAGATGATGCGGACCATACAAGGGTATTACGGACGCGTCATGGTAAGCGATTTCAACCGTTTCGGACGGCAATACCGTCTTTATATGCAAGCGGATTTTGAATTCCGTGCTGAACCCGAATCGTTCAAATCCATCTTTGTCCGCAATACCAGCGGTGAGATGGTACCGGTAAATACAATTGTGAAACTCCGGAAGGTAATGGGGCCTGAAATCGTAAACCGCTATAATCTGTATAACGCCATTGCCATCAATGCCATTCCGTCGGAAGGACACAGTACCGGCGAGGCCATGCGGGCTATGGAAGAAACGGCTGCGGCTTACCTGCCTGGCAACTACAGTTATGAGTGGACCGGGATGAGTCTGGAAGAAAGCCAATCGGGCAATGAAACCCTATTGATTTTTGCACTGAGCATCATCTTCGTCTACTTTCTGCTGGCTGCGCAATACGAAAGTTACATCTTGCCGTTGGCGGTAATGCTCTCGGTTCCCGTAGGGCTGATCGGCGTATACGCTATTATTAATCTTGTCGGACTGGAAAACAACATCTATGTTCAGGTGGGACTTATTATGCTCATCGGGCTATTGGCTAAAAACGCCATTCTCATTGTGGAATTTGCGGTCCAGCAACGCCAGGCAGGGTTGAGCATCTATGAATCGGCTATTGAAGGTGCGCGTATGCGGCTTCGTCCGATTTTGATGACTTCCCTTGCATTTGTAGCCGGATTGATTCCACTTATGTGGACAGTAGGACCTTCCGCACAGGGTAACCATTCCATCAGCTTTGGAGCCGCCGGAGGCATGCTAATCGGGGTTACGCTCGGCGTATTCATTATTCCCGTATTGTATGTGATGTTCAAACACCTGGATGAACGGGTAAAAACCAAATTAACCACAAAGGAGGAAGATTAATCATGAAGGCCATCATTCGACATACTGGATTAGCCCTTATTTTCGGCTGCTTTTTGCTCTCTGCCTGCAAAATGGGAAAGGACTACGTGCGCCCGGCACTCCCTTTAACCGATACCTTTAGAGGAAGCAACCAGACCACAGACTCCACTACCATTGCAGACATTCCGTGGAATGACTTTTTCACCGATAGCATGCTAACGATGCTAATCGATAGCGCCATCGTCAACAACTACGATATGCAAACGGCACTGAAGAACATCGAAATAGCCAATCAATCGTTGCGGCAATCGCGAGCAGCTTTCTTACCGGAAATCGAAGCCCAACTGGGAGGAACGAATCATCAGTGGCGATCCCGCGATTTCTACGGCTCCCCCTCTTCGGGTTGGTATGATCAGGAAGGGGAAGGATCTCCACCGGAGAATCTGTTCATGTACCAATCGCAATATGCATCGTCGATCGGCGTGAGTTGGGAGTTGGACATCTGGGGGAAGCTACGTCGACAGAAAGAAAGCGCGTTGGCTGAGTACCTGCAAACGTTTGAAGCCCGAAAAGCCATCCAAACCAGCCTCGTAGCAGCCATTGCCGAGGGGTATTATAACCTACTTATGCTGGATGCACAACTGGAAGTTGCGCAACGCAATCTTAAACTCAACGACAGTACCCTCCAGATCGTTAAACTGCAAAGGGATGCAGGCGAAGTCAGCTCACTGGCTATCCAGCAAACCCAATCGCAAATGCTGGTCGCTGCCTCCCTCATCCCGCAATTGGAACAGGACATAGCAATCCAGGAGAACTCCCTGAGGGCATTGACCGGACGGATGCCAGACAGCGTATATCGCTCATCTGCCTTGATGGATTGGCGCATGCAGGGTGCTTACGATGCCGGCGTACCGTTACAGCTGCTTGTCAACCGGCCCGATGTTCGCGAAGCCGAGCTCACACTACGAGCGGCTAATGCCGAAGTGGGCGTAGCGCAGGCATACCGATACCCATCCCTTACGATTGAAGCTTCGGGAGGCATCAACGCAATGCTTCCCCAAAATTGGTTCAACATTCCCGGAGCCTTATTTGGCGGGATTATCAGCGGCGTCACCCAACCCATCTTTGCCGGACGGCGGCTAAAAACGCAACATGAAATTGCAAAATTGGAACGTGATAAAGCCGAGATCAGCTTTCAGCAAACGGTAATGGATGCCGTGCATGAGGTGACCAACGCCCTTGTAATGGTCGAAAAACTCAACGAACAACATGCCATTGCTGAGCAGCGGGTAGCCACTGCCCAACTCGGCGTAAAAAACGCAAATTTACTTTTTAAAAGCGGTGAGGCCACCTATTTAGAAGTAATCACCGCCCAAAGCAATGCGCTCAACAGCGAACTTGACCTCGTGAGTGTAAAGCAGCAACAACTCAACGCAAAAGTAACGTTATACCGTGCGTTGGGTGGCGGATGGAAATAGGATAAAAAGCCAGTCTAATTTAATAGACTGGCTTTAGCGGCATTCGGTTGATAACAAACGCTTAATATGCTAATACGGTTACCTCCGTACGGCGGTTGGCCTGATGGTCCTCCCGGCTGCACGGCACACCATTACCGCAGCCGTTTACCAACCTTGTTTCGCCGTATCCCATCGCAACCATACGGTCTCGTGCTATTCCCCGGCTTACCAAGTAATCCACTGCCGCTTGCGCACGTCGCTGTGAAAGTGCCATATTGTATGCGTCGCTACCCCGGCTGTCCGTATGGCTTGAGAGCTCGATCTTCAATGTTGGATTATCGCGTAGCGTCCGTACCAGCTCGTCCAATATGGCCGCAGCGTCTGGGCGGATGTTGTGTTTATCGAAATCGTAATAAATGTTTTCCAGTTCGAAAGTTTTGCCTACCTCAAAAACGGGCTCAAGCAATAAAGCCACCTCCAGCGTGTCAGACTTCGTCATCCCCAGCGTGCTTACCCTGGCGGAATCTGCGTGGTACCCCTCTTTTTGGCCCAATACAGTATATGACCTGTTTTTATCCAAAACAAATTCGAAAGCGCCATTACCATCGCTGCTTCGCTTTGCAACGATTTCACGATCGCCGTCATAAAGCGTTACCGTTGCCCCTTCCAAGCGTTTACCATTGCTCTTATCGGCCGTTGTCCCTCTTAAGATAATGATGATTTTGGGCTTTTCGAACGTAAACGAATAAATATCATCCCCGCCTTTGCCGCCGCGCCGGTTGGAAGATAAATAGCCGGCTAAACCTTCCTCACCCGCATAAGTAAGCAGGTAGGCAAAATCATCTCCCGAAGAATTAACCGGAAACCGTAAATTCCAAGGCGATGTCCATTGCTGCCCGCCACCCTGGGTTTCAAACACATCCAGTCCACCCATACCTGCAAACCCATCGCTCGAATAATATAACGTATTGTCCGGACCAACGTTGGGAAAAAGTTCATCACCCATGCTATTTATGGTTTTCCCGGCGTTCAGCGGCGTTCCCCAACTGCCGTCGGTCTGCTTTTCACAGTACCAGATATCCGTGCCTCCTAACCCACCAGGCATATCGCTCACGAAGTACAACGTATTGCCGTCTGTGCTGACTGCGGCATGGCCCACCGAATATTCCGCAACGTTATTATACGGAAATGGTTCCGCCCGCCAGTTACCGTCATCCCCTAGTGTATACCTATAGAGTTCCAACGTGTTGGTCCGGTATTTACGCCGTTCTTCTCGGGCGACATTTCCGTTTTTCCCGGTGTATGTCCGTGTCACGTACAGCGTGGCACCATCTGCATCGGCTGCTACCGGGCCGATGTGAAAAGGTGCATTATTGATACCATCAACGGCAATCACGGCGTTTGAAAGCCCATTGTCCGCACCGCGATCCGCCGTGTACACGCGCAAAAAGGAGTTGCCCGTCCAACCATACGTCCCCACACCGCGCATATGAGCATCCGGCTCGCCGGTGTAATACACCTTGTCGCCGGCCGGAAACACCGAAAATTCCGAAAGCGACGTATTGACTGCTTCGTTGCGTAGCCTATGCACCGTTGGGTTAGCCATCCATATTATTGCTGAATCGCAGCCGGCTAATTTCATCGCCACCCGCCCACTATCGCCTGTTTGGCTTACGTAGCCTACCAATTGCTTTTTGGCTTCGGCATATTTCCCGTTTAATTTCAACACCTCGCCATAGCGGATCAGGTTTTCCGGATCACTGTCTTCCATACTCACTACGCGCGCATACCAGTTTTCAGCCGCCTCATAGTCCTTCATTTGGGCGTAGCAAAGGGCCAACCGCTCCAAATCAGCTAAGCGGGGCTTATCGGTATCGACCAGCTTTTGGTAAAGCACGGCAGCATTCGCATATTCGTATTTACGGAAAACCTGCTCCGCACGGTCCCGTAAGCTCAGCTGTTCTTGCCCAGATACGGGACAAACTGCCACGCCTATCGTTAAAAAGCCGCCAAGCACGAGCACGAAACTGCAATGGCGTAACTTATCGATCAAATTTTCCTTCATTGGTAAGATTGTTTTTATGTTGTTCGACTAACTTCCAGTTGATTGTCTTTGGTGAATATCATCGGTCACCCTTGTCCTTTATCTGCTTTATGTATTGGATAATTCTCAAAATGTATTGATACGCCTTCAACTCATCTACGATCTCTAGTTCAATCTCTCCCCAGGAAATCAAGTGACCCCGCCCATGGTGCTTTGAAATCAAGATGGGAAACCATTCTTTTCCCTTGGTCCAGATTTCCAACCTAGGGTCATCCCTAATGTATGAAAAACCAGGTTCTTCGGCATCTAAATAGTTCGTTATGCTATCCAACAACATCGATATCCAATGGCAAGGGCCACTTTTTAAAAGAATCGCGGACTCAATAACCGGTTCGATCGCTGTCCGAATGTGATACCCAATGTAAACTCATGTGATCCGTTTTGAACGCTGCTTAGTCGACTTAGGATGTAATCATAAGAATATCCCACCCTAAGCTTAGGGGTTACGTACAGCTGGGCTATCGCTGATACGGAGTTTTGTTTGCTCAACCTGTTGCCCGTAAGCCGTGCATATTCGCGCTTGAATACGGTCACCCCTGTGCGCCAACCACCGCCGATCCAGAACCGGTTATCAAAGATAAACATGGCGTTCACGTCTACACTCGTAGGTCCTTTGAAATCCTCCTTCACCAACACACTTGGGCGTAATTTCAGTCCGCTGTCGAAGTTGACCAACGCACCGCCGATAGCGTAAAGATGTCTCCGTCGGCGGATATTGTCTGTGGTGGTATTATCCCAGCGAAAAATGTTGTTACTTTGGTCGCCCGACAACAGGTCCATTACCGATATCCCTGCATACCAATGCGTATTATAATAATACACGCCGAATCGCACATCCGGGATAAAACTGTTGATTCGCCCTGCAGGGATCACGCCATCCACCTGGTCGTTGGGACGTAGCTTTGCGCCGTCCAAGCTGTATTGAGTCACACCTGCACCAATGCCAAAACTCAGCCGTTGCGTATCTTCGTCGTTAAGCCGCAGCCGAAACGCGTAATTCGCGTAAACCGAAGTAGCCGATTGCGGCCCCAAGCGATCTGCCGTAGCCTGTAATCCGATCCCGTGCCTCTTTTGGTAAGGGTCTACCACGCCGTCGATTGAAATCGTGCCCGTTTCTGGTGCACCTTCAATACCTACCCATTGGCTACGTAGCCCCAACTGTCCAAACCATTCCTCTTTGTATCCGGTATAAGCCGGGTTAACGCTCATTGAATTAAAAATGTATTGCGTAAACTGGATGTTCTGTTGCGCCTTGGCTACCATCCCCATGCAGGAGAAGGTGAGCAGCATTGACGTCTTTATGATATGCTTCATGTTATAATTGTTCATTGCTAAAAACCTCCCCTATTTCCGTTTAATCACTAACCAGCCTTTATGGACGGTTTCCGCGCCATCTTTCTTCAGCGTAATTAAGTAATAATACGTTCCTTCACTTAGGCCTTGCGCACTCCAATCCTGTTTATAGCTACGGCTTCTATAAACCTCATTGCCCCAGCGGTTGAAGATGGTCACCTCCGCATTGTCGTAGTCAGATAGCCCAATGATCACGAAGCGGTCATTCTGTCCATCGCCGTTCGGTGTAATGACATTCGGAATATGGAATCCCGAAACCGTGATGCGCACAGTAGCCATATTCGTCCAGTTGCCGTTGGTATCCATCACACGGTAGGTGAATTCATCCGGACCGGTATAATACTGATTTGGCGTGTAAGTCACCGTGCCGTCCGGGTGTACCTGCAGCGTGCCGTGCTGCGGCTGGCTTACGATTTCAATTGTTGAAGGATCGAGGGGCGCCGTATCTGCTTGGTCATTATCGACCAGCAGCATCTTCAACGGCCCATTGAATGAACCGGTTTGCGTATCATCCGACGCTTTGGGCTCACTCCTTATCACCGTAATCGCAATGGTCGCTGGATCTGATTGCAAACCGTTGTCATCGCTCATCACATACCGAATGGAGGTCGTTCCATAAAATTCTCGTACCGGTGTAAAGGTGACCGTGCCATCAGCCGCCACACTGTACGTGCCTTCACCCGCAATCGTCACCGCTGTGCTTTCCTCGCCGGTTGCGGGGTCGATTAACCTCACCGTTGTTGGGTCAATGTCGCTGCTACCTTCCTCGTCGTTGTTGACAACTGCGATCGTCACCGGCGTATTTTGCGGTGTTGATTTCTCGTCATCCAACGACTCAGGACCTTCGGCTACCGGCACCAATGTTGGCACGTCGTTGGTCACATCATCGCCCGATATATCCTCAATTGCGACACCCGCGGGACTTTTTGCAGCGACTGTTGCGCTGGTTATCACTTGTTTCGCGAGTATGTCTGCTGCCGTGATCTTATAGCGGAATGTGCGTATAAAGCTCTCTCCCGGTGCCAGTGTCTCATCTACGAGCACATCCTTCAGACCAAGTTTCGCGTCGTTCAATACAAAGTCCTTCAAGGTCGTATTGCCGGTATTGGTTACCGTAAACCGGTACTCGATCTCATCTCCTACGAGGAACGCACCGTTTCTTCCGGATCCCTGGTTGGTCGCCACCGCTACCAGCGCAACATCCGGCTTCACCGCAATCGGCGTAATCGTACAGTCCTTGCAATCTTCATTTACGGGTGCATCCGGGTCCGCCGGGTCAGGATCGCGAGAGTCGTTTTGAACCGGCTTTCCGTTTGGTCCTTCGCCACTCACTTCAGCTTGATTATATACGAATCCAGCGTCGATATCGGCTTGCGTAATGGTGTGGGTAGCTGTCGCATTGACGCTCTCCCCTGGCAGCAACTTCGCTATTGCCTCCGGCGAAAGACTACCAGCATCGGCATTCTCGTCTGATATTTCGATGTTGCTTAACGTTACATTTCCAGTATTTGTCACGACCAAATCATAGACAATCACATCGCCAACTTGCACATATTCACCTGGTCGGGTTCGTTTCGTAATGGTAATCGCCAATGACTGCGTCAATTCCGCCCTGGTCGGATCAGCCGAACCCGGGGTATCGGGGTCGTCCGAATCGGCGGTCACCGGATCACCGACCGGATCCTCGCCCGTGACCGTCGCCTGATTGCTTACACCACCGCTGTTCAGGTCATCCAATGTGATGGCATGTGTAACCGTTATTGTCGTGCTCGCACCCGGTGCCAGCGTACCGATGTTCTCCTGGCCGGCAGGGATAACCGCGTTAGCATCCGCAAGCACGATGTTGTCAACCGTCACATTGCCCGTGTTGGCAACCGTGATGTCGTAGGTGATCACGTCGTCCGTGCCGTCGTAAGGGCCCGTGCTAGTGACCACCTTGGTCACCGTCAGCTCCGGCGTCTGCACCACGTCCGTACTTGTCGGATCATTTGGATCAGCCGTACCCGGATCATCCGAGTCGTCCGTCACCGGGTCACCGGCCGGATCCTCGCCCGCGGCCCTGGCCTGGTTGCTCACGCTGCCCGCGTCAAGGTCCGCCTGCGTGATGGCATGCGTAACCGTGATGGTCACTTCAGCTCCAGGTGCCAGCGTGCCGATGTTCTCCTGTCCCGCAGGGATAACCGCGTTGGCATCCGTCAGTACGATGTTGTCAACCGTCACGTTGCCCGTGTTGGCAACCGTGATGTCATAGGTGATCACGTCGTCCACCGTGTTATAAGGTCCCGCGCTGGTGATGACCTTGGTCACCGTCAGCTCCGGCGTCTGAACCACGTCGGTATCCGTCGGGTCGTCTGGGTCGGTGGTATCCGGGTTATCCGAATCGTCCGTCACCGGGTCACCGGCCGGGTCCTCGCCCGTGGCCGTCGCCTGGTTGCTCACGCTGCCCGCGTCAAGGTCCGCCTGCGTGACCGCATGCGTAACCGTTATCGTCGTGCTCGCGCCCGGTGCCAGCGTGCCGATGTTCTCCTGCCCGGCAGGGATCACCGCGTTGGCATCCGTCAGTACGATGTTATCGATCGTCACGTTGCCCGTGTTGGCAACCGTGATGCCGTAGGTGATCACGTCGTCCTTGCTGTCATAAGGTCCCGCACTGGTGATGACCTTGGTCACCGTAAGCTCGGGAGTCTGCACCACGTCCGTATCTGTCGGGTCGTCTGGGTCGGTGGTATCCGGGTTATCCGAATCGTCCGTCACCGGGTCACCGGCCGGGTCCTCGCCCGTGGCCGTAGCCTGGTTGCTCACGCTGCCCGCGTCAAGGTCCGCCTGCATGACCGCATGCGTAACCGTTATCGTCGTGCTCGCGCCCGGTGCCAGCGTGCCGATGTTCTCCTGTCCCGCAGGGATCACCGCGTTGGCATCCGTCAGTACGATGTTATCGATCGTCACGTTGCCCGTGTTGGCAACCGTGATGCCGTAGGTGATCACGTCGTCCGTGCTGTCATAAGGTCCCGCACTGGTGATGACCTTCGTCACCGTAAGCTCGGGAGTCTGCACCACGTCCGTATCTGTCGGGTCGTCGGGGTCGGTGGTATCCGGGTCGTCCGAGTCGTCCGTTACCGGATCACCTACCGGATCCTCGCCCGTGGCCGTCGCCTGGTTGCTCACGCTGCCCGCGTCAAGGTCCGCCTGCGTGACCGCATGCGTAACCGTTATCGTCGTGCTCGCGCCCGGTGCCAGCGTGCCGATGTTCTCCTGCCCCGCAGGGATCACCGCGTTGGCATCCGTAAGCACGATGTTGTCAACCGTCACGTTGCCCGTGTTGGCAACCGTGATGTCATAGGTGATCACGTCGTCCGTGCTGTCATAAGGTCCCGCACTGGTGATGACCTTCGTCACCGTAAGCTCGGGAGTCTGCACCACGTCCGTATCTGTCGGGTCGTCGGGGTCGGTGGTATCCGGGTTATCCGAATCGTCCGTCACCGGATCACCTACCGGATCCT
>NZ_JBHTDN010000007.1:0-8987 GCF_042666505.1 Parapedobacter sp. GCM10030251 | reverse complement strand
CCGTTATCGTCGTGCTCGCGCCCGGTGCCAGCGTGCCGATGTTCTCCTGTCCCGCAGGGATCACCGCGTTGGCATCCGTCAGTACGATGTTATCGATCGTCACGTTGCCCGTGTTGGCAACCGTGATGTCATAGGTGATCACGTCGTCCGTGCTGTCATAAGGTCCCGCGCTGGTGATGACCTTCGTCACCGTAAGCTCGGGAGTCTGCACCACGTCCGTATCCGTCGGGTCGTCGGGGTCGGTGGTATCCGGGTTATCCGAATCGTCCGTTACCGGATCACCTACCGGATCCTCGCCCGTCACCGTAGCCTGGTTGCTCACACTGCCCGCATCAAGGTCCGCCTGCGTGACCGCATGCGTAACCGTTATCGTCGTGCTTGTGCCCGGTGCCAGCGTGCCGATGTTCTCCTGTCCCGCAGGGATCACCGCGTTGGCATCCGTCAGTACAATGTTATCGATCGTCACGTTGCCCGTGTTGGCAACCGTGATGTCGTAGGTGATCACGTCGTCCACCGTGTTATAAGGTCCCGCGCTGGTAACCACCTTGGTCACCGTCAGCTCCGGCGTCTGAACCACGTCCGTACTTGTCGGATCATTTGGATCAGGCGTACCCGGATCATCCGAGTCGTCCGTCACCGGATCACCGGCCGGGTCCTCGCCCGTGGCCGTGGCCTGGTTGCTCACACTGCCCGCATCAAGGTCCGCCTGCGTGACCGCATGCGTAACCGTTATCGTCGTGCTCGCGCCCGGTGCCAGCGTGCCGATGTTCTCCTGTCCCGCAGGGATCACCGCGTTGGCATCCGTCAGTACAATGTTATCGATCGTCACGTTGCCCGTGTTGGCAACCGTGATGCCGTAGGTGATCACGTCGTCCGTGCCGTCGTATGGTCCCGCGCTCGTGACCACCTTAGTCACCGTCAGCTCCGGATTTGCCACAACAGTTATCGTAACCGTAATAGGATCTGAGACCACCCCATCATCAGTGGTCAATGTATAAGTATACGTATCGACGCCGTAAAAATCTTCATTCGGCGTGTAGGTTACGGTGCCATCTGGATTAACTACGGTAACGCCATTTGTTGGTACTGTAACTATATTCACTTCGGTATCAACTCCACTGGGGCCATCATTCGCTTTCACCGTTGTGGTTACCGTTGAATTGGCGTCGACTGTATCCTCATCGTCAACACCCACCGGCTTTACTGCTATCGTGACGGTAATCGGGGCAGATTCTACACCGTCGGCTGTTATCAGCGTATAGGTGTACGTGTCCGCACCGATGAAGTCTGCATCGGGCGTGTATAGAATCTGGCCTGGATTATCGGGATCTTCAATCGCCGTACCGTTTGCCGGATCACTGATTGTTCCAAAGTCTATCGTAGAACCGATCGGATTACCTGCACCATCATCCGGACCGTCATTTGTGCGTACGTTCGTGCTGACCGATTGGCCTATCGCCGTCTCGTCAGTATCGTTGGCACCAATTGGTATTACCGTAATTGTGAGCGCTGCAGGTTCGCTTTCCGCACCCAGCTCATCCTTAATCGTATATTGAACTGGTGTAGCAATACCCGCAAAACCTGGCAACGGCACAAACTCAATTGCACCGGTTGTGGAGTTAACCGTATAGGTTCCCTCACCTGCCACGGTGACTTCCGTTACGCGACTATTGCCATCCACTGGATCTACCAATTGCACGGCAGTCACATCAATGGTTGCATTTCCGTCACCGTCAGTATCGTTGGTTAAAACGCTGACATCGACTGTTTCGCCTTGATTGGTCGTTTCCGCATCATCAACAGCGACCGGCGGAATATTGACCGCTACAGCCGCATTTCCCAATATATTATTACAATTGCCACCCTGTCCATTATTGTCACACTCATAATGGGGGTCTGTAGGGGGTGTTCCCGGATCCGGGTTCGTCGCATCCGGATCGGTGACATCATTGGGACGCAGGATCGTTGCCTCGACATTCAGCGTATTACCGCTCAATGCCGCGCCAACGGTACCCGTAATGGTGAAATCAACCGTACAGCCGGTTGGTAAATCTAGAAGTGCCGTATAATTGCCGTCCGCATCGATAGCGGCACCATTGACCGTACCGCAACTTGTATTAATAACGATATCACTGATATCATTGATAATAAATCCTTCTGGAACTTGAAATTTAAACGGGGCTCCGGTGACGTCACTTTCACTGTTGATGCTCGGATCGTTGTTATTCCTGACCGTTACCTGATAGCTAATATCATCGCCGATATTGATTTTCGGGTTAGCAGTGGTGGTCACACTGACCACCTCCAGGTCGGCCACCAGCAATTTGATTTCCAGCTCTTCGGTTTGCCCGGTTCCGATAATATACGACCAGGTATCTAATGACTTCAAGTTCCCGAAACTGTATAAGCCGTCACCAGAGTTTGAGGTCCCTGAGCCTGAGCTGTTGGCGTGCCGCCCCCACCTATGTCCATTATCACTCATACCAAAAGCTGAATTAGCCGGATTGCTATGCAGCCCGCTACCATCCCTTCCGTTATACATGGGATTCGGCCGGGTGTTTGTGTTTCCACCTGTCACATCAGTATCGTCCCAGTACACAATGTCGCCGCCAGGCCAAATTGGATTGCCACTTTCATCCAGCAATTGGATAATCGTCCCATTGGGATTGATTTCCATATCAATGTAAGGGAAATGCACTTCTGCTCCAAACAAGCGCAAATTGATTTGGGCAGGCACATTACCCGCTGGCAATTTGTTTCCATTACCGTCGGTTCCGTCCCAGTAAATCTCATTGGGTCCAACCACCGCATTTGTGGTAATCACCTTTGCAGGATACGCTGTTCCATTCGGATCCGCAATGGTGATCTCAACCGTACCGATAATGTTCGACTCAAAATTGATGTATCCACCCTTATTGCTGAGCTGATTGGGAACACCTTCAGCGCCGGTAACGGAGAGATTCGTAATGGTCGGGGTCAGCGCCGCATTCTTTAACCAAGTGGCCGTTGTCGCCCCATCTAAGAAAATCGATGCGCTCGTCGGCAAATCGGCAGCCGGCATTGTATAGAACATTTTATGCGTCACGTTTGTCGCATCATCCACAGTCCTCGGATCCTTTGTCCTTGCCCGTACAATACCTGCATCCGAGGAATTCAAGCTTTTATAGCTAGGTATTTGCGTAGCAGGATCCGAAAATCCTTTGTTGTTCACAAAAAATGTAAAGTACGCCCCCACGCTACCGTTGTTATCCACTTGATATACCCACCCGTCACGGGTCAGCGGATACATCTTTGCGTAAAATCCACCGGTGGCTAACCAATCTTGCCCGATATTGAGGTTCATCACCGTAGTATATACCCGACCTGGAACATAACTTGCCGCGCTGGTGTTCCATACGGATATATCCCAGGCCGCTATGTTGGGACTATTCGTCGCCTGAGACCAGGAATCATTAGCGTTCACATTGGCCACGGCTACCTCAGTTGTCGTTGCATTGGTAGTAGGTGTCAATTCGATCCGATAGACACCTGCTACCGTTGCCGTATAGTATTGCGGCGTATACTGATCGCCCACAGCAGCACCGCCATATGACGCCGGACCCGCTAATTCGGCCAACCGATTCGGTATCCGGCCTGTACTTCCGTCATAAGAAATGACCGTACTGTTTCCAGCCGGATCAGTCACGATAAACTGCCCTTGCAATCCCGTACCCAAGCCATGCGCGCTGGACGCAATGGCGATTACCTCGCCGGCATCGGCATAGACATAATGGGCGCCTAACGTTTTGAACGGCCAAGAATCTTCAGAACCCGACCCTGTATTACTATATAGAAACGCCCGTTTCCCGGGCACCCCAGCAGGATACATATCCTTAGACCCATCCGCAACACTCTGTTTTGCCGAAAACAGACCGATGCATACAAAAAGAACGGAGAGAAAAAGTTTGTTGTAAATGTTTCTCATATTTATATATATGTAATTCCACAGTAGAAAGAAAAGGCCAACGAGGAGCAGCCCAGTTTTCGGCTGCAAACATCCGGCTAAGCAGCAAAAAAAACGTTTCAAATGCTTGGGATGTCAATCAATCCAATTAATTGATACGTGCTTCAATCAGTGAAATAAGACCGTTAAAGCGAGTTGAGCTAGCGATAAACACAAGTACCCTAAAATAAGGTGATGGTTTTAGATAAAAGATTTCCTTAGGTTTTGATCCGGCTTCGGTATTCCGTCGGTGTGCACCCTTGGACTTGTTTGAAATACCGATTAAAAGATGCCTTCGCCGTAAAGCCACTGGCCAAAAAGATCTCAGATATTGTCCATTCCGGATGGGCATTCATCAGTGCAATGGCATGGTGAATCCGGAGCTCGTTGATGTAGGTGTTAAAACTCTTTTCGATCCGCAATGAAAACACTTGTGACAGGTGGTGTTTAGGAATTTTGAGTTGATGCGCCAACGACGCTAAAGAAAGACCATCATCCAGATAGACCTTTTTTTCGACCACCAGCTTTTTCAGCGCAACCTCGTACTCCGCAAGCAGCTTTAAGGAAACTGCCGATTTCTGGTAGCGTGCATTAACTGGCACTTGATCAATTGAACCATCGGTGAGAGATTCATCATTCGTCTTAGCTTTCGCCATGGGCCGCACTTGGTCTGCTTCCGTCGCATGGCCAATTATACGCCTCGCAACATGCGAAAACAGTATAATGGCAGCGCCGAGCATGGTCAGAAAAATAATCGAGCCCTTAAATTGAGAACGGCCATTTCCGGATAATAGTCCAGAATAGGTAAACACCACGAACACAACTGCAAGAAATGCGAGAACCATGGCCATCGTCGAAATCATACGAACTTCCTCATTACGGCCCGCATCGACGGATTTAAAGAACAATGCCCACACTGCGTAGGAAAGAAAGGATGCCGACATGGTACCATACAGAGCGAAACCCAGCACGTATTGACGCCCCGCAAATAGTGCGGGACAACCAATCCAGAGCATATAACTCGTCAGAAAAACCAGGAACGGCAATACATGAATTAATACACGTTGTCGTCGTAACGGTTTGCCGTTGGCAATTTGATAAGCAAAATACAGGAATGGACCGTACAACAATCCATAGGGTGCATAGTAATCCAGTCGCATATTATCCGGGAAATACATGCGTATAACCCAAGCATGCGCAGCATGCAAAGCCAAATAACCCAAACAATAACGCACATACCGGTCCAGCCTGCCTCCGAGCCTGCCCAAAAGGCTCATGTACAGAGCCAACAGGGAAACGCAGATAACCGCTATTAAAATAAATGAAGGCATGGCTTATTGGACGTGTAACGATTCACACCGAATAGATCGGTACTCTGAAGGAGTCATGCCCATGTATTCCTTAAAATACCGGTTGAACGATGTTTTGGAATTGAAACCACACTCGTATGACAGACTGTCCAAGGTCATCGTGTCGCCCATTTCCGAAATCTGGCCGATGGCATATTCAATACGGGCCGCCGCTATAAACTGGTAAAAAGATTTTTTGTAGTATCCGTTGAAAACCTGGCTCAATTGATGTCGCGGAATGCCGGTGCGTTCAGCAAGCATATCTAACGAAACAGCGGGATTGAGGAATAGTTTAGCATCGTTCAGTTCCCTTTCAATCACTTTTGCTAGACGCGCAGCGACTGGTTCAGGCAGTTTAGCTATCGCTTCTTCCCTTTCCATTTCGTTTGCCGGCGCGTTGATCAGGTTCTCGCGCCGATCATTTCGGCTATCCCTTTTGTTCGCTGTCAGATACCGTACCACAACGGCAAATCCCATCGCCAAAAAAAGGAAAATCATCGGTCGTACCTCAAAGCCAATTTCGCTTTTTGGTATACTAACCTGATACCATGTGATATATACAAAAGCCACCAATCCGTAGCAAAGCATAGTAAGCTGCCGAATTAAGATATCCGTCGGGGTTGATGGTCCGGTATAACTGCTGTATAATCGCGTAGTCAACACCGAGAGAACAACGAGCGACAGCATAACAGACGCATAATAGATTTTGGAATACCATATTGCCCCGGCGTCGCCTTCGTGCTGCAGTGTGACAAACGTAAACAAACAAAGATGGAATAAAAGAGGGAGGACAAAAACACCGTTTATCCAGGTTGGTATCTCTTTTGCTGGTCGATAATACGTATGCGCACGCAAGTAAAGCAAAACCGGATATACCAAGCCAAACGGAACAGGGGGTTCATATTGTTGCCCATCGGCAAAACAGATCCACATGAGCTTATAAACGATATGGAGGCCGATGGTCCAAGCGCCCATTAGTAAATAACGGCCTGGCCGGTCCCGGAAACGGAAAAAAGCAGCCAGCAAAAAACCGCATGATGCCAATGTATAAAACAATACGACGTTTAAAAAGTCTATTTCCATAACCATTTGGCGGCAGGGATTATGCGTCCCCAAATCTAAATCGATGAGTGTTATACTTAAAACGATTATCTTATCATATTACGGAATATAGCAACACAAATCAACCCGAAACACAACTGTAAAACAATCACTTACACAACGAATCATTCCACGCGGAGGAGAAAATCAATTAACCAATGCTGATTCCATTTTTGAGCCATCCTTTTTTAAATAACCCATAAAAGCAGACGGTGACAGTCCCGTTATATTTTTAAAAACAGTAGCGAATTGACTATGGGTAGCAAATCCACATTCCTCCGCCAAATAACTGATCTTGTAATTCAAGTAGCGGTCGTCCTCATTCATTTTTGAAATGATATAGTTAATCCGGAGTTCATTGACGTAACTGTTGAAATCCTTGTGACGACAGTTGTTAATGATATAAGAAAGATACTTTGTATTGGTCTTCATCTTTCCGGCTAGCACGGCGATCGAAATATTTCGGTCTGTAAATTGCTGTGTTGATTCAAATCGCTCCAGCTTTTTCAACAACTCCCGCTTGGTGCTTTCGGGCATGATATCCCGTTCGCGATCGGCTACGCTGGTCACCGTTTGCTCAGCGGTTATCACCTGTTCATTTGTGGGCACGTGCGTAGCACCGTTCTTGAGTGTTTCAATAATCGTCTTGTATCGTTGGTGATCTTTCCGCTGCTTACGGACGTATATCCCCATTCCCAGCCCCAACACCGTGAGCAGAGCAGCGGTTGTTACGCCCAACGCCCTTTTGGAAGCAGTTGCATTCACGAGTTGACGCTGAACCTGCGCGAAGAGATTATCTGCATAGCGCTTATGCTTTGCTGTATTTTCCTGTATCTGACTTAGGTATTTTTCATTGTAGCGCCGGGATGCTTCGTCGTTATCGGTTAGCTGATAATACGTCGCCAAGTTCTTATAAACACTCATTTTCAGATTGGGCAACCCGGTTGCTTCTGCAATAACCAGTGCGTGCTGGAAACACGAATCCGCCTGCTCATAATGTTTGTCTGCCAAGTGAATGCGCCCCAATCCGTTATAAATAAAGCCTTTTACCGGTGTATCTGCCCCCGACGCCCTTCGTTCAAGCGCCAGTGCCCGGTTATAATAAAACCTCGCCGAATCGATATCTCCGAGCTCCAGATAGCATAATCCGAGTCGCTCATCGTTCTGCGCAAGGGCAAAATTCCTGACCAGGCTATCTGCAAGATCCACTAAAAATGGTTCCGCTTTACGGAATTGGATTATCGCATTGTTGTACTGCTTTTCTTCTAGATCGTAAAAGCCCAATTCCTGAAAGCACTGGCCTTTAAACTGATTTGCCGCCTCGGCATTACCTACGCGTTTGATGACGTCCAACCCTTTTTCAATATATCGCCGGCCGGCGCTAAACAAACCCGTTTCCCGATGTTGCGTGGATAAAACCCCGCATATACGTGCCTGCCAAACGTAGTTGTCAGCCTGCTCGGCTATTCGTTCCGCTTTTATCGCATAATGTATGGATGAGTCGCGGTTTGCGATCCGGTGGTACATATCCGAGATGAGCATCAACGAACGGATTTTTTGGACATCGTTCTTGGCTGTTCGATATAGCGAATCCGAAGATTTCAAAGCCAAGTTAATATCTTCACTTGCCGTATGCATATAGATGTACAGAAACGCCTGATCAAAAGTTTCGTCAGTTGAGGTTTGAGCTAGGAGCCAATTGACGAAAAAAAAGAATATAAAAACATAAGATATAAATCGCTTCATTTCAGGCTGGAATAAGCTGGTTTGTCGATTAAGGAAGTCGCGGATTTACGCTGTTCATTTCGTTCACAAACTTAGCTAAAGTTGTTTCGATATGCAAGCGATAATGCCGCGGCGTAGAAAATAGTTCCATTTCAGACCTCCAAAAACGTATCAAAAAATTCCAATATATGAATCTTGCCCCTGTATTTTCCCTGAAAGAAATGCCTCACCTGGGCAAGGATCTGTTCCTCCAATTCTTTTACATCATTACCAAATACAATAATTCCCAAATTACTTTCGAAAGCGACCTTATCCGCTTCCTTTCCTTCCATCACCACAAAAATCAGTTCCCTGTCGAGCAATCCGTGTTCGTCTATCCAATCATCCATACCAGCCATCAAATTGCCGTCAATACTCCAGCACAGTCACCTCGGTGCGCCTGTTGGCCTGGTGGTCCTCCCGGCTGCACGGCACGCCGTTGCCGCAGCCGTTCACCAGCCGTGTCTCCCCGTAGCCCCTGGCCACCATCCGCTCACGCGCGATACCCCGGCTCACCAGGTAGTCAACCGCAGACTGCGCGCGCCGCTGCGACAGCACCATGTTGTAGGCATCGCTGCCCCGGCTGTCGGTATGGCTCGAAAGCTCGATCCGCAGCGTCGGGTTATCGCGAAGCGTGCGCACCAGCTCATCCAGCACCGCCGCAGCGTCCGGGCGGATGTTGTGCTTATCAAAGTCATAATAAATGTTCTCCAGCTCGAAGGTCCTGCCCACCTCGAATATGGGTTCAAGCAGCAAAGCCACCTCAAGCGTATCCGACATCGTGATGCCCG
>NZ_JBHTDN010000006.1:2044-336049 GCF_042666505.1 Parapedobacter sp. GCM10030251 | reverse complement strand
ATTTCGATACCCACGGTTGCTGCGATGGGTTGCAACACGACGGCATAAACCGCAACCAGGGAGCGGAAAGCACCTTAGCCTATCTCATTTCGTACCTGGCGCTGCAACATACCTTTGAAAAGCCCTACGGCAGCATCGTATCATGACTGGGCGCGATCAGAAAATAAATACAGGCATTAGTTTGGTGTTTTTCCAACTAAATAACCTACCTTTATGAATAATTAATAAGATACAGATACGCGTCTCCGGGTTACCGCTTTCCTCTTACCGCAGCCAAAGTGGGCTTTACTATTCGATCTCTGCATCCATCGTTTACATTTTAAAGCCCATTATCATGGTCATTTTGTTTTTTTTCATAGGGATATGGTATCTCTCGTTGTTTTCGCAGACCTTTTTCCAGCATCGGTATGCAGCGCACGGCTCATTTACGATGAGCCGGTTCTGGGAACGTTTTTTCTTCGTGTTTTCATATATTACACAGGGCTCTTCCTACATGAGCCCACGGGCCTACGCCATCATGCACCGCATGCATCACGCGTATACCGATACCGAGCGTGATCCCCATTCGCCTAACTTCTCATCAAATATCTTTGCCATGATGTGGCGTACACGGAACATCTACCTCGACATTGACAGGAGGCGTATGCAGGTGGAGGAGCGATTTACCAAAAACCTGCCTAATTGGGAGCGGCTTGACCGGTGGGGCAATGCCCCGCTTTCGAGGGTGCTGTGGGTAGTCGCCTACATTGCCTTTTTTCTGCTGTTTGCCAGCAGCTTGTGGTGGTTCCTGCTGCTTCCCGTCGTCATTACCATGGGTGCCTTCCACGGGGCTGTGATCAATTGGTTTGCGCATAAATACGGTTACATCAATTTCAGGCTTAAAAACACTTCACGCAACCTGCTGGTGGTTGACGTACTGATGCTCGGCGAGTCTTATCACAACAACCATCATAAACACCCTTCTTCGGTTAACTTCGGTAGGCGCTGGCACGAAATCGATCCGGTATACCCTATTGTTCTGTTACTGAAGTGGCTGCGGATTATCAACTTCCCGAAAGCAAGCATGTCGGCCCTCGAAGTTCGTCAGGAAAAACCATCAAATCACGTTGAATAATAAAGAAAGGGTACCGTCATCCAGTCCTCGAATGAAATGCGGGATCCCCCTTGAAACCGCAACCGAGTGGCTCAGCCGATAGAAAAGATAAGCCGGCGTCATCTTGGATTTTCTCTATCTAGTAGCAAAGAATTACGGAAAGAGAGAGGCTGTACAAGAAACCTATATCCCAAAGGAGATGTCGAGCTCCCTAAAAACATCATCAGGTCATTGATAATATTATTTTTTAGACTGATAGGGATAAAAGTATAAGAAGCGTTGTAGTGATTGTCGAACTGGCTTTGGCCGACTTGTAATAGTTTGGGCAACAGGATTTTATTGGCATAAAAAAGGGAAACTACCATGGTATGGTGTTTCCCTATGTAGCGGGGACTGGACTCGAACCAGTGACCTTCGGGTTATGAGCCCGACGAGCTACCAACTGCTCCACCCCGCAATGTATCTTTTTATAAAGTATCCAGCACTCGCCGCTGGATTTTTTTAATTCCTTTTCCGAATTGGACTGCAAAGATATAATTTGTTTCTTTGCAAAACAAATCAAATTTAAAAAAATGTCTCATAAAGCCGGATTCGTTAGTATCATTGGAAAGCCCAATGCAGGTAAATCCACGTTAATGAATGCGTTGGTGGGGGAGAAGATGTCTATTGTTACCCCGAAAGCGCAAACCACGCGGCACCGCATTATCGGGATCGTAAATGAACCGGACTACCAAATTGTCTTTTCGGATACGCCCGGTGTGATTAAGCCGGCTTATACCTTACAGGAGTCAATGATGAGTTCTGTGCAGGGGTCACTGATCGATGCGGATGTCATTTTGTTGGTTACCGATATCAATGAAAAATACGATGAAAGCGATGTGATCGAAAAACTTCGGAAAACGGAGTCGCCGGTAGCCGTGCTTATCAATAAGATTGATAAGTCAACCGAAGAGGAAGTAAAAAGCAAGATCGCTCACTGGCAACAGACCCTTAACCCAAGTGCCATTTTTGCGATATCGGCGCTACATGGACATAACATCACCGCCGTGATGCAATTCATCCTGGAAAATCTTCCGGAGCACCCGCCCTACTACGAAAAAGATGCCCTTACAGACAGGAACGAGCGTTTTTTTGTTTCAGAAATTATTCGGGAAAAGGTATTTAAGTTGTATGAAAAGGAAATTCCTTATAGTACGGAAGTCATCGTTACAGCATTTAAGGAAGAAGCGACCATCACCCGGATCAGTGCGGAGATTATCGTTGAACGGGATTCACAAAAGAATATCCTTATTGGTAAAGCAGGGAGCATGATCAAAAAGGTGGGGACCTATGCGAGGGAGGATATTGAGGATTTTCTGCAAACAAAAGTGTTTTTGGAGCTGTTTGTCAAGGTCATACCGGATTGGCGAAAGAAAGATAGCTACCTGAAAAGATTTGGTTATGAATAATAGTTTTTCTACCTTTGCAGCCCCGCAGCAATTGCGCTCCGGGGTTATGTTGAATACATATTTAAAAAAACAGAATGGCAGTTAAAATCAGATTGCAAAGACACGGTAAAAAGGGAAAGCCTTTCTATCACGTAGTAGTAGCCGATTCACGTGCGCCGCGTGACGGTAAATTCATTGAGCGCATTGGCTCATATAACCCTAATACCAATCCGGCAACGATCGATTTGAATTTCGAGAAAGCCTTGGATTGGTTGAATAAAGGTGCGCAACCCACAGACACCACGCGTGCGATTTTATCGTACAAAGGAGTGCTTTACAAGAAGCACTTGCTGGGCGGCGTAAAGAAAGGTGCTTTTGATGAGGCTGCTGCCGACGCGAAATTTGAGGAATGGCTTGGCGCGAAAGAGGCTAAAATTCAGGGCAAAGTAGACGGGTTAACGCAATCCAAAGAGGAAGCAAGAAAGGCGGCTTTGGCTGCTGAAGCGAAGAAAAAGGCTGAAATAGCTGCGGCTATCGAAGCGAAAAATACGCCTCCTGCGGAAGAAGCAGCGGAAGAAGCTCCTGTGGATGAAGCAGCCGCAGAGGGATCTGAAACGCCTTCGGACAGCGAAGAAACCAAAACGGAAGAGTAAGTAATTACGCTTCAGGGAAATAAAAACCGCTCCAGGGTAGGTCCTTCGGAGCGGTTTTTCATTGGTTGATTAAACTACCATCATCGATCAAAGTAATGGAATTGACGGATAGCTTCTATATCGGTTATATCAGCAAAACCCGCGGACTTAAAGGGGAGGTGCAGTTATTTTTTGAGTTTGACGACTACGAAGCGTTGGAGTTGGATGTATTGTTTTTGGAGGTTGACCGTAAGTTGGTGCCTTTCTTTGTAGAAAGCCTGAAGTTGCAGCCTAATCGTACGGCTTATTTATTCCTAGAAGATATTGATCATATTGACAAGGCTCAGCCGCTCGTACGAAAAAAGGTGTTCTTGCCCATTGGTAAAATGCCCAAGCGTCAACCCGGCGATTTCCGGATCACCGATTTGAAAGGATTTGTGGTGCACGACCTGACCTACGGCCCGTTGGGCGAGATCTTCGAGATCCGCGAATATCCACAACAATATGTGGCCTCGGTAACGTATAAAGGAAGCGAGCTGTTATTCCCGTTGAATGACGAACTCATTGTATCCATTGATCCGGACAACCGTCGATTGGAGGTAGATTTGCCGGAAGGTTTGGTGGATGTTTATCAATGAACGCCGGTCTATGCTGTTTGACGAGCAGGTTGTAAATCCATGAACTATTTCAGATATTTGGCTGCCTTCTGAACAAGGAGGATTTCATTTTTGGCATGAAAGTAACGGAACACATCAAGAAAGCGCAGGGAAAAACCTTGTATTCATTTGAAATATTGCCTCCTGTAAAAGGGCAGAGCATCCAGTCTATCTTCGATGCGATCGATCCGCTGATGGAATTCAGTCCGCCTTTTATCGATGTAACCTACCTACGCGAAGATTATATTTACAAGCAACATCCTACCGGACTGCTGGAAAAGGTTGCTTACCGGAAGCGGCCCAGCACCGTGGCTACCTGTGCGGCCATCATTAACAAATATAAGGTGGATGCGGTGCCTCACCTAATTTGCGGAGGGTTTACCAAAGAGGAGACTGAAAATGCACTTATTGACCTTCAATTTCTGGGGATTGATAACGTGCTGGTGTTGCGTGGCGATGCCCGAAAAAGTGACAGTTCCTTTATCCCGACACCGGGAGGCCACGCTTATGCCTCAGAATTGCTCCAGCATGTCGTTAACATGAATAACGGCCGTTATCTGCATGAAGATATGGAAAATTCGGAAAAGACCGATTTTTGTATCGGAGTAGCCGGATATCCCGAAAAGCATTTTGAAGCACCAAACTTGAGTACCGATTTCAAATACCTGAAAATGAAGGTCGACTTGGGGGCGGATTTTATCGTGACGCAGATGTTTTTTGATAATTCCAAATACAAGGCGTTCGTGGATAAATGCCGGGAAAATGGCATTCACATTCCCATTATCCCCGGGCTGAAGCCGTTGACTAGCAGCAAGCAATTGGTTAGTCTGCCTAAGACTTTCCACCTGGATATTCCCCTGGAGCTTAGCGAAGCGGTCCAGGCATGTAAGTCAGAACAGGAGGTGCGCGAAGTGGGGATTGAATGGATGATCCAGCAATGCAAGGAATTGAAAGAAATGGGTGTGCCGGTGTTGCATTTTTATACCATGGGCAATCCCAAGCCTACAAAGCGGATTATCAAGGCTGTCTTTTAGGTAACGTTTTGGAGCTGGATAAACCGCTTCAAAACCGCTAATTTCTTAATCCTGTCAATTTTAATCTTTCTGTAGTTCTTTCGCCCACGTATCCCGGAGTGTTACCGTGCGATTGAATACCAGTTTGTCGGGAGTGGATTTCGTGTCCAGCGTAAAATAACCTTTGCGTATGAATTGATAGCCCTTGCCTGGTACGGCACCGAGCAAGTCGGGCTCGACATAGGCATTTTCGATGATTTGCAGGCTATCCGGATTGATGGTCGCTTTGAAATTTTCTTCAGCGGCAGGATTTTCTACATTGAACAGCCGGTCGTATAATCTTACTTCTACCGTTTTTGCGTGCGGAACGCTTACCCAATGGATGGTGCCTTTTACTTTAATTCCGCTGGTATCATCCCCGCTCCTGGATTCGGGTAAGTAAGTACAATGGATTTCTGTAACATTCCCCTCGGTGTCTTTCACTACATCCTCGCACTTGATAATATAGGCGTGCTTGAGCCGTACCATCAGGCCCGGAGCTAGTCTGAAGAATTTTTTCGGGGGATTTTCCATGAAATCCTCCCGCTCGATCCACAGTTCCCTGCTGAACGGTATGTCGCGTGCGCCTTCACCTCCCTCAACCTCCGGATTGTTTTCGCCTGTCAACGTCTCTGTCTTTTCGGCCGGATAATTGGTAATGACCAGTTTTACCGGGTCGAGCACCGCCATGCGTCGCCACGCGGTTTGGTTGAGGTCTTCCCGGATGCAAAACTCCAATAGTCCCACATCGATAATATTTTCGCGTTTGGCTACGCCAATACGCTCACAAAAATTACGGATACTGGCGGGAGTATATCCGCGCCGGCGCAGTCCGCTTAACGTGGGCATGCGCGGGTCATCCCAGCCATCCACATACTTTTCGTTAACCAATTGGAGCAATTTCCGCTTGCTCATCACGGTGTAATTGAGGTTGAGCCGTGCGAATTCGTATTGTTTAGACGGGAAAATTTCCAGTTGGTTGATCAACCAGTCGTATAACGGACGGTGCGGTACGAATTCCAATGTGCAGATCGAATGCGTAATTTTTTCGATCGAGTCGCTTTGTCCGTGTGCAAAGTCATACATCGGATAGATGCACCATTTGTTGCCGGTACGATGGTGATGTGCATGTTTGATGCGGTACAGCAGCGGATCGCGAAGGTGCATGTTGGGATTGCCCAGATCAATTTTGGCTCTGAGGACCTTTTCTCCATCGGCATACTTGCCGTCACGCATTTCTGCAAACAGGCGGAGGTTTTCCGCTATGCTGCGGTCGCGATAAGGAGTGGGTTTGCCGGGTTCCGTCGGTGTGCCCTTGGACGCAGCGATTTCTTCAGAAGAGCTATCGTCCACATAAGCAAGCCCCTTTTCAATAAGTTTAACGGCAAAATTATACAGGGTTTCGAAATAATCGGAGGTATATAATTCTTCAGTCCATTGGAAACCCAGCCATTTGATATCATTTTTGATGCTTTCCACGTATTCCGTCTCTTCGGTGACCGGATTGGTGTCATCAAATCGCAGGTTGGTCTGGCCCCGGTATTTTTGGGCTAACCCGAAGTTAAGCACGATGGATTTTGCATGTCCGATATGCAGGTATCCATTGGGTTCGGGCGGAAAGCGTGTGAGCACCCTTCCGCCGTGCTTTTCGTTGCGGATGTCTTCCTCGATGATTTCCTCGATAAAATTAAGTGATTTTTCGTCGTTTAACATGCTACAAAGGTAATTATTAGTTTTGATCAAAAAATAAACCTTACTGAAGCATTTATGTCTAATTTTACGTCTTCACAAATCGAAAGTGATGGAACCAGCGAAGGGAGAACTGGGGGTAGATGAAGCGTAAAGAGCGAAGTGCCGACGAAATGGCGTTACATTGGAGGCGTTAAGAATAAATGATTGCTAATGAATAAAAAATTACGGTTGCCTTTTTATCTGGTTCTGATCGTGCCGGTAATATGCCTTGCTCAGAGCAAACGCCCGCAAGTTTTGGTGTACGGGTACGGAGTGGATGCCTATGCAGCGGCATTACAATCCTCATGGTCGAATTTAAACACCGTCTGGGTGATTAACGGAGATAAAAGGGTCCCCGAACTGACATCGGAGATGATTTCCATTTCTTCCAATGCGGGACTGGACGCGGGAATTTGGGCCGGTCTTTTAGCCAGAACATTGCGTCAGGATAAGCCCAGCGATTCGCTCTCGGCCGCCGCCAAGCGGCGGATAAATCCAAGGATCGTGCAGAATGTGATAGACAGCATCGTGAAAGCTACACCGAACCTGACGGTGATTGAACAAGGGCAGGTCCGTTCGATTAAGAAATCTGGGAAAGATTGGCAGATCGAACTGGCCGACAAGAGCCGTTTAAAAGTAAAGGCCGTTGTAGATGCCTCGAAAGATGCGTATTTATATCAAATGGCGGGAGGAGCTATTGATAGCATCTCGACGCGAGAAAAGGTATCTGATGCCTATTTCCAATCGGTGTTTTCTGGTGAATTGTTCCGTACCGGGGTGGCGGTGGGCGACCGGAATGGCCGTGCATTTACGCTGCCGTTGCCCGGACTGATACCCGCTGATGATAGTAACCTGTTTTTGACGCAACGGACGCCGGTCGTCCAGCATTTGCTCGCGAACAATGAGGAGGATATCCCGTTGTTGATGCATGTAGGGCAAGCAGTGGGGGCTGCGGCGGCCTATGCCGCGTTTTTTAAAACAACGTCTGATAAGTTGGATGTGCGGGACGTGCAGGGCGAGCTGCTGAAATATGGCGCCCGTCTGATGCCGTTTAGCGATGTTGCGATAGAAGATCCCTCGTTTTCGGCCATTCAGCGGGTCGGAGCCACGGGCATACTGGTTGGCAGGACCGACGAGGTGGGGCGCGTGTATTTTGACAGTGATAAGGCCGTGACGGCAGCAGAGATCAAGCCGATACTGAATCAGCTTTTTTCAAGAAGCCAGATATGGTTTGTAGACCATGCGGATGTCGATACGCTAACGTTGTCCGACGTATTCAGTTATATTAAGTTTGTCGGCCAGCGGGGCAACGAACTGGAAGGCCATGTACAAAAGAACTGGAAGAGGCGCTTTCATTTTGAAGATGAATACGATGAAAAGCGCATCGCAACCCGGAAGTACGTAGCGGTGTTGTTGGATGCGTACTGTGGCCCCTTTTCGGTAAAAGTAGGACTGAATGGAACCATTCAGCGCTAAAGTCAGGTCAAACTAATCTGACGCTTGATGCTTTCTTCCAGTGAAATAATGGTTTCCGTTCGCTGTATACCTTTTACGGCTTGAATATCCTCGTTCAGGACTTTGCGCAAATGAGTGGTGTCCCGGCAGACGATTTTAGCAAACATGCTGTACGTGCCCGTACAATAATGTAATTCGACCACTTCCTTCACTTGTTTTAGCTGCTCGACCGCATTATTATATTGAGATCCTTTCTCTAAATAGATTCCGAGGAAGGCGGTAATGTCAAATCCGACTTTTTGGGGGTTAATTGTTAGGTTTGACCCCTTAATTATTCCGAGTTCTTCCATTTTTTTCATTCTTACATGGATTGTTCCTCCGGAAACGATTAACTTTTTTGCTATTTCTGTGTAAGGTACCGATGCATCGTTCATTAAAATGGATAAAATTTGTATATCCAAGTTGTCAAGATCTAAATTATCGAACTTTTTTTCCATAAAAAATGATATTTATTTCAATTTACCTCAAAAATAATTGTAAAAAACGTAAAAATTCAATTTTTTTCATAAAAAAACTTCAATGTTTCAATATTATTATTACTTTTGTATCAATCGATCAGCAAAAAATATGAAAAACTGATCAAAATAAGTTGCCCTCCCTCAATTTAATATAGGTTTATAATTGGTTAGCGTAGAAGCTCCTCTCCCAAAGGAGCTTCTTCCTTTTATGGCGTAGCCAATTATTGAACAACCCTCGCAAATCATCCGCTTTATTGAGAGTTTCTCAAAAATATGGACTAAAAACGGTTCATTTATGAAAATATTTCAATTTTTCGAGAGCGCAACGAAATACGTATCTTTACCTAAGAAAGAAATAGTGTACAGAATGGAAACGGATGACGTAAAGATTTCCCGAAAAAAGCCCATCTATCCGGTAACGCCAGCATTGCAAAAGTATCTTCGCGCATACCAGCGTGATGCGCGGATGCCTATCGGATATCGAAACCTGATGGATTTTTACGAAACGGTGCCGGTAATTGACAAAAACGGGAAAGATACATTGTGGGAGACGCCGCTGTATCCACCTCACGTACAAGAAAGCTTATACAACGGACTGAAGATTATTTACGCAGAACTCAAAGCATCGGGAAATATCCGGGTGGTGGAGCACAAATACATCGATCGGATAGAATATTGCCGATTCGGTAATACACATCCCTTTCGTGTACGCATTGTCAACCGGCTGAACGATGTATACGACTATTTTTATGTAAAGCAGGCCGATGCTTCGCGCATATACGGATTGGAATTGGAGCAAATTATTTCACCGAATCCGGTAAATTACTTAGTGGACGATCAGACACTTGTCGAAGAACACATTGTAGGCATTCCGGGTGATGTATTTGCTCAGTCGTTGATGTATAACCCCGATTATAACCCCAAGCGCATTGCTAAAGAGTTCGTCAAATTCAATGAGCGGTGCATCATTACGCTGCTGGGTGATATGCGGTCTTACAACTTTGTGATGCAGATTACACCGGATTTTGACGACTTTCAATTTCGGATACGGGCCATCGACTTTGATCAGCAATTCTATGAGGGAAACCCCAAGATATACATGCCGCAGTTTTTTAAGGATAACCTGCCTTATGTGCGGTTATGTATGGAACACCTGACTGATCGGACGGTATCGCAATATCAGCAGGAGGAGCGTTCATCCATTGTCCACCGCATACGGAGTGAGCGCCACCGGATCGCTGCGTTGCGCGACGTATCGAATACCGAAGAACTGTCAACCCCGGCCAACGTAAAACAGCTTAGGGAAGGATATACAGCCTATTACCGTAACGATCAATACCTGAAATGCCGTACCATGACGGATATTATCGAACTGAATGTCAAGAATGTAATCAGGCAGGTAAAATTATAAGGATTAGCCTAAGCGATCTGCGTGGTCCCTGATAAAATCTTTCCAGCCGGAGTAATTTCGCTTCGATCCTCCTTGGGCATGGTTTTGGAACGCATGGCACACCGCTACGGCCAGTCCGTCGGTAGCATCCAGAAATTGCGGGGTCTCGTGAAATTTAAGAAGCGTTTTTAGCATGGCTGCCACCTGCTCTTTGCCTGCATTGCCGTTGCCGGTTACGGATTGCTTGATTTTCCGTGGGGCGTATTCGAAAATAGGAATATCCCGGTTGAGCGCTGCAGCCATGGCGACACCTTGAGCCCGGCCTAACTTGAGCATTACCTGGATGTTTTTACCATAAAAAGGTGCTTCCAGGGCCATGCAATCGGGTTGATATTGTTCGATAAGTGCCGTTGTTTTTTGGAAAATGTGCTGTAGTTTAAGGCCGTGGTCGGACAGATGATCCAGTTTGACGATACCCAGACTAATCAAGGACAGTTGTTTGCCTACTTCCCTGACAATGCCATAACCTAATATAGCGGTGCCGGGATCAATTCCTAAAATAATCCGTTCCGGATCCGTGGACTTTCCCATGCTGCGAAATTAGGGTTTTCCGGGGACATTGCAGATCCGTGGAATCGCAAAGTTGTAATTCCACGGATCGTTTGTGCTGTTTTCTTTTATTGACGGATGTTCAGTCCGATCGGGAGTGTATAGGCAACGCGTACCGTACGCCCATTTTGAATGCCGGGGCTCCACTTCGGTGAAGCCCTAAGTAACCGCACAGCTTCGTCGCCGGTGCCGAATTTCAGGTCGCGCACAATTTTGATATCGGTAAGCGAGCCGTCGCGTTCAACGATGAAAGTTAAGATCACCTTCCCTTTTACGCCCTGTTCTATCGCTTGAGGCGGGTATCGGTAGTTTTTCTGTACATACATCAAAAAAGCTTCCATACCTCCGGGGAATGAAGGCGCTATCTCGACCTGTCGGAACGGTTTGTCGGCATCGGCACTTTCGGTAATGCCCGCATCGATCTGACCCAGCCCGGCCGGAACATCGATATGGATAACCGCATCCGGATTGCCCTCGATTGTTTCGGGGCCCGGGTTAACTAGTTTTAGCGCGGCTGCTGAAGGCGGCTCTTCGGTTACTTGATCTGCACTGACCACCTTGGGCGGCGGCATCCGTACCTGACTGACCCGTGGAACGGGGGGAGCCGGAGCAAGCGGTTTCGGGGCGGATTTATCGATTGGTGGAGGCGGCATCAATTCAACGATGCGTTCTTTTTCGAATGGGTTAACTGATTCCGGAAGAGGCTTCGGAAACCATCGGTTTTTAACGACGGGTGCAAGCAGTGAAATGACGAATACGCTCGAGGCGACAAATAGAGCCAGGGTAGCCTGCTTGGATGCGTTTTTGCGCAGCACATAGGCGCCGTATTGTTTATTGCGTCCTTCGAAAATGACATCCAGCCAATCTTGGCTGAAAATATCTGATTTTGGATAAAACATAACGATAAGAATTAGATAATGAACAAAAGTTGAACAAAACGGCCGTTATGCTTACCCATGGGAAAATCCGATCCCGGAGTTTCTATTAAGATGAATCTTAGGGGTCGATTCCATAAATGATCTTGTTAGGTTTGCCTTGTAAAAATTTGTAACATTGCACGGCTAAATCATCGGGTTTGAGCAATAAGACAAAGAAAATACTGGGTATCGTACTCAAAGTGGCTATTCTACTGTTGGTAGCGTGGGTACTATACCGTAAGCTCAACAACCATCAGAATTTGCTGGAATTTGAGCGCTTGATGCAAGGATTGGGTACGGATACGGTGGCGATTACCCTGTCGGTGGTTATTGTTCTGATGTTTGCCAATTGGTTTCTGGAAGCGATAAAATGGCGATACCTATGCCGTTATATCGAACGGATCAGCCTGTGGAAGGCGATTCAATCCGTGTTTTGCGGATTGACGTGGGCCGTGTTTACGCCCAACCGCATCGGCGAGTTTGGGGGACGGGTACTGTTTCTGCAGCCACGCAAACGTATTTTTGGTGTAGTGGCCATGGGAGTGGGGGCATTGGCGCAGTTGGTGTTAACAAGTGTAGCGGGATCACTTAGCATTGCTTGGTTTGTTAATCGGTTCTTTGATGTCGGTACCCTCGGAGGTGGTGCGGTGTGGCTATTATCGGTGGTCTATGCAGGTTTTTTCTTAGCGCTCTATTTCAATGTGAAGTGGATTGATAGTTGGATGCGGCGGATTGGATTTATGCGAAAGTTTCATCGTTTTTTCGAGATACTCACTCGCTATAGCCGCCGTGAGCTGTTGTTGATTTTTCTGAATTCGCTGGCAAGGTTTGTTATTTTTACTTCCCAGTATTGCATATTGATGTTGGTCCTGATTCCTGATATCGACTTTATGCCGATGCTGCTATTGATATTCATCCTATTTTTTGTTCAGGCGGCTTTACCCACACTTGATCTTTTTGACTTTGGCGTCCGAAGTGTTACGGCGAGTTATTTATACGGGCACATTACCGATCAGGACATCGCTGTAATGGCAATTGCATCCTGTATTTGGTTTATAAACCTTATATTGCCGGCCATTTTGGGTTCGGTGTTTGTCTTAAAAATTAATTTCTTTGGCGATTCAGTTGATTAGCATAACCGTGGTGATTTTCACCGGTGTTTATCTATTGCTTGTAGGGTATATGCGTGGCGGCTGGAAGGCCTTGCGTTACTTTTCAAAAGGAGGACAAACGCCCCGGACCAAGGTCAGTGTGCTGATCGCCGCACGTAATGAAGAAGCCAATATAGGCCGTACGCTTTCGGATATTTTGGCTCAGAACTATCCACAGGAACTTCTCGAAATCATTGTGGTTGATGATCATTCCACGGATCGCACGCCGGCAATTGTCCGGTCGTTCGTTGCGCGGGGTGTTAAACTTTTAACCCTCAATGAATCGGAACCCCTGAATTCCTATAAAAAGAAAGCGATCACCTTGGCAATTGCCGAGGCTACCGGTCAGCTGATTGTTACCACGGATGCCGACTGCCGGATGGAGAACGAATGGTTGGCCACGGTGGTCACATGCATGGAACGATACGATTATTTTCTGTTGTCCGCACCCGTGGTGTATTCGCAGCAGCGTAGTTTTTTCGAAGAGTTGCAGACACTGGAGTTCCTCTATCTGATCGGTTTGGGGGCTGCTGGCATCGGAAATCGGTATCCATCCACGTGCAATGGGGCCAACTTAGCGTATCGCCGGGACGTATTCTACGAGATGGGAGGGTTCAATGGTATCGATCACCTCGCCTCCGGCGACGATGAGTTGTTTCTTCATAAAGTGGCCGCTAAATACCCGGATAAAATCGGATTTTGCAAGTCGACCGATGCCATTGTCTATACGGATGCCAAAAGAGACCTGCGCGGTTTCATCAACCAGCGGAGACGCTGGGCGTCTAAAAGCACGCATTATAAAAACCGGGGGATCGTCGCACTAGGCGTTTCCATCTGGTTTTTTAACGTTCTACTCGTTGTGAGCGGAGTGGCTGCATTCACCGGTTATCCGGAACTTCAGCCCATATTCGCTGCGGCAATTTCATTGAAGTTCCTTATTGAATTTATTTTTCTGTATCCGCTTTGCGGGTTTGCCAAACGGAAAGATCTATTGGTTTATCTTCCCGTACTGACCGTGGTACACACCATTTATATGGTATACATCGGCATCGCAGGCAATATGGGGAAATATCAATGGAAAGGCCGACGGGTCAATTAATTGATTTTTTCCCGGATCCGGGCTTCCGCTTGAGCCACAACTTCGTCAGGGGTGAGTCCAGATGGTTCAATCGGGGGGAGGACTTCCCACGTCATTCTGGTAAAGGTATTCAGCGGAAAAAAGCCATAGCGAACCATCTGCCACGAATTGTTGATCGCAATGGGTACAATCAGTACGTTCGATACTTTTTTTAAGATGGTCGCTATTCCCCCCACATTAAATGGTTTTATTTTGCCATTCCTTGCACGCGTGCCCTCCGGAAAAATGAAGGCCGACCAGTTTTTGGATTTCATATGATTTGCGAGCCTGAGAATCTCGGCGATCGATTGCTTGGGGTCTTTGCGGTCGATATTGGCTGCACCGCCGTGGCGTAAATTAAACGAAATGCTCGGGATGCCTTTGGCGAGTTCAATTTTGGAGATAAACTTGCCGTGGTGCTTGCGCAAAAAAAAGATTAAGGGAGGAATGTCATACATACTTTGGTGGTTTGCCACAAACAAAATGGGCCGGTCGGTTGGCAAATCCTGTTTATTGATAAATCTGACCGTATTTCCCAGCGAATAATAGGTGCAGAGTAAAAACCAATTGAGCACATCCACACATCTTTTGTGACCTTTGTATCCCCCAAGTTTTAGACACAGCCATTGTATGGGGTGAAATACCGTGATAATGATTCCGAAAAGTAAGTAAAAAATTGGCGAAAGAATATAACCGAAAAGTTTCCTCATGTATCGTTGTCCACTAAACGTGTGCGTTGAAAAACTGCAAAGATATGATTAATAAACAGTTTAGCAAACGTCATTTCGGGTACGAAGCAGCGATCATTGGAGCCGTTGGTTAAAGCTGTCTCGCGTATAACTACCGGGTAGGGCGTGGTCTCCCTCTTCAAAGGTGAAATCCACGACCCGGATGCTGGGCAACTCGGTATAGGCATACGTGGCTTCCATGATGTACATCTGGGCTCCCGATGATCCCATCTGTTGGGTTAAATACCGGGCGTCGGCAATATGGAGATAGAGTGTATCATTTGAAATCCGATTGATTTCCGGTTTGATTTCAGGATAGTTGGCGACCAGTGCTTGGGTGAGGGCATCGACGTTTAATGCCGAGGAATCGAAATCTGCGTTTTTCTCCGCTTTTAACTGTTCGGTTTGCTCATCAAAAACCGCGAGATAGGGTAAGGTAGGAAGGGGAGCTCCTGAATCTTCAGCAATATGCTCGGCCGCATCACCCTGGATTTCCGGCTCTTTATTTTTTTCTGTTTCATTCCGGCACGAAATGGCGATGGTCAAGATGAGCAGAGACCGGACTATTGTTCGAAAGTGTGACGTGTTCATGGTTCTGTATGTGTTTGACTGATCCGCTATGGCGTCGTAACCGCAACGGGCAATATTTTTCCATTGAAGAACCGCTGACCCGTCAGGGCAAAATGGGCAATGTACTCACCCATTTCCGAAGCGGTTACCGGCGATGTGTAGCCAGGGAATGCTTTTTCCAGCATTTCGGTTTGCGCCGAACCCAAAGCTAAGCAATTTATTTTGATATTCCTATCTGTAAATTCCAATGCTAAGCATTCGGTAAGTGCATGCAACGCAGCCTTGCTGGCTGAATAGGCGGCTAACCCCGGAAACTTGACGCTGCCTTGGAAACCACCCATGCTTCCAATGTTGACAATATGGCCGCCGGTTGCCATGTACGGTAAAAGTTGTTGAATAATTTGCACGTGACCCACCAGGTTACTCTGCATCATGGCCAGAAAATCAGCTGCCGACGTTTCCGTGAACGGTTTGTTGATTAATGCCCCCGCATTATTGATAAGGGCATGTATCGGGCGGTGTTTTTCGTTGACTACAGGAATAAGTGCCTGATTGTAGTCTCCTTGTAGGATGTCAAAGGGAAGAATACGGATTCCATCCGCGTGCTTTGTGTTGGCTACGGCAGATCGGAGTTTAGCAAGCCCATCCTGAGATCGGGCAATCGCTAGCACGTTGTTCCCTTGCTTCGCTAGGGCCAAAGCCGCTTCAAAACCAATACCGGTACTTGCTCCTGTAATCACAATATTTGCCATGGCATCTTTTTTATTCATTTTCGTCGTCTTCCTCATTCAGCGTGGCTTCTGCAGTGGTGGGCAGCCGGTCTTCCCCTAGCCCTTGGGGATGGAAGATGAAATAAGAGCCGGTGATCGCGAGCGCCGCAGATATGAAGTAGAAAAGTAAGCTGATTAACACCGCCAAGTGTGGGTCCAGTTCAAAAAGCTGGGCGCCGTACATGTTCCCCACTTCGCGTAAACCCAGTCCGCCCGCCGAAAAAGGGATTACAGCCACCAGGGATGAAAGTAAAAACATGAGTAGGTAAGGTGAAAACTTGCCATCAAAGCGAAGCGCATAAAGAATCAGGATGGCAGCTACGACCTGCATGGATTGCACGCCCAGGGCTTTCAGGTGGGTTAGGAAAAAATGTTTGCTATAGGTGGGGAAATATCGTTTCAACACTGCATAATAGGCCACTGTGCCCAATGCAACAGCGACGATTGGAACTTCATTCGGTATCTGCAGTCGCGGGATAAAGATCACCAATGCCGCGGTAATAAGGCAGAGTGCCCACAGGCCGCTGAGCCGGTCGAAGAAAACAGCCGATAACAGTTGACGCCCCTTCACTTTGAACTTGCGCCGTAAAAAATAGATTTTATAGCCATCGCCACCAACCCCGCCTGGCAAAAAAAGATTATAACAGGATCCCAAAAGGTATAACTTCAAGTTATACCGTTCTGAAAGGACTAGTCCCATGCCTTTGAAAAAGCCATTTAAGCGCGAGGATGCGATCAAGATCGAACAGGCGTATGCCAGAAACGCCAATGCAAGAAATAGGGGATTGGAATCGATCAGCGCTTCTTTCAGATCGTCCGCGTTTACTTTGCGAAATACCCAATATAACGCGGCAGCTGTAAAGCAAAGTTTACCTACGGTTTTCAGGATATTCCACAGCCTCTTTTTTTTCATCATATCGGGTGACGTCCCAAAGGTATGAAAAACGCGAAGAGTATTCCAATTACCTCAACCGAAGATAAGGGGAAAAAGTTTGGCGTACAGCATAACCACATAGGCAATCAACAGGCCGGTATTCAACGATAGCATCCAATTCAAGTCGGTTTTTTGATATTTATGGCGAAGGGTAAGAATAAGTAGCGTCAGAAAGCTCAGGAACAGGATGCCAGGGAATACAAACGCCCACTTATTCTGAATATACACAAAGGTGGAGCTTAACGGCCGGGTGGTCTTATTTTCAAGGATCGCAGGAGCAAACGCAAATAACAGCAATAGCATGAAAAGTCTGACGAGCAGTTTCGCAACAAATTTACTGATGGTATGGTTTTTGGGAGAGATTGTCATATTGAATAGCAATTTTACAAAGGAAACCGTTATCTTTACAGTACAAAAATACAATTCCAATCATACAGATTTTTTTCGTAACTATGAATAGGTCATTATTTCTACTCACAGCGCTCTTGTCTTCGGTTCTGTTTTCGACTTCTTGTTCTTCACAGCAAGGGGCCGTTGAGGGAGGTCCCTCAGCAGCGTCATGGAAAAATGGGGTAAAAGGGCAATGGGTATTGCAGTCCGTCGACAAGGAAAACTTCCCCTCAGCATATTCAGTGAAATCGGTTTTCGAGGAAGCCCCTGCGGAATGTTTTGTTGGCAGCGTCTGGAACTTGCCGAATAATGGAAAGGGTACGATTACATTTGATGCGGAGGGAACCCTTTGTGCTCCGGGCGCTGTGCGCAATATCGTGTGGTCTATTTACAATCCGGGGAAGGGTAATGGGCAGCCGCAATTTCAATTTAAAAAAATATATCCGGGGGATAAACCGAGTAACGTAACTGCCGGCTATCGGCTGGACCTGTCCTATGCAGATGCCGAACAACTTGTGCTACGGATGCCGTTGGACTTGGACGGCGCTAAAGGCTACCTGGTCTTCAACTTTGAGCGACTTCAATGATAGATTGTAAACTTAATAATTAAAACGATGAAAGCAATTGCATTATCTTTCGTGTTTGTATTAGCCCTCTCGGCGCTGTCGTTCGGGCAGAAGGACAAAAGTAAGCGGGCAAGTCCTCCGGATCGCGCAACCGTGACGACAACAGACGGTGTCACCATAGACATCAACTACAGTAAGCCTTCGTTGAAGGGTCGCAAAATCGGCGTAGATATCGCGCCGTTCGGCAAAGTGTGGCGGACCGGAGCAAACGAAGCCACCACGTTTGAAATAGACAAGGATGTGTTGATTCAAGGGAAACCGCTTCCGGCGGGGAAATACAGTTTGTATTCTATTCCCAACGAGCAGAACACAACCATCATTTTTAACAAAGTGTGGGATCAATGGGGGACTCAGTACGACGAGGCCCAAGATGCACTTCGAGTGGTTGCGACAGCCAGTGAAAATGCGCAGTCTGTCGAGCAGTTTACTATCCGGGCAGATAAAGCCGGTACAGTCACCCTGCTCTGGGGGCCTTATTCGGTTCCTTTTACGGTGAAAGCCGCTAAATAATAAGAAGCTGTAAACTTTGTGGATGTCGCGGACGATAACTTGTCACAGGCATCCACGAAGTTTTTGATCAACTAAACCCCAACATGCCGATATTATTAATACTTTTGGCACGTTACAACCAACGTGCAATTGCGGCGAACGTGCTTGGTCAACGCTTGATGAAACGTCATGAAACTTTCGAAAGCTGAATGCACGCCGGTCGCGGAAGGAAGCACGCTGAAACAGACAATAGATCAATAATTATTTTCTAATGAAAGGTATTATTTTGGCCGGAGGCTCAGGTACACGTTTACACCCGTTAACACTGGCGGTAAGCAAACAATTGATGCCCGTGTATGACAAGCCCATGATTTATTACCCACTATCGACACTGATGTTGTCAGGAATTCGCGAAGTGTTGATCATATCAACTCCCCACGACCTGCCGGCTTTCCAGAAACTGCTGGGAGATGGTTCGCAACTGGGGTGTTCGTTTTCCTATGCAGTGCAGGAAGTCCCTAATGGATTGGCTCAGGCATTTGTAATCGGAGAGGGGTTCGTCGGCCACGACCCGGTGGCTTTGATACTGGGTGATAATATATTCCATGGCGAGGGGTTGTCGCGCTTATTACAGCAAAGTGCAAACCTATCCGATGGAGGCGGTGTCGTGTTTGCCTATCCGGTGTCTGACCCCGAGCGTTACGGTGTGGTCGAATTCGATGCGCAACGTAAGGTAGTTTCCATCGAGGAAAAGCCGACGGCTCCCAAATCCAATTATGCAGTGCCAGGATTGTACTTTTACGACAATTCGGTTGTTGAAATTGCCAAGGGTATACAACCTTCGGCTCGCGGTGAATACGAGATCACGGATGTGAATAGGGTGTATCTGGAACGGGGGCAGCTCAAAGTGGGTGTTTTTAGTCGCGGCACGGCTTGGCTGGACACGGGCACCTTTACTTCCTTGATGCAGGCCGGGCAATTTGTGCAGGTTATCGAAGAACGCCAAGGGTTGAAAATTGGGTGTATTGAAGAGGTTGCCTACCGCATGGGATTTATTGACAGCCAGCAACTGGAAACCATTGCGCAGCCGTTATTAAAAAGTGGCTACGGGCAGTATTTGTTGAAGTCGGTGTTGAAGAAACTTGCTTGATCGGCCACTCAAAAAGGCGCGAAACCGTTTATTCGGATGAACCTGCCCATGAAAATGTGGGTTCCCTGACACAATTGAAGAACATACTTAGCGAAGCGATCTCATGATACCGCTAAAAACAAATACGAGATCAATAATCATTTGAGGGAAAAATAGTCATAGAACATGTCAAAGACCGCGTTGATTACAGGCATAACCGGGCAGGACGGTGCATACCTGGCCGAGTTCCTACTAAAAAAAGGATATCGGGTACACGGCTTGAAACGGCGGAGCTCGCTGTTTAATACAGATCGTATCGACCACCTGTATCAAGACCCGCACGAGCCCAATCGCCATTTCACGTTGCATTATGGAGACCTTACCGATGCAACTAATCTGATCCGGATTATCCAGGAAATCCAACCGGATGAGATTTACAACCTTGCCGCACAGAGCCACGTAAAAGTAAGCTTTGACACACCTGAATATACGGCAAATGCCGATGGATTGGGTGCACTCCGGATACTGGAGGCCATCCGCTTACTGGGATTGGCCGACAGATGCCGCTTTTACCAAGCCGCAACATCTGAGCTTTACGGCCTTGTTCAGGAGGTGCCTCAACACGAAAGAACCCCCTTTTACCCACGAAGTCCGTATGCCGTGGCCAAACTGTATGCGTATTGGATTACCGTTAATTACCGGGAAGCATACAACCTCTTTGCTTGCAATGGCATATTGTTTAATCATGAAAGCCCAATCCGGGGGGAAACGTTTGTTACCCGGAAAATCACACGGGCCGTTGCGCGAATTGCACTCGGGCTGCAGGATAAATTGTATTTGGGCAATCTCTCGGCGCAGCGCGACTGGGGACACGCGAAGGATTACGTAGAAGCCATGTGGCTCATGTTACAGCAGGACACAGCGGAAGATTATGTCGTGGCAACGGGTGTGACCACGACGGTGCGCGATTTTGTAAAGATGGGATTTGCTGAGCTGGGTATCGATGTGGAATTCAGCGGGAAAGGGGACCTTGAAAAAGGGGTGATCATTGATGTGGACGAGCAGCGACTGATTGAATTGGCTATCAAACCCTCGGCTATTAAATTGGGACAGACGGTGGTCAAAGTAGATCCCGCTTATTACCGCCCGACCGAAGTGGATTTACTGATCGGCGATGCTACCAAGGCTCAGCAAAAATTGGGTTGGCGACCAAAATATACACTAAGTGCGTTGGTACAAGATATGATTCAATCTGACCTGCAGCTGATGCGCAAAGATGAATACCTGAAAGCAGGTGGCTTCGAAACACTGAATTATTTCGAATAATAGGTTGATTCTCTGATGTAAGTGGGGTCGGAAGGATGTTGGAACAATTTTTGCATGACGATGGATGTTGTAAGGAAAGGGGTCGCGTACGTAAACCATGCAAGAAACACATACCATGCAGGAAACAGGTTTCGAGTCCAAACCTGAGGAGATAAGAAAGGATTCAACCAAGATTTATTTCTTTATGGCAGCGATCGTCGCGTTGCTTGCTACCAATGTGTATTTTTATGTGAAGTATAAGAATACCGGCGATCAGGTTTATGAGCTGACGGGCGAGAAAGTCAATATGCGGGCTGAAATCGATCGTATCGAAGCCGAGATGAATCGATTGACCAAGGTAAACGTGGAACTTAATGCCACGCTAAAGGAGGCTCAGGATAGTGTACGGACCGTTATCGCATCTCTCCGGCATCAGCTGGAGCAAAATAACCTTACCCGGGAGGAATTGGCGGAGGCACGGCGAGAGATTAATCAGCTGAAGCTGCAAGTATCCCAATATGAAGGAGAAGTTGAACAGCTACGAAATCAAAACGACCGCCTTAGGTCAGAAAGAGATGAGTTAAAACGGGAAGTTTCGTCTTCCTCCGACCGGGTTGTGGCCCTGGAGGAACTAAATACCGACTTAACGGATAAAGTGAAGCTCGCATCGGCATTGAAACTCTCTGATATCGTCGTGAACGGCGTGCGGGAACGTAATGACGATAAAGAGAGTATAGAAACACGCGCAAGAAGAGCCGATAGGTTAAAAATTACCTTTACCATAGCTGATAATCCGTTAGCAGAAAAGGGGGTTCACGACGTGTATCTCCGTGTCATTGACCCAAATGGGAATTTGCGCACTGCAGATTATGGATTGTTTGAGGTGAATGGAAACCCGATTCAGTACACCTACAAAACAGCGATTGAATTTGTAAACGATGGGGCGTCCTACACCATCGACTGGAAGGATACCCGGGCCTTCCAAAAGGGTACCTATACCATCCTGCTGTACGCAGATAATGCCATGATGGGGCAGGGGAGTATCGTGTTGAAATAGAATAAACACGTAGGATAAATGCCCTAGTTGCCTTAATCAGACCAACAGCTGCTTGACGCGAACGGAAGGGATTCGAATAAAGAACGTGGTGCCCTTTCCAACATGGGTTTCATAGCGGATGCTTCCCCCCATTCCTTCAACCGCTTGCTTGACAAACGCCAATCCGAGGCCGGTTCCTGAACTCTTCGTGGTGAAATTGGGTTGGAAAAGCTTTTCCCGGGCCTCCACACTAATGCCATGGCCATTGTCTTGGATGGCGATCGACACATAGTGGTCGAGATCGTAATTGACGTGGATATCGATCACGCATTTCCGTTTGGTAATTGTCGCCTCGATGGAATTTTTGATTAAGTTATTGAACGTCCTTAGTAGCTGATCACGGTCCCCCTGAATTCGAATTTCAGAATCTCCACACCGGTTATGGATACGTATTTTGACGCCAATGTTGTTGTTGAAAACCTCCACGGCTTTATTCATGATGTCAAGGACGTCAACTTCCTTGAGTTGAGTATCCGGCATTCTGGCAAACTCCGAGAACTCCGACGCAATCAGAGAAAGGCTATCAATCTGTTCAATGAACGATTCACTGAATCTCGCAAATCGCTCATCGAACCGTGGATCCTTCTCTTTCCAGGAACGTTCAAGCTGTTGGATGCCGAGTTTCAACGGGGTAAGTGGGTTTTTAATTTCATGGGCTACTTGCTTTGCCATTTCCCGCCATGCTGATTCCCGTTCCGATCGCATGATCGTGTTGGCGCTTTGTTCCAATGCAGCAATCATGAGGTTGTACTCCTTGATCAAGCTTCCGATTTCATCATGGCGCTTCCAAAAGATCGGTTCATTTTGCTTGCCGATACTGGTTTTTGCCAGGCTGCGTTGCACCAGTGCGAGGGGAGCGGTAATTTTATTGGCCACGAATACGGCAAATAATCCCAATACGAGAATTACCAGCGCATAAATATTGACCAACGTATTGAGAAGCAGTCCAACATTTTGTTCAAACTCTTTCTGGTAACTATAGTGTGGCAAGCTTAGGAAAGCCACGGGCTCGTACGCGTCATTTCGAATAGGGGCGTACGCGGCAATAAAGTTCAGGCTGCCGATCTGTTCGTGCTGAATGAACTCCGACCGTTGCTGTCGGGCTAAGTGGAGCCAGGCCTTTGGGTTCACGTACCGGGAGGTCAGGCGAAGGTCGTAGATGCGCGGCTGGGTCGAATACGTCAGTTGTCCGTCAATCCCATACAGGTTGAGATCCGAGGCCACGGACTCTGCGATGGTGTTAAATTGCTCATCGGAGGATATCCCCCGGTTGATATTTGCTTCCTTCAGTATTTTAGATTCCAATCGGCTGGCGATGTCTACCACGTATTTCAATACGCCATTTTCCTGTTGTTTTCGAAACTGGCTGCTTATACTGAAAAACGTGATGATTCCGGTTACGATCAGCGTAAATACTACCGCTACGACCATAAAGGTTTGGATGCGCGTACTGTACAACACCCGGTTAGTAAGAATCAAGAAGCTCCATCGCAGGTTTCGCAAACTAAAGTCATTGCTGTTTAACGTCAGCACCAACCACCGCGAAATGAAGGCGAGTATAGCGAAGAACAGGAAGACCAGAAAAATAAAGGAGAGTGCCGCCAACTGCTTCCAGCTGCTTTGCTGTGGTTGGCTGATGACAATCAGTGTCCGGTTGTTAGGTCGATACATCATGTGATCGAACCCATCTTCGCTACCAAGAGGTATGTGTTTCCGTAAGTCGGGCGGATAGGCTTCAGATGAAAGCGGGTAGACGTAATCCCCATATTGGCTCACCAAGGTGCCGTCCCGATAGAATGCGAACGCATATTGGGTAGCTAACTCCGTTTGGCGCTGATCGATTCGATTATCGATAAGAATGTCGGGATAGGCGGCAAGCTGGTTGAACGACCGGTTTTGCAATTCAATAAGGAGAATACCCAAAAGGTTCCCGTTTTTCTCAACCGGCAACTGCGCGAAGTATTCAAAATTGCCGAACCGGCTGTTTCCCCGATAGAAATTTTCAGACACCTTAATGGCTCCCGATATTACCTTTTTGCGGTAAGCTTCCAGCTTGCTAACTGAACTTTCGCCGATGGGAATCCAATTGGTGTCATATTCATTGGCCGCAAATTCGTATTTTGAAAGATAGCCACTCAGGTAGGTTCTTTTCAGGTGTTCATTCAGCAAATCCCGATTCTCGTCCTTCGGCTGCTCAAAATATTCGATCAGGACGGGATCTTTTACAATCTCTTTTTCCAGATCGTGAAACAAGGCGAGCGCATTGGCATCATCTACCGCCTCCATTTTGAAAATGGCTTGTTTTTGTGCTTCTGCCCTTTTTTTTCGCTGGAATTGGTCGTGTTTAATGGCCGTAATCGCAGCAAGCGTTAACAGGGTCGATATAAAGATGGCTAAATCAAATTGACCTTTCCATTTTTTCAAGTACCAGCCTCGTAATCCGATCAGCACAAAAAGCAATATAAATGTAAGCGGAAAGTGGTCGAGGGAAAACTCGGCAAAGAAGACACTGCGTATTATGCCAGCGCATACAATAAAGGAAACACCAATAAAAAGGAGCCGTTTGGCATCGGGAACAAGCGTGTGCGCAAGAGCCACAAGCAAATCAATCAACAGAAGCAATGACATAATGCTAAGGCACAGGGCCACAATGCCAATCCAACTGTATACAGTAAGATTCAATATATTGGTGACGTCAAAGTTGATGTCTGAATTGGTAACCAACCCGGCAAAGACGTCGGTTATACCCAGGCTCACTACGTAGATGAGTAATCCAAATAGCAGAAGAAGAATAAAGCTACCCGTTTTGGTGTATCCGAAAGCGGGGATTTTTAGCTGGTCACGGAAAGTAAAAAGGTATCCGGTAAACCAAGTGAAGGCAATGACATTAAGTAATAGACCGCCCAGGTGCGGAAATAGAAAGCTGGAAGCGAAATTTCTCGGATCGAAAATTCCGGTGTAGAAATGAGAAGCTAACCATCCGTAATGAAGCTCCAGGTAGCGGATGCCTGCAAGACCACCCGCAAGCAGTAGAACCGAATACCACACCCATCCCCGTTTGGCGATCCATATGCAAATGATGTTGAGTAATGTCACAACGCAAAAGCCCGCCAGCAACCACATGGCAAGTTCCAGTTTCGAGAAGAAGGTGTCGTGCTGCCCATCGCGTAGTTTGACCGAAAACAGATACTCGCCGGTTACACTTCGGATATTGTGAATCAATTGATCGTCGTATCCGGCAATTTCAAGGTTATTGGTCTCGATGAGGTTTTTCGAGAATACGTTCTGTAGATAATCGTTGTTTTTTTGGAACTCTGATTTTATTGGAATGAGGAACAATACGGTAAAGTTACCCGTACTCTTTTTGATGGATTCGTACCATCCATTGTCCGTTTGTATAATGCCAACTCCGTTGGGTATGCCTGCATCGGTCTTGGGGACGAACTTATCCGTTCCCCAGAAGGTCAATTCGTTGTTTACGTACGTGAATGGAAATATATCATTTTGGTCAACGAAATAGTCAAGGATATCTTCGGTGAGTTTGACATCGGTGTCCAATGCCTTCAGCGCATTAAAGCGGCTGGTATCGTTTAGGAAGTCGAAAACGATTTGTTCCTTCTTATGCAGATTGTGTTGGACTGTACCTGCGTCCAGGAGAAGGATTTCTTCATCATTGAATGTAAGGTTAATGGAAATGGCAGTGCCGATGAAACACAACGTTAGCACCAGCAAAAGCAACCTTATTTTGACGACCGTACTCAACTTTTAGACGGGTTAATCACGTAAAAATAGCAAATCCCCCGCTAAATGCCAATTTGGATCAATGTGCTTCCTCTTCCTTCAGGATTTTGGCACCGAGGTATTCGCGGTTCATCCGCGCAATATTTGTGAGTTTAATTCCAACAGGACATTCCGCTTCACAGGCACCGGTGTTGGTGCAGCTGCCAAAACCTTCTGCATCCATTTGCGCCACCATGGCTTGTGCGCGGCTGTAGCGCTCGGTTTGTCCTTGAGGCAATAACGCATATTGTGAAATTTTTGCCGAGACGAACAACATGGCCGACGCATTTTTACAGGCCGCTACGCAGGCCCCGCAGGCGATGCATGTCGCCGATTCAAAAGCCTCGTCTGCTACAATTTTCGGAATAGGGATGCTATTCGCATCCGGTACCCCACCGGTATTTACATTGATATATCCGCCGGCTTGTTGAATGCGGTCAAAAGCCGAACGATCAACGGCCAGGTCTTTGATTACGGGAAAAGCGGCCGCTCGCCAAGGCTCAATAACGATGGTCTGCCCATCATGGAAGCTGCGCATGTGCAGTTGGCAGGTAGTCGTCCCTTGTTTCGGACCGTGTGGACGTCCATTAATATGTAAGGAACACATCCCACAAATGCCCTCGCGGCAATCATGGTCAAAGTGGATGGGGTCTTCCCCTTTCCGTACCAGGCCTTCGTTGACAACGTCCAGCATTTCCAAAAAAGACATATCCGGCGAAATTCCGTTGGCTTGGTAGGTTATGAATTTACCCCTTGTTTTGTCATTTTTTTGACGCCACACTTTGAGCGTCAGGTTCATGTTTCCACTCATTGCTTCTTTATTTACGGATTTAGATTACGACGGCAGATTTCCCCTGAATTTACCTACAATCTAAAATCCACAATCTAAAATCATTTATAGCTTCGCTGTGTCAGCTTAACATTTTCAAATTCCAGCGATTCCTTGTGAAGTACCTCTGGCTGATTTTCACCCATGTATTCCCAAGCGGACACATATCGGAAGTTTTCGTCGTCACGTTTCGCCTCTCCTTCTTCGGTTTGACTCTCTTCACGGAAATGCCCGCCACAGGATTCACGGCGGTTCAGCGCATCGTCAACCATCAGTTCTCCCAATTCGATAAAATCCGCTACACGGCCGGCTTTTTCCAGCGACTGATTCATTTCTTCGTTTTCGCCTATGACCGTTACATCAGACCAGAATTCCCTTCGCAGTTCCTGAATAAGTCCCTTAGCTTTCGTCAAGCCCGTTTCGTTACGCGCCATCCCGCAATATTCCCACATAATGTGCCCCAGCTTTTTATGGATGTCGTCCACCGTTTTGCTTCCCTTTAGCGAAAGCAATTTGTGTACATTTTCTTCCACTTCTTTACGGGTTTTTTCGAAATTCGGATGGTTTTTGTCGACGGGATCGAAGCCAAGTCCGGCTAAATAGTCGCCTACCGTATAGGGAATGACAAAGTAGCCATCGGCAAGCCCTTGCATAAGTGCCGAAGCACCAAGCCGGTTTGCGCCGTGATCGGAAAAGTTGCATTCGCCCAACGCATATAAGCCCGGAACCGAAGTCATCAGGTTGTAATCTACCCAGAGACCGCCCATGGTGTAGTGTACCGCGGGGTAAATCCGCATAGGCTGTTTGTATGGGTTTTCATCGGTAATTTGGTAGTACATGTCAAACAAGTTGCCATATTTAGCCCGTACCGTATCTTCACCCAAACGCTTGATCGCGTCTTCAAAATCCAGGAAAACGGCAATGCCTGATGCACCCACACCCCGGCCCTCGTCCACCACTTCCTTCGCATTGCGGGAAGCTACGTCCCGGGGAACCAAGTTTCCGAAAGAAGGATATTTACGTTCCAGGTAATAATCGCGGTCTTCTTCTTTGATATCCGAGATCTTAATTTCGCCTTTCCGTAATTTTTGCGCCAATTCAACGGTTTTAGGTACCCATACCCGTCCGTCATTGCGAAGTGATTCGGACATCAACGTCAATTTGGACTGATGGTCGCCCGTTACCGGAATACAGGTAGGGTGAATCTGCGTATAGCAAGGGTTTGCGAAGAACGCACCCCGTTTATGTGCGCGCCATGCGGCGGTAACATTACAACCCATGGCGTTTGTTGACAGGAAAAAAACGTTGCCATACCCACCCGTGCATAATAACACGGCATGGCCTGCATGGGATTCGATGGCGCCGGTTACCATATTACGGGTAATAATACCGCGTGCATGGCCATCAATGGTCACCAGGTCCAGCATTTCATGCCGGTTGTACATTTCTACCTTTCCTTTATTAATCTGGCGGTTCAGTGCCGAATAGGCACCAAGTAGAAGCTGCTGCCCCGTTTGTCCGCGGGCATAGAAGGTACGTGATACCTGGGCGCCGCCGAATGAGCGGTTATCCAGTAATCCCCCGTATTCACGGGCGAATGGTACACCCTGAGCCACACATTGATCGATGATGTTCACGGATACTTCCGCTAATCGGTATACGTTGGCTTCACGTGCGCGGTAGTCGCCCCCCTTGATGGTGTCATAAAACAGCCGATATACGCTGTCTCCATCGTTCTGATAGTTCTTTGCGGCGTTGATTCCCCCTTGTGCCGCAATGGAGTGTGCTCGTCTCGGGCTGTCCTGATAGCAGAAGGCCTTCACGTTATAGCCGAGCTCTGCCAGGGATGCAGCGGCAGACGATCCGGCCAATCCGGTGCCTACAACAAGGATGGTATATTTCCGTTTGTTCGCCGGATTGACCAGTTTCAGATTGAACTTATGTTTCGACCATTTTTCGGCCAAGGGCCCTGCTGGTACTTTTGAATCTAACATGTCACGAATCGCTTAGCTGGAAAAATAAAAATACAATGGCATGGCCGCAAACGCCAGGGGGATGATGATCCCAAAAAGCCAGATCCCTAGGAAGCGGATGACCGGTGCGTACTTTTTGTGGTCAAATCCCAGGGTTTGAAAAGCGCTTTTAAAACCATGGATCAGGTGAAATGAGAGGGCCGCCATGGCGATTACATAAAATGCAACCAGAAGCCAGTTTTTAAATGTAAATTGAACCTGCTTGTATAAATCTTTTGCCTTAAGTACCTCAACATCGTTGTCAATGTACTTAATGTAGTCTGTGTATTCATCCCCAATCAATTCGGTAACCGTGGTTTCCTGGGTGGCCAGATCCGTACGGTATTCGACATAAGGTACGCCATCATTGTGGTATTTCCACCAGAAATTGCTCATGTGCGTCACGATGAAAACCAACAGTACGGTACCCAATATTCCCATGTTGCGTGAACTCCAGGCACTGTTTTCAGATCCGCGGTACACAGCATAGCGGACGGGTCTTGCCTTCCGGTTTTGTATGGTCAAAACCAGCGCATAAATTGCGTGTATCACAATGGATGCATACAACAGGTAAGAGACGATCCGGATGGGGGTGAAGTGGGTCATGAAATGGGCATAGTCATTAAATGACTTGCCTTGGTCATCGTAAAACAACTGTAGGTTGCCAATAAGGTGGACGATTAGGAATGTACATAAAAACAGACCTGTTAAACTCATTATCAACTTCTTCCCCAGTGATGAAGAAAGCAGATGTTGTGATTTGCTCATTCTCCTCGATTATTTGCTTTTGGTAAGCAAATCTACCAATTGATTTAATATCGGTAAAAACAAACAAGCAAAATAGTTAATTTAGAACTGTTCTAAGTTTTGTGTGCGTGCATAAGAAAAGCCACGCCGGAGTGGCGTGGCTCTTCACCTAATTTCCGTCTGGAGCGTACTAAAATAATCGGTATCCGACTCCGACCGTCCAAAGATTCAACTTTTGGGGAGCACTCTCATTTTTACTCAATTCGCTAAGTCCATGTTCGTACCGCAAATCAACGCGAAAATTGCTGATATCAAGACCAAGTCCGCCGGTCACTGCCCATGCCTGGTTTTTGTATTCGCTAAATTCGGTCACCTGACGCAAAGACTCTCCGATGTTCTTATCTACAACAAACGATACAACCGGTCCGGCAACGATGCGCAACCCCGCTGGGCCAAGGCCGATGCGCGTACCCAACAACAGCGGTAAATCCAGCGACGTAAACGATACTTTTCCTTCCTCGTTTTCTTCTACCAATTTTGCTTCAGAACTTTTCCCTGTCAAGTAAAGCTCGGGTTGAAAATGAACCCCCGCACCGCCGATCCGGGCCCAAACACCGGCTTGATAACCGGTTCGTGTACTGGCGTCCAGCCAACCTCCTTCTTCCGATTTTAAACTGGAGAAGTTTAACCCAGCTTTTACGCCGAATTGCAAACTCGGCAATAATTGGGCATTTGCTCCCAAAATCGTCGACGTCACCAGGAAAGCGATCATAAAGTACTTTTTCATAGCAATAATTCGTTTAATTTTTAAGTAAAATACGGTTTTATAAACTGTTCTCGGGATGAACCGCAAAATTCAAGCCGAAAATCCGGAATCCACTCAAAGAAGCGGTACGAACGTGACCGAGATACAGCTTGGATATAAATGACAAGTTGAGTAAGTTTGTAGGCAAATCAGAAATATGGCAGCAATTCGCATCACTCCCGAGGAATGGGAAATCGTAAAAACGAAATTCAGACGGAAATACAATCATTTATCTGACGAAGACCTAGCGTTCGAACCGGGCAAAGAAGACGAATTGGTCGGCCGCTTAGCCAACCGCGTAAAGCGTACCCGCGATTACGTACTATTTACGCTGAAAAAGGGGTTGGCCGATTTGGAAGGAAATCGACTTTAAGGAACAGATCCCATGCAGGAAATTTCATGGCAGGACTTTGAAAAAGTGGAACTGCGCGTCGGCACGATCATAAGCGTTTCCGATTTTCCAAAGGCCAAGAAACCAGCCTATAAACTTCAGGTCGATTTCGGAGAAGATATCGGGGTTCTTCAAAGCAGCGCACAGATCACCCGGCATTACCAGAAGGATGACCTGATGGGAAAGCAAGTGATCGGTGTGGTGAATTTTCCGAAAAAGCAGATCGCAAACTTTATGTCCGAGTGCTTGATTACAGGTTTTGCCGATGAAAACGGTGATATTGTATTGAGCTCGGTGGAACGTCCGGTACCGAACGGAGCCAAACTAATCTAAAGGCAGGTTCCATAAGCCCTAATAAAATTGTTTATGAAATATATCAACTTTGAAGAGACCGGCGATACGGTTTCCGACGAAGTATACATGAAGGAGGCGTTGAAGGAAGCCCATAGAGCGCTGGAGCAGGGGGAGGTGCCGATCGGTGCAGTCATCGTATCCAATGGCCGGATTATCGGGCGTGGCCATAACCTGACCGAACGGCTGAATGACGTGACAGCGCATGCAGAAATGCAGGCATTTACCGCGGCAGCCAATTATATCGGTGGAAAATATTTACACCACTGTACCCTATATGTGACCATCGAGCCGTGTTTGATGTGCGCAGGGGCGGCATATTGGACGCAAATCACCCGCATTGTATTCGGAGCACGTGATGAAAAGCGTGGTTTTTCCAACCTGGGCAGCACGCATGTGCTGCATCCCAAAACAACTGTAATGAGCGGCGTATTGGAATCCGAGTGTGCGGGACTCATCACGTCATTTTTCCGTAATAAACGGATTAAATAATCGTTAAAAATTAATTTCACAAACAAAATCACGTCAATAATCGTTAGTTATGCTGGCAGGACCGTTTTTAACGGCAGGCATGCCCGGCAATGGAGTTGCTTTTGTGGGCAACTTTAGCTAAGTTTGTCCAACACTAATAACTAATTTTTAATTTAAAATAATACGTATTATGGCTTTTGAACTACCGGCGTTACCTTACGCCTCAGATGCATTAGAACCCCATATTGACAAAGAGACCATGGAAATCCACCACGGTAAGCATCACCAGGCTTATGTGGATAATCTTAACAAGGCCATTGCCGGTACAGATGCGGAAAATTTGACCATCGAGGAAATTTGCAAAAACATTTCAAAATACCCGGCGGCGGTACGTAACAATGGCGGAGGGCATTACAACCACTCGTTATTCTGGACGATTCTTTCTTCAAACGGTGGAGGCACACCGTCTGGCGACCTTGCTTCGGCCATTGACGAAACATTCGGCTCGTTTGATGAATTAAAAAAGAAATTGCAGGAAGCCGGAGCTACCCGCTTTGGTTCCGGATGGGCATGGCTGGTTGTAGATGGCTCGGGTAAATTGCAAGTGACATCTACCCCCAACCAGGATAACCCGCTGTTTGATATCGCAGAGGTAAAGGGCACGCCCATTCTTGGTATCGACGTGTGGGAGCATGCTTATTATTTAAAGTATCAAAACAAACGTCCGGGCTATCTGGAAGCGATTTTTAATGTAATTGATTGGAATGCGGTAGGTCAGCGCTACGCGGAGGCAAAGAAGTAAAAAGTAAGAAGTAAACTAAAAAAGCGGCCTTACATGCTTGTATGAGCCGCTTTTTTTGGCTGTATAGCGCCCGAAATCCGAAGGACGGTAAGTTGAGGAGCGAGATTTGATAACTAAACGGCCTTTCTGGAAAATGAAAGCAATTATTCTAAGCGGAGTCAAAGAACCCTTGGTGTTGAAAGACGTGCCTTTGCCGCAATTAAGTGATTCCGAGGCGTTGGTGCGTGTCAAGGCTGCCGCATTTAATCGGCGCGATTGGTGGATACAGCAAGGCCAATATGCGGGCCTGAAATTTCCGATCATTCTGGGGTCGGATGGCGCCGGCATCGTTGAAGCGGTAGGTAGTGATGCCGATCAGCATTGGATTGGCAAAGAAGTGATCATCAACCCATCAATCGCATGGGGAACCCATGAAGCTTTTCAACAGAAGGCTTCGTCCATTTTGGGGCTGCCGCAAGATGGAACTTTTGCGGAGTACGTGCGTGTGCCCGTAGAAAATTTACACGAGAAACCGCAGCATTTGTCCTTTGAGGAAGCAGCGGCGTTACCCCTTGGGGGACTCACTGCATACCGTGCGCTTTTCAGCCGGGCCGGGTTGGTTGCCGGCGAAAAAGTGCTGGTCGTCGGTATTGGCGGTGGTGTAGCTTCCTTCGCTTTGCAGTTTGCCATACATGTGGGGGCTGAAGCATACGTTACCTCCGGGAGTTCGGCAAAAATTGAGCAGGCTATTGCTTTGGGCGCGGCGGGCGGAATATTATATACCGACGACAATTGGGCGCAGCAATTGAGGGAAGAGGCGGGCGGATTCGATGTGATCATAGACAGTTCATTGGGAGAAGCGTTCGTGCACCATCTCGACTTGATGAACCCCGGCGGCCGAATCGTGTTTTTTGGGGGGACCGCCGGAAATATCCCCCCACTTAACGCACGCAAAATATTCTGGAAACAACTTTCCCTGCTCGGAAGCACAATGGGATCTCCCCGCGACTTTGCCCACATGCTTGCGTTCGTTACCGATCATCACATAAAGCCCGTTGTGGACAGTGTGTATCCGTTAGGGAATGCCGAAGCGGCAATTCGGAATATGGACGATTCGTCTCAGTTTGGAAAGATTGTATTAAGCTTGGATGGCCGATACCCTATAGGCGAAGCGAATACCTAATATGGTGTATTTTTGAGATAGTTTACTAAAGACGAGTGCAGACCTTGTAAATTTGTCTGGAAAGCGCGATGATATGGTAAAAATGACAATATTTCTCGGGTGCGTGCTATTATCTGCTTCATGTCAGCGATTGGCTGGATCAAATGTTCCCCAGCCTCAAAACTTGCCTGATCATGCAAGCACACAGGGAGGGGTAGATACCGCGACATTTGCCGGCGGATGTTTTTGGTGCACCGAGGTTCAGTTTCAGCAATTGGAAGGCGTTGATACGGTCATATCCGGCTACACCGGTGGTGATATACGGAATCCGACTTACAAGCAGGTAACTACGGGAAAGACTGGCCATGCCGAGGCTATTCATGTGATTTATCGACCGGATGTGATCACCTATGACGAATTGCTGGAAGCGTTCTTTGTAGCACACGATCCGACGCAGCTTAACCGGCAGGGAAATGATATCGGCCCTCAGTACCGATCAGCTATTTTCTATCACGACGCGCAGGATAAGGAAAAGGCAACGTATTACATTCGGCGCCTGACGGAAGAGAAGGTTTACAACCGCCCCATCGTAACCACTTTAGAGCCTTATACCGAATTTTTCGTTGCAGAAGATTACCACCAGAACTATTTCAACCTCAATCCCGAGCAGGCATATTGCCAATACGTGATTGTCCCTAAATTGGATAAGTTCAAAAGCGTATTCAAAGAACGGTTGAAGAAATAAGCGAGTTTTGACCTATCGCTGGGGAATTGCCCGCTTATAAAAAATATAATCCGTAGCCAACGGCTCCATCCCATTTTGCCTGAACAGCAATGCCAGTTGTCCACGGTGATAGGTGGAATGATTGATGACGTGAAAGAGGATGTTACCAACCGTATTCGTAAAGGGCTGGCCATTACTGGTGGTATATGCGATTTCGTCAGTTAGCCCGGACCGGCCTAGTAGCGCGATCGTTTGGTCGTAATTGTGTCGGTCTGAGGCCAGGAATGTGTTACTTGGCCGGCTGTCCCATACCCCACAGCCGGTCGGTTGGCCCAAAATGCGATTATTCCAGATCTGATGGGCATTCAGTATGTGGCTGAACAACGCCATGGATTTTTCGTCGATTTTTTCCGGATTTGCGCTCATTAAAGCCGCTAACTGTTGATTGCAGTGATGGTTATAAGCAAATAGGTCTTCAAAAAAAGTGTTCATTTTCCTCCGCTTAATTCAATGAATGTACCGGTAACATACGAAGATTTTTCAGATACGAGCCACAGGATGGCCTCCGCCACCTCTTCTGCCGAGCCACCCCGTTGCATGGGAATGCTGTCTTTGAGTCGTTCAATGCGGTTAGGCTCGCCACCGGCTGCGTGAATATCCGTGTAGATAAAGGCTGGCCTTACGGCATTCACGCGAATTCCCTCGTTAGCTACTTCCTTGGACAATCCGAGGGTAAACGTATCCAAGGCGCCCTTTGACGCGGCGTAATCCAAGTACTCATTAGGCGCGCCGGTACGGGCCGCGAGTGACGAGACGTTAACAATGCAGCCACCGTTTCCTCCGAGCCTTGTTGACATACGTTTAACCGCTTCCTGTGCACACAGAAACTGTCCGATAACATTTGCCCCGAAAATCCGTTTAAGTCGCCCAGCATCCATATCAACCAGGCGCATCTGCTTTTCGAGAATCCCGGCGTTGTTTACCAGCGCGTCGAGCCGCCCAAGCAGACGGTCCGTTTCCGAAAACAGCCGGGCGACCTCGACGGGTTGGGAAATATCGGCTTGTATGGCAACTGCCGCACCGCCCGCTTCCTCGATTCGGGAAACGATCGCTTTGGCGGCAGTCTCGTTTGAGTGATAATTTACGGCTACCGCATAACCTTCCTTGGCTGCGAGAAGCGCAGTGGCTGCCCCGATACCACGGCTCGCTCCGGTAATGAGGATGTTTTTTTTCATGTCAAACCGTTATGTCGCTCCATGCCGAAGCGGGAATCAACTGTTCTGCCAATCCCGCGCGTCCAAGGTACCTCACCAGCATTCGGCTTTTACAAAAATGCATAAAATGAGGTTACCTATACAGATACAATTTAATTAATTTTGACCGTAGCAGTTTTGATCAACATATATGTCTAAAAACGGTTTACTCTACCAACGTATTGCCCATAACATCGAACACCAGATTAAGCATGACGTACTGAGAGTTGGTGATAAATTGCCATCCATCCGCATGATCTGCAGGGAACATGGCGTGAGCATGAGCACGGCATTGCAGGCATATTATGATTTGGAGAGCAAAGGATTGATCGAGTCCCGCCCCCAATCGGGGTATTACGTCACCTATTCGCACAAGCATTTTCCAGCGATGCCGGAAACCAGCAATCCGGTGTATCACCCGGATGCCAGCGGAACGGATGGGTTGGTGGCCCGGGTATATGCGGAACTGGGGAGGGAGACGAACCTAACGTTTTCGTTGGGGGCTCCCGCTGCGGAGCTGCTTCCCGTTGCCAAACTTAACAAGGCGGTTATCAACGCCATGCGTTCGCTACCGGCGGGAGGCACTTCGTATGAGCAGGTCCAGGGGAGCAGCAAGCTTCGGCAGCAGATTGCCCGGTGGTCATTTAGCTGGGGAGGTCACCTCCGGGAAAGCGATCTATTAACCACGGCGGGATGCATGAATGCCCTGACATATTCCCTGATGGCGCTAACCGAGCGGGGTGATACAATCGTCGTAGAAAGCCCGGTGTATTTCGGCGTGCTGCAATTGGCAAGGAGCCTGGGGTTGCAGGTGCTTGAGCTGCCCACCCATGCCGTAACAGGAATCGACCTCGATACGCTTAAAAAAACACTGCAAACAAAAAAAATAAAAGCTTGCCTGCTTGTGAGCAATTTCAGCAATCCCTTAGGAAGTTGTATGCCCGATGCACATAAAAAAGAAGTAGTGCGACTTATGGAGGTACATGGCGTTCCGTTGATTGAAGACGACCTCTACGGTGATGTGTACTTCGGCCAGCATCGTCCTAAGTCGTGCAAAACCTATGACGAAAGCGGTATCGTACTTTGGTGCGGATCGGTATCGAAAACGCTATCCCCAGGCTATAGGGTGGGGTGGGTAGCGCCGGGAAGATTCAAGGAGAAGGTCATCCGTACCAAACTTTACCATTCGATTTCGTCCACCACGCTGACCCAGGAAGCCATTGCGGGCTTTTTAGAAACCGGCCGCTATGAAAGCCATCTGCGCAAACTCAGGCACACCCTGCATACCAATTCGTTGCAATATCTCCGGGCCATTGGTGAGTATTTTCCTGAAAACACCAAGGTGAGCCGGCCGGAAGGCGGATTCTTGCTTTGGCTGGAGCTGCCTAAACAAGTCGATACGGTAAAGCTCTACGAAACGGCACTGAAATTCAAAATAAGCATCGCCCCTGGCAGAATGTTCACGCTTCAGGACCAGTATAACCATTGTGTCCGGCTCAGTTACGGATTGCTGTGGAATGAACGAGTAGATCAAGCGTTGAAGCTTCTGGGCAAATTGGCAAAACGAATGTGCTAGCAGCAGCCAACTAGCTCGATCCGCTTGATCACTGCTTATTCACCGCTTGAAATCCGGGATCGCATATCTGGCGGCTGCATCGACTACCAGTACCCAATCGTGGCCGAAGCCCTGTGTAGGTGTAGTCAGTTGTAGCGTTTGGGTGCGACTTACCCTGCCCAGATCCAAGGTTTCCGTAGTGGCTGGATTGAACCACCAGCCTCGTAAAGTGCCGGCTTTGAGTATTGAAGTATTAATCGTTACCGGCTGCCCTTGAGGGATATAAACCATTAGGTAGCTTTTCTTGCGATCCCTGAATGCGCGTATATGCCGTTCTTTTTCGCCCTGTCCACCAGCCACGATGGTTTGGTCGGGAATGCGGTCAATAAACGGGCGCGACTCGATGAGCTGACGGAGGTAACCTACCTGGAAAGCCCCCGGCCGATCGAGCGCTTCTGTCCAGTAGCGGTCAGCGTGGTTAATCTTTTCTTCCCGTTCGCTCCAGAACTGCCAAATACTATGGTGGCCATACGTTACGCCGCAGGCTCCGGCAAAAACCGAACGATAGGTTTGTTTGCGAACATCGTAGTCGTTGAAATATCCACTCTTGGGGTCCCACGTTGGCCAGGGATTTACCGGATGATCTTCATAATTAGGCTCCGAATCCAGGGTAGGCTTGGTTGGAGCTAAGGCTCGGTCCCGTGTTATCCATTCCCATACCGGGACATCGTGTCCCGACCCATGCCCTGACTGCATCATGTTCACATGCAGCCAGGGTTCCTTATGGATCTGCTGCGAGGTCGAATGTGCCCCGCCCGAAATGTGATAGGAAAGAAGCGCTTTTCCTTCGGTAGCTTCCTGTATACCTTTGGCCATGGCCCGCCATATTGGGCGGGTGTCTACGGCGTCATGGATGGCCGGCCGATCCCCCCCTAAAATCCAAATGATATTTTTTCGGTCTTTGTAACGGTCGCCGAGCCAACGGCCATAACGGTAGGCGTTTTCGACGGTAAAAATCTCCGGCCCCACACCCCACATGCGGGTTACCTTGTCGCCCCATGTCGGTAGCAATCCGATGAACAGTTGCCTATCATATGCCGCGTTGATCACTTCGTCCACTAGTTGAAAATACGATTCATTCGGTTTCTCCGGGTCTTGGTCGATCAGTGGAACATCCCCGTAACGATTCGGCCGGCGTAAACCGTCCATCTCAGCCAACACCACCGCCTGGATGACGTTGAATCCTTTGGCTTTCCGGTTGTCGAGATATTGTATGATCTCTTCTTTCGTCAACCGGTGAAACAGTTCCCAGGCCGTATCGCCCAGCCAGAAAAACGGGGTCCCATCCGCATATTGCAGGTAATGGCCGTCGGGCGTAACCTGCAGATCACCGTGCGGCCATTTTGGTTGGGCATAGGCCGAAACGGCAATTGTAAACGCAGCAAAAGCTGCAGAAAATGAATATAGTAGGGGCATAATTAACTTAATTTCTTTCCAAAACAAAATGCTGTTTTCAATGCCGATGCATACAACGTTTATAACGCGGCAATCCTCATCGTGGTACCGCTATTTCTTTGATAATCTGGGATACGATATCGTCCGTAGTAAGCCCCTCCATTTCCCGCTCGGGCGTGAGGATGAGCCGATGGCGCAATACTGCGGGAGCTACACGGATCACGTCGTCCGGCGTGATGAAATCACGGTCGTCCATTACCGCGATTGCCTTGGCCGTGTTGGCTATGGCCAGCGAGGCACGAGGTGAGGCCCCCAGATAAATGGATTTGTGGTTACGCGTTTCGTGTACGATGCGGGCGATAAATTCCAGTAAGTTATCTTCGATATGCAAGCTCTTCACCGTTTTGCGGTGCGCACGGATATCTGCAGTACTAAGTATGGGTTTAATGGAAGCAACTCGTTCATCCAGTTTTTGCGTATGATGATTGGCCAATATCTGTGTTTCTTCCTCCAACGTGGGGTATCCGACTTCTATTTTAACTAAGAAGCGGTCCAGTTGGGCTTCCGGCAACCGGTACGTGCCCTCCTGCTCAATGGGATTCTGTGTAGCCAGTACCACAAACGGTTCATCCATAAGATACGTGTGACCGTCAAGGGTAACCTGCCGTTCCTCCATGACCTCAAACAAGGCCGCTTGGGTTTTTGCAGGTGCGCGGTTGATCTCATCGACCAGGATAACGTGACCGAAAATAGGGCCGGGCTTAAAGCTGAACTCATTTTCTTTCGGATTGAAAACGGAGGTGCCGAGAACGTCCGAAGGCATGAGATCAGGCGTAAATTGAATGCGGGAAAACTTCGCGTCAATGCACTGTGCAATGAGTTTTGCAGTGAGTGTTTTCGCAACGCCCGGTACGCCCTCTATCAGAATGTGCCCGTCGGCTAGAATGCCGGCAATAAGCAGGTCAACCATCTGCCGTTGTCCGACAATAACGGTAGCCAAAAGGTCCTTTATCTGTTGAATGGCTCCCGTTAGGCCAGTCAGGTCAATGCGTTGTTCGAAGTGTTGTTCTTCCATAAAGTCTGTTGATAAAAAAGTTCAAGATGTCGGTGGTACGATACCAATGCCCGGTCGTCGATGGCCCCGCCGCGCTGCAGATCGTTCATGCCCCCGAGGATGTCTAACAAAACGGACACGTCTACACCCGATCGCTGGCTCAGGTACTGCATGAAGTTTTCGTCAACTTCCTGGGTGTTTAACCGATACGCTGTGCGTACATGTTCCAGGAAGTAACGATATTGCTTGGCAAGTATGTCGCGGTTATCGCGCCGTTGGAAATATACCGAGCTAACTACCTGCGCAAATTCGATGCTCGTGTTTTTGAGCGGCTCCAGAACCGGAATCGCCCGTTGGCGGCGCTTGATCCCATAGCCCACAAATGCGACGAGGCTGAACAAGGCAATCAGGTAAGCCGGGCGCAAGTGCTCATCCGTGAGGAATACGTGCATGGGGGATTGTTGTATCCGGTCTCCCATTGCCTGAAAATCGTCCCAGATCACCTCTTGCTGCGGGTTCAGGTAGGACAGTGCTTTGCTTGCAAAGGCGGCGCCATCCGGCGATAAGAGCGCATAGTTGGTGAAATAGTCTGGCGAAGCCATCGCATATAGGCGGCCGTCGCCGATCGGGTACCGGAGAAAGATAGCTTCGCCATTGCCGTTAGTTGCCAATACGGTAGTTCGCGACGTGTCAAATCCGGAAAAATGGCCGCCCGTGATGCGTTTGTCAAACCGGTAACCCGTCTCGGAATGAAGTTTGGGATTTGCAAAGTTCGCTGTGCTAACGCTGTCTCCCCACGAAAGGTGTCCCTGGATTCTCAGCTTCAAGCTGTCGCCCAAAAGGGAGCCGAATGTATGGGCGGCAATAAACAGGTCGTTTCCGCTTTTGACATAGGCCAGCAATTTCTGGTAATCCGTCTCATCGATGTCCAGTTCCGGAGCGATGGCAACGTAAGCGTCCGCCTCGCTACCCAGTTCTTCGAGGGTATTGTACATGCGTTTCCGGTACGGACGGATCGCTACCCCGTCAAAAAGTGTTGAAAATTCATGATACAGAATGTGTGTTCCATACGGGATCTTATCCGTTCTGGCATAGGTCTGCGTCCAGTTCACGGGAGCCGGCTTTCGGTACTGTAGATACAGGAAAGCACCCAGTGCCAGCAAGGCGACGATGATATAGACTTTCAGATCTTTCATGTCAGCTCCTTATCAAACCGTTGGAATGCGGCATGCAATTGCATGAACTGTTGGTGGTTGACGCCGAAATCGCCATACCAGATGTATTCGAATTGCCGGGTGAGTTGTTTAAATTCTGCTTGAACGGGGGCGTCGCCCAGTTCACGCACATAGGTGGCATTCGTCTTAGCTGGCTGCCAATGGATGAGGCCCGAATCGCTGAGTTTTTTCAAGCAATCCAGGTATAACAACCGTACGGCTAATCGGTAGTTGCCCGACTGGACGGCTTTCTCGAGTTCAGCAGCAAAATCAATTTCATGGATGTTTTCGGTACGTTCCGTTAAACCCAGGTCGGTCGTTTTTGGCTTCCGCGAAAAAATACTTGCTGCATCCATTCCCAGTAGTCGCATGACCATGTATAGCAATGCCACGATGCCAGCTACGATGAGCATATTTTTTAGCAATGTCTGGGAACCTTCCCGACTCATCAGTTCCGCGATTTTATAACTTATCCATTGTTTAATGCGTTGCCACCACGATAAGCTGACAGGCTGTTCACTATACTGAAATTCTGCGCGCTCTTTATAGCTGTCAAGTGAAGCCCGATCAAACTGCCGGAGATGCACTGAAGACGTGTCGGCATAGACAGGTCCGCTCAGCCAGCAAAAGCAGCAGAGCAACCCAAGGATATGTCGGACCTTCCGCATGGTTTAGTATTCTTCATCCGGCAGATCCCTGCCCGTTTCGGTGTTGGTGCCCAGATTTTGAATGCGTTCCATCAGTCCGGTGCCTTCTTTTTCTTCACTGAGGCTGAAATAGGAAAGAGCCATTGTAATCGTAGGAAGGGAATAGACCAGCATTCCGAAGGATTGAATCACTACGTTCAGTATGGCTCCGGTGAGCGACAAAGAAGAGGACTCGCCGAACAAAAAACTGCTCATTGTCATCAACGTGCCCGGCAGGGCAACTAATCCGACGCTGAAGTAGGCAATTAACCAAACGATAAAAAGGGCTCCGAACGTTTTCCACCAATGGTCTTTTATTAAGGTAAACGCCCGGGTAAATGCCTGATCAAAAGACGCATCGTCCATGATAACAATCACATATACCAGACTGGCAATGGGAAACAAATAAACGCCCGGAAGGACACAAAATAGGGTGGCAATCATGACGATGATGAACAGGAGGAGCGATGCGAGGGTAAATCGCCAAAAATGCGCTTTGCAGGCCTGCCAAACTTCTTCTTTTGTCGGAACGGTATTGCCATTTTTCTTGTATAGATCAATGAAACACAAGGTGACCAGCTGTACGACCGTATAAGAAAGGAAATAAAAAAGGAAATACAACGCGTAATTAATCCCAAATCCGGGAACAAATGTGGCATTGCTAAACACCCCCAGCGTACCCGCTCTTTCAGCACCCAGGAGTTCGATGGTCTTAATCTGGATAAGAATTCCGGTAGCTATGGAGGCCAGGATAAAAATAAGGTTGATGTAAAGCAGCGGTGTGAACAGTGCTTTGAAATTTTGCTTGATAAAATTGATGCTGTCGTTAATGATTTCGCCAAAATCACGGGTACGGCTAAATTCGACTTTCGGTTCCATGGTGCAAATTAGTTAGTTGGGAGGATTGATGTAAGCGGTTCGGATAGATGACCACATACCAAACGATAAAAGCAAGCGAACTCGCCAATATGGAGCAGCTCAGCCACAAGGGCATGTCGGTATGACGGGTTACAAAGCCTTCGAGGAAAGCCGCCGTAAGAAAAACAGGGATCAAACCGATGATCATTTTCAATCCGTCCTTGGCCCCCTGCTTGAAAGCAACCATCCGTTTGTACGTCTTTGGAAACAAGAAACTGTTGCCCATGACAAGACCCGCGGCGCCCGCTATGACAATGGCTGAAATCTCCAGCGTGCCATGGATCCAGATGACCAATACCGAATCCCAGCCCAGCCCCTTGCTGAAGAAATAATATTGAAACGATCCCAGCATGATGCCGTTGCGGATCAATACGTAAAGTGTACCTACCGAAAAGATGATTCCCATGGCAAAGGCAAGAAACGATACCCAGATATTATTGATGGCGATGAAAAAAAACATCTCAAACGAATCCGCTTGTTTGTAAACCCCGAAGGGATCTCCGTTTTTAATATTCTCATTGGTCATGTTTACGTATTGGTCGCCCAAGATGAGCCGCACGAAGGTATCGTCGTAACGGGCAGACAATGCCCCCATCAGGCAGAAAGTCAGGAAGAACAGAAACGCATACAGCAGCTGCTTTTCATGATGTTTGAAAAGTAACGGCAGCTCATATTTCCAAAAGGAAAGAAACCGTCCGCCTTTTTCCCGTTTATTCCGATAGATTGACTGATGCAATTTGGCAGCAAGCCCATTGAGATAAGCCGTTGTGCGCGATTTGGGATAGAAAGTTTTGGCATATGCAAGGTCATCCGTAATTGAAATAAAACGGTCCGCCAGTTCATCCGGTGAAGTCGACTGCAGATTTTCAAAATGCTCCCACTTCGCCGCATTCTGCTTTACAAATAACGCTTCGCGCATATTTCAATCCCTTATCGTCAATGGTTGGCAATAAAAATAGCAAACATCGGTCAATGTTGTATCACATCCGTTATATTTGTTCAAATGAACACAATCAAGGTCGGCACTACACAAAATATCGATATCGAGTACGATGTTGCGGGGCTTGGCGAACGCATTGCCGCTCGGCTCATTGATATGGGGATATTTATTCTGCTTTATTTTTTAGGACTCATTTTCGCGGGCATGCTGGCGGGAGCGGGTGTGGGTGAGGTCGGTTTTATCGTGCTCTTGGTTATTTATGGAGCGCTGTACGTATTCTACGACTTGGTCTGTGAACTCTTTTTCAATGGGCAAAGTGTCGGCAAGCGAGCCATGAAAATCAAGGTCATCAGCTTGGACGGCGCCCAGCCCAGCCTGGGCCAATACCTCCTGAGGTGGACCTTTCGGATTGTTGATTTCTTACTTACCAGCGGCCTCGGTGCACTGATATCGGTGGCGGTAACCGCTAATAAGCAGCGTATCGGCGATATTGTCGCCAATACGACCCTCATTAAAACTACGCCACGGACGGGATTGTCCGCAGTCGCATTCAAACCGTCAGCCGAAAATTATCAACCTCAGTTTCAAAACGTCGATTTGTTAAGCGACCGGGACATTGCCTTGGTGCATGAAGTGTTGCTTAACTATGCGAAATCAGGGAACAGCCTCCTGATTTACCAATTGGCAGATAAGCTTAAAAACCTGCTGAATGTGGCAATTCCCGAGGGGATGGATGAACTAAAATTCCTTCATACCATCGTCAAAGATTACAATGCCGTCACAGCTAGGGAGACAAATTAATTGCACAGTCTAGCCGGTTTTGGTAGCTTTGTTGCGTCACACAAATGAATGATAACATGTTAAAAGGATTTTTTAAAGTGCCGGATCCGGTAAACGAGCCGGTACTCTCGTATGCCGTGGGGAGCAGGGAACGCAAGCTATTGCAACAAGCCCTGCGGACAGCCCTAGCTGAACAAGTGGATATTCCGATGTATATCGGAGGCAAAGAAGTCCGCACCGAGCGGAAGATGGCGATTCATCCACCACACGCACATAAACAGTTATTGGGGCATTACCATTACGGCGATAAAAGCCATGTGCAGGCCGCGATCGATGCTGCACTTCGTGCAAAGTCCGCCTGGGAAGGACTGGCCTGGGAGGAACGGGCAGCAATCTTTCTGAGAGCGGCCGACCTGATTGCAGGTCCGTATCGTTATAAGTTGAATGCGGCAACTATGCTCGGCCAGTCAAAAAATGCGTTTCAGGCAGAGATTGATTCGGCTTGTGAGATCGTGGATTTTCTCCGGTTCAACGTCAGGTACATGAGTGAAATCTACGCACAGCAGCCACCGGTTTCGCCGCGGGGCAGCTGGAACCGGGTAGAGCAGCGCCCGCTGGAAGGGTTCGTGTTTGCCCTGACGCCGTTCAATTTTACAGCGATCGCTGGCAACTTGCCCACTTCGGCGGCATTGATGGGAAACGTGGTAGTATGGAAACCGGCCGATACACAGGTGTATTCCGCCCATGTGCTGATGGAAGTATTCCGCGAGGCAGGTATTCCCGACGGGGTGATTAACCTGATTTATGTTGATGGACCGGAGGCTGGCGAAGTGATTTTCAAACACCGCGATTTTGCGGGAATTCACTTTACCGGATCGACGGCCGTGTTCCAGCAGATATGGAAAACCATTGGAGAAAACATCCACCGCTACCGGAGTTACCCGCGGATTGTCGGAGAAACGGGGGGCAAGGACTTCATCGTGGTGCACCGTTCGGCGGATGTGAAAGTGGCAGCCACTGCCATCGTTCGGGGTGCCTTCGAATACCAGGGGCAGAAATGCTCTGCAGCGTCCCGGGTTTATATTCCGGAATCGTTGTGGCCGGAATTGAAAGGACTGATTGTGAAGGATGTCGCATCGTTCAAAATCGGTCCCGTAGATGATTTCAGCAATTTCATTAATGCGGTCATCGACGAGAAGTCGTTCGATAAGCTCGCAAAATATATCGATGCAGCAAAACAGGATCCCGATGCGGAGATCCTCGTAGGGGGGACCTACGATAAAAGCGAAGGTTATTATATCCATCCGACGGTGATCCGTGCGCAACGGCCTGACTATGTGACGATGTGTGAGGAACTGTTTGGGCCGGTGCTTACCGTATACGTTTATGAAGACGAAAAATGGGAAGAAATCCTGCAGGTTATTGATAGCACTTCCATCTATGCATTAACCGGCGCGGTAATAGCCCGCGACCGCTATGCAATCAGTGAGGCAACGCATGTCCTGCGTCATTCCGCGGGTAACTTCTACGTCAACGATAAGTGTACCGGTGCCGTTGTTGGACAGCAGCCTTTTGGCGGTGCGAGAGGTTCGGGTACGAACGATAAAGCCGGATCGATGATCAACCTGCTAAGGTGGGTGTCGCCACGGACCATCAAGGAGACGTTCGATCCGCCAACGGATTATCGGTATCCTTTTATGGAGCAGGAATAGGTTTATTCGGAACGACTTCGTTATGCGACAAACAAACGTGTTGGTCTGCGAAGAAAAAAGAGTATGCAAAAAAAAGACGGGGTTGATGGCCCCGTCTTTTTTATGATTGATCTTTCCCGTTATTTATACGCAAACACTTTGCCCAAGCCTACGCTGTCCGTAAACGTGATATCCAGGTCGATCAATTTGCCGGTGGCAATATCAATAACCATCCCATGCACCGCCAGGTCATCTCGTTCCTTCCAGGCGTTTTGCACAATTGACGTGGTACACAGGTTGAATACCTGCTCGGCAACATTGAGTTCGACCAGGCGGCTTACCTTTTGTTCCTCATCTTCAATGGCATCGATTTCGTCGCTGTGGAATCGGTATACATCCTTGATATGGCAGAGCCAGTTGTCAATGATGCCGAATTGTTTACGGCTGAGCGCTGCCGCGACACCCCCACAGCCGTAGTGGCCCGCTACGATAATGTGCTTTACTTTTAATACGTTGACAGCGTAGTCAAGCACGCTGAGCATATTCATGTCCGAATGGACACACATGTTCGCAATGTTGCGATGAACGAATACTTCACCCGGCTGGGTATTCGTGATTTGGTTGGCGGGAACCCGGCTGTCGGCGCAACCGATCCACAATAACTCCGGACTTTGGCCTTTCGCCAATTGTTGGAGTTTGCCTGTCGTGTCTTCTTTTACTTCTTTAACCCAAACGTCGTTACCGGCTAATATTTTTTCGAAACTCGCTTTTAAAACTGGGTTCTCTAATTGTTTTTTATACATGTTGATATTTCGTTTAAAGTAATTAAATGGTCTCCGTTGTTTTTTTGATCGTCGCTTTCCGTTTCAGGGAATCATTTTTCAGGATTGCCTGCGTAAAACGCTTGATGTTAGGCACGTTCTTCTTATTCACGATACCCACCAGTTCGATCGTTTTTCCTTTACTTACCGCATTTTGTTCAAAATCTTTGATGACTTCGATAACATCCTTGTCAATAAAGCGGCTCTGTGAACCATCAATAATGATTTCATTGATGCGTCTTGGAAGTCCATAAAGCGCTTTTTGTATCGCTGCTTTGTTGAGGAATGTCACTTCTTCTGCTAAGGTAAAAGTTATTTTCGCTCCGTCCTCATTTTCTTCCACATCATATTCAAATGCATTGGAAAGATTGTTCCTTAGGATATAGAACATCGCAACCAGTAGACCCACACCGACACCGGTAAGCAGGTCCGTGAACACCACGGCAAGGATGGTTACAACAAATGGCACGAACTGATCGAGGCCCTTGTGCCACATTTGTTTGAACGACGAGGGTTTTGCCAGCTTATAGCCCGTGTGCAACAAAATTGCCGCCAAACAGGAAAGGGGGATCAGGTTGATGATTGACGGGATAGTAATCACCGCCAGCAATAGCCAGATACCGTGCAATATCGCGCTTTGTCGAGTGCGTCCGCCGGAATTCACGTTGGCTGAAGACCGGACAATCACCGCCGTCAGTGGTAGTCCGCCCAACAAACCGGAACTCATATTTCCGATTCCCTGTGCGAATAGTTCCCGATTGGTCGGAGAAACCCGTTTGAAGGGGTCTATTTTATCAACGGCTTCCAGGCTAAGCAGTGTTTCCAAACTCGCAATGATGGCGATGGTAATCGCTACGATCCAAACCTCTTTATTTACGATCTGGGTAAAGTCAGGAAAGGTAAATAGGCCCAGAAATTCGTTAAATGAGTTGACCACGGGGATAACCACTAGGTGATTCTCAGCCAATTCAAAGCTCGTGCCCGCAAAGGACAGACTTAACAATACACCCAGGATTACCACGACCAAAGGTGCGGGAACGATGCTTAACTTTTTGAATTTCGGCCACAAGATCAAAATAGCTAACGAAAGGATACAGATAATAGTAGCGCCGTAATTTATGGCTCCAAAGGCTTTTTGTAATGCCGAAAATGTGTTTTCGCTATTAAGTTGGATAAAACTTTCCTCTCCGAAGAAACTCGAGTCGTACCCCACGGCGTGGGGCAATTGCTTGAGTATAATGATAATGCCGATCGCAGCGAGCATGCCGAGGATGACCGACGAAGGAAAATAGTTGCCAATCATTCCTGCCCTGATAATGCCCAGCACTACCTGGATCATTCCCGCTAGCAACACCGCTAATAAAAATGTTTCAAAAGCACCTAATTGCTCAATGGCGCCTAAGACGATCACCGTAAGGCCGGCAGCGGGGCCGCTCACACTAAGTTGCGAGCCACTAAAAGACGCGACGACTATGCCTCCGATAATTCCTGTCAATAAACCAGCAAATAAGGGTGCGCCCGAGGCTAGCGCGATGCCCAAACATAAGGGCAAAGCGACCAGGAAGACGACAATACTTGCCGGAAAATCATATTTCAAATCCCGCTTTGACAGTTTCAAAAACGCGGATGTGCGTGTACCAAACATATGGATAAATATTAATAAACTATATACATGATTTCACAGCCTAAGAAACCTAAATTTAGGTTCCGCAGACTCGAAGCCTACTGCTCATGGCCGATCATTGACCGGTAGAGCATATAAGCTGATCAGGAGGGCAATCGTAACGATGCCTCAACAAGATAATAAACAGAAATCTGTACTAGCAGTTTGGAGGGGGGGTCGGTACGCTTGGATAAAACGCACGGATGTGCCGTGCGTCATCAGCGATAAAATTTGCGTTCGTTGTCAGATGAGTAGGCGGTTGCAGACCAAAGTAAAACGACATCTTGGGATACCCTTTGGCGAAAATGTCCTTGACCTGGTCCCCGAGGCCTGATTTACCGTTATTATTTTCGATTTCCAGCTGCAGTACTACTTGCAGCAACGTGTCTCGGTCAAACTTATGAATAAAAATAGGTACCGTAGAAATAAACATTTTTGCAAAAAAGATTGCAAAAAATAATTTAGCGTATATTTCCCTTGTTACCTTCGTTGACATATAATTATGCGATCACTTGGCACAAAAATAATTAAAAGTGGGCTGAATATAGCGAATTTTTGTTGAAATTGTTACAAAAAACAGAGAAATTAACGTTATTTTAATAAATTGACATTCTGGTGATTGAACAGGTCGGAATATGGATAAGACGATTTGTAGAAACATTGAGACAAAAAAGCTGGGTTTTGTCTCTATTTTCGTCCGCTGGAGCCAATAGATAAACTCAGATACAATCTTATAAATAGTAAACCGTATGGAAGTAATAAAAAAAACGAAACACATCTTGGTACTCGGAGGCCTGTGTCTACTGCAGATCGGGCAACTTGTCGGTCAGCCATCGCAGACATGGCAACCTAAGGGAGATCGGATTCAATCGGCATGGGCAACCCAGATCGATCCCGCCAATCCACTTTCTGAATACCCACGCCCCCAGTTGGTACGGGAAAATTGGCAAAACCTCAACGGTTTGTGGGACTATACGATCGTGCCCGGTAAATTAGGCGCGATTCCAGCCCGGTATGAGGGACAGCTTTTGGTGCCGTTTGCGGTAGAATCTGCGCTTTCCGGCGTCGGACGCACCGTAGGTAAAGATAGTTCCCTGTGGTATCGCAGGACCATCGTCATCGACAAGAAGTTACGTAAGCAGCGGGTGCTTCTGCACTTTGGTGCTGTCGATTGGCAATGTGACATCTATGTAAATGGCAAAAAGGCCGGTTCACATGAAGGCGGTTACGATCCGTTTTCAGTTGATATCACTCCTTACCTGGCAAAAGGATCCGAGCAGGAGCTGGTAGTTGGGGTTTGGGATCCCACCGATGAGGGCCCCCAGCCCAATGGCAAACAGGTGGTTCGGCCGCACGGTATCTGGTATACGCCTGTGACCGGTATCTGGCAGACGGTATGGTTGGAGGGCGTGCCCGAAACCCATATTACAGCAACCAAGCATACGCCTGATATCGATCAAGGCAAATTAGCCGTTCAAGCTACCGTGGAAGGGGCAAAAGAAGGCGACCAATTGCGGATTTCCGCTTGGAAAGACCAGGAAAAAGTTGCTGAGGAAACCGTAGCCGTGGGCGGCGAGGTGTCATTGAACATCAACAATGCCGAATTATGGTCGCCCGCCAATCCGTTTCTTTACGACCTCAAGGTAGCGGTGTTGCGCAAAGGAAAAGTGGTGGATGAGGCGTCTTCTTATTTTGCGATGAGAAAGATCTCCATGGAAAAAGATGCAAATGGCATCCAACGCATGTTACTGAATAATGAATTCGTATTCCAGTATGGACCACTTGATCAAGGGTGGTGGCCGGATGGACTATATACCGCGCCGACCGATGAAGCCTTGCGTTTCGATGTTGAAAAGACCAAAGCCATGGGTTTCAATATGATCCGCAAGCACATAAAAGTAGAGCCCGCCCGTTGGTACCACCATTGTGACCAACTAGGGCTGCTCGTATGGCAGGATATGCCTAGTGGCGACCTAGGGGGCAATCATTGGGACATGCGGCCCGGTATCACATCAGGCCGGCAACACGATAAAACCCGCAGCGCCGAATCGGAAGCTATCTATCGCAAAGAATGGAAAGCGATCATGGATGCGTTGCATAATTTCCCAAGCATCGTGGTTTGGGTGCCGTTCAATGAAGCGTGGGGACAGTTTAAGACCCAGGAGATCACCGAGTGGACCATGGGGTACGATCCTTCGCGTCTGGTAAACAGCGCAAGTGGTGGTAACTTCTTCCCCACGGGACACATTTTGGACATCCACAACTATCCCGATGCGGTCATGCCGCGTCCCGAACTGTTCGGCGATCAGCAAATATTGGTGCTTGGCGAGTTCGGTGGCCTTGGATTACCTATGGAAGGCCATACCTGGCAGGCGAAGGACAACTGGGGATATCAGAGCTTCAAGAATGTCGACGAACTGAAACGTCGTTACCAAGGATTGGTAAAAGATTTGGCGCGTCTGATTCCGCTGGGCCTGTCGGCAGCTGTATATACGCAGACTACCGATGTGGAAATCGAAACCAATGGACTGATGACCTACGATCGTAAGGTGATTAAAATGCCCGAGGCGGAATTACACCAATGGCATCAGCAGCTGTACGACATCGAAATTGATTAATAAATAGCCGATAGATTGTGCTAGACAAGGGGCGATAAGCCCCTTTTCCGTTTCCACTCTCCATTTTTACGTTCGATTTTCACTTCCTACTTTTTGCCATATACTCGCTTGGTGACATACCGAATTGCTTTTGGAAATTCCGGCCAAAGTGCGTCTGCGAACTGTATCCGACCATGTCCGACACCTCGTAGATTTTGTACTGGCCTTCCGCGAGCAGCTCGGCCGCTTTTTTTAGGCGGGCCACATTGATGAGGTCGTTGGGCGTCAGGTCCGAAATCGCCTTGATTTTACGGTATAGGGTTGGGCGGCTCATGTTCATTTTATTGGCCAGGTGTTCCACATCAAAATTCGTTTCGGCCATATGTTCGTGGATGAGTTCATTTAGCCGTTCCAGAAAGTGTTCATCGGCTTTGGAATGGGCCATGGTCCGGATGTGGGCCAATGGTGAGCTGGCAAAGTATTCTCGGACTTTATTGCGGTTGGAGAGAAGGCTGTGGATCTGCGCCTGTAAGTGTTCGGGTGAGAACGGTTTTTCGATGTAGGCATCTGCCCCCTGTTCAAGGCCCTGGATTTTCGATTGAAGTGTGTTTTTGGCGGTCAGAAGAATCACGGGTATATGGCTGTATTGTAGGTCGGATTTGATGTGTCTGCAAAGTTCATAGCCATCCAGACCGGGCATCATAACGTCACTGACCACAAGCTGGACCGGCTGATCAGCCAACATTTCAAGCGCCTGGCAACCATTTTCCGCACGCAATACCTGGTAGTCATCACTCAGGTCATCCGCGATAAAGTCCAAAATTTCCACGTGGTCATCAACCACCAATAAGGTAGGGCGTTCAGTTTGTTGAGGTGCCGGTTCCATCTTCCTTTTCTTTTGGGTGTTGCTTAAAAGGCAACGTCAGTACAAATACATTCATGTCGTCTTCAGGTAACCCCAATTGGAGGCTACCCTTGTGTAATTGGGCCAATGAGCGGGCAAGTGCAAGGCCCAGTCCGGAGCCTTGTTGACGGTCGGTTGCTTTCAACCTGACAAAGGTTTCAAAAATCTTTTCCCGCATTTCGGGAGGAATCAGATAGCCGTCGTTTTTGACCAAAATGGTAAATTGTGAGTCCGAAGGTCCCCATTCCAGCAATGAAACGTAAATCTTCCGTTCGGCGTACTTGAGTCCGTTGATCAGCAGGTTGCTGACGATCTGGGTAACGGCTTCTTTATCCACAAAAGCAATACAGGGAACAGCCGGCAGGTCTAGCTTAAGCCGGATATTCTTCTGCGCGGCTACCAGTTTGAAGTTGCGGCAATTTTCCCGAAGCAACTCGTTGATGGAGATGGATACGAAGTTCAACTGATAACCCGTCACTTCGGTTTTTCTGAAATCCAGCAGCTGGTCAGTCAGCTCCAGTAAGCGTTCGGTATTACGTTCCATTGTTTGCAAGTGCCGCTTTACCGTTGGCAGTTCGTCTGCCTTTTTCATTACTTTTTCCAGTGGCGCTTTAATCAGCGTAAGCGGTGTCCGGATTTCATGGGTGACGTTCGTGAAAAAATCGATCTTCGCCCGGTAAAGCTCTTCTTCTTTGCGATGCCGCAGCAACTCCAACTTCCGTCTGTTTTTCTCCTTGACGCGTCGGTGATAACTCCGTACCAGATACCATGTGGCCAGCAAAATCAGAATTAGATACAGCAGATAAGCCGGTGCGCTCGCCCAAAACGGGGGCAGGATGGTGATGCGAAGATTTGTCTCCTTGCCTTTGAAACTTCCGCCGCTGTTCGCCACATTCACCCTAAACACATAATCACCGGGTGGCAGTTTGGTGAAATAGGCTCTTCGATTCGTCCGGATGTGCGTCCATTCTTTATCCAGCCCCTCCATCTTATAGGCGTACTCCGTCATCACGGGCGAAACAAAGCTCAAAGCGGCAAAGTCGATGCTGAACGACGACTGATTATATTTCAGCTCAACGGCATCCGTAAACGTGATCGATTGATGAAGAGGCGAACTTTTTTTGTTGATTTCCAATTCGCGGTTATAGACCTGTAATCCAGTAATGTAAACTGGCGGCTGGAAATCGCTTTCCCGATAGTTTGCTGGATTAAACCGGATCAACCCTTTTACACTGCCAAAGTACAAGGTTCCATCGGGAGCCTTGTATGCCGAATTATAGTTGAACTGGTCGCTTAGCAAGCCATTTGCTTGGGTAAACACCTTGATTACTTCCGTTTTCGCATCAAAGCATACCAACCCTTTGGATGTGGTTACCCAAAGTCGGTTATTCGCGTCTTCGAGAATCGCCAGTATGAGGTTGCTTGGTAATCCATGGGCGGTGCCGTAACGTTTGAAAGAGCCGTCAGGGGCATGCAGGCGGCACAAACCGCCTTCGGTGGCTATCCAGAGGGTGCCTTCGCTGTCTTCAAATATCCGGTTCACGCGATTACTGCCGATGCTATTGGGTTTACGGGCATCGTGGGTGAAAAAGCCCCGTCGACCGGTTTTCGGGTTAACATAATATAACCCGTCGCGCCACGTGCCAGCCCAGATCGTTCCCTGGCTATCTTCAAAGAGTGTGGTGTAAAAAATGTGTTCCGGAAATCCATCCAGAAGTCGGAAATATTTCCCTCGCCTTACGTATTCATAGAGGCCTTGTCCCGTTGCCAGCAATATTCGACCGTTCCGTGTTTGGTAACAATTGAATATAAAGTTATTACGTAAGGATCCATCGCTATTTTCAGCGTTGTAATGCTGGATAACCTTTCCGGTATTGATGTCCAGTAAATCCAGTCCATGTTCAAATGTACCGACCCAAAGTGTGTCGCCCGTGACAAGAAGTCCGTGAATGTTTGAGTAGGCAAGGCTATGCGGGCTGCCGGTAGGCTGGTAGTTAGTAATCCGACCGGTTGACAGCTCCATTTTATTGAGTCCTGCGTCTTCGGTTCCAATCCATACGTTTCCGTATCGATCCGCACAGATTTCCCTGACGGCATTGCCCGAAATGGTATTCGTGGCTTCACCCAACGGGAAAAACTTTTCAAAGAACGTATTGGCAGAAGCGTAGTGATTGACGCCGCCGAAATACGTGCCAGCCCAGATGCTGTGCTCACGATCTTTGCATAATGTATAGACTGCGTTGTCCGATAGCGCCCAGGGGTTGCCCCGTTGTTTCCGGAGGTTGGTCCATCGCCCGCTATCATATTGAAAAATGAAAATACCGGATTCGGTTGCTAACCAGTATTCATCGTTTTCATTCTCCAGAATATCCCTGACAAAGATATCCGTGCCATGTGGGTCATGCATTAGCAGGTCGCTGTACGTGCCCGTACCGGTATCAAACACTTTTACCCCCTGTTTGGAAGTGCCGATCAGTAGAAACCCCTCGTCACTGCAATACACTTTTTCAATCCATTGGGAAACCACATGAGGCGAGTGATCGAATAGCGTATATCGGCCTTTTAAACCTTCGGCAGGATGGTAATGGAGGAGGTCGCCCTGCGCGGTTCCCATCCAGACCTCACCCGCTTCCGATACGCCTAGGGAACTTATGAAGTCCAGCGAATTATCGGTGATCTTGGTCAGACGGTCCGAAGCAACCGCATACTTATACAACGTGAGGTTGTCGATAAACCAAACGTTGCCTGCGTGGTCGCCTTTTATCCCGAGTATTTCATTGGTAATGGTTGGGTGGAACAGCGTAAAGGTCTCGGACGTTGGGTCGAAAATATAGATTCCCTGATCGGTGCCAACCCAGACACGTCCGGTTTTGTCCACAAACAATGCCCGGATGAAATTACTGCCCAGTCCGTTTGGATTGTCGGGGTCGCTGTGAAAAACTTTGAATGAGTAGCCATCGAAGCGATTCAGGCCGTCTTTGGTACCAAACCACATAAAACCCATCTGATCCTGTGCGCTGCACAATACGGCATTGTTTGATAAGCCATTTTCTACCTGATAGTGGGTGAAATAGTAGGGCTGGCCGTAGGCATAATTGAAGAATGCCAGCGCAAACAACAGGTATTTCAGCAAAAGCGATCTCACAACAAAAGAACCCTCCCTGGGTATCCAGCCAAAGATAGCGGTAAAATTTGCAAGATCGGGGTATTTGTTTTATATTTGATCAATCAACCCAAAATCTTTTTTCCTCAATCCGGTACGTGTAACGACAAGGTAAGCATGGTCCGTACCCGCCAGGTACCTTCGCTACACTTCCTTCTCAATGAGTCCAAGATGAGTCCAATATAAGTCCAATATGACTCCAATTTTTACAAGTAAAAACTGGACTTACCTGGGACTTATTTTGCTGTTAACTTAGGTCCATGGAGAAGAAGGTGCACATAGGTCCACTTGTAGGTACAGAGAACGTTTGAACTCAGATAAGGAAGGGGCTAGGTCAACTAGCGTTGTTGCTAAGGTACCAAAAAATCATTGAGACAAAATAGGGAAAAATTGAAACAAATTGGTATCGAAGTCAGCGAGCATAATACCGTCCTTTGTCATTGAGGAAGGCAATAAGCCTAATTGATAACCAACGATGAGACCCGTAGCAATGCGTTTTTTTAGTACATTTTTATTTTTTGCGGCATTATTTGCCTGTATCCTATCAGCTTGTAGTAACCAAAGTGAAAACGTTAACCGTGATCCAGAACGTGGTATCTGGACAGCCGAAGAAGCGAATGCCTGGTATGCCCGGCAAGGTTGGTTGGTAGGCCCCAACTATACACCCGCTACGGCGATTAACCAATTGGAAATGTGGCAAGAGGATACCTTCGATCCCGAAACCATCGATAAAGAGTTAGGGTGGGCCAAGGAACTCGGAATGAATACGGCCCGGGTGTACCTGCATGATCTGCCCTATGAACAGGATTCAGCAGGGTTTATCGACCGGATCGACCATTTTCTGCGGTTGGCGGATAAGCACGGCATCCGTCCTTTGCTCGTTTTTTTTGATTCATGCTGGGATCCGTTCCCGGTTGCAGGCAAGCAGCGTGCCCCCAAACCACATGTGCATAATTCAGGATGGGTGCAAAGCCCCGGACAGCACGCTTTGAAAGACTCAACGCAATATCCCCGTTTGGAACGTTATGTGAAAGGCATTGTTGCGCATTTTGCCGATGACGACCGGATTTTGGGCTGGGATGTATGGAACGAACCGGATAACATGACCGGCCCCTCTTATGAAGCCGTGGAAATCAAGGATAAGGTATCCTATGTGTTGCCCTTGCTGGAGCAGGCATTCGAATGGGCTCGATCAGCGAATCCATCCCAGCCGTTGACCTCCGGCGTTTGGGCGGGCAATTGGTCGTCAGACAGTACCTTGAAGCCGATCGAACGGTTGCAGATCGAGCAGTCGGATGTCATCAGCTTTCATAACTACGATACGCCGGAAGATTTCGAGAAGCGTATCCAACAGCTCCAGCGCTATGGTAAACCGATTCTATGCACCGAGTACATGGCACGTCCGAATGGCAGCACATTTGCCGGATTTCTGCCGATCGCAAAAAAACATAACGTAGCTATGTTTAACTGGGGGTTTGTGGATGGCAAGACCCAAACCATCTATCCGTGGGACAGCTGGACTAAAACGTACACTGCGGAGCCGCCGTTGTGGTTCCATGACATTTTCAGGGGTGATGGTACGCCTTATAAGCAGGAAGAAGTGGAGTTGATTAAAGACCTTATTAAAACACCATAGACGTTATTTTAATAACGATAAACCAAACATAAGCAACATGATACAGCGCATTTTCATTTATTTCTTACTCCTTGCCGGTATCTGCTCGTCCGCATTCGCGCAGCAGGTATTGAACGGACAGGTAGTGGACGGAGACGGGCAACCCTTGCCCAATGCGACCATCGCAGTCAAAGGAACCTCCCAGGGTACCGTCGCCGATGAGGAGGGACGGTTCAAACTGGAGGTTGCCGATGGAAACGCCGTCATTGTCATTACCCACCAGGGTTATTTACCCTTGGAGGAGCCGGTTGGTACGCAACGCGACCGTATATTCACACTTCAGGTGGATGAAGCGCAAGCAACCCTGGAAGAGGTGGTGGTGATCGGTTACGGAACGACCCGGAAAAAGGATTTAACAGGTGCCGTGTCGGTCATAAACCCGAGGGAATTGACCAAGACCGGGGCAAGTACCATCGGGTTGGCCATGCAGGGACTGGCTACGGGGGTAAGCGTACGAAATACCGGAAATGCCGGGGCGGATGCCAATATCGAAATCCGCGGTGTGGGTAACCTCACCAACAATGCCCCGCTTTGGGTGATAGATGGGATGATCACCACCGGCGGTGCCGATTTCAATCCCAACGACGTGGAATCCATTCAGATTCTGAAGGATGCTTCAGCCGCAGCCATTTACGGTTCCCGGGCCGCCAATGGGGTTATTATCGTTACGACCAAGTCGGGCGGAAAGGGGCCGATGAAAGTTGACGTCTCGGTCAGGGAGTCGTTTGATTGGTCGCCGAAATACGACCTGATGGGGGCCGAGGAGTATAAGAAATATAACGACATGGCCTATCAGGAAGGGATTAACGATGGCGTTTGGAACCGCGGACTACAAAATCATGCCAACTTCGATACGGATTGGCAGGAGGAGACCATGAAAACCGCGCTGGTTCAGGATTATAACATCTCCCTGTCGGGCGGTGGAGAATCGGGCAACTATTTCATTTCCGGAGGGTATTACAACAACGAGGGGATGATGTACGGCAACTCGTTCGATCGGTACACGTTTCGGGTCAATACCAGCGGCAAGCGCGGTATTTTTTCGTTTGGTGAAACGTTCAATTTTGCTCAGACGGACCGCGATCCCTTGCAGACCTCACCCTATGTCGACGTCGTCCGCATGCTGCCCACCATCCCTGTCCGTGATCCAAACAACCCGGGTGGGTACGGCTATGGCAACGAAGCCAATGCCCGTACATTCGGTACCAATCCCATCGCGCGTGAGGACTTAGAAGCGACCAATACCAAGATTTACCGGTTGCGGGGCACGCTTTGGGCGGAAGCGAGGATTACCGATTTTTTGACGTATAAGATAAACGGTGGTATTGATTATATTTTCGACGACTACCGCTATTTCCGGGGCATGGGCAACTGGAGCATGAATCAGGAGTTCAGGGATCCTACGGGACAGAAGAACCGGATCAAGGAAACCAATGAGCTCATTGAGAATACACTGAATCTTAACAAGGACTTTGGTAAACATCACATTGATGCCGTAGCCGGTCTGACGTATCAGCACTTTTATTGGGAAGACGTCGGTGCACAGCGGCTTCGTTTTCCCTTGTTGGGAGGCGATTATCTAACGGTATTGAGTGCTGGGCAGGCCAACCAGACCAACTGGAACACCATTGGCGAAAACGCCCTAATTTCGTACCTCGGACGGGCCAATTACATCTACGACGATCGGTATTTCCTGACGCTGACCTATCGCCGTGACGGTTCTTCCAAATTGGCTAAGCAGTACCGGTGGGAAGATTATTATTCAGTTTCCGGTGCCTGGCGCATCAGCAGCGAACCCTTTTTCCAGTCGTCCTGGATCAACGACTTGAAATTGCGGGCCAATTACGGCCAGCTTGGCAATGCAGCGTTCGGTTCGGGAAATTCTGGGCATTGGGATTACATGAATACGGTGAACTCGAATATCGTAACGGTATTCGGCATTGACCAATCACTGATCAACGGCGCCACCCAAGTACGGATTCAGAATGAAGACCTGCGGTGGGAACGGACCGAGCAGGTCAATATCGGATTGGATGCCGCGTTTCTGTCCAATCGGTTAAGCGCAACGGCTGAATACTACCGGTCGACTACTTCGGATGTGCTGACTGCCATGCAGATCTCGATGACGACCGGGCATACAGGGCCCAACCCATTGGCAAATGCCGCAAGTATACAGAACAGTGGCTTTGAACTGTCGACAACGTGGCGTGATCAGGTGGGAGATTTCAATTATTCGGTGGGAGCCAACGTGACGACCCTGAATAATAAGATTCTCAAGCTCGGTTATGGAACACAGGTGTTCTATACCGGGCAGACCCGGAGCGAGATCGGCAGGTCACTCGGCGAGTTTTACCTGCTGAAAACCGATGGATTATTCCGTACGCAGGACGACATCGATAATTATGTGAATTCGCAGGGCGTGCCGATTACGATCGAAGGGAAAAGGCCAAAGCTCGGCGACCTACGGTACATAGATACGGATGATAATGGCGTGATTACGACCAACGACCGGCAGATTGTCGGCGATCCGTGGGCAGACCTCCAACTGGGTCTGACTGCTAATTTATCCTGGAAAAATCTCGATTTCTCCATGCAGTGGTATGGGCAGTTTGGCAATGAAATCATCAATGGTGCACTGCGTCAGGGTAGATTTTTTTCGGACAACTCCAACTACATCCGGTTTGAGCCGGGTAATGAGCCCTATCAGGAGAATCCCAACAGCAATTTCCCCCGCATTATTTATGGGGATATGCGGAACACACGCGGAGATACCGACCTGTGGCTGGAGAGTGGCTCGTTCTTCCGCATGCGGAATGTCCAGATCGGCTATACCTTCCCACAGCGCTGGCTAGCCAAGGCGGGAATGAATACGCTGCGGGCTTACGTGAGCGGCAACAATCTGATTACGCTGACGAAATATACCGGGCTTGACCCCGATTTCATCAACACGAGCGTGTGGGACCGCGGAACGGACAATATGGCGTTCCCGAATGCGCGTACCATCATGTTGGGATTGCAGGTTAATTTTTAAGAGAGGGATCTTTAAAATGCAGACGAAGATGAAGACATATCAATTGATCATGCTGGGTGTGGGGCTCAGCCTATTGGCGGGAGGTTGCAACAAAAACTTATTGGATATCGATAATCCCAATGAGGCGCCCGTCCATACGTTCTGGCAAACCGAATCCGATGCACAGATGGGCATCAACGCGGCATACAGCAGTTTATATAAGGAAGGCACCTGGATGCGGTGGCTGTCGTTTCGCTACGACCTGTCCTCCGACGAAGGCTGGAGCAGTAGTCCGTGGAACGAATTGGGAGATTGGACCCGGTTTAATTATGTGAATTATAACTTTTTTGAAGGTAACAATGTGCATTGGGCCAATTTCTATGCCGGGATATTCCGTGCCAATCAGGTGCTCACCAAAGTTCCCGCTATTGAATTCGCCGATCAACAGGTGAAGGACCAGGTGTTGGGGCAGGCGTCGTTCCTGCGGGCGTTATGGTATTTCCAGATTGCTACGCTTTGGGAAAAGGGTGCGCTGGTATTGGAGCCCAAGGATCCCAGCTACGTACCGGAGGAAGCTTCTGAGGAAGCTATCTGGGCACAGGTAGAAGCCGATCTTACGGATGCCATCGCTAAATTACCAGAAAGCTGGGACGGCAACAATGTGGGTCGTGCTACCATAGGGGCTGCCAAAGCCTTGCTGGCAAAAGCGTATATGCAGCAACACAAATATGCGGAAGCTCGGGATGAACTAAAATGGCTGATCGATCGGGAAGGAAGTCTATACGGGTTGGTTGATAATTACCTGGATAATTTTACGCACCTGCGCGAAAATAATATCGAAAGTGTATTCGAAATCCAATTTGATGACGAAAACAAAGGCGGGACAGGCGACGACATTTCCATGGCAACGGGATTTCAGCGCACCCAGTTTTATGCACCCGGGGGAATTGGCTGGCAGGACGGAAAGGCACGTTCATGGTTGGTTGGAGAATATAAAAAGGAGAAAAACCTGGAGGGCACCAACGATATCCGGCTTTACCATAATCTGTATTACAAGGCGAGCGCCACAGACTTTCCGGATGAAAATGCGTTGATTTACGGAAGGCCATGGAACGATGCGGATTGGGGGGATCACCTGTATATCCGGAAATATTCCACGGGGTATTACCGGAACTTTGAAGACTATTTCGCCCCCAACAATTACCGTCTGATCCGTTATGCCGACATCTTGCTGATGTATGCGGAATGTCTGGTGGAAACCGGGGGAACACCAGCTCAAGCGGCTCAATATGTTAATAAGGTGCGCCAACGGGCTTCTACGAATTTACCAGCGTTGGAAAATAGCATATATGCCGATGCGCTGACGTCAAGTGAACGTTTTCTTAAACATTTGCAGATGGAGCGCACGCTTGAACTTTGTTTTGAAGGTTGGCGGTGGGCAGACCTGAAACGCTGGGGACTGCTCGACTCACAGGAAGGAATCGACGAGTTGAAATCGAGAGATGCCGACTTCAATAACTTCATCATCGGTAAACATAGGCGTTTGCCTATTCCACAAATCGAAGTGGATAATAGCGGTGGGCAATTTACGCAAAATCCGAATTACTGATGAAATTGTTTAAAAGCAAGAAGTATTGGTTGCCCTTGGCAGCGTTCGTTTTATTAATGACGGTAAACTGTTCGTCGGACGCCTCGGTAGGTGAACCGGAAGAGCCAGCGAAGAAAGCAGAATCGCAGGTGTTCTTCGGAGATCCGTTCATTATGCTGTATGAAGGCACTTATTATGCTTACGGTACTGCAGAGGAGGACGGGATTGCCGTGCTGGTATCGCAAGATTTGTTGACGTGGGAGTCGGTCGAGGGCAATCGGCTGGCCTTAAGCAAGCAGGATTCCTGGGGCGACCGTTGGTTCTGGGCACCGGAAGTCTACCCGGCAAACGGCAAATTCTACATGTACTATACGGCAAGCGAGCATATTTGCGTGGCTGTCGCCGATAGTCCGTTGGGGCCCTTTAAACAGGCCGAAAAAAAGCCGATGATCCCGGGAGAGAAGTGCATCGACAACTCGCTGTTCATCGATGACGATGGAAAGCCGTACCTGTTTTTCGATCGCTTCAACGATGGCCTGAACATCTGGGTGGCCGAACTGGAAGACGACCTTATGACCCTCCGGCCCGAAACCATGAAGAAATGCATCAACGTTTCCCAGCCGTGGGAGGAGGTGTGGCCACGGGTTAATGAAGGGCCTTTTGTCATGAAACACGGGGGCAAATACTACATGACTTACTCGGCAAACAGCTACGAAAGTCCATTTTATGGAATCGGGTACGCTACGGCTGACCACGTTACGGGCCCGTGGACGAAATATGAAGGGAATCCCATTCTCCAAAAACCCGGAGAACTGGTGGGAGTGGGGCACAGTGCAATGTTTACCGATAAAGCGGGACAATTGCGGATTGTTTTTCATTCGCACCGGAGCGCCACATCCATTCATCCGCGGTACATGAACATCAGTACGGTAGACTTTGTGGAAAAAGACGGTGAGACCATCATGCAGATTGATAAGGAATACATGACGCCAACACTCCTGAAGTAACCTGTGAAAGACTGGAGCCTATTAAACTAACGAAAAGATGAAAACCATTATTTCCTATTCCATCGTTTTAACTACCCTATTGTCAATCCCTGAAATGCGGCTGGCGGCTCAGGAAAAGCAGGAGTTGTTTTTTGCAGACCCGACGATCTACGTCGAAAACGGCAAATACTACCTGACCGGAACCGGTGGAAGCGGAAAAAGGGCGGCATCAGGGTTTGCTGTTTTAGAATCCACGGACCTGAAAACCTGGACCAACCCCGTCGGTGCAAGCGACTCACCGCATATGATCTTAACCAAGGGGCGACAGGCCTTTGGTACCGAAGGCTTCTGGGCGCCGCAACTGTTCCGGGAAGGCAATACCTATTACCTGACTTACACCGCAAACGAACAAACCGTATTAACGCAATCGGGATCGCTACTGGGACCCTATACGCAAGCGGAAGTTGCACCCATCGACGGCTCAGAGAAGAATATCGATTCTTATATTTTTAAAGACGATGATGGTACCCATTATTTCTACCATGTTCGATTTGGTGGAGGCAACTACCTCTGGGTGGCGGAGTTTGACTTGGAAAAAGGGAAGATCAAGCCGGAGACGTTAAAGAAGTGCTTTAACCAAACAGAGGCGTGGGAGGCCACACCCGCTTACGAATCGGCACCCATCATGGAAGGGCCGACCGTCATCAAATTAAAAGGCAAGTATTACCTGTTCTATTCGGCTAACCACTTCATGAACATTGACTATGCGGTTGGTTATGCCGTTGCCGATTCTCCGTATGGTCCATGGGTCAAACAGAAAGACAGCCCGATCCTTCATCGTTCCATTGTTGGTGAAAACGGCTCTGGCCACGGCGATTTGTTTACAGGGCTGGACGGTCAATTGTATTACGTGTATCACGTTCACTTTGACGGACAACAGGTAACGCCGAGAAGGACACGGATTGTTCCCATAACCAAGCAGTGGGATGCCAAGGCAGGCCTTTACAAATTCAGCGTAAATAGCAACGAAATCATTGAACCTGTACAAGGGGAAGAATGATAAAAATCACGTTCTTTTATAACACTTAACGAATGTCTATGTAGTCAAACATTACTTAATTAACCATTACAAAGCTAAAATTATGATTAAACCATTGACACACAAAGGCTGTCATGATGGCCGCCGGCGTGGGCTGTCGCTGCGCCAGACCATGCCCTGTAACCAGGTATTCTTCGTACTGGGTATGGTGCTTACCTTTTTATTCGTGCAGACTAATGCGTATGCGCAACAGGTGCTTAACGGCACGGTGTTGGATGCAGCTGGGTTACCCCTGCCGGGCGCTTCGGTAAAAATTAAGGATTCGGACCGCGGAACGGTTTCGGATGTTGACGGTAAATTTTTGCTGGAAGTGCCTTCACCCGAAACGATGATTCAGATTACCTATCAGGGATATTTTCCATTGGAGGTTGTGGTGGGAAGCGCTCGCGAGCAGACGTTTACCTTACAGTTGGATGAAGAACAGAGCCGGCTGGACGAGGTCGTGGTTGTGGGGTTTGGCACCCAGAAGAAGATAACCGTTACAGGGTCGATGACATCCGTATCGGTAAAAGACTTGGAACAATCAACTGCTCCTTCGTTGTCGAACGCGCTGGCTGGTCGCATGCCCGGGATCATTACGAGGCAGACCAGCGGTGAACCCGGTTACGACCAAGCACAGGTATATATTCGAGGGATGGGTACATGGGGGGCCAGTCGTTCGCCATTGGTGCTGGTGGATGGCGTAGAACGTGGCATGGCTGCACTAAATAGCATCAATGCGCAAGAAATCGAAAGCTTCTCTGTGTTGAAAGATGCTTCGGCTACTGCGGTCTATGGTGTCCGAGGGGCGAATGGCGTTATTCTGATCACCACAAAAAGAGGGGTGCAGGGCCGGCCGAAAGTCACCTTGCGTTCTGAAACCGGGCTATTGACAGCGCAGCGGATGCCTCGATACATTGATGGTGTAGAGTACGCCGAATTGTGGAACGAAGCCTACCGGAATATGGGACAAGAGAACTTTTTCAGCGAAGAAGAGATCGAAAAATACCGGAGTGGCGAAGACCCTTACTTGTATCCCAATGTAGATTGGACGAACGAGATCATGAAGAAAAATACCTACCAGACCATCAATAACCTGAGTATCAATGGAGGTACGGAAGTTATCCGGTATTATGGTAATGTGGGGCTCACCGAGCAGAGCGGCCTATGGAAATCGGACGGGGCCAATTTATATGAAACGAATATCAACATGCGGCGGTACAATCTTCGTTCTAATATCGACGTGAACGTGACCAAGAATTTGCTGTTTGAGTTTGGCCTTGGCGGAATCATTCAGCAAGGAAATTATCCTGCACGTACGGCACCCGAGATTTTTGATGCGCTCCGGAAAACGCCGCCCATTGTGTTCCCGAAGCAAAACCCCGATGGAACACCGGCCGGCATTACGCAATTTTTGGGGTCAAACCCGTGGGGGATGGTTACGCAATCGGGATACTTGGTACAGGCCCGAAATACCGTGCAGGGTACCTTCGGCGCGAAATGGGATTTGTCTGAATTCCTTACGCAAGGACTTTCGCTCAATGGCCGGTTTGCTTATGACCACTATTATCAATCCGATGTAGATCGGGAAAAAAATTTCGAGGTTAAGCAATATTTAGGTAAAGATCCCGAGACGGGCGAGGATCGCTATAGCGAAATTCTTCGTGAGGCGACGCCATTGGGATATTCCACACTTAACGAGGCCGAACGGATCTATTATACCGAGCTGGTAGCCAATTACAATCGAGCATTTGGACGCCACGAAGTAACTGGTATGATGATGTATAACCAGCGCGATCTCGTTCGCTTAACAGTAGGAAACTCGATGCTGAATCTACCTTACCGACGATTAGGTACGGCAGCCCGATTCACCTACGCATATGATAATCGGTACTTGTTTGAAGTGAATGCCGGATACAACGGTTCAGAGCAATTTCCCAAAGGTAATCGATTCGGATTCTTTCCCTCCGCGTCTGCAGGATGGATCGTGTCGAATGAATCCTTCTGGGGCGAAACGAATCCGATAAACCACTTGAAGGTTCGCGGATCATTGGGAAAAGTCGGAAATGACGATCTTGGCCGAGACGTCCGTTTTCTGTTCCTCACGTCTATGAATACACGGACTGCGCAATCGTATCGTTTCGGGGAAGATATGCGTGTCATGCCGGGTATTGACGAAGCGACAACGGGAAATCAGAATGTCACCTGGGAAGTGGCCAGCAAAGCTAATCTAGGCTTGGATTTAGAGCTGCTCCGGAGTAAGATCGTTTTACAAGTGGATGCCTTTTGGGAAGATCGGGAAGGAATCCTCATCCGACGTCAGCAGATTCCATTTGTGACTGGCTTTTACCCCTGGGTCATTCCGTGGGCAAATCTGGGCAAAGCCAGAAATCGGGGCATTGATGGCATGTTGGAGTTAAAAAATTCCACGCCTTCCGGCTGGTATTATTCGTTCCGCGGTAATTTTACCTTTGCCAAGAATGAAATCGTAGAAAATGACGAAGCCACGCAACGATTTCCATGGCTATCCGGCAAGGGATCGCCTATTGATCAGCCGTTTGGCTGGATAGCTGAAGGGATTTTCCAGAACGACGAGGAAATCGCAAACAGCCCAGAGCAGCGGTTGGGAAGGGCTACTCAACCAGGCGATATCCGATATCGGGATTTGAATGGGGACAATATTATTGACGACAACGATCGGATGGCCATTGGCTATCCGCGTACTCCGCAGATCGTCTATGGTTTTGGTGGCACGGTAGCCTATAAAGGATTCGATGTAAGCTTGTTTTTAACAGGGGCGGGTCGGACTAGTATATTTCTAAATGGATCGACCATGTATCCGTTCCAGGATGGTGTGGGTACCTTCAACGTGCAACGTCAATATTACGATAACCGTTGGACACCCGAAAACCCGGAAGGTAAATATCCCGGTGCAATTACCGTGGCCAACCCGAATAATAACCGATCCTCCACACTTTGGCAGGTGGATGGTTCTTTCCTGCGGTTGAAAAACGCAGAGGTTGCCTATACATTTTCACAAAAAAGCTTAGCGAGATGGGGTATGAATAATATTCGATTGTTCGTCAATGGTGTAAACCTCCACACGTGGGATAATGTGAAAATCATGGATCCCGAATCCAATGACGGAACAAATTTTTATCCTTTGCAGCGTACATTGAATTTCGGTTTCCAAGTCAACTTTAAATAACGATACCATGAAGCAGATTATTAAAAATATAGGGATAATTACATTCTTTGTTGTACTTTCAGGATGTACCAAAGATTTTTTGGATAAGACGCCCGACGAAGATATGACGCTGGATGAGGTGTTTGCTCAGCGCCAATACGCAGAGCGGTTCCTTACATCGGCTTATTTCACCTTACACGAAGAAATCAGTTTCAACGACTGGTGGGGTCGTAATCCATTTGTGGGAGCGTCTGACGAAATGGAAATCACATGGACTTACCCGTTTGCCCATGTGATGACCTCCGGGGCGTGGAGCCCGCAGAATATTGAAGAAAATATCTGGCGATTCGATTGGGAAGGCATGCGAAAGGTCAATATTTTCCTTGAAAACATTGACAAGACGCCCATGAGTGATGCGGAAAAGAACCGATGGAAAGGCGAAGCCCATTTTTTGCGGGCATTCTTCCATTTCTACCAAGTTCGATTGCATGGCCCTATTCCGATCATGGATCGAGCGAGTACCTTAAATGATGATTTTACCCAAATTAAACGCAAACCTTACGAGGAAGTAGTGAATTTCATCGTTGCTGACTGTGATAGGGCCGCTTCATTGCTGCCGCCTTCTTATATCAGCGGGCCCACGGAAGATCGTACGCAATTGGGTAAACCGACGAAATCATCGGCATTGGCCCTGAAATCGCGCATGCTTTTGTATGCGGCCAGCCCGCTGTGGAATGGAAATCCCGACTTAACAGGCTTTACCGACCAGGATGGCGTCCGTCTGTTTGCAGAAGCGAATTCGCAAAAATGGCAGATCGCCGCTGATGCCGCGAAAGCAACGATTCAGGAAGCCGAGGGTGCAGGATATGGTTTGTATACATCATCGAACAATGATCCGATGAAAAATTACCAGGAATTGTTCTATATACGTAATAACAAAGAGGTGCTTTTTGCAAGGAACATGGGACCTTGGGATCATCAGGAACGTTGTACGAGCCCCAATGGGATGGGCGGATGGAGTGGTTACTGCCCTACGCAGGAACTTGTTGATGCCTATGAGATGGCAGACGGCAGTACACCCATAACCGGATATGGTGCCAATGGTCAACCCCTCATAAACCCAGAATCGGGATATCAAGAAACCGGATATGCGGAGGCTGCACATCCGAATGGCTATCACCCCGATCAGATTAGAAACATGTACGTAGGTCGTGAACCGCGCTTCTACGCGGCAATTAATTACAGTGGAGCAAACTGGCGAGGTCGCCGGATCGAATTCTGGAATAGTGGCGCAGATGGTCGTGCGCGGAGTGCGGTGGATCATTCCGTTACCGGATACCTAATGAAAAAATTCTCGGAGGAATCTGTGCGTATCCCGCAAAATATCTTTACGCAAAAGACTTGGATCTATTTTCGCCTTGGCGAACAATATCTGAATTATGCTGAAGCATTGAACGAAGCGCAGGGGCCGGTGGGAGATGTATATGTTTATGTCAATGCAATCCGTAACCGGGCAGGTCTGCCCAATCTGCCGGAGGGACTCAGTCAAGAGGAGATGCGGGAGCGGATCCGGCATGAAAGGCGGATTGAATTAGCGTTTGAAACCCATCGCTATTTTGATACAAGGAGATGGCTCATTGCCGAGCAGACGGACAACAAAGATTTCTACCGGATGACCGTGGACAAGGGTACCCACTTGCAGGATGATGAATTCTATCAACGCTCGCATTTGAAGCGCCGGGTGTTCGAGAAAAAGCACTACTTGTGGCCGATACCGCAATCGGAAATTAACAAGACGCCGACGATCATTCAGAATCCCGGATGGTAGGCTTATTTTTGAGGCATGGATAAAAAGGGTCAGTTGTTGGTTTTAATTTGTATGGCTGCGCTTCAACTGGTTGTTGCGCAGCCTACAAAGCAAGTCGATGGGCGTTCCGAACGTCGCGGCATCCGCATTGAATGGGACCAGAGCACCTTGCAACGCTTGGCGCCGAGGGATGGCCGCCAGCTGCGGTACGCGGGATACCCGCGGGTAAAGCGACTGCGTGATGGTACCGCCGTTGCCGTTTATGAAGCACAGGGCAATGCGGAATTGATCTGGAGCACGGATGCAGGGAAAACATGGAGCAGTCCGGTGATCACGTTCCATGGACACGCCGGGAAGGACTCCCTCGGCAATCAGGTAAAGGTGAATATTGCCAATCCGGAATTTATCGAACTGTACAATGGCGACTGGTTGATGGCTTGTAATTATCGGCCTACGCAACCTGAGGTCGTTCCCTTCGCCATCGCCATCTCGCGGAGCGGTGACCGTGGAAAGTCTTGGAGCCAGCCCCAGGTGATCTTTGAAGGGGGACCCCGATTCACAGACGGGTGCTGGGAACCGGCTTTCCTGCAATTACCCGACGGTACGTTGCAGGTGTACTTTGCTAACGAGGCACCCTACACGGCGACGGACGAGCAGGAGATATCGCTGCTGGCCTCTAGCGACAATGGGTACACCTGGGATGCCGAACCCCGCACCGTCAGTTTCCGGGCGGGGCGCCGCGATGGAATGCCGGTACCGGTGGTGGTGGATGATGAAATTCTGGTAGCGATTGAGGACAATAAAGTTGGACAGTTTAAACCCTACATTGTGCGTACTTCTATTGCCGACAACTGGAACGAACCGGTTACTGCTCATTCCCGGTTCAGGGAATATGCGTTGCAGGATTCGCTTCCGGAGCACGTTTATGCCGGAGCGCCATACCTCACCAGGTCGCCTTCTGGCGAAATCCTGCTATCCTACCAAACCACGAAAGGCCGCGGTACCGATTGGGAAAAATCAACGATGGAGGTGGCCATTGGCGACAAATACGGTCGCCATTTCCAAAAACTCACACAACCCTTTCCCGTGCCTTTGGATAAGGAAGCCAAATGGAACGCGATCAGTGTGTGGGACGATGACACGGTGGTGGCGACGTCCGCGACGAATTTCGACGGTGGACCCATAGGGGCGTGGATGATTCTCGGACGTATTAAGCGTGATTAACTCCGCGCTCACCGAGTCTGGTAGCTTTTACCCGCTAATGTTGAATAGTTAATAAATCATGACCATGGCACTTTATGTAGTTAATTACCCAATTTTTGCGTTTTTGCTGACGTTGATGGGTTGCGGGCAATCGCCCGTTGGCCCGGATCCGGTTGTGCAGCCACCCGCCGCCCGCGAGGAAGGTACATATGTTAACCCGGTTTTCGAGCCGATCCTCGCCGACCCGACGGTCGTCCGCGATCCGCAATCGAATTACTTTTACGCGTATGGGACGCAGGACGACTGGGGCGATGGGCAGGGGAGCCGGTTAATTCCGATTTTGCGTTCAGCCAATCTGGTGGATTGGGAGGTCGTAGGCCAAGCGTTTTCCAGCAAACCCCAATGGAAAACAAATGGCGGGCTTTGGGCGCCTGATGTGAATTACGTGAATGGCAAATATTACCTGTACTATGCCTACTCTACCTGGGGAGATCCCAATCCGGGTATCGGGGTAGCGACAGCGGAAAAACCTACCGGGCCTTTTCTGGACCACGGCAAACTGTTTACCAGCGAAGAGGTAGGGGTACCCAATTCAATAGATGCATTTTATTTCGAAGAGAACGGTGCCAAATACCTGTTTTGGGGAAGCTTCAGCAACGCACCTACCCAGGGTACCTATGTGGTGGAGCTAGCTGATGATGGACTTTCCGTTCCCAACCTCTCGCAAAAAGTCAAGATCGCAGCCGGGGATTACGAGGCCGTAATGATTCATAAGCGTGGCGAATATTATTATTTTTTCGGTTCTAAGGGCAGTTGCTGTGAGGGAGCGAACAGTCAATACCACGTGTTGCTGGCACGATCAAAGCAATTAATGGGGCCCTATTTGGATAAAGACGGAAATGTCATTACGGATCGAGGAAACGGAACGCTGTTCATCAAAGGCAATGAAAAATTCGTAGGGCCGGGACATAATGCACGGTTGATTGCCGATGACGAAGGTACCGACTGGTTTATCTATCACGGGATCGATCGTTCCAAGGGAAAGGTGGCCAGCGGAGCCAGTCGGCGGACCTTGATGCTCGATAAGGTCATTTGGCGTGACGGCTGGCCGGAGGTCGCGGGGGATGCACCCAGTACCACATCGCAGCAAGCGCCGATATTTCGTTAACGGTTATCTTAATAATAGTGGTGATAAGATTCCACGGCCATTTTCTGGTATTCATGCCGGTACTGGTGTGGCTGCTTGCCGGTGACCATCTTGAATTGTTTGTTGAAATTGGTCAGTGATTGAAAGCCGCACTCGTACCCAATGCGGTTGATATTCATTTTATCTTCTTTCAGCAGTTTACAGGCATATTCAATGCGTATCTCCTTCAAAAAATCCGAAAACGACTGGTTGACACGGGATTTGAAGTACCTGCTGAAAGACGTACAGGTCATGCTGGCAATCGAGGCCACCTCTTCGAGGTGAATTTTACGGTGGAAGTTTTTCATGATAAACTCGTAGACCTTGTTCATCCGGTCGGTTTCGGCTTCGGTGTTGTAGGATTTGGAATGCGTATCCGTAATCAGGTGGCATCCGTCTGAAAGGGCGATGGTATTCAGGATTTTCAGTAGCTGGATGATGCTGTCGGTTCCCGTCATTTCCAGTAACTCCAGCATGAGTTGACCGACTTTTTTCTGGGTGTCGCCGGTAATCTCGATACCGCATTGCGAACGTTGAAAGAGGTGCCGGATGCTTTCCAGTTCCTCCCGCTCGTGTATGGTTTCACCCAGAAAATAGTCATGGAAATAAATGACGACTACGGTCGTACTTAGCTGGCTGTCTTTTTCAAAATAAGCATTGTGACTACGCCATACGTGGGGAAGATTCGGGCCGATCAAGACCAGATCGTTTGCCTTGAAGGGCTTTATGCTGTCACCCACAAACCGATTCCCTTCGCCTTCCATGACATAAGATATCTGAAATTCGGGATGCAAATGAAACGTGGGGTCAAAGTAGGGCTCGACCTGTTTGCGTATAACAAAGGAACGGTTTTCAGGAATAAGAGCTTTGGGAATCACGTGGCCTTTCTTCATAATTTATCTTTGTTGAGAAGCAAAGATAGTATATCATGATATAATTTGACTATAAAGTGATAATATATCGCGGTTTTCCGAACACTTTCAGGCATACTTTTGTATGAACAATTGTAAGAATCCATATTATGAGCCGAATATCTTGCTTTATCAGCATTTGTTGCCTGTTGCTTATTGCTTGTACAAGTGATTCCCCGAGAAGGGCGGAAGTCCTGTTTTTGGGGCATGCTGGCGAATCGGCTGAATCTACCAAGTATGCGTCGTGGTTGGCAATCGAGCTTTTCAAAAGCGGGATTAACCTAACTTATACGGTTGATCGGAACGATTTAAATGACAACAACCTGGACGTATACGATGGACTCATTCTATTTTCCGGTCTGGATTCACTCTCTTCCAATCAGATAGATGCCGTTGAGGATTTTGTGGAAGATGGTAAGGGATTAATTACCTTGGGAATGGATCCGGCCAATAGCCCGGCGTGGTATAGGGAGATGATATCCGGAGGTGAGTCAACCGATTCGGCGCTTCGGGTAACCAAAGGGAGTGGCCGCATTTTCCATACGGCTAACGGTGGTGATGAATCTACCTGGAAGCGTCTGGACTTTTTGCGATTGATCGGCAGTGGCGTGCAATGGGCCATAGGTGACAAGGTAATGGAGCTGGTCGCGCAATTGAAAATCCCTAACGTGAGCATCTACGAAGATACGATTGCAGATTTCACCGCACGCCATTTTGTGCCGAAGATGCAAGATCCTTTGACTTCGGAAGAATCGAAGAAGTTGATACAGGTGCCTCTTGGTTTCGAACTGCAATTATTCGCTTCAGAGCCTGATATTGTTAATCCCATGGCGATGAGCTGGGACGAACGGGGCCGGTTGTGGATCATTGAGGCGATGGATTATCCCAATAATTTTGTGGAGCTGAAAGGCGAAGCCAACGACCGGATTAAGATATGCGAAGATACGGACGGTGATGGCTTAGCAGACAAATTCACCGTTTTCGCCGATGGGTTGAATATTGCCACCAGCTTCACATTTGCCAATGACGGCATCTTGGTGGCCATGGCTCCGCATTTCATTTTCCTCAAAGATACCAATGGTGATGATGTCGCCGATGTGCGGGATACCGTAATGACGGGATGGAACAAGAACGACACCCATGCCGGGCCTTCCAACCTACAGTATGGATTTGACAACAAAATCTGGGGCGTAACCGGCTATGCCGGTTTCAACGGAAGCATCGATGGCCAACAGATGGCGTTTGGCCAAGGGGTGTATCATTTCAAGCCCGATGGAACCGATTTCGAATACCTGGCCACCACCAGCAACAATACATGGGGCTTGGGGATGACCGAAGATAACAACGTGTTTATCTCCACGGCAAACAATACCCATAGTGCGTTTTATTCCATGCCCGAAGAACTGGTGCAGCGCCGGTTGCAGGAAGACGACCGGAAGCTCAATGTCAACGCGGTGCAAAAGATCGATGGGCACTATGAGGTACATGCCATGCAGCCCAACCTCCGGCAGGTGGATGTGGTGGGCGGTTTTACTTCAGCAGCAGGGCACCAGCTATACACCGCACGAGATTATCCTCAACAATATTGGAATAAGGTGGCTTTCGTCACTGAGCCTACGGTACGGTTGATCCACAATGCCGTTATCGAGCCGGATGGTGCCGGTTTCAAGGAACATGACGGATGGAACTTGGTGGCCAGCTCGGATGAGTGGTTTGGCCCCGTACACGCGGAAGTTGGGCCGGATGGCGCGGTCTGGATACTCGATTGGTACAATTTCATTATCCAGCACAACGTATTCGTGCCTGCACAAGCACCCTCAGATAAGGTGTTGCCGTTCGTAGAACAACCACACGGCCCGGGCAATGCGTTTGAGAGCGATTTGCGCGACAAAAAATACGGTCGGGTCTACCGATTGGTTTATAAGGATGCCAAGCATAAGTCAGCATACAAGCTTTCCAAAGATGACACCAACGGACTGTTAAAAGCCTTGAAGAGTGACAATAAGTTTTGGCGGATGCATGCCCAGCGGCTCCTGGTGGAGCGGCAAAAGGACGACGTGGTCAACGACCTGATTCGCATCGCCTCGGATAAAAAGGTTGATAAGATCGGCCTGAATGCTCCCGCTATCCACGCTTTATGGACCTTGCAGGGCCTGAACGTTATCGAGTCTAATCAGGATGTGTTCAATGCCGTGGTGAAATCCCTGAGCCATCCATCTGCGGGCGTGCGCAAGGCAGCCGTTCAAGTATTGCCGATTACGGAGCAATCCAGAAACGCCATACTGAAAAGCAACATTCTGGCAGACACTGCGCTGAACACTCGGCTCGCGGCCTTCGTGAGGTTAGCTGAATACCCGGCCTCGGCGGACATTGCCAGCGCCTTGCTTGAGGCGGCCAACGACGCTGTCAACGAAAGCGATCGATGGTTATCGCAGGCGTTGTTCGGAGCCATTACACGACATGAAGATGAGTTCTTCAAGGCTGCTTCGCAGGCGACCGGTAGTTTCGCTAGGCGTATCGCCGAGTCGTTGGCCAACGAGCAGTACACGCTCGGGCGCCGCAGCCGCTTCCAGTTCTCTCCCGATGTATCGAATAAGGAAATCCACATCCAGACCGAAGTCAGCCGGCGGGAGAATCAGCCGTACAATGGACTGATCGTAGGGCAGGGCGACAAATCTGAAGGGTACGCGTTGTACCTGAAAAACAACCGGCTGTTCTTCGAGGTCTACCAGCACGGCCAGACCGCCACCGTTTCCTCACGGGGCACTGTACCCAGCAATTTCACGGTAGATGCACAGTTAACTGCCGATGCGACCCTTGAGTTGGCCGTAAACGGTGCCAGCCAGGGCACGGCAAAAGCTATGCATTTATTTGCCGCGCCGCTGAAGTTCAACTTGCGCTCCGGAGAAGATTTTGACGACGATCATGCATTGACCGAATATGGTGAATCATCGCGCTTCACCGGCAATGTCAATAACATCATCGTACGGCTTTCGAAGAAGAGTCGGCAGGTTGTGCACGGTCAGGATCCCGCTACCGACCAAGCCAATGCTGCGCCTTCGGAGCGAATAGAGATCAAGGCTGTAAAGGACATCATGCAGTACGACAAAAAGTCGTTTACCGTGCCCGCGGGTAAACGGATCACGTTGGTATTCGAGAACCCCGACGGGATGCAGCACAACCTGGTCATTATCCAACCCGGTTCCTTAGAGATTGTAGGCAAGGCAGCGGACGACATGCTGCGGTCGTCAGAGGCGTATGAAAAGCAATATATTCCGTCTATTCCTGAGGTGTTGCACCATACACCCCTAGTGAATCCGGGCGAGAGCTTCACACTCGAATTTACGGCACCCACGGAACCCGGTGATTATCCGTATGTCTGTACCTTCCCCGGGCATTGGCGGGGGATGAATGGCATTATGCGTGTGGTTAATGGAAATGATTAATTGGATGTGATTAATAGAAAGTTGAACTTAACTATATATGAATATGAACAGGATTATGAAGCTATTTACAGGGGTATGCTTGATGGTGATGACCGTGAGTGCGACGTTGGCCCAACCCCAACCCCTCCGCGTGTTAATGGTCGGCGGTGGCGGATCCCATGATTTCGGTCGATGGTACGGCCAAGAAGACAAAAAGACCATCGAATCAACCGGCAAGTACAGCGTTACATACACAGAACAGACGGATTCCATACCTGCTTACCTGAAACAAGCTGATCTGTTGATTTTGACCAACAATCAGCCGATCAGTGCAGCAGGCCAGGCAGCGATCACCAAATTCGTCGAGAAGGGGCATGGGCTGTTGCTCCTCCATGCCGCGGTGTGGTACAACTGGGCAGACTGGCCCGCCTACAACCTGAACTATGTAGGCGGCGGTAGCAAGAGCCACGAAAAGCTTCAGGAAATAAAAAACCTTGTCGTCAATCCAGCGCATCCAATTACACAAGGTGTCCCGGCTAAGTTTGAGTTTGTGGATGAATTGTACCGTCATGTCCCCGATCCCGCTGCGAAAGGAATTGAGGTGTTGGTCATTGGTCAATCTAAAGAAACCGACGCCGTTTATCCAGGCGTATTCACCGTGAAGCACCGGAAGGCAAAGATTGTCGGAATTACAACTGGACACGATGAACGTAGTCATCAACATGAAGCATACAAAACATTGTTAATCAATGCGCTTAACTGGATTGCAAACTAACTAAAACGTATAATTAGCTAATTAGAATCAGAACATGTCAAAAATCACTGTCGTTATCGTAGGTATGGGTTTTGGGAAAGAGTTTATTCCCATCTATCAGAAGCATCCCAACATTAAAGCCGTCGGAATTTGTACCCGAAACGAAGATACGCTCAACGAATTAAAGAACAAGTTTAATCTGGACGAGAACCTGATTTTCACCGACTTCGAAGACGTGGTGAAGCGGGACGACGTAGATGCGATCCATATCGTCACCCCCGTACCAGAACATGCGCGGATGACCCTGGCCTCGTTAAACGCCAACAAGCACACGGCCTGTACCATACCGATGGCCATGACGGTTGAAGACTGCAAAGCGATTGTGGAGGCAAAACGGAAGTCGGGCAAGGTTTATATGATGATGGAAACAGCCCTGTATACCCGCGAGTTCCTTTATGGACTGAAATTGGCTGAAACCGGCCAGTTGGGTAAGATCCAGTTTGTGCGCGGATCCCACATCCAAGATATGAGCATGGAGGGTTGGGCCGAATATTGGAAGGGCTATCCACCTATGCTGAACGGAACACACGCTATTTCGCCGTTGCTGCGCATCAACAATACGATTGCCGAGTCGGTGGTTTGCCATGGCTCCGGCCGGCTGTCAGATGATCTGGCTAGCCGTTACAACGCGCCGTATGCCGTAGAAACGGCTACGTTCAAATTGAAGGATTCAGATGTAGTGGCGGAAGCAACCCGTTCACTCTTTGATGTGGTGCGCCAATACCGGGAAAGTTATGACGTGTATGGTACCAAAATGTCGTTTGAATGGGAGCAATTGCAAGACGAAGAACACGTCATTTTCGACGGCGGTGAAAATGCACGACGGATTGATGTGCCGGATACCGATGAACTGCTGATTCCTGAAATCGCCGATTTTACCAAACGCGAGAAAATCGACGATCCCAATCATGTGTCGTTCCTCCAGGGAGCCGGACACGGCGGATCACACCCTCACTTGGTCCAAGAGTTTGTCGCAGCCATTGTGGAAGGCCGGGATTCAGCAGTGGATGCTGCGTTGGCAGCTAATTATACGTGCGCAGGAATATGTGCGCATGAATCGGCCATGAAAGGCGGAATTCGGGTAGAAATACCAAGTTTTGAATAAGTTAATTTGTTGAAGATGACGATAGGAATAAGCACATTTGTTTGGGTTTCGCCGTTTTCCACGCAATCTTTTGACGTCTTGCGCAAGGCCAAGGCGGCAGGTTATGACCTGATTGAGATTGCCGTTGAAGATCGGGAGTTGATCGACTGGAATGCGTTGAAGCGCACGTGCCGGGAGCTGAATCTGAAGCTATCCGTGAGCGGCGCGTTCGGCATGGATCGGGATGTTTCCAGCGATCGGCCGGAAATCCGGGCGAATGGGCTTTCCTATATCATCGATTGCTTAGAAATCGCCAACGACCTGGAAAGTCCGGTTTTCGGCGGGCCGCTCTACTCGGCGGTCGGGAAGACCCGGCTGGTTTCGGCCGATCAGAAAAAGCAGGAAAGACTATGGTGCCTGGAGAATCTCTACGAAGCATCGAAGCGCGCCGAACAACTGGGCGTGACTTTGGCGCTTGAACCGCTAAATCGATTTGAAACCGATATGGTCAATACGGTCGACCAAGCCATTTCGTTGGTCGATGAACTCAATAGCTCTTATTTAAAGATTTTATTGGACACTTTCCACAGCAACATTGAAGAGAAGGACATCCCCGCTAGCATCCGAAAGCTGGGCGACCGGTTGGTCCACGTACAGGCCAACGAGAATGATCGCGGTACACCGGGCACAGGCCACCTGGATTGGCTCGGTATGCGCGATGCGTTCCAAGACATTGGGTATCGGGGAAGCCTCGTCATCGAAACCTTCGGTGCACCTTCGAAGGAGTTAGCCAGGGCGGCGAGTATCTGGCGGCCTTTGGCCAACAGTGCGGATGAATTGGCCGAGGAAGGTTTTGCATTTTTAAAACGAACGTTTTGTTAACGGCGAACCGTTAGTAAACAAACGTATAAAGCGCCCGCCCGCATAAGCGAGGGAGGTACGGGCGGAAACGTTAACCATTAAAACACCAATTATGAGACGAAGGGAATTCATCTATGCACTGAATGCCGGGATAGCCGCCAGTGTAGTATCAAAGACAGCGCTTGCTGGGGTATTTGAAGGCAGACCGGACGCGTCGCGTATGCAAGCCGAGCTGGCCTACCACACCATACAGTCGGTAGCATTTGATGATGTGCGACTGCAATACCCCCGTTTTGTCGGTAAAAACGCACGGCTTGATGTCCACGGTTTCGGACCGCGCATCGGCATATGTATCATCACAACAGACAAAGGCACAAAAGGCTGGGCTTCCCTCCGCGGCGGCCGCGGTGAGGCGCAGCAGCTCGTCCCCGAATTGATAGGCAAAAAACTGTCTGACGTTTTCAATGTTAATGCAGGCATTACGGATGATCGTTATCTGCCCTTTGACATCGCGTTGCATGACCTTGCTGGCGTAGCGTTAAACAAGCCCGTGTATGCATTGCTGGGCCGTGATCAGCCGTTTACTACCAAGTACTACAGCGGGATGATTTATTTCGACGATCTGGAGCCCGCCCATGCACCGGGAGGAATCGATAAGGTGTTGGCAAACTGTCGTTATGATTACGAGTACGGCTACCGCCAGTTCAAATTAAAAATCGGGCGGGGCCATCGCTGGATGTCGCTAAAAGACGGGCTGGCACGTGATATCGAAGTCACCAAGGCTGTTGCCCAAGCGTTTCCAGATTGCGAGATTTTGGTAGACGGCAATAACGGCTTTACGGTGAATGAATTTACGGCATACCTCGAAGGAATTGGTAATACGCCGCTATTCTGGATTGAAGAGCCATTCCATGAGACCGTTGAAGACTACCGTAAGCTCCGCGAGTGGATGGCCAAGGCCAATGTAAAGAGCCTGCTTGCCGAAGGCGAAGCCGATCCCGACCCGGCGCTGCTGGATACCTTGATGCAGCAAAAACTCATGGATGTACACATCTCCGACATAGAAGGTCTCGGATTCACCAATTGGCGGAAGCTGATGCCTTCATTGATTCAATACGGTGTGCAGGCGTCTCCCCACGCATGGGGTTCGCTGCTTAAGACATTTTATACCGCGCATATGACTGGCGGCTTAGGTAATACCGTCACGATTGAAGGCGTAACCAGTACGTCAGACGATGTTGATCTCAGCGGCTATGTGATCAAGGATGGAAAACTGATTCCGCCTAATGCGCCGGGATTCGGGTTGAAGCTGCTGCGGTAGTCGTTGTATCCTTTTTCAGTCATGCGTTTACCATCTGAACCGGATAGGTGGGAACGGTTTCGTGGTGGAGTTCAGACTGGTTATTCGAATGCAGGGTTAATCAATACAAATTATAAACAATTAAAACAAAACAACAATTATGAGTAAAGCTTTACTTGTAGCGTTGCTATGGTGCGTTGGACTATCCATAGCAATGGCCCAAACCCGGTCTGTCACAGGAACGGTGCGGGATGCCGAGGGCGGAACCCCCATCGGCAGTGCGACCATCAAGGCGATGGTAAGCCAGCGCACCACGTCGAGCTCGGCCGATGGTACGTTCTCAATTGAGGTGGCATCCGCAGGGGATTCCCTTTTGGTTACCTACCTCGGTTACGACCAGACCGTTGTACGTGTGGGAGCCAATGCGAGCAATGTGTCGATTGATTTGACTTCTTCTTCAGAAGCGCTGCAGGAAGTGGTGGTGACGGGTTTCGGTATGGCACAGAAAAAGGAGACGTTGACGGGTGCCATTTCAGTCATCGGTGCAGAGGATATAAGTCGGTCGTTGTCATCTACAACGTCCGGAGCGCTGGTTGGGAAAATCCCCGGTGTGAACTTTCGGCAAACAGACGGCCGTCCGGGTGGAACGACACAACTTCAGATCCGGAATATGGGAGACCCCTTATATGTTATCGATGGGGTTCAGAAGGATGCCGGCCAATTCAATAACCTGGATTTCAATGATATTGAATCTATTTCCGTGCTGAAAGATGCTTCGGCCGCGATTTACGGTGTACGGGCTGCAAACGGCGTTGTTGTCATAACTACCAAACGAGGAAAAAAGAATACTAAGAACACGGTTAGTTTGACATCCAACTACGGTTTTCAAAATTTATCTGCATTTCCGAAGCCCGCAGATGCGGTAACATTCGTAGAAAGCTACATTCAATCTGAGACCGTACAGGGAGTGAGCAACTATCGATACACGCCCGAGGATTTAGCCAAATGGAGACAAGGAACCGAAAAAGGTTATGTACCGTTTGATTGGTACGATTACATCTGGGAAACCTCTCCGCAGGTTTACGTCAACGCTAACGTATCCGGAGGATCAGACAAGATTAATTATTATTTCAGCTTGGGGCACCTCAACCAAAACGACGTCATTGTAAATTACGGCGGGTTCAAACGCACGAACGTACAGATGAACATTACAGCGCAGATTTCCGATCGGTTCAGGGTAGGCGCCAACTACAATGCCCGTCTGGAGTATCGGAGAAATCCGGGCGTACCCGGTGGCGACGACCTATGGCTGCCCCGGTTCGCCACATTTCGCAACCTGCCGACGGTACGTCCCTTCGCCAATGATAATCCCAATTACCCGACATTGACTTCCACCGACCCCGGCACGAACTTCGGGTGGTTGAACTACGATTTATCCGGTGAGCGGACGGAAACTTGGCGTGTGAGCCAGCTGAATTTTGATGCGGAATATGATATTGTGGACGGTTTGAAAGCCAAAGCATTGGTAGGATATTACTTTGCCAATCAACGGATGGACAATCATGAATTTACCTACAAATTATATGGTTATGACGAAGATACGGACACATACCCCGTGATTTTCGAAAACAACAACCCTTGGCGGGAGCGTCGTATGGGCCATAATGAAGAAATAACGTCCAATGTGCAGTTGAATTATACGAAGTCATTTGGCTTGCATAATTTATCTGTGATAGGTGGTGTCGAAAGCATTCTCCGTAAAACCCCGACAACTTGGTTACACTCCATTCCCGCGTCCAATGCGTTGGAGCTTATTTATTTTGAAACGATGGACGCCTATGATGATGAGGGCGAGAATCCACAGGCAAGACTGGGCTATATTGGTAAAGTTAATTACGATTATGACGGAAAGTACCTGCTTGAGTTACTGGGCCGCTACGATGGTTCGTGGAAATTCCCGACTGACGATCGTTGGGGTTTCTTTCCGGCGGCATCTGCTGGTTGGCGGATTTCGCAGGAGTCGTTCTGGCAAGACAGCAAGATTGGAAACATTGTCAACGATTTGAAAATCCGTGGCTCGTTCGGCTTGGTTGGGGATGACAATACCGCCGGCTACAATCCCTTCGACTACTTGGCGGGATACAATTACAAACGATATCGGAATGCTAATGGTGATTGGGTAAATCTTCCGTCATCCGTAATCGATGGTGAGTACGTTATCGGCTCACAACCTCGAGGACTTCCGGTAAACACCTTGTCATGGCTTCGCGCCGAAATTGCCAATATTGGTTTTGATGCCGCATTTCTCGGCAGTCGGTTGACCACTACTGTAGAGTTTTTCCAACGCAAGCGCACAGGGCTTCCTGCTTCACGTTATGATGTGTTGATACCCAAGGAAGTCGGTTTCGCATTACCTAATGAGAATCTAAACTCCGATATGCATCGCGGTTATGAAGCGGTTTTACGTTGGGCTGATCGCGCGGGCGAACTGAACTATTCACTCGCCGGAAACATCACATTTTCCCGCTTTTATGATTGGGATCGGTACAAGCCCCGCTTTAGTAATTCGTGGGATGTCTACCGGAATTCGCTTGTTGAGCGTTTCGGTTATTTGAACTGGGGATTGCAATCCGACGGACAGTTCCAAAGTTGGGAAGAAATAGCTACGTGGCCAATCGATAACGATCGGCAAGGTAACCGTACGTTACGTCCTGGTGATGTCAAATACAAAGACCTGAATGGCGACGGGGTAATCAACCATCTGGATGAGCGCCCCATTGGGTATCGTCGTGATTCTACACCAGCGCTGAACTTCGGATTGAATTTTGCCTTCGCTTATAAAGGGTTTGATTTAGGGCTAGACTTCTCCGGCGGTGCTATGTATACCTTCTACAAGGAACATGAAATGCGTACCCCTTTTCAGAACGGTGGGAACATTCCTCAGTATTATGCGGATGATGCTTGGAAGCTTTCCGACATTTGGGATGCCAATAGTGAGTTGATTCCTGGTAAATACCCGATGTTGTTGATTGGCAACGGCGCACATAGCAATTATTGGAACAGTGATTTCTGGAAGCAACGGATTCGTTATATCAAACTTCGTAATTTAGATTTCGGCTATTCATTGCCTTCCCATATTTTGGAGCCGCTTTCTATCACGGGAGTTCGGGTGTATTTTTCCGGACAGAACTTGCTTACGTTAACCAACTTGATTGGTATAGACCCGGAAACACAGGATACAAACGGATTGGGTTATCCTACTTATCGGATTATGAACTTCGGAATCAATGTGAGGTTCTAGTACGTTGAATATTATTTAAAAGAAAGCATTATGAAAAAGTCAAGCATATCCATATTCAAGGTATTGGTGCTAGCGGTTGGACTAACGTCCTTCAACGGTTGCTCCAACTTCTTAGAGCGCGAGCCCGATACGATATTGCCCGAAGAAGATATTTTCGGAGATGAGATAATGATCCGATCGGTTTTATCCAATTTTTATGGCAGACTAACTAATGTGCCGAACACCGATCCTGTTATTACATGGGGGCAACATATCGCTAATTCGTATCAGTATACGATATTGGATGAAGCAGGGAAATCGGACGGTGGCCCAGATGTGATGCAAAATTACGACAATAAGCTTTGGCGGGTGTACGACTATGAGCTGATTCGCAACATGAATCAGTTTCTACAAGGTATCCGTGCAACGACCGCACTCGACGAAGAAAAAAAGCGGCTTTATGAAGGCGAAGTTCGGTTTCTTCGGGCGTGGGTGTATTTCAATATGGCCCGCGGTATGGGCGGTATGCCGATAGTAGGGGATGAGGTATTTGATTACCAAGTGGGCATGGATGTAACGGCATTGCAATATCCCCGTTCTACGGAAGCCGGTATTTACGATTATATTATTCAAGAGTGCGAAGCTGTCTCGACGATGCTCGATGACAAGCGGAATACCAATTCAGCACGTGCTAATAAATGGGTCGCGTTGATGTTGAAAGCTCGGGCTGCTATCTATGCAGGGTCATTGGCAAATTACAACAACAAGATGTCTAGTCCGATTCGTACGGCTGGCGGCGAGGTTGGAATTCCGGCTGATCGTGCACAGGGGTATTACGAACAAGCCTTAACGGCGGCGGAAGACGTAATCAACAACAGCCCGTATGACTTACAGCTGAACAAGCCAGATGATTTGGAGCGTAATTTTTATGAAGCAGTCAGCGTAAAAGATAACAATACCGAGGTCATTTGGGCTCGGGATCATATTTACCCAGGCACAAACCAGCAGGTGAATTTCACAACGATCAACATACCTGGATCGCACGCCGAGGACATCGACCGGGCGTATGCGGGTCCGATTCTTAATCTGGTGGAGGATTTTGAATATAGGGATAACCGAAACGGTGATATCAATATTCGGGATAATCAAGGCAACTACATTTTCTATGACAGTCCAACGGCTGCCTTTGCAAACAAAGACGCCCGTCTAGGCGGCACCGTAATCTTGCCGGGTGCACAGTTTAAAGGAACGCCCGTAACATTGCAAGCTGGACAAAAGGTATGGAACAATGGCGCTTGGCAGACGGTTACCGGAGCACCCGGCGCGGCGGACAATAACGGACGGCTGATTACTGCTTCCAACGGTCCAAATCGTACTAACGACGTGTATATCAATAAAACGGGCTTTTTCTTTCGTAAATTTTTGGACGAAGCATCTGGAGCATCCACCCGTGGACGCAATAGTGAAATGTGGTTTCCCCGTTTCCGTTTTGCTGAAGCCGTGTTGATTGCCGCCGAAGCGGCTATGGAACTGGGGCGACAGCCGGTAGCAGTCGGCTACATCAATCAAGTCCGTGAACGTGCCGGTATCCAACCTCTGACTTCTGTGACTTTGGATGATATCATTCAGGAACGGCGGGTCGAATTCGCTTTCGAAGATCACCGATACTGGGACATGAAGCGATTCCGTCGCGCGCACATTATTTGGAATGGGGTGGTCAATAGCCCGACCGCTCAACAGTGGGCGTTGTTTCCTTATTTGGTAGTTGCTCCCGGTACGGCAAACGACGGGAAATACGTGTTCGATCGAGTAACATTTAGCAACTCGTTGCACCCGCGATTTTTTGAGTTAAGGAATTATTATAACTTCATTGACCTGGAGTGGCGGAATGCAAATCCTAAAATCGTATTGAATCCATTTCAATAACCTTTATGCTTATAACAATGAGAAAATATATGAATATGTTGCTGCTTCCAGTGATTGTAGCTGTAAGCAGTTGCGGACTGGATAACTATGACGCACCGGAATCGAAGATACAAGGACGGGTTGTCTATAACGGTGAGCCGGTAGGCGTGCGTGGTACGGGTGAAGCGGTTCAGCTTCAACTTTATCAAGATGGATACGAATTGCGGGACCCCATTCCTGTATATGTAACACAAGACGGTACGTTTGAAGCAAAAGTATTCGACGGTGAGTATAAGTTAGTAACTCGTGATAACAACGGCCCGTGGGTGAATGATCGTGATACGACTGTAGTCAATGTAAAAGGTACTGCCAACGTGGATATTGAGGTTACGCCTTTCTATACGTTGTCAAACGTGCAGCTTTCATTAAGTGGAAGCACTGTCAACGCGTCCTTTCAAATAAACGAAGTGGCGGGCGGTAGGGACATTGAGTACGTATTGATATTAGTCGGTAAGACCTCTTTCGTTGACGATGTGTCAAATAACGCTCGCCTTCGTATCGACGGCGTTACCGCAGGAACTACGGTCACCGAGGCGCTTGACTTGACAGGTAATGGTGATTTCGAGGCCGGGAAACCTGTATTTGCGCGCGTGGCATTGCGCCCGGAAGGCAAAGACCAAGCAATTTATTCGCAGGTCGTAAGATTGCGGTAATCCTTTTTTAAGTTAAGTGACCGCTACTGTCGATAATCGATGGTAGCGGTTATTCCTATTTATACCTGCGATGGTTTTATAAACTCCTAAATGAGGTATATGACTAAATCTAAACCTAAATTATGTAACCGATGAAATAGCCTCATCTGTTATTACCTGTCAAATCAATTCAATCCTATCATGAAAAGAAATAGCACACAAACCAAAGAAAAACTAATTAATGCCATACAAGAAATTCTCTTGGAAGAAGGGTATGGGGGGTTGGGAGTGAATAAGCTGGCCAAAAAGGCCGGAGTAGATAAGCGGCTTATATATCGGTATTTTGGTAGTTATAACAACTTATTGGAACAGTTTATCCTAAAGAAAGATTATTGGATTAATATCGTAGATAACGTTGATAATGTATTAACAAAGTCCAAGTCGTTGAGTTTGCAAGAAATTGTCTTTTTTTACTTGGAAAAGCAAATGAGTATATTTTATCATGATAAAGTTCTACAGCAGCTTACGTTATGGCATTTAAATGAACCTAATCACCCGGTTTTTTTAAAGATTAATGAGATAAGGGAAAAAACTAGTAGCCATGTGCTTAGGAAGATGAGTCTTCGCTTTGAAAAATCCAATATTAATTTCAGATCGATTATAGCAGTTTTGATAGGGGGAATTTGTTATATATCCTTATCCGCTCAATCTCACAAAATTGCGTTTTGTGAAATTGATCTAAATGACGAGTTAGGGCAGATGGAGATTCGGAAGGCGATTAGATTGATTACGGAATGGAGTTTTAGTGGAGTTAGAAATGAGCAAGAATAATTGCTGAATTGTGGGCAACCTTAGCTGCCCTGACAAGCCTGATCTTTTGCTGCTTTCTTGAGGGCTGATCGTACCGCCAGGGTAATAATTGCATAAATTAATCACAACCCAACAAAGCGGTGACATAAAGTCCTTTTTAGCTCTTATTTCAAGTGAAAGTGGTGACATACCAATGTCCTTTTAACATTTGGCGTGACATTATTTGAAGTTGAGTGTATATCATATTTTGAATTTTTGTTAAAGCGCCGTAATATTAAGTCAAATACGTATTCGAAGGTACCCATGAATTCAGAATTCGTTTGCCAGTTAAAACTTAATGCGAGAACACTATGACTTCATAATCAATAGATATATAACGGATAGTATCCTATGTCGTGCTAACACGGTGTAAATCTTAATCTTGTCTTATGACATGGTTTAAGAGCAAATCGTCCACAAATTTATGTTGCGATGTTGATGGCGATCAGCAAAGTGTAAGTTCGGAAAGACACCGATATGTTATTAGCTAAAGTCGTGTTGGCTTTAGGCTGAGCGAGCCCCAACCTGTCAGTTTGAGCAGATTTGTGGTAGATTATTTAACTAAGTGATTGAAAAATAATTCTAAAAAACGTGATAAAGAAATTGAAATTGAACCTTGGTAAGGTCGAACAGATTCTATCAAGGGACCAACTGAAGCAAATAGTTGGAGGTAGTGGAAGTGGTGATGGAAACTGCAATTCTACGTTGGACTGCACGGCTTCCTATGGAATGGATGCCTATTGTTATAATGGGTACTGTCACGGAGGTACCGCACCTCCGGTTGGAACTGGGTGTAATTGTCCCACTTTCTGGCGTTGTCTCAGCCCCTCTTCGGGAATATGCGTTCCGGATGGTGGATAGCAATATTCTTATAGTCTTCATTATGAGCATGACGTATTGAAAATTTTGATCAAGTTGTCGAACCTACAAACGGCAATTACGAAGATATCGCTGAGCTTGGTATTGAATAATTGTAGAGGCGTAGTAAAATATTCGAAAGGAGCCTATAACTTCGTTAATCAATTAGAACTAAAAAACATGTTTTCGTTAGTCAAGAATCTGATGTATCCATCAGACAATATCAACGACGTCGCTTGGCACTACGCTAGATTGCTTAACCTTCGTGTAACGAGGAATACTTTATATAGATCCGTTGACGAGCATCCAGATTATCCCAGTATGCTAGCACTAAGCGATGCGTTTTCAGAATTCGGTGCTGAAACTTTCGCGGCTAAGTTAACAAGCGAACAATTAGAACAGGTAAATATTCCCTTCATAACGCAAATTAAACTTCCGGATAATCATGGGGAATTCTTCACTGTCGTCAATCCAAAGACTGACGGTTCGCTCGAGTTTTTCCATCCCGAAAAGCGTATTTGGGAGACTTCTACGTTAAATGAGTTTGCCGAAATCTTTACTGGTTTCGTGTTAGTGGCGGAGCCGAGGGAAATCGCAGGTGAACAAGATTTTGCTGTTAAACGAAAGCTGGAAAAGAATGAAAGTCGAAAAAAAATAGGCAGTTTCATCTTTTTGTCGGTATTAGTTTTAGTTTTTATAGGTAGTACAATGTTTCTGGAGCGAACCCAAGGGATATTGTTCTCCTTCTATCTGTTGCTTTTTTTTTCTGGTATAGCTATTACGACGCTTTTGCTATGGTATGAGGTCGACCAACACAATCCGGCATTAAAAAAAGTGTGCGGCAGCGGAGGAAAAAAAGCTAACTGCGGTGCAATTCTCAATTCGAAGGCATCCAATCTGTTTGGTGTGAGTTGGAGTTTGATCGGCTTTACATATTTTATGGGAGCGACTTTGATTTTAGTCATAGGAGGGTTAGAAAATGCCAAGTTTTTACAAATGGTTGGTTGGCTTAGTTTGCTAGCCGTGGCCTATACCGGTTTTTCTATTTATTATCAACGATGGATAGCTAGGCAATGGTGCCGACTGTGTCTTTATATCCAAGCTGTATTGGTGTTACAGGCCGTCGTTGCTACAAGAGCCGGTTGGCCATTTCTTCCTATCGACGATTTGTCGATACGAGATGGGGTTACGCTACTATTATCGTTTTTATTCCCTTTTATCGTAGGGCAGTTTTCGTTGTCGGCGCTAAAAAGAGCGAGGGCCGGGGAAGCTCAAGGTCGTGAACTTCGGCGATTAAAGAATAACCTACCGATTTTTCAAAGTCTATTAAGTAAGCAAAAAGCCATTACGATAGACCCTTCGGGATTGGGGATTACATTAGGCGATGCCAGTGCAAAACACAAAATCATTAAAGTCTGCAATCCTTATTGCGGTCCATGCGCGATTGCCCATCCCATCATTGAAGAGATCATACATGGCAATCCAGACGTTCAGGTGCAAATTATTTTCACTGCTGGAGACGATGAGAAAGACATCAAAGCACCACCTGTTAAACATTTAATGGCAATTGCCGAGAAAGCAGATGAGTCGATGTTGAAACGGGCATTAGGTGATTGGTACAACGCGGAAAAGAAGGACTATGATTTTTTTGCAAAGAAGTACCCTTTGAATGGTGAGTTGGAAAAACAGGGTGAGAAATTAGCAAAGATGAAAAAATGGTGTGACGAGACAGCAGTAAACGTTACACCGACATTTTTTGTGGATGGGTACCAATTACCTGATGTGTATTCGATAAAGGATTTAAAGTATCTGTTGAAAGCATGACTACCGAGTATCAAGTGAAAGGCTGTAAATAGTGAGATTATAAATGTATAGGGGTTACTTCACATAAAAATCTGGCAAAGAACACTTAAATACGCAAAAAACTATCTAAGGCAGTTACTAAAAATGTTGTAACCCTTTCTAGGAAAGGGCTACAACAAGGATTTGCCAACTTCAGCAGGCTTGAAATAATTGAATTGCAAACATACGGTGTTTTTCAATAGAAAATAACTGTGAAAACTTTAAAAATGAAAAAGTTAAAGCTAAATTTAGGAAACGTTCAGGAAATTCTAACCCGAGATCAACTAAAGACAGTATTTGGAGGATCAGGAGGTAGTGACGGAGGATCAGGATTAACACCTCTATGTATTACAGCCCCATGTAAGGTCTTTTACTTTATTCCTGGGCAACAAGGGCCGGAAATAATGGGGACATTTTCGTATGACTCAACCTGTTCCCCTACCGGGTCGGGAGGATGCAGTTGCAAGTTAAATCTCTCAATTGCTCCCATTGATAGAGTTTACAATACGCAGGGATGCTAATTCATTGCGTGTGAAACTATTTTCTGTAAAATAAATAGTTTGCATGCGAGGTCGATTTAAAAAGCCTATCTTTCAGCTGTTGTAAAGCACCAATCGACCGAGAAAAAATAGACTTCGTAAATCGTCCTCGCTATTTAGACTGTTATTTAAAAGCCGATAACAAGTTTATCGGCCCTAATTTTTCAGCAAACTTGGTTAGCATGGCAATAACTAAAGGTAAACCTTATCAGCGAAATCGAACGGCTATACAGCTTTATGTTATCAACCTAGAGAAACGGGTCGATCGTTTGGGGCATATTTCAAGAGAATTAGTTAAAAAAAGGGAGTTTAAATTTAAGGTTGTAAAAGCTGTCGAGTATCCCATAGGAGCTATAGGCCTTTGGAAAACAATTAATCAAATAATTAATTCCGCTTGTAATAGCGAAAAAGATCTCGTGATTATTTGTGAAGATGACCATACCTTTACATCCGATTATTCAGAAGCCCTATTGCTTAATGTAATAGAAAATGCAAAGGAAATAGATGCAGATATCCTCTTAGGAGGCGTTAGCTGGTTTACAAATTGTGTACCCATAACGGAGCATTTGTATTGGGTAGAAAAATTTTCTGGGTTACAGTTCGCCGTCATCTTTAGGAAGTTTTATGACACGATATTGAATACAACGTTTTACGCTGGCGATGCGGCTGATTATAGAATATCTGCTTTGAGTGATAAGATATATTTTATATTCCCATTTATATCGATACAAAAAGAATTTGGCTATTCAGATGTAACAACCAAGAATAACGAGACGAATCGGGTTGAAACGCTTTTTAAAGATTCGGCGGAACGAGTAAAGGCCGTCGATCAAGTCATTCAATCCTATAAGGAAAGAATGACTTTAGTTAGGCACGGGGATGTTGGCATAGGGGAAACCGAAGGTATATCAATTAGTACGTATATTCTCAGTCCGATAATCGGAGAAAAGAAAAATAGCGATATCACTTGTCAATTTGACGATAAGGAGGAGTTTGATATCCAATTTATCGAATCGCATACACATAGTAATTATGAGATCGCTTATTGGCTTAGTCTTCAAAATATCGTTCGGCAAGCAATATTCAATGAAGACGATGTCATTGTTATTTGCGAAAGCGATCATCAGTTTACGGAATTTTATGTCCGAGAGAGGTTTGTGAGACAGATTATTGATTTAAATAATCTGGGTCTGGAATTACTGTGTGGAGGCGTAGATGATTTTGATATGGCTGTGCCGATTACGAAGGATAAATTCTGGATAGGCGCCTTTAAGTCTGCTTCCTTTTTAGTCTTATATAGATCTGTCTTTGGTAAGATTTTGGAGACAAGTTTCAATGAACAGTCAACCAGAGAAAGCCTATTTCGAGAATTGACGAGCAACAAAATGTTGCTATTCCCCTTTATTTCGAGGCGTAAGGAATTCTACAATCCCTCACTGTCTAATGAAAAGTTGACATCAAGTGAACTTGTGATTTCCCGATTGGAAAAAATTCGTGATGTTGCATCGTCATCAGGCCTGATTTAACAAAGTTGACATGAAAGAAAATGGTATATCAATCATTATGCCTACTTACAATCAAGGGGCATTCATCTCCAGGGCTATGGCTAGCCTTTTCGCACAAAATCACCAAGAATGGGAGCTAATCATTATCAATGATGGGTCTACTGATTACACCCTCGATACGTTGGCTGGATACTTAAAAGACGATCGTATTCGATATGTCGAAAATGCGACAAACCAAGGGCTCGGGAAGTGCCTTAACCAAGGATTTGAACTTGCGTCTTTCCCTTATATCTGTTATTTGCCCTCAGATGATATCTACTATGCTGATCACTTGAGCTTGCTTTGCCGCACACTACGAACCACTGATACTGCCGTACTTTGTTATTCAGACATGAATTGCCATTATCAAGATACGTCAAACGGGTCTAGGAGACTATCATCTGTTGATATAGGTAATATTCATTCCTTGCAATTGGTGCAAGTCATGCATAAGAAAACAGGACAAAGTTGGATGGAACGCGATGAACTGGTTACCGACGATTTGCATCGCATGTTTTGGTCAAAGCTAGCCACGGAAGGAACGTTTGTGGGGACCAGGGAGGTCTCCTGCGAATGGGTTGACCACCCCCATCAGCGGCATAAGATTATTAGGGAAAGTCACTTAGGAGGTATATACCATTACAAGCGGTATTACCAAGTTAATAAAGCCATACGTTTTCATTCAACAGTAGGAAACTACATAGATGAAATAGAAGAGTATAAACCTTTTCGATGGCAACCGTTAAAGCAAGATCAATTAAAAATATTGGTTGTAGGCGAATTGGGCTATAATCCGGAAAGGCTTCATGTGTTAGAACAATTCGGGCATCAATTATATGGTCTTTGGATCGATAGTCCACATAGCTACAATGCAGTAGGTCATTTTGCCTTTGGTAATATTGTCAATCTGGATATGGACAATTCGCAAGTGGAAATTGAGCGAATCAAACCGGATATTATATACGCACTACTGAACTATCAGGCCGTTCCCTTAGCAAATTATGTGATGCGGGCGAATCCGAGTATTCCTTTCGTGTGGCATTTTAAAGAAGGACCATTTTTCTGCAGGAGTTTCGGCCTTTGGAAGGAGTTGACGGAACTCTATTGTAATGCCGACGGAAGGATTTATATCAATCCGGAGAACAAACAGTGGTATAGTCAGTTTATTCCCGATAGTCGTCGGCCGACGCTGGTGCTAGATGGCGATTTGCCGCCGAGTCAATGGTTTGGTAATAAGGTTTCATCATTGTTGTCTTTTAGTAACAATGCTATACATACCGTGTCTTCCGGTCGTCCGTACGGTATTACGCCAACCGTAATGGCAGAGCTTGCACGAAACAATATTCATCTACACTTATATGGTGACTACATGCAGACTTCTTGGGTAAATTGGATTGAGCAATGCAAGCAAGTAGCAGGTGGCCACTTACACCTTCATAAACAGTGTAAACCCAAAGACTGGGTCTACGAGTATTCACAATACGATGCCGGCTGGCTGCACTTCTTTCATAGTGATAATCATGGAGAGCTCATGAGGTGTACGTGGGACGATCTGAATTATCCAGCCCGGATGTCAACACTGGCAGCTGCCGGGCTTCCGATGATTCAAAAACGTAACAAGGGACACATTGTAGCTACTGAGAATTTGGTCGGGAACTTGGATATGGGAGTTTTCTTTGATTCAATAGGGGATTTGGCCGCGCAATTGAAAAACAAAAAGAGAATGGCCGAGATTCGGGCGAATGTTTGGAAAAACCGGCATATGTTCTCGTTCGATCATTATGCCGAGCGATTAGTGGAGTTTTTCAAGGAAGTAATCCGGGCGCATAAAAATCAAGTAAACGAAGAATCGTCGAACTATGACCGAGAAGCCATATGACTACTTGATCGTCGGCTCCGGACTGTTCGGTAGCGTTTGTGCACATGAACTCAAAAAAGGAGGCAAACGGTGCTTGGTACTGGAGAAAAGAGCACATGTCGGTGGCAATGTCTATTGTGAAAACGACAACGGAATTAATGTACATGTTTATGGCGCCCATATTTTTCACACCAATGACGAACAGGTATGGGACTATGTGAATAGTTTCGTGCGATTCAACCGGTATACGAATAGTCCCTTGGCAGTTTATCAAAACAGGGTGTACAATCTGCCTTTTAACATGAATACATTTAACCAGCTTTGGGGAATTACTACACCTGAGGAAGCACAACGGAAAATCGCAGAGCAGGTTAGCCAAGTCAATATCAAACGACCTAGCAATTTAGAAGAGCAAGCGTTGTCGATGGTCGGTTTTGATATTTACAATTATTTCATCAAGGGATATTCAGCAAAACAATGGGGCAGGCACCCACGGGATTTACCAGCTTTTGTCATTAAGCGAATTCCCCTGCGTTTCAACTACGACAATAACTACTTCAATGATAAATACCAAGGAATACCCATTGGGGGCTACAACGTGTTGATCGGTGGCCTATTGAACGGTATTGAAACGAAGACCAATACGGACTATTTACAGCATCGCACCCATTGGAATGAACTTGCTAAAAAGGTCATCTATACGGGGCCGATTGATGCATTTTTTAATTATCAGCATGGGAAGATGGACTATCGTAGCCTGCGGTTTGAGCACGAACGGAAGGAAATGGAAAACTATCAGGGAAACGCTGTAATCAATTACACCGAACTTGAAGTGCCCTATACACGTATTATTGAGCATAAGCATTTCGAATTTGGTCAACAGTCCCATACCGTGATTACCAGGGAATATCCACAGCAACATGGAACAAATACAGAACCCTACTATCCCATCAATGACGCTAAAAACATGAAGTTGTATCAACAGTATCGGGATATGGCCAAGGCAGTTCCACACGTTATTTTCGGCGGAAGATTGGCGGAATACCGATATTATGATATGCATCAGGTAGTTGCCTCGGCGTTAGCGAAAATGAATAAAGAAATAACAAAAGGCTTTGCGTCATGCATAATTAATTGAAGTAACCCATTGAGACTGTTCCCTCACTATATTCAACAAGACCAGATGGACTGCGGCGCTACGTGCCTCAGAATGATCTGTAGGCACTATGGCCGGAATTTACCGATATACCGCCTAAGGCAGCTATGCCAGGTCACTAAAAGTGGGGTTAATCTTTTGGGAATCAGTGAAGCTGCGGAAAAGCTTGGTTTCCGTACGCAGGGGGTAAGGCTTACACTGGAGCAGTTGGAAGATATCACGCTGCCCAGTATCCTGCATTGGCGGCAGAATCACTTTGTGGTACTTTATAAAATACGCGGCGGCCGGTATTACATTGCCGATCCGGCAAATGCCAAACGCGTATTGACAAAAAAGGAATTCACGGACAACTGGTTTGCACATAAAGAACTGTATGATGGCTTATCATTGGTGTTGAGCCCTACTCAGCAATTTTATGAGGAAGAGGATGACAAAGCAAATGAATTGAGATGGGGCACGGTACTGCGTTATTTCTATACCTATCGCAGGTTATTCATGCAACTGGTACTGGGTTTGCTACTAGGCACTATCTTGCAGTTGATAGCCCCGTTCCTCACCCAATCGGTCGTCGATATCGGTATCAATACACGCAATATCAATTTCATCTACCTGATACTCATTGCCCAACTGACGCTGTTCGTAGGGCAGGCCGGTGTGAATTTTATCCGTTCATGGATATTACTCCATATTAGTACCCGCGTAAATATCTCTATCCTGACAGATCTGTTGATCAAGTTTATGAAGTTGCCCATGGGTTTCTTCGAAATCAAAACCACGGGCGATATCATGCAACGCATGAACGATCAACAGCGGATCGAATCGTTCCTTACAGGCTCTACGTTGGGCACGCTGTTCTCGTTCGTAAACCTCATCGTGTTCGGCTTTGTGCTGGCTTTTTATCATGCCGGTATCTTCTTCATCTTTATGGGGAGTACCATCCTCTATACGGGCTGGATATTGCTCTTCCTCAAACGGAGACGCGAGCTCGACCACAAGCGGTTTGCCATCTCTTCGGAAAACCAGACCAACATCGTGGAGCTGGTCGGCAGCATGCAGGAAATCAAACTGAACAACAGCGAACGGCAGAAGCGCTGGGTATGGGAGGGAATACAAGCCAAGTTATTCAAATTCAAAGTGAAAAGCCTAGCACTATCGCAGTACCAGGAAGCGGGTTCCATGGCTATCCATCAGCTGAAAAATATCTTCATCACCTTCATGAGCGCCAAAGCAGTCATAGACGGTGACATTACGCTGGGTGGCATGATGGCCATACAGTACATCGTAGGCATGGTGAGTAGCCCTATTGAACAATTGCTTGGTTTCATCCAGTCCTACCAAGATGCGAAAATCAGCCTCGAACGGATCAACGAAATCTATGGGGAGGAAGATGAAGAGCCCGTAGACCGTGAGTGGATGAGGGAGTTGCCGGAAAACAAAGGTATAGTTCTGCATTCGGTCACGTTCCGATACCCGGGCGCAGGCAATGATCCAGTATTAAAAGATATCAGCCTATGTTTTCCCGAGGGAAAGACTACGGCTATTGTGGGGACAAGCGGTAGCGGAAAAACTACCATATTGAAACTGATACTCCGATTCTTCGAACCCGAGGCCGGCGAGATCCGCATTGGACACACTAAGCTCAATCAGATTGCCTTTGCGACCTGGCGTCAGGATTGCGGGGTGGTCATGCAGGATGGATTTATCTTTGCCGATACCATTGAAAATAATATCGCGGTTGGCGATGAATTCCCAGATCGCAACCGGGTAGAGGAGGCGATTCGTATGGCCAACCTGGAAGACTTCGTCGAGGAACAGCCTTTTGGACTGCGGACTAGGATCGGTGCAGCCGGGAAAGGCGTCAGCCAAGGTCAGCGGCAACGGTTGCTTATCGCTAGAGCGATATATAAAAACCCGCACTACATTTTTTTGGACGAGGCAACGAATGCGCTGGATGCCAACAATGAACGCGTCATCATCGATAACCTGAAAGGATTTTTCAGGAACCGCACAGTGATTGTCGTGGCCCACCGGCTTAGTACGGTGAGCCACGCCGACAATATCATTGTGCTTGATAAGGGAGGGGTAGTGGAGCAGGGAACGCATCATGAACTGACCGACAAACGGGGAGATTACTACCGGTTAGTTAAAAATCAACTGGAACTGGGTAATTAACGGTGGCATATGAAGCGGGATAGCGACGAAATGAAATTCAAGAAGGGAGGTTTCCTGCAGACCACACTATACAACGGACAGGAAATCCATACGGAGGATATCCAGGATATTATCGGAACACCGCCCTCCGCGTTATTGCGCTGGGGAATCACATGGGTATTTGTGGTTGTGGTAGCCATCGTGGCCTTATCGGCTTTTGTCCGTTACCCGGAAATCGTGCGGACTAATATCCGCATCAATGCGGCCAACGCACCCAAGACGGTAATAAGCAAAGTTTCCGGAAACTTAGTCGCCGTATTGGTAAACGAGACGGATTCGGTAAACGCCGATCAACCGCTTGCTTGGATGGAGAGCACGGCAGATCACAAGCAGGTGCTGGATTTACTGGCACAGCTCCATTCACTTAGAGATGCGCAGCAGGAAAGCGGAGCGTTTGCTGAACTATCGGTGAATGCACCGACTAACCTGCAACTAGGGGAATTGCAAAATAGCTACCAATCCTTTTATCAATCTTATCTGAATTATCAGGCTGCTACTGGCAGTGGCATATACCTAAAGCGACGTGAATACATCCTGCAAGATATTCAGAATGTTCGCGAACAGCGGACACAACTGGAGTACCAACGGAAACTTCAGGAAAGGGAATATGCGCTGGCAGAAGGAGAGTTCAAGCGATATGAAGAACTAGCCGAACGTAAGGTGATCTCCCCAGCGGAATTTCAGCAGCAGCGGGCTGCCTTGCTCGCAAAGCAGCATCCCCTGCAACAAACGCAATCGACCATGTTGGCTAGCGAGGCCACGCTTACGGCCAAAATGAAGGAACTGGCCGATCTCGACAACCAGATCGGAGAGGAGAAATCCAAGTTCATACAGGCATTGAATAGCTTTATCAGCGAATCCGAACAGTGGAAGAACAGGTATGTGCTTACCTCGCCCCAATCCGGAACGGTGGTTTATGCGGGGATCATCCAGCAGAATCAACACATTGATGCGGGCCAAGAAGTCTTTTATGTCAATCCAGGTAGTACCGATTTTTTCGGTGAACTGAACGTGCCGCAATACAATATGGGTAAGGTGCACGTAGGACAGGAGGTACTTGTCAAACTGAATAGCTATCCCTTCGAAGAATTTGGGGTATTGAAAGGTGAAATTGGTCAAATAAATAAGGTCCCGCATCAGGATAGTATATTTCTCTCCCGGGTCGATCTTCTGACGATGAGCGGTAACCAACGGATCCAGCTGACCACAGGCTTAACGGGATCTGCCGAAATCATAACGGAAGATGCTTCGCTCTTGCAAAGACTATCGCGAAATATTAAATTGCTGCTCGGTAATAAGTAAGCAGATGTTTGGACGGCCATGTTTGTTAACTCTCGGCTTTTTTCTGCGGATTATTTCTTGCTGCGGTAAGTCGATGGCATTATCAAAGGAGGTTTCACGTTTGGCCAGCAAACGAAAGCTTTTTCCCCCGCGAAAAACTTCATCCCGCGCGACCATTCTGACTACCTGTCGGGCGGCACGCTATAGTAGCGCGGTTATGTGCTGCGTGCGAATACGAACGCCCCGGCGACCCAAGAGGATATATGAATTACCTGCGCCCATACTTGGAGCATTTCAGGGCCGAAGATATTGTCGGTATTGAAGTGATGAGCGGTATGCAGTATAAATCACGCTACCAGAGTCGGTATTTGAGCATGAAAGAAAACGTAGCCGCTCAAGGAATAGGCCCCTGTGGCTTGGTATTCATAGAGATTACCACGCGTCTTGGCACAGGCCCCTTCCTCGTTTCATTGTCGTCAGTCCAGTGCGGAATGAAAATTAAGATTTACCTACAAATGTAAAAATTATCGGATGTTTCTGTGAATCTTTACTTTCAATGGGCAATCCAATCGAAATTAAAAGTAAATTCGCTTTCGTACTTATAGACTTTATATTCGCTGCTATATGGTCATTTCACCGGCAATCCGATCGAACGAAGACAGGATTGCCGGTGAAATCACACAATAACCGTGATTTGTCCCGTTTTATCTTAATTAGCGAAATGTAAAGATATATTTTGACTACAAAAGGATAACATATCGTGGTTTTATGGAAGCGCTCTGGGCTATTTTTGTATTATGAACGATTATTAACCATAAAGGACCATGTTACCTCGCTTCTTTCTTACCAAAGTAAAAGTAAGCGTTTGCGATTATCGAACGATTATGAAACGCATTGTTAAAAGTATACTCTTAGTCGGATTAATGTTACAGACTTCCGCCTCTTGGGGTCAGGAGCAGCCCAATATCATCGTTATCCTGACGGATGATATGGGTTTTAGCGATATCGGAGCGTTCGGCGGCGATTTCGTGCCAACTCCACAGTTAGACCGATTTGCGGAGGAAGGTACCCGGTTTACACAATACTACAGCGCTTCTCCGATCTGCAGCCCTTCCCGCACGAGTATCCTCACGGGCATGTTTCCCGCGCAATGGAATTTTACAACTTTTCTCAATAATAGGCGGAGCAATGAACTTGCTGAGCAAGCCAACTACCTCAATGTCCATGCACCGTCTATCGCCAAGGTACTGAAAAATGATGGTTATGCAACCGGACATTTCGGGAAGTGGCATATGGGGGGTGGTCGCGACATCAAAAATGCACCAAAATTTGACAAATATGGTTTTGATGAGCATGCCAGTACGTATGAAAGTCCGGAGCCGGATCCGGCATTGACAGCTACCGATTGGATATGGTCTGACGTGGATAGCGTAAAGCGTTGGAATCGCACGGCTTATTTCGTAGATAAGACGCTTGACTTTTTGCGGCGGCATCGGGGGACGCCGTGTTTCGTAAACCTGTGGCCCGACGATATGCATGATCCGTGGGTGCCCGAGGAGAACCGGCGGCAGGCGGGCCAGTTTCCGATGAACCCCAAGGAAGAGGCTGCATTCAAGCTCGTGTTGGCTGAGTTTGACAAACAGATGGGCAGGCTCTTCGACGGGTTGCGTGAATTGGGAATCGCTGAAAATACGTTGGTGATTTTCACCAGCGACAATGGCGCACTGCCGAGCTTCAAAGGCAGCCGTAACGGTGGTCTACGGGGTACGAAGCTTTCGCTCTACGAGGGGGGCATACGCATGCCGTTCATCGTCCGTTGGCCGGGTCGTGTGCCGGCTGGCGCGACGGACAGCGTTTCCGTGTTGAATTCGACTGATCTTTTCCCGACACTGGCCAATATCGCATCGGCTACGCTGCCCACCAATTACAAAGGCGATGGCGAAGACCGCACCGCTGTATGGATGGGAGCGCCTGCACTCCGGACCAAGGATATGTATTGGGAATACGGCAGAAATGATTATGCGTTTAATTATCCGCGCGGGAGAGACCGAAGTCCCAACTTGGCCATCCGATCTGGAAAGTGGAAGTTGATCATGGACTACCATAAGAACAACCCCGAACTGTACGACATGGAAATGGATCGCTATGAAACGACTAATTTAGCTGATGAGCACCCCGATATCGTCAAAGAACTGCGGGCGAAATTGATTACTTGGCGGATGTACCTACCTGAGTTGACCACTGGTCGCGCCAATCCGCCCATGGAATGAAAGCAATAAATCAAACAGTAATGCGTAGTTATTTTCGGATGAACAAGCTGGCACTTTTGCTGGGATTTACCTGTTGGTTGGCCGTTGCTAATGGGCAACAGGGTTCCTCACTTCCCAATATGGTCATCTTTATCGGGGACGACCTGGCGGTCCGGGATATTGGGCCATATGGAAATCGCATTGTTCGCACCCCTCACCTGGATAAACTGGCTCACGAATCCTTGGTGTTTGATCGGGCGTTCGCCGCCTCGCCAACCTGTGGGCCATCTCGCAGTTCGCTGTTTACCGCGATGTATCCGATGCGGCATGGAGCACACGGCAACCATTCGGGGGTCAGGCCAGGTGTGTCTTCCGTGGTGCAGCAGCTTTCGGCGCTGGGCTATCGTGTGGCAATTGCAGGTAAGCTCCATGTCGGTCCGCAGGATGTGTTCCCTTTCGAGCGTATCGCTGGGACGAATGCCCCTGAACCGGGCTTTGAAAACACTCCGGGGTTGCATTATGACTTGATTTTGGCTCCGGTTGACGAATGGCTTAGCGCACAGAAGCCGGGCAAGCCGTTCGTATTAATCGTGGCAGACCATAGTCCGCATGTAATCTGGCCGGAAAAGCCGACCTATGAACCGGCCGAAGTGGATATCCCACCGATGCACATCGACACAGACGACACGCGGAAAGCCCGCGCGAGGTATTACACCGACGTCACCAAGATGGATGAGAATTTAGGTGGGTTGATGGATTTGCTGGAAAAGCATGGAATGGCGGCTAATTCCATCTTGATGTTTACCGCAGATCAGGGACCGCAATGGGCATTCGGGAAATGGGGTTTATACGATTACGGTATTCAGGTGCCGTTTATGGTACGGTGGCCCGGACACGTCAAGGCGGGAAGCCGGACGGATGCGCTGGTATCCCAGGTGGATATCTTACCAACCATGGTGGAGATAGCCAATGGCACGTCTCCCCAAGGGATCGATGGCCAAAGCTTTCTGTCGGTATTGAAGGATCCAAGCGTAAAACATCGAGACACGGTTTTTGCGTCCCACACGGGAGATCGCTTGATGAATCGTTCGCCCATGCGCATGCTACGTACCGATCGGTTTAAGTACATTTTAAACCTGGCACCGGATATCCCCTACACCACGCATATGGACCGGGCCACAGATCACGACGGGGGACGGGAATATTGGCCGTCATGGCGTGTAGAGTCGTTCCGCGATCCGCACGCCGCTGCCGTGCTGTGGAGATACCATAATCGGCCGACAGAAGAGCTTTATGATGTCGTTGCTGATCCCTGGGAACAGATAAATCTGGCCGCTGATCCTAAGTGTGCTAATATGCTGGACCGCTTCCGCACGCAAATGAAAATGGCAAGGGAAGCACAGGAAGATCATGAAACCGGTCCGGAGGATTTAGCCGCTCCGAATAAAAACCCTGATAAAGGAAAAGGGCCGATAGCTCCTTATGTGTTCTAGAAAATGACAGCAATGAATGTGTTCGCTAAATTAACCATGGCATGCTGCGCGGTATTTGGTGGATTCCTGCTTGGCGCCGCCCAATCCATGGAAAAGCCTAACATCGTAATTATCTTGGCAGACGACTTAGGATGGGGCGACGTGGGTTACAACGGCGGAGATATCAAAACACCTTGTATTGACCGTTTGGCGAAGGATGGCGTGGTACTGAATCATTTCTATACAGCGCCGATTTGTTCGCCTACACGTGCGGGACTACTGACAGGTAGGTATCCAAACCGGTTCGGTTTACGTCAGACCGTCATACCGCCCTGGAGCGAATTTGGTGTAGATACGACGGAAGTCTTCTTATCGGATATGCTGGCTGAAGCAGGGTATGTACACCGGGCCGCATTCGGGAAGTGGCATTTGGGGCATTCAAAGCGTGCTTATTTGCCTTTACAGCGAGGGTTTACCCGTTTTTACGGTCACTATAATGGAGCCATAGACTACTTTACGCACATGCGCGAGGGCGAATTGGATTGGCATCGGAATGAAGAAACGTGTTACGACGAAGGGTATGCCACGGATCTGATTACGAACGAGGCAGTCGCCAGTATACGGCAATATGCGAAAGAATCCTCACCGTTCTTTATCTACGTCGCATATAATGCGCCCCATAGTCCTTTGCAGGCGAAGGAAGATGATCTCCGGTTGTACGGATATGAGAATGACAAACCGCTTTACGGAAGTGGCAAACAAGAATTGGCAGGGAGAGGGAATACCAAGCGCCAAACATATTCAGCAATGGTGACTGCTATGGATCGCGGCATTGGCGAAATCTTGTCTGCGCTCAAAGAAGCAGGTATTTCGGAACAGACATTGGTGCTCTTTTTTAGTGATAACGGGGCAGCTCCTGGGTATGGTGGGTCCAGCGGTGAACTCCGTGGCGCTAAGTTCACAGAGTGGGAGGGCGGGGTTAGGGCTCCCGCAATTGTCAAATGGCCTGCAGGATTTGCCGGCGGTCGCATTAGCAATCAAGTTACCGGCTATATCGATGTGGTGCCTACCATTCGTGATGTGCTGGGCTTGTCCACAGACTTAATTAAACCACTGGATGGGATCAGCATTTGGCCGGTATTAAGTGGTAGCCGAGCAACGATACCGAGGGAGTTCTACCTGGGATACGGTACACTGATCACGGAGAATCGCTGGAAATTAGTAAAGGCTGGATCCGGCAATTCACGCATGGAAATTCAAGAAGATATGCTTTTTGATATACAGATGGATCCGTATGAAAAGAAAGACTTGAAGACGCAATTTCCGTCGGTTTATCGCCAAATGTTGCGGCAAGTAACACAGGTTTATGATGCCATACCGTCTCAGGTTTCCGTGCCTTCGTATGAAACGGGGCGTGAAAATTTCAAAGCACCGAAAGAATGGAAGGTGTTGGATCGCAAAACGATTGAATAATGCTGTTTAGATAAGTTTGTGCCTTCGGTGCAGGACCCTTCATTGGAGCAGAAAGACGGATATTGAACGGTAAATAGCGGCATAGTTTAGACGAAATACAGAACATGAACCTATTAAGTATTAAAGGAAGGAATGTGAAGCCAACCGTGCAATGTGTGATTGGCCTTGTTCTATTGGTGGCAGCTGCGTCATGCGCCACGGCAGACAAGCCGGATAAGCCCAATGTGTTATTAATTCTGGTGGACGACCTGCGACCTGCCCTGGGTGCGTATGGGGATGTGACTGCTCTGACGCCGCATATCGACCGGCTTGCTGCAAAGGGTATGCGTTTTGATAGGGCTTATTCAAACCAGGCGGTATGTGCACCATCGCGGTTCAATTTGCTATTGGGTAGCAGGTCTACCTCGTCGGGGATTTATGGTTTTGGGCAAAATTTCCGCGACTATTATCCGGACGCAGTGACTTTACCCCAGTATTTTAAACGGCATGGCTATCATACAGAATCCATGGGTAAGGTGTTTCACATTGGTCACAACACTTATGCCGACGAGGCTTCTTGGAGCGTGCCTCATCACAAGGATCTGGTGATTGAGTACGTAGATCCCGAAAGTAAGAAAGAGGGGTTCACGCGTGAGGAAGCCTTGTTTTCAAACCAGCCTGCCCAGGGACTTCCTCGTGGCCTTGCTTGGGAGTCGCCCGATGTTGCCGACGATGCGTACGCGGATGGCCGTGTTGCACAGCGGGCGGTTGAGCGGTTGCGTGACCTGAAATCGAACTCCGACAAGCCATTTTTCCTGGCCGTCGGATTCGCCCGACCGCACCTTCCGTTTTCGGTGCCCAAAAAGTACTGGGACTTGTATGACGAAGATCGGTTGCCCTTGCCCCAGCGGACGGTTCGGCCGAAGGGCGCACCACCTTATGCAGTAAAGTACGGTACTGAAATTGACCAGTATGTTCCGATTCCGACAAACGTTACCGACGAGCCCTTTCCGGATAGCCTAACCCGTAAATTGATACATGGTTATTACGCAGGTGTGAGCTACGTAGATGCCCAAATCGGCAAGGTCCTGGATGAATTGGCCGCTTCGGGACTCGACGAAAATACGATTGTGGTGCTCTGGGGCGACCACGGCTATCTACTCGGCGAGATGGGCATGTGGACCAAGCATGTCAACTATGAACTGGCAAATCACATCCCGTTGATCATCTCCGCGCCGGGTGTGGCGCAACCGGGTACGCATACGGCGCAGCTTGCCGAAACGGTTGATATCTACCCAACGTTGGTTGAACTTGCGGGCTTGCCGACTCCCGAACTTCCGCAACCGTTTGATGGCCTGAGCATGGTGCCTGTGCTTAGGGATCCGGAGGCTCGGATACGGGATCATGCTTACCATTGTTTTCCGCGGGGTGGCCGCCTTGGAAGGGCGATCCGTACAGATCGTTATCGGCTGGTAGAATGGAAAAAAATCGGTGATACCACAGAGACGGCTGAATATGAATTGTATGATTATCAATACGGGCCTGTGGAGGTAAAGAACATCGCCGAGGAACAGCCGGAAGTGCGGGCGATGCTTCAAGCCATTCTTGCACGGCATCCTGCTCCGGTGCCTTCGCGACCGCAAAGTCCGCGCAGGGAATAGTGTGGGGGCGCTTTGGATTCGCAACGCAACTGTAACGCTCCCTGCGGTCCGCGTCACTAGGTTGCTTTTGCGAATCCAAAGCGCTGGTGGGGGGTGTGGCAACTGTATGTGCCGGGATCGTTTCCGGTTTTCACCGGTATTACGTACTTTAGCGACTCGGGCATCAAAAAGTTGCCGGTAAAAAAATTCTAAATGGTTTCAATAGGAAAAAGACGTTACCAGTTGATGGTGGGCTTGTGCGTAATCGGCGTAATCGCATTTTTGTCTACCGCATATGCGCAGCAAGCCGCTAATCCCGTAACCTATCGGCTCATCGAAAACATAGGGTATAGATCGGGAAATAATAGCGATGTCTATGCCAAAGAACGGTGTGTTTTGGATATTTATTATCCCGAAAATAGGGAAGACTTCCCAACGGTGGTCTGGTTCCATGGCGGCGGAATCACCGGTGGCGAGAAGTTTATTCCCGAGGAGTTGAAGGACAAGGGCATTGCGGTCGTCGCGGTTAATTACCGGCTAAGCCCGAAAGTGAAGTCGCCGGTATATATCGATGATGCAGCGGCGGCCATAGCTTGGACGTTTAAGCACATTGAGGAGTATGGTGGGGATCCCAATAAGATCTTGATCTCCGGTCATTCGGCTGGAGGCTATTTGGTTGCCATGGTGGGGCTCGATAAATCCTGGCTGCATACGTATGGCGAGGATGCCGACCGACTGGCTGGGATTATCGACTTCAGTGGCCATGCGATCACGCACATGACGGTTCGAGCAGAGCGTGGAATAAAAGATACGCAACCCATTGTAGATGAATTGGCGCCGTTATATCATGTGCGGAAGGACGCGCCTCCTCTGGTACTGATTACGGGCGATCGTGAATTGGAGATGCTCGGCAGATACGAGGAAAACGCATACTTTTACCGCATGATGAAGGTTGCCGGACATCCCGATGTACACCTCTATGAGTTGGACGGTTTTGACCATGGCGCCATGGCTGCGCCGGCTTTCCATATCTTACTCCATTACGTTAAAGAATTGACAAAAACGACAAAATAAACTGATGAATAAGCCAACTGCAATTGCTGTCCTTTTAACATTTGCCTTGCCGCTTTTAATCTATGCGCAGGAAATAGGCAAGTCTTTTAACAACCCGCTGGACGTCGCCTTTGGCGATCCGTACGTTATCTATGACGATGCGACGGAGCGCTATTATATGTATGGTACCGGGGGAGGTGCCAAGAACGGTTTTGCAGTCTACTCTTCCAGTGATTTAGTGGACTGGAGGAGCGAAGGCCAGGTGTATTATGCCGATAACGAAAATGGCTGGAGCGATTCCACCGCGGCATGGGGTGGAGCGTATTGGGCGCCTGAAGTGTATGCACGGAACGGTAAGTTTTATCTATTCTATAGTGCACAATGGAAAGATAATCCGGGTAAGGAATTGGAGAACTTCCGTATTGGTGTGGCCGTGGCGGATAAACCCACTGGACCTTTTATCGACCTGCAAAACCGGCCCATCTTCGATCCTGGATACCCGATCATCGATGCCAATGTGTATTTTGCCGACGATGGCCGGGTATACCTTTACTATTCCCGCTGTTGTTATAAGCACGCCGTGAAAAGCGAGGTGGCCGACTGGGCGAAGCAGCAGGGCTGGTTTGACGAAATCGAGGAAAGTTGGGTGTACGGCGTCGAGTTGAAACCGGATTTTTCGGGTACAATCGGTGAGCCACGGCTGTTGCTGCGGCCGCCGGTTAAGCTGGATGATGTCCAAGCAGAGTGGGAAAGCCGCTCGGTAACCAGTCGCGAGGTGAACCGCCGTTGGACCGAGGGTTCTTTTACGTTCAAACGGGGTGATACCTACTACATGATGTATTCCGCCAATCACTTTGCCGGCGAGAATTACGCCGTGGGCTATGCGACGGCAAAACATCCGTTGGGTCCGTATACCAAGGCTGCCAATAACCCCGTTCTGGAAAAGAACACCGCAACAGGCGGGCACGTGTCCGGCACGGGGCACAACAGTGTCGTGTTCTTGCCGGATGGCCGGATGCTTTGTGTGTATCACGGCCGTACCGAGAAGACGGGCGATGAACGGGTGGTGTTTATTGACGAGATGAAAATCGATAAGCAGGGACTATTGACCGTATTGGGGCCAACTACCGCCGATCATTGACGATCCACGGGCCAACGGTCCGTTCGGAACGGAATTGCCGGCATACCCGCCTTGTTGAAAAGGGATGCAGTAGCGGTGTTATCGAAACCATAGCGGACGGCTACCGGGTTTTTGATTCCGGCATTCCAGAAAACCAACACGTTACCCCGAACCTTTACCTGGGCTTTGTGGAATACGCGATCTTTTCCCGCAATAAGGAAATGATGCTCGCTTGGGTTGACGATGTCGAGTCCGTTTTCCGCGTGGTCAAAGGCCACAAAAATGCTATCCTGATCAATGGACACGTGCTTATATATCGGATGTTGGTGTGTGATTTGCCGAAGACCGTAGTGTTGCGCGAGGGCGACGTTCGCCAAACGCATACCGACATCTTTTTTGTTGGTAGGGTGTACGTCGGTGGTGTCGGCAACTAGGTCAGTTGTCAGTACCATCGCGGTATTCGGCAACGAAAGTACGTTGGTTTGCGCTTCGCGTAGTAACGCTGCCGAAAGGGGCACGGGATAGCGGTAAGGAGCAATTTGTACCAAGTAAAACGGAAAGTCGTGCTGCCACTCACTTCGCCAAGTATGGATTAATGTGGTCAATAGACTGTCATAGTCAGACGAATATGGACCAACGTTGTTTTCCCCTTGATACCAGATTGTTCCCGCAATTTTGAACGGCGTTAAGGGAGCGATCATGCCATTAAAGGCCAACCCTGGTTTGGTTGGCCAGTGGTCGCTTGGTGTTATTTTTTCCGCGTTGTTCTTAAGCAGGGGACTCTTGGAAATTGCATGGGCAGGTGTCCACACTTCTGCTGATGTTCCTCCCCAAGCCGCTTCAATCAGGCCAATCGGAACTCCCAATGTGTCGGCGAGACGTTTGCCAAAAAAATAGCCAACGGCACTGAAGGTGTTCAGGGTGACGCTGTCGCAGACAGTCCAGTTTGCTTGGCAATCATCCTGACGATCGGAGGTACTTGTCCGGGGTATTTTGAAAAAGCGAATGTCGTTGCGATCAGCGCGAGGCAGTTCCTGTTGGATGTCTGTCAGACCCGATGTGCCATTCATGGCCATATTGGATTGTCCAGAACAAATCCATACTTCCCCAATTAAGACATTCGTCAATTCAATGGTGTTTTTGCCGCGGAATAAGATCGCGTAAGGGCCACCAGCACGGGGTGTGGCCATCCGAAGTTCCCAGCGGCCATCATCCGAAGCGATTATGCTATCGGTTTTTCCGTTCCATGAGGTAGTTACACGAACCCGTTCGCCGGGATCAGCCCAGCCCCAAAATTTTACCTGAGTATCTCGCTGGAGAACCATGTTGTTTCCCAAAAGATGTGGTAGGCGAATATCGGCAAATGACAGGGAAATGCTGCTTAAACATGTCCATGTGGCCGCAAAAAAAAGCTTAATGTTGGGGATATGGCTGTTCATTGCTCGTTTATTGATGGTATAGTTTGCGGTTTTATCGCACATATATCCGTGTTGGATACTGCAAATATAGGGTAATTTTTGTGTGTGAAATGAGATAGTGAGTAAATGTATGCTTATTTTATACATTTTTGATTTTTTGCGGTTTTATGTCTAAAAAATCGGAATAAATATTGCAAATATCTTATATATCGGTTATGTTTGTCGGAATAATGCCGGTTTGTATGATACGGCAAAAGTAAGCATTAACCAAATTATCATTTTATGAAGAGAGTATACGCGGCAGTTTGTATTTGGTCTCGCATGATACGGCCGACCCTTTTACACCTCGCGGGAGTAACTATGTTCCTGATGATTGCTATGCTGTCGTCAGCCCAAGAGGGAAAGCAAGTCTCGGGTCGGGTAACCGACGACAGTGGCCAGGCTATTTCGGGTGTATCTGTGGCGGTTAAGCATCGTTCACAGGTTGAGGTCGCAACCGACGATGAAGGACAGTTTTCAATCGTTGTTTCGTCGAATGACACGTTGCATTTTACTCATATTGGTTACGCATCGCAGGAAATTCCTGTAGACAATCGTATTGTGTTTAACGTGATTATGGTGGCTTCCGAGAGTATGATGGACGAAATTGCCGTAGTCGGTTATGGCACTCAGCGGAAAATAACATTCACAGGCGCGCAATCCACTCTTTCCATTCGCGAGATGGAAAAGACGTCCACGCCCTCGCTTTCGAACGCGATTGCGGGTAAGATGCCGGGTATCATTACCCGCCAATCCAGTGGTGAACCGGGCGCAGATGCCGCACAGGTTTTTATCAGGGGGTTGTCTACATTCGGAAACAACGCGCCGTTGGTATTAATTGATGGTGTGGAACGAAACATGAATCAGATCAATGCGCAGGAAATCGAAAGCTTTACGATTCTGAAAGACGCATCTGCGACCGCAGTCTATGGCGTCCGGGGCGCCAATGGTGTCATATTAATCAACACAAAACGGGGAACGGTTGGGAAGCCGACCATTATGTTCAGAAGCGAGGCTGCGTCGTTGACTGCATTGCGATTGCCCAATTACATTAATGGAGGTGAATATGCGCTGCTCATGAATGAAGCAAGGAATTATCAGGGTTTGCCTCCTCGTTGGTCTGATGAAGAACTCAATAAGTTTTTTGAACAGACGGACCCGTATTTATATCCCAATTCGGATTGGGCCGCAACCGTGTTGAATAAAGAGACCTGGCAGACAATCAGCAATCTAAGCGTCACGGGTGGATCCGAAATAATCAAGTATTATACAAACGTAGGATATACGGTGCAGAATGGTATTTATAAACAGGACCCAGCGAATAAATACAACACCAATGCCAATATCAAGCGATATAATTTCAGGAGCAATGTCGACGTCAACCTATCCAAAACGCTAACCATGCAGCTCGGGATAGGCGGTATTATTCAGAACGGAAATTACCCCGGGGCATCTGCTGGCCAGATATTCGACATGTTGCGTATTATCTCCCCAATTGCCTATCCCGTGCTCAATCCGGATGGTACACCGGGCGGCGCTTCTACATATGTAGGGGGGAATCCATGGGGACTGGCCACTCAATCGGGGTATTCTACACAAGACCATACCACGTTGCAGGCGACATTCGGCGGGCGGTGGGATCTCTCTTCGCTCATCACCGAGGGATTGTCGGTGCGCGGCCTTTTTTCTTATGACCGTTATGCGCTCACGAGCAATGTGCGGGCGAAAGAGTTTGAAGTAAAGCGCTATTTAGGCAAAGATCCGGATACCGGCGAAGATCTCTATAGTGCACCGTACCGGGAAGAAAAGCCGTTGGGCTATGGAATTAGCAATGCGGGTAATCGGGCGATTTACATGGAAGGTCAGGTTAATTATGAGCGGCAGTTTGATGCGCATTACCTGACAGCTATGCTGCTTTACAACCAACGAGACTATGTGGACCTTACCGCTGGCAGTTCGATATTGAACCTTCCGTTTCGAAAACAGGGGGTCTCCGGTAGGCTTACTTATGCATTCGATGACCGATATCTCGCAGAGGTGAATTTCGGATACAACGGATCTGAAAATTTTCCGAAAGGTAAACGGTTTGGCTTTTTCCCGGCTTTTTCTGCCGGCTGGGTGATTTCCAACGAAGATTTCTGGAATGTATCGGTAATCAATCACTTGAAGATCAGGGGATCACATGGAAAAGTGGGTAACGACCAGATTGGACAGCGCTTTCTGTTCCTGAATACCATCAATACCACCGGGCAGTCCTATTTGTTCGGACCGGATCAGCAGTTGTATTACGGGATGGAGGAAAATCAGATCGGGAATGATCGGATAACCTGGGAACGGGCCACGAAAAATAATTTGGGCATCGATCTGGGACTGTGGAATGATCGCGTTACCTTACAGGTGGATGCCTTCAACGAGCATCGTTCGGGGATACTGATGCGCCGATCGACGGTTCCTGATGTTGCGGGCTTTTTCCCGTGGTCCATTCCCTATGCCAACATTGGCGTGATGAAAAATAAGGGAATGGACGCGTTGTTAGAAGTTCGTAATTCCACAGCATCGGGATGGATGTATACCTTTCGTGGGAATTTCACGTTTGCCAAAAACGAAATCGTCGAAAACGATGAACCGGAACGTCGGTATCCCTACCTCTCGTCGAGGGGACTGGCCCTGGGGACGCATCACATGTATATCGCGGAAGGCTTATTTGCCAGCGAGGAGGAGATTAAAGCATGGCCCCGTCAGATTTTTTCGGTAACCCGGCCCGGTGATGTCAAATATCGTGATGTAAATGGCGATGGAATAATAGACTCGTACGATCAGGTGCCGGTTGGTTACCCCCGATTGCCGCAAATGTCTTTCGGATTCGGTGGCACCGTTGCGTACAAATGGTTTGATGTGAGTCTGTACTTTACCGGCGCGGCGCAATCAAGCATTTTTCTGAATGGTTACTCAATTTGGCCGTTTTATGACGGAGAGGGCGTCAACAACGTACTCCGCGAATATTACGACAATCGTTGGACGCCCGACCGGCCGGCCGCGCATTATCCAGCGATCGACAGGGGCAACAACCCGAATAATTTCCTGAATTCGACAATCTGGCTTCGCAACGGCAATTACTTACGGCTTCGCAACGCGGAAGTCGGTTTCAATGTGCCTGAGCAGATGACCCGCCGATTACACCTGAATGAGCTCCGATTGTTTGTTAATGGCATGAACTTATACACCTGGGATCATGTGAAGATTATCGATCCCGAATCAAACGACGGTACCGGCGGTTATCCACTGCAACGATCAATCAATTTTGGACTGCAAATCAAATTCAATTGACCACACTAACCACTATACAAATGAAGAAGTTCATTGCGCTTGGGCTGATCACAATTGCTCAGCTTATTAGCTCGTGCCAAAAAGGCTTTTTGGATAAGGCGCCCGAAGAGGATATCACCATTGAGGAAGCGTTTTTACAGCGGCGCTATGCCGAAGCGTTCCTGACCGATATCTACGCAGGGATTCCGAATGAAATTTACTTTACTGATATGGCTGAGATACAGCCGTTTGTTATCGCGTCGGATGAATTGAATGTGCCCTGGCCTGAAAAGTTCGCCAAGTTAATCAATCGCGGATCATGGAATGCCTTCAACGTAGCCGGACAGATTTGGAAGAACATGTATGAAGGAATCCGCAAGGCAAATATCTTTCTTAAGTACATCGAATTGACTCCCTTGGATGGTTCATTCACGCAAGTGGATAAGGATAGGTGGATCGGGGAAGCGATGTTTCTACGGGCCTTTTATCATTTCATCCTTATGCGTATCTATGGCCCGGTGCCAGTTATGGACTATGCCGCCAATTTAGATGACGATTTCCTGCAAATCAAGCGCCGCCCGTTGGATGGATGTGTGTCCTTCGTTGTCAGCCAATGTGACGAGGCCATCCGGCGCCTTCCGATGCGCGTAGTTGACAGCCGCCACTTGGGTCGCCCCACCGCGGCGGCCGCATTGGCTTTGAAGGCGAGGGTACTGCTTTACCATGCAAGTCCACTTTGGAATGGGAATCCAGATTATACGGGATTTGTCGACAACGAGGGTACGGCCTTGTTTTCAGCAGCCTATTCGCCTGAACGTTGGCGGATCGCTGCGGAAGCAAGCAAACAATGCATCGACCGTTGTGAAGAAGCCGGATACCAGTTATTCCGAACGGCCGGTAATGATCCGGTAGCCAATTACCAGCAATTGTTTATCACCAATAATAACGCAGAAGTACTTTTTGCGCGGAATAGCGGTCGTGACGGCTGGATGGAACGATGCGCGTTCCCGGGGAGTTTGGGAGGATGGAACGGCTGGAACCCAACCCAACGAATTATCGACGCCTACGAGATGGCCAATGGCTTGGCTCCGATAACGGGTTATTCGGGTAACGGCACGCCAATTATTAATGAGGCCTCCGGGTACCAAGAATCAGGTTATGCGGCATCGGATGATCCGTCAGGCAGGTGGCTGGCCGGGGTCCGTAATATGTATGTTGGTCGGGATCCGCGGTTTTATGCAACGATCAATTTCAATGGAGCCAGTTTTGGTGGCAGACGGCTCGAATTCTGGCAGACCGGTGCCGATGGTAGGGGAAACGCGGGCAGGGATTACAACACAACGGGTTACCTGTTGAAGAAATTTTTGGAACCTTCAGTGAACATATCGAGGGGCGAATACTCCTTGAAGACGTGGATTTTCTTTCGGTTGGGTGAGTTTTACCTTAACTATGCGGAGGCACTGAATGAGGCGGACGGCCCGGTATCCGATGTATATCGTTACGTGAATGCCATCCGGGATCGGGCGGGCATGCCCCCGCTCCCTGCAGGACTGTCGCAAGCACATATGCGCGAGCGTATCAGACACGAAAGGCGTATTGAACTGGCCTTTGAGACCCATAGATACTTCGATTGCCATCGGTGGAAAATTGCTCAACAGTCGGAAAGTGGAGCCTTTCATGGAATGAATATCGCAGCAGGTACGCATCTGCAGGACGATGCGTTTTACGAGCGGACGGTTTTTGAAACGCGTGTCTTTCAGGCGCCCACACACTATTTGTTTCCCATACCCCAATCCGAAATCGATAAAAACCCAAGCATTGTACAGAACCCTGGGTGGTAATTTGCTGTAGAAACCAGTTAACGTCATTGAAAATGAAGAAAAATGCAAATTTTGGGATGATAATCGCGTCGCTGCTGTTCATGGCAGGCTGTAGCGAAGAAGTCCGTATTGATGAAGATATGGCAACCGTGCAAGGGTTTGGCAAGGTGTATATTCCTCAAGCAAATTATCGCCCGCTTTCGGCGGCGGTGACCTTGACGGAAAATGAATTCCTGCTGAAATTCAATGTTTTTTACGGAGGGATGAAGAAAGCTGAGCACCGAATTCCGCTGTCATTCGTCACCAATGAGAACTTGGTCGACGAATACAACGAGAAATACGGAACAAATTATGCGAAGTTGCCGGAAGCGAGTTATGAGATGCCGCAATCGGTAGGTGCGATTGAATCCGGACAGAATTCAACGCCGCTCTTCAACGTCGTGATAAAGCCAAAAGGATATTTGGAACCCTTTAAGCCCTACTTGTTGCCGATCCGGGTACAGGCGGAGGGCACACCGGTCAACGAAGCGCTCCAAACGGTATATTTTGAGGTCATTGCCTCCTTTGGACCGGGGGAAGTACCCAGAGAAAATGTGTTATCGTTGGGAGGGGGCCAACCGGACCTGTTGATTCCGTTTGTCGATAACAAACTGGTTGTACGGAATGCGGACGGTAGGTTGCAGCTGTATACTGCTGACGACGCGGGGATATTTGGCAGTCCGACACAGATCGGTGAAGGTTGGCAGATTTTCAACCAGATCTTTTATTTTGAGCCGAATCGGATGGTGGGGATTGCTGCAGATGTCGTGCAATATCAAGTTGATGGTAATGGGGCGTTTGGAAACAGCCGAACTATTGGATGGGGCTGGAACATCTTTGAAAAGATTTTTCCGTACAAACATTTTTTGATCGGTGTCAGACCCGATGGTTTAACAACTGCCTATCCGTATAACGAGCAGGGCGACCTTGACGGAGCGAATATCCGCGATATCGCTTCGGACTGGAACCGATATATGCAACTTTTCGCTTACGGTTCTTCGCTATTGGGAATTGAAGCGGATGGTACACTATGGCAGATTCCTATGTCTGAAACAAATATGCCGCAGCAACGCGTTCAATTGGGAAGTGGGTGGGATATGTATGAGTCTGTGGTGGCGTCGGGAACTGATCTATTGGCGATCGATGAATCCGGTGATTTGTGGCGGTATAAATTTGAACCCCGGGGTTTTTGGCCTTTGGAGGCTGAATAATTCCTATTTAATTGCATGGAGCAAAATTCAAAAGAAGGGAATATAGTGCGATAAGAATCTGATTGTGACTGAAAGTATTCAGAACACGCAACTCGTCAGCAAACTAAAAGGATGTCTATTCGGTACCGTTATTTGCCCTTTTAACTGTTGTGATTTGCGTGTTTTTAAATGATTTTTTGCTTGAATAGTTATGTTGGGTTGCTTTCTTTGCTTTTTTCAAATAAAAAATTGCAGTTTGCTTGTTATTTTCGTTTTTGATACTATATATTTGCGTTTATTATGCGTGAATTAAAGCATTGATCTTCTGAAATGCGCATAATTATTGAGTTACTAACAGTTAATTATTAATCCACTAAATGTTATGAAAAGACAAAGGATAGTTAAATCCTGGAGGATTATGGGGGCTCTATATATCAAAATCGGCCTGTTGATGATGTTGATGCTAGCCTATGTTCACTTTAGTTCAGCGCAACCCATAAATCGGATCAGTGGTCGAGTGCTCAATGAAGCTGGTGAGGTGATGAAAGGTGTTTCTGTGGGATTTAAGCATAAGAATACAAGTACGTTTACTGATGAGCAAGGTCAATTTGTGATAGAAGCCGGGAAGCAAGATACACTTGTGTTTACCTATATGGGATTTGTTTCGCAGGAAGTCGCTGTGGAAAACAAAGAGCGATTGGACATTGTTATGGTTGAATCCCAAAATGCATTGGATGAGGTTGTCGTGGTGGGGTATGGAACGCAAAAGAAAGCGAACCTGACTGGTGCGGTAGCCACCATGGATTCCAAGCAACTATCCGTTGTTCCGGCTGCCAACGTGAGTGCGTTGATGGCTGGAAACCTGCCGGGACTAATGGCAGTTCAACGTAGCGGGGAACCAGGTAACGATGACGTCAGCTTCAATATCAGGGGATTTGGTTCAGCTCTTGTGGTAGTGGACGGTATCGTGGGCCGGAATTTTTCGAGGCTAGATCCCAATGAAATCGAAAGTATCACGGTACTAAAAGATGCTGCTTCCACGGCGGTATACGGTGTGAGTGGAGGGAATGGTGTGGTATTGGTTACAACGAAAAAGGGTACGGTGGGCAAGCCGGAGTTTAATTATACATTCAATTATGGGCTACAACATGTAACCAATTACCCTCGTTTTGTTACCTCGGAGGAATTTGCTATACTGAAAAACGAAGCAGCGGTAAACGCCGGAGGGTCACCTGTATTCACCCCGGAGGAGGTTGAAAAATTCCGTAACGGAAGTGATCCGTTGAACTACCCCAACGTTGACTATTACGACCTGTTTGTCCGCGATTATACGCCCCAAATCCAACACAACGCAACGGTGCGTGGCGGAAGTGACCGCATTAAGTACTTCTTTTTACTGGGTCAAACGGACCAGATGGCCATGTGGAAGGGGGGTAACCAAGATTACCGAAAGTACAATTTCCGGTCCAACGTGGACGCGCAGATTACCGACGGATTGCGTATTTCGCTCGATTTGGGCGCGCGCACCGAGAACCGCAATAATCTGGTGCAGGACGCTTACCTGATGGCGTCTTGGATGCAATATCAATGGCCGATCGTCAACCCGTATACACCCGATGGAAAGATCCAGAACAGCAACTATGGATTGATTGCTTACCTCGACCGGGATTTGACGGGTTACATCCGCAATCAAGTAAATGCCATACAGGGAAATTTGACGATTGATTATCAAATACCTTTTGTTCCGGGGCTAAGCGCGAAGGTAACGGGTGTAAGGGATCTGTATTTCGAAGACCGCAAGCAATGGATGAAGAAATATGGTCTTTATACCTGGGACCCGGCTACCCAGACCTCTACGCAAACCGGTGCCAGGGAAAACAATACATTGGACCTGAGCAATAGTAAGATGGTTGCATCCCGTATTCAGGCATCCTTGAATTACAGCAGGAGTTTCCAGGAAAATCATAACGTGGGGGCGATGGTACTGTACGAAGAAATGGAAGATATATCCACGTCACTGGGCGGTACACGGATTAATTATGTGGTGCCAATAGACCAAATTTTTGCTGGTCCGACACGCGATCAGACCAACAGGGGAACGGCGAGCGACAATGGCCGTCAAAGTATTGTTGGCAGATTCAATTATGACTATAAGAATAAATACCTCTTTGAATACAGCTTTCGCTACGACGGGTCCCCTCGGTTTCCGCCGGAATATCGTTGGGGGTATTTTTCGGGATATTCGGCAGGTTGGCGGATTTCGGATGAACAGTTTTTCAGCCGTTATACGTCCGTTGTGGATAACCTAAAGTTGCGAGCTTCGTACGGTCAGTTGGGTAACGATAATACCGGCAATTTTCAATTCATTACCGGTTATACATACCCAGTGCGTTCATACATCCTTGGCGGCTCGGCGGTTACAAACGGGTTTGTTGATGCCGGACTCGCCAATCCAAATATCACGTGGGAAGAAATTAATATGTTGAATCTCGGCCTGGATGTTGGTCTTTGGCGGGGATTGCTTACCATGGAGGTGGATGTGTTCAGCAGGTGGCGCAAGAACATCCTGGCCAAACGGGCGCTTCAAATCCCAATCACCTTTGGTGCCGCATTACCCGATGAAAACTTGAACGAAGATCTGGTCCGGGGATTTGAGATCACGTTGGGACATAACAACCGCATCAACGATGTTGCTTACAACATCTCAGGCAATGTTTCCTTTACCCGCGCAAAAATGACCCACGTGGAGCAGGGTGCGTTCAACTCCCAATACCACAATTGGCGCAATAACGAAGAGAACCGGTATACCAACCGGTTTAACGGGCTGAAAGCGATTGGCCAGTTCCAGTCTTACGATGAGATTAAAAGTGCGCCGATCCAGGACGGCTATACCAACTCGACATTGCGTCCGGGCGATATCAAATACGATGATTTTAATGGCGATGGTGTCATTAACACTGAAGATTATCAGCCTATTGGAAGAGGGTACAATCCTGAGATCAATTTTGGTATCAATATGGGGGGCAGCTGGAAAAACCTATCGGTCTCGATGTTATGGCAGGGCTCGGCTAACTTCAGTATGTATCAGGAGCATTACCTGATCCAGCCGTTTGCCAACGACATGAGTACCTACGCATATTTCATGGATAGATGGCACCTGTCGGATATCAACGATCCCAACTCGGAGTGGATTCCGGGGAAATACCCGGCTACCATCAACGATGGCGCGCCGAATAATAAGATGCTTTCCTCTTTTTGGCTACAGGATGCCTCTTACCTACGGTTAAAGTCACTGAATATTACCTATCGTTTTACCGCGAAGGCATTTTCTAAAATTGGTCTGAAAGATATGGCGTTTACGCTCAGTGGGTATAACCTGTTGACCTTCACAGGTATGGAGTATACCGATCCGGAAGCACCGACGGGGAGGTTGTCCTACTATCCACAGCAGAAAACCTATAATGCCGGCGTGAGCGTGACCTTTTAATTCCTTACAGAAATGAAAACAAAAACATTAGTCCTATTGCTCTCCCTTCTGCTTTCGTCTTGCATCAAGGATGTTTTGGACAGAAGGCCTTTGGACCGTATACCCGACGAAGAGGTTTGGATGTCTGCTCCGCTGATTGATCTTTACCTAGTAAGCTTGTATGACAACATTCCGATCGGTCATGCGAGAAACGGCAGTGTATTCGAATCCAACCTGACCGACGAAGCTTCTCACCCGTATGCAGGTGTGACGATTGTCAATAACTACGGCAACCAGTCGCTTACGTTGAATACGACCATGTACGAATGGATACGTCGGGCAAATGTGTTCCTGGAAAAAATCGGGACGAGCGTATTATCCGACGAGCAGAAGAAAGTGGTGACTTCGGAGTGCCGGTTTATCCGTGCGTACTATTACTTTGATCTCGTCAAAAAATACGGCGGAATGCCCTTGATTTTGGCGGCGCAGTCGCTGGATGACCCTGAAGGGCTTTTTGTGCCAAGAAATACCGAAGAGGAAGTATATGAATTCCTGCTGAGTGAGTTGGATGCCGCCACCGTAGACCTTCCTGAAAGCTGGGATGCCAACAATGCAAACCGAGCCACCAAGGCCGCTGCCCAGGCGCTGAAGGCACGGGCGATGCTTTATGCAGGGTCTATTGCCAAATTCGGGACGGTTCAACTGAACGGTCTGCTGGGTATACCTTCGGAAAAAGCGGATGACTATTTCAATGAGGCATATAAGGCGGCAAAGTATATCAAGGAAACCGGAAGGTTTTCGCTTTTCGATGATCTTTACGACCCGGTTACCCAATCAGGCAATCCCGCTGCGAATTTCGAAGCGATATTCCTCCAGAAAAACAACCAGGAAGTAATCTTTCAGAAAGCTTATAGTGCCGATAAGCTCCATAGTTACGATACGTACAACCTCCCGGATGGCTTCAAGCCCGGATGTTGTGGTAATGCGCAGGCTCCGCTACTTGCCATGGCAGAATCGTATGAATATGTTGATGGCACCGAGGGTAAGCTAGATTATGAGGGAAAGGAGTTCGATTCTCCAGATGAACTGTTCGCCGGGAAAGACCCTCGTTTCGCAGCGACCATTATGCGGTCGGAAACTCCGTTTATCGGCCGGAATGTACAGATTTATCGCGGAATATATGATACGGATGGCACGCTCTATCAAACCCGAAACGCACCGTTCGAGAAGGATCCGGGTACACTGCAGGTAGGGCGCGACGGGCCATATACGCTCGGAGATGTTGGGAAGACCGGGTTTTACCTAAAGAAATACCTGGACCCCGCCGGCGGTATAGTACCGGAGTCCCGTTCGACACAGAACTATATTGATTTCCGTTATGCCGAAATACTGCTTACATTGGCCGAAGCATCGTTTGAGGCTGGTATTGACCTGGCTGAATCGTTGGATGCCATCAACCTGGTGCGCAACCGTGCCGGAATGCCGGCGCTTACTCCCTCAGAGCTGACCCGTGAGCGCATCCGAAACGAACGTAAGGTTGAGTTGGCTTTTGAAGACAAGCGATTTTGGGATATCAAGCGTTATCGGATCGGTACCGATATTTTCCGCAATACGTATGTTTCGGGATTATGGCCGTACCTCAAATACACAGGAACGGGTTACAAGTATATTTTCAAGAAGGTCACAGGAGCTCCCTTAGATAATGGACAGCCCCGGGTTTTCCAGGAGCGCGATTACTATAGCAATCTCGCCGGTTATATCGCGTCAAACAGGCAAATTGTAAACAATCCAGGATGGTAAGCATGAAAATGAATAAGCAAAAACAAATCGTTATCGGCCTGATTGCGGCGATCGCATCTGCGGGTTGCGAGCTAGATAACTACAAAATGCCCGATTTGACTCTTTCCGGCAGAATCGTTGATGCAAGTACTGGAGAGCTGGTTGAGTCTGGGGGAATCAACGGTGGTACAATCGTGCAGTTGTTTGAATACAGCGATACTCAGCCCCAGAATCTGACAACGTTCCCCGATGGCACATTCGTAAATTCACGGGTTTTTCCGGGTAATTACACCTATACGGCAGTAGGCCCATTCACGTTGGTAAATCCTGATCGGGTAGCATTGGCCATTAAGGGTAATACCGATATTGATATCGAAGTATTACCTCATGTACGGCTAAAGATAACGGAGGTTACCGTCAATGGTACATCAGCTACTGTCAAGGTCGCCTACGAAAAAGTCAACGATACACAGACCCTTTCCCGGATCGGTGTGGCGTGGAACACGTATCAGAATCCGAACATATTGAGCGTCGGAGCAGGCAAATTTCAGGAAGAACAGGTGGAATCCCTGGACTTGGAATCCGGCGAGCGGGAGTATACCATTGATGGGCTGGCTGCAGGAGAAATAAACTATATCCGGGCGTTCGCGCGCACGAATAATCCGGGAAATTATTATAATTACAGTTCGCAAGTGACACAGCAAATTAATTAATTCAACAGATAAATGTTATGAAGAACAAATTCAATCGACGAGATTTTATTGGGACAGCAGCCATGGCAGGAGCAGGTGTAGCATTGGGAGGTCTTCCCAAGTGGTCATTCGCCAACGTTCAGGACGGCAAGCCTGCCATATTGGGCGGTAGCAAGGCCTATACCAGTGGCTTTAGTTCATGGCCATTGTTCGATAACCGCGAAGAGGAGGCGCTCATCTCCGTTTTGAAAAGCGGAAATTGGGGCCGCTTGAACGGTCGCGTGACGGCCGAATTCGAAAAAGCATACGCCAACCTCAATGGGGCCGGTCATTGTTTGGGCGTATCGAGTGGAACATCGGCGTTAACCACAATCTTAGGCGCATTGGGGATCGGCCCGGGAGATGAGGTGGTAATTCCCGTATACACCTTCATCGCAACTTATAATGTTGTGGTACTTAACTACGCATTGCCCATTTTGGTGGATACGGATATCGAAACATTCCAGATTGACGCTAAAAAAGCAGAAGCCGCAGTAACCGCCCAGACTAAAGCGATCATGCCCGTGCATATCGGTGGCACGCCCTTTAATATCGACGCATTCCTGGCACTGGGCCAGAAGACCGGTATTCCCCTTGTTGAGGATGCTTGTCAGGCGCACCTTGCAGAATGGAAAGGCAAAAAAGTAGGCAATTTCGGACTGGCTGGCGCGTTCAGTTTCCAATCGTCGAAAAATCTGAATTGTGCCGAAGGCGGAGCTATTTTGACCAATGATGCGGATTTTGCACGTGCGTGTTATACCTTCCACAACCAGGGGCAAGGTGGTACCGGTACGTCGTTTGGTACGGGGACGGGGACACGGGCGACAAACCTACGGCTTACTGAATTTCAGGGCAATTTGTTGTTAGCACAGATGACACGCCTGCAAGAGCAAGCAAAAACGAGGTCCGAAAACGCGAAATACCTGACCGAACTATTGACCGACATTCCGGGTATCGAACCGGCGAAGTGGTATCCGGGGACTACACAAAGTGCCTACCATTTGTATATGTTCCGATACCTGAAAGAACACTTTAACGGACTCAGCCGCGAGAAATTTGTAGAGGCGATCAGTGCAGAGGGAATTCCATGCAGTCCGGGCTACGGCCAGATGAACCGCGATGCATACGTCACCGGGCTGGCATCAAACCCACATTACTTGCGTATTTATGGAGAAAAGACCATGAAAGAATGGTTAGAACGCAATCAGTGTCCGCAAAACGATAAATTGACCAGCGAGCAGTCGCTATGGTTTTTCCAAACCATGTTGCTGGGAACACGGGAAAATATGGAGCAGATTGCAACCGCAATACGGAAAATCCAGAAACATGCCAAGCAAATCGCGAAGGCCTAATATCATGGCGCGGGGTTAAGTATTAAATTGAGAAAAAAGGAGAACACATGGAGTTAAGAGTTACGGAAAGCCCGTCTGTGCACAGGCATCTGGAAAAAAAATCAGTCGACGAGCTTATCGGATTAATCAATCAGGAGGATCAATCGGTTGCTTTTCAAATAAAGCAGGCCTTGCCGCAGCTTAGTCAGCTGATCAAGGCGATTGTGGAAAAAATCAGCGCCGGAGGTCGGTTATTTTATGTCGGTGCTGGTAGCGGGGGCAGGCTTTCCGTACTAGACGTTATTGAACTCCCAACCACTTACGGGATTCCTAAGGGAGTATTCAACGTAATTTTAGCAGGAGGAATCGATCGACTGGCTGATGCATTGGAAGAAAAGGAAGACGATACGGAGGAGGCATGGCAAAAATTGCAGGCGGCCAACATCACGCCTGGTGACATCGTCGTGGGTATTTCGGCAAGCGGTACCACCCCTTTTGTATTGGCAGCACTGAATCGGTGCAAGCAGCAGGGCATAGCTACGGGCTGTATCGTCAGTAATCCGGATTCACCCATCGCCGCTGCGTCGACGTTTCCTGTGGAGGTTGTTACCGGACCGGAGTTCATTACCGGTAGTACACGGATGAAATGCGGTACGGCACAAAAGATGATTTTTGACATGATAAGCACTACCACGATGATCCAATTGGGCAGGGTAGAAGATAACAGCATGGTCAACGTTGCACTGATTAATGATAAAATCACCGATCGAGCCGTGCGGATGCTGATGGAAAAGTCCGGGATTAGTGACTACGGGGATGCCAAGCACATCCTACTGGAACACGGCAGTGTGAAACAAGCATTGGAATATGTATCGAAAAGCATATAGGTGGGTAAGCCAAAGGCGGGGAATCGCGTTGGCTTGCTTAATTGGGTTTGCCGGATGGCTTATCCTCCCGCAGGCGGCATTTGCGCAATATGAATACCGCGTTGGCAAGGGTCAGGCATCCATTGAGCCGGACCAGCACATCCTTTCGCTGTCACTGGCCGGTTACGGCGCACCCCGTGAAGGACGTTTTTCCCTTGAATGGAAAGCGCGTGCAAGCTTGGGTAAGGCAGACGACGCTGCCTTGGTGGCCGATCGGTTATATCTGTTGCGCGGAGGTAAGGTTTGGCAGATTGGTTTGGATGATTTGGAAACGGATGCAATTGCCGTTGCACAATCCGCGGACATCCGTCTGATTGCAGGAGGTGGAAACCGCCTGTTAGCGCTCAGTTCCCGTAATGAATTGCTGGAAGCTAACGTCTCCCGTCAACATAAGTTGCGCTGGAGACGCAAAAGCGAGCTGCAACAAACACCAACATCTTTATCGTACTGGAAGGGCGGATTTGTTATGCTTGATACCGAGGGAGCGCTTTGGGTTGCGGAAGACCGGCGCGGCCCTTTGACCTGGGAGGTCCTGCCGCCGTGTCCGGGTGCCATCGATGTCATGGCAGCGCAAAATCACCTTTATGTGCTTACCGACAAGCAGGAAATCCTCCAATATGATCAATCAACCGGCTGGTTGCGGGTCGCAATAAAAAACGGAATCACCTACGATCAGGACATCCGGCTGCTGATGGCGTCGGATGCAGGATTTTGGGCCCTGGATGGCTCGGGTGAACTTTATCAGGCGCAGCACAACAGTACCCATCAGCTCTCCGTGAACGCGTTGGTGATTCAGCACGGAAAAGAGCGGGTCGCCATTTTAGGAGCCGATGTCTGTGGATTTGACGCCAACTTTGTGAATGCAATGAAGCGAGATATCCAGCGCACATTTGGCATATCCCCCAATGCGGTGATGGTGAATGCCTCACATACGCATTTTGCACCCGTTACGCAGAATTGGTCGACCTGGGGGCCTCATTGCCAAAGGCCGGATAGTACCTATCTTTATTCGGTAGTAAAGTCGGCCGTTATGGGTGCTATGCGTCAGGCTACGAAGGCCCTGCAGCCGGCAAACCTGCATGTCGGGAAGTCGGAGGTGGCGATCGGGCATAACCGGAACTTGCCGGGCACCGACTTGCCTTACGACAAAACCCTTGATGTGATCCGCGTCGATTACCGAAAACTCGAAAAAGACGATGTTATATTTCTGGCGGGGTGCCACCCCGTGTTCCAGAATGCCGGGCGGGAGGGCGTGACCCTCAGTCCGAATTACCCCGGTGTTGCCCGCGAAATGCTCTTACACCACTCAAAGGTGCGGTCGGCCATGTTCCTGCAAGGTTGCGGCGGCGATATCAATCCTGTCGATGCAGATCACCGCGTGACCGCTAAAAAGGTGGCATCGGCCGTGACTGATGTACTCGACCGGGATGCGATGCAACCCATACAGGGAGGAATCACCTTTTATCTGGATACCGTCCAGTTCGACAGCCGTCCCTGGCCTGAAGATAAAATCAAGGCATTCCGGAAGGCCAACGAAGGGCAGGAAGGCAATGTTGGTGCAGAGAAGAACGTCAGGTGGGCCGATCTGATGTTGCGATATATCAAGAACGACGAAATGCCGGCCACCATGCCGGTGTTTGTCCAGACACTCAACATCGGCAATTGGAAGCTCGTAGGAATTTCAAGGGAAACAACGACGGAGTACAGCTTGGGTATCAAAGCGCTATGGCCGGATAAATTGGTCACCGTAGCCGGCTATTGCAACGATGTATCCAGCTACCTCCCTACCAGCAGACACATCAAAGCCGGTATTTATGAGGGAAACGATTCGTTCTTTTGGTATGGCCAACCGAATATATTTCCCGAAAACGTCTACGAGACGATCATGGAATCCATTAAACTAAAAAATCGCTAATGTCGCAGCTTATCAATGTCGCATCACAGAAAAAGCAGGATTCCTTTCCACCGCTGGTCATCATCGGGGCCTTGTTTTTTATCTTCGGATTTATCACCTGGCTGAGTTCGGTGTTGATACCGTATCTTCAGATTGCTTGCGAGCTGAATAATTTTCAGTCGTATTTGGTGGCTTTTGCCTTTTATATTTCCTATTTCGTGATGGCGGTGCCATCCGGATGGTTGCTGAAATTTACTGGGTTCAAAAAAGGAATGTCGGCAGGGTTGCTTGCGGTAGCTGTCGGCTCCCTGATTTTTGTTCCGGCAGCTAGCTACCGGTCGTATCCATTGTTTCTTTTCGGCTTATTTATACAGGGGGCGGGATTGGCCATATTGCAAACCGCATCAAACCCGTACGTCACGATTCTTGGGCCGATGGAAAGCGCTGCAAAGCGAATCAGTATCATGGGCATCTGTAATGGCGTAGCCGGCATTCTGGCGCCGGCGATCCTCGGCGCTGTCGTGTTAAACAATGCAGACGAGATACAAGATCAGTTGCTTGCATTGACGGATGTGGAAAAGGTGGGGGTACTAAACGAACTCGCTGGAAAGGTCATTATCCCTTACCTGATTATCACCGCAATGTTGCTGGTGCTTTCGCTGTTGGTCTATCGTTCCAGTTTGCCGGAAATCGATGAGTCTGCGCTGGAGGCGGAAGGCGAGGGGGGCAATGTGAAGGAAACTGGAAAAACCAGTGTATTTCAATTCCCGCAGTTGCTTTTCGGTGTGCTCACCCTTTTTGTGTATACAGGCGTGGAAGTAATAGCGGGCAACACCATCATCAGTTACGGGTCTTTTTTGGGCATACCATTGTCTACCGCAAAATTTTTCACTTCGTTTACGCTTGTCGGTATGCTTGTCGGGTACTTGATCGGTATTATCTGCATACCCAAGTTTATCAGTCAGCGCACGGCGCTCACGTGGTCGGCGGGATTGGGGATTCTTTTCGGATTATTTGCCGTATTTACTGAAGGGATGGTATCCGTGGTTTTCGTAGCCTTACTGGGATTAGCCAATTCGTTGATCTGGCCGTCGGTATGGCCTTTAGCGATCGATGGATTGGGAAGGTTCACCAAGATCGGATCTTCCTTGTTGGTGATGGCCATTTCCGGTGCTGCTGTAATACCGCTACTTTATGGCTGGCTTGCCGATCGCTTTGACCCCCACCAAGCCTATTGGCTGGTCGTCCCATGTTACGTGGTGATCATTTGGTATGCAACCAGCGGCTACCGGTTGGGTACATCATTGAAAGGAGGGAATCCATCATGATTTTGGTTGCGGATAGCGGGTCGACAAAAACCGATTGGGGATTGATTTCGGATAATGGCTCGATTACGTATTTTTCGACATCCGGCTATAATCCGTTTTTCATGGATATTGATTCCATTCGGGACGCCATCTCATCGGAGTTGGGTGGACAATTGGACTTAGTTAAGGTGCAGCGTATTTTTTTTTATGGCGCGGGTTGCCAAGGGAACCAGGTTTCCAATATGGAGCAGGCGTTGCGCCAAGTATTTACCCGAGCTGTTGCCATCGAAGTGTCCGTTGATTTACTGGCAGCTGCGAAGGCATTGCTAGGCGATCGTCCGGGGTTTGCGGCGATATTGGGCACGGGTACCAACACGTGCTTATACGATGGTCGGGCGATCACATACCACATCGATTCCCTGGGCTTTTTGCTCGGCGATGAGGGAAGTGGAGCCGCTATGGGTAAGCGTATATTGACGGACTTTTTAAGAAACCAGATGGACGATGCCGTACGGAACGCATTTAATCGTAAATATGGGCTGGATGAAGCGGTCCTGATGGAACGAGTATACGCCTCGACGCACCCGAATCGGTATTGCGCTTCGTACACCCGGTTTTTGGATGAGCCGGAAGCCGCCGGAAACTACCGGAAGCAAGTGGTTGGGGAGGCTTTTCGGGTCTTCTTTGAGAAGCTGGTATGTTTATACCCTGCCTATCAGTCATTGACATTCAATTGTGTCGGTTCAATCGGCTATCATTTCAGCGATTTGCTGAAAATTGAGGCGGAGAACCGAGGTATGGAGGTAGGGTCCATACTGCCTACTGTCATTGAAAAACTGACCCTTTATCATCATTCAGTGGCGTAACCGTACGTGGTTCAAGTGGCTATGTGGCTGACGTGAAATTACACATCTTTGGTTTGGAATTATATCCCGAAGTGTGTAGCTTCACCCCTGAATAGTTACATGCGTTATGGGAAACCAATCCACTTTTATTGAAAAAATAACCGCCTCCTACAATCCGAAGGGGGCGTTTATTTTTCTGGGCGCCGGCCTGCTCGATGGCGAAGTCGTTGCCCCGGCTAAGGTCAATCTTGCCCTAAAGATGATGAATCGCCACGGCCTGATCGCCGGAGCCACGGGGACGGGAAAGACCCGTACGTTACAGTTGATAGCTGAACAGCTTTCGGACGCGGGTGTGCCGGTTTTCCTGCTGGACGTGAAGGGTGACCTTTCCGGCCTGCATCAAGCGGGCGAATCCAATCCAGCCCTGGTAGAACGCGGCGAAGCGTTGGCGTGGCCTTTCGAACCTTCGGGCTTTCCGGTTGAACTGTTTTCGCTGACCGGCAAAGTGGGCAATCCGATGCGGCTTACCGTTGAGGATTTCGGACCTGTCATGTTAGGACGGATACTGGAATTGAACGATACGCAGACCGGCGTATTGGCTGCGGTATTCAAATATGCGGAAGACAGTGAACTACCGCTGGTCAACTTTGCCGATCTGAAGAAGCTGCTCTCGTACCTAACGGATGGCCCAGGGGCGGAAGAGATTAAGGACAGCTATGGCCGCATCAGCAGCAGTACATCGGGAACGATCCTGCGCAAATTGGTGGCGCTGGAACAACAGGGCGTGTCGGATATTTTCGGTGAGAAGGAATTTGATATCGACGACCTGTTCGGACGCGTCGACGGAAAAGGGGTGATCAGCCTGTTGAATATATCGGATATCCAGGACCAACCTGTATTGTTTTCCACATTTCTGCTCAGTCTGCTTGCACAGCTGTTCAAGCGTCTGCCCGAGGTCGGCGATCTGGATAAGCCAAAGCTGGTATTTTTCTTTGAGGAAGCCCATTTGTTGTTCAAGGACGCGCCAAAGGCTTTCCTTACCCAGGTAGAGCAAATCGTGCGACTGATTCGTTCGAAAGGCATCGGGGTTTTCTTTTGCACGCAAGCCCCTACCGATATTCCCGAAAGTGTTCTGGGACAATTGGGTAACCGTGTACAGCATGCACTGAGGGCTTTTACACCTAATGACGCAGAGGCATTACGGAAAACGGTGAAAACCTATCCACGCTCCGACTTTTATGAAATCGACCGGGTACTTACCTCGTTAGGTACTGGCCAAGCACTCATCACGGTACTCAATGACAAAGGTATTCCGACGGAAGTGGTGGCCACGCATCTTATCCCGCCACGTGCCGTGATGGGGCCGGTAAACGCGCAGATATACAACGAATTGGTGCAAGCCTCACCCTTTTATGCCAAATACCATCGAGCTGTTGAAAGGCGGAGTGCATCAGAAATACTGGACGAAAAGATGCAAACCCATGCGGCGGAAGTTGCCAAAGCAGAGGACGAAAAGCAAAAGGCCAAAGGCAACGGTCGGAGAAGCACACGACAGACTCCTTTGGAAGCAGCGCAGAAGGCGGCGACGACGACGCTGGCCCGGGAAGGCACCAAACTATTGGCGAAACTCGCCAATGGTTTATTGACCGCCATGTTTCGGAGGAAACGTTGAGAATCTATTTCATATCAAGCGGAATTTAGCTAAGTTTGGCTGTTTCAAAAACGTTAATATGATAACTTTAATTTTCAGTAATGAGTAAACCCACCTTGTTGATTCTTGCGGCCGGAATGGCCAGCCGTTACGGGAGCATGAAGCAGATCGACCCCTTCGGTCCGAATGGCGAAACGATTATCGACTATTCCATCTATGACGCAATCAGAGCGGGATTCGGAAAAGTGAGCTTTATCATCCGCGAAGAATTTGCCGAAAAGTTTAAGGAAATCTTTGAACCCAAACTTGCCGGCAAAATCGAAACGGATTATGTTTTCCAAAGCTACGACCTATCGCCGTTTGGCATCGATAGACAGATTGAGCGCTCCAAACCGTGGGGTACCGCTCATGCGGTGCTTTCTGCCCGCAATCAGATTAACGAGCCTTTCTGCGTTATCAACGCGGATGATTTCTATGGCTATGAAGCGTTTGAAAAAATGGCGGAGTTCCTGAATCACGAAGTAACGGACAACGGGTTTTCCCTAATGGGTTACCAGATAGACAAGACCCTTTCCGATTACGGGTCCGTATCGCGTGGGGTATGTAAAGTGGACGACGCGGGTAATATGACCGAAATCAATGAACGGCTGAAGGTTTATTTCAAGGAAGTGGATGGCGAAAAGCGTATCTTCTTTGAGGAGGATGGCGTGGAGACAGAACTGCCCAGAAGCAGTCGGGTGTCCATGAACTTCTGGGGCTTTACGCCTGCTATTTTTGGTGTGAGCGAAGAACTGTTTAAAGCGTTTGTGCCCGCAAATGAAGACAATCCTAAATCGGAATTCCTGATTCCGAAAGTAGCCGATGAGCTTATCAAAAACGGGAAAGCAACGTTTAAGGTACTGCCTACATCGCAGAAGTGGTTTGGTGTAACGTATCCGGAAGACAAGCCGATCGTGCAAGAAAACATCGCGCAATTGGTAAAAGACGGGGTATATCCCGAAAAGTTGTTTTAGCGAGAGATTGCTAATTAGTACGGCGCTAAGGCCGATAAAAAAGCCCCGCAGGTTTTCACCGCGGGGCTTTAATTATTACCGTTAGTTATTATCGTGTCAATCGGCTACTTTTTGTCGTTGTCTTTTACTTCTTCGTATTCCACGTCGGTCACGTCGTCACCAGAATTGGCGTTGCTGCCGGCCGGCTGGCCTGCATCACCTGTGGTTTGCCCGTTGGCCGAAGCTTCTTGAGAAGCTTTGTACATCTCTTCAGAAGCCGCATTCCAGGCAGTCTGCAATTCAGCTTGTGCAGCTTCAATGGCGGCGAAATCTTTCGCTGCATATGCATCTTTCAGTTTCTTCAAGCCATCTTCGATAGGCGCCTTTTTGTCGGCACCGAGCTTGTCACCATACTCTTTCAGCTGCTTTTCAGTAGAGAAGATCAGGGCATCGGCTGCATTGAGCTTGTCGATTTCTTCTTTTGCCTTCTTATCTGCTTCTGCGTTGGCTTCCGCTTCCTGCTTCATCTTCTTAATCTCATCGTCGGTTAAACCGGAAGATGCCTCAATACGGATTTTTTGTTCTTTACCGGTCGCCTTGTCCTTAGCTGAAACATGCAGGATACCGTTCGCATCGATATCGAACGTTACTTCAATCTGCGGTACACCCCGTGGAGCAGGCGGAATACCGTCCAAGTGGAACCGTCCGATCGTCCGGTTTTGGGAAGCCATGGGCCGTTCGCCTTGTAAGATGTGGATTTCCACAGAAGGCTGGTTGTCAGAAGCTGTGGAGAATACTTCCGATTTCTTGGTTGGAATGGTCGTATTCGCTTCAATCAACTTGGTCATGACACCGCCCATCGTTTCGATACCCAAAGAAAGCGGGGTTACGTCAAGCAACAATACGTCTTTTACTTCGCCGGTAAGAACGCCACCTTGAATGGCAGCACCCAAAGCAACCACTTCATCTGGATTTACGCCTTTTGAGGGCTCCTTGCCGAAGAACTTCTTTACGGCATCTTGGATTGCGGGAATACGGGTAGAACCACCCACCAGAATGACTTCATCAATATCGGAAGGTGAATACCCCGCATTTTTCAACGCGGATCTACAAGGATCGATGGTCCGTTTGATCAAGTTGTCGGCCAGTTGTTCGAATTTCGCGCGGCTTAACGTGCGTACCAAGTGTTTCGGACCCGTTTGATCCGCCGTAATATAAGGCAGGTTAATTTCGGTGGATGAAGAACTGGAAAGTTCAATTTTAGCTTTCTCTGCAGCTTCCTTTAACCGTTGCAAGGCCATCGGGTCTTTGCTCAGGTCGAAGCCATTGTTATCGTTCTTGAATTCATCGTTCAGCCAGTCGATAATGACTTGGTCGAAGTCGTCACCACCCAGGTGCGTGTCGCCATCGGTAGACTTTACTTCAAATACTCCGTCACCCAACTCCAGGATAGATACGTCATGCGTACCGCCGCCGCAGTCGAATACCGCAATTTTCATATCCTTATTGGATTTATCCAATCCATAGGCCAACGCCGCTGCGGTGGGTTCGTTGATAATACGTTTTACATTCAACCCCGCAATTTCGCCCGCTTCTTTGGTAGCTTGGCGCTGCGCGTCGTTAAAGTAAGCAGGCACCGTGATAACAGCCTCCGTTACTTCGTGACCGAGGAAATCTTCGGCCGTCTTTTTCATTTTCTGCAATATCATCGCAGAGATTTCCTGGGGGGTATATTTGCGGTCGTCGATTTCTACACGGGGTGTGTTGTTGTCACCTTTAACTACCGCATAAGGTACTCGCTTTGCCTCTTTTGCTGCTTCGTCGTAGTTAGTACCCATAAACCGCTTGATGGAGTAAACGGTCTTTTTCGGATTGGTAATGGCTTGGCGCTTCGCTGGGTCACCCACTTTGCGCTCGCCATTCTCTACGAATGCCACAATAGAAGGCGTGGTACGCTTTCCTTCGTTGTTGGTGATGACTACCGGCTCGTTCCCCTCCATCACGGCTACGCAAGAGTTGGTAGTTCCTAAGTCGATTCCAATAATTTTTGCCATATCTATATTCCTTATTCTACGTTGATGATAAATCTTCTATTCTATTCCCTTGTAACAAGCCTTGTGCCAATAGCAGGTTGGATGCCAATTATGGGCAGATTGGGAAAAAGGGGCGGTTACGTGGGGTGTAAGCATGACAATGTGTCATTGTCTGGGATGCGAGACATGAGATTGGGGTTTTTGCCTTTTGATTTTTAACTTTTGACTTTTAACTTTACCCTATGCATATCGAACTACTGCGAGACTATTGCCTTGGTAAACCCGCGGTTACCGAAAGTTGTCCATTCGGACCGGATACGTTGGTATTCAAGGTGGCTGATAAAATGTTTTTGCTTACGGGATTGGATAGTCATCCGTTATCATTCAGTGCGAAGTGCGACCCTGAGCGTGCACTTGCCTTGCGCGACCGATATCCACGCTCGGTAAAGGGTGCGTATCACATGAATAAGCGTCATTGGAACGAAGTAATCTGCGATGGTGAATTGAGTGACTCGCAACTTTTGGGGCTTATTGACCACAGTTACGAACTGGTAGTGGCCGGATTGCCGGGGCGTGTGCGGAGCGCAATTGGGTGATTGAATCGATTTAACACCTCAGCGATACAAGCCCGGGTTCATACGATTTTTCTTTGCTTCCGACGCGTGAACAAGCCTAAATGATCTGGATGATCGATTGTCCGATCGCTTCGATGGTGTACTGAACAATCGTTTCGGGTGATCCCGTCGAAAAAATCCGTCTCTCATGTAATGTTTCCCCGTAGCGGATGGCATAAAACATCGTGCCGACCGGTTTTTCCGGCGTTTCACTTCCACCCGGCTTAGTTAAGCCGGTCACCGAAATGGATAAATCCGCCCGGATAACGTCTCCTAACCGCAATGCCATTTCCCGGGTAACTTCAGCAGATTCCGGTGAAAATTTTTCGATCATCCAGGAAGGAACGGAAAGAATATCCTCCTTCAGGCAGGCATCGTAGCAGACGAGTCCTCCTTTCAGAATGCTTCCCGCATGTTCGGTTTGGGAAAATGCATACGCGAGCCTTCCCGCTGTGGCGCTCTCAGCGAAGCTGATGGTAAGCCGTTTTTCGGCCAGTAGTCGCGCACAATTTTCAACGACTGACACTGGGTTTGCTATATTTTTCAAATGCGTTTATGCTGCTTGTCCTGTACTTGATTCGTTCATCACGTGGTCAGTCGGCAAACGGCCGGCTCCCCTTTCTTCAGTGGGCGCTGCGCCAAACAAGTCCACTGCTTCCTGGTGTTGCCTACGTTTTGCATCGTGAAGGTGCCCGTTTGGAGTCTTTTGTGAGTTGTTCTTTATATTTTCCATGGTTTCCGTTTTAAATAAGCCAGGGTTATGCGGAATCGTTTTGCCGACTTGCCGAAATGGCCAACAACACCGGAAGGGAAAGGTTTTGAAACATTGACATTTGGCCGACCTAAATCGGAGGCAGTCATCGTATTTTTGCCGGCGATTGATAAAACGATAAAAAAATGGATTTTTCCCAATACTTGCTCGTATTTGAAGATATATTACATACACAGACCCCTCCGGCTCCCTACGACAACGCCGCATACCTTGACTATGCCAAGCTCAACTGGTCTCGGATGAACCGGTGGCTGAAGAAAGGCGTGTTGTCCGAACAACTGATTGATGTAATCAGAAAGATTTCACAACCCCAGCAATGGATCGTCATCACCGAGCCCTGGTGTGGCGACGCCGCACATTCCGTTCCGTTTATCCAGTTGGCTGCGCAGCAAAACCCGTTGATTTCGGTAGCCTATGAATTGCGTGATTCATTGCCTTTCCGCATCAACGAGTACCTCACCAACGGGAGTAAATCAATACCGAAGTTGATTATACGCGATGCGGAAGGGAAGGGCCTGGCAACTTGGGGCCCCCGGCCGGCGGAGTGCCAAGTCCTGTTTGACAAGCTGAAAGCCGACGGCGCGGATTTCGAAACCCAGAAAGTAGCTCTGCAAAACTGGTACAATACAGATAAAGGGCATTCCGTGCAAGCTGAGCTTCACGGAATGCTCTCACTTATAGCCGTCTGATTCGGATGTTACGGAAGTACACGGCATCGCCGTGATCTTGTAAGCCAATACGACCCGAGCGTGTCAGTCCGTAATCAAGGTCGGCAAACTTACTGGCGGCAACCATTTTCTCCCATTCCGGGGTACCTAGTTCATAAGTTAAGATCAGTTGTCCGTTAAGCCAATGCTCGGCCCGACCCTCGTTGACAACAATCTTGGTTTGGTTCCACGATCCCGGTGGATTGGCGGCCGCCGTATCCGGGGCAATCACGTCGGAAAGCGAGCCTGTTTTTTGAGCAGGCGTAAGCGCTTGTGGATACCCGGTGTCGTCGATTAGTTGAAACTCCGGTCCGGTTTCATACATACGCTTGTACTTTGGGTCTTCTACGACGTAATAGAAAATACCGCTATTACCCCCTTCGTTGATTTTCCACTCGACCTCCAGTTCAAAGTTCGAGAAGGTATCGTTACTTACCAGGTCTCCGTTTTTGCCGGGCGTGGATAAAACGCCGTCGGTAATCTCCCAGCCGGCAACCGTATCCTGCAAATACGTATGCCAGTGTTGGTCAGGGGTTTGGCCGATTAAGGTAATCCACTCACCTTTTTCATCGCGTTCCACGGTATGCGTGTCTTGCCGGGACGCCTGATTGCACGACCAAAAGGTGCAGGCCGCTACACCCAGGTAGCAGGCCGCTTTTGTAATTGAATACCTCATGATCCGATTTGCATTTTTTCGGGATCCCAGGAAACGATCCGTTTTTCGAAATAACTGATGTTACCCGCTTCGGTTGGCCCACAAGCACGTAGACCGAATGTAGCGTCTTCCACTACCTTTTTGCCATTGCGGATGGCATCAAAGAAGTTAACAAAATGTTCGTATCGGTCGCCTTTGTAGTCTTTGGGCGTCTTATAGACAAACTCACGGGGGCCTTCCATCTCGTATTGCGTCGGATATTTTTTGGCATATTCTTCTTTAAATTTCTTTTGCATGGCTTCCGAAAAAGAACCAATGGACATGCCCGGCGCTTCGGGCCAGGGATTGCGCCTTACGATGAGGTTGTCCCAGCCTATGGAGATGTCGCCTTCTGAGCCGACAATGTGAAATAAATAATTTTCGCCGCCGCCGCTGGCAAAATTCGTGCGCAGCGCCAGGTTGAAAGCAGGGTGGGTGTCGGAGACCGGATAGTCAAATAAGCCCAGGTGGACGTCGGGTACGTCCCTGCCGTCTTTCCAGAAACGGATGCCTCCAGTAGACATAACACGTTCAGGGCCTTTGGAGTCCAGAACAAAGTGCAGCATGGAAAGCATATGCACATACAGATCACCTGCGACGCCGGTACCATAATCCTGATAATTTCTCCACCGGAAAAAGCGCAGGGGGTCCCAAGGACGTTTCGGAGCGTGCCCTAGGTATGTATCCCAGTCCACCGTTTCAGGAGAGGCGTCTGGGGGTATGGAGTATTGCCAAGCGCCTATGGCACTGTGGCGATCAATTTGAACTTCCACAAAGTTCACCTCACCGATATCCCCGGCTTTGATCAGTTCCTTTGCCTTCGCATGGATAATGGAGCTTACGAACTGGCTACCTACCTGAAAAACCTTTCCGGTTTTCTTTTCCGCGTCAATGATACGATGTCCCTCTGCTACCTTTTGAACCATTGGTTTTTCGCAGTATACGTGCTTTCCCCGCTGCATGGCATCTATCGAAATCTTTTCGTGCCAATGGTCTGTCGTTGCATTGATCACGGCATCCACATCATCGCGCTCCAGGATTTCGCGGTAGTCTTTGGTTACAAATAGGTGTTGTCCCCATAATTCTTTTGCACGGATGCGGCGTCCTTCATAAAGGTCGCACGCCGCTACGATTTCCACGCCGGGAACCTGCAGGGCGGTTTCCATGTCGCCGATTCCCATGCCTCCCGTTCCGATCAGTGCAATGCGGATGCGGTCATTCGCGGCGATGGGTTGTTTTTTAACAAGGTTCAAATATTCAAACCGCGATTCGGATGCAGCCTTTGACAATGCCGTTGGCGTTATGGCCATCACCGCGGCCGATTGTCCCAGTTGTTTTAAGAAGCCTCTTCGTGAATTTTCTGTTGATTTCGTCATGAATGTATAATGTTTAAAATTATCAATCGGTTTATACTCAATACCCCGGATTTTGCTCAAGATTTGGGTTGGCGTCTATAGCCGTCCGCGGAATGGGAAAAAGCAATTTCTGTGCGTTAAGGCTTCCCCTACCCACAGGCCCCGATACAGGCTCCAGAAAGGTGCCAAAACGGATCATGTCCTGTCGGCTTACCAACTCCCACGCAAACTCAAATCGGCGTTCCTCGTAGATATCCTGCAAGGTAACGTTATTTTTTAATTTCGCAGCGTCATCAAACGCCCGTGCCCGAACGTTATTCACCAGCGCCAACGCTTCGCCGGCATCCCCTCCGGAGCGCAGCAGCGCCTCGGCCTTCATCAAATATACGTCTGCGAGTCTGAAAATTGCAAAGTCATTTTCCATAGGGCCATTTACGCCCTTTTCGAATTCCCATTTATTACAGCGGGCGCCATCTTCCTGTTCCACCTGCCCCCAGCCATCGGCGTCCACGTTATATTTAAACGTAAAATCGATGAAATGATTCAAGGGACGGCCATGTGCCGTGATAAGCACCTGGCCGGTTGCCGGGTCAATCTGTGGGCCCCACAGAAAAGAACCCGCTTTGCGCTTATCCGCATCGTCATACGCATGCACGTAACCCGGCATCGCGTTGATGCCATTAAACCCACGGGGCAAAATGCCGAGTGCAATATTGGTAAGGTAGTGCAGCGTATGCTGGTGCATGATGTTTCCGCCATCAACCGTACTGAATACGATGGGAAAAATGATTTCTTTGGATGCTTCGTTGTGAACGGCAAAGCTTGCTTTCCAGTCAGGCTCCAGCACGTAGTCGAGCGCCATTACCGCATTGCAGGCAGCGATGCACTCTTCCCATTTCGGACCACCCTCCGGGTCCCATATTTCGGCGTTGAGGTAAATTTTGGCAAGCAACGTATAGACGGCTCCCTTGGTCATTTTTCCATAGCTGGCAGACGAAACGTCTTCCCGAATGAGGTCCTTAATCGCATTCAACTCCGAGACAATAAATCGAAAAACCTCTTTCCGGGAGGACGTAGCGGGATTGCTTGTATCGTTGAAATCGGTTACGATCGGCACATTCCCATAATTATCTACCAGGAAATAATACCAGAGTGCGCGGACGGCCCGTATTTCGGCGAGGATACTTTCCTTATTTTGGACCGCGGGGTTGGTATTTACCGTATGATAAATTTGATTACAGGTAGAGATGCCCCGCATACAGTTATCATACGTGTCTGTGATATACCGGTTTCCCGACGTCCAGGAACCAAAGCGAAATTCCTTGAACAATCCGCCTTCCCATCCGTCTCCCCCCTTCCGGGTGGGGGTGATGGCCATATCAGACGTGCCTTCTACCATGCAATAATAGGCTGGTGACCAAATGCCTTTGAGTGTACGGTAAATCGGCGCGATCAGCGCATTGATTTCCCGGTCGGTATTGCCAAACTGATCGGCCGGCAAGCGATCGAACAGCTGCTCATCCAAGTTGGTGCATGCTCCGCTGATGCAAAGCAAGAGAACGACTGCCGTTTTATATAGATACTTCATAACATTCATATTTAGGGTTAAAAACCGATATTTAGTCCCAAAGATACGGTCCGGGCTTTGGGGTAATAATTCCGTCCTTCCATACCCGGCGATAAACCATTCATATCCACCTCTGGATCCAAACCGCTGTAATTGGTGATCACGAAGAGGTTCTGTCCGGTGAAAAACACACGCAATTGATCAATGTTGCGAATTGCCCCGGGCTTAAACCGGTAGGAGAGACTCAGGTTGTCCAATCGTAAAAAGGATCCCTTTTCAATGTAATAGCTGCTGTATATCGGACTGTCTGATAGTCCGTTTGTCAATGCCTCTTGCAGCGCGTTGCCTCCGGGTAACCATAGTGTGGTGGCGTAAGACATCCGGGAAAAGTTGAGTACGTCATTGCCATAAACCCCGCGTAGAAAAAAAGACAGATCAAATTGTTTGTAGGTGAACGTATTGTTTATGCCATACGTCAGTTTTGGTTGTGCCGAGCCAATGTACGTACGATCGTCATCCGTCAGGCCGGGCTTACCATCCACCCCGTCGTCCATGATGTATTTCCCGTCTTCGTCCAGTCCGAGGCTGCGCCAACCATAAAAAGTTCCCACTTCCTTCCCTTCTTCGAGAATGTGGGTGGTGGTATGGGCGGCACCCCGCACACTGGCACTCCCCAACTTAATGGACGAGGTGGTAAATTCATTCCCGGAGAGTCGCGAAATGCGGTTTTTGTTGTGCGCCAGATTGACGTTTACCGACCACGAGAACATCGGCTTGTCCACCACGAGTCCATTAACCAGCAATTCCAGTCCTTTGTTGGACATTTCGCCTACATTGGCGATCATCGAGGGATAGAGGAAAGGGGGGACAGGCACCTGATACGTATATAGCAGGTCTTTCGTTTGTTTATCATAGTACTCCAAGGTTCCACTGATGCGGCCATTGGCAGTGCGGAAATCGATACCTACATTAAACATGCCGGTTTCTTCCCATTTCAGGTTAGGGTTGGGGTTCTGTCCGATTTGATAGGCTTGAAACCAGTTGCCGTTGTCGTAGTAACGGCCATTGGCGGCATAAAGCTGCAAGGTTTGGTAGGGATTGAGCCCTTCCTGATTGCCGACAACGCCGTAGCCAACACGTAGCTTTAATTCACTTAAAGTGCCCTGCAAAAAATCCTCGTCGGCAATATTCCACGCGGCGGAAACAGAGGGGAAGGTGCCCCATTTATGATGTTCGCCGAATTTCGATGACCCATCCCGCCGAAGTGTGGCGGTCAAAATGTATTTCTCCCGGTAGGCATAATCTGCACGGGCAAAGAAGGAGATGAGTTTGTACATGTTTTTCCCGGACCAAACATCACCCGCCCGCAGGATTTCTCCTGCTCCGAGGTTGTTATATTCGAACAAATCGGTAATAAATTGCCGGGACTGCCCGCCAGCATTCTGGTAATAACCGTCTTCATAGGAATAACCGCCCAACACTTCCAGATTATGCGCTTCCGATAAGTCCACGCGATAATTCAGGGTAGTTTCCATCAACTTCCGGTCGCGGGTCCAAAAACTTCGGGAAGCGAAACCCCGGTCGTCCCTTCCACGCTCGGTTTCCGAATCGTTATACGATCCGTAATCGCTGTTTTCCCGCTCTTTGTGGAGATTCAAAGATCCGGTAAGGCCGTCCAGGATACGTATTTTTGTTTGTGCGTTGAAATAATAGAGGCTGTTTTTATAGTCACGCCGGTTTTCCATGATGTTGTGTAGGGGATTCCCCTGATCATATCCCTGCACCTCGAACCACGAGCCGTCGTCGTTTTTAACCGGATACACGGGAATCATATTATAAGCCAGTACAAAGTTCCGGTCGTCCGTAGGACTATAATCCCGTTGCGTTATGGCGCCGGTAAGCGTGATGTCCAATCGGTCATTCAACGCTTTTTGATTAAATGTCAGACGGCCGTTCAGGTTGTCCAAGTCATTACCCTTGGCTATTCCCTGCCGCGAAAGGTAGTTGAACGAGGCGCGGTAGCTGTTGTTGGTTCCGCCGCCCGTTAGTGACAGGCTGTGGTTCTGTGACACGCCCCGGCGAAGGATTTCGTCAAACCAGTTTGTGTTACCGCCTAAATCCAATCCGGTTACATCCATGTCCTGTGTTGACACAAACTGGCGCCATTCGTCGGCCGTCAACATACGTGGTTTGTTGGAAACTGTTTCCAGCGCGCCATATCCTTCGTAGTTGATTCTCGCCTTCCCCTTTCCTGTCTTGGTTGTGATGAGGATTACGCCACTCGCCGAGCGCGATCCGTAAATGGCCGAAGCGGAGGCGTCTTTCAGCACACTGATGGACTCGATGTCTTGAGGCGCAACCGAACTCATCGGCAAGCCGGGGACACCGTCAATAACGACAAACGGCGCACTGCTTCCGGTTAGCGAGGCCGTGCCACGCAGCCGGATGGTCTCTCCGGACGATACGTCGCCACTGCCACTGGTGATGGTAAGTCCAGCTACTTTGCCCCTGAGCAATCCCGCCGCATCACGGTTTACGCCCGCATTAAAATCTTTCATCTGAACATTCGCGACCGATCCTGAAACCCGTTTTTGCGATTGCGTACCGTACCCGATAACGACCACCTCTTCCAGATCACTGATCGACTGACGCAAGGCCGCATTTACGGTGGTGGAGTGCCCCACGGAAATCTCCTGCTTTTCGTAACCCACGATGGTAAATATAAGCACCGTTCCCCCTTCGGGTAAGGTAACCCGATAGTTGCCGTCGGAATCTGTGATCAACGCAACCGATGTACCTTTCACGCTTACCGTCACCCCCTCGAGTGGATTTCCTTGTGCGTCTGTTACTTTTCCACTGATTATTCTTTCCTGGGGTTCGACGCGTTTAACGTCCAGCTGGATTGCTGGCTGTCCGGTCTTCATCCGATGGATCGCAATGGTGCTTCCTTCGATGTGGTATGACAATCGCTTTGGCCGAAGTAACCGGTCCAATACATCCGCCAAAGGCTCGCGGTTCACATCAACCGATACGAGCATCGTTGGTTTGACGAAGCGATCGTTGTACATAATCCGGTACCCCGTTTGCGTCTCGAGTGTGGCAAGCACTTCTGTCAACGGTTTGCTGTCCGCTTTCAGGGTAACCGTTTGGGAAAGCGAGGCGGCGCTGACATGCAGCGAGGCCCATAGTAATAAAAACGACATTAGTTTCATAATGCGCCATAATTGGTGGTTGTTCCCCGCCGACGGCAAGACGCGCCATACGGGAAATTCATAATTTATCATTATGTTTGTACGTTTGGATAAATAAGAAATTTGTTATTAAAGCTCGATTTATTGACGGATTGGGTCCAAACGAATTGGGGAGGTGTTGGCCGCACTTCCCTTCTTTTTTAGACCTGTGATGTAGGGGTTCTATGTTTTCATAAGCCTGTTTTTAAGTTTTTAATTGGATTCATATTCTGTTAGTTATTGGTCAGTGAACAATTAATTTGTTGCCGTCGGTAATTTCCACCTGAACGGCTGAAACATTCAGGAGTTTTAACGCAGCATTTAAGGTCAATTCCCGTCCCATTTTGCCGGAAAAAGCCTCTTGCGGTACTTCGCCCCTGTAAATCACCTCTACATCATACCAGCGTGCAAGCTGTCGCATCACCTCTTCGAAAGGCGTGTGCTTAAAATAAAAGTATCCATTCTTCCAGGCGATGTACGGCTCTGCGTCTACTTGTTGGATTTCCGTACTGGAGGCGTGGACTACGCTCTGCTCGTTTGGCAAGAGCCGGTTGATCGCTCCAGACTGTACGTTACGGATTTGTACACCGCCCTGGACCAACGTGGTTTTCGTTTCCGGCTCATCCGCATAGGCGCTGACATTGAATGCGGTGCCCAGCACTTGGATTTCTTGCTGCTTGCTGATCACTTTAAAGGGGTTTTGGGCGTTTTTTGCCACAGAAAAATAAGCCTCTCCGGAAATCGTCACCACACGCTCGGTTCCGAAAAAGCGCAATGGATAGGTTAATTCGGAGGCAGCGTTGAGCCATACCTCCGTGCCGTCCGGAAGGGTGACTTGATATGTGCCTCCATTGGGAGTGGCAAGTACCATGTAACCGACCGCATCCGGCGACAATCGAGCGATTTGCTTTGAGCGATCCGTATACGTAACCTGGTCATCATGGATGATGATGCCTGCTTCTGCTTCGCTCAACGCGATGGTCTTTCCGTCTGCAAGCGTAAGCATAGCGCGATTGCCGCCTGGTAGAATGTCTGTTGTAGCCGTCCGGGAATCCGGCATTGTTTGCGGTGTGTCGGTTAAAAGGAACCAAGCAATGCCCAATACACCGACAATCGCTGCTGCTGCGTAGGGTAGCCAACGCAATCGCTTCCGCGCGGGAAGTATCTGCGCGCGAATTCTCGAGAACACCCGATCCGTTCGGTGATCCAGGTGGTCGAGGTTGGGAATCGAATGTGTTTGGTTCAGGTAGGAGTCGATCAACTCGCCAAGGACCTCATCACCGGCATGCTCAAAAAACGTATACAATTCGACGCGTTCCGGGTCGGAAAGTTGATCATCGATGTATTTCTTGTACAGTTCCTTAAGATGTTCCAGCTGTCCCAAAGCAAATGTCTCTTTAGGGTATAACGCCCGGGAATATCATTCATACTACTGCCGCTGAAAAAAAATGCTAGAGGTACAACATGGCCGCGAGGAACAGCGCCAGCATTTCGGCACTGGGCGGAGTTTGCCGATTAACCACATATTCTTTAACGCTATGGGTTGCTTTGGCAACATGATTTTGAATGGTGAATGGGCTGACGCCCATGATTTCGGCCGCCTCTTTATAGGATTTTCCTTCGATCTTGCAAAGCTCGAACGCCTTACGCCGTTGCAAAGGTAATGCAGCAATTGCCTCGTCCAGCAGTTTACGGGCTTCGTTGCCCATCACGTCCTTTTCGGTGGTTTCGACAGCTTCCGACTGCCGTTGGCCGAGGTATTCGAATACGCGTGATCGGCGGGCAAGTCGCCGATAGTGATCAATGGACAGTTGTTTGGCAACTACATACAAGAAATTGACGAACGGAAGGTCCGGTTGAATTTTTGCGCGTGAATGCCATACCTTGATGAATAGTTCCTGCAGCAATTCCTCGGCAAGGTCAGCGTCTTTGACCATCTTGTCCAAGTGCCAGTACAACACTTTCGAATAGGAATGATATAAGATTTCAAAAGCTTCGTGGTCGCCCTTCTGCAATTGTTGCAACAATACCTTTTCGTCGGCAGCGCTCGCGTCGGTCATTTTGTCTTCCAAAGATGGACGTTTACATTTTCAGTCCGATCTCCCGTAATCGCTCATCCAGGTACTCGCCGGCAGTAACATCCGCATATGCCTTCGGGTGTTCCGCATCGATGCAGGAATCCAACGCTGCGAGGTTCATGTCTGCCTTCGGGTGAAGGAAAAATGGTACCGAAAACCGGGATGTCTTCATCAGTTCACTCGGTGGATTAACTACCCGGTGCGTGGTCGATTTCAGCTTGTTGTTGGTGAGCCGTTGCAGCATATCGCCCACGTTGACCACAATGTCCTCGCCCTGGGCCTTGACGGGATACCAGGAGCCATTACGGGTAAGCACTTCCAGCCCATCGGCGCTAGCGCCGATCAACAGGGTGATGAGGTTGATGTCTTCGTGCGCTCCGGCACGGACGGCATCCTCCGGTAAGCTGTCGGGATCTTCGATCGGAAAGTAATGGATAGCCCGGAGGATGGAGTTGCCCTGGATAACCTTTTCTTCAAAATAGTTTTCTTCCAATCCGAGATATACCGCTATGGCTTTGAGTAATTCACGTCCGGCAGTTTCCAGTCGTCTGTATACTTCGCCCGTCACTTCATCGAAGCTTGGCAATTCTTCGACAGCCGGGTTTTCGTCTTGTCCCCGTTGCCAAAATTCCTTTAGATCGGGTACCTTGGCGTCCTTAGCCTTTTCCTTGCCTTTTGAGGTATACCCGCGTTGCCCCGCAAGTCCGGGAATTTCGTATTTCCGTTTGGTGGTTTCGGGCAGGGAGAAAAACGCTTGGACGGTCTTGTACAGTTTATCAATCAACGCCTTGTCCATGCCGTGATTGGCAATGGTGACAAAGCCGGTTTCATTGAAAGCTTTGCCGATGTCTTGAGAGAATCGATGGCGTTGATCGACTGACCCTTGGGTGTAATCATGAAGGTCAAGCCTGGGGATGTTTATAATAGACATACTGCAATTTTTAGGTAAAGATAGGAGTTTCTGTTGATTTTTGCCATTTGGTTTAAGGTGTGTTCCAATTGCCGCGGAACCCTCGTTTTGATTTTTAGGCCTGCTTAGCGCGAAGGTGAAGAATGTTTGGGTGCGGATGGCTTAGGATATGCAATGCAGCTGTAACGCTCCCTTCGGTCCGCGTCACTAGGCTGCTTCTGCATATCCTAAGCCATCCTAGGTACTATCTATATGACTTACATCTCGTATTTTGCGCGTGCTGCAGAGCAAGCCCTGGCGAGACGCAAGCGAAGTGCGCGCGGATCATCGCTTGCGAGCAGTAGGTGTGGAATACCTCCCCGCGTAATCCTTGTCGAGAGGCTGCTGCAGGCCAGCTTATATCCGTCGCTAGTTATTTAATGCCACATAAACCCATCCATTCTCTACTTTGACCGGATAGGTTTTGATGGCGCATTCATCGCCGGATAAACATTCCCCGGTATCCAACGCAAAGGTTTTTTTGTGAAATGGGCAGGCCACCTTAGGCTTGTCGCCGAGCGAACCGATCATGCCGCGACTCAGGATCATTTGCCGTTTATGCGGGCATTCATTCTGTGTTGCATACCATTCATTCCGCCGTTTGAAATAAAACAGTGCAATTTGTCGGTCTTCCAGCTTCAGGCAAACTCCGCCATTCTCTATCGTGTCTTCCACACGACAGGCTAACTTCCAGGATGTTGATGTTGTTAACGTCTCCATAAATATGCATCAGAAAGGGTGATTATATCTGTTTAATGTGTTACTAAGGTGTTCCAGTCGGCAGCTTTTTTCTGTCCTCTTAATCTTTCAAAGCGTACGGTGTCGTCTTTTTCCTGCGGAGCGTTGACAAAATGGACAAACCGTTTGCGTATGTTGGGATCCCTAACCGCTACTTTCCACTCGCATTCATACGCGTCAACCAATTCCTGCATTTCCTTTTCCCAGGTTTCGGCCATGCCCAAGCTGTCGTTGACGACCACATTGCGCAAGTAGTCGATGCCGCCTTCCATCTTATTGAGCCACGTGGCCGTCCGTGTGAGCGGGTCGGCTGTTCGTATGTAAAACATGAGAAATCGATCGATGTACTTAATGCAAGTCGCAGAGTCGATATCGTTGGCAAGCAGAAGCGCATGCTGAGGTTTGCTGCCGCCGTTGCCGCACACATACAGGTTCCATCCTTTCTCAGTAGCGATGATGCCGAAATCTTTGCTTTGTGCCTCAGCGCATTCGCGGACACATCCACTAACAGCGGATTTAAGTTTGTGCGGTGCCCGCAATCCCCGGTAGCGCTCTTCGATCTGTATGGCGAACGAGACGCTATCGTGCAGTCCGAAACGGCACCAGGTGCTTCCCACACAACTTTTCACCGTCCGTAAGGCTTTTCCGTAGGCGTGGCCACTTTCAAAGCCGGCGGCAATCAGTTCTTCCCAGATTGCTGGTAGGTCATTTAGATGTGCACCGAACAGATCAATACGCTGTCCGCCCGTGATTTTTGTGTATAGTCCGTATTTTTTCGCCACCTGCCCGATGACAATCAGTTTGTCGGGGTGAATCTCACCCCCAGGGACCCGTGGCACCACGGAGTAGGTACCTCCGCGCTGGATATTGGCTAGAAAGCGATCGTTGCTATCCTGCGCCACATCATTGCCTCGGCCCAGGATCATCTCGTTCCAAAGGCTCGCGAGTATGGAGGCTACCAAAGGCTTGCAAGTTTCGCATCCGTCGCCTTTTCCCACACTATCCAATACGTCGTCGTAGCTTTTCAATTGGTGAATTTTTACGAGATCGTAAAGCTCCTGCCGACTGTAATTAAAGTGCTCGCAAATCGTCGTGCGTATGTATTTGCCCTGTTGTTTCATGGTGTAGGCAATCAGGTCCTTCACCATCGGTACGCAACCGGCGCAACCGGTGCCCGCTTTGGTGCATCTGCTCACGCTATCGAAGTTTTCGCAATCCTGATGGGTTACCGCGTTGCATATCTGTGCTTTCGTTACCCCCTCGCAACTGCAGATCAGCGCCGAATCGGGGAGGGATTCCAGTCCCAGGCCGGCAGATTTGCCGGCGGTTTTTTCGCCCAGTAGGAGTACCTCGGGATCCGGGGGGATAGGTAACTGGTTGTTGACGGTCTGCAAAAGCATGTTGTAACTGCTGGCTTCACCCACCAATATCCCGCCGAGTAGCCGATTGCCATCGGCGCTGATGTTTAGCCGCTTATATATACCTTTATTCGTATCCTCCAAAAGAATGGTTCTCGCATAAGGCTCGGCGATGAACGGATCACCGAAGCTGGCCACGTCCACCCCCATCAGCTTTAATTTGGTGCTCATGTCAAACCCGTTGAACGATTTTTTTTCGCTGCAAATCGTGCAGGCGGCGACTTCGGCCATCTCATATCCGGGAGCGACCAAGCCATAGATCATATCGTTTGACAAGGCACACTCGCCAATAGCTAATACAACCGGGTCTGACGTGCGCATCGTTTTATCGACGATGATGCCGCCACGCGGGCCCGTGTTCAGGCCGCAGGCTGTTGCTAACTCGTCGCGGGGTTTGATACCGGCGGAGATGACCAGTATATCTACATCGATCTGGGTGTTGTCTGAAAAAGATAGTCCGGTTATGCGGTCGTCGCCAAGTACCTGGCTTGTTGATTTCTGTAACAGGCAGGTAAGTCCCAGGTTATTCAGTTTGGTTTGCAGCGTACGGCTTGCACTTTCGTCTACTTGCCGGGGCATCAAGCGGGGTGCGAATTCGATGACCGTAGACGCTTCGATACCCAGGTCCACGAGCGCCTTAGCGGCTTCCAGGCCCAGAAGTCCCCCGCCAATGACGGCTCCTTTCCTGGCTTGAGCCGCATACTCCTTGATCAGATCGAGATCTTGGATGGTGCGGTACAAAAAAACACCCTTTTTGTCTACGCCCGGTATGGATGGTACGAAAGGAGTTGAGCCAGTCGCTAATACCAGAAAATCATATTCGAGCACGAGACCTTTTTGTGAAACGACCGACTTGCTGTCCCGATTAATAGCGATAACCGGATCATTCAAGTGCAGTTCGATACGGTTTTCATCGTACCACTGCTGACCGGATAGGAAAAGATCTTCAAGTGAGCTGGAGAAGTAATTTGTGAGATGTACCCGGTCGTAAGCCCTGATAGGTTCTTCTCCAAAAACTACAATTCTGGATTTTTTATCTTTTTTTCTGATTTTTTCACAGAATTTATGGCTTACCATCCCGTTTCCAACTACTATTATTGTCTTTGTCTTCATTTATTATTAATAAAATAATGAAAATGCTATTTTTTGTTATTTATTTCTGCTAAAATAGATATTTATTTTCGAATAAAAGCAATATTTGTTATTTATATCATAAAAATTATTAATTTTGAATGTGAATTTTGATACAAAACGAATATTATAATGTTAATTAGTCAAAATACGTTTTATATTTTGGGTGCAGGTCTTGGTGATATTGATTTATTAACGATTAAGGCGTACAAAATACTTGAAATTGCTGATGTTTTGCTGTTTGATAATTTAATAAATAACGATTTGTTAAATATTGTGCCTAAGGATTGTATAAAAATATACGTAGGTAAGGAGCCTTTTGGAAAATATGTGCCTCAATCTGATATTAATGGTTTAATAGCTTATTACTGCACGCAATATCCCAACGTAGTCCGACTGAAGGGGGGGGATCCGTATATATATGGACGAGGGTTCGAAGAATGGGCCGTCGCCAGACAGCTGGGAGTCAAGGTAACTTATGTGCCGGGTGTCACGAGCATGCAAGGCGTGGGTATGTGGGATATTCCGCTCACCCATCGGGGTACCAGCGAAGGTATCTGGGTGTTGACCGGCATGAAAAGCGATGGTAGCATGGCGTCGGATTTGTCACTGGCTGTGCAGAGCAATTCGACGGTGGTGATCTACATGGGTATGCGGAAGCTATCAGAGATCGCGCGGATGTATGTCATGCACGGAAAAGGTAACACACCCGCGGCCATCGTGCAGAATGCGACAAAGTCGGGCAGCCGGCGGGTGATGTGTGCCGTACGTGATCTGGCGAAATGCAGCCGGGAGGCCAATATGTGCAGTCCAGCGATTATCGTCATCGGCAACGTGGTTGCCTTGAGTGAACGTGTAGACTCCCTCTCCATAAAGCGTAACGTCGTATGAACATCCGTTTTTTCAATGATCACCTTCAGTTGCCGTTTATCGGCAGGTCGGGGATAGACAGGCTAAAAACCAAACGTGTGTTGGTAGTTGGTGCCGGTGGGCTGGGTTGCCCGGTAATTTCGGCGCTGGCTTCAAGTGGAATCGGACATATTGGAATCGCGGATGGCGATCGGGTGGAAACCACAAATCTGGCACGCCAATATTTATATACGCCCGATCAGGTTGGTGAATTCAAAACAACCGCAGCGTTAGCCTATTTACAAACCCGGTATCTCGATACTAAGTTTGAAGCATATCCTTTTTTCTTGGGTGCCAAGAACATCGATTCGTTGTTCGCTTCGTACGACCTGGTTGTCGATGCGACCGATAATTTCCTGTCGAGGTCACTGATTGCCCAATCGTGCCAAAGGCTGGGGCTCCCACAGGTCTATGGCGCAATTTTCCGGGCAGAGGGGCAAGTTACCGTTTTCAATTGTGGCGAGCCACAGGGGGCACTGGCCGATTTATTCGCTGTCGATCCCAGTACGATAGTGAGTTCGGCTTGTGCCGAATCAGGTACTTACATAATTGGCAGTACCGTCATCGGCTTGTTAATGGCCAACGAGGTGGTCAAGGTATTACTTGGGCTGCCCAACCTCCTGGCGGGCAAGTTGCTTCTTTTCGACGTACTAACACTTCAGCAGCGGGTCATCCGTTTTTCCAAACCGCTAGCTGATTCAACGCTTTTGAACCGACTGCATGAGAGACATAACCCATAAAATCAGTACACTGCGCAGCGCGCGGGCCAGTGCGGTCTTGTATATCACCGATCAGACCGCTTCAAAAATCAAACGGCATGAGCTGCCGAAGGGCAATCTATTTGATGTAGCCCGCGCAGCGGCATTTCTGGGGGCAAAGGCGACCCCGCAATTACTTCCTCATTGCCATCCGGTTAACATCGATGGGATGGACGTGGATTTCGAGTACGTATCTTCTGATTCCCATCCTGCGTATTTCACCGATGAACAGCTCGCTCGGGTGGGTATACAGCTTACCGTAACGGCCAGATCGATCGGCCGAACGGGTATAGAGATGGAAGCATTGACAGCGGTGTCGGTGGCTGCGCTTGAACTCTATGATATGCTGAAACCGATCGACGATCAGCTGGAGATCGGACACATCCGCCTGTTGGCCAAAACCGGCGGCAAGTCTGACAACGATCGCTTCCTCGCACCACTGGCGACCTGTGCTGTACTGGTGTGCTCGGATGCGACGGCGGCAGGGTCACGGCAGGATAACAGTGGCAAAAAAATCCAGGAAATGCTGCTGGCAACAGGTGCACAGGTAGTGGACTACCAAATTGTGGCGGATGAAAAAGCCGAGATTCAGCGAGCTGTCAAAGCGTGGGTCGGTGAGGGTGTTCAGTTTATATTCACTACCGGCGGGACGGGGCTGGGGCCACGCGATGTAACGGTGGAGGCGGTTTCTGAGCTGTTGGACAGAACAGCAAATGGTATCGCAGAGGCGATGCGGAGCCACGGTCAGCAACGCACACCGTTAGCGATGATGAGCCGTTCTGTTGCCGGCACCATCGGTGCCTCATTCATTGTAACCCTTCCGGGCAGCAGCAATGGGGTGAAAGAATGCCTGGACGCCGTTTTGCCGGCTTTGTTTCACGTGCGAAAGATGATGATGGGAGGGGGGCATTAACATGTTGAAATACCTTGAGGCCGTAGCAAAGATCCGTGGCCTTGCTAAACCATTCCCGGTAACAACTGTTCCGCTCGATTCGGCGACCAATCGCATATTGGCTAATCCCATTTTGGCGGACCGTGATTACCCGCCCTTCAACCGTTCGGCAATGGATGGAATAGCCATTCGAATAGCGGATTGGCAGCAGGGTATTCGTGAATTTCATGTCCGGGAAACCGTTTTTGCGGGGGTGGATGCTGTATTTGCACTGACTGAAGGCGAATGTTATCGGATCATGACGGGCGCAGCCTGCCCACCGACAGCCGATTCGGTGATCCGTAATGAAGACGTAAGCTATCTAACTGGTCAACGCGTTCATGTAGAAAGCAAACAGGTTTTGTATAGGCAGCACATTGCGCAGTTGGGAGAGGACCTGGCCAAGGGTAACCAGGCGCTTTCCGCGCCCTGTCGGTGCGATGCCCCCACCATCGGTACACTGGCTGCACTCGGGGTCAGGGATGTTCCCGTTTATGCGCATCCATCCGTTGCGATTGTCACAACCGGCAACGAGGTAGTAGCTATCGACCAACAACCCGATTGTTTTCAGATACGGAACAGCAACCAATATCTCCTGCGCGCTTTGTGTGCGCAGTGGCAGTTACCGGTAGTGCTTGTACAACATGTTCGGGATAAGCGTGGCGCGTTGTTAGAGACGCTTGGGGAAGCACTGGAGCATGACATCGTCATCATAAATGGCGGCGTATCGGCAGGGGATACCGATTATGTACCCGAAGTATTGGAGGAGCTCGGTGTGGATGTGTTATTTCACAAGGTGTTGATTAAACCGGGCAAACCGGTGCTGGTTGGAACCGCACCAAGTGGCAATGTCGTGTTTGCCTTGCCAGGAAATCCGCTGTCTTGCCTCGTGACCTTTAAGCTTTTCGTTGAAGAGTATCTGTGGTGTTGTTTTGGATTCGGGCACGCGCGGTTCAAAAAGGCGAAGTTATTGAACGATAAGTCAAAAAAAACGCCTGTGGATGAATTTTTTCCCGTTTTCCGGGAATCGCAAACCGATGGATATACGTGGCGATCCCACCATGGCTCAGGAGACATCACGGCTGCGCTAGGATGCCATGGCATCGGCTGGCATCCGCAGAACAAACGAGATATCAACGCAAATGAGGTGATTTCAATTCTTTCTTTGTCAAGTTTTTAAGCTAAAGTAGTCATGATTCAAAACCAGCAACCACTCACCAAGCTCAACATCTTTTCGTTCAAAGGCATCCAGATGCGGACTTTCCACATTACGTGGATTACGTTCTTTTTCTGTTTTTTCGGGTGGTTCGGCGCAGCTCCGCTAATGCCCATGATCCGTGACGAACTGGGCTTGACCAAAAGCGAAGTGGGCAACATCATCATTGCTTCCGTTTCGGCCACGATCATCGCGCGCATGCTGATCGGTAAGCTGTGCGACACATTGGGGCCGCGATTGACGTACACGATTTTACTGGTGGTGGGTGCTATCCCCGTGATGCTGATCGGGTTAAGCACGAGTTACGTATCGTTTTTGCTATTCCGGTTCGTTATTGGGATCGTAGGCGCCTCGTTTGTCATTACCCAGTTCCATACGTCGATGATGTTTGCGCCAAATATTGTCGGTACGGCCAATGCGGTGACCGGCGGATGGGGAAATCTGGGTGGGGGGGTTACGAACCTGGCGATGCCGTTGATTGCTGCTGGTTTTGCGGCGATGGGGTTGGTGAGCGAAGCGGATTCATGGCGGCTGGCGATGGTGGTGCCCGGTGTCATCCTGTTGCTGATGGCTTTTATTTACTACCGATACACCCTGGATACGCCTGCCGGAAATTTCAAGGATTTGGAAAAGACGGACGCCGCGGGGCAGCAGAAAAAAGGAAAAGGGTCGTTGATGGTGGCGTTGCGTGATTACCGGGTATGGGTGCTGATGCTGGCGTATGCGGCGTGTTTTGGTATTGAGATTACGGTGGACAACGTGGCCGCCACGTTTTTTATCGATCGATTTGGTACGGGTATCCTAATGGCTGGCGCCATGGCCAGTATATTCGGAGGCATGAATCTTTTTGCGCGGGCCTTGGGTGGGATCGTCAGTGACCAGGTCGGGAGGCGTTTCGGCCTTAAAGGAAAAGGGATATTATTGGGATTGCTTTTGGTGTTGGAAGGTGTCGGTATTGCGCTGTTCGCGGCGTCCGGCTCGTTGTTGGTTGCGGTGGTTTTCCTATTGATTTTTGCACTGTTCCTGAAAATGGCCAACGGCTGTACATACGGAATCGTGCCTTTTATCAGCAAAGACAACATCGGCGTGGTAAGCGGCGTGGTTGGTGCCGGTGGGAACATCGGTGCGATGCTGGTTGGGTTCCTGTTCAAGTCTGAGCACTTGACATATGCTGACGCCTTTCAATATATCGGAATTGGGGTGATTTTCGCCGGGCTGTTAGTGGTCGCCACGAAATTCCAGGCGAAGCCTGTACTCAACACCCGCCATATCCCATACGAAGTTTCGGAGATGGAATCAAGGAATGTAATGGATTGATTTAGCTGTGTTGAAATGAAAAAAACAGAAGTAACCAGTACTTGCTGTTATTGTGGGGTGGGTTGTGGGGTTAAGATCCGGTTGGATAAACATGACCTGATCACCGTGACCGGCGATGAGGACCATCCGGTTAACCGCGGGAAATTGTGTAGCAAAGGCATGAATTTACAATATACGGTCAACGACCGATCCGATCGCTTATCCTACCCGCAAATGCGCTATCATCGCAGCATGCCCTTGCAGCGCGTAAGCTGGGACAACGCCCTTACCCGCACTGCGGCGGTGTTCCGCACGTTAATTTCAACTTACGGGCCGGACTCCGTGGCTTTTTACGCATCGGGCCAATGCCTCACCGAAGAGTATTACGTAGTCAATAAACTCATCAAAGGATTTATAGGAAGCAACAATATCGATACGAATTCACGCCTATGCATGAGCAGTGCGGTAGCTGCCTACAAGATGAGCCTGGGTGAGGATTCGGTGCCGATATGTTACGACGACATTGAACTGGCGGATTGTCTGTTGGTTGAAGGGGCTAATCCGGCATGGTGCCATCCGATTCTTTGGCGCCGGGTGGAGGCCCACAAGGCAAAAAATCCAGACACGAAGATTATTGTCGTCGATCCGCGCAAAACAGATTCCGCGGCCATTGCTGATATCCATTTGCAGATCCAGCCTGGTACCGACATGGTGTTGAATTATGCCATCGGTCGGTTGCTGATTGAAAACGGCGACATCGATGCCGGCTTTATCGAAAATCATACGGAAGGGTTTGCAGCATATAAAGCGCGGGTATTTGAGCGGACCGTCGCGGAAGCCGCATGGATTTGCCGCGTTCCGGAAGAGGATATCCGTCAGGCCGCTACTTATATCGGTATCTCCAGATCACTCCTGACATTGTGGACGATGGGGCTCAACCAAAGTGCGAAGGGAGTCGACAAGAACTTATCGCTGATTGACCTCAACCTCATCACCGGCAGAATCGGAAAGCCCGGATCGGGGCCGTTTTCCTTAACGGGTCAACCCAATGCCATGGGGGGACGGGAAGTGGGTGGGTTAGCCAATTTGCTTCCGGCGCACCGCGACCTGATGAATGCTGCCCATCGGCAAGAAGTGGCCAATTTTTGGGGTGGTACGGTTATATCCGATAAGCCCGGGCTTACCGCGACCGACATGTTCGATGCGTTGGCCGAAGGGAAGCTGAAGGCCATCTGGATTCTGTGCACCAATCCGCTAACCAGCCTTCCGGACACGAGGAAGGTCGAACAGGCGCTGAAGAACGCCAAATTTGTTGTCGTGCAGGAAATCAGCAATAAGCCACAGACGCTGGATTACGCGGATGTGATATTGCCTGCCGCAGGCTGGGCGGAGAAAGAAGGAACAATGACCAATTCGGAACGGCGCATCAGTCGCCTGCACAAAATCATCGACCCACCGGGAGAAGCGCTTCCGGACGCCGAGATCATCTGCCGCTTTGCGCAAAAGATGGGGTACAGCGGATTTGACTACGCGAATCCGGAGGCAATATATAGCGAGCATGCCCGACTGACAGCGAAAACATCGATCCGGGTCGACGGGCTGGATTATGCGCGGATAGATCGCGATAAAACCATCCAATGGCCGTATCGGAAGCGGCGGGATACCGGCACATCCCGCTTATTTGAGGATCACCGGTTTTATACAGCAACAAAAAAAGCCATCATCCACAGTCCCGATACCGAAATGCGGAGTGAGCAGCCCGACAGGAATTTCCCATTCATTTTAACAACGGGCCGGGTTCGCGACCAATGGCACACGATGACCAAAACGGGGAAAGTAAGCAAGCTGAAACAACACATCAGCGAACCTCTGCTGGAAATTCATCATAACGATGCCGTGCGTTTAGGAATCGAAGACGGACAGTTGGTAGAAGTTACCTCGCGCCGGGGCAATGTACGGGTTAAAGCCACCATCGGTCATACCATAAAGCCCGGTTGTGTATTCCTGCCCATGCACTGGGGAAAACTCGGGGACTCGGATCTCAACCGGGCAAACAACCTGACCAATCCGTTAGTGGATCCGATTTCCAAAGAACCGGATTTCAAGTTTTGCGCCGTACAGGTGGCACCCTACCAAAAGAAGTTCGAGCGGATTGTAGTCGTTGGTGCCGGTGCCGGCGCTTTTGGATTTGTAAAAGCGTTCCGCGAAATCAACAAAACTGACGAAATCACCGTATTCAGTAATGAAGACCTTCCGTTTTATAACCGGGTTATGCTACCGCATTATGTGAGCGGCGACCAGCAGTGGGGGGAATTGATAAAAATGCAAGATGAGGAGGAGCGAGCTGTTTATCAGATTAACCATGTCCGCGGCGTCACAGTGACCCGTATCGACCGCTCAATGAAGTGCGTGGAAGATTCCAGGGGCGTAAAGACGCCCTATGACGTGTTGATTTTGGGTACTGGAAGTCGGCCGACGATGCCAAGGGACATTCCGACCATGCCGGGGATTTTCAGTATCAGGCGCCGGTCCGATGCGGATAACCTTCGCAAATTTCTTCGAAAGGACGCGTCGGTCGTTATTATCGGCGGCGGGCTATTGGGATTGGAAATGGCAGCGAGTTTACGGGAAATGGGTGTGAAAATTACCATCGTGCAGCGGGTTTCGCGCTTCCTGAACCGGCAATTGGATGTCTTGGGCAGCCAAATGCTCCACGAGGAGATGGTGGAGCAAGGATGCGATGTGTACTACAACGACGAGGTTCAGCTCTACTATGGCCGGAATAAGGTCAGCAAGGTCGAGTTGAAGAGCGGACGGCAGATTAAGTGCGATGCAGTTATTGTAGCGATCGGTACGACCCCCAACATCGAGCTGGCGAAGGCTGCCGGGCTTCAGTGCCAACGTGGGGTGGTTGTGAACAACCGGTTGCAGACCAGCGATCCGGCGATTTATGCCATTGGCGAAATCGCCGAGTTTGAGGGCGTGTTATATGGTATTACCGCTGCAGCGGAACAGCAAGGGGCGGTGGTAGCCAGGTTCCACCATGGCGATGTGGGGAGCATTTACCAGGGAACTGTGTTTATGAATATCATTAAGATACCGGGATTCGACCTCTGTAGTATGGGACTGGTTGACTGCCCTGATGATACGTATGAAGAGATTGTTTTCATCGACAAAGCCAAGCGCTATTATAAGAAATGCATCATTCGCCAAGACCGGCTGGTGGGCGCCATTTTAATCGGCGACAAAAATGAATTTCTGGAATTTAAAGACCTGATTACTAACAAAACGGAACTCAGCGAAAAACGTTTGCAGTTATTACGTAGCGGCTCAACGAAAGAGCCTGTGATTGGAAAGCTGGTATGCAGCTGTAGCCAGGTTGGCGAAGGAAACCTCGTTAACCTTATCCGATCGGGGTGTACCGACTTGAAGACGCTTTGTGTGGCCAGCGGTGCCGGAACGGGTTGTGGTTCCTGCCGACCGCAGGTGATGGCGATTTTGGACGGGATATTGGCAGAGACAGGAGAAATGGAGGCGGTCAATGGCTAAACAAGTCCAATCTGCGTTACAACGCATCAAAGTCAACCTGCCCGGCGGCTTTGTATCAATCGGCGATCTGAAGGCGCTTTTACTGGCAATCGAAGCGGCAGGGATTCGAACCATTAAGGTGGGAACCCGTCAACAGATCCTTTTCGCGGCGACCTCCGCGCAGCTCGAAGCGCTGACATACGATCTCTTTAATCAGGAATTGGTTCATGAAGTAAATACAGACTATTATCCCAACATTGTCAGTTCCTATGTGTCGGATGGCATATTTAACCAGTCCCGGTGGTTGAGGGAAGGCGTATACAAAGATATTCTGGCATCATTTGAGTTCGTGCCCAAACTGAAGGTAAACATTGTGGACGCGAATCAATCGCTGGTACCTTATTATACAGGCAATCTGAATTTTGTGTCGTCCGATGTCGGAAATTTCTGGCACGTCTTTGTCAGGTGGCCGAAAACCAATCAGATATTCGCGTGGTCTTCGCTTGTTTACTCCATGGATATCGGTGAAGTCTGCAGGCAATTGGAGCTGTTGATCCTCGACGGGGGCGGTTTGCCTAGGGCCGGTGAGGAGGCTTTGGGCGCATGTCTCGAGTCAAAGGTAAAGGAATTGGTGCAATTCCATTATCAGGACCCGGTTCAGCCCTTGGTCGAGTCGGAGTTCCGCTTGCCGTATTACGAAGGGTTCAACCGATACGATGAAAAATACTGGCTAGGCATTTACCGGCCGGACGAAACGTACACTGTTTCGTTCCTGCTTGCTATTTGTAACGCCTGCCAAACCTCGCGGATTGGACAGCTTTACACCACACCGTGGCGATCGTTGATTATCAAGGACATCCGGCAGGAAGACCGGAAGGCGTGGGATAGTATTCTGGATGCCCATCGTGTGAATCTACGCCATGCATCGAATGAGTTGAATTGGCAAGTCGAAGACTGGTGTGAACCTGCTCTCCTGCTGAAGCGGTCGATCGTCCGATACTTCGATCGGTTGAACATTCGAACCTATCGGCTGTGCTTCGGCATCAAGATGAGATCGAACAGTGGCATTTGGGGGTCTATTGTATTGAGGGAGACGATTGGCGAACGGGGGGAGTCGTATTTTGATATCTCGCACACGGAAGATTTTAATGCCAATTCCCGCGTCTTGATTCCTTATAAGCAGCGGGTTGCTAAAAGCGCGCTGCCCAAAACTCTCAGGCGGCTCTGCGATTACTTTTATGATTCAAAAGCGGATGATGGCGAAATGCCGGCCGACCGGTCGCTCACCCGTTTACCCGGGGTTTCCGAAGAGGCGCTTCTGCATCCACAGTTTCAGTGCGCCCATTGCTTAAGCATCTATGATCCGGCTTACGGCGATGCGCTGGCGGCAGTACCGCCTGGGTTGGAGTTTGCTGATTTACCGGAAGACTATACCTGTGGCGTGTGCGGGGCGACGAAGAAGGATTTTAATCCCATTAATCGAAGCAATAAAGCAGCATTAACAAGCTAACTATGGAACTATATATCGCACTGGCATTACTTGTTGTAGGTTTTCTGTACGCATCCGTTGGTCATGGTGGCGCCAGTGGATACCTTGCCATCTTTTCGATATTCGGCATTCCGGTGATCCACTATAAACCCCTTGTTTTGGTGCTTAATATGCTGGTTGCCGGTACCGGATTCATCCAGTTTTGGCGCGCGGGGCATTTCAAATGGTCGACATGCTGGCCCTTTCTGATCACCTCGATCCCCGCGGCATTTCTCGGTGCGCGGTTTGCCGTCGCCGAGCAGCTTTACTTCGTGCTTCTTGGCATCGCGTTGATCGTCCCAACCATTCGATTGCTGGGTATTACGCCAAAGGAACACGCACGCTCCAAACCGGTCAACGTGCCTTTAGCGTTGCTCATGGGCGCGTTTCTCGGCGGTTTATCGGGTATGCTTAACATAGGTGGCGGCATCTTTTTGAGTCCACTGCTCATTTTGTTGGGATGGGCGAACGCCAAAGAGGCGGCGGCATCTTCGGCAATTTTCATTACGTTGAATTCATTAAGCGGCTTATTTGGTAGTACATCGCCTATCCATATCGATCGCCAAATCTGCGTTTGTTTTTGCGCTGCCGCCGCTGGTGGATTTCTGGGAGCATATTTCGGAAGCGCACGCTTTCAAATGGCAACCGTTCGTACGTTACTGAGCTTCGTATTGGTGATTGCTTGCTGCAAACTGTTATTTTTTATGTGATAGAAAGGTGCTATGTGATGGATAAGTTAAAAGACCCGCTTGGCCGGTCGTTCCGTGTTTTACGTGTCAGTCTGTTGGATACATGCAATTTCGCATGCACGTACTGTGTGTGTGAAGACCCGCTTATCCCGGAAAAGATGGCAGAAACTACCTTGTCGGTGGGTGAGCTCATCCGATTGATTAGCAATTTGCATGAAACCCTAAACCTGCAAACGGTTCGTTTGACCGGCGGCGAGCCGTTGCTGTACCCGGATTTGGCAGCATTGATTGCCGGCATCCGTTCATTGGGTATCCGGGATATAAAAATGACGACGAATGGTTTCTTATTGGCAAGGAAAATCGAGGCGCTGAAGCGTGGTGGGCTCCGGTCGATCAATGTGTCGCTGGATGCGTTGGATGAAGAACGCTTTTTCCGGATGACGAGGCGGATGGGAGTGGCGCGCGTGGTGGAGGGGATTTTGGCTGCGAAAGAAGCGGGTGTGGACGTCAAGATCAATACCGTGGTAATGCGCGGCGAAAATGACAATGAAATATTGCCCCTGCTGGATTTCGCATTCCGCCATGGGCTTAAAATCCGTTTTTTGGAGCTGATGGGAATGGGACATTTACATGGAAATGCGGACGGCAAGTTTTTCTCGAAACAAGCGATGTTAACCAACATAGCCAGTCGGTATCTGGTCCGGGAATTGGCAAAGCGGCCAGGTGAAACCGCGACGTACTACCGGACTGCATGCGGAAATAGCTTTGGGATTATCGCGAATGAAAGCCAGCCCTTTTGCTCCGATTGTAACCGGTTGAGGTTGGACGTTAAGGGAAACATCTACGGCTGCCTAAGCAGTAATGTCCCCATCGCTATAGCCGACATCACGACGCAAAAGGGATTAGAGGCCAGTCTTTGCGCTGCATTGGCGCAAAAGCAATTGAAATTTTCAGGAAGCGAGTTGAGTATGTTAACAATTGGAGGATAACTAATGATTACATTGGAATTTTATGCAGCGCTAAAAGATCATTTTCCGCCTACATTGGAGGTCGATGAGAAGTTGCGTGATGTTCGCGATTTACGCAAGTACCTAGCTGATAATAAATTGTCGGCCTCGATGCTGCTAGCACAATGCCGGTTTGCAGTGGATGATTCGTTCGTTGACGAGGAACATGTACTTCGTCAGGGAGACGTGATTTTGGTGATTCCACCGAGCAGCGGGGGATAGCAGCATGAACCATCTTAGCACAGAAAATATCGATGTGTTTTCGCTTTGGAAGCGGAGTCATCATCCCGAAGCGGGGGGTATTGTCCTGTTTAGCGGCGAGGTAAGGGATAATCATCAAGGCAAGAAGGTCTCGCATCTTTATTATGAGGCCGCCGAGCCGATGGCCAACAAAATGATTGCCGAGTTGCTGAGAGAAGCAACGCAACGGTGGGGACTGCGAGTTGCGGTTGCCGTTCACCGGTTGGGCAGGGTGGCGGTCATGGAAACGGCGGTAGTAGTCATTACCGGTGCGGTCCACCGCAAGGAAGCTTACGCCGCAAACCAATATATCATAGACCGCATCAAGCACCATGTACCCATATGGAAATGTGAATACTTCGCCGATGGCGAGCGGATGTGGGGAGGGCACTGTTCCTGCTACGGCGAACAGAAAGAGAAAGGGTAATTTATAACGTTAATTAAACGAGATCACCGTGCGAAATTTGATTGGGCTCGTACTATGCGGCGGCAAAAGTAGCCGGATGGGAGCGGACAAGGGGATGCTGGTAAGGGATAATTGTACATGGGTTGAGCACATGAGCGCCAAGTTGAAATCCCTTGGTTTAAAAACCTACGTTTCGATTAATGCATTGCAGTTCGAAACCTATGGTCAATTCTTTTCTTCAACCGCATTGGTACTTGACCAAGTGGATGCGAAAGGACCTTTGTGCGGCTTACTGAGCGCACATCAGCGCTTTCCGAAAAAAGATATTCTTGTCGTTCCATGCGATATGGTCGACTTAGACAACTCACGATTGCGGCAGCTATGGAGCATCTACCAGCAAATTGTCGGAGCGGAACTATACGTATATGGACACGGCGGACTTATAGAGCCCTTATGTGCCATTTACGCAGCTTCTGGTCTTCGTAAATTGTTTTTGGATTACAGGAACGACAACCTGCGCAGCTTTTCGGTGCGACGTGCCACAAAATCGCTAAGCATGGTAAACCTGCCTATTCCCGAGAACACGAGTGATTTCCGAAACTTTAATACACCGGATTGCATCGTCAAGGGGCAGGAAATTTATATCGTTAACGAATAACCATTTGCGTGTGTTTTCGCAGCTATGTAGCTACATTCTATGGGTATCCGCCAATGCGGATAGCGCAGGTAGATTTTCAATCCGGATTTGACGGCCGTCGAGTGTGATCGCCTTTTCACTGGTCAGGTCATTTAACATACGGAATAGCGATTCGTAGGTTGTGCCTATGTAGGCAGCGAGGTCCTGCCGGCTTAGCTGGATATTGATGAATCCCGAGGTGGTCGTACCGAATTGGCACTGAAGCTGAATAAGGGCCGAAGCTAATCGATGCTTCACGGTCATATGAACGAGGTTGTACATTTTTTGCTCGGATTCTTTCAGCTCATCGGCATAGAATAGCATCAATTGATGGGTTAACTCCGTGTTTACCTTTAGGGTGGATAGAAAGAAATCCCGTTCAACAAAACAGAGAACGGTGGGCTCCAGCGTGGTTGCTGATATCGGAAACACACTGCCTTTCGTGGTTAAGCCACGATGTCCTACAATGGCTCCGTTATGTGCAAAACGGACGATAAGTTCCTTGTCGCCCCATTGCTTATGTACTTTCACCGTCCCGGAATAGACGAAATAAATGCCATCGACCGGATTCCCTTCTTGGATGAACCGGGCGCCTTTCTTCAATCGCATGTTTTTCTTTTTTGTATCTAAAAAAGAAACCCATTCCGGCATGACATGCCGGCACAGAAAGCAGGTTCTTAAATCACATTGTTTGGATGGTTTCACACGAGACGTCCTGATTGCACAAATAAACAGATAAATCGAACGTCTCGCAACCGCTCCCGCTTGAAATAATTAAAAAATTACGGCCAAAATTTGCTTGCCCAGAATATTTCTTCTAAATTTGCTATGCATGCATAATAAATGTATGCGATAAATCGGGCAACAAAGAGCCGCAGCTGATGATGAACGAAGACAATACCATTGATTATTACCTGAAGGCGGCGTGGCAGTCTGCGGCCAATAAATACAATCAAATCGCGGCCCGGTTTGGAATTACCCAAGCCACGGGGTATGTGCTGATTAATATCCATAAAGAGGGAACTCCGGTATCGCAGATTGCGAACCTGCTGGGAGTAAAGACTACCAGTCTGTCGCGGATTCTCAACAACTTGGAAACTTTGGGGTTGATTTACAGGGAGACGAATCATGCCGACAAGCGTTCCGTAAAGGTGTATCTTACGGAATTGGGCATGGAGAAACGCGAATTGGCAAAAGACGTCGTACGGAAATTCAATGCTTACCTGGATGAGCATATAGGGAACGAGGAACGGTTGATTCTCATCGACACACTGAAACGCATTAATCAGTTGGCTGTACAGTATAAACCAGAATGAAGGATCTGACTTTAGAAATGAGACTTTTAGACGTGAGATATGAGACACGAGACAATAGCTAAGAGGCGAATCAAAAAGGTAGCCGTATTGGGCTCTGGGGTGATGGGCTCCCGCATTGCCTGTCATTTCGCCAACATTGGCGTGGAGGTGCTGCTGCTCGATATCGTTCCCGGCGAATTGCAGCCTGCAGAAGAAGCAAAGGGCCTGACACTGGAAAGCAAGTCCGTACGTAACCGCATCGTCAATCAATCGCTGGAAACGGCTATCAAAACCAACCCGTCGCCTATCTTCAGCAAACGTACGTTGAAATGGATTACGACTGGCAATTTCGAAGACGATATGGCGGGCATTGCATCGGCAGATTGGGTAATTGAGGTGGTTGTAGAGCGGTTGGATATCAAAAAGCTGGTGTTTGACCGCGTGGAGCAGCATCGCAAGGCCGGTACACTGGTTACTTCCAATACTTCGGGCATTCCCATCCACTTGATGGCCGAGGGACGGAGCGATGATTTCAAGGCGCATTTCTGTGGTACGCATTTCTTTAATCCACCCCGTTACCTCCGGTTGCTTGAAATCATCCCCACTTCCCAGACCAAGCGGGATGTCGTGGATTTTTTGATGCATTACGGCGACAGGTTCCTGGGCAAGACAACGGTCCTCTGCAAGGATACCCCGGCTTTTATCGGCAATCGCATAGGCGTGTATTCCATGTTGGCACTTACTCATCTGGTGGATCAACTGGGATTAACGGTAGAGGAAGTCGATAAATTTACCGGTCCGGCGATGGGGCATCCCAAGTCGGCCACCTTCCGTACTGCGGATGTGGTGGGGCTGGATACGCTTGTAAATGTAGCCAACGGACTGGCTGAAAATGCCACGGGCGATGAAGCAGCGGGTGTATTCCAATTGCCCGCCTACCTCCAGCATATGGTGGAGAAAAAATGGCTGGGCGAGAAGAGTGGGCAGGGGTTCTACAAAAAAGTAAAGGACGACAAAGGCAATAGCGAGATCCTGGCGCTCGATCTGAAGACCCTGGAATACCGGAAGCAGGAAAAGGTAAAAGCGGAAACCCTGGAGGCGACCAAATCAGTGGATGATATCCGTAAGCGGATGAAAGTGTACGAACAGGGCAACGATAAAGCCGGTTCGTTTTTCCGGGCCATGCATTACCCGCTGTTCGAATATGTATCGCGGCGCGTGCCGGAAATTACCGACGAGTTCTTCCGTATTGACGATGCCATGCGGGCAGGCTTCGGTTGGGAACTCGGCCCGTTTGAGGTGTGGGATGCGTTGGGGGTAAAAGAAACCCTTGACAAAATTAAAGCGGAAGAGAAGCGGATACCGGGTCACAGTGGCGAGGTGGCCGAATGGGTTCGCGAAATGCTTGACGCAGGGAACGATTCGTTTTACCGGATCGAGAATGGCATCCGGCACTATTACGATATCAGCAGCAAATCCTATAAACCGATCCCCGGCACGGAGGGTTTCATCGTATTGGATCACATCCGGGAGCAGAAAACCGTCTGGAAGAACAGCGGTGTCACGGTGACCGACCTGGGTGACGGTATCCTCAATGCGGAAATCCACACGAAGATGAACACCATCGGAGGCGACGTTATTCAAGGGTTGCATAAAGCCATTGATTTGGCGGAAAAGGATTTCCTGGGTTTGGTGATCGGTAACGACGGCGCCAACTTTTCAGCCGGTGCAAATATCGGCATGATTTTCATGATGGCGGTCGAGCAGGATTACGACGAGTTGAATATGGCGGTAAAGACGTTTCAGGATACGTCGATGCGGCTCCGTTATTCGGCTATCCCGGTGGTGGCCGCACCATTTGCACTGACATTGGGCGGCGGATGCGAGTTTTCCATGCATGCTGATTTCGTACAGCTCCATGCCGAAACGTATATGGGCCTGGTGGAGTTCGGCGTGGGGGTCATTCCGGGCGGCGGCGGTTCGAAAGAGTTTGCTTTGCGGGCATCGGACGAAATGAAAGAAGGGCAGATCGAACAACAGGTGCTGCGTGATCGGTTTCTCACCATTGGACAGGCCAAGGTGTCCACCTCGGCATTGGAAGCGTTCGACTTGGGGTACCTACAGGCAGGAAAATATGCAATTAGCATGAACCGTAGCCGGTTGTTGGCCGATGCAAAGGCCAAAGCCATCGAACTTGCTGAAGCCGGTTATACACAGCCGATACCGCGTAAGGACATCAAGGTATTGGGTAAGCAGGGCCTCGGTATCGTCTATGTAGGGGCCAATTCCATGCGGTCCGGAAAATACATCTCAGAGCATGACCAAAAGATATCTGAAAAGCTCGGTTGGGTACTGTGCGGTGGGGACTTGTCGTCGCCTACGGAGGTTTCTGAGCAATATTTGCTGGATCTGGAACGGGAAGCCTTCCTGTCGTTGTGCGGCGAGCGCAAAACGTTGGAACGGATACAGCATATGTTGACCAAAGGTAAACCGTTGAGGAATTAGGTGGGAGAAGGGAGAATCTAAAAACAAAAACATATGGATGCATATATCGTTGCTGGATATCGAACTGCAGTTGGCAAAGCACCGCGTGGCGTATTCCGTTTTACGAGGGCGGATGACCTTGCGGCGGAAGTAATCAGGCATTTGGTAGCTTCCGTGCCGAACCTTGATAACGAACAAATCGATGACGTGATTGTCGGCAATGCGACACCGGAGGCGGAGCAAGGACTTAATATCGGCCGGCTCATTTCGCTGATGGGACTGGATACGGAGAAAGTGCCGGGCGTAACGGTAAACCGGTATTGTGCATCCGGTTTAGAGACGATTGCCACGGCGGTTGCCAAGATTAAAGCGGGTATGGCAGATGCCATCGTTGCCGGCGGCGTGGAGGTGATGTCAGGGATGCCTATGGGCGGTTGGAAAATCGTGCCGAATCCGGACGTGGCGAAACGGCACCCGGATTGGTATTGGAACATGGGGCTGACAGCGGAAGCAGTGGCAAAGCAGTATAACGTCAGCAGAGAGGACCAGGATGCGTTCTCACTGAAATCCCATCAGAAAGCGGTGGAGGCGACCAAAAATGGTCACCTCAAGGCGGGCGTATTGCCCATTACGGTTAAGGATAACCACTTGGAAGATGGAAAGCGCATCAAGACCCGTGAATACGTGGTGGACACCGATGAGGGTCCGCGTGCTGATACCAGCTTGGATGCCCTGGCTAAACTGAAGCCTGTGTTTGCCGCCGGTGGTTCGGTTACGGCCGGCAATTCGTCGCAGACCTCGGATGGAGCTGCGTTCGTGCTGGTGGTTTCCGATCGGAAATTAAAGGAACTGAATGTAGAGCCTATTGCCCGTTTGGTAAGTTATGGTGTGGCAGGCGTGCCGCCCCGGATTATGGGCATCGGCCCCATTGAGGCCATTCCCAAAGCGTTGAAAATGGCTGGTATGAAACTGGCAGACCTTAACCTGATCGAATTGAACGAGGCGTTTGCTTCACAGTCGCTGGCTGTCATACGCGAGTTGGACATCAATCCGGATATCTTGAACGTAAACGGCGGCGCGATTGCGCTGGGCCATCCGCTGGGATGCACGGGAGCAAAATTATCGGTGCAATTGTTTCATGAGCTGAAACGCAGGGAACAGCGGTACGGGATGGTGACGATGTGTGTGGGAACGGGGCAGGGCGCGGCCGGGATTTTTGAGATTTTATAACCGAAATAACCGAGTATATGGAAGCGATTAAGAAATCAGCAATAAAGGGAGGCGAATTCGTCATTCGTGAAACCTCGTTTGAAGACGTATTCATTCCGGAAGAATTCGACGAGGAACAGGTAATGATCCGGCAGACCTGCGAGGATTTTTTGGAGGCGGAAGTTTTTCCGAATCTGGACCGTATTGACGCGCAAGAGGAAGGGTTAATGGAAAGCTTGCTTGACAAAGCAGGCGAGCTGGGGCTGTTGGGTGTCTCGGTACCCGAAGCTTACGGTGGATTCGGAAAGAATTTCAATACGTCCATGCTGGTGGCTGATGTGATCGGCGCAGGGCATTCTTTTGCCGTGGCGCTTTCTGCACATACCGGAATCGGTACCTTGCCGATTCTGTATTATGGCAATGATGCCCAGAAGGACAAATACATTCCGAAGCTGGCTACGGGCGAATGGAAAGCGGCGTATTGCCTGACCGAACCCAACGCGGGGTCGGATGCGAACTCCGGGCGTACCCGTGCTAAGTTGAACGAAGAAGGCACGCATTACCTCATCAATGGCCAGAAAATGTGGATTACCAACGGAGGTTTTGCCGATGTGTTTATCGTGTTTGCCAAGATCGATGATGATAAGAATCACACGGCTTTTATTATCGAACGAAAGTTTGGCGGCATCACAATGAATCCCGAGGAACATAAACTCGGTATCAAGGGGTCGTCCACGCGGCAGGTGTTTTTCAATGATTGTCCCGTACCGGTGGAGAATGTGCTGTCTGAACGGGAAAACGGGTTCAAAATCGCTGTGAACATCCTTAATATCGGGCGTATCAAATTAGGGGCGGCCACGATCGGTTCCTCACGGCGCGTGATCAACCAGGCGGTCAACTATGCAAACGAACGCGTGCAATTTGGCCTACCTATCGCAAAATTCGGCGCGATACGCTATAAGTTGGCTGAAATGGCCGCACGAAACTTTGCCGTTGAAAGTGCCGCTTATCGTGCTGGCCAAAATATCGACGACGCGTATGAAGCCCTCGTGGCAAAGGGAATGGAGATTACGAAAGCGAAACTCAAAGCCACCGAGCAGTTTGCGATCGAATGCGCCATCCTGAAGGTGTGGGGATCGGAGATGCTGGATTACGTCGTAGATGAAGGGGTGCAAATTTATGGTGGGATGGGTTATTCGGCTGATGCACCAATGGAGCGAGCTTATCGCGACTCCCGGATCAACCGTATTTTCGAGGGTACCAATGAAGTGAATCGTTTACTGATCGTCGATATGCTGCTCAAGCGTGCGCTCAAAGGCGAACTTGACCTGATGGGACCGGCACAAGCCGTGGCAGAAGAATTGATGGCGATCCCGGATTTCGGGGAAAGGGATGAGGCTCCGTTTGCTTACGAAAAGAAGTTGATTGCCAACCTGAAGAAAGTCGGATTGCTGGTGGCCGGGGCAGCGGTGCAGAAACTGATGATGACCCTGCAAAAAGAACAGGAAATACTGATGAATATTGCCGATATCGTTGGGTATGTCTACCTCGCCGAATCGGTTTTATTGCGAGCAGAGAAATTAGTGGGCCGGCAGGACGCGGCAAGTGTCGAAGGACAGTTAGACATGGCACGGATTTATCTGTATAACGCCGTTGACAAGGTGTACCTGGCAGGGAAGGAGGCGCTTTTTTCGTTTGCTGAAGGCGACGAACTGAAAATGATGTTGGTTGGGTTGCGGCGTTTCACCAAAACGGAACCTTTTAACATTAAGGAAGCCCGTCAACGGGTAGCGAAAAGAATAATTGATGCAAATGGCTGGTGTTTTTAACCCATAATTCACAAACACATGATAGCAAGCCGGGGCGATGAATATCGTTCCGGCTTTTTTATGGAAACTACACGTATTGTGCATCCAATTTTTGAGATCACAGACAATTTCCCTAAGTTTGGATATGGGGTCAATACAGTGGTTTCATAAATAAATGCATTCGTGCTCGACGAAAAACATCTTTTAACGGAATACCGGAAAACGGGGGATCTGCAGTTGTTGGGTAAGCTGTATGAACCCTATATGCCTTTGATTTACGGGCTATGCTTTAAGTATTATAAGGATGAAACCAAGAGCGAGGATGCAGTGATGCAGATTTTTGAATCGCTCATTTCGAAACTACGGGTTCATGAGGTGAGTAACTTCAAAAGTTGGTTATATACGCTGGCTCGTAACCATTGCCTGATGGAGTTGCGCAGAGCAAACCGGGTTGCCACCGTAGATATCGAGGAGCACGTTATGGAAAGTGACGTTTTTCTGCATCAACAAAATGAGGGAGAGCAGATTCCAGAAGAACGGCTTATGTTGATGGAATCGTGCCTGGAAACACTCAGCGAGGAACAGCAGCGGTGCATCACGTTATTTTATCTTGAGCAGAAATGTTACAAAGACGTCGCAGAATTAACGGGGTATGATCTTGGTCAGGTGAAAAGCTATATTCAGAATGGCAAACGTAATTTAAAAATTTGCATGGAAAAGAGCAGGAATGAACAATAACTACCATATCATTCGGATCCAGCAGTATCTCAATGGCGAATTGAGTAAAGAAGAGATGTACCAGCTTGAGCGGGAAGCGCTTGATGATCCCTTGTTGCAGGATGCCATTGATGGCTATCGGATGCAGCAGGAAGTGAGCCACCGTCAGTTGAGTCTTTTGCAACAACGCTTGGCGGCCCGCATCGAAGGGAAGGTGCAGGAACGAGATGCTTTTTTCTTCGGGTGGCAGCGTTTGGGCGTAGCTGCCACGGCCTGTGTGTTGATGGTATTGGTGTTGGTTTTACTATGGATACGGAATCATCACCTACAATCGGGTTCGACAGGGAAGGAGGTGAACGTGGAATTGGCACCTACGGTACAGATACAAGCGCAGGCTGCGGGTGGTGAAACGGGCTTCGATGCCGCACCGGAAGGCGGATGGCAGCAGTTTAATACGTATCTAGCCGAGAATGCTGAGATTGCTGCCATCACGGGCAATGTCGTGTTGGTGTTTAAGATTGATCCTCAGGGGAAACCGTATGCCATTGAAGAAATAGGCAATGCAGATACCTCGCTGATAGACGAGTCAAAACGCTTATTGCAAGCAGGACCTTTGTGGAAAGGTTCCCGGGCCAAAATCGTTGTCTCGTTTAAATAGCCTGTGTTGGCTGCTTTTTCTTGCCGACCATCGGAGTATGACCTGCATTCGGTACAGCAGTCTCCGGCTGGTAATAGATGCCAGGCGTCAGCCAGTACATGAGGATAACACGTGAATACCGAAAATTCAATGGCGCCAATAGAATTACAGCTAACGTGGCGACCGTCAGGTATAGCCAAAAAGAATCGTCGTTTCCCGTAATCAAGTAAGTTGCCAAACAAGCAATGGTCATCTGCGCTACGCTGAGCGCATAACTTACAAACATCGATACGTAGAAGTGGCCGGGTCGCTGTTCAAATTTCAATTGGCAATGCGGGCAATATTCGTTCATTTTCTGCGCCTTCAAGCGGTAGGCTCTTCCGGTGAACATAGCGCCTGTGCGGCACCTGGGGCATTTCGCTTGGATGGCCGCTTGGTATTCACTTATTTCTTGGATGGTTTCCATAATGCAAAGGTACGGTAGCTTGGCAAAAGCGAATGGTACTTTATATGCGTTTAATGGTAATTAATGTAGCAATGGGTCGTGGGATTATTCCTCCCATCGTGTTTTTTCGAGGATGGGCTTGCGTGTCGCTACGCGTGCCGGCTCGTCGTGGAATCCCATGTAAAAGAAACCCAGGCATTCTTCATTCGCCGCCAATTTCAGGAAATCGCTCATGTGTTTGACGGTGCCCGGACTGCTCCAATAGCCACCGATACCGGCCGCGGAAGCGGCGAGCCATAGGTTCTGTACCGCGCAGGCCGTAGCGGCCAGTTCTTCCCATTGGGGCACCGCACCGCTGTAGGATACCACAATGGCGATGACTGCACCCGATTGAAGCACCTTCTCGCGGGTGTTTTCGTACTTTTTCTGCAGGAATTGCTCGGAGGGCGTATGGGTCTTGTAGTGTTCAGCAAGTTGGTCTGCCAGTTTCGATAGCCCATTTTCCCGGAAGACGATAAACCGCCATGGTTGCGTAAGCTTGTGTGTGGGTGCCATATTGGCGCAATCCAGCAATTCGATGAGCTGGGATTTGGAAATGTCTTTTCGAAGATAGCTGGGCGGAAAGATTGCACGCCGTTGGTTGATTACTTGTTTGATCGACTCGTAGACCGTATGTTGCATGATAAGTTCTTAGTTAAGTGTGTTCTTCAAGCGCGCTCTTCCCACAAGGCAGCGATATGGACGATTGTCCGTACCGCGCTTTCCATGTCCTGTACGGATACCCATTCCTGCTTGCCATGAAACGCATGGCCGCCGGCAAAGATGTTAGGGCAGGGGAGCCCCATGAACGAAAGCCTCGATCCATCGGTTCCTCCACGTATACTTCTCCGGAGCGGTTGCAATCCAACGCGCCGGATGGCTTCTAATCCGATTTCCATGATTTGTGGATGGTTATCAAGTACCTCCTTCATGTTTCGATACTGCTCGCTGACCTTGAATTGGTAGGAACAACCCGGGTGGCGGGAGATGACGGTTTTCACGAGATGTTCGAGTTCCCGTTCATGCGCTTTCAATTGATCGCTTGCGAAATCCCGTACAATGAAATCCAGGGTTACTTGCTCCACGCCGCCGCGGATGGATACCGGATGTAAAAATCCTTCCCGGCCGTGCGTGCTTTCCGGCGAGAGCCTGTCTTTGGGTAAGGATCCGATGATTTCCGAGGCAATTTTCAGGGCACTTTGCAGTTTCCCTTTGGCAAATCCTGGGTGTACGCTGACACCGTTGATGGTCAAGCTGACACCATCCGCGGAAAACGTTTCATCTTCGATGGAGCCGGCGGTTTCGCCATCGATGGTATAGGCGAAATCGGCGCCGAGTTTTGTCAAATCCACCTTGTCTACGCCGCGGCCGATTTCTTCATCGGGTGTGAATAGAATTTTGACGGTTCCGTGTTTGATTTCAGTGTGCGTCATGAGTAATTCGGCCGCAGTCATGATTTCGGCGATACCTGCTTTGTCGTCGGCGCCAAGGAGCGTCGTACCACTTGCCGTAATGATATCGTTGCCGAGTTGGTTTGCTAAATCAGGATGTTCGGCCCGTTTGATAACCACGGTCGGGTCGTCAGGCAAGACGATATCGTCGCCCTGGTAGTTTCGGTGAATTAGGGGTTTTACGTTCTTTCCTGAGCAGTCCGGCGAAGTATCCATGTGCGAGCAAAAGCAAACGGTGGGAACGGTTTTGTCAGTGTTTGCTGGGATGGTCGCATAGACATAGCCGTACTCGTCCAGCTGCGCATCCGCGATACCCATGGCCAACAACTCGCCGACCAACAGTCGGCCGAGGTTTTTCTGCTTCTCGGTGGAAGGGTGGGTGGACGATGAAGGGTCTGATTCCGTGTCGACTTGTACATATCGGAAGAACCGGTCTGCTACGCTGGATGCAGTTAAGGTGTTTATTTTTGAATCACTCATGTTTGCCAAAGATAGGAATTATCCAGTCGAGAAAGGGGAGTGATTTGGTGAACGGACTTCGGTGAATAATTTTTCCGCGCTATATTGTTTTTTCTAGTGTAGCAATTCGCTGCCGTAGTGCGTCAATGGTTATTTCTTGCGACCGAATCGTAGTTTCTTGAGAGGAGATTACTTGTTTAAGCGTTTGAATAAATTCATTTGTCAGTTTATCCGATTCCGACAAAGTGTAGTTTTGAAGTATGTCGTGCAAAATATCGGCTTTTTTCATTTCGCCTTCGCCTTTAAGCAACCATTCGGCAGAATATTGGGGATAATTTTCTGCTAATTTGATCAACCATTTGCTTTGGATGTCGGTTCCGTTCGCCAAAGCTCGTGAAAATACTCCTTTGCTGGCGCCAATCGATGCTTCCAATGCGGTAACACTTATTCCTTCTTGTTTGGATATTTCTTTAATTCTCTTCAGTATCGGATTCATTTAGAAAAAATATTCTTCAAAAACTTTGAATTGAAGAAAAATAGTCCTTAAATTTGATTCGTCGGAAATAATTAAATCTAAACTATCTTTCTTAAATCTGTAAAGCGATGAAAGTTAAGCAAAAGAACCTAAAAGCCGAAAATTTTCGGTATGTAATCAAGCGGGTGATCAAAAATCCCATGATCTACCTAGACAATTTCTTCCGGTATGAAACCTCAATCGATCATTGGATGCGGGATATCAGTTTTACCGTGAATGCAGGCGCCTATCCGGCGATGGCGTGTCCGGACGCAGTGGAGAACGGATACCATTGCAGGCAATTGATCGAGCAGGTGGAAGTAGCCTACGTGATCTTCAAGCAATGTGGTCTTAAAAAGCAGAAAGAACCGCTGGCTTTTTTTAAATCGCGGGATGATTATTATGCTTACGCCTCGCGTGGTGAATATTCCTTTGATGGTCAGATTAATCCCGCGGATACGCTGAGTAAATTTTTTTCATTTCAGTCGATGAGAAAGTGGTATGCCACACTGGATGATTTGTTGCTGGCACTTACTTGGAGACGAGCTCCCAACTACGAACAGTTCGGCGATAAAATCGTGGCTGTACACGAGCTATTGCTCCGGCTCGCGCAAGCGCTATACGTAATCTACCGAGAGGGTGGCTTGCCCTTACAGGTACCGTCGTATGTCATTGCCCAACCGACTGACAGGTTCGAAGGAAAGATGCCGCTATCCAGATTGGGTGAGCTTATGAATAACATCGCTGATAAGCGCCATGCAGAAGCTGCGGCTAAACTGGAGCCGATTTTTGAGAAGGCGGAGTTATGGGATAAGCATATGAAGGGGAACGATGGGACGGAGTTGGTGGATGGTGATGGTGACGAAGGAAGCAGCGAGGGAGAAGACGAAGGGATACCCATTAAGGATATAGAGCAGGAGCAGGAGTGAGCACGAAATGCGTATCCAACATAACCGACAACTTAACCAAATCCAAGAAGACGATGAATTCAAAGATTCTGATTCCCGACCCTGCGCTGGAACTCACCATCCGGCGCATCACAGAAAATCTGGCGGTCGAGGAGATATACGCCTACCCGTTTCGGACACAGGGCAAATTGTTCCATCAACTATACGTGCTGTTGCGTCACGAAAGTGGGCAAGAGATTATTTCTGCTCGTGCACTTTGTAACGTGGCTGTTTCTGAAAAAGCCGGTTACCATGCCTATGTATTATTTCCAGAAGACGTAAATCGCCAATTAAACCAGGGAAACATACGCGCTGCGCTGATTTTTCACCCCGACAACCGGGTTTACGAAAATCCAAGTCCGGGTACCCGGGTGGTCTTTCAGGAGGTCAATTACCAAAAAAGGTACAAAAAAGCTACCCAGTATTTCGAAAAAGAAATCACAAAATTACACGCATTTGAGCAGGGATATCGGCTTTATATGGATAGTGAAAATTATTCCCAAGCAAGTTTCATGTTGCATCAGGTCCTTGAGCTCGGGTTTCGTCTCGCTGAAAATTTAATCATGGGCAAAGCAAAAATGACACATTCCATCCGAAAGCATCAGGAGTATATCCGATCCTTTTCGGCGGAGATGGGATCGCTGTTTGCAGATGATGAGTGGAATATCCTCCGAAAATTGGACGAATCTTATAGTTCGGCACGGTACGATCACGATTTTTCCGTGTCAAAGGAGGACTTATTGTGGGCGGCAAGTAAGGCGAAGGAATTACTTACCTATCTAATGGCTTTCAACCAAGACCTGCTCGACGAAATCCAACGACGGCAGGTGGCATCCGGACTGATTAACAATGAGCCCGCAAATGGCAACCTGGCGATCGAAGAAGGAGGAGGTACAGAAAGGGACGACAATGATGGGGCAGCAGCTAACAGCCACAAGGAGCAGATTCTGTCAGCTATCGGCCGACAGATAGTCCCCACCTACGTGTTTTGCTTTGCGTATCAATCGCGGTGGGAGCGGTCGGTAAATCTCGTGACAGTCGACAAGAAAGAAGCGACCTATCATCGATATTATCTAGCTATCCTGACGGAGGAAACAATGGAACATCCGTTGCAGACACAACACAAAATAAATGAAATGCTGGGGAAGGAGCTGGAAATCGTGGCACTGTATGTTAGGATGAGTACGTTCAATAAAAAACTGGAGGAAGGGCTCGAATTTTTCCATTTTCTGGCCAATACGTCGGATCGGTGGTGGGGGGAAGAGGGGCAATTAAAGGTGACGAATACGCCTGGGCCTGTTGATCTGGAGAAACGGCGTTGGCAGTGGAAGCGATATTTCTGGAGTGCGGAAGGACTGATGGCGATGGTTCAAGATCAAATCGGTAGCAGATACGATGAAAGTTGCTCCGTCATCATGTCGCACGCCGTGGAACAACTTTGCTTGGGAACGCTGCACGCGATTTGGGGCTATAGACCAGATAACATCCTTAACCTAATGTACCTAATTCAGTTGACGGAGTCCATCACTCCGCTTGCCAGGGAATGCTTCTGCCTGGATGTACCGGAAGAAAAGGAGATGATGGTGGAACTTTCGAAAGCGCTAAGTGAGTTTAGGTATAATTCGGCCTTCGATGCGAATGGATTTACGTTATATATCCTGCGCGATCGCTTATTAACTTTTTCCAAAGGGCTCGAACAATTGGTCGACCTTCACTTCGAAAAGCTGGAAGCGGTTGGTCGATAACGGATTAATTTACGCAGATATCGAACGTGTTAATTACGCCACCGGCCGATTCTTCAATAACACAACGGGTACGTCGGCGATATTCAGTAATTTTTTGCTTACGCTGCTATGGAAAAGCCGCCTAAAAAATCCGTAGTTGCGCGAGGCCATGAGTATCAGGTCGATATGGTTTCTTTTTACGTAATCAAAAATCCCTTCTGCCTTGTTTACTGGCTCGCTGATTACTTCAAATACCGGATGTAGAGATTCCAACATTTTCAAAATCTCTTGTTTGCCCAGAATTTTTTCGGGAGTTTGTCCTTGTGTTGCTGGGTCTACATGTACTACGTGTGTTTCTGCTTCCAGTTGGCTAGCAAATCGGATGATGCTGGCGGCAGGGGTGACATGTTCGACGTTTTTTAAATCGGTAGCGTACACGACTTTATTTACCGGCTTGAAGGCGTGGTCGCGCGGTACGATCAATAGGGGGGCGGCCCCAGATTCCGCTACGGCCATCGTGTTCCGGCCGATCAGTGTGTTTTCGATGTCTGATAACCCGGCAATCCCCATGACGATCAGTGAAATCGCATGTCGGGCTACAATCGCTTCCACGCCCGTTTTTACAGGTTGGTCGTCCGCCAGAAAAATAAATTGCTCGACCGATAGCGGCGAAGGGACGTGGAGCTTCGAGGCCATTTTTTCCAGATGCCGAAGCGTGGTTTGCTGATATCCGGCATGTTCATCGTAACCCTCCGCCGGCCGGTGGGCATAAGAGTGGTAAAAAATTACCTTCTCCGCGTGGAGGTGTGCGGCCATATCTACCGCGTATTGAGCCGCCGTATACGATACATCCGAGAAGTCTACAGGAATTAAGAAGTTCTTCATACCCGGTCCTTATTTTTTCTGTTTGTCGGCGTAGCCAAATACCTTTTGCAGTAGCGGTGTTGTACGGGTGCCACCCAAATTATTGCGGATTTTAAGTTCTTCCGCGGCAACCTGAAGGAATAAGCCTTCAATGGCTTTTTGGGTGACGTATTTGTTTAAATCCGTTTCTATTTTGTCATTTACCAAGGGAATCTGGTTGTATTTGCTTACTACCGCACTCCAATACTGGGCAACTTTGTACTTACCGAGCGCGCCTTCGACGATCGGGCTGAACCGTTTGGTCAGCTCTGTTGTTGTTGCCCGTTTGAAAAAATCTGTGGCAGCATCGGGCTGCCCGCTCAGTAGAATATTCGTTGCATCGCGGATGGTCAATTGGGAAAGTGCCGACACAAAAACCGGAGTTGCTTCGCTCACTGCACTTTCTGCGGCACGGTTAAGGCTTTGGATCAGGTTATCACAGAGTGAACCCAGACCAATTCCTCGAAGGGCGCTTTCCACTTTTTGAGCCTCTGGGGGCATCAGAATCTTAACGGCGGCGTTGCCTAAAAAGCCATCCCGAACCGCGAGCGACTTGATGCTCCGATCCAATCCTTGGCTTAATGCCTGTTTGATTCCCGAAGCCGCTTCGCTCGAACTGATAGCAGTTGATGATGTTGTGGAAGAAGGCTGCCCCTGGGGTGATCCCGTACTGGTAGCCATTTGACTCAACGTATCGCATCGGCTGAATAATAGTAAGCAAAAAGCTATCGGAAACAACAGTAAACGGCTCATAAGGATTACAATTATTTGACTAAATAGAATATGGGCCAAACATAGGTACTTTGCGGGTCATATGCAAGTGTCAACGGACCTGAACCTCTGCCATAACAGGGAAGTGATCGGAAGGCACCTTGCCTTGATAGCTGTCGGTCAGGATGCCATACCTCGTTACCGTAAAAGGTTTCGATAAAAAGATGTGATCGATACGACTGTCGCCTGTTTTGCGGATGTCAAAACCGTTGAAAGTAGTGTTGGGTGCGTATTTTATAGGCGATAACTCATAGGCATCGGTTACTTCACCGCCGTCATTCAGCACGTGATAGCTCTCATTCCGTTGATCAACATTGAAGTCTCCGGTGATGATCATCGGAACGCCGCTGCCTAACTCATGGGCTTTTCGGACAATGAGTTTGGCGCTCTCTTTACGTGCTTCCACGCCTATGTGATCGAAGTGTGTATTGAAGAAGAAAAACTCAAAACCGGTTTGCTTTTCCCTGAAGAGTCCCCATGTGCAGATCCGAGGCAGTGCGGCATCCCATCCCTTGTTTGGAATCTCGGTATTTTCGGCGAGCCAAAAATTACCCTGCTTCAGTACCTCAAATTTATCAATGTTATAAAATATGGCCGCATGCTCGCCCTTTTCTTTTCCGTCGTCCCGGCCTACGCCGATGTAATCGAAGCCCGGTAGGTTTTTCTTGATGTCTTCCAATTGATGCTTAAGTCCTTCCTGAGTGCCGAATATATCAAAGCCATGGAATTGGATAAGCTGCACCAGGTGTGGATACCGATCCTTCCAAAGGTTGCCCACATCGCTTGAAGCAGGATAGCGAATGTTGTATGTAGCCACGATAAACTGCTGTGCAAAACCAAAGGCCACACAGATAAACAGCAAACATAGGGTGCTCAGAAACCTTTTCATTGATTATTTGGTATTACGGATAACGTCCAGCAACAATGCGGGTTGGTCGGTGGTAATGAACTCTACATCCTGATCCAATAGATTGGTCATTTCCTCCTGGGTATTTACGGTCCAGACATTGACAACAAGTCCAAGGTTTTTAGCTTCGCGTATCCATGTTGGGTTTTTCTTATAAACGTTGAAGTGATAGTCCAGACCGAACAACCCATCCTTTTTGGCTTCGGCCGGCGTTTTGTCGCCATTGAGGTAGTATACTTTTGCTTTGGGATCAAGTTCAATTATGCGCTTGCAGGCATCGTAATCAAATGCGATGTATTCCACCCATTCTTCAGCTCCCAACTTTTTGACGAGTTGTACCGTCAAGTCGGCTGAATGCAGCGTACGTTCCTTACCGAGTTTTGAGGTCTTCAGTTCGTAGATAAGTTTTGTTTTCTTTTGTTTCATCCCTTCCCGCAGGTAGGCTTCGGCAGTGGGGATAGACTCTCCATTGGGATGTTTTTTTGCAAGCAGTTCTGCGTAAGTGGCCGTGGCAATATCGATTCCATAATAATCGTTGTCGTGGTTGACAACCAATACATCATCTTTGGTAAGATGCACATCGAATTCCGAACCGGCGCAACCGAGTTCTACGGCACGTTCTAATGATGCGATCGAATTTTGGGGTAGATCCTCTACCTTCCACGCACCGCGGTGTGCGATGACCTGATTTTGGTTAAATTGGGCAGCAGATACATGCCACATGGCACAAACAGTTAACGTCAGAAAAATACGGATTACAGTTTTCATTAATAATTATTTGTTTTTAACCTTCGGAACCTCCATATCTGCGCTTATTTGCTGACAGGGGTAACTACAGCCTTGTTAGTTAAGATGGGTTAAAGGTAATCATTTTGTTAAGCCAATAAAATCGATAGAACGATAAATTGGAAAACAATTGTAACTTTATCTGTTATAAAACATCTGATAAAACATCGGGGAACATAACGATGCAACGCAAGCAGATATTTCAAAAATTGCCGATTGAAGCGGGATGTTGGGTAGCGGCGTTGATACTGCTTTATTTTTCCGATCCGTACAGCCACCATTCTACGTTATGTCCATTGGAGAATATGGGGTTGGATTGGTGTCCGGGATGTGGATTGGGCCGTTCGATCGCGCTTTTTTTGCGGGGCGAAATCGGAGCATCGTTTGCCATGCATTGGCTAGGGATACCCGCATTTTTTGTAATTATTCATCGGATTTATAAACTTTCAAAATACACGTACAATTACTGGACAACACCTTATTATCATGAATAATCGTAATATACTTATGGGGATTCCGGGAATTTCGCCCGACGAGTTAATGTATCTTCAACATGCTACCGCTCCGTTGAATGAGGACCAACTGAAGAATTTTGTATTCCTCTACAATGGTAAACGGAAAAATGCGCAGGACATCCTGTTATTCACGCTATTGGGTTTCCTTGGTTTCGCCGGTATCCAGCGCTTTGTGCTCAATCAAGTGGCGATGGGAATCATTTATTTCCTTACCATCGGGTTTTGCTGGATAGGGACAATCGTGGACCTCATCAATCATAAAAGCATGACCGACGAATACAATCAACGGGTCACTCGCGAATGTCTGCAAATGGTTATGGGCGGTTTTTAGTTACCTTCCCATTCTCGATAAAACTGTTCGAGATATTGCTCCATAAACCGATGTCTTCCTTCGGCGATCTGCTTGGCCGTGTCCGTATTCATCTTCTCCTTTAATAGAAGGAGCTTCTCATAAAAATGGTTAATTGTGGGAGCCGTACTATTCTTGTAAGTTTCTTTATCCTGATTGATGTTTGGAGCGATTGCGGGGTCATAGAGGGTTCGGTTTTTAAATCCGCCATAATGGAATGCCCGTGCGATTCCGATGGCCCCGATGGCATCCAGCCGGTCGGCGTCCTGTACGATTTCAAGTTCCTTGGAACGAAAGGTTACAACACCCAAACTCGCCTTATATGACATATGGAGGATGATATTCTTAACATGCTCTACGCAATCTTCGGGTACATCGATGCTGCTTAAGAATTCGCCCGCGATAGTTGGTCCTAAGGTTTCATCGCCACCATGGAATTTGCTGTCGGCGATGTCGTGTAGCAGCGCGGCCAGTTCACACGTTGTGCGATCAGCCTTCTCGTATCTGAGTAAGGTTTTCACATTATTCCAAACGCGCAGTATGTGCCACCAATCGTGGCCTGCTTCGGCGTCCGAGAGTCGTTGGCGAACAAAGTCGGCTGTCTGGTCAATGTAGATCTGCATCGGTCTTCTTTTCACTTTTTGTTCTGCGGCTTCCTTCGTAGATTTCGTATTCCAATAAGCGGCAATCGAGTTTGCCGTTGTAGAATTCGATTTTCCGGGAAGCATGGAGGCCGATCTTTTTTGCGAGGTCGGGATTGCCTGTGAACACGTAGCCACGTTTCCCACCACAGTACTGTTTCAGGAAGTCACCGATCCGGCGATACGTGGCTTCGAGTTTCGTATGAATTCCCATCCGTTCGCCGTATTCTGGATTGAATACCACAACTCCCGCACCGGCCGGCAGGGGTGCCTCGGCAAAGTCGGCCGTATGGAATTCGATGAGCTGGTCCACGCCGGCCGTTTTGGCATTCATGCGCGCGATCTGGACGGCTTCCTTCGATAAATCAGAGGCAATGATTTTCGCGGAAGTTGTTTTCTTTACCTGCTCCTTTAACTTTCGCCGTTCGGCAAAGAATATTTGTTCGTCGTAGCCGAGGATGTGCATGAACGCATAGTTCATCCGGAAAAGGCCAGGCTTGCGGTGGGTTGCGATAAGTGCGGCTTCGATGGCTAGTGTTCCGGATCCACACATGGGGTTTGCGAAAACCGTTTGTCCGTCCCAACCAGTGGCGTAAACTACACCTGCTGCGAGGGCTTCCAGCATGGGCGCCTTTCCCGGATGTTTACGGTAACCATGTTTGGCCAGGGTCTCTCCGGAGGTGTCCAAAAAGATTTCTGCCTGGTTGTCCTGCCAATACAGATGAATGACTGTTTTATGCAAATCGGGGCCACTGTCGGGCCGTAATCCCTTTTTGCTTTTAATTCGATCTGCAATCGCATCTTTCACCTTAAGGTTGGCAAATAGCGGTGTGGTGATGGTTGGGTTATTAACGTTGGAAGTTACGGAGACGTAACCGTCAAACGCAACCAAATCTTCCCAAGGAATGGTTGAAAGCGCATCGTAAAGCTCTTCCGGATTGCGTGCGGTGAAAGATGTCAGCGAATACAGAACCTGACTAGCACAATGAAGATTGAGGTTAAGACGGATGCAGTCGTTGACCGTCGCCAAAAGTTCGATGCCGGTAGCGAAGCTGCGCTTGATATCGAATCCTAGGTGCCTAATTTCTTCTTGCAGATACGGAGAAAGCCGCCTGTTGCAGGTAATGATGACTTTACGGGGGGTGTTGAAAACTTCCATAAAAATTTAGCAAAGGTACTTATATAGTAAGTAAAAAATATGTAATTTTACAGTTTCATCAGAATATTATAATTTGTTAAGGAAAACGCCGGACACTTGTTTGCGGTTCAACGCGGGTCTGGTAAAAAGAAGTAAGTAATGGAAATACGAGGAAAAGTGCATGAAATTGGTGCTGTACAGCAAGTTACCGATACGTTTAAGAAGCGGGATTTGATTATACAATATGCGGAGAACCCCCAATTTGTCGAATACATACGTTTTGAAGCGACCCAAGACCGGACGTCGTTATTTGACAATTTGAATGTAGGTGACGAAGTGGAGGTTTCCTTCAATCTTCGGGGTCGGCCGTGGACCAATAGAGATGGGGTAACCAGTTATTTCAATTCACTTGTTGCTTGGCGGGTGGCGAAAGTCACGACCTCGGCAGCAGATTCCAGTGGGCAATCCGCTTCCGGTCCGCAGGCGTTTAATGCGCCCTCACCGGTGGATATTTCCGCTGACGATGGAAAAGACGATGATTTGCCGTTTTGATCAATAATATAGTTTTAGTTGATAATAAATCTGGAAAAGGTGGTGCTACGCGTGCTGCCTTTTTGTTTTTAGGTATATCCCATTACCTGCTTCATTCCCATCGTTTTTTCGGTTGACAAGTGATGTCAGCGGTTTTTCGCAGTAGGAGGGGGCGCTGGTCATAACGGCTTTCCAGTACAAGAGAATCGATGGAATACCGGACGATTTTAAACCGCGGAAGATACTGTCCGACACGGTAGCAACCGGATATTTTCTGTCTCCAATCTGATTTTGTATATAGGCCATCCACAATCAGACTGTCCCCACGCACTACGTAGATACCCTTGGCATATTCGGTCCATTGTCCGTTTCCATAACACGAATCGGCAATGTTCCGCGTCTTCGCATTGACATGCATGGTTGCATAAATTGAGTCGCAAGTAAACTTAAATTCATGCAGGGTGTACGTTAGCAAGGCATCTTGCATCGGAATGCTATCCTGAACCCATATTCCCTGCAGGTAGTGGGCACCTTCACTTTGGATGTCAGGATTGAATCGGCAACTGATGGCACATAGAACGAGCATACCGGCTATGGATAACCGGTATGCCGCGTTGTACAACGGTATATATGTGTTATGACCGATCACTTGAGTCCGCCGATCATATCCTCGGGGCGAACCCATTCATCAAACTGCTCATTGGTTAAGAGGCCTAGTTCAAGGGCCGCTTCCCGCAATGATTTGTTTTCCTTATGGGCTTTTTTGGCGATTTTGGCTGCGTTTTCGTAGCCGATATGCGGATTAAGTGCCGTAACCAGCATGAGAGAATTTTCGAGGTGTTTCTTGATCCCGTCGTAATTGGGTTCGATACCGATGGCACAATGATCATTGAATGATATACAGGCATCGCCGATTAGTTGAGCGGACTGCAGGAAATTGGCAGCCATGACGGGTTTAAATACATTCAGTTCATAGTGTCCGTTCGCCCCACCGAATGCGATGGTTACATCGTTGCCGATAACCTGCGCGGCCACCATGGTGAGCGCCTCGCATTGTGTTGGATTTACCTTGCCGGGCATGATGGATGAACCGGGTTCATTTTCCGGAATCAGGATTTCGCCGATACCCGAACGCGGACCGGAAGCTAGCATACGGATATCATTGGCAATTTTATGTAAGGATACGGCAAGCTGTTTCAACGCACCGTGGCTTTCCACGATGGCATCGTGAGAAGCGAGCGCCTCGAACTTGTTGGGTGCGGTGCGGAAAGGCAGGCCCGTGAAATCCGCGATATACCGGGCTACACTTTCAGCATAGCCTTTGGGCGTGTTGATGCCCGTGCCTACAGCGGTACCGCCCAATGCCAATTCCGAAAGGTGGGCCAGTGTATGCTTAAGCGCTTTCAAACCATAGTCAAGCTGAGCCACATAGCCGGAAAATTCCTGGCCCAAGGTAAGGGGAGTTGCGTCCATCAGGTGGGTACGGCCGATTTTTACGACCTCATTGAATGCCTCAGATTTAGCTTTCAGTGTATCCCGCAGTTTTTCCACGCCCGGGATGGTCACCTCCATTACCTTTTTGTGGGCGGCAATGTGCATGGCTGTGGGGTATGTATCGTTAGATGACTGGGATTTATTCACGTCGTCATTGGGATGGATGAACGGCTTTCCTTCACCCAATTTATGCCCCTGTAGGACGTGAGCCCGGTTTGACACCACCTCGTTAACATTCATGTTGGATTGTGTGCCGGATCCGGTCTGCCAGATGACCAAGGGAAATTGATCGTCCAACTGACCCGTCAGGATCTCATCGCATGCCTGTGCGATCAGATCTCGCTTTTCGGCGGGCAATATGCCGGCGTCGGTATTGGTGTAAGCCGCTGCTTTTTTTAGGTAAGCAAAGGCTGCAATAATCTCTTTGGGCATGGATGCTGCCGGTCCGATTTTAAAGTTATTGCGTGAGCGTTCGGTCTGCGCACCCCAATACTTATCAGCAGGCACCTGTACCTCACCCATCGTATCGTGTTCTATTCTATATGACATGGAATTGTTGTTTTGATTACCTTACAAACTTAGATAAATTGACTTTTATATGCAATATAAACAGCCTCCAGACACGTCCAGTGCTGGAGGCTGTCATCGTATACGGAAAGCCGCCCTTATTTACTCAGATACATGGATTTCTTGGCATACATTTCCCGGAAAAACGGATCGTCCAAGTCCTTAATGAAACGGATGGCCTCGCCTGTGGATTTCATTTCCGGACCGAGTTGTTTATCGACATCGGGAAATTTATCAAAGGAAAAAATGGGTTCCTTGATGGCATAGCCCGTAAGTCGGCGTTCGATGGTGAAATCTTTCAGTTTATTGACACCAAGCATGATTTTAGTGGCAATATTGATGTAAGGTACGTCATAGGCTTTGGCGATGAAAGGCACCGTACGCGATGCACGTGGATTGGCTTCGATAACGTATACTTTTTCATCCTTGATGGCAAACTGGATGTTTAGTAGGCCTCTTACATTAAGCGCTTTGGCTAATTTAATTGTATACTCCTCCATTTTGCGCTGAACGTTTTCCGAGAGGCTGAAAGGAGGAAGCACGGCGCTCGAATCACCCGAGTGGATTCCCGCAGGTTCGATATGCTCCATCATGCCGATGATGTGTACATCTTCACCGTCACAGATGGAATCAGATTCAGCCTCTTCTGCGCGATCGAGGAAGTGGTCGATCAGCACGCGGTTACCCGGCAGGTTGCGCAGCAGTTTTACGACCGCTTTTTCCAACTCCTCGTCATTGATGACAATGCTCATGCGCTCGCCGCCCAATACGTAGCTGGGACGAACGAGCACGGGATACCCCACTTCTTTGGCTACTCTCAACGCCTCTTCCGCGCTCTCCGCTACACCGTATTTTGGATAAGGGATATCCAGCGATTTGAGGAGGTCAGAGAAACGTCCGCGATCTTCGGCTAAATCCATATCCTTGAAGGAAGTGCCGATGATCTTGATGCTATTTGACTCCAGTTGTTCCGCCATTTTCAACGCCGTCTGTCCCCCTAATTGTACGATTACACCTTCGGGTTTTTCCAGCTCAATGATTTCGCGGACATGCTCCCAGTAAACGGGCTCGAAATAGAGTTTGTCCGCCATGTTAAAATCCGTAGAGACCGTTTCGGGGTTGCAGTTAATCATAACCGATTCGTATCCCGCTTCTTTTGCGGCCAGCAAACCGTGTACGCAGGAGTAATCAAATTCTATTCCCTGTCCGATGCGGTTGGGGCCTGACCCAAGCACAATGATTTTCTTCTTGTTGGATACGGTGGATTCATTCTCTTCTTCGAACGTCGAGTAATAGTAGGGTGTTTGTGCCGGAAACTCTGCGGCGCAGGTGTCCACCATCTTGTATACTCTGCGTATACCCAATTCCTTACGACGGTTATAGACCTCATCTTCCGTGACGTTGCCTAATAGCCAGGCGATCTGCACGTCGGAATATCCCTTTTGTTTTAACGTAAGGAAGAAATCCTTTGGAATGTTGTTTAATTGATATCGGCGCAACTCGGCCTCCAGGGTAACCAGTTCCTGGATCTGCTGAAGAAACCATTTGTCGATGTGGGTTGCCTTGCGAATGGATTCGAGTGGTACCCCCAACTCAAAGGCATCCTTGATGTGGAAAATACGGTCGCTGCTCGGGTGTTCGAGGCTGGACATGATTTCCTCAAGATCGCGCAGTTGTTTACCGTCGGCGCCCAAGCCATGGCGGCCCGTTTCCAGGCTTTGACAGGCTTTCTGCAGGGCTTCGATGAATGTGCGGCCGATGGCCATTACTTCTCCGACTGACTTCATTTGCAGGCCGAGTTCCCGATTGGCGCCCTTGAACTTTGCGAAGTTCCAACGCGGTACTTTCACGATTACATAATCAAGCGTGGGCTCGAAATAAGCCGATGTCGTTTTCGTAATTTGATTTTCAATTTCATCCAGGTTATAACCGATAGCCAACTTGGATGCGATTTTTGCAATGGGGTATCCGGTGGCTTTGGACGCCAGTGCCGAAGAGCGGGATACACGAGGATTAATTTCGATCGCTATGATTTCTTCATTTTCCGGATTAACCGAGAACTGGACGTTGCACCCCCCGGCGAAGTTACCGATGGCACGCATCATCTTAATAGCTTGATTGCGCATCTGTTGGTAGCAGCGATCGCTCAACGTCATACCGGGAGCCACCGTAATCGAGTCGCCCGTGTGGATGCCCATTGGATCAAAGTTTTCAATGGTACAGATGATAATAACATTATCGTTGCTATCTCGTAGCAGTTCCAATTCAAATTCTTTCCAGCCCAACACCGCTTGTTCCACAAGAACTTCGTGAGTGGGGGAAGCCTGTAATCCGCGGCTCAACGCAGCTTCAAATTCTTCCTTTTTATGGACAAATCCACCCCCGGTGCCGCCCAGGGTGTAGGACGGCCGGATAACAAGTGGAAATCCAATTTGTTGGGCGGCCTCTTTCCCTTCCAGGAATGAGTTGGCAATTTTTGATTTAGCCACGCCTACGCCGATATCCACCATTAGTCGGCGGAACTCCTCGCGGTTTTCTGTTTTCTCAATGGCAGCTACGTCTACGCCGATAACCTTAACTCCATATTTCTCCCAAAGGCCGCGCTCGGAGGCTTCTATGCAGAGGTTGAGTGCCGTTTGGCCACCCATGGTGGGCAATACTGCATCGATATGCTGCTCTTGCAGGATTTTTTCGATGCTCTCACATGTGAGCGGTAATAAGTAAACGTGATCGGCAATCACTTTGTCGGTCATAATGGTTGCCGGATTGGAATTGATAATGGATACTTTGATACCTTCTTCCTTCAGTGAAAGAGAAGCCTGTGATCCAGAATAATCAAACTCGCAAGCCTGTCCAATGACGATGGGGCCTGAGCCGATGATTAAAACAGAATTGATGGAAGTGTTTCTGGGCATTATGTGGTGAAAAACGTTAATAATATTTCAACGATCTGTTAATGCCAAAACAGCGAAAAATGCCTGCGATAATTAAGGAAGGTATTCCGACTGTTTTGTCGGAGTGCAAAGGTATGTTTTTTAATGGAATAATTGAGTAATAATTTTTGATAAGATGTTCCCCCTTGCTGATCCGTATAAGTTCACACTACCCATTTTTAGGTATTTTTTCTTAATTGTTTAAATTGTTTTTCCGCTAATCATGGAATATCTTACTTTTGGGCGTAAATTTAAAAATTTAGAACTATGAAGATTAAATTGACGTTACTATCGTTTTTCGCCGTATTTGCTTTGACGGCATCAGCACAAAGTGATTACAAAAACTCCATCGGTATCCGGTTTGGCGGAGGGTATTACGATTTGTTTGGTGCTGCTTTTAAAACTTTTATATCTGAACCGGCGGCTTTGGAATTCGATTTGGGTGTTAAGCCGAGCATTGGTTATGGTGTTTATAGCGACGGAATTACGAATTTATCGTTGTCCGGCGCGTACCAACATCATTTTCCCATCGGCACTATCGAAGGATTTAAGTGGTTTGTAGGTGGCGGTGCAATCATTGCCAATACGTTTTCTGACTATGACGATTGGGCTGGCGTTTCAGTGGGTATTTTCCCTACGGGGGGTGTTGACTACAAGTTAAAAAATGCACCGTTTGCTTTTTCGGCTGACGTCAGGCCTACTGCGCACTTTGTTAAGTCCTATGGCGGAATCAACGGTTTCTTGTTTAACGGTGGTTTGACCGCTCGTTACGTTTTTTAAAGAAAGCCCTGAAAATTTAATAAGTTTGCCATTGGTGCTAGCACCAATGGCATTTCTTTTTATGGTAAAAATAGCGGTGGTCGGACCGGAATCAACGGGCAAATCGACCATAGCCGAAAGGTTAGCGGAGCAATATGGTACTGTATGTGTACCGGAATATGCCCGGGAATATTGCCGTGATCTCAATCGGGAGTATTCGCTTCAGGATGAATTGAATATGTTTTATGGGCAGCTGGCCTTGGAGCGTAGCCTCATCCCGCTTGCACATAATAACTTGTTGGTCTGCGACACGATGTTTTTAACAATTAAGGTGTGGTGTGACCATCTATTCGGCGGCACACCTGCTGTGGTGACGGATGCGCTCAAAACCGTGTCGTACGATTTATATCTGCTAATGGATATCGATTTGCCCTGGGTAGATGATCCCTTGCGGGATTTCCCGCATTTGCGTGAGCATTTTATGCAGGTCTGGCATGATGAGCTGCGGGCCATTCGTGCAAATTACGTCGTGATTTCCGGATTAGGTGAAGATCGGTTTGCGAACGCGTTGGCGGCGACGTCTGGTTTTTTATCTGCAAACAATCAGAGATTGTTGTAAGGAACTCTACGCGGTTTGATTTTTAGTGGATTTCAGTGAAAAGTCCGGATGTTAGATAGGTGCTTCTAGCCTCTGACGGTAAAAATCATTGGTGGAATTTTGATACAACTACACATCGTTCCCGCATTGGTTTATGCCATGCGGAAATGATGTATAGTGTGATTAGCGGACTGTTAATAGCGATAGTGATCGGGTTTGTAAGGTCCCTCTACCGGTACACCTATATAAGATGCCTGACCCGGGTCTAATTCGTCTAATTCTACGCCGATTTTAGCGAGATGCAGGCGCGCTACTTTTTCATCGAGGTGTTTCGGAAGTGTATACACCTTGTTCTCGTAGTTTTGGCTATTTGCCCATAATTCAATTTGAGCCAAGGTTTGGTTGGTAAATGAGTTACTCATGACGAAAGAAGGGTGGCCTGTGGCACAGCCAAGGTTTACAAGCCGGCCTTCGGCCAACAGAATTACATCCTTACCTTCTATGGTGTACTTATCAACTTGAGGCTTGATTTCTACTTTGGTATGACCGTAATTTTGATTGAGCCACGCCACATCGATCTCGTTGTCGAAGTGGCCAATGTTACACACCACCGCTTTGTCTTTTAACGCTTTGAAATGTTCCGCACGGACAATATCGCGGTTGCCCGTCGCCGTAACCACAATATCCGCTTCTTTAACGGCGTTGGCAAACTTTTTCACTTCGTAGCCTTCCATTGCAGCTTGAAGGGCACATATGGGATCTATTTCGGTGACGATGACCCGAACGCCCGCACTACGCAAAGATTCTGCGGAACCTTTGCCAACGTCACCGTATCCGGCCACCACGGCTACTTTTCCAGCCAACATGAGATCCGTGGCACGGCGAATAGCGTCTACCAATGACTCACGGCAACCGTATTTGTTGTCAAATTTGGATTTCGTCACCGAGTCGTTGACATTGATAGCAGGAAGATGTAAAGTCCCGTTTTTCATGCGTTCGTATAAACGGTGCACGCCGGTTGTTGTTTCTTCGGACAAGCCTTTAATGCCACCGATTAACTCCGGATATTTGTCGAAAACCATATTGGTCAGGTCACCGCCATCGTCCAGGATCATATTAAGTGGCTTGCGTTCTTCGCCGAAAAAGAGTGTCTGTTCAATGCACCAGTTAAACTCGGCCTCACTCATTCCTTTCCAGGCATAAACGGGTATGCCGGCTGCAGCAATGGCCGCAGCGGCGTGGTCTTGCGTAGAAAAGATGTTGCAGGATGACCACGTGACATCAGCACCCAATTCGATCAGTGTCTCGATCAGTACAGCGGTTTGGATAGTCATGTGTAAGCAGCCTGCGATGCGCGCACCCGTGAGGGGTTTGGAAACACCAAACTCTTCCCGGAGGGCCATAAGTCCCGGCATCTCAGCTTCAGCTAATTCAATTTCTTTGCGGCCCCACTCGGCGAGGCTTATATCCTTTACTTTGTAGGGAGTATATGCGGTGTCTACGGACATAACAATAATTATTTATATTGAGCCGACAAAGATACTATTTTCACGAACGACTCACAAATCTGACATTCAACTGAGTGATTATACTTGCTTAAGGTCTGGAAGCACCTTATCTTTGCAGATCATTCATTAACATATAAATAGAAAGGACTAAACGCTATGTATCCCGAATACCTGGTAGCGCCGATGCGCAAAGAATTGACAGACGTCGGTTTTGAAGAATTAAAAACACCTAAAGAAGTTGATGCGGCCATTAAGCAGGATGGGACCGTATTTGTCGTGGTGAATTCAGTATGCGGTTGCGCTGCGGCTAATGCACGCCCTGCTGCAGTCGCTTCCTTGAAGCACGAGAAACGGCCGGATAAAGTGGTTACCGTCTTTGCGGGGATGGAAAAGGATGCGGTAGACCAAGCGCGCAGCTATATGTTGCCCTATCCACCCTCTTCACCCGCCATGGCGTTGTTCAAGGACGGCAAATTGGTGCACATGATTGAGCGGCATCAAATTGAAGGGCGGCCGGCACAGATGATTGCAGACAATCTAGTTGCCGCGTTTGATGCGTATTGTTAATAATCGACAGTTGACAATTGATGATGCAACTAAAAAATCCCGGCTGACTTCAGCCGGGATTTTTTGCAGTTAGTTATTTGCTATCGGAAACTTACGCCTAGTACTCGATGGGCATATTCAATTCCACCCGGCTGCCCCGTTGCGGCACACCCACAATACGGACAATGCCCCGTTCGGAATCGCCTAACGCCGATTCGACTTCGTCCGCGTTATTTACTGGCTTTCCGTTGATGTGCGTAATCACTAATCCGCGTTGTACGTTGAAATAATCAAACAATCCTCCTTGATGCACTTGGGTCACCACCACGCCGGAAGATATACCCAGTTCTTTCTTTTTTGCATCGTTGGCGGGCACGAAACCAGCCCCAAGCTTGTTATAGATTTCGGTAGCGCTGCGTTTGGTTTCTTTATCCTCTTCAGCTTGGCGTTCAGCTGCACGGGTGTCCTCTTTCAAGGTTACGGTTACATCCCGCTCTTTGCCGTTTCGTTTGTAAGTTAGTTTTACCTTGTCGCCGGGTCGTAACCGATAAATTCGCTCCTGTAAATCCGACGATGAGGTAATGGCCCGACCATCCAGCTTCGTGATAATATCACCTTCTTTAAGACCAGCTTCCTCCGCGGCACCGTTGGCAACCACATCTCTTATATATAGACCATTTACATCGGTAATCTCGAGTTCCTTGGCCATCGCGGGATTGAGTTCCGTAAATGTGATGCCAATCAAACCTCTTTTAACCCGGCCGAATTTGATGAAGTCATCGGCAATTTTCTTCACTAAATTGACGGGAACCGCGAAACCATACCCCGCATAGGTGCCGGTAGGCGTCATAATATTGGAGTTGATGCCAATCAGTTCACCGTTGGCGTTCACAAGTGGTCCACCGCTGTTTCCTTTGTTGATGACGGCGTCCGTTTGGATAAACGATTCTACTGCTGTGTTGAGCATGGGCTCTTCATCCGATTGCGGGTAGCCACGTTGCTGATACTGCCTTTGTTGCAACTCGCGGGCAATGATTCCTGTAGAGCGTCCCGTTGCACTGACAATCCCTGCGGTCACCGTAGATTCAAGACCCAGGGGATAACCTACGGCAAGTACCCATTCGCCGATCCGGACTTCATCTGAATTGCCAAATCGGACGAAAGGAAGTCCTTTTTCGTTAATTTTGATCAATGCAAGATCGGTATTCGGATCGCGGCCAATAATTTTGGCTTCGACCGTGCGCTTGTCCGTTAACTGTACCTCTATTTTATTGGCATCGACCACGACGTGGTTGTTCGTGACGATGTACCCATCTTCGGAAATAATCACACCTGATCCCGTGGCTTGCGCTGGCGGCTGCGTGCGTTGTTGCCGCTGGCGCGGCATGCCGAAAAATTCTTCAAACAAATCCATAGGGTCACCATAACCGCTTGATCCCGTACGGCCCGGATAAGTTGTCGTAATATGCACTACGGCTGGTGCCACCATAGCCGCAGCCTGTGTGAAATCCGGATTACCGGTTGAAGACACGACATTTGGCACTGGATTATTTGCATAATGCAATTCCTGGCGTTCTTCAAACGACAATTTGCTCTCACGTTTGCTTTCAAACAGTTTATAGCCGCCCACAGCTATCAAGCCTCCAATCAGCGCGGTCAATAACGTTAATCCAAATTTTTTCATTCGTATACTAATTTGTTTTTTAATTGCCTCATGGAACCTGCATTTACATAGCTTTTGCTGAAGTTGCAGACATGGCAGGTTTCATGTTATTCCTATCGTTATAAGTCGAACTTTTTATTGTTGCAAAAAGTTGTTCAAATGTAATACCATTTGCCACTCCAAAGCAAGTAAATGGCCGGACTTTTCTGTTAAATAATGTTAAAGCATCTCCGTAGTTATCGTTACCTTTGACACGCAATAAATAAAGATAGATGAATACGCATACGTTTTATAAATATCAGGGCGCGGGCAATGATTTTATAATTTTCGACAATAGAAATGGAGCATTTGAACGGGATAACGTTGATTTAGTGCGACATCTCTGTGATCGTAGATTCGGTATTGGCGGGGATGGTTTGATGCTTTTACAGGACAAGGAAGCTTATGATTTCGAAATGGTGTACTTTAATGCAGACGGCCGTGAGGGGAGCATGTGCGGGAACGGTGGCAGGTGTATCGTAGCCTTTGCGCAAGATCAAGGGATTATTGGTTCGGAAACTGACTTTTTGGCAGCAGACGGGGCGCATCATGCGCGTTTGCATAAAACAGTCGGTTGGATCAGTTTAAAAATGGGAGATGTTGCCGAGATTAGGAGGGTCGGAGATGCCTACTTATTAAATACGGGATCTCCGCATTATGTCCAATCCGTAACCGGGCTGGCTACGTATCCGGTAGTTGAGGAAGGGCGTCGAATCCGCTACAGTGACACCTTTCGGAAGGATGGCATCAACGTGAACTTTGTTGAGCCGGACGGGGATGGGTATTATCTGCGTACGTACGAACGCGGCGTTGAGGACGAAACACTGGCATGTGGAACGGGAGCGACCGCCGTAGCCTTGGCGATGGCATGGCATAATCGAATGGAAGGTATAAGGGAAACTCCGATACGTGTAGCGGGCGGGAGACTGGTCATTCGATTTAATGGTGCTGGCGATCGTTTTACCGATGTTTTTTTGGAAGGGCCGGCCGAATTCGTTTATAAGGGAGAAATCACGTGGTGAAATGACCCTTTCGCGCTTTGTTATATATTACCACTTGTTCGGTATAGGAGTGGCCTGTACAGCGGTTGCCTTGTCCGCTGGGTTTCCGGATACGCCGGTACTCAGCCCTCACTTTTGGTTGCTTTTTGTAGTGGTATTCGCGTTGACATTGATTGCGTATATATTAAGTGATCTGGGAATTCGGAAAGGAGGCGAATTATCGGTTTATAGCCTGCTTGGTGGGCTTTTTATCAAACTATTTATCTGTTTGGCTGTAGTGGCTATCTTGATAATTAAATATCCTGAAAATAAGATGCTTACAGCCTTGAATTTTTTTTCACTATATTTCTTGTTCACGGTCTTTGAAGTTACTTATTTGTTACGTAACTTGCGCGACCAAAATCAGACGTAAAAAATTGGGAATAGATGGATTTTAGGCACTTTTTCGATTCAAAAAAAATCAGCTTCATAGCAATTTTCGCCGTTTTAGCGACCTTTTCCGTTACAAATACTGCCAAAGCGGCAATGGCTGATACGGCCGCTTCCGTCAGTCATGAAGCACATGGAGAAGAAGAATTTGAGCCTACCAAAGTAATTATGGAGCACATCAGTGATGCGCACGATTGGCATCTTTGGGGACATACATCGATTCCGCTTCCCGTTATTCTGTATACTGATAAGGGGATGGAGGTCTTTTTATCTTCGGAATTTCATCATGGCGAGCAGGATTACCAGGGGAAGCACTATACGTACCGGCTGGTCGACAAAAAGAAAATTCGGGTAGTTGGGGCTTCCGGCGAAGTAGACGAAGCGGCTTCTCAAAAAGTTTGGGATTTTTCTATTACGAAGAACGTAGCGTCGATGTTCTTGGCGGTAATTATTATGTTGCTCATATTTACCTCCGTAGCTCGCGCATATAAGAAGCGGGAAGGCAAAGCACCGAGGGGGCTTCAGTCGTTTCTGGAACCTATTATTCTTTTTGTCAGAGATGACATAGCGCGTCCCAACATTGGACATACCTATGCGCGCTTTATGCCGCTTTTATTAACGATATTCTTTTTTATCTGGTTGAATAACCTGATGGGGTTGATTCCCATTTTTCCGGGAGCGGCCAACGTGACCGGAAACATAGCGGTTACCTTTGTATTGGCATTCATTGTATTAATTGTGGTCAATATCAATGGAAACAAGTACTATTGGAAACACATTCTGATGCCTGATGTGCCGTGGTGGCTCTATCCCATTATGATTCCGGTAGAATTGGTGGGAGTAATATCCAAACCATTTGCATTGATGATTCGCTTATTCGCAAACATTACTGCTGGACATATTATCATCCTAAGTTTGATTTCGTTGATTTTCGTGTTTAAATCTTTGGCGATTGCTCCGGTCTCGTTGGCGTTTGTGCTTTTTATGAACGTACTGGAGTTGCTGGTTGCGGCACTGCAAGCGTTTATATTTACGCTGTTAACCGCCTTGTTTATCGGGATGGCGGTAGAAGAGCATCATTAAGTTGTAACTCCTTATATTAACTATATATTAAATTAAAATTGTTATGGTAGGTTCAATTGCGGCAATAGGTGCCGGATTAGCAGTGATTGGTGCCGGGCTCGGCATCGGACAGGTAGGTGGCAAAGCAATGGAAGGTATTGCTCGGCAACCTGAGGCTGCGTCAAAAATTCAGACCGCTATGATTATTGCAGCGGCCCTTATTGAAGGTGCTGCCCTGTTTGCAATCGTAGTATCTTTGATGGGGTTGTAAGATCTTTTTGCAAAGAAAACTGAATTAAAAAGGCCGGGCCCCTAACGGTTGGTTTGGTGTCCGGCCTTGCTTCAAACATGACATTGGAATTTTAGATACTGAACTATGAGTTTTGATATTGGTAATCCGAGCATCGGATTGGTATTTTGGACTGCGGTTGCCTTTCTTTTATTATTGGTTCTTTTGCGAAAGTTCGCTTGGAAGCCCATTATGGAGGCGATCGGTGAGCGGGAAAAATCCATTGAGGATGCATTGGCATCTGCTGAGAAGGCCAAGGATGAGATGGCGCGCCTTACGAATGAAAACGAGCAGTTGCTTAAAACTGCCCGTGCGGAACGCGATGTCATCCTGAAAGAGGCGAAGGAATTGAAAGACCAAATTGTGGCAGATGCAAAAGTCGCTGCGCAGGCCGAAGGTGCGAAATTGGTTGAACAAGCGAGGAAGGAGATCGATGATCAGAAAAAGCGGGCGCTTGCCGAAGTAAAGAATCAAGTATCTTCGCTTTCTCTCGAAATTGCGCGCAAGGTGTTGGAAAAGGAGTTTGAAGACGGGCAAAAGCAAGAGGCGTTGGTAGCCGATTTGCTAAAAGATGTGAAGTTGAACTAATTGGCAAAAAGCTAACGGAAAGATCATGTCGGAATTCAAAGTTGCATCGCGATACGCAAAGTCCCTGATTGATTTGGCACAGGAGCAGGGAAATCTCGAATCGGTAAAACAGGATATGGAACAGTTCATCGCGGTACTGAAATCCAACAAGGAACTGCAAGCGGTGCTGAAGAACCCTATCATGAAACAAGATAAAAAGGCCAATATTCTCGATGCATTGTTTGAGAAAAAGATAAATCCTTCTATCACGGCTTTTTTTCATATTATGGTCCGCAAGGGGCGTGCCGGAATTTTATATGCGACCGCTCAGGAGTTTATCCGGGAATATGATGAAGTGAAGGGAATTGCTCATGCGACGGTGATTTCAGCGGCGGCACTTTCACCGGAGAACCTGGATACTTTGCGAAATGTAATCGCGAGTGAAATAAAGGCGGAAGTGATTTTGAGGAACGAAGTCAATCCTTCATTGATTGGCGGGTTCGTTGTCAAAATCGGCGATCGGCAGATCGATGCCAGCATCGCCGGTAAACTGAAAAAACTGGAGCGTCATTTCGGATCGCACATTATAAATTGATAATCATTATTAGATCGCTAAAACCCCTAATACAACAACAATGATAGAGGTAAGACCAGATGAAGTATCGGCAATTCTAAGAGAACAATTGTCGGGCTTTAAATCAGAAGCCGAGTTAGAGGAAGTCGGTACCGTATTACAGATAGGAGACGGTATCGCACGTATATACGGCTTAACCAAGGTACAGTCCGGCGAATTGGTTGAATTTGACAACGGATTGCAGGGTATTGTATTGAACCTTGAAGAAGATAACGTGGGCGTCGTATTGCTTGGCCAATCTGATGAAATCAAAGAAGGTGATACCATAAAGCGTACCCGGCGCATCGCTTCCATCAAGGTGGGAGAAGGGATGCTGGGACGTGTGGTAAATACACTGGGGCAACCTATTGATGGCAAGGGTCCGATTTTGGGTGATACATATGAAATGCCCATTGAACGTAAGGCACCGGGAGTAATTTACCGGCAACCGGTTAATGAGCCTTTGCAGACCGGGATCAAGGCGATCGATGCGATGATTCCGATTGGGCGTGGTCAACGAGAGCTGGTGATTGGCGACCGTCAAACAGGTAAAACGGCGGTATGTATTGATACCATCATCAATCAGAAGGAATTCTACGATGCCGGTGAACCGGTATTCTGTATTTATGTGGCTGTCGGACAAAAGAATTCAACGGTTGCAAATATCGTTCGCACGTTGGAAGAAAGTGGGGCGATGCCTTATACTATTGTCGTATCCGCTTCCGCAGCCGACCCAGCGCCTATGCAGTTTTATGCTCCTATGGCTGGCGCTGCCATCGGGGAGTTTTTCAGAGACACTGGTCGGCCGGCTTTGATTATTTACGACGACTTATCTAAGCAAGCGGTAGCTTACCGCGAAGTTTCGTTGCTTCTCCGCCGCCCTCCGGGACGCGAAGCGTATCCCGGCGACGTGTTTTATCTTCACAGCCGCTTGCTGGAGCGCGCTGCGAAAATCAACGCATCCGACGAGATTGCACGCCAGATGAACGACCTTCCGGAATCGTTGCGGCCACTTGTCAAAGGAGGTGGCTCTCTCACTGCGCTGCCGATCATTGAGACACAGGCGGGAGATGTTTCGGCATACATTCCTACTAACGTAATTTCCATTACTGATGGGCAAATCTTCTTGGAATCTAATTTGTTTAACGCAGGTGTGCGGCCGGCGATCAACGTAGGTATTTCAGTATCGCGCGTGGGAGGTAATGCGCAGATTAAATCCATGAAAAAGGTTGCCGGTACCTTGAAGCTTGATCAAGCCCAATATCGCGAATTGGAGGCGTTCGCCAAGTTTGGTTCCGATTTGGACGCTGCTACCAAGGCAGTGTTGGATAAGGGTGTCCGTAACGTGGAAATTCTTAAGCAGGGGCAGTTTTCGCCGGTTCCAGTCGAAAAGCAAGTTGCCATTATTTACGCAGGAACTAAAGGTTTATTCCGCAGTGTACCCGTCAATAAGGTAAAGGAATTTGAGGCGGAATACTTGCATCAACTGGAATTGCGTCATCCGGAAGTCCTGAAGGCACTAAAGGAGGGAAAATTCACCGACGAACTTACCGGTGTACTGGATAAGGTTGCTAAGGAATTGGCTGATAAATATTAATTGATTGACGGTTGGCGATTAATGACTTCGAATCAGTTTAGGATCGTCAATCCAAAATCTAACATTAAAGTATGGCAAATTTAAAGGAAGTACGGAACCGTATCGCGTCGGTTACTTCTACGCAACAAATTACAAAGGCCATGAAAATGGTTTCCGCAGCCAAACTTAAGCGGGCGACCAATGCGATCGTACAGCTACGGCCTTATGCAGAAAAGCTGAGGGAAATATTGGCGAATGTGTCGGCTAGTGTAGAGGATGGAGCTTCGCCGTTTACGGTCGATCGCAAGCCTAATAAGGTATTGGTTGTGGTAATTGCGTCAAACAGAGGGTTGGCTGGCGCCTTTAATGCGAATGCGATTAAGACGGCCAACCAACTGATTGCTGGTAGATACAGTGAACAGATGCGTACAGGGAATGTTAGTGTGGTTGCCATTGGAAAACGCGCTCAGGATTACTTTTCGAGACGTAAGTATCGCGTGATCGGTGATAATAATGAACTGTTTTCAGCGCTTAATTTTGAAAATACGTCCAAAATTACGGAAGCAATCATGAAGGGCTTTTCCGATGGGGAGTATGATCGGGTAGAATTGGTTTATAATCGGTTCCGCAACGCTGCCGTACAGATTTTGACGACTGAGCAGCTTTTGCCCCTTTTGCCAGCCACTGTTGAAACTAGTTCTGCGAAAAACGATGTGGACTACATCGTTGAGCCGTCGAAAGAAAAGATCATTAATGAGTTGATTCCCAAAGCTATCAAAGTACAACTTTATAAGGCTGTGTTGGATTCGTATGCTTCTGAACATGGCGCGCGCATGACCGCGATGGATAAAGCCACGGATAATGCAGGTGAGTTGTTAAAATCACTCAAGTTGTCTTATAACCAAGCACGGCAAGCAGCCATCACAACCGAACTTACTGAGATTGTGAGCGGCGCTGCTGCCTTGTCTAACGGTTAGCACGTTCACGTATCGAAAGAAGTCTATGGGCCCATTAGGGCCCTTTTTGTTGCGTTTGGTGGTAAAATACCCACTATTAGGTATATTTTCGCATAAACAATTCGAATAGTTTTGTGTTGTTATTTCGCTAAATGGGTTAGAACCTCTTTTGGCAGGATTATTGAGCATGAAGAAGTGGCCCACGCATTGGGGACATTTGATCAAAAATAATTATTCAGTACATGTGATAAGGGTGGGTTGATTTAGTCAATCTGGTGAAGGAAGGAGGAAACTACATTGATTAAACTTACATGAAAGAACGTATTTTTCGATTCAAAACCGTACCTCGGTGGGCAATCCTACTGTTGGATCTACTGATATTAACCTGGTCCTTTACGCTTTCATATTTTGTAGCAAAGCAATTTAATTTCCACGATATCATCCGGGGGCATTTTTTTGTTTATACCGGGGTTTATATAGGAATTGCTTTACCTGTTTTTTTCTTCATGCGGATACATACAGGATTGATCCGCTATTCCGATACCCGCGATATGCTGAAAATATTTTCGGCGATGTTGATTAATTCAGGGATTTATGTAGCGGCGGTTTATTTGATTCTTGGGCCACTGTTGCATATAAAGGATGGACAACTGGGGCTGGTCTTGCTGATCAACTTTTTCGTGGCCACTTCGTTTCTCGTCATGCTTCGGATTGCGGTCAAAAGTATTTATTTTATGTTGATGAGGCGGATGCGGGATGTGGACACGGTGCGGGTTTTGATTTATGGAGCGGATCAAAATGCAATCATGGCCAAGCAAGCTCTCGAGAATAGCACCGAATCCAAGTTTATTATTGTCGGTTTTATCGACACCAATAGAAGTAAATTAAATAGCTACATCGAGCGAAAGCGTGTTTATCACGTAAAGGACCTCGCTGCGTTAAAAGATAAATATGCGATCGACCAAATGATTTTTGTGAAAGATCATTTGGGAAGTCGAGACAAAAAGGTGATTGTCGAACGTTGTCTTCGAATGGGGATTAAAGTACTGACAATACCTCCCGCATCGGAATGGATATCCGGAAGACTGCGGCTAAGACAGATAAAGAACCTCAGGATAGAAGATCTTTTGCAGCGTGCGCCGATTAAAATTAATAACGATAAAATCTGTGAAGATCTATGTGACAAGCGGATCTTAATTACGGGCGCAGCGGGATCGATTGGTTCCGAAATCGTGCGTCAGGTTTTACGTTATGAGCCTCAAATGCTCATCCTTTGTGATCAAGCGGAATCCCCAATGCATGAAATTCAGTTGGAAATCGAAGAAGTGTTTCCTTCCAGCAATGTCGTTGTCGCGATCGCCGATATCCGCAATCTCGAGCGCATGCATCAGATATTCAATGACTATCGACCCGAGATCGTGTATCATGCCGCTGCTTATAAGCATGTACCGATGATGGAAAAAAATCCGGGAGAAGCCGTAAGTACCAACGTTGGGGGTACAAAAAATGTTGCTGATCTATCGGTGCTTTTTGGGGTTAAGAAGTTTGTGATGATATCAACGGATAAAGCCGTGAATCCTACCAATGTTATGGGAGCGTCCAAGCGTATTGCGGAAGTCTATACGCAAAGTCTCGATTCACAACAATCCGTGCATTTAGTCGACGCTTCTGCAGGAAGAGCGACACAGGTTAAAGGTACCCGTTTCATCACCACGCGTTTTGGTAATGTGTTGGGATCCAATGGCTCGGTAATACCGCGATTTTCTGCGCAAATTGAAAAAGGCGGTCCATTAACCGTAACTCATCCGGAAATTACGAGATACTTTATGACGATTCCGGAAGCAGTGCAATTGGTCTTGGAGGCGGGGACTATGGGTAAAGGTGGTGAGATTTATGTGTTTGATATGGGAAAACCTGTCAAAATCGTTGACCTTGCGAGAAAGATGATTCAGCTTGCTGGACTTAAACCCGACAAAGACATCGAGATAGTGTACACGGGATTACGCAGCGGAGAAAAATTGTATGAAGAGCTGTTAAATGACGGCGAAAAGGTACTTCCCACTCATCACGACAAGATACACATAGCCCGGGTCAATTCACTACCTCATGAACATGCCAAGCGTCTAGTTTATGAACTGATCGCATTAAATGAGCGAAAAAATAGCAGTGGTGTGGTACGGAAGATGAAAGAAATCGTGCCTGAGTTTATCAGCAAAAATTCGCCATTTGAAGCCCTCGACACGGTAAAATAACCATTGCTCGTTATCGAAGCGGGAGGGAAAGCTGACGACTAAGATTACCACCTGATCAATGCACTAGCCCACGTAAATCCTGAACCAAAGGCGGCTAAGCAGACCAGATCGCCGTCGCTGATTTTTCCAATCTCCCATGCTTCGCATAAAGCAATGGGGACGGATGCCGCGGTGGTATTGCCATATTTTTGTATATTGTTGAAAACTTGACCATCGGTTAGACCTAGCAATTTTTGGACGTATTGGCTGATGCGAAGATTGGCCTGGTGAGGGATCAGCAAGTCGATGTCTTTTTCGGAGAGGTTGTTGGCAGCCAGTGCTTCCTTGATGACCTCTGGAAATTTAACGATGGCTTTTTTGAATACCCCTGGGCCGTCCATATAAGGGAGCGCGGCGCCACTTTCGAGTTGCTCGGTTGTGAGGAACAGACCACCTAACTCTTGATCCGGAAACGGTGGTTTATCCTTAAGCCATTTGTTAGCATGTGCTCCCGGATAATACATGGCCAATATTTCTGCATCTGCACCATCACTATGAAGATGGGTACTTAAGATACCCCGGTTTTTTTCTTCGGTAGGTTGGAGGACAACCGCCCCTGCGCCATCCCCGAATATCACGGATACATTTCGGCTTCGGGTCTGAAAATCCATCGCAAAAGAATGCTTCTCACTTCCGACAACCAGTATGTTTCGATAGGTACCGGTTTTTATAAACTGGTCGGCCACAGAAAGCGCATACACAAAGCCCGAACACTGGTTTCGTACATCCAACGCACCTATTTCGCGCATACCCATTTCGCGTTGGAGCAGCACGCCGCAACCTGGAAAATAGTAATCCGGACTTAATGTCGCAAAAACAATGAAATCGATATCGTGGGCGGTCACACCTGCCCGGTTCATCGCGATTTGGGCCGCTTCGATCGCCATGGTGGTCGTCGTCTCCTCAGTACGGTCTGCAAACCGGCGTTCCTTTATTCCGGTCCGCTCTTGTATCCATTCATCGCTCGTGTCCATAAAGCGCGTTAAATCCTCATTTGTATAGACGTTTTTAGGAACATAGTAGCCCATTCCAGCTATTTTCGATCGGTACATATCTGCGCGATAAAAAAGGATAATTAACACAATGTTACGGAATTTTTTTAAAAAGACGTAGCTTTGTAAGATGACTGTCGAAACACAGGAAGAAACCTTTACATTGGAAGAGGTGCTAGCCGCAGTAACACCCAACCATCGTTTAATACTCTGGAATGACGATACCAATACTTTCGAACATGTGATCAATTGTCTCGTCAAACACCTGCAATACACCGAGGCACAGGCGGAAAAAATTGCATGGAAAGTGCATACGGAAGGAAAGTGTCCCGTGTTGGAAGGGAGTTATACCGAGGTCGATATTTACCGTAAGATCCTTAAATCGGAAGGGCTGACGGTAAGTGTTGAATGATTCAATGCCGCTTATTAAGTAACAATCTAGGCGAACCTATGCCTGAGCTGTAATATTGCGGTTACCATGCGTGCTCGGTTGCAATAAAAGCATAATCTTTGCGGCAACTATTCAGATACTAATTTTTTACGATACGAGATGTATTTTGTAGGCAGAATCAAGATCGGTTACCTTATTTTAGTAGGCATTTTTACGTTACCGTTGGGTTTGAATGCGCAGCCAGGTAAGGCCTCTATATCGGCAGTGGTTGTCGACCAAATTTCGGGCGATCCGGTTGGGTTCGCCAGTGCGGCTTTATTAGTTCAGGAATCCAATGCATACGTAAAGGGTATGCAAACGGTAGATGATGGCAAAGTGTTATTTACGGATGTTGCACCGGGTGTATATACGGTGCGGGTTACCTACGTGGGATACCAAGATTATGTAGCCGAGAATGTGAAGGTTGCGGAGGGAGCGCGTGTTGATTTGGGTAATATTTCGTTAAAGCGAGCCGGAGAATTGTTAGAGGAGGTAGTGGTGCAAGGTGCCCCGCCGGCCATGGAATTGGGTATAGACCGAAAGATATTCAATGTAGCCGAGAGCACGCTTAGTGTAGGCGGAACAGCCACCGATTTATTGGCAAACGTCCCATCGCTACAAGTAGATATGGATGGCACGGTGAGTTTACGCGGGTCCAGCAGCGTCCGCATTTTGATCAATGGACGCGAATCAGCGTTAGCCGGAAGCGACGTTGCCCAGTTTCTTCAATCCTTGCCGGCCAATTCTGTGGAGCGAATTGAGGTGGTCACCAACCCTTCCTCTAAATACGATGCTGAAGGGCAATCGGGTATTATTAATATTGTCTTGAAGAAAAATACATACCTTGGATTTAATGGATCTGCTAACTTTTCGGGCGGTTCTTACAATAATTACCTAGCGGGTGCCAACCTAAATTTCCGGAATAAGAACTTCAACTATTACGGTGGCTATACATTCAACCGGCGCAACATGGTTGGTGGCGGAGTGAATAATACCGAGCTACTGGCTAATAACAGCCTGACCAACAATGTTAGTGAAAATTCGCGTTTGGGTCTTAATCACAATGTACAACTCGGTTTGGATTATTACCTCGGAGAAAAGACGTTCATTGGGCTGGCCGGCAATCTCAGTGTCCGAGGCAATGACCGTAATGAAGACCTATTTTACAATTATTTGAATCATCCGCAATTATCAGGTAGCAGCAGCCGTTTCTCCCGTCAGGACGAGGACGACTTTGGATACGAGATCGCGCTGGACGTGAGGCGGGATTTCGCGCATGAAGGCGAAGAAATGTTGGCCAATTTTACGTTTGGATACGACGGAGAGGAAGGTGTTAATGCCTTTAGTCAGGATTATTCGGCTCCCCCGTCGGGGATGTACGAGCTGGCAAGGATTAACGATACAAAGGAAGATGGACGCAATGTTAACGTTCAGCTGGATTACGTCAGGCCATTCGGCCAAAACCATAAACTGGAGGCGGGATATCGTACGATGATCCGTCGGAGCATGGACTACCAGTACTCCCAGGTTGACTCTACTCAGGGACTGTTGCCCGATTACCGAGTGAGCAACGATTTTGATATGACAAGCAGTGTGCACGCATTGTATGTGAATTACCAAAACAAATTGACGGATAAATTAGGTTATCAAGTAGGGCTTCGTGCAGAGCAAGCTTATCTGGATACCGAATTGGGATTGCTTACGCCCGGTTTACCGGCGGATGAACAGACCATTACCGGACAGTTGGATTATTTCCGCGTGTATCCCAGTTTGTTTCTCACCCAGGAATTTGGTGATAAAAATCAACTTCAGTTAAGCTATACGCGTCGGGTAAGTCGGCCGAGGGGTTGGCAAGTAAATCCGTTTGTAGACGTATCCGATAATTTGAATCATCGGCAGGGTAATCCCAATCTGTTACCCGAAGATATACACTCGTTTGAATTGGGATATACGAAAACCTGGGAGTCGTTGTTGGTTACCTCTTCTGTATATCATCGCATGGTTAATGACGTAACCCAACCGATTATTCAGGAAGTGGATGAAAATACGGGGGTCACATTGATGCAATGGCAGAACATTAGCCGCAATGAATCAACCGGGCTCGAATTGATATCCCGGTTGGATATCTCTAAAAGATGGGATGTCATGGCGAATGTCAATGCATTTCATACGCGATTCAAGGGAAGTGACGAGTTTAATGTCGAACCTTCCGAAGGATTCAGTTGGAACGCCAATGCAACCACGAATTATCGTTTTAGTCCCTTGTTTTCTCTTCAGGCTCGTTTTGAATACGAGGCGCCCCGGATTATGGCACAAGGAAAAGGGATTGATAACTATGTAATCGATGCCGGACTGAAGCTGGATGTATTAAACCGCAAAGGAAGTATTATGTTTAATGCACGGGACTTGCTGAATCAGCGGCGCTTCGGTGGATATACCCAAAGCAACGGTGTTTACCGCTATTTTGAGTATCGATGGATGCGCCGGACATTTATGCTTTCATTTAGTTACCGTTTTGGTAATCAGACGCTAAAGCGGGAAGAGCGGAAGCGGGATGGTGCCGAAGATTATGACGGCGGCGGAGAACAGCAGTTTTAGGCTGCGAACCGACTAATACACGGGCTAAAAGATCCTGGTAAGCTCGCTGAGCGTGCCAATGCTACGCTTGATATCCATAGGAACGGCTTCATTTTTGGGGTTAAAGTAAATGGCATCCATCCCTACATTTTGGGCTCCGCGTATATCCGCGTCGAGACTGTCGCCAACCATTACGCTATCGGGAATTGCTGTTTTCGCGTTTCTTACCGCATGATGGAAAATTCGCGGATCGGGCTTATGAACGCCGACGGTTTCCGAAATCACAATCGTGGCGAAATATTTTTTAAGACCGCATTTGGTGACCTTGATTTCCGCAGCATCCCCAAAACCATTCGAGATGAGGTGAAGTGTGTATTTTTCCTGCAGGTAGCTAAGTGTTTCATGAGCATGGGGAAAAAGGTGAGTCTTTTGCGGGCATAATTTTAGATATTCCTCTTCAAACGCTTTAGGGAATAACCGGGGATCGATCCCTAGCTCGTGAAATGTGTCGGCAAAACGTGCTTCACGAAGCTCCGTCTTGGTGATTTTACCGTGATGATAGAGTGCCCATAGCCGATGGTTGTTGCGGTTATACGTCTCTATAAATGAAATTACAGAAGTAATCCCCAACGCTTCGAAATTGTGGATTGCAAACAACTCCGTCAACGCCTCTCCGGCGTTTTCTTCGAAATCCCAAAGGGTATGGTCCAGATCGAAAAAGATGTCTTTTTTCTTGGAATGCCGCATGGTGCAAAGATACGGTTTTTGCTACGTTTGTTGTGGTCGCGTCATAATCCGCTCCCACATTTGCTTTTAATGGGGGTAAATCGATACTTTTGTGATTGCTTTTTAGGATCTTGGTATGAGGAAGCCATTGGTGCTATTTTATTTTTTGGTTTTTTATGCTACCGCACAGCTGGTGTGGTGGGGTGTGTTGCTTATTGAGAGTCAGCCCGACCGGAAGGCCATGATTATCGGCGAGGGAATTTTTTTCATGCTCATATTTGTCGTGGGGGCGCTTAAGCTGAAGAAGGCATTTGTGCGCGAACATAAAATCCAACAACAACAGCAAAACTTTCTGTTGGCAGTTACTCACGAGTTGAAGTCCCCGCTTGCATCCATTAAACTGGCTATTCAGACCATTCTGAAACGAGACTTGAGCAAAGAACAACGCGATCAGTTCCTGTCCAATTCGTTGAAAGATATCGAACGATTGGATGACCTGGTGGGAAATGTGCTGATTGCTACCAAACTGGAAAATCTGCGCTATAATTTTCCCAAGGAACAAATCGATCTTACGGAGCTGGTAAAAAATGTGGCGGGAAGACTTCAAATCCACTCTTGTACTTCGCAGGTGATCAAAACAGAGCTACAACCCAACATTCTGATTGAAGGTGATCGGTTTGCGATTACCAATGTAGTGACCAATTTAATTGAGAACGCGGTCAAATATTCTCCACCTTGTGCACATGTGGTGGTAAAGCTAACTACCGAGGAAGGGAGTGTATTATTCAGCGTTGCCGACCATGGTATTGGTATTGCCGACAACGAAAAGAAACTTATTTTTAACAAGTTTTACCGGGTAGGAAACGAAGATACCCGTAAAACCAAAGGTACTGGATTGGGGTTATATATAGTAAAAACTGTATTGGAAAGACATCGTGCTCAAATCAGCGTCAAGGATAACACACCCTCCGGAAGCATTTTCGAAGTGACATTTAATAATCATTATGCAACAAACTAAGCATCGGATCTTACTGGTAGAAGATGAAGAACACTTGTTGGATGCCATCAAACTCAATCTAGAGTTGGAAGGTTACCGGGTCTCTACAGCCACGGATGGCAAAAAGGCATTGAAAATATTCAAAGAAGAACGATTTAACCTGGTTATTCTAGATGTCATGATTCCTGAGATCGATGGTTTCCAGGTGGCCGAAACGATACGTTTACAGAATACGGAAGTGCCTATCATGTTCCTGACGGCAAAAAATAGCAGTGAGGATCGCATCACAGGACTCCGGAAAGGAGCGGATGATTATCTGGTTAAACCGTTTAATCTGGAGGAGTTGATCCTTCGCGTAGGAATACTCGTGCGACGGGGTATGAAAGGGGACGAGTTAAAAGAACTGAATTCGTATACCATCGGCGACAAGACCATCTATTTCAATTCGTTTGAACTGCATCATGCCGATGGGTCGGTGACTTCGCTGACTAAAAAGGAGGCCATGCTGTTAAAGCTATTGATTGAACGGCGAAACGAGGCGGTCTCGCGTGAACAGATCCTGGAAACGGTGTGGAATTACGATGTGTATCCCTCTACCCGCACCATCGACAATTTTATTCTGACGTTCCGGAAATATTTTGAGCCAGACCAGAAGCACCCCGTATATTTCCATTCCATTCGCGGTGTAGGTTATAAATTTACAGACAATCCGCAGAGCTCATGATGACCGCCAGGGTACGTGCGTTGGTGTTGGTGATCTCGTTTTTTTTCTTGGCGTGGACGGTATATACACGTGCTTATCAGTTGGCGGCTATGGTGATTGGGTTCATGGGCTATTTAACGTGGAGTCACTACCGGGAAGGTACGGTGTTTATCGCTACTCAAGCCTTTCAAAGGCAGGATTTTGAAAAGGCACGGTACTTACTTGCTGACATCAAAAAGCCGGAAGCGCTACGCAAGGGCAGGCGTAATTATTATGAATTTATGATGGGGAATCTGGCTCTGAAGGCGGAAGATTACGAAGCGGCGGAACGGCACTTCCAGATTGCTTCCCGCTTGCCATTCAGGAGACCCAACGACAAGGCCATTATCTTGGTGAACTTGGCCAACATCAACCTTAGACGGAAGGATTACGAGCGGGTACGTGCGTATGTGGACGTGGCTCGTAAGCTGGAGGTAACGTCCCGGGTTGCACATATTATTGACAAAATCGAAAACGAGATACCTAAAGATCAATCGTGATTAACAATTTACAGAACAATTTGCTGATTCGGGCGGCTTTTTCCCAATCCACCGAACGCCCACCGGTGTGGATGATGCGCCAAGCGGGTCGCTTTATGAAGGAATACTGGGATATAAAAAACAAGTATTCTTTTTTGGAAATGTGTAAAACACCTGAAATTGCGGCCGACGTAACCATGCTGCCCGTTGAGTTGCTGGGAGTGGATGCAGCCATTCTATTTTCTGATATTCTTGTGACCGCCGAGGCCATGGGCGGACAGCTTAGCTTTGAGCAGGGGGTAGGTCCTTTGTTTGCGAACCCCATCCGCAGTTATGCGGATGCGGAAGGCTTAAAAACGGATGTCTCGGATAAATTGCAATATGTCGGTGATGCCATTGGCGTGATTCAGCAACGTTTGCAAGGTGCGATTCCACTGATTGGTTTTGCCGGGGCTCCATTTACGGTTCTTAGTTACCTTGTCGAAGGCGGCTCGTCAAAAGATTTTAAACGAACCAAATTACTGCTTCATAACGAGCCGGAATTGGCGCATCTGATTCTGCAAAAAATTGCGGACGTCACAATCGATTACCTAAATATGCAGATTGCCGCAGGGGTGAATGCCATCCAATTGTTTGATAGCTGGGCATTGGCCCTTTCTTGGGATGATTACAAGACGTTCGCCCATGAGTATAATGCCTATATTTTTTCGAGACTGAATCGGAACGGTGTGCCGGTGATTTCGTTTTGTAAGGGAAGTTCTGTCTTTGCACCCTTGATGGCAGAAGCTGGCCCGGATGTGGTTTCGGTGGACTGGAATGCGGATCTGAGACAGCTGAAAGAGGGACTACCGCAGGGAGTGGCCGTACAAGGCAATCTCGATCCATTTGTTCTATATGCCGACAAAAAAGTGATCAAGGAGAAAATCCTGCATTTATTCGAGCGCATGCGTGGCCAAGATGGCTTTATCTTTAATTTGGGACATGGGATCATGCCCGATATTCCGTTTGAGAATGTAAAATATGCCATTGAGGTGGTAAAGGAGTTTAGCTATTGATGTTATACCTCTACGCAAAAGCCGTGCACATTATCTTCGTCATCACCTGGATGGCGGGATTATTTTATATGGTGCGGCTTTTCATTTACCATACTGAGGCTAAGCAAAAGCCTGAAAAAGAATATCATGTTCTGCACAGGCAGTTTATGATAATGGAAAGTAAATTGTGGTGGATTATCACGACGCCTTCCATGTATCTAGCGGTGTTGGCCGGCCTGACAATGCTTTACCTTGCACCGGGGCTCTTAAAAGCTGGATGGATGCATGTGAAATTGGTTTTTGTACTCGGGCTGGTGGTATATCACTTCATCTGCCAACGGATTATGTTCAGGCTTAGGGAAGAAACCAGCCGTTGGACATCCCTACGACTAAGGTTGTGGAATGAACTGGCTACGGTCATACTTTTCGCGATCGTTTTTGCGGTAGTGCTTAAAAGCGCGGTCAATTGGATCTACGGGGTGGTGGGCCTCTTGGTATTGGCTTCTATGCTCATGATTGCGGTGAAATGGTACAAGAAAGTCCGAGAGCGTTAGCTGCCAAAACATAAGTATTTCAATTCCGTATACTCATCGAGACCGTGTTTGGAACCCTCCCGCCCGATCCCGGATTGTTTGATCCCACCGAAAGGAGCTACCGCATTGGACAGCAACCCGGTATTGATACCCACCATTCCCGCCTCCAATTGTTCGGAAACCCGCCAGCACCGGTTGATATTAGTGCTGTAGAAATAGGCAGCTAAGCCAAATTCGGTATCGTTGGCCATGGCAATGGCTTCATCTTCTGTTGTAAACCGGAATAATGCACAGATGGGGCCGAACGTTTCTTCGCGAGCGATAAAGGACGACATGGGTACATCTGCCAAAACGGTGGGCTGATAAAACAGGTTTTTTTTGACTTTGCCTCCGGTAAGTAGCGTAGCACCTTTTTCGATGGCATCTTTTACGTGGGTTTTCACCTTGTTCAGCCCATCGTTGTTAATGAGTGGCCCTACCTGTATTCCTTCTTCCAGACCATTTCCAACTTTGAGTTTCTTTACAGCAGCGGTCAGTTTCTTGGCAAAGTTCTCAAATACCGCGTCCTGTACGTAAAATCGGTTAATAGATACGCACGTTTGTCCGGAGTTACGGAATTTGCCCGCGATTGCCCCTTCTACAGCCGCATCAAGGTCGGCGTCGTCGAATACCAGGAAAGGTGCATTTCCCCCCAGCTCCAGTGATACCTTTTTTATGGTTCCGGCTGCTTGGGCCATCAGCGATCGGCCTACTTCCGTAGAGCCGGTGAACGATATTTTGCGTATCAACTCGTTTGTCGCAAATTCCTCGCCCATACCTTTACTATCCTTGCCCGTGACTACGTTGAATACACCCTGAGGAAATCCGGCCTCATGAGCCAGTTTTGCGACGGCAAGTGCAGTAAGCGGCGTTTGTGAAGCTGGCCTTAAGACCACCGTACAACCGCAGGCGAGGGCAGGGGCTACCTTGCGGGTAATCATGGCGAGGGGGAAATTCCAGGGGGTGATGGCAGCGACCACACCGATGGGTTGCCGGATCGTAATGAGCCTTTGCCCATTTTTCGGCGGTGGGATGGTTTCACCGTAGGCACGTTTTGCTTCTTCGGCAAACCATTCGATAAAGGAGGCGCCGTACTCCACCTCCGTAAGGCTTTCCGCCAGTGGCTTTCCGCTCTCTTGAGTCATGATCCGTGCGATTTCCTGCTTGTTCGCTACAATCAATTCGTACCACTTGCGTACGGTGCGGCTCCGCGTGGTGGTATCGGTATCCCGCCAAATCGGCCATGCAGCATGTGCGTAATCGATAGCTTTTCGGCAATCCGATCTAGTGAGGTCCGGCACGGAGGCGATGGTCTCGCCTGTAGCCGGATTGATAACCTCAAAGGCTTTTTTGCCTTTAGTGAATTTACCGTTAAGATAAGCCATTGTTTGCATTCTATCCATGGGTTCCTATTAAAAGCCTATATAGGGTAACAGTTTCGCTAAGAAAATGTGTGGATGAATTCGAATCCCATTCAAAATTAGGTAATCCTTGTTGTTAATCAAGTCAGTGGATACTAAATAGTCACATTAACATCTTTTCTTTTACTTTTGTATGTGATTCAAGTTATCGTTTTCCTTCTCAGCATATTTGTTAAATAAGGGTAGGAACCAAATCATCTATGGACAAACAAAGGAATGAACAGGATTAGGGAAAACTACTTTTACAACGTGTTAATTAACGTGTTGAATACCTTACTTCCTATACTAAGTTTTCCTTATATCAGTAGAGTTTTAATGCCTGAAGGCGTTGGTAAAGCTCAGTTTTTATTAAGCGTAGCACAGAATTTCGTAGTATTGGCGGTATTGGGGATACCCGTGTATGGAGTCCGTGAAATAGCCAAAGTGAGGGGCCAGCCACAATTGTTATCTCGTGTATTTTGGGAGATTTTTATCATTAATGTGCTGTCGGCTGCCTTGGTTTCGTGTTTTTATTTGGGTGTGATTTTAACTTACAGGCCCTTTGCTGGAGAATTATCGTCTTTTATGCTGGTGGGTACCTTGGTTTTTTTTAGTTTCATGAATATCGACTGGCTCTATTCTGGCCTTGAAATGTTTAAACAGATTTCGTTGCGCTCGATGTGCGTCAAATTGATCTCGCTTATTGCTTTATTTCTTTTCGTTAAAAATAAAGAGGACATGGTCCTTTATTTATTAATTGTTGTCTTTTCATTTTTGGGGAATCAAATCTGGAATTTTTTTATCTTAAGGAAGTACATAAGTTTCCCGCCAGTTGAATTACATCCACTACAGCATATCAAACCTATTTTGCTTAATTTTGGTGTGCTGTTCGCAATTAGTATCTATACAGTTTTCGATACCATTTTGTTGGGATTGCTGTCCAGTGACAAGGAGGTGGGATATTACACTGCGGCCGTTAAAGTTAGTAAAGTTGTTATACCGGTGGTGACGGCATTGGGGGTGGTACTTTTACCAAGGTTATCGGTTGCCATGAATCGAGACGATAGAGCTGAAGTACAGAATTTGGCTAATCAATCATTTTGGTATGTCGGCACACTAGCTGTCCCTATTGCGGTTGGTTTGTTTGCTTTTGCAGATGAATTTGTTCTGTTGTTCAGTGGCCCGGCATATGTTAATGCTATTCTGCCTATGAAGCTGATGTCTCCGTTGGTCTTGGTGATCGGACTGGCACACATATTTGCATTTCAACTACTAATTCCTGCCAAAAAAGAAAAATGGTATTTATTGGCCGTAATAATCGGTGGAGTTTGTTGCGTTGTGCTGAATATTATGCTTGTACCTCGTTTTTACAGTGTGGGCGCTGCGTTTGCCAACTTAATCACGGAAGTGTTTATTGCCGCATTGTCCTTTTTGTTTGTTCGGCGATTCTTTTCTATTGATTTAAATTGGCGCAAGTTCTTTGTGAAGATAGGTTACGTTAGCGTGTTATTTGTTTTAGTGGCAACTTTCTTAAGATGGATGGACTTTAGCTCGTTAGTCGTATTATCATTAGGGATTCCGGTTTGTGCAGCCTCGTATTTTTTTGTGCTCATATTTGTGGAGAAAGACCGTCATTTGATGAATGAGTTTATGATATTATGCCAAAAGCTTACCAAATATAAAATCAAAATTTGATAGTCTATGGTATAAATATGGATTTTAAGAAGCCAGTCATGTCCAATAACGTTAGATTAATTGCCTATTACCTTCCACAATTCCACCCCATTCCAGAAAACAATTTATGGCATGGAGAGGGATTTACGGAATGGACAAATGTCAGAAAGGCAAAACCCCTGTTTAAAGGTCATTACCAACCAAGAGTTCCAGCCGATTTGGGTTATTATGACTTAAGGGAACCCGATGTACGAATTCGGCAAGCGGAAATGGCCGAAGCGTACGGGATAACTGGTTTTTGCTACTGGCATTATTGGTTTGGGAGGGGAAAGCGACTGTTAGAACGACCATTTAATGAAGTATTGACCTCGGGACAACCAGATTTCCCTTTTTGTTTAGGTTGGGCAAACGAGACTTGGCGGGGCGTTTGGCATGGAGTATCGAAAGGTAAGGTGCTAATCGAGCAACAATATCCAGGAAAAGAGGATTATATTGCCCATTTTAATGCATTATTGCCGGCATTCCGCGATGAGCGATATTTAACTATTGATGATAGGCCGATTTTTGTTATATATATGCCTGATCGGGTGCCCGATTTTGAATTGATGCGGGAGATATGGAATGATTTAGCGATAAAAAATGGCCTAAAAGGTATTTATTTTATAGGGCATAGTGTGCACAGCCGAGAAGTGGACGGTTTATTGGCCGATGGTTACGATGCGGTAAATTTGCTGCGCCTTTACCATATTAGAGATTCAAAAATTACGTCATGGGCAGACCGGCTGTTTAATAAATTAGATGGGAAGCGCTATAACATTTTCCCTTATAGCGAAGCCATGAAGTTTTTTTCCGGACCGGAAGATAGTTTGGAACGTTGTTATCCTACGCTTATCCCCAATTGGGATCATTCTCCTCGAAGTGGCAACAAGGCATATATATTAACCGGATCCACCCCCGCATTGTTTGGTAAACATATCAGAACGACGCTGGATACAATTAAAAATAAGTCAAGTGAACATCGAGTTGCTTTTATTAAATCTTGGAATGAATGGGGCGAGGGAAACTATTTGGAACCTGACGTCGACTTTGGACGACAATATTTAGAAACGTTGAAAAGCGAAGTGGAAAGATTTGCCATATGATGTTGAAATGTTTGAATCTATGGATTGCTCAGAAAAGAAAAGAATACTTATCGTATTTGGAACGCGTCCCGAAGCGATAAAGATGGCACCTTTGGCCAAAGCACTGATGCAAGATGATAATTTTGAGGTTGGGGTATGTGTTACTGCGCAACATAGACAACTATTGGATAAGGTCATGGACTTTTTCGATATCCGTCCCGACTATGACCTGAATTTGATGAAAGCTAATCAAAGCCTCGCTTCACTCTCTGCCGATATTATCCGCGATATGGATAAAATTATCGGCGAATTTAATCCTCATATGGTATTGGTACACGGAGATACCTCTACATCGACATTTTCAGCCTTAGCAGCATTTTATCGAAAAGTTCCTGTGGGCCATGTCGAAGCAGGACTGCGGACGCATCAACGATATGCACCATTCCCTGAAGAAATCAATAGGCAGTTAACGGGACGTATCGCTGATCTGCATTTTTCTCCGACGGCCAGCGCTAGAGAAAATCTTATTCGAGAAGGTGTCGACGCATCACGAATCTTCGTAACCGGGAATACAGTTATTGATGCACTTTTTTGGGCAAAAGACAAACTAAGAACATATCGGGATGCAGAAATTGATGCACTTGAATCCTTGCTCGATTCGGCTAAGAAAACAGTACTGGTAACCGCACATAGACGTGAGAGCTTCGGCCAGGGTATGAAAGAAATTTGTACTGCACTAGCGCAATTGGCGAGACGGCAAGACATTATAATCTTATTCCCTGTTCACCCTAATCCGAATGTACGGGATTTAATGTATGAAAGATTAGGTGAAATAAAAAGCATTCATTTAATTGAGCCGTTGGGATATCCTGCATTCGCCTGGTTGATGGCTCGTGCTTACTTGATTATCACGGATAGTGGTGGTATTCAGGAAGAAGCTCCAAGCTTGGGAAAACCTGTACTTGTGTTACGTGAAGTGTCTGAAAGACCAGAGGCAATCGTTTCCGGTGGGGTAATCCTTGTGGGAACTGATGCGCAAAGAATTGTGACCGAAGCTATGCAATTGTTGGACGTCGAGTCTCGATATACGGCTATGGCTTCAACCCAAAATCCGTATGGTGATGGGCATAGTGTTCCACGTGTTGTATCGTTAGTGAAGAAGTTTTTCAATTTATAGTTTCAAACCATGCACCTATTTTTGGCCAATTATCCGATCGCTGAAAACATTCGGGAAGGAATGTCCCAGCGGATGGTTGCAATTGACCGCCAATTTGATAAAGTCGATAGAGCTTACCTGTTTGTGTCATACCGATTTTTTCGGAAAAAGCAGGTGGTGAAGATCAGTGAAAGTGTGACCCAATATCGCTGTAACATGCTGATTCATTTCTTCTTTATCTTACGCCTAATGCGATCAGCAGATACGTTTTTTTTCCATTCAGTCATCAATGTCTTACCTGTATTACCTTTTTTGGTATTTATTCCCAGCCAGACCCGATGGATACTCGATGTACACGGTGTCGTTCCGGAGGAAATGAAACTGGCGCGGCTAAAGATGAAGAGTTTCCTGTATGGCTTTAGCGAGCGGTTTATCTTCCGTCGGCTTGACGTGGCCATTGTGGTTTCGCGAACAATGGAAAACCATTTGAGACAAAAGTACCCAAATTCGACCTCCCGTTATGTAACCTATTTTATTGTGCCGGTACATATCGGGAAATTGCCTGAAATAAAGGAGGTTATGCAATTTAAATCATCAAAATTGGTCGTGGTTTACAGTGGTAATACGCAACGTTGGCAGCATATAGATCTAATGCTGGAAATCATTAAACGAAATCGAGCGAGTCATGTTTGCTACTATTTATTGACAGGTGAACCCGAACGAATGAATAAACTGCTAGCCGCCCATGGAATGATTCCGGACGAAAATCTCAATGTGAAATCGGTCACTCCTGAATCTTTGCATGAGTATTATCAAATTGCACATTTTGGATTTGTGTTACGTGATGACATTGTGGTTAATCAAGTGGCATGCCCAACCAAATTGGTTGAGTATCTTTATTACGGTATGACACCAATTGTCAAAAGTCGGTCGATAGGGGACTTCGAATCGTTAGGTTATGAATGTGTCAATTATCGTGATTTTTCGATCGATGCACTTCCTCAGAAGAGCTCCGTAAACTGTCGGATCGTGCGTACCATGCTTGCTGAGAACGAGAATACGAATTTATTAACTTTGCTAGCCAAGAATGCTTAATCCACCTGTTGTCATATTAATGGCCACTTTCAATGGGGCACCTCATCTTCGTGAGCAACTGGATTCGTTAATCCGGCAAACGTACAGAGCATGGCGGTTGATAGTCCACGATGACGGCTCGACCGATGATACTTTGGCGATACTCGATGAATACCGACAAGTAGACTCACGAATAACAGTAATGGATGATGGGATCGTCGGTCTTGGTGCTGCGGGTAATTTTCTTCATTTGATGCGGCATGTGAAAGGAGCATATTACATGTTCTGCGATCAAGATGATATTTGGCTGGAGGAGAAAATAGCACGGCTAGTCGCAGTTATTTCAAACTACGAGGGGCCTACTGTAGTCTATGCCAATTCCTATTTGTATCTAAATGGTGATGTAATACCACAAAAATCGACGCTTTTACATCCCAACTCCCTCCGCGATACCTTGTTTTTTAACTCCGGTATCCAAGGGTGCGCTATGATATTTAATCATTCATTGATGGACCGGCTGACACCTTTTCCTGAGCGCGTTGCGATGCATGATCATTTAGTAACCATGGGAGCCGTAGCGTTTGGGCAAATGATTTATTTGGATCAGCCGTTAGTTTTATACCGACAACATAGTCAAAATGCAACGGGAAACCAGCCGCTTGGGGTTTTTCGAAGGTCGGTTTCCTTCTTGTTTGGCGGTAAACCAGTAATTAACCGCAGTCACTATAATGCCAATTTAGCTTTCTTCCAACGTTATCAGTCGAAGCTTGACTTGAGCAGTCAGAAGTTGTTCAAAGCATACTTCCGTTACGTAAACAGTCGGTCCGTCTTTGAACGATTATTCATTTTGTTGAGAAATAGATTTACCTTAGGCAATAAACGGGGGCTTCTTCTGTATAAAACCTTAGTAAGAAGACCTATCAATTGATCAGAGGATGCGCGAATCACTCAATCCATACGTCACCGTTTTTACGCCGGTTTATAACAGAGCTCGATATCTTGGCTTGCTTTATGAGAGTTTGATCGAGCAGCATTTCCATAATTTTGAATGGATTATTGTAGACGACGGAAGTACCGATGGTACTCGGGAGATCGTAGCTCGGTTTGTGGACGAGGGGAGGGTCCGAATCCGTTATCACTATCAGGAAAACGCCGGTAAACATGTAGCCGTTAACAGGGGCGTCCAATTGGCGAAAGGCGAACTATTTTTTATCGTGGACAGTGATGATACGTTGACGGCGCACGCATTGTCAACCATTGTCCAACAGTGGCAAACCGTGCTTAAATTACCAGACTCGGATAAATTTGCCGGAGTCTGCGGATTACGTATTCACAAGGATGGAACGGTTATCGGAGGGGATGTGGATTACGAAACACTTGATGTATCGTGTGTGGATTACCGATTTAAATACCACTACAAAGGGGATCGGGCAGAGGTGATACTTACGACGATAATGCAACAGTATCCCTACCCTCAGATCGCAGGCGAGCGGTTTTGTGCAGATGCGTTGGTTTGGAATCGGATTGGCAAGTCGTACATGCTACGCTATTTTAATGAGGGCATATATGTATGTGAGTACTTGCGGGGAGGGATTACGGATACATCAGTGTTCCTTCGGAAATCCAGTCCGAAGGGGGCGAGCTTATATTATGCAGAGATGGCAGGCTTGCGCGGGTTGACGGAATTTCAGCGGCTCAAAGCTATAGTCAATTTTTGGCGGTTCGCTGTATATGACTCGGATGATTCCTTTTCCGTCAAGAGAAGGATGATTCGCTCCAATTGGTCCTTTCTGATATATCCGCTTGCATGGACGTTAAGGCTTTTGCGAGTAAAAGTCAAACTTAAAGAATAGTACATGCTGCCTTATTATTTGCTAGTCATCGTCACGTTCTTGTTCACAATTTTCGATTTTGTGAATTCGAGAAATACCCGTTTGTTAGTTTATATACCGTTGTGCACATTGCTGGTGGCGTTTGTAGGCGCACGGGCTGTTGGTATAGATAACGATGGTATAGCTTATGAGGATGCGTTTAATTTAGCCGGTGGCATGTCTTGGCCCGATTTATTTACGGGCAATTATCCTGAAACCATGGAGCGTGGATACTTGTTGCTTAATAAAGTTGTCGATGCATCGGGGGGGGATATCCATGTCGTCTTTGTGCTGATGGCGTTAATAACGGGTTTGGTTAATTATACCTTGTTTTTTCGAAAGAGTCCAATGCCCTTTTTATCAGTGCTAATCTATGTTGGTTTTTTTTATTTCTATCGCGATTTTACACAGATACGTTATGCGTTTGCAGCAGGGTTAGGCATGTGGGCACTTTTCTGGTTTATCGAGCGTAAATACGTCGCCTTTTTTTTGTTCGTTTTTGTAGGTGCATTTTTTCATGCATCGGTATTGGTTGTTCTGGTGCCAGCGTTTGTATCGCTTTTTTTTAGAAACCCTTGGTTTTTTTTGTTTTTGCCGATAATAGGGTTGATTGGGGGAATGTTTAATCCGATTATGTTCCTTTTTCAATTGGGCGGATTACCGCCAGTTTTGACAAACTATGTTATGGTGGATGAAATTGGGCAGGGTGGATATGTGATTTCGGCAATTGCACAGATATTGTTGGTGGCATTACTTATATTCCGTAAAGAGTTGCTCGAACACTATCCCAAGCGGTTACTTGATGTGTTTTATATAGCACTTTCTTTGTCTTCATTTATTAATCTTTTGTTTATCTCGTTTGCGATCATGCAACGCTTATCTTTATTGCTGTTTGGCGTTACACTCTTTCTTTTACCTTATCTTTGTGACCTCTTGGAGAGGCGTCGTGCCGACCAATACATAGCATTATCCGTACGGGGGGTATTTATGCTTTATTCGCTTTATTATGGGCTAAAAATGATAGGCCCAGGACTTATGCAACCTTATATGATTTGGTTGATGCAATGATACAAAAACGGAAACTAGCATATTTTTTACATGATATTGCTATCGGCGGAGCGGAAATAGCGTTTCTATCGGCATTACCGGAACTACATCAACGGTTTGATCTAAAGGTGTTTGTTCTAGGAAATGCGGATTCCAAATTGTTGGAGCGGCTAGCGGATCCCATAAGGCAGGACATCGTGTGTTTAAATATCCCAAGGTGGGCACTTATTTTTCATTTATTTCGTATTTATAGTCGACTTAAATCGTTTGAACCCGAGATTTTAATCAGTTCGCTATGGCGTTCAACGATTCCAGCGGTGTTATATAAATGGTTAAATCGAACACGGGTTACATACTTTGTGTTAATGCATAGTAATGGCTTTTTCCATCGGGCTGATCGTTTCTTTACTCGTCAGGCAATACGCATAGGCGATGCGGTGTTTGCAGACGCGCGTGCGACAATGGAATTTGCGAGTACGCTGGTCGGAAAACGGAAAATACCCATCGTGACCCTTTCGTATTTAACGAATCCTACATCGGAAGGGATGGCGCTGCACGACTACAACGGCCAGAAAAAGTTCTGTTACTTGGGAAAATTAAATTCCATCAAACGTGTCGACCTTGCTATTTCAGTTATCGCGTGGCTTCGGTCACAGGGTGTGGATGCAACGTTAGCTGTTTTTGGACGAGATGAAGGGGAGGGTGCTAATATCTCGGCTCAGATCGACCGCCTGGGGTTGCAACAACAGGTTCAGATACATTCGGAGGTATCGCCGGTTGATAAGCAGGCTATTTTCCGGTCGTTTCCTTTTTACATTCAACTGAGTGCACAGGAAGGGATGGCCATGAGCGTAGCCGAGGCCATGCAAAATGGGCTGGTTTGCGTGGTTACGGCGGTTGGAGAAATAGGTAACTACGCAAAGGATGGCGTGTCTGCTGTTTTGTTAGATCCTACTACTGCTGAATCATGGGAAGAGTCGCTCGATAAATTATTAAATGTGCTGAAAAGTGAGGAAATGTGCCGCTCTATCTCCAATTCCGCGTATCAAGTATTTAAGGGGGCGCCAGTTTTTTCGGAATCGCTTGTTGCTGCGATCAATCAGTTTACGAAATGAAGTCGTCTCAAAAAATATGTCTTGTTTCGAATACAGCTTGGAGTTTTACCCGCTTCCGCCCCGACTTGTTGAAGGCATTGGTCAACAGAGGATACGATGTATTGCTATTGGCGCCCGAGGATGAGTATGTCGGCCAGTTACGTGCATTTGGGGTTCGATTCCGAGAGATAACCAAACTATCGGGAAAAGGTATGAACCCGTTTCAAGATTTGATGTATTATCGTGAGTTAAGGCTGGCGTATCGACAGGAGCGACCCGATGCAGTAATTCATTATACCATCAAGCCCAATATCTATGGCACATTGGCCGCGCATAGTCTTGACATCCCGGTAATATCTGTGATAACGGGGTTGGGGTACACGTTTATTGCCGGTGGACTGCTCTCGAAAATAGCGGCAAAATTGTATCGATTTGCTTTAAAAAGAGCGGACCGCGTATGGTTTTTAAACCACGACGACTTAGCTTTCTTTACTCAACACCAATTAGTTGCTGTTCAGCAGACAAAATGTATTCCTGGGGAAGGTGTCAACGTTACAGACATGTTCAATCCAGAACTGGTCAAGCAGGAACGTGGCGATCGAACAGGGTTTACTTTCTTGTTTATAGGTAGGTTGCTATATGATAAAGGTGTTCGAGAATTTGTCGCTGCTGCTAAAGAAATAAAGAAGAAGTACACGAAAGTAGATTTTCAGCTATTGGGCTATCTGAACGTAGATAATCCCGCGGCTGTTGATGAAGCTGAACTGGCTACTTGGTTGCGTGATGGAACCGTTACCTATTTAGGTTCGGTGATTGATGTCCGGCCGTATATCGCGATTGCTGATTGCGTAGTATTACCTTCTTATCGAGAAGGGATGTCCACTACCTTGCAGGAAAGTGCAGCTATGGCAAAGCCACTTATCGCTAGCGACATAGCGGGTTGCAAAGAGATAGTAGACGATGGTATTACCGGATTTCTTTGTCGGGTGAAGGATGTAAAAAGCCTCGTTGGATGTATGGAGCGGTTATTAAAATTAACCCCTTATCAGCGTGATGAGATGGGAAGACAGGGCAGACAAAAAATGATCCGTGAGTTTTCGGTGGATCGGATTATCGATTACTACTTTAAAGAGCTTGATGCAGTGTTCTGCGATGGATAATTTAAGATAGGCATGTTTTTTGATTACAAATGCTATCTATTGGCGTGATGATTGGCTGATTAACCATTTCTATTATACACACTCAATATGCACCAGCATTTACGATTTGAAATTACGTTTTTTCAACGCATATTTTTTGCTTTGACATTAGTCGGACTTGCCAACATCTTTCCTTTGAAAGCTCAGGTCTTACCGGTTGGCACACCTGTTTTGGAAGATAAATATAGGCGTGATCAGCTACTGGGTTTGATTGACTCTTCGGTTTCATTTACCATCCGGCCGCTCAGTGCCCTAGCACTGAGACGTACTAATGTTTTTATTACTGACAGTGTCACAGAACAACAGGGAATATTTTACTCATCAGATGGCAAAGGATACGCTCAGTTGATGCCGGCAAGCGCCGTGATTCAAATAAACTCTGAATACCCATATGGATGGAACGACGGACCAATGATTCCGTCTCGTGGCGCACAACTGAAACTTTCAGCCGGAATTTTTGCCAAATACAAATTTTTGACCGTGCAATTTCAACCGGAAGTTGTAATGGCGGGTAATGGTAGATACGATGGGCCAGCAAATTTGCCGGGATATGGCCATCATTGGTACATTGCTGTAGGTAATCGTATAGACATGCCCGAATATTTTGGGCGAAGTACTTATAATAAGGCATTTTTAGGGCAAAGCAGCATCCGGTTGAATTTTGACCCGATTTCTTTTGGGATATCCACGGAAAATCTTTGGTGGGGTCCTGGAATCAGGAATTCGTTGTTAATGAGCAACACGGCTCCAGGCTTTTTTCATTTTACACTTAACACCACGAGACCCATCCAGACACCGATTGGCTCTTTTGAAGGTCAATTGGTGGGAGGGCGCCTGACCAACTCAGGTTATCCGCCATCGATCACAGACGAGAGCCTCCACAATGAGCTGTACTTCGTTCATAAACCGACAACGGACCGCTATTTCTCAGGCTTTGTTGCAACTTATCAGCCGAAATGGGTGCGTGGTTTGTCCTTAGGCATTATCCGATCTTTTGTGGTTAATGGTATCCACTTAGGAAATAGTGTGCAAGACTATTTACCTTTCTTTAACTCTACTGTCAAGGAAGCAGTTTATTTGGATAGCCGAACCGGCGTGCCAATGTCATCGAATGAGGTGCGGGACGCGTACCGGTCTGCTTTTTTTCGCTGGGTCATGCCTGCGGGAAAACTGGAGGTCTACGGTGAATACGGTCGGAAAATCAAACCGGAGAATGGGAGGGATTGGATGGTGAGGAGTAACTACTCAAGGGCCTTCGTGTTGGGTTTCCGTAAGCTTACACCATTTCCTTATTTTGGGGGCGCCGATGATTTGATTCAAGTTGATGCGGAAGTAACAGAATTGGCTTATAATCCCACTAATTTTGTGCGAGAAAGCCCCACATGGTATACGCATCACGTCGTTAGAGATGGATATACGTACCAGGGGCAGGTGTTGGGAGCAGGAATTGGTCCTGGAAGCAATGTACAATCGATTGATGTGAGTTGGGTACGAAATATGAGGCAAATCGGCATCGGCTTTGAACGCTTCGTACATAATGAAGATTTCATGTACCGCGAAGGTTTTATCAATGACTTGAGAAGGGGGTGGGTTGATTTGGGGATGAAAGCCTATGCCGTATGGGATTTTAAGAATATATTGACATTTGCACGACTCCAATACATGCATTCGTATAATTACCGATTCGATATTTATTATCCGCCAGAACATACTTTTTGGGAAGTCGGCCATCGCGATAAAAGCAACTTACACTTGCAACTGGGGCTTTCATATCTTTTCTAATGAGCAGCAGCAAATTAAGTGGACCTGGAACGATAACTATGAAATCGATAAAATATAACGTACACTGCGTAGCATTTGGCCTGCTCGTGGGGGCTATTGCGACACAAGTGAATGCACAAACGATACCGGTAGGCACTCCCTTTTTAGAGGATTACTATCGAAGGGGGCAATTGCTCGGCAGACTGGATTCATCTATTTCCTTTAATGTTAGGCCGATCAACGCCGCTGCGCTAAATGTCGAAGATATTTATCGGCTGGATGATCAAGGGAGTTCAACATCGATACTATGGCAAGAGTACAGAAATAGGGTTCAGTTAATGCCCGCTTCGCTTAGATATCAGTATAACTCGACGTATCCCTATGGTTGGAATGATGGCGCGATGATTCCCGGACGTGGGCATCAGGTTATGGTAAGTGCGGGCATTTTTGCTAGTTTTCGATTTTTAAGTGTACAATTCAATCCTGAATTGGTATGGGCTGAGAATCGAAGGTATGAGGGGTATCGAGGAACAGAGGGGCCTGATCGCACTTGGTATTCACAATTGGGTAACCGTATCGATATGCCGGAGTTATTTGGCAATGGGGGATATAGCCGTGTTCTTCCGGGACAAAGCAGCGTCAGGCTTACCCTCGATCCTGTGTCGTTGGGTGTGTCAACTGAAAATCTTTGGTGGGGACCAGGCAGACTGAATTCAATTTTAATGAGTAATACCGCCGCGGGGTTTCCCCACATCACGTTAAATACAACCCGCCCTATACGGACGTATATAGGTTCATTTGAGGGGCAGGTTGTGAGTGGAAGGGTGGAGCATTCGGGTTACCCGCCCTCACTTTTGGGTGATACGAGCGTTCATATGGGATATCTGCGGAATAAACCCGATACATGGCGGTATTTTTCTGGCATCGTGCTCAGTTACCAACCTAGGTGGGTACAAGGATTCAGCGTAGGGCTGGCCCGATCCTTTCTTACCGCCGGAAAGCCGACGTTTAATTCACTACGAGATTATTTGCCCATTTTGCTGCCGGCATCCAAAAAAGGAATATCGGATGATTCTGAGTCATCCGATGCCTATGATCAACAAATTTCGGTGTTCTTCCGTTGGGTCGTTCCAAGTGTCCATGCCGAAATCTATGGCGAATATGCACGCAATGACCACGCTTGGGATTACCGTGATCTTACCGTACAGTTGGATCACACCCGCGCGTATACCGTGGGGTTACGGAAATTGGTGCCACTCACTTCTACTGATGGCAGTCTCTTACAATTGAGCGGTGAAGTTACGCAGCTAGCTGTCACCAATACTCGACGGATACGGCAAGCCGGCTCTTGGTATCTCCACGGCGATTACGGGTATACGCATCGGGGTCAGTTACTAGGCGCCGGGATAGGTCCGGGGAGCAACCTGCAGACAGTAGACGTCAGCTGGCTGCGGGGAATCAATCAAGTGGGGCTTCGATTTGAGCGATTGGTTCATAACGAAGATTTTGCGAACGGCACGTACAACGAATATCGTAACAATTGGGTCGATGCCGGTTTTGACGCTTATGTAAAATGGCGTTTCAACCGGATTCTCGCTTCCGCAAACCTGCAGTATATCCATGCGTATAATTATCAGTATAATTTTGACGCTCCCCCAAACGAAGCGGATTACTGGGATTTCGATGCGCAGGATAAAGATAACCTTCGGATACGGTTAGGCTTCATGTATATGTTCTGAAAATTTGGGCGACTGACTCCCGATTGTTTTTTTACTAGGTATTCGTGAATACAGTGCATTTTAGCTAAGTTTGGTGTCGTTAAATGAAAATTAAGCAACGAACTTGTTGAATAGCTAAAACAAAAGACATTGGATGCGGAGATTGTATTATTTTATAGGCCTATTAATACTTGTTACTTGGATTGGCAACGTCGCTAATGCACAGGAAATCGATCCAAATAATCTGTCCAACGTCCGTGTTGACGAGTTGACGGATCAACAGATCCGTGCGTATATGAAACAAGCTGAAGCATCGGGTATAACCGAGGAGCAATTTGTACAACTGGCTTTGCAGCGGGGTATGCCGGCAACCGAAATTGAAAAATTGCGCGAGCGCATTAAAAAGCTTGAAGGAGACGATGTTGATTCAGTTGTGACGCTTGAACGACCTGTTTTGCCCCGCACAGTAAATGACTCTTTGGCGAAAGGCCGCAGACAGGACGAGACGGCAGGTGTACCGAAAGACATGGCTCATAAAAGACGGGAATTGCCGATTTTCGGGAGTACGTTATTTCAGAATGAAACTTCAACTTTTGAACCCAATTTACGTTTGGCTACGCCGAAAGATTATATAATCGGCCCGGACGACCAACTGCTGATTGATATATATGGTCAATCGGAAGTATTCTATAATCCCACGGTAACACCTGAAGGAATAATCAATGTGCCCAGCGTCGGGGTAATTTCGGTGGGTGGACTGCGTTTTGATGAAGCAGAAGAGCGAATAAAAAACGCCTTATCTAATGTTTATACCGCTATTCGATCGGGCGCTACTAAAGTCAGTATTTCGCTCGGGAATATCCGAAGTATCAAAGTGACCATAACAGGCGAAGTCAATAAACCTGGGACTTATACGTTGCCTTCGCTCGCCTCTGTGCTTAATGCACTTTACTATTCGGGCGGCCCCAACAGGAATGGGTCGTTTAGAAATATCAGTTTAGTAAGGGAGGGGAAAACGGTGGCAGTGCTGGATATTTACGAAGTGCTGATGGAGGGGGCGTTCCGCAATAATGTTAGCTTACGGGATCAAGACGTACTGATGGTTCCTCCCTATTTGAGGGTTGTCGAATTGGAGGGTGAGGTGAAACGCCCGGCTCGATTTGAGTTAAAGGAAGGCGAGACGTTTACTGACCTGTTGCGTTATGCAGGTGGATTTACTGAAAATGCTTACCAGCAGCGAATTCAGGTTATCAAAAAAACACCAACTGAACAACGGATAGAAGACTTGCTGGCGACTCAATTTAGTCAGTATTTGCCAAATTCAGGCGATCGATTTACAGTTGATCGGCTTCTTGAACGGTTTGAGAACCGCGTTACCATATCCGGCGCGGTTTTTCGGCCCGGTGAATACGAGCTAAGTCCGGGATTGACGCTATCCATGTTGTTAAAAAAAGCTGAAGGTGTAAAGGAAGATGCGTTTTTGAAGCGTGGTTCCATCAGCCGTTTAACGGACGATTTGCAACTAGAACAAGTGTCTTTTAACGTGGCAGATGTCATAGCGGGCTTAGGGGGAGACATTGAATTGAAACGGGAAGACGTCGTGCATATCGCCTCCATTTTTGAACTGAAGGAAGAACTCACCGTTTCGATTGCAGGCGAAGTTCGAAACCCCGGCGAATTTGAGTACGCTGAATCGATGACATTGGAAGATTTGATTATGAAAGCCGGAGGCTATCGGGAAAGCGCGATGCCTGCGCGTATTGAGGTCTCGCGACGTGTGCGTGACGCCAATGCTCTATCTGCGTCGGCGTCAATCGCTGAGGTGTTCCAGGTGAGTTCGGAATGGGGGCTTGACCTATCGGACGCAAATTTTAAGCTCCAGCCATTCGATTTGGTGGTCGTTCGAACGGAGTCGGGATATGAAACCCAGAAGACGGTAAGAATCGAAGGCGAAGTTTTATATCCCGGTATCTATACCATCCTTCGCAAGGATGAAAGAATATCCAATATTATCAAACGTGCCGGCGGATTTACTCCCTATGCATATGTTGACGGCGCCTCATTAAAACGTGGACGAGCGTTAGAGGGGCAGACCGCGGAAACAATGGCGGAAAAAATGACCAAGCAGTCTAAACAGGATGACGAATACGAGCGTTTGCTGGCCTTGCAACACTTGCAACAGGACGTCGGTGGTCGGGTAAACCAAGCTTATGTGGACCGAAATTTAAATAACAGCCTGGTCGGCATAAACCTAGCCCGTATCGTCGAAAATCCGGGAGGCATAGGAGATCTGATTCTGGAGGATGGCGACGTCATCCGAGTACCTAAAGAACTTCAAACCGTAAAGATTTCGGGGGAAGTGCTAGCTCCTTCAACAGCCATTTACTCACGGAATAAGGGTTTTAAGCAATACATTTCACAAGCAGGTGGATTTTCCCAGCGAGCGTTACGTAAAGGTACCTATATTATTTATGCTAACGGTTCGGTAAAGAGTACAAATAAGTTCTTGTTCTTCAATAATTATCCGCCGATTGAGCCAGGAGCGGAGATTTTTGTGCCGCGGGCACCTGAGCGAATTAAGCTTGGACCTCAACAATGGATGGGGGTCACAACGGGTCTTGCATCGCTACTAGCCGTTATCGTGACGCTCGTGAGGTGATGATACCTGATATGAGGAACAATTACGAGAAATATGAATCAGTTCCCTGAGGAAGATGACAGACAATAATAAAAATAAGGTACGGTTAAGGGAAAATAATGAGGGAATTAGCCTAAAGGAACTTATTTTACAGTCGATATCACTATTCGCTTACCTTTTTCGCAACTGGGTTATTATATTAAGTTTTGCCATAGTTGGTGGCGGATTGATGGTGGTTTATTCATTTGTTAAGCAGATCCAATATAAAGGCACGGTAAGTTTTATCGTTGATGAATCCGTGGGACAACCGGGAGGCACCCTCGGTGCTGCGGCTGGAATTGCCTCTCAGTTTGGGATTAATTTAGGAGGCTTGGGACAGTCGGGTGGATTTTTTGAGGGTGATAATATCGTCAAATTCCTGCTATCGCGTTCGATGATTGAAAAGACGTTGCTTTCCGATGCGCAGTTAGATGGGCAATCGGTATTGCTCGTGGATCGGTACGTCGAATTTACGGGGTTGAGACAACGTTGGGCCAAAGAAAACGAACGGCTACACAATTTCAAGTTTCAAGATACCACGGGTATGTATTTGCAGGATAGTCTGATCGGATCGTTTTATAAGACTATCCTGAAGAACTATCTCGTTGTAAAAAAACCGGATCGAAAGTTAAACATCATTGAAGTAACCTTTGAGTGCCCTGACGAATGGTTCTCAAAAACATTTGTTACTACGTTGATTGATAATGCATCCGACTTTTATATCCAGACCAGGACACAGCGCGCGCAGGAAAATCTCGATGTGTTGACCCGTCAGGTGGATTCGGTATATCGGGAGCTACATGCCGCTATTCGTGGAGTGGCGAGTGCGAATGATGCCAACCCCAATCCGAATCGGGCGTTTCAAAGCCTTCGCGTGCCATCACAGCTTCGCACGGTGGATGTACAGGCAAATACAGAAATTTTGAAGGAATTGGTGGCCAATCAAGAAATGGCAAAAATTTCGCTTAGAAATGCGAAACCAATTATTCAGATTCTGGACCACCCGATAATTCCTCTAGAGAATAATCGGCTAGGATGGAAGCTTGCCTTTGTACTCGGCTGTTTGCTCGGTGGCTTTTTGATTAGTCTGGTTTTGCTGGGTAAAAAATTCTACCGCCACATCATGGAAGCGGATCCTTCATGATGGTATGCCCCATCCGATCTCGTTTGGTCCGTAAATATTGTTCATTGTAGGGATTGGATACAATTTCTATAGGCACATTTTCGACAATTTCCAGTCCATATCCGATAAGACCGGCGCGTTTCGTCGGATTGTTACTCATTAAGCGCATTTTTGTAACACCCAGATCACGCAATATCTGTGCGCCGATGCCGTAGTCGCGATGGTCAGGTTTAAAGCCCAGTTTTAGATTTGCGTCGACGGTATCCAATCCATTCTCTTGAAGATTGTATGCATGCAGTTTATTAATTAGCCCGATTCCACGGCCTTCCTGGTTCATATACACTACCACCCCTTTGCCTTCTTCTTCAATCATTTGCATAGCACGATGTAGCTGAGGTCCGCAGTCGCAGCGGCAGGATCCGAATATATCTCCCGTAACGCAGGAGCTGTGTACGCGCACCAGGATAGGTTCATCAGGCGCCCATTCCCCTTTATAAAGCGCAATATGCTGCTCACCGGTATTTTTTTGGGTGTAAGCCATCAAATTAAATTGCCCCCATTGAGTAGGCAAGTTAACCGACACCTCGCGTGTAATAAGCGTATCTTTCGTAAGCCGGTATTCGATCAAGTCTTTAATGGAGATGATTTTTAGTCCAAAATGACTAGCTACTTGAATCAAATCCGGTACACGGGCCATTTCACCATCTTCCTTAAGAATTTCGACCAACACGCCCGCTGGCTCAAATCCTGCGAGCCGGGCAAGATCAACAGCCGCCTCGGTATGTCCAGCACGCCGAAGTACACCACCATCTTTAGCGATCAAAGGGAAAACATGCCCAGGGCGTCCAAATTCCTCGGGCTTAATATCGGGATTAATTAGTGCTTTGATGGTTTTGGACCGGTCTGATGCAGAAATACCCGTAGTGCATCCATATCCTTGCAAATCTACGGAAACGGTGAAATTAGTTTCGTATACCGCTGTGTTGTTTCCAACCATCAAATTTAGATCGAGTGCTTTACAACGTTCTTCCGTAAGCGGTACACATACGAGTCCTCGGCCGTAAGTAGCCATGAAGTTAATAATTTCAGGCGTAGCGTTCCGCGCAGCTGTAATGAAATCGCCCTCATTTTCGCGATCTTCGTCGTCAACAACAATGACTACTTTTCCTAGTTTTATATCTTCGATCGCTTCTTCAATCGTATTTAAGGTAATGTCCATTTGCTATGCTTTACACCCTGCAAAATTACGGTTCTTAGGGAGATAATGTATAATCGTCTTGTAAAGATTTGCGGCTTTTCGACCTCATAATCTGACGACTGCGGATGCCTAATTTTCCTTTCACCCAAGACCAGAGTTTCTCAGCTTTCAATCGATATTGCTCAATATCAAATAAGGCGGAGTCCGTTGCCGCTTTATAGGCGAGGAAAATGGCCAGTGGTGATAGCACAAAAATAGCCATCCACATGCCCCAAAACGTGTCAATATTGCCTTCTTTTGCCGATTTCTCGCTTACGGTGGAAATAATATGATAAATGAGGAAAAATATGATTGCCATAACCACTGGAAGACCCAGCCCGCCTTTTCGGATAATCGCTCCCAAAGGCGCACCGATACAGAATAGCAAAAGACAAGATACGGCTAAAGTGAATTTACGTTGAAATTCGATGTTATAGCGGATGTCTTTATCGCGGTAAAACGTGTCTTCACTTGCTTTGATATTAAGCACATCCTTAATATATCGCATTTGGTTCATGGCATTGCTAATAGCCATGGTCCGCTTATCAGTTGGGATGATTTCCGTGAAATTATCCTTGTATCCCACGGTAGTGGAAGTTGGAAGCTGCGTACTGTCTTTAGCTTTATAATAGTCGTTAAAATAATAGTAATACGATTTTATCTCACGAAGTACGGTATTGCGGAGACTGTCCATCTGTAGGGCATTCGAATCGGTATAATGTCTAAGCTGTTTCAGATTGAGCATCATGTGATGGCTCTTAAAAAGATTTTCGTCAGTACGCTTCCATTCGAATGCGGACATATCAAATTTCTGCTCCGTTTCATCGAAGTAGAACCGCGTGAATTGCTGGCGTGGATTGTATACCTTAGCATTTTTCGCTCTGCTGTCCTCATATCGTACACCATCCTTAAGCTTAAGGATCATCGTATTGTTATCGGGGGAATTGTAGATGTATCCTTCTTTTGCCAGTAGCACGTTGCTGGCGGTACTGCTCGACTTATGATCATAAATCATCAAATCATACAAAATTTTTCCATCTTTGCTTTTCCCCTTTGCACGAATGGAATATCCTGGGATCGTGTTGTTGAAAACACCAGGCTTAACGAGGAAGTCCGTCTGTTTGATCCGTACATCATACAACAAAGCGCCCATTTTGAGGTTGACGACGGGAAGAATATAATCACTAAATAAAAAGGCACCCCCACTAAACAAACCGACTAAGATAAACAGTGGAGTCATGGCTTTCCTTAAGGAAATTCCTGCGGCTTTTATCGCTACCAATTCATAACTTTCACCCAGATTGCCAAACGTCATAATAGACGAAAGCAGCATGGAAAGCGGCATTGCCATGGATATTTGCACGGCAGATTGATAGCCCAATAATTGTAAGATAACATACCATTCGAATCCCTTTCCAATCAAATCATCAATGTATTTGAAAAGGAATAACATAAGCAAGACAAACATCACGATTAGAAACGTGACGATGAACGGCCTGATGAATGACTTAAGGATAAGAAGATGGATTTTTTTCATCAGTAATCACCACAAAAACCAATATACAAAGATAAGGTTTTTTAGGCACCGATTACACTTTGCAGGTATTCTATTTGGTTATTCCAGATCAATTTGCGATCATCGAGATTGTCTTCCCAGGCAAAATCGGTGATAGCCAAAGCCACATCGTTGGTCAGCTCGTCTTGCACAATTTCCATTTCGAAATAATACGGTTCATCATCCAACCATTTGTATTTTACCAATTTATTCTCCTTAACGCTAATCAGCTTGGCATGATGCTGTTCATCGTCCCAGCTAAATTCATACATACCGTCCTTATAAACCACATCATCGGCAAACCATTGTGCCAATGCATTGGGTTCATGCAGGAAGGAAAATAGGATTTTCGGTGACGACTTGATTTCGTATTCCAAATGGAATTTGATTTTTTCTGCCATGCTAATCGTGATAATATGCGTGTAATCCGTCTTTTATGTACTTTGTTAACTTTTTTTCTAAAGAAAAGTAAAATAAACTATATTTGCAAACTAAATTTTTGGCGGGGTAGCTCAGATGGTTAGAGCGTAGGATTCATAACCCTAAGGTCGGCAGTTCGATCCTGCTCCCCGCTACGAGTAAAAAGAAGGCGTATCCGGTATTAATTCTGGTACGCCTCTTTTTTTATGAGAAGTTCTTAAATAACCGATTTATAAATCATATAATTGAAGGCGAAATAGGCATTAGTCAGAAAATAAAGCAAACGGTTGGTTGAAGTGGTAAATGTATTGTGGAAGCATAGGCGTCCGTTGGTTTTAGTTATGCTTGAATTTGCTGTGAAAGATTTGAACTAAAAGGTTATTTATTTAACTTTATGCACTCAATGGGTTAGAATCCCATTGTTTTTATGGAGATTATGGAAAGAAAATTTTGCAAACCTATTATCATCCTAATTGAACATGTATGACAGCAAATGATTCAACGCTTGACCTTGTGAATCGGTTGTCGGCTGGGCAGCCGTCTGATAGCGATGTTGTGACGCCCCTATTCTTCAGGCTGGGTAATATCGATGACAGTCAAGGGCTTATCAGGCTGTTAGACCGAAAACCTTACATCCGAATATTTGATTCCATCGATCAACAATTAACGGAATTAATAAAGTCTTATCATCCTAAATTTACGCTAAGTGACGATGAAATTCGTTCATTAACGGCTAAGCACCTAGCTGGAATCCCGAAGAAAGAATACGGCGTTTGGGTTTACTATCCCTGGAGCGAGACCTTGGTCCATCTATTGGATGAAGATGAATTTATTCATATGAGGACGAGCCGTAATCGCTATAAGATTACGCAGGATGAGCAAGCGTTGTTAATGACAAAGCGGATTGGGGTTATAGGGTTGTCCGTGGGGCAATCAGTTTCACTGACACTCTGTATGGAAAGGGGATTTGGAGAGCTCAGAATCGCGGATTTTGATGAGCTGGAGATCACGAATTTAAATAGACTAAGAAGCGGGCTGCATAATATGGGATTAAAGAAAACGGTAATTGTGGCGAGAGAGATTGCCGAAATTGACCCATTTTTGAAAGTTACCTGTTATCACGAAGGCATTACTGACCGGAATTTAGAGGATTTTCTTTTACAAGACGGCAAATTAGATTTATTAATAGACGAATGCGACGGTGTCGACGTCAAAATTAACTGTCGATTGGCTGCGAAAAAATATGGCATCCCAGTATTGATGGAAGCCAGTGATCGCGGGACGGTCGATATCGAACGTTTCGATTTGGAACCGGAACGCCCTATCTTGCATGGGTTTGTGGAACATTTGGATTTGTCAAATGTACAGCGGGCAAAAACCATGGAAGAAAAGCTTCCCTACATATTGCCTATCGTGGGAATCGAAACCATGTCTCCCCGATTAAAAGCATCTGCTATTGAGATTGGTCAAACCATTTCTACCTGGCCGCAGCTTGCCAGTGCTGTTGCTTTTGGCGGCGGAATGGCGGCTGATGTATGTAGGCGTGTGTTATTAGGTCAGTTCAACCAGTCAGGAAGGTATTTTATCGATTTGGATGAATTAATTGGTGATCAGGTAAAACCAAATTTAACATTTAAATACACGGAAAGGTCTCTTTCTTTGGACGAGATGGCAGCAGCGGCCTCACGTGTTCCTCCCATAGTTGAACATGCTGACATCATTACGGATGACGAAATAAGGGAGCTTGTTTCAGCGGTAGGGGCGGCGCCATCACCGGGGAATAATCAACCGTGGAAATGGTATCATGATGGAAAAAGGTTTTACCTTTTTCATGATATTGAGCGGTCGGAGTCGTTTGGTGACTTTCAAAATATGGCCTCTTACATAACATTTGGGACCGCAATAGAGAATTTACAATTAAAGGCCAATGAACTGGGAATCCGTGTGGTGGAAAGTTTGTTTCCGTTAGATGATTGCTCTAGGTTAATCGCTGTATTTTCCTTCATATATTCACCGGTCGAAAAAGATGAACTTTCTCATTTTCTTAACATTCGCTGTACAAGCCGACGAAAAGGAAATGGGGATAAATTATCCGGCGATATAATAGGAAATCTCCAACATGCGGTTAGACATTTCGATAATATAAGATTGAAAATTGTTACCGGAAATGAACAGATACAACATCTTGCTGCAATTGCGGGTGAAGCCGAAAAATTGCGTCTTTTTATTCCTCAGGGGCACTATGAGTTATTCGAAAAAGAACTTAGATGGACGCAGCGCGAAGCTTTAGAAACGAAGGACGGGCTTGATATCCAGACCCTGGAGTTAAGCCCCAAAGACGCGATAGGTTTTCGAGTGGCGAGGGACCCTATTGCGGTAAAGTTAGTTGCGGAATGGGGATTGGGCCGCGCTTTGGAAAATATGACGGGAGATTTAATGAAAACTGCATCGGCGATTGGACTTGTTGTAATTCCAAAATTTGATCGGGCCATTCTGATTGAAGCGGGGAAAGCGGTGGAACGGATTTGGCTAAGTGCGACAAAAAATAGGTTATCGATGCAACCGGTATTGGCGTCTGTATTGCATTTCGCAAGAGTGATACATGGAAAGGACGCGGTGGATATGCCAGATTGGATTCAAAAGCGATTTGGGGAATTGAAAAGTGAATTTGATGGCATTTTTCAAAATACGAATTCTGACGAATCGGTTTTTCTTTTTCGGCTGTTTTACGGAGATCCTCCCGAAATTAAGTCACTTAGATTGGATACTGATCAATTTTTTTATTCTTCTAAATCGCACGGTAGTTGATGAATTCTTTGTCTTTTAGGTCACTGCAAGCTGTTGAAGAACCAGAAACATGCAGAAAGTTCATCGAGGGGCATCGCAAGGTGTTAGAGGTATACGGTATAACGATGATAACATCCAATAACGCGATATGGACGGAACATAAGAACACGTATGTGATTGTTGCCGAATCTCCTTACGATAGGACTGTTTTGGGTGGTGTGCGGTTGCAAATAGCGGACACTGATTTCAATTTGCCGATCGTCGACGCGGTGGGAAAGGTGGACGCCCGGATAGTAGATATTGTAAATAATCAACACGGCCGGATAGCGGAAGCTTGCGGTTTATGGAATTCTCGTGAAATTGCCGGAATGGGCGTGAGTTTTTTTTTACTGAGAGCTGCTATAGCTTTAGCCCATCGTTTACAGGTTAACGTATTATATGCTTTAGCCGCACCCGTAACGGTGGAAATGTGCGAAAACGCCGGATTTGAGATTGAACGGAATCTCGGGAAAAACGGTTTTTTCAATTACCCAAAATTAGGACTGGTGGCTACGGCTATGAAAATCGATGATTTAACGAATTTGCCCAATGCTACCGAGGTGGATCGAAATCACATTTTTAATGTTCGTGAAACTCCACAACAAACGACTGAAATCATGGGGCCAAAAGGCCGGCTATCCGTTAAATATTTTTTGAAATGAAGGCTTTTTTGCTCTTGGCTATCGTGCTTATTTTGTCTGGTTTGCGAGCCGAGGGCCAAGGCTTATCTAATGAACCGAAATTTAGATTATCGTATTTAGTTGACTCAAGCGGACGGCTTACGATCGATGAAATTACGAACCAAAAGTTTGAATCCGTTTCTGGTAGAAGATTGAACCTGGGTTTAAGTAGCGCGGTTTACTGGATTAAAATCGAGTTGTCCAAGTCTGTTCATCCGTCTGATATATTGAAGATATTCAACGGAACGCTCACGAAGGTAATTCTATATAGTAAAGAGGGCGATAGTTACGGCTCACAGCGGTTTAGCATAGAAAAAGTGGGTGAGTTTTCGTCTTACAAAACCCAATATCCGATATTTGATTTACCGGTTTTGACCCAAAGCAGCGTGGTTTATTTACAGGTTTGGAGCCACAATGTACTGGATTTGCCATTTTACGTGAATGACCGAAGTCATATAATGAAATCGGTCAGTTTCGATTTCTTATATTTCGGCATTTACGCAGGTATTATCTTGGTAATGTTCTTTTATAATTCTTTTCTGTATTTTTCCGTTAAGGACAAGAATTACCTATATTATGTGATTTATATTTTAATGGTGGGGCTCGCCCAAGCGTGCTTGAAAGGATATTCCACCCTTTTCCTATGGCCTAACAATGAATGGTTAATACGGCAATCGGTAAATTTATCAATTGCGATGTCGGGTATATTCGCTATACCTTTTGTCGTAAACTTTCTGAACATACGTCAGAATGCACCCAAGTTTTTATATGTGCTATTGGCCCTTGTAGTTATATATCTAATTGGGATCTTCATAAGCGTCAGTGGAAATTACATTCTCGCGCAGCAGGTATTACAAATCAATGCCTCATTAGTATCCATTACTATTTTAGTATGCGGCGGCTATATTTTCAGCCAAGGATACCGGCCGGCCTTATTTTTGATTGTTTCCTGGTTCTTTTTTTTAAGTGGTGTGATGATTTATATATTGAAGGATGTGGGTGTTCTATCTTTTAATATTTTCACCAATAATTCAATCTTAATCGGTTCAGGATTAGAAGCCGCATTACTTTCATTTGCCCTTGCAGATAAGATCAATACCTATAAAAAAGAAAAGGAAGAGTCTCAAACACAGGCGCTGTTGATCTCTAAGGAGAATGAGAAGCTGATTCGGGAGCAGAACATGGTACTTGAGCAACGCGTGGAAGAGCGAACCCATGCATTAAAAGAATCCAATGAGTCACTCCAAATGACATTGGACCATTTGAAAGAGACACAAGCTCAATTGATCGAAGCGGAAAAAATGGCATCGTTAGGACAACTTACTGCGGGTGTTGCTCACGAAATCAATAACCCGATTAATTTTGTCACTTCTAACGTTGGGCCTTTGAAGCGGGATATCCGCATTGTTTGGGATGCCATGGACGCTATTCAACGCGTAGCCCTATCGGATCTGCCAGTCGAGGAAAAGGAACACCAAATAAACAGGTATAGGGAAGAGCAAGATATTGAATATCTGAAAACAGAAATTGACTTTTTGCTCAGAGGGATGCATGAGGGGGCTAACAGAACTGCGGAAATTGTAAAGAGTTTACGTATTTTTTCAAGAGTTGACGAGGATTCGCTGAAATTTGCCGACATCAATGAAGGATTGGACTCCACGTTGGTGATTCTCAATAGTGTCATACGTGACGGAATACACGTGAATAAGCAATATGCCGAGGTGCCATTGGTAGAATGTTATCCCGGTAAATTAAATCAGGTATTTCTGAATATCATTACCAACGCGATCTACGCAATCAATAAAAAGTTTGATGGAAGTACCGGAGGAATTTTGGAGATTCGTACGGCTGTAACGGGAGACACCGTTTCTATATCCATCCAAGACAATGGTATGGGAATACCCGATGATATAAAAGACAAGATATTTGAACCATTTTTTACAACCAAAGAAGTCGGGGAGGGGACAGGCTTGGGTATGTCTATCGTGTATAATACAATAAAAAAGCATAAAGGTGAAATTAAAGTTGAATCGCAAACGGGCCAGGGAACGAAGTTCGTTTTAATGATACCTCTTATGCAACAAATTGGGTAAGCGCTGTTCAGATGAATTATTTTATGTTTAATTTTGTTTTGGATTTACATTGGCCGTATAAGTTTCCTTTATTTTTATGCATAAGTCGCCGGAAATACTATATATTGATGATGAGGCCAACAACCTGATTAGCTTTAAGGCTACGTTCAGGTATCGGTATCCCATATACACCGCTATCAATACAGATGAGGCACGTAAGATATTACAATCGAATCCCAATATCCAGGTTATCTTCTGCGACCAAAGGATGCCTGGAGAAACGGGAATTGATTTTTTGAACGACATAAAGCGCCAATTTCCGAGACCGGTACGCATACTATTGACCGCATATGCTGATATGGAAACAATAGTAGATGCGGTCAACAAAGGACATATATTTCGATTTGTACGCAAACCCTGGGTGGAGGAAGAGATCATTTCGTCTATCGAAGAGGCTAACAAATTCTATATTGCCAATTCCATGTTGGATATCCGGAACGAGGAACTCCAAAAGGCGTACGATGAACTCGATAAATTTGCTTATAGCGTTAGCCACGACCTGCGTGATCCTTTGACAGGTGTATTGTCTGCCATTAAATTGGCATTGGAGTACGATTCAGCCGAACGTATTCATGAAATTTTAGCGCTTATGGAGAGTTCGGTATTGAAACTTAATTCCTATATCAATAGCCTTCACGATTACTATTTATTGAAGCGGGGTGAACTCACTTTCTCTGAAATCGACTTCGAGGGATTATTTGCGTATTTCCAGGACTTTTATAGTATTTATACCCAAAGTAACAATGTAGAGTTCCGGATCAGGAGTCATCAAAAGGAAGAGTTTAAGAGTGACGAAACAGCATTGAAACTGATTTTACACAATTTGTTATCCAATGCGTTTAAATATCAAAAGAAGGATCATGTTAGGAAATTGGTAGAATTGTCTGTTGTTGTGGAAAGAGGCAAGGCACTTATACAGGTTAGTGATACGGGGATTGGAATCGCTGCGAAGGATATTGAGGACATATTTAAGTTATTCTTTCGCGGAAGTGACCAAGCAGAGGGTACCGGTTTCGGCCTCTACAATGTCAAAAGCGCGTTGATTAAACTTAGGGGTGAAATAAAGGTGGATTCTGTTGAAGGAGAAGGAACCACATTTACAGTAGTAATACCCAATAAATAGGTGATAAGTTGATGTAACGTGTTTAGGAAAGCAGTTTCTGCCGAAGTAAAAATTCCAATTGTTCATTGGTAACCTCAAGCTGAGAAAAGGATTCCGCTATTTTTTTACGATCCGCATAGATTTCGTAAGCTCGTTGGATTGTGCTGCTTAATTCTTCTTCGCTCCAAGGTTTGCTTAAATAGTGGAATATTTTCCCTTTGTTTACTGCATCCACAACTGCACCCATATCTGCATAGCCGGTGAGTAAAATCCGCATTGGATCTGGATTGATTTTGATGACTTCCTCCAGTAATTCGACCCCCGTCATCTGGGGCATCCGTTGGTCGGTGATGATGACGTCGATCGGTTTTTCTTTAATAAGTTGCAACGCTTGATTGCCACTTAATGCAGTATAAACTGTGTATTTCAGACGGAAAGTGGCTTTAAAAGAAATTAAATTGTTTTCCTCATCGTCCACATATAAAACTGAAATCTTCGTTTCCATATCAAGCGAATTTAATCTTGGGAAATACTTTTTTTGTAAATGGCAGTAAATGTGTCATGTAAACATTTGCTATTAAGGCTGTTGAATTCCCCATTTCCAAGATTCCAAGTTACTAAACTTTATCGTTAAAAACGCAACAATAATTAATATTTAATTCAAGGGATGACTCTTGATAATCAATTGTCGTGCGATAAGACTAACTTAGAACAAACGCAGTAGCCAAGGGAAGAGAAATGGAAGTGGGGAGGGGATACCCCAAACCTTCTCAAATCTCATTTGAGAAGGTTTGGGGTTGTTTTTAGAGCTAACAGAACTTCGGAGAAAAGTAAACGAGCCGATGGTAACTAAGCCCCCAGTTGCACTCTTTTGAATACGGTAACAGTCAGTCCTTTAGAAACGCTATCTAAGAACTGAGCAATGTTTTTGGATGAATCTTTTACAAACTCTTGATTCAACAACGTAGATTCTTTGTAGAATTTATTGAGTTTGCCTTGTGCAATTTTTTCTACCATTTCTTCCGGTTTACCCTCTGCCCGAATTTGCTCCTTCGCTATTTCCAGCTCGCGTTCAATGGTGCGAGCATCCACATCGGCCTTATCAATCGCTACCGGATTCATCGCAGCAATCTGCATGGCTACGTCTTTACCTGCATCGTCGGCACCATCAACTGCTTGAGTGAGTCCTACTAGTACGCCAAGCCGATAATTGCCGTGTATGTAGGCGACGACTTTCTCTGCTTCAACGGTTTCATATTTAGATACGTCTATTTTTTCTCCAATTTTGCCGGTTTGATCAAGCAATAAATCGGCGATTTTCACCCCGTTTATCTCCAACAGCTTTAGCGCTTCAAGCGATGTAGGCGCTTGGGAAACGGCAACATCCGCTACGCTTTCGCCAAATGCGATAAAATCTGCATTTTTTGCCACAAAGTCTGTTTCGCAATTTAGCTCGATAATCACGCCTTTTTTACCATCTGAAGTTGTCTTTGCGATAACGACGCCTTCATTTGAATCTCTGTCTTGGCGGCTCGCAGCCACTTTAGCACCTTTTTTCCGTAAATAGTCGATCGCAGCTTCGAAATCGCCGTTAGCTTCAATCAACGCTTTTTTGCAATCCATCATGCCCGCACCCGTTTGTTGGCGGAGCTTGTTCACATCTGATGCTGAAATTTGTACTGTGGACATTTTATTTCCTTGTTTTGTAGTTTACCATTAAGTTTTTGAAGTATGCAATCTAGCGATAAAAAAGCCGGATGGCTATCGGTTCACGGAAAGATAATCATTCCGAAACCTCTTGTTTACCATCCGGCTTCTAAAACGTAATTATTCTCCGTCTTGATTATCGTCTGCTTCAGCCGTTACTTCGGCCTCCGTCTTGGTTTTGCGCGGGCGTTTTCCGGAAGCATCTGCATCGGCCTTTGTTTCTTCTGCCGCAGCTTCTGGCTCTTCACCGCTATCTATTCGTGCCTTTGCAGCGGCCGCTTCTCGTTCAGCTTCTTCTTCTTTGTCACGTTTGCGCTCTTCTAGCCCTTCCTGGATGGCTTTCCCGATAATCTCCGTAATAAGGCTGATGGACTTGGTCGCATCATCGTTAGATGGAATGGGAAAATCAATGTTGGTGGGATCAGAGTTAGTATCCACCATCGCGAAGGTCGGAATATTCAATTTCAGCGCTTCGCTCACCGCAATGTGCTCTTTTTTTACGTCGATGATGAATAAAGCAGCAGGTAACCGATTCAGGTCGGCAATACCGCCCAAAAGGTTTTCCAATTTAACGCGCTCACGTTGAATCATCAATTTCTCTTTTTTCGATAGAACTGAGTAGGTACCATCTTTCGTCATCTTGTCGATGTTGGCCATCTTCTTGATTGACTTACGCACCGTAGCAAAGTTCGTAAGCATGCCGCCCAGCCAACGCTCAGTTACAAAAGGCATATTTACCGCTTTGGCCTGCGCTGCCACGATGTCCTTTGCTTGTTTTTTGGTGGCTACAAATAATACTTTTCTTCCCGACTTAACCACTTGTTTGATAGCCGACGCGGCTTCTTCGAGTTTAGTAAGGGTTTTATTTAAATCGATGATGTGGATGCCGTTGCGTTCCATGAAAATGTACTTGGCCATTTTCGGATCCCACTTGCGGGTAAGGTGGCCGAAGTGTACACCTGCATCCAGCAATTCTTGATATGTTGTTCTTGCCATTTTTGTTCTCCTTAAAAATTAACGTTTACTGAATTGGAATCTTCTGCGCGCTTTACGGCGTCCGGGTTTCTTACGCTCCACCATGCGGTCGTCGCGTGTTACCAATCCTTTAGCCCTAAGTGCAGATTTTACTTCCGGATCGAGCTCTATCAGTGCTTTCGCTATCGCCAGACGAACCGCTTCAGCTTGTCCTTTGATACCTCCTCCGGCCACGTTAACTTTTACGTCGTAGTTACCTACAGCGCCAGCTACTTCTGTGCTCTGGGTTACGATGTACTGCAATGGCAATGTTGGGAAATACTCTTTATAATCTTTACCGTTTACGGTGATGTTGCCGCTACCCGCAGATAAATAGATACGGGCAACCGCGGTTTTTCTTCTTCCTGAAGTGTTAGTTGTTGACATTTCTTTGCTCCTTAGAATTTAACAGTTTTTGGATTCTGTGCTGCATGTGGATGTTCGTTGCCTGCATAGACATATAGGTTCTTGAACAATGCGCGCCCCAAACGATTCTTTGGCAACATTCCACGTACCGCTTTTTCCACGATGCGCGTCGGGTGTTTGGCCAACAACTGTTTTGGAGACTCGAAACGCTGGCCACCCGGATAGCCGGTATACCGTTGGTACACCTTTTCTTCCAGTTTATTACCAGTGAGCCTAACTTTGTCTGCATTGATCACGATCACGTTATCGCCGCAGTCTACGTGTGGGGTATACGAAGGCTTGTGTTTTCCCCGGATTACCTTGGCAATCTGAGATGACAAGCGCCCCAGGATCTCGCCCTCAGCGTCAACAACAATCCACTCCTTGCTGACGGTGCTTTTGTTGGCAGAGACAGTTTTGTAACTTAACGTATTCACTTGCTTTGTTTTGAAATAATTAATAAATATATTTATCCCCTCGTTTAAGGGACTGCAAAGGTACAATAATAAAATTGATTTTTCAAAGCTATGGGGCAAGTAATAGGAGATGTGTTTTTTTTTCGGCAGCTTATGGCGTTCATCTGGCTATTAATTATGGGACATGTTGCTGTTGCCCAACAGGTTGTAACCGCACCTAGAATTTTGACAGCTGGAGATAGTTTGTTGATTAAAGAACTGTATTTCAGTGGCATACAGCAAAAGTCTGCCGGGCAGCTTGCCGCTGCGGAAAAGACCTTTGACAAGCTAGTGTTGTTGCAACCTGATAACGACGCTGCGCACTTTGAATTAGCGCGAATCTATTTAGAAAGGGAGGATTATACCGAAGCCGAACAGGCGGCAAAGCGAGCCGTCGGTATTGATCCCGATAATGAGTGGTATTGGTCCATCCTGTTGGATATTTATAAGAAGACCGGGAATATTAAGGCGATGCCAAGCGTTTTTGATGGGTTGATACGGGTTGATCCGAAGAAGAGATCTAATTACCAGGAAAAAGCTTATGTGCTATATTTGGATAAGCAATACCAAGCTTCATTGGCTACTTATGATACGATCTCTCGGAGATTCGGAGAGACCGACGAGCAATATTTTACGAAGTCCCAGATTTATCTGGCGCAAAACGACATAAAGTCTGCGATCGGGGAGTTGGAAACGCTTGTATCGCGGAGGCCCGCGGACGCTAAAGGGTATATTCTGCTGGCTGAGCTGTACACAAAAGTTAACGAAAGTAAACGAGCCATCACGTTGTTGGATGAAGCCTCTGCATTGTATCCGGACGAGCCCCTTATTTTATTGAGTAAATCGGATACCTACTTAGCCATGAACAGGCAAAAGCAGGCGTACGATTTTCTTCGACAGGCGTTTATTCGAACCGATCTTGATATTGATGCTAAAGCCGGGATACTGTATACAGCCGTTGCCAATCGAAATCGCCCCATGGCGCCGGAGTCGTTGACCAGATTGGCGGACTTGCTTGCGGAGACTTATCCCAAAGAAGCAAAGGCACATGCAGTAAAAGGTGATGTTTACATGCAATTGCAACAGCTGGAATCGGCGAGGCAAGCCTATTTGGAAGCACTGGATATTAACCAATATATCGAGAACATTTGGCAGCAACTTTTGCAGGTAGAGCTTCAAATGGCCAAATACAACGATGTTGAGTTGCACGGAAAGGAGTCTTTGAAATTGTTCCCTAATCATCCATTGCTCCTGTTCTTTACGGGCCATGGTTTTTTAGGAAACAGGAAATATTCGGAGGCACGCGTTTATTTAGAAGGAGCCTTAAATGTTGCGAATGAAGAACATACTCCTTTACTCACGCAATTGTATAGTAATCTTGGTGACCTATACAATGCCTTGGATATGCACGCAGAATCGGACGTGGCTTATGAAGAGGCGATTGCCTTAGACAGCACGAACGCATATGCACTGAATAATTACGCATATTATCTGGCAATACGAAAGGAAAAATTGGAGCTTGCGGCGGAAATGTCTAAAAAATCAAACGAACTTATGCCAAATTATCCTTCTTATCAAGATACCTATGCCTGGGTATTCTTTCAGCAGGGGAAATACGAGGAGGCCTTAAAATGGATTCAAAAAGCCATTAAAAACTCCGACAAGGTTTCGGATACCTTGCTTGAGCATCATGGTGATATTCTCGCTAAGCTAGGTGATACAAATAACGCCGTTGCGCAATGGAAAAAGGCAAGAGCCATCTCCGAATCGGTTGGCAAGGATATTGATAAGTTATCAAAAAAGATTGATGCGAGGCAATTTATTGATTAGGACGGTTATTGTCGGAATGCTGGTCGGGTTGGTGTTTTCCTGTTCGTCTAAAAAATCAATGGTGTCTGCGGGTGCAGGCGAAAAAAAAGTATCGCGTTCAGAGCGTGAGCAAGTCATCCAGCAAGTGAAAACGCATCAGCTCCATTTTACTACGTTTAGCGGGCGGGCGAAAAGTAAAATTACGATTAACCGCGAGAATTATGATGTGACAGCCAACGTACGCATCGAGCGGGACAAGGCAATCTGGATTTCGATGACGGCGCTCATGGGAATTGAGGTGGGTCGGGTGTTAATTACGCCGGATACTATCAAACTTATCAACCGCTTGCAAGCAACATATCTTGACAAACCCTTTGCTTATCTATATCATTTTACAAACGAGAAACTCAATTTTTTTAGCTTACAGCAGTTGTTGATTGGGAATGTGATTCACGAAGCGTTTAGGAGAGATTTGGAAATTTGGGATAATGGGCAAGGATATTCGTTGCGCGGTCACCACAATGATTTACAGTATTCGACACAATTGAATAGTAGCTACCGTCCGACGTTCACCGTATTGAACGATCTAATTCGCGACCAGCGGATGGAAGCGTCCTATGAAGATTATCAGTCTCTCGCAGGACGGGCCTTTCCGAGTCAAGTGAAAATTTCCATTATTTCGGAAGTGCTTAAGTTGCAATCTGAAATGCGCTATAGCCGTGTAGTCTATGATGACACATTGGATATGCCTTTTAATATACCGGCGAAGTACAAAGAAATCCAATAACGCCTACGTGCTATGAATATCGAGGTAGTTTTATTACTTTCGCAGACAACTAAGTGGCTCATTGAGAGAGATAGATAACACATTTATTAATGAAGTTTATTAAGGTAATTTTAAGCATACTTACATGTTGTCTGGCGCTAACGATATGTCATGCCCAAAGCAGTACTGAACTCAAAAAGCAACGTGAACGCTTAAATCGAGAAATTGAATTGCTTAATCAAAGCCTTAAAAGCACTTCCAGCGACCGTAGCCTATCTCTTAAGCAGGTGAATGCCCTCAACACGCAGCTGCGCCTGCGTGAGCAGAAAATCAGCACGATTAATAAGGAAATCAGCCTAATCAACAACCAGATTGCTTCTCACAACAAGACGATTCAAAATCTTCGTGATCAGTTAGCGAAATTACGTAAAGATTACGAAAGCATGATCATGTTTGCCTTTCGCAATCGAAATGCATATAACAAAATGATGTTTATTTTTGCTTCAAAGGATTTTAATCAGGCCTTTAAGCGCGTAAAATATCTTCAACAGTTCAACGAATCGCGGAAACATCGGGCAAAAGAAATAGAAGAAACGCAGAAAGCCATTGCGCTCAAAGTAGCTCAATTAGAAGCAAGCAAAAAGGAACAGGCGACTTTACTCGCGGATCAACAGGAGGAACGGAACGCCATTGCCAAAGAACAAGGCGCGGAATCAAAAGTGCTTCAAGCCCTTACCCAACAGGAAAAGCAATTTAAGCAGGAGTTGCAGAAAAAGCAGCAGGAAGATGAGCGTTTAGCGCGGGCTATCCGGACAGCCATCCAGCGTGAGATTGAAGAGCAGCGAAGATTGGAAGAAGAAGCTCGGCAAGCAGCATTAGCCCTAGAAGCGCAGCGCACGGGAAAAACCGTGAAGGAAATTGAGGCGGAAAAGCCTGCTGTCCGTAAAAGCGATTCTGAGGTTTTGGCGAATACGCCGGCGGCAGCCAAGCTTTCGGCTGATTTTGCAGGCAACCGAGGTCGGTTACCATGGCCTGTGCAGCAAGGATTTATCACACAGGGATTTGGGAGACATACAATCGGAAGAAACGTCACTGTGCAGAATGACGGGATTAATATTAGGACGAATAACAATGCACCCGTGCTGGCCATCTTTGACGGTACAGTACACACCGTCTTAAATATGCAGGGAAATATTTCCATAATCGTGCAGCACGGCAAGTATTTTTCGGTATATACCAACCTTAGCAATCCGGTTGTCAAGCGTGGACAAACGATACAAAGAGGACAAACCTTAGGCACTGCTTTGGTAGACCCCAATGATGGGACTTCTGAAGTGCATTTAGAAATTTGGGAAGGTTCCGCTCCTATAAACCCCGAGCCTTGGTTGGCTAAATAATTGGATAAATAAAAAATATTATCCGTACATTTGTGAAATTACCTGTGATGAACAGGTGAAGGTAGTAATTTTAAAACAACGATTATGTTAGATTCAGTGTTGTTATTTCTCGGTGCGCAGGAAATTATTTTGATTGTTTTAGCGCTTCTTTTGTTGTTTGGGGGCCGTAAAATCCCCGAATTAATGCGTGGGATGGGACGCGGTATCCGGGAATTCAAAGAAGGGCAAAAAGAAACTCCCAAAGAAGAATTGGAAGAGAATAAACAATAAAGCTCGTACCCAAATTATGAAAAGCTTTATACCGAATGGCTGTTCGGTGTAAAGTTTTTTATTTATTCGATGTACTTTTATCCGTCGCTGCACAATAAAAAACCAACGTGCGCGTTTTTCCATCATAAGGATATACTTAACCAATGGCAATTTAATTGTTAGTGATAAGGCCATATAATGCCTTCGGAAGGTTTATGGCATAATACCGACTAGACGTAACATGAAGTTAAAAGGAATTTCGGCAGTGGCCGTAAGTAGTGTTTTTTGTGTACACTTGGCATTTTCGAAAACCACTTTCCCGCTCGATTCGCTATCAGCCGATAGCTCTGCAAGAAGCAGCACCAATAGTGATATTAGCACGCAACTCGATTTAATTGCGGATCACATCGATTTCGTCGATCTCGATGAACAGGAGATTTCGCAAATTTTTGAGTTCGTGCCGGCCACAATAGAAGGGCGACTGGCCTATTTACAACGGACGGTGCCCTTGACCTACAATGCGCAGGTCCAGAGTTATATTGACGTATATAGTACGGACCGCTATAAGCGGTACCTTTCAAACATGATGGGGCTTGGGCGATATTATTTTCCGATTTACGAACGTATATTTGCGGAAGCCGGGGTGCCCGAAGAAATTAAATATTTGTCAATTGTAGAGTCTGCATTAAACCCCCACGCTATTTCCCGGGTCGGGGCAACGGGTTTGTGGCAATTCATGTTTACGACTGCTCGAATGTATAACCTGACGATAGATAGTTATATCGACGAAAGGAAGGATCCCGTAGCAGCTAGTTACGCCGCAGCGGCTTACTTACTGGACGCCTATAGTGAGTTTGGGGATTGGCTATTAGCCATTGCTTCTTATAATTGTGGCAAAGGTAACGTTCTCCGAGCGATTCAGCGATCTGGCCTCAGTGAACCGGATTATTGGGCGATCAGCTCATATCTACCCCGTGAAACACGAAACTATGTTCCCGCGTTTATTGCGATGACGTATATGCTTGGATATCACGAAGAGCACGGTATCATACCTGCTGTGTCTGAAAATGCCGTGGATACGACCGAAACGGTTTGGGTGCAAAAGTATGTGCCTTTCAGTGGCGTGGCCCAAGCTCTAGGTGTCAACGAGGACCTTGTCAAGTCGTTAAACCCAGCCTATAAGCGTGCAGTCGTAAATGGTAGCCCCGAATCTCCCAAGAGACTGGTATTGCCTCAGGTACCTCCAGAAGCCTATTCGGCTTTGTACGCAGCACTCAATCATACGAATACAGATTCACCTAATATACTCCTTGCTTCCAATACCGTGGTGGAGCAAGAACATCAGGTCATTACGCACCGTGTGCGAAAGGGTGAAACGTTGGGGACTATCGCTCAGCGATATCATGTGACGGTGCAAGACCTGCGCGCATGGAATGATATTAAGCGAAATGTAATTGTGCCGGGACAAAAGCTGAGCGTCCGCTCCAGAACATTGGAATCGTCGATAGGCAATTCGGGCAAACAAGGGTCTTCGCCTTCGTATGTCACTTACCGAGTAAGAAAGGGGGATACATTATCCGAGATAGCGAAGCAGCATCGCACGGCCAATGTATCGGAGATTAAGGCGGTAAACGGATTAAAAAGTAACCAAATCAAACCGGGGATGATTTTAAAAATCGAAGTCGATTGATCAGTTTATCAGTGTGAGTGTTCAGTGATCGCGTCTTACAAAAGCCAGGCCGCATCTTCTCCTCCATCACATTCATGAAGATTTACCGTCACATGCTCCTTAAGGATGGTGGAAAGCTTCAATCCCGAGAAATCGCTGAAAATAGGGAATTTGTGATGGCTCCGGTCTATTAATACAGCTGTTCGCATCTTTTTGAGAGGGACATTGAAGAAGACGCCCATGCCATATGCCAAGGTTCGACCGCTATTTAGTACGTCATCTATAAGAATAACGACCTTGTTTGCCGCTTGTTCTATTGGAGTGTCTGTTTGGGCTTCTAAGGTGCTGCTGGTTTTGTCTAATATCACTTTGATCAGTTGAACATCGAGGGATGAAATGTTTTCAAGCACTTCTTTCAGCCGCCTCGCGAATACATAACCTCGGTCTGCAATTCCCACTAGCACAACCGATTCTTCTTCGAAGTTGTCTTCAAGTAACTGATACGCTATACGCATTGTTTTTTTTTGTATCTGTTCTTGGTTGAGGATTAAAACTTTTTTCGCGGACATAGAGCTTTCAATAAAATGGCCGGGTAAAAATATGAATTATCCACCGTGCATTCAAATAGAACTCCAGGGATAAGTCGAAAAGAAACAGATCGGATTGACAGTCTGATTTATACAATTTAGCGAGCCTTGTCAGGTTAGTTTATCGGAGGCTCGGAACCGTTTTCTTCTTCCGATTGTGTAGCCGCAGTTAGCATTCGGCCACCGTTATAGTAATAACGCTTCCAATAGGCTTCATTTAAATCACTGATCATTACACCTCGACTTGAAGATGCATGAGCGAATTTATCGTCACCAATGTATACACCTACATGTGTAATATTTCGGCTCCTGATTTTGAAAAACACCAGGTCGCCGGGTCTCAACTGATCTTTTTTTATTGGATCAACTTGCGTGTAAATATTGCGGCTGTTGTGTCCCAGCGTCGTGTTGAAAACTTTATCATAAAGTTCGTAGGCAAACTTTGAACAATCAACCCCTTTTTTGGTTTTTCCCCCTAACCGATAAGGGGTTCCGATCCATTCATAAATAAACTGGTACAGTTTGGTGTTGGATGTGGCCGAAGCCGCTACTCCCATTATTTGAGAAAAGTAATCTTTGGCTAAATTGTCCGGATCAGAAGGATTAGTGGCTGACTCTGTGGCTGGTGTTTGTGCTTGCGATACAGTAAATACACAAGCAAATAGCATAGCTACTAATGTCTTTTTTTTCATTAAACTGCCATTTTGTTCAACATGTGGACGCTGATCGTTTACCAGAACATTTATGTAATGTATCTGTTGGTTCGCAAAGCTAGATTAAAAAACTTATTAGTGCAAGGAAAAAAATACGAAAATTCAAATTGTTTTAAGATTTGCAAGAAATGAAGGAATCATAAAAAAAAGCTTTTCCCTTGTTAAATTCAAAATAAACACTTTTCTTTGTCGCGGAAATCTCAAAGAAGTGAAAAAATATACAACAATTACAACAATAATTACCACCGGGGTTAATGCGCGGAGGAAGTAATTTATGTTGTAATCGTAAACGATAAAAATCATAAAGCGCCTTCCTCGAAAACAGGAAGGCGCTTTTAGTTTCAATCCAGTCACGTTAAAATGAGGATATTAAAATTTGGTGGTACGTCTGTAGGATCTGCCGAAAGCATTCGGTCGGTACTGGGAATCGTTAAAGAATCCCATGAGTGTGGGGAAAATCCGGTGGTAGTCTTATCTGCAATGGGTGGGGTCACTAATTTATTAACGCAGCTTGCGGTGGAGGCTGCCGATGGAAAGAACTTCACTGAAGGACTTAAAGAAATCGAAGCTCGTCACTTTTCTGTAGTGAAGCAGCTGTTAGCCGTAAAATACCAAAACCCGGTATTTACCCGATTGAAGATCTATTTCAATGAATTGGAGGATCTGTTGCAGGGTATATTCAATCTACGCGAACTAAGTCTACAAAGCAAAGATTTGATTTTGAGTTACGGTGAGCGCTGTTCGGCATTTCTGGTTAGTAAAATCGCTGAACAAGAATTTCCTCAAGCTCGCTTCGTAGATGCAACCCAATTGATTCGGACCGATAGTCACTTCGGAAGTGCACACGTTAACCAGCTTCTATCGGAACAGTTGATACAAGCATTTATGGTTTCAAACCGTGATAAGTTGTTGTTTGTAACTGGGTTCATTGCCGCAAATGAACGAGGTAGGGTTACCACTTTAGGCAGGGGAGGGAGTGATTATACCGCTGCCATTATCGGCGCGGCCGTGGGTGCGGATGCGATCGAAATTTGGACCGATGTAGATGGTATGCTCACGGCCGACCCCCGCATTGTTAAAAAGGCGTTTTCATTGCCCGTTCTTTCATATACGGAAGCGATGGAGCTGTCTTATTTCGGCGCGAAGGTTATCTATCCGCCTACGATGATACCTGCGTTTCTTAAGAAGATTCCCATTGTTATCCGCAACACCTTTAATCCGTCTTTTGCAGGCACGGTCATCCAGCATGAAAGTGGTAGGACGTCGTTACCGATCAAAGGAATTTCTTCTATTTCCGATATCAGCGTGATCAATCTGACTGGAAGCGGCATGGTCGGTAAGGCTGGTTTCAGCGGGCGGTTGTTTACCCTATTGGCGCGCGAACAGATCAATGTAGTGCTAATCACTCAATCCTCTTCAGAGCATAGTATTACGTTTGCCGTGCATCCCGCAGAAGCGGTGCGGGCAAAAACGTTGATTGAGAACGAATTCGAGCTGGAACTTCAAGCCAATAAATTGCTGGAACCCGAAATCGAAGATCATTTATCCATTGTAGCAATTGTGGGTGAGAACATGAAACAAACACCCGGTATGTCGGGTCGGTTATTCCATGCCTTGGGGAGGAATGGTATTAATGTGCGTGCAATAGCGCAGGGATCATCGGAATACAATATTTCTGTTATCATTGCAAAATCCGATTTATCCAAAGCGCTGAACGCTGTGCACGATGCTTTTTTTGCTCAATTGAATAAAACCTTGCACGTTTTCAACGTGGGAACCGGAAATATAGGGTCAACCTTGTTTCAACAGATACAGGACCAATACGGATTTCTTTTGGATCACAACGACATTGAGATAAAAGTAGTGGGAATCAGCAATTCACGCAAAATGCTGCTTGACGCCGGAGGTATTGCATTACAAGACTGGAAAGAACAGTTGCAGCAGCACGGTGAGCAAGCAGACCTGGAAACCTTCGTAGGCCGGATGAAAAGGATGAATCTTCCTAATTGTGTGTTTATCGACAATACAGCCAGTAGTCAGCCCATTATTTACTACGAAGATATATTCCGTGCCAATATTTCTATTGTTACGTGCAATAAGATCGCCAATTCAGGGCGCTATAGTCAATATAAGTCGCTCAAAGATACGGCTAGGCAGCATGGGGTCGACTTTTTTTACGAGACCAATGTCGGGGCGGGTTTACCTATTGTTCGTGTACTAAGGGATTTGATGCTAAGTGGCGACCGTATTGTGCGTATTGAGGCCATTTTGTCTGGCACAATTTCTTACATTTTCAACAATTTCAATGGAGAGGCTTCCTTTCACGACGTGGTAAAAACTGCCCAACAACTCGGCTATACAGAACCAGATCCTCGCGATGATCTAAAAGGTACTGATTTCATGCGTAAGATGCTGATATTAGCGAGAGATGCTGGGCACGTAATTGAGCCAGAGGATGTTAAGTTGGGAGGTATATTGCCGGATGCTTGCATTCACGCAGCTTCCGTCGACGATTTCTACCGCGAGCTGGAAGCCGCAAATGACTATTTCAATGAATTGAAGTCGGACGCGATCCAATGTAATAAGGTACTCCGTTACATCGGGAAGTTGGAAGACGGGCAAGTATCCATCGCGTTGGAGATGGTTGACCAAGCCCATCCATTTTTTGCACTTTCAGGTAGCGACAACATCATCTCTTTTACCACAGAACGTTATAAGGAACGCCCGTTGGTTGTAAAAGGGCCAGGAGCAGGAGCGGAGGTGACGGCCGCTGGTGTGTTCGCCGATTTAGTCAATGTAGGGGCCTAATGAAGTAACAGTTAGGGGAAACCGCATTCCCACGCCTAGCGCAACAGGCAATGAAATTTCCGAGGCTAAAAATGAAATATTAATGTCAATAGTTTACAAAACAACAAAGATGGCTGAATTTAGTTCCGCAGATCGAAACAGTGTACACGTGTTTGCCCCCGCTACGGTAGCCAACATGGTTTGCGGGTTCGATATCTTGGGTTTTGCCATAGAAGAACCGGGGGATGAAGTATACATGCGGCGGGTGGACCAACCGGGAGTCCGATTGGTAGGCATTACAGGAGACGACGGAAGACTCCCTCGAGAGACGGAAAAAAACACCGTGAGCGCCTGTGTGCTGACTTTCCTTCAGCATATTGGCAAAACAGACATCGGGTTGGAAATTGAATTACACAAACATATGCCTATTGGTAGTGGTTTGGGTTCGAGTGCTGCAAGTACCGTAGCAGGCTTGTTTGCGGTTAATACCTTGTTGGGTAATCCTCTTTCGAAAAGGGAATTGTTACCTTTTGCGGTGCAGGGTGAAGCGCTGGCATGTGGTCATGGCCACGCAGACAATGTTGCTCCAGCATTGCTTGGGGGAATTACCTTGATCCGTGGGTATGCCCCGTTGGATGTAATTGCACTTCCGGCACCGTCGGCATTGCACGCTTCGGTGGTATTCCCGCATGTGGATGTACCTACGCGCGACGCCCGACAGATGATCCGTACGAAAGTAGCGCTCAAGGACGCTGTCACACAATGGGGGAATATAGCAGGACTGGTAGCCGGGCTTTTTACAGCCGATTACGAACTCATAGGGCGCAGTATGCATGATGTGCTTATCGAACCGACACGCGCCATCCTTATTCCCGAATTCCACGAGATGCGCCGGTTAGCCATGGAGGCTGGAGCGCTGAGTTTCGGTATTTCAGGATCTGGCCCTTCGGTATTTGCTTTTACACAAAATCGCGATCAAGCCACTTCGATTACGAATGTAATACAAGCGCATTTGAGCGAACGAGGTATCGAGAGCAACGGATACGTTTCGGGAATTAATACCGAAGGACCAAAAGAAATCAAAAAATAAGACCTAAGATGCAATTTTACAGTACAAACAACAATAAGTTACGTGTCCCATTTAAGGAAGCTGTATTCAATAGCTTGCCAGCCGATAACGGATTGTATATGCCTGAAGCCGTACCCGTATTGGACACTTATTTTATCCAGAACCTCCATCGGTATTCCTTGCAGGAAATTGCATTTACGGTTGCCAAAGCGTTGATAGCCGACGACATTCCCGAAGCTGATCTGCGGCGGATCGTTGAGGATGCGATCGACTTTAACGCACCGGTGCGTCCATTGGACAGTGGATTGGCCGTGTTAGAGCTGTTCCATGGCCCATCGCTGGCATTCAAAGACTTTGGAGCACGGTTTATGAGTAGAATAATGGCACATTTGTCTACCGAAGACAGTCGTGTGCTGGATGTGTTGGTCGCCACGTCGGGCGATACGGGCGGGGCGGTAGCGCTTGGTTTTTTGGGCGTCCCGGGTACCCGTGTCACCATCTTGTATCCTAAGGGAAAGGTGAGTCCGATACAGGAACTGCAGTTAACGACCAATGGGCAAAATATACGGGCTATTGAGATAGACGGAACCTTTGATGACTGTCAGGCCTTGGTAAAAAAGGCCTTTAATGACCAAGAATTACAATCGGTGTTTCGCCTTACTTCTGCCAATTCCATCAATATCGCCCGGCTCATTCCACAAACATTCTACTATTTCCATGCATATGCACAGTTGTTGGCGCAGGGTATCAGAGACGTTGTGTTTTCGGTTCCAAGTGGCAACTTCGGTAATATCGGAGCCGGGCTGTTGGCTTTCAAAATGGGACTGCCGGTGAGGCGTTTTGTGGCAGCTACCAATGCTAATGATACCGTTCCGCGGTTCCTTGACAGCGGACGGTATGAACCCCGCCCTTCCGTACAGACATTGGCTAATGCGATGGATGTGGGGAACCCCAGCAATTGGGTGCGTATCATGGATCTATTCGGACATGATTTAGTTGCATTGCAGCGAGCCGTTTCTTCCTTCACGTTTACGGATGCAGATACCCGTGACGGCATACAAGCACTGTATGATCGGTATGGCTATATCGCCTGTCCACATACTGCGATCGCTTGGCTGGCGGCTGAAGCCTACCGTAAGCAACAGAATGGCAGCGTTGCAACGGTATTTTTATCCACTGCACATCCCTGTAAATTTCCGGAGGTATTTCCTAAAGAAATCGCTGCACAAATTGCTATTCCTTCGCAGGTAACGATGCTACAGGGACGTAAAAAGGAAGTGGTCGATTTGGGTAAGGAGTATGAAGGATTTAAAAACTATCTATTGAGCACGTTTTGATTTTACTGCCATTCAAAATTCATCCAGACATCTTCATTGCGACCGAAAACAAAATATTTCGGATAGAAAATTTCAGCGAGTATTTCGGTATCATCAGCAACCCGTGCACTTGGCTGTTGCAGGTAACCGGGATGATGAATGATATAGATACGGTTGTTAGCCACTGCGTCGGTCTGAGACCAACTAGAAAGCGCCCGGGGTAAGTCGGTCAACAATTGGGATATGGGTTTTTCGTTAAAGATGATTAGCAGATCCGGATTTGATTCTTCCGCTGAAACGCCGGTTTGATGAATGCCACCCGCTATCTGAACCAGGTTAGCCAGGTACCCATCCTCCGCCATGACTGTCGGTGAAACATCACGGAAAAAAGTAACTTTGGGTTTGTTCTCGTCAGCGATAAATTTCAGCTTATGGGAAATGATGTTGATACGCTCTTCAAGATTTTCTGCTAGTTGATCGGCCCGCTGCGGGGTGTCCAGAATGCTACCGATGGTCCGAATAGCTCTATAAATCGATTCGGGTGTGTCGGCATGTATGAAATCGTGATACTCAGACGTGTGTTCCAGTAGCGATAGACATGCTGCATCGATTTCCAATGCTTCCAATATGCTGTGCAGAGACAAAAGTGGGCGTTGCATGGAGGCAAAGGTAATCAAGTTGCGTGACTATCGCCATAACAATACCTTAAAAACCCCCGCATCAGGCAGTGAGATAAAGGAGGCATTTAACTGGATACGCTCTTCAATGACTTCTTTTCCCGTCTGGCCAGTCACCCATAACAGGATTACAAAAAACGGAATCACCAGTAACAAAAAGGGTGAGACGTTGCTGATAAACTTTTTCATTTTCTTGCTGCTTTGTAGTTCTTCGCTCGCTCTGGTTCCGAATGCACGTTACAAAGAAACCTATTCGTTGTCTACGATAAAAAACTTTTAGACCAATCGGCAGATTTTGTAGACCAACGGGATTTTCCAATTCGTCTGCCGTACGAAGGCATTGGCCGATGTGAGCAAGGAGTTCGTCTATCTACATGGGGTATATTCATTGCTACATGTATATTTGCAATATTATGTCTAAGAATAAGGCCGTTTCGGTTCATGTCCTTGTGTGGGTGGTTTTACTCGCCGTATTATATCTCGTCAATGTGCGGGAGCGCCCGGCTGACGCGTCCATTCTCATTTTGGTATATGGTGCATTGAATATCGTCATTTTTTATGTGCATTATTTTTTAGTTAATCCGCTTCTTATCGGCGAAAATAGATATTGGCGTGCGGTCATTTACATGTTGGTTGTTTTGGTAGTCTCGATTTCCATAAAGTACGGTATTGCATCTTATTATCAAGATATCATCTTGCAATACCGAGATGCAGAAAATAAAGAGAAAGTTCTTACTCCCTTGCAATATACGGTTGCGGCACTGATCACGGGGTTGTTTTTTATGTTGTTAAGTACCGCTGTGTATGTCATTTCTTCCAATTTTAAGAGCCGTGAGCATCGGAAAAGCCTGGAAAACGAGAAACTTAATGCAGAACTCGCTTTTCTCAAATCTCAGATCAATCCACATTTCTTATTCAATTCGTTGAATAATATCTACTCGTTAGCCTACCAGAAATCGGAAAAAACCCCGGAAGCCATCCTCAAGCTGTCCGAAATCATGCGGTACATGCTTTACGAAAGCAATGAAGACACCGTACTATTAGCCGACGAGATAAATTATCTGCATAATTACATAGACCTGCAAAAGTTGCGGTTTAAGGAAAAAATGTATGTGGATTTTCATGTTGATACCGACGAAACGGATCATCGTATCATGCCACTGTTGCTAATCTCCTTTCTTGAAAATGCATTTAAGCACGGCGTATCTACCGATGCCAATAGGCCAATTCGCATTGATATCAAGGTACATAACGGCCGATTGCACTTCAAAGCAGAAAACGCCAAGAATCAACTCAATAAGGATCAAACACGCGGCGTGGGACTCACCAATTTAAAGCGTAGACTTCAATTGGGATATCCCAATAGACATACAATCAATATCGTTGAATCGGAAAATTATTACAGTAGTGAACTTTTTTTATATTTATAGTCCTCAAAAGAGATACACATGGTACGATGTATAACCGTAGATGACGAACCACTGGCACTAGATATCTTGGCGGATTACGTGGCTAAAGTGCCTGAGTTATCGCTCATAGCGAGTACCACAAATGCCATTGAAGCTCTTACCATGGTTCAGAATGGTGAGGCGGATTTGGTGTTTTTGGATGTACAGATGCCCGAGTTGACGGGTATCCAATTTCTGAAAATTATCAATGGCAAATGTGATGTCATTCTCACCACAGCCTATCCTCAATATGCATTGGATGGGTATGAACTCAACGTTGTGGACTACCTATTAAAACCCATCGCCTTTGACCGTTTTTATCGGTCAATCCAAAAAGTACTAAATAGTAAGACGCCTAAGACACCACTGCTTACGGTCACGAAACAAAGTGATGCTGTCGACTTTATTTTCGTTAAAACTGAGCATAAAATCCAACGCGTGGATATTGATGATATTCTATATATCGAAGGATTGAAAGACTACATATCCATTTATACGGCTGGGGAACGAATTGTTACGCTCCAGAATATGAAAAAGATGGAGGATATCCTGCCCGGCAATCGCTTTGTGCGAGTCCATCGTTCCTACATCGTGGCGCTTGATAAGATAGCCAGTATCGAGCGGGGCCGCATTTTCATAGAAGATAAGGTCATCCCTGTGGGTGATACGTATCGCGATGCATTCTATAAATATATAGGTGATAAAAATGGGTGATGTAGGTGGATTAATAAATTGAAATTATATTCTGTTTTGCTATTTGCATATCATTACTATTTTATCTAAGTTTGCACCCCTAATCGGGATGTAGCGTAGCCAGGTATCGCGCCAGCATGGGGTGCTGGAGGTCGTGGGTTCGAATCCCGCCATCCCGACTAAGAAGCCCTTGATTTCGCAAGGGCTTCTTGGTTTAGTCCTCCCGCGACGGGATAACCGCCGATAGGGCAACTAAAAATCAACGTCATGAGTTCAAGATATGCGGATTTGTCATTCGCGCAATTCAACCTGCCTAGAATTCAATATCGATATCGTATCTGTCTAGCAGCCCGACTACACCTGCGATTGAGAATTTTGCCTTCTTGATCCGGTTTGCTGTCGGATCGATGGAGTAGTTAAACGATGTTCTCAAATCTGCCCTTTCAAGGATGGTATGGTCAAACAATGCCTTTGCCAGATCACAATTATCGAAAATGACGTTTGTAAGATCACTGTCCGTGAAATCAGTCTCCCGCAATTGGGAATTTCTAAAAACCGTATTCTTAATTTTAGTCCGATAAAACGAGCAATGGTTCAGTTGGCATCCGTCAAATGAAAAGGAAAGCCCAAAATCCTGGCAATGGTCAAAGCGCAAGCCAAGCATTTTGCAATCTTTGAAGCTTACTTCCCTCAAAGCCGTTTTATTCAGCGCGCACAGACTCAGATTGCAGCCGTCGAACGAGCACTCGATGAATTTGGAAGTCGAAAAGTCATCGTTCGCGAAGTTGCAGTTTCTGAAAATGCAGTTTTCGTATTCTCCGGTTGTTAACGAATTTTGCGTGAAATCGTTTTTTTCGAATGTCTTGTCTGTTACGTATATCTCTTGCATTTCAATTTCTAAATAATGCCAGCGGAGCCTATAATCTTCCGCTTTATTTGTTTAATCAATTGGTTTATCAGCCTATTTTAATCTATGGCTTTGGCTATTCTCCTTGCCGAGTCTCTTCGGTTTAGCAGTCAAAATGGATTCGGCAATCGCTTTCTTTTTCCTTTTTACATTTGCCTTCTTCCTGTTCTCGGCGCTCAGACTGACCAGAAATTTACCTCCGATTTTCCCTACAGCACTTCTGTTCCACCTCCAAGCTCTTCTGGTTGCTTTTCACTGATTTCTATTCCAGTATTGTTTCCGATTTGATAAAGGGTAGTTACGTATTTCATATCCGCGCAATTTAATAAATCTTGACATTTCCCTTGTGAAAAAGACCGCGTCCTAAACAGGCATACATGTATCAAGACTAGGCGCCGGATGAAGTCTGAATCTCGCCAAGTAATATATGGCCGCACACGCGCATGCCCGCTTTTAGAAGTGTGGCTTTTGAAGCGATGTTTTTTATGTTACAGCGCGCGGAAGGAATTCTCCCCATGCGGTAAGCTTCTTTTTTTAGTTCCTGCGTAATTAGGCTTCCCAAACCTTGTCGGCGGTATTTTTCTTTTACCTCATAATATATGTCTATATATGGGAAGTTATAGTTCCATACGTGGCCTCCGCTGGCCACTATCTGACCGTTTTGCTCCAACAAGTAGTCGGAATTGCTGTCGTGCTGATTTTTATTCTTTTTGAAAATAGTATTGGGAATTTCGAATGCTGTTTTAAAGCTGTCTTCAAATAAAATGGCTTCTGCATATATATTAGTCGCGTGCTCAAAGAGAATTCCCGTCAAAAAGGTATCATTGCTTTGGCAATTGATGTAGGTGGCTTCCGAGGCTCTAACAAATTCCAGAAAAACTGCATGGGCGAATTTCCGGAACGGTTGAAGAAGGTAAAATTCGAAAACCGTATCCCTATCCGCCCGATTATTTTTCCCCCATAAAGCCCCATAACCGATTGGCGATCTATTCATGAGGAAAAGATAATTGTCTGCCCACCCGGCCCCATGACATTTGTGATAGACAAATTTAAACGAGGTTTCTGCGAGAAACAAATTGCGCAGTTCCTGTATTTCTGTCAACGACGTTTTCTGGATGTCAAATAGCATAAAAAACTATTGAGGCGAACCTTTCATTCAAAATACCTTTAATCTCAAATTTACTTTTTTTGTGCAAGTTATTAAGCGCAAAAGATTAAACGTAATTTTGTTTTATTTAAAAGGAAAACCTGCATGAATTTAACCAGATGAAAAAGTTTAAGTGGTGGGGATTTAAAAAGCAGTGCAACGTGCTTCCGATCACCGGAGGGTTTCTCGAAGCTGGTATGGGAGGTACAACGTTTCATGGGAAAAATGGGATGAAGGTGTTTTTTCCGGGAATCCGATTCTCGACAAACATGGTTGCTCCTCATGCAGCATACCAACTGGGGGGAGTAATTTACATTTCGGTCTCCTGGGCCAGGAGAGGTTTTGATTTGAAAGCATTTGCACACGAGTACGGTCATTTTCTACAACAACAAGAATGGGGCATTTTATATTACCTTTTTAAGGTGGCCATACCTAGTGTGTATTCCGCTTGGTTTTTCCCTGCTACACACTATCTTAAATCGTACGAACAAGATGCAACTTTACGGGGGAACAGGTGGCTGGAAACGTATCGAGACCAACATACAGATATGGGTTGACGGAAAGTCGCTTTTTTTATCGGCCGGTTTCTTTTTTTAGTTATTTAGCGTTATTATTGCGGTTTTAGTGCGTGTTTGTTGGGGAGGGGTACTCGTAACTTGATTAAGCAACTTTGGTTCGCCATGAATTTGAAATTAATCGTATCGTCGCTTTTAGCCTTAGCTCTTATCCAGCTTTCACAAATTGCGCCCCTAAAGGCGCAGGAAAAGCTAAATCGGTACGATGACGCAATCGGCGCTTTCCTTCGGCAAGACAGCGTTTCCTTTCCGAAAAAAGGCAGCGTGCTTTTTATCGGCAGTTCGTCTATCGGTCGATGGCATGATTTGGAACAACGGTTAAGTGAATATACGGTAATACGTAGAGGATTTGGTGGAAGCACCTTCGCTGAAATCCTTCACTATTCAAAAGATATAGTATTGCCATATCGTCCATCTAAAATCTTTCTTTACGCTGGAGAAAATGATTTGGTGCAAGGGAAATCGGTGCCGGAAATTATGGAAACCATCGAAAAGATCCATCGGCAAATTAAACAAACACTGCCCTTTACGACGCTGTGTATTATATCAGTAAAGCCGAGCATTAAACTCGAAGCGTATTCTGCAGACATTGTTAAGCTAAATGAAAGTATAAAAGCGTATGTTGAAAAAGTAGGTTGTTCAATTCACTTTGTAGATATCTTTCATTCGATGCTGGATGAGCAAGGCGAACTGAAATCAGGGATATTTGTGTCCGATAATCTGCATTTAAGCCCAGGCGGTTATGATATTTGGGAAGATGTGATCAGAAAATATTTGTAGAGATCAACGGGTTATCAGTCGATATGTACATCGTCGTTAGTTACCGGCCGTGGATTGGTTGCTGCCGGTTGAGTGCTTTACCAGGATATCAACTAATCCTTCCGCTGTTTTCTTCTGGACGACTTGCTAAAGCTGTGGTGAAATGATACTTTTGCGCCTCCGGATGACCTACCTTCCTCGAAGGTTGAGCACTGTTCCCCACGTCATTGATATCGGCCGCTAGTTGTTTCCGATGTCCTATCGGATCCGTTAGATTGTATAGTTTAGTTTGATATAGATGCAGAAGATTTTCAACCTGTTTGATTTTAAACAAACCATAAATTATAAAAATGAAATTTTAGCCGGTTTGACCGTTGCCATGACAATGATACCAGAATCGCTTTCATTCGCGATATTGGCTGGGCTTTCTCCCCTGACCGGCCTCTACGCTGCTTTTTTAATGGGGTTGGTGACTTCCATTCTGGGCGGACGTCCCGGTATGGTTTCCGGTGGTGCCGGAGCAACGGTCGTTGTGCTTATAGCGTTGGCAGCTACCCACGGCGTGGAGTATCTCTTTGGAGCAGTTATTTTAGGAGGTATTCTCCAATTGTTAGTGGGGGTATTTAAACTCGCTAAATTTGTTCGGTTGATACCCCAGCCCGTTATGTATGGTTTTCTGAATGGGCTTGCTGTCATTATTTTCATGGCGCAGGTAGCACAATTTAAAATATCAGAAAATGGGGTTGACGGTTGGATGCAGGGTTCTGCGCTGTATGCGATGGCTGGACTGACTGCATTGACTATAGCCATAGTGGTTTTATTGCCGAAGATCACCAAAGCGGTTCCGGCTTCGCTGGTAGCCATATTGATTGTTTTCGGTGTCGTATATTTCTTCGATATAGAAACCAAAAAAGTAGTTGATATTGCGTCGGTAAGCGGTTCGCTACCTAAGTTTCGCATTCCTGAAATTCCGTTTACCTTGGAGACGCTGCAACTAATTTTTCCCTATGCATTGATCATGGCAGGGGTAGGGTTAATTGAGTCGCTGTTAACATTAAACATGGTCGATGAAATAACCAATACAAAGGGTCGGTCGAACCGTGAGGCAGCCGCCCAGGGTATTGCAAACATAACCAATGGCTTTTTCGGTGGGATGGGCGGTTGTGCCATGGTAGCTCAAACGCTGGTCAATATTGGTGCCGGAGCGCGAACCAGACTTTCCGCAATTATCGGCGCGCTCACTATACTGGCGATCATTTTGGTAGCCGGCCCGGTAATTGAGCAAATACCGATGGCTGCGCTAGTTGGTGTGATGATGATGGTGGCTATCGGAACGTTTGAATGGGTAAGTTTCAGGATCATCAATAAAATGCCACGCCATGATATTTTTGTCGGTATACTGGTTGCTGTAATAACGGTACTTCTACACAATTTGGCTTTGGCGGTTTTGATCGGTGTTGTCATATCGGCTTTGGTGTTCGCTTGGGAAAGTGCCAAACGTATCCGTGCCCGAAAATTTATAGACGACCAAGGCGTAAAACACTACGAGATCTATGGTCCGCTTTTTTTTGGCTCCGCAGCTGCATTTATTGAAAAATTTGATGTTTTCGATGACCCTAACGAAGTCATCATTGATTTCAAGGAAAGCAGAGTTGTGGATATGTCGGCTATTGAGGCGCTTAATAAAATAACTGAGAAATATCACCGACAAGGGAAAAAGCTTCACTTGCGTCACCTAAGTCAAGATTGTAGGCAGTTGTTGAAAAATGCCGAAAAGGTCATCGATGTCAATATCATCGATGACCCCACCTATCGGGTAATGACTAATAGATAAATTAAGTGCGTTCTTGTCCCTCACTTCGCCGCCTACTTTCATCGATGAGAGTCGTCATGTCGGCCGCAGGCCGGATTTCCCAGCTACTGCCACCACGTCCGAGCCGAAGCGATGGGTGTGCCGACAGTAAGCGGATGGCATGAGTAAGATCTGAAGCCTCAAGTATCATAATCCCGCCGATTTGCTCCTTGGTTTCGGCGAAAGGGCCATCGGTTACCGCAACCTCGTGGTTGCTCCACCGTAGCGTAATGGCATTCCGGATATCCTGTAAACCTTCTCCACCTGCGAAATGACCATTTTTCCGAAGTTCGTCGTCATAAGCAAAACACTCGTCCACAAACGTATTCCGCTCGCTTTCAGATAAGGTTTTCCAAACTTCTTCATTCATATAGCCTAGACAAATGTATTTCATAACAATTCTTTTTAATTGAGTTTAATGAATTTAAATTTTTTTGAGTCGAAGAATAACATGGGTTGCCTTCTCCGTTGCCTGGAATTGCACACATTCGTAACCGGTGTCGCGTAGGTCAATGCCGTCGAACAGCCGTTCGCCTCGACCTAATACGGTAGGTGTAATGGCAATATGCAATTCGTCGATCAGTCGTTCGCGAAGATACTGTCGGATGATGCTTACTCCACCCCCGATCCGGATATCTTTGCCATTAGCTGCTTCTTTGGCTTTGGCAAGCGCTTCATGAATGCCCTCGGTGACAAAATAAAAGGTCGTTCCACCTTCCATCTCTAAAGGAGGACGTGCGTGGTGGGTCAGCACATAAACTGGAACGTGATAAGGCGGATTCGATCCCCACCAGCCCTTCCAGTTCATATCCGGCCAAGCCCCACGGATCGGCCCGAACATGTTCCGACCGATAATCCAGGCGCCGATATTCCTGAAGCCCCGTTGCGCGAAGTCATCGTCGAGTCCAGTCGTACCATCCGCTTGTCCTTGCCCGGCACGGGGGTCGAAGGAACGATGCATTGTTTGGAATGTCTGTGTAGGAAGAAACCAGTTATGTAACTCTTCCCCTCCAATACCAAGCGGATTATCAACACTTTGATCTAGTCCCGCTCCGTAGCCGTCGAGCGAAATCGAAAAGCTTTCAACCCGAACCCGCGATATTTTCGCGCTTCCGTTTTCTTTCCGAGTGATTGTTTTGTTTTTTGCCATGTCAAATATTTTTTATTGTTTCACAAGTTAGTCGAATGGCAGACGGCAAAATCGACAACCATATAGAATTTTTACGAAAAGAAAGATCAGGTTTTTAGTTCATGAAGTTTTCGTTCGATAAAACGTCGCTCAGGGACCTGTTTCGCAAGAGCAAGAGCACGTTCCCAGGACGCTTTGGCTTCCGCCATGCGCCCTACCTTCTGGCATAATTCCGCCCGTGCTGAATGTGCTAAATGATAGTCGTTTAACTCTCCGCGTCCCAGAATCGAATCGATCTGTCGCAGCCCTGCCTCGGCTCCTTTGTGCATGGCGATGGCGACTGCACGGTTTAGTTCGATAATAGGAGACGGGTTTATGCGCAGTAATAGGCTATACAACGCGCCGATCTGTTCCCAGTCTGTAGAATCGGGATGTTTTGCTTCGGCATGTAGAGCTGCGATGGCTGCTTGCAGGGTATAAGGTCCTGGCCGTTTTGATGAAAATGCCCGTTTTACCAGCGACAATCCCTCGGCAATCAAGTCCCGATCCCAGAGCGAGCGATTTTGGTCCTGCAAAAGAATAATATCTCCTGACGACGTGGTACGAGCTGGACGGCGGGATTCATGTAGCAGCATGAGGCTAAGCAATCCGGTAACCTCCGGGTCAGGCAGCAAATCATGCAGCAGGCGCCCCAGCCGGATGGCTTCACTTGAAAGGTCTATACGGGTTGCCGATGTGCCTGACGAGGCATGATAGCCTTCGTTGAATACTAGATAAATCACCTGGAGTACAGCCCCAATCCGGTCGGGCAACTGATGTCCTAGAGGGACTTCAAACGGTATCTTCGCTTCTCGGATTTTTGCCTTCGCGCGCACAATTCGCTGGGACACGGCAGATGGTTTCACAAGAAATGCCCTTGCGATTTCCTCCGTGGTTAGATCACAAACTTCACGTAAAGTCAGGGCTGTCCGTGCGTCAAGCGGCAGCGCAGTATGGCAGCAGGTGAAAATCAGCCGGAGCACATCATCTTTAATTTTTTTATCAATCTGCAAGGTTGGATCGATGTCCTCAGCTTTTATTTCCTGAACGTGCCATATCAGTAACGGGTCGAATTTTGATTGGCGCCGCATGCGATCGATTGCTTTAAAACGACCGGTAGAAATCAGCCAGGCTCTTGGATTCATAGGAATGCTCTTTTCATTCCATTGTTCAAGAGCTGTTTTGAAGGCATCCTGCATAGCATCTTCGGCAAGGTCAAAATCTCCGAGCAAGCGGATTAGCGTAGCAAAGACGGTGCGCGACTCTTTGAGATATATATCGCCTACGAGTTGTGAAATGGTGTTCGAAGAATTTGCATGGCTGTTCATTACCTCTAAGCTAAACGTAGACCCTACACCCTGCCCATTGACGAGAGGGAGGCAGCGTTCTGCTAAATTAGCAATTAGCGCTGAAATACCGTAGTTGAGTTAGTTAATCGCTTGTTAAGATTTCGCTCATGATTCCTGCTTTCGGAAGAGAAACCAACATATAAGGAGTATTGAATTTACAAGTACCGAAAACGAGTTTGAAAGAATAATTGGCATTTCCTTTTGAAGGATCCCGTAGTAAACCCATAAACCGACGCCGGTTATCAATACAATGATTGTGACAACAGACAGATCTGCCGTTTCCCTTGTCTTTAGGACCTTTATTAGTTGCGGTAACATTGCTGCTGAAGTAAACGTCCCCGCGGCAATGCCAATTATATTTTCGTAAGTCATGATGACCAGTTAATAAGGGCTGCCAGTGGCGGATCGGTCAGTCAGGTTTCCTATGAACAATGTTTGGATAACGGATAGACTTATATGCATTTGTTTGTGAAGCCTGTTTTAAAAATGATCCAATAAGAACCTCTGCTTCGGCATTGCCCTGTTGGACGGAATGATCAAGGGCTGTCAACCCCCGTATGTCGCGAAGAGTCGGATCCGCACCATGTTCCAGAAGCAGTTTTGCTACTGAATTCCTGCCAAACATAACGGCAAACATCAGTGCAGAACCACCGTTGGCATGCTGTATATTGAGATCAGCGCCGTGCTGAATGAGCAATTCCGCCAAATCCGCGTAGCCTTTAAACGATACACCCATCAAAGCAGTGTTACCACCCAGGTCTCTGGCATTCGCGTCCGCACCTAATTCTAGCAGCAAATGGGCGGCTTCATAATGGCCGTGATAGCAAGCAAGAATCAAAGGTGTGTAGCCTTGTTCATTTCGGACGTTGATATCCGCACCCCGTTCTGCAAGTTCCTTGATTACCGCTGTATTTCCCTGTCTTGCTGCTGGAATGGTGTAGTTGTTTATATCTTCCATTTGCTGATACATTTGGCAATATTTTCGAATTACAATCCTGCTGTTGCTAGACTTAACCATTAAAGCGCCATAAAGTTTGGTGCTTCAACCGGTGTGACTCGAAAGCGAAAAGTACGAAACAAATAGGTTAGCGTATTGTTAATCTATTAGCCGTAGAGCAAAATACCCATTATAAAATAGTATAATATGAAAAATCAGAAAAAAGCTCAGACATCTACCGAATCGTTGCCTCCCGGCCTTCAAACCGACGCCCCGTTATATAGGTTGTTTCTGGACACCGTACGTGATTTATATTGGGCGGAAAACCACCTGCTAATGGTACTTCCCAAGATGGCTGCATCGGCTTCATCCAAGGCATTGAAAAATGCGATTGACAAACATAGGGCTGAGACCGTCTTGCAAGTCAGCAGACTGGAAAAAATATTTGAGTTGCTGGGCGAAAAAGCTATTGCCAAAAAGTGCGATGCGATGGAAGGGCTGGCCAAAGAAGGCGAGACAATTATTGAAACTACACCCTCCGGTACACAAACCCGAGATCTTGGTATAATCTTCGCTGCTCAGAAGGTCGAGCATTACGAGATAGCCAGTTATATAGGCGCGTACCAATTGGCAGACAAATTGGGCTTTAAAGCCGTGGCGTCGCTCTTTCAGGAGACATTGAAGGAAGAGCAGCATACAGATGTGCTGCTTTCTGAAATGGCGGGTAAAATCCTCAGTGCGGTAAAGGCATAAACCGTTTTTCCGGAGTTAACTACTAAACGATTATGGCTAAGAAAGCAAAACCGGTTGCGGGCACCGAAAAGCCCATGCAGCCCGCTGCAAAAAAAATGCAGCCAAGCAATGCAAAAACGGACGAGCTGCAATCTAACCGTGAATCATCGGATGGTCAGTTCATGACCACCAATCACGGCGTGCGGATAAACAATGATCAGGATTCACTGAAATCCGGCGTGCGGGGAGCATCCCTGCTAGAAGATTTCATCCTGCGTGAGAAGATTACGCATTTTGATCATGAGCGAATTCCGGAGCGGGTGGTGCATGCCCGTGGATCCGGGGCGCATGGTGTTTTCAAGGTCTATAAGTCGCTGGCACACCTCACCAAAGCAGATTTTCTCCAGGATCCTGAATTAGAGACGCCAGTGTTTGTCCGCTTTTCAACAGTAGCCGGCTCGCGCGGATCCACGGACCTCGCCAGAGACGTGCGAGGCTTCGCCGTAAAATTCTATACCCGCCAGGGTAATTTTGACTTGGTGGGTAATAATATGCCTGTTTTTTTTATCCAGGATGCCTTGAAATTTCCCGATTTGGTCCATGCAGTAAAGCCTGAGCCAGACAACGAGATACCACAAGCAGCATCGGCGCACGATACGTTTTGGGATTTTATATCTCTCATGCCCGAGTCGGCACACATGATCATGTGGTTGATGAGCGATCGTGCGATACCGCGTAGCTATCGGATGATGGAAGGGTTTGGTGTCCATACCTTTCGTTTTGTGAATGAACGTGGAGAATCAAATTTTGTGAAGTTCCATTGGAAGCCGCTTTTAGGCGTGCATTCGGTGGCGTGGGACGAGGCACAGAATATTTCAGGGAAAGATCCGGATTTCCATCGGCGAGATCTTTGGGATGCTATTGAAAGCGGTGCATTCCCCGAATGGGAGTTAGGAATACAGGTAGTTCCCGAAGCAGAAGAGCATCGGTTTGAGTTTGACCTACTTGATCCGACCAAAATTATCCCTGAGGAATTGGTACCCGTACAGCGTGTGGGAAGGCTAACGTTGAATCGTAATCCGGATAACTTTTTCGCCGAAACAGAACAGGTAGCATTCCATGTGGGGCATGTTGTACCCGGTATTGACTTTACCAACGACCCGCTTTTACAAGGCCGACTGTTTTCCTACACCGATACGCAATTGATTCGATTGGGCGGCCCCAATTTTCAGGAAATTCCCATCAATCGGCCTCTTACGAAAGTGCATAATAACCAACGAGATGGGTACATGCGGCAAATGATCAATAAAGGAAAGGGCAGTTATGACCCAAATAGCTTGGATGAGGGTTATCCGGCGCAGGCACCAGCTGCAGAGGGAGGTTTTACTTCCTATCCCGAACGCGTAGACGGCCATAAAATCAGGGCGAGAAGCAAAAGTTTCTTCGATCATTTTAGTCAAGCAAGGCTATTTTACCATAGTCAATCCGAGCCGGAAAAGAATCATTTGATTGACGCATTTAGCTTCGAATTGGGTAAGGTTAAAACCGTTGAGGTACGCGAAAGGATGATCGGTATTCTCTGGCATATAGATCGAGCGTTGGCAGCTGCCGTTGCTTATGCACTCCGATTGTCTGTGCCTAAGGACGGAGGGCGTTCACTTAATCACAGCGTACCCGCGGACGCTGATCCCGCTGAATATCAGCCTATCGCCGCTGACTCCTCACTCGTAAAATCGGAAGCCTTAAGCATGGCGAATACCCGTAAAGACACGATTGCAACACGTAAGATTGCGATGTTGGTCGCGGACGGCGTAAATGACGTATCGTTGAATACAGTAAAGGCCGATATGGAGACTGATGGGGCTGTCGTGGAAGTTATTGCGCCACGGCAAGGTTTTGTGCTGTCCGAAAGTGGTGTTGCAATAGCCGTAAATCATAGCTTTCTTACAGCCGCTTCTGTACTATATGATGCGGTATATGTGCCCGGAGGAGTGAATAGTGCGGCTGCGATTGAAGGCGAACCAAATGCCATCCATTTTTTGAATGAGGCATTCAAACATTGCAAGGCCATTGCCGTGGACGCTGCTGCCCAACAAGTACTTGACGCCACCTATTTTGCCCATAAGCTTCCAGAGGATAATAACCCTGAGACGGTCATGCGAGAAGGAATTGTCATAGATAAGGATGTAGCGATGTTATCAAAACAATTTAAAGCAGCAATCGCACAGCACCGCTTTTGGGACCGCGAAAAGCCGAGGTTAGTGCCGGCATGAGCGCGAGACCAGGCAGGGTATGGGATGAATAACAAAGCGATAATAATCTTACCTTTGTAATGTTTTATGAAGAAAATAGGATTTTTATCGTTTGGACATTGGTCCAATCATCCAGCGTATAACACCCGTACGGCAAGCGATACGTTGTTGCAGTCCATCGATTTGGCCATTGCCGCCGAAGAAATAGGTTTGGACGGCGCTTATTTTCGGGTACATCATTTTGCTGCCCAGTTAGCTTCCCCATTTCCCTTGCTTTCCGCTATCGGTGCCAAAACAAACCATATTGAGATTGGCACAGGTGTTATTGATATGCGTTATGAAAATCCGTTGTACATGATTGAAGACGCCGGCGCTGCAGACCTAATTTCAGGGGGTAGATTGCAACTAGGCATCAGCAGAGGTTCGCCGGAGCAGGTAATCGATGGTTGGCGTTATTTTGGGTATGAGCTGGCTGAGGGCGAAACCGACGCCGATATGGGACGCCGCAAGGCCCTCGAGTTTTTGAATAAGTTAAATGGGGTCGGATTCGCTCGGCCAAATCCCTATCCGATGTTTCCGAATCCACCGGGATTATTGCGTTTGGAGCCACATTCGGAAGGACTCCGGGAACGTATTTGGTGGGGGGCTGCTTCCAATGCGACAGCTATTTGGGCAGCTGAAAACGGAATGAATCTGCAAAGTTCTACGTTGAAATATGACGAGAATGGCAAACCTTTCCATATACAGCAGGCAGAGCAAATCCGGTTGTACAAGGAAGCGTGGAAGAAAGCAGGCCACGCTCGCGAACCGAGAGTTTCGGTGAGTCGATCTGTCTTTGCTTTGGTAACCGATCAAGATCGTTATTACTTTGGTCAAGAAGCCAATCGCATTGATAAAATAGGCATGATTGAAAAAGATAAACGAGCCATTTTCGGACGTAGTTACGCTGCTGAACCGGACCAGCTTATCAAAGAGTTGGCCCAAGACGAGGCTATTCAGGAAGCGGATACCCTCTTATTGACCATACCGAATACATTAGGTGTTGATTACAACGTGCACGTGTTATCTTCCATTCTGGAACATGTTGCGCCCGGCTTAGGTTGGCGTTAAGTTATTTTGACGCAGATACCAAGTGTAAAGATATGTTAGGAAAGTAGTCCAATTGCTTTGAATATCCGATTGTATATAGCGGCCACAACGTCATTCTTATTGCGGTTATACGAAAGGACATTCGTTACGTTTCTTGCCGCTTCATATTTGGCTGCGGCGTAACGTCCACGATCGTCGGCGTGCTCCCGGAGCCAATCCCGAAAAAGAATGTGGCGTATCGTTTCTGGGCAATCCGGACTGAAAACATGTAGATTGACCCGCGGTTTGTCCATGCGAAAGCATCGATGTTGATACCACGAGGGCTCCCGTATCACCAAATGATAGCCGATGGATGTCAATGGTTGGATATATTGGCTTTCCAGGGACGAATCGGGAACAGTGAGGTCAATATCGATAACCGGTTTAGCTGGAAGCCCCGGTACAGCGGTAGAACCAATGTGTTCGATCTTCAAGGCAGCCGCATTCAGTACGCTCCTGATTGCTGATTTCTGCTGTTGAAAAAGGTGCGGCCATTCTGGGTCATAGTCCACTATATAAATCCTTTCTGTAACGGGTCCACCTTCCACCCAAGGTAATTCGTTCGGGTCGGATTGCACTTGATAAACGATATCTTCTGCGGAAAGCGAGTTGGGAATGCGAAAATTTTGCATACAGCTTTTTTTGTCTAAATTACAAAACTTAACGAACCGTAGTACGTTTTTAGGACAGATTTAAAATAGGTGGAAACCGGTTGTCCAGTTGGCTTTTTACTATAAAAACAAGACCATGAAAAATCTGATCGCAAGCGCACACGTCTCCATTAATGCGCCCGCAGAAAGTGTTTAGGATGCTCTTGTCGATTCACGGAAAAACAAGTTCTTTATGTTCGGAGCTACCGTAATATCCGATTGGAAAGTAGGAAGGGAGTACCACCACACGGTACTCATCGACTTAGCCGAGCATAACGGAAAGACGGTAGTTACCTTGTCCCAGGATAAAAATAGATCCGAAGCGGAACAAAAAGAACGTCAAAGAATTGGGGTACGGTGTTGATCAGTCTGAAAAATGTCGTAGAAGGTAATCATCCCGCCATACCTCCTATGGGTTTAGCGGAAAAATTACTCTTACCTAAGACTTAATCCTATACCCCTGGATGGCATAATAAGCAATGAACGCAAACAGTGGGATAGGAACAAAAAAACCTGCCGACATGCCATATAGGTCAGATACATAACCCATTATCGGCGGGAATACAGCGCCGCCGCCCACTGACATGACCAGGAAAGAGGCACCTTGTTTGGTGGAAGTCCCCAGACCCCGGATGGCCAATGCAAATATGGTTGGGAACATAATGGACATGAAAAAGAAAACCCCATAAAGCGCAATCAATGAAGTCCATCCCAATTTTAACGAAACGATCGGCAACAAAGCGCATACCAATAGCGCATAGCAAGCTAACATGCTTGAAGGCTTGAAATATCTCATCAGGGCGCTCCCCGAAAATCGGCCCAACATGAATAGAAAGAATCCCAGCGACAAAAAGTAAGGCCCATATTGCACATCAAAGCGAGGGTGCATGTCGTGATCCGTAACGAAATTGATCAGGTAGCTAAATACGCCGGTTTGGGCGGCCACATAGCAAGCCTGTGATGCGACTCCTAACTTAAAATGTTGATTTTTCCACAGGGGCTTTTTAGAAATATACGAGGGGTGCGACGGATCCGAAATTTCCATATCACCGCCCGGGGTAGGGGCAGCGCCGTGTGCATGCATTAAATCCTCTTCATCAATTTTAGGCAGCTTTAACCGAGAGAAAGCAAAGGCAATCGCTAGAACAGACAACCCTATGATAGCAAAGGGAAGGATAATCGAAATCATTTTCTCGCCTTCAACGTGGCTACGATTACCGTAGATGGACAGGGCAATCAATGGTCCAACGACCCAGGCGAAGCCATTGAAGGACTGAGCGATATTGATTCGTCTTTCGGCAGATTCCGGAGGGCCCAGTTTGGTGGTATAGGGGTTGGCTCCTGTCTCCAGCGTAGCCAAGCCGGCTCCAATAACCAATAAACAAAATAAAAAGAGAACAAATGATTGCAGGGGTGCCGTGCCAGCGGCGAGTAGAGCGCCAATTCCAAAAAGGCTTAGTCCGAAGATAATTCCCTTTTTATACCCGTATTTTTTGGTATATAGACCGGCCGGTATTGCGGTGCAAAAGTAGGCTCCGTAAAGGGATACTTGTATAAAGCTTGATTGCCACTTTTTCAAATGCAATAATTCCTGGAAGTTCTTGTCCAGCGTATCCAGTAAGCCATGTGCGATTCCCCAGGTAAGGAACAATATGCTAATCGCCATGAAGGGCGTGATGTAATTCACACCATCTTTAATGAAAATTGATTTTTTACTCATAAATATAGGTGCCTTGTTGGATCGGCCTAAAATAGAGAAATCCGGCGGATTATAACAAAAAAACGTTGGTTGGATGTCACGACTCTTAATACCGGTCCTGTGATCAATGTTCCGATCCAAAAACTCTAATCCATAGTTTTATACGTGTCAGGTAAAGACATTAGGTAGGCCATCAGGTCAGACAATTCTTCGTTGTTGAGGCTTTGTTCCAACCCCGGGGGCATCATGGATACGTTGTGTGGATCCAGTGAAACGATTTCAGCTTTCGGCACACGTACTTCCGCGCCCGGACCCACAGCTAGGATTACGGCATCCCTAAGCTGCTCCCGGATCACTCCTAAATAAGATTTCGTTTTTGTTCTTACTTGATAGGTGTCGTATTCCCTCGCAAAACTTGCACTCGGATATACAATGGCTTCAAGAATGTCATGGCGCGACCTGATCTCTCCAATGTTGCTGAGATCCGGGCCAAAGTGGGCACCCTCTCGACCCACAGCGTGGCAGGTATAGCAAGCACCCTTGCCAAAGAATACTATCTTACCACGATCGAGATCACCACGACCGAGGCTCGCTTCCAGGTTTTCCAGTTTGGATAGCCGCTGGGCATGACGTTCTCTCAATGCAGCCATCAGCGGTTTGCCAGTTTTTTGCACCGAAATAGGAAAGCCTGCCAGCAGCTTTTCCATATCCTGCTCTGAAAGGTTGTCCAAACGATCTTCCGTGCTGCCGAGTGCTTCAATCAATGCCTTTCCTACCGCCTCGCTTTTGCAGTCATCAAATGCCGTCATCAAACTCGGCAGTAAGAACAGATCAACTTTAGCTACATATTGTCTGGCAAGATCAAGCAGCTGGGTTTCACTGAGAGCGACCCGCCCCAATAACCGGGCGGCCGACTGGCGGACAGGTGATTCTACTACCGGTGCGAGAAAGCCTGTCAGCATCGTAAATTCGTCATTAGCGAGTTCTGGAAGAGTCATGGTCCTGGCACTCAAGGCTTGAATGCGGAAGGTTGCCGCGAAGGAAGTATCACCGATAATCTTTGCCAGTTCACCGTTCAACGTCGGAAGTCTGCGTGATTCGATCAGACTGAGTACACCGCTCTGCAGGACATTGTTGCCGGAACGCAATAAGTGGCCAAGCTGGGATGTCCATGCCGGCGGGAGTTGTTTAACAGGACTTTCGGCAATGACTTCCAATAACAATTGCTTCCAATTGGTGGAAGTGCGATTGTTTTTTAACTCGCCCGCAATGTAAGCATGTAGCTGGTCATCTTCACTGAATGTGATCAACAGTTTTCGAATCGAGGTTAGCTCTTCTTCATTTAGGCGATCCGTATCAAGTCCGGTTTTCAGAAATGATAAGACTACATCAGCCCATTCGGGGCGATGTGAGGCAATCCAGATGCCGGTCTGGTGCAACGCCCATTCCGTGCTTTGCAGAAAGGGCAATACGTGTTCCCGACGGAGAGGAGAATTATCCATCTGGTCAAGCGCAATAACGGCGGCTTTCCGACTCCCTTCCGAGGCGTCTTTCAGTGCAGCAACAAGCGGTTCAGGCCTCCCAAGGACAATTAGGCTGTGGATAATTGCGTGTTCCACGAAACGATCGTCGGGATTGGATGCAGCTCTCAATAGCGCGGGTATACAGCGGGGCGCACCGATTTGTCCCAAGGCAGTTGCCGCCTGGCGCCGTATCGGCGGCGTGTCCTTCTGAACCAAATCCATCAGCTTATCTACAGCCGCTTCGTCTCGGGCGAGGCCCAGACAGCGTGCAGCAGCCGTGCGAACCACTTCGCTTTGGTCATCCAACGCTTGGCGAACCGCGGTCATTGCTTCATAGTTACCAATCCGCGACAACGCGAACACCGCCGAGGTACGGACGATTTCCGCTTCTTCCCGTATTGCATTTTTCAGTGCTGGTACCGATGAAGCGCCCTTACCAACCAGTTGCTCTACTGCCTTGTCCCGCACCATCGGGCGGGGATCGTTCAGGAAATCCGTCAATTCCGCGGGGCTTTTCTTGGGTAGTTCCAGTGCGTTGCCCCATGGGTCTTCCATCGGAGCTGCATCTTTTCGCCGGATGCGGTAGATGCCGCCGCGCACTTCGGGTTTGGCCACACGGGACAGCGGACATCCTTCGATAAACCATCCGCCGGTAATCACAACCAACAAGCTTCCGTCAGCATCTTGTAAGACATCGGTAGGGTGTATGTCCGGGTTTTCGGACGTGAGGAAATCTGCTTCTTCGGTGCTGAACGTGGCGCCATCAGATTTAATCCTATGTCGCATTATTTTTCCCGTGTTAAACACGGCGCTGAAAAGGTTGCCGTTGTATTCCTCCCCAAGTTCATCGCCGCAATAACGCAGTAGGCCCGAATGCGCGATACGGGGCAACTTCGTCATAACAGGCATCAATTCGCCGGTAAGCTTGAGCCGATCTTCATCGATCACGCTATTGTATTTGGGGTATACACCTCCCTCGACCCAATGCATTAGCGCATCTCGCTGCCCATCTTGCGGATCGGTGAAATAGGTCATTGTTCCGATGGTTTCGCCACCGGGCATAAAGACCAATTCAATTGTGTTGTCAAAACCGCCGCCAGCCAAAGATTCCAGGCCGCTGCCATCGGGGCGGCAGCGCCAGATGCGAGCGCCTTTGCCTTGGAGCTTGCTTCCTTCCTTGGTAGTGATATCGAAGCTGCGGCGTGCATCGCACAGATACAGCCAGCCGTCCGGACCCATAAATGGGCCGTGCAAAGTAGCGGCATTAGCGTGGAGCACCCATCCGGTCAAGATTACTTCTTTCTTATCGGCCACGCCATCATTATCGGTATCTGTATAGCGCATTAGGTGAGGAGGCGCCGCCGCATATAAACTCCCCTGGTAGAACGTTCCGCCCATTGGCAGAGGAATGCTGTCTACGTAAATGGTGCTTTTGTCAAATTTCCCATCGCCGTTGTGGTCTTCCAACAATCGAATGTGGTAAGAGGGTTCCGCCAGCATCTTTTCGGTACCCATGGTATTAACACCGGTCGACTCAAACACAAACAAGCGTCCCCGGTCGTCAAAGCTGGCAAACATGGGAAATGAGAGGTGATCTTGGGGTACAGCCTCTTCAATTTCAAAGCCGTCCGGAACACGAAGGTGAGTGATGCCCGTGGGTTGATCGCTGACAGTCCGACCGCAGCCGGCATAAATAAACAGAAGACAGATCAGCCAAAGTAAATTTCTTTTCATTAAACTTGTCTATACATGGTATTCAAATATAAAAACTATTCTTTCAAAATACCTTGTATTCTTTTTCGTATTGCGATTTTCAACGCAACAATTGGATAAAAAACAAATGTTTTTCGAAAACATAATCTGTAAACAGGATTGAAACAAGCTGAGTGACTGCATTCGGTATTCAAAGGAAAATATCGTTGTTTTTGATTTCGAAATTTTGAATTACCAAAATTAATTATACATTTGTGTCAGCTGGCTAGGGTGTCTGACCAAGTAAATCAACCTAGCTGGTTTACTACCCATTAAAATTAACCGATATGAAAAGAAACAGACCTCCTTCGTGTGTTATGCGTGCATGTAATTATCGTTCACAAATTCCAAAACTAGCAACTTAGACGATTAATTGCCGGTATTGATGTTTTCGGTTTTTTTAACTATTCCGGAAAGCTGAGTCATTCCAGTTATGGAATGCGTATCGTCTGTTAATCTATTGCTTAAATGATTTAGTTTGCGCTCTTTGCACGCAAGCTACGACGTTTATTTTCTTTAACAAACCAATTTAATACCATGAGAATTATTGGAATTTTGTTTTTATTGCTACTGCATGGCATATGCGTAGCGCAAACCAAACGTGTTTCCGGCGTGGTAAAAAACGCTGCAGACGGGTCAACGTTGGCCGGAGTTAGTTTAACGATACAGGGGAAAGCCTATACGGCGCAGACAGATGCTAATGGGGAATTTTCCTTGGAGGCGGCCGTTGGCGATACGCTGGTGTTCTCCTTCGTAGGGAAACTTCCGGTGCATGAAGCGGTAGGAGAACGCAACGTGTTGGAAATTCTTCTGTATGACGACGAAAGCCAGTTGGATGAGGTTACGGTTGTGGCTTTCGGCACCCAGAAGAAAACCAGTGTAGTCGGGTCGATCACAACCGTTAAAGCGTCCGATCTACGAATACCATCTTCCAACCTGACCAGTTCGTTTGCCGGTCGTATTCCGGGTATGATCTCCTTTCAGACCACGGGAGAACCGGGGGCTGATAACGCCCAGTTCTTTATCCGGGGGGTTACCACGTTTGGCTATCAGACGTCACCGCTCATTTTGATCGACGGTTTTGAGGCGACAACCGATGCACTCGCGCGCCTGCGGCCAGACGACATCGAAAGCTTCTCCATTCTGAAGGATGCTTCGGCTACCGTACTTTATGGCGCCCGTGGTGCAAACGGCATTGTGATGGTGACTACCAAATCGGGGCGCGAAGGGCCGGTCCAGGTGAATGCGCGTGTAGATTTTAACATAACCACGCCCGTGCAGATGACCAAGTTGTTAGATGGCGTAGAATATATGCGGCTGTACAACGAGGCCCGGACTACCCGCGATCCGGTGTTGGGCCCTTACTACTCCGAACAGCAGATCCAATCGACTATCCAAGGGGTAGACCCCATGCTGTTTCCGAATGTAGACTGGCAGAAAACCTTATTCAGGAATTCCACAAATAACACCAAGGCAAATCTCAATCTCTCTGGCGGGGGTCAGGTTGCCAATTACTACGTCTCTGCAGGTTGGGAAAAAGAGACGGGTCTTCTGAAAGTGGACAACCGAAATAACTTCAATAATAATATTGATATTAACCGGGCATTCATCCGCTCCAATGTCGTTTTCAAACTAACGCCGACGACGACCCTCGACACCCGTATACAAGGGCAATTTGACCGCTATAACGGACCTTATGCCTCGGCCAACGATATTTTTTTCGATGTCATGTGGAGCAATCCGGTTGATTTTCCCGCCGTGTATGAACCAGATGCCGCTAATCAGTTTGCTAACCATACGCTGTTTGGCAATACGTGGGTGGAAGGCGGACTAAAGCGCAATCCGTATGCATCTATGGTTCGGGGGTATGAAGATCGCAACGAAAGCCGGCTGACAACTCAAGCTACCTTGATGCAGGATCTGAAATTTATCACCGAAGGGTTGAAGTTTCAGGGCCGTGTTTCGGCCAATATCTGGAGCCAATATCGAAGTAGACGTACTTACAACCCATTCTTTTACTCGTTACAGAATTACAACCAGGTAACCGGTGAATATACGCTTTACGCGCTGAATCCAAATACCGGCTCTGCCTTTTTGGGTAATGTGGAACCTGGGCGAAATGCCGATGGACACTATTACTTCGAAGGCCGGTTCAACTGGGACCGGGTGTTTGGTAAACACACCGTTGGATTGATGACCGTGGGAATGATGGAAGAGAAGCTGCTTACCGCCGGAAATAGCACATCGATCTATGAAACTTTGCCGGAACGCAATATGGGAAATTCCGGGCGGTTGGCTTACGATTACGACAACCGGTATTTCTTGGAATTCGCCTACGGGTATAACGGTTCGGAGAAGTTTGATGGATCTAAACGGTACGGGTTTTTCCCATCGATAGGTGGCGGGTGGATGGTCTCAAACGAATCTTTTTTTCAGCCACTTAGTGATTTATTTAGCACACTAAAACTCCGCGCAACCTGGGGTCTTGTGGGTAATGATGCGATTGCTGATCGTGACGGGCGCTTTTTTTACTTGTCTGACATCGGACTCCGTGGAGGTACCAATACGACAATAGACGGGTATCGGTGGGGCGCGAACTTCATGAATGCCTACAGCGGCTATTACATCAACCGGTATGCAAATTCCGATATCACGTGGGAAGTATCCGAAAAATACAACCTCGGAATCGAGATCGGTATGTTCAACGAAGCGCTTCAGATACAGGGTGATTTTTTTCGGGATATCCGGAGCAATATCTATATGGTTAGGCAGAACTTTCCTGCTACGGCCGGGTTGGAAGCCAACATCAGTGGGAATGTGGGCAAGGCGCTATCACAGGGTTTCGATGGCTCAATCAGTTATCAGCATTTCTTTAATAACGAGTTCTGGCTGAACGGACGGGCTAACTTTACCTATGCCGTTAACGAATACCTTGAACTGGACGAACGGGATTATGCCGATAGATACCTGAGTCAACTGGGCCATAACATCAACCAGCAATGGGGGTTGGTAGCCGAGCGGCTGTTTGTGGACGAAGCAGAGATCGCCAATTCTCCCGTTCAGGATTTCGGTGAATACATGGCCGGCGATATTAAATATAAGGATGTAAACGGAGACGGTGTAATTAATGCAAACGACCGCGTACCTTTAGGGTTTCCCACAGTTCCGGAAATTCAGTATGGTTTCGGATTGTCGACCGGTTTCAAACGGTTTGACCTTTCATTTTTTTTCCAGGGCAACAGTCGGGTTTCGTTCTTCATCAATCCGGGCGTGTTGGGTGGGAATGAGGGCGATGAAGGAATCGCTCCATTCGTTCTCCGTAGGAACGCATTGGAAGTTGTTGCGCGGGATTACTGGACAGAAACCAATCCGAATGTACACGCATTCTGGCCTCGGTTGTCTACATTTCCGATCGACAATAACCTTCAGCAGTCGTCGTGGTGGCTGCGTGATGGCTCGTTCATGCGGTTGAAAAGTATCGAAATCGGTTACAGTCCGAAAGGTCTTAAACGGATTGGTTTAGGTGAAGGCACCCGGATTTATTTAAGTTCCGAAAATCCACTGGTTTTCAGTCGATTTAAGTTGTGGGATCCGGAGATGGGCAGGCGCGGGTTGCGTTACCCGCCGAACCGGAGATTTAATGTAGGTATTCAGTTGTCATTATAATCATGAAAATACAGATGAAGACGTTTATGAAAGTTGGATCATTGCTGCTTATGATGCTAGCACTGCAATCCTGTACCAAATACCTCAATGTGGTGCCAGATAATACCATGACCTTGGAGGATCTTTTTGATACGCGGGAAATGGCTTACGAAGCCTTGGCAAGGGTATATAGTTATATTCCTCGCGATGATAACACTCATACAACCACCTGGAGCTTAGGTGATGAATTTGTTGGCCGACTGGATCTCAACAACGTCGTAGGAAACCTACGAGCTATCCGGATTATGCGCGGGTTGCAGAGCGCAACCAGTCCGCAATTGGGTGCCTGGTCGGGCACTGAGGGAACCAAAAGTTTGTACGAAGGAATTCGCCAATGCGATGTGTTTCTGCAGAACATTTCATTGGTACGTGACATGGCCGAGGCAGAAAAGGCAGAATGGGCCGCTCAGGTTAAGTTTTTGAAAGGTTATTATGCATTTCTATTGGTACAACGGTATGGACCCATTGTCTTAATCAAGGAGATGGTTACGCCTGAGGCGACACGAGATCAACTGTTCTTGCCCCGCTCTAAAGTAGAAGAGTGCTTTGCCTATATCCTGGCGCTCATGGACGAAGCGATCCCCGCATTGACGGAGCGGGCAACCGAAAGCAACCTCGGCCAGGTTGATCAAGTGGCGGCCAAAGCGATCAAAGCGCGTGTGTTGTTTTTTAGAGCCAGTCCGATTTTTAACGGCAATCGGGAATATTTTGGCGACTTTATGGATAAAGATGGGCAGCCTTTTTTTCCGCTTGACTATGACAACGAAAAATGGAAGCAGGCCTTGGATGCAATTAACGAAGCGATTGCACTTTGCGAGCAGAACGGCTTGGGAATTTACCATTTCGAGCGCGAGCCGTTTATATATGACCGCCCTGCATTCGAAGAAAACGGCGAAAATATGCGTACGCTGTATGACTTGCGGATGTTGATTTGCGATCCTTGGAATAAGGAACTGGTATGGGGTTATTCAAACCACGATTATTATAATCAAGGCGAACTCGCTCATTCGACCAATATTCGTCTCCCGGCTGGTTACGGCGACGGGGTAATCAATACGGCTGCTTTTTCCTGGCAATGGATGGCAGCTACCTATCAGATGGCGGAGCGTTATTACACGAAGAATGGATTGCCTATCAACGAAGACCTGACATTCAATGTCAATACCATGCATGAACTCACCCGGACGCCCGGATTGCTGGACCCAGAATACAGGGAGCTGAACGGTATCATGCAACCTGGTGCAGAAACGATCAATTTATATTTGAATAGGGAACCTCGGTTTTACGCCAATCTGGGCATCACGGGCGGTTATTGGAGGGCTCATACGGTACGGATCAATACCATAATGTATGCCGGTGCGGATGGGGGATATAACTCATCCACGCACGCAACCGATTTCTTGTCTACCGGGATCGGCATACAGAAATTGGTGCATCCGGAGTCTCAGTCGAACGCCTGGCAACGGGTCATACGGTATCCGTACCCGCTGATCCGTATGTCGGACCTCTACCTTATGAAGGCCGAAGCGATTAATGAATACAGCGGGCCGACGCAAGAGGTATATGATTTGGTGAACCGCGTGCGTGACCGGGCGGGTATACCCCGTGTTGAAGAGGTCTGGTCAGATCCCAGTTTGGCCCGGACGGTCAATAAGCACCTCACAAAGGAAGGCATGCGCGATATTATTCTGGAAGAACGGTCGGTGGAGTTTGCTTTTGAAGGTCAACACTTCTGGGATATGTGGAGGCACAAGCGAGCCGTGGCCAAGTTCTCGTCACCGGTTTGGGGGTGGACGCATACCGGTACCACCGGCGAAACGTTCTTTGTACTTGAGGTAAAGCAGGCCAGACGCTTTACCATTACCGACTATCTGTGGCCCATCGATTTGAACGAATTGAATACGAACGGAAACCTGATTCAAAACCCGGGATGGTAAGCATCCATAACATAGGAGAGTTATGAACATGAAAAAATATGTTGTAATAGGAATGGCTGCATTGCTAATGATTGGTTCCTGCAAGGAGGAAAATCGGTTTGCCAGCCACGTGACCGATGGTGTGCCTCCAGGTAAGATTACCATTGTTAACCAAAAGCCCCTGTACGGCGGCGCACGGTTTTTCTACAATCTGCCGGCCGACGAGGACCTGCTGCAGGTCGAGGCGGTATATGTCGGAAAGAATGAGAAATCGTATACGTTTTCAGCGTCCTATTTTGTCGATTCGCTGGATGTTTACGGGTTCGGCAGCACCGACCCGCATGAGGTGACGTTGTACACCGTAGATCGTTCAGGCAATCGATCTGAGCCGGTCGTCGTTTCGGTAACGCCATTGGAACCGGCATTCAGCCGCGTCGCCTCGTCCATTGAGGTCAAGTCCGGATTTAGTTCCTTTTTCCTCGACTGGAAAAATGAGCTCGAACAAAACGTCAATGTGTATGTCGATTACAATTTTACCCTCAATGGGGAGCAACGGCAATTAACCACCGTTTTTTCATCCAATTTGGCCGAAGACCGTCGGTTTATCAATGATCTTTTCCTTTCACCGCAGGATCAGGTGCGGGTAAGTGTACGGGTAGAGGATCAGTTCGGTAACATCACGGATCCAATTGACAAGGGGGCTCTTTCTTTGTATGAAGACATCGAGATACCCAAAACCAGTTGGATATTGCCAGATGCCAACGACAGCATAGGCGGGGTGCCGATGTGCTTCGGCGACGGCCTGGAAGGTCGTTCGGCTAAGGTGATCGACGGGATCATCGATCGAGGTGATAACCTCAATTTCATGCATACGCACAGCCGTGGACGGACCGGTCGCACGGCCGACGGGAATATGCCCTGGAATTTTATCATCGATCTCGGGGACTATTATGAATTGAGCCGGATCGTTACCGTACAACGGCACTCCGGCGGCCTCTCTAACATCAACAGGGGGCAATATTATCAGTCGGAGAATGTGGGGATGTATAACATGTACGTATGGGACGACGATACGCAGGAATGGGTATTTATCTCCCAGCATAAAATCCCGGTGCCGGTAGGACTCAGCGAGCTCGAATTTGTGCAGGCTGGCGAGGCTGGCGACGAAGCCTACATGTATCCCAACGATCCGCAGTATACGAAACCGACGCGTTGGTTTAGGTATGAGGCGATCAAAAGTTTTAACGGTAATTACACACTTGAAGACGCAAACTGCTTGTCTGAAATCACCCTGTATGGGCGGAGAGCTGATTAATGGTCCGTTTTTAAGAAAAAGCCAATTGACATGTTAAATAGAATAGTATTTTTCTCCATGCTGGCAGCCACCTTATTTGGTGCCTGCAACGGCATGTACGACAGCCTGGATGAGTATTCCGGCGAAGTCGTCTATCCCGCCAAATACGATACCATTGTTGGGCACATCGGTTACGAGCGGGTCGAGATAGATTTAATGAAGGCCGGCCGGGTTCCCAGTAGTCAGATCAAACTGGGTAAGGCTAAAAAGACAGTGGTGGAATATGACGATCAGGTGATGGTGATTGACTCGTTGGTGTCCTGGATAAACATCACGGAGCTTACCCAGCCCAAGCTGTACCGTTTCCGGATTTATACCATCGACGAATTCGAAAACAAATCGGTGCCGCTTGAGATTGCACTCATCCCTTACACGACGAACGATGTCGCTGGCTTGGCCGTGAATACGCCTCGGATTCTTGCTTCGCCAACTGCGGCGGTGGTCGACTGGCCGAACGGGCTTTCTTCCGTTCTCCTCAACTACATCGGCCTGTCGTTCCGTTATACGGATAAGGATGGAGAAGTGCGAACCGGAGAACGGGGAGCGGACTCACGATTTTTTATAGCTAATTTACAGCCGGGGCAGGCTACCACGGTGGAGGTTACGTATCAGGTCGTGCCTAAGGTTAACAACGTGCCGATACGGGATACTCTCGAACTTGTGAAGGAATTGGTAATCAATGTGCCTACGGGAAGCACGCCCTTTTCGCCTTCCGAGCGTGCAATTTTAGAAGCCAATGGAATAACTGAATTCACGGCGGATGGTGTGTCGCAATTCACCAAGTTGGTATATCCCATGCATGCCAATTCGCTGCAGGATATTTTTTATTTCCCTAATCTGAAGGAAATCGACCTTACGGGAGGAGAACTGTTTGAAATGACCACGTTGAGCTATGATCGCAATGACGTACAAGCCACTGTTGGGGGAGGAGATTGGCTCCCATTTGCGCGGAAGGTGGGCGATTTATCGACGGCGAACGCCCAAACGCTTAAAGATTTCTTAGAGTCGGGCATTATTGAAAAGGTTCGTTACGTGCCGAATTCCATGGGATTGGATGCCCTACTGGCCCCTTATGTGGAAAGCGGTATTGTCGAGCTGGTGGAGACTCCAGATGAGGTCTTGATCCCCATGAATTTCTTTCTTGATGGCGTCGTACAAGACCACGCCTGGCGCATGGACATCACCAATCCGGCGACCGACGCACCGGCAGGCACAGGTTTGCAAAATGTGTTGAAGACAATCTTGCGCGACCGAAGTGCCTCTTTTGTTTTCGCGTTACCACGTGAATACCGGTATAATGTTGAAACCTATAAATACCTTCGGTTCAAGGTGTATGCGCCCGCTAAGAGCTCATTTCAGGGTATTTATGCGCCATACCAGCGGCTTTGGCCCCGGTTTATGAATTACATGTGGTCGTTTTCGCAAAACAGTGATTTCGGACAGGAGCATTGGGATACGGGCCAGGACGACTTCCGGATTAACGATGTGGATCTCGAGAAGTGGACGGATGTTACCGTTGATCTATCGCCGGCACGGGGTAAGCATAACCGGGTCATTGTAATCAACGTAGGCGGCGAACCTTCGCTTACATTTAATCCGCCCCAAGATATTACCTACTATTTTGCCAATTTCAGATTCACGAAAGAATAAGCGGTTGTCAAATACAATGCTATGGGCCATTCCTAACGAAGGAATGGCCCATAGTTATTTTCCCATAACCAACCTGGTTTGTGCGCCGCCGTCGGATTGGCGGATGAGCAACGATCCTTCTTTGCGATGATTCCGGTCTATCGCGAGAGTAATCTGATGCGTACCCTGTGCAAGGGATGTTGTGAGATTACCCTCTTGGACAGAAACAGCTTTTGCGTCCACCCAAGCGATAATGCCGTTTGCATCGTTAAAGCCAAATGTGACCTCGCCCGGTGTAAGTACTTCAATCTGGAACTTCACAAAGCTGTAGCGATTCGCTCCATCTGCCTCTATAATCGGTAATTCGTCGATAGGGAGTGCACCGGAAGCTGTGCTGTAGTGAGGAGGTCCACTCAGGCTCTCGTCCTTGGCAATAGTTTCAATGCCACCTTTCGAAATTTTTTCCTTCACGTTGTCATTCGCTGATACAGCCTGCCAGCGCCTCACAAACCGTTCTGCAGGCACTCTAAAGTTGCCGGATTTGCCCAATTTTGAAAGGAAACTTATCAAATCGATAAACTCCTGCTTATCCAAGCTTGCCGTCAGGTTGGGGGGCATGAGCGAGCCTGGTATTTTTTCCCTTGTCCGGATGTTTTCTTTAGGTATAGCCACCTCATGGCCGGTAACGTCTCTCATGACGATCTCGCTAGGTCTATCGGCAACCAGATAGCCCATCATTTCGCTGTCGTCCGTGCGGACCACGCGTTGCAGTTCATAACCTTCTTTGATCGATTCCGTTGGATACATGACGGATTTGATGATCGTTTCAGCCGGAGAACTTGTTCCGAGGCTGCTCAGGTCGGGCCCTATTAATCCACCCGCTCCGCCAATCGCATGGCAGGTCAGGCATGCAAGCTCCCGTTTACGGAATATCAACTCACCGTGGATGGGATTGCCACTTTTTTCCGCTTCGGCGGCCAAACCTTTGATTTGTTCAGGATTGAGATCCTGCGGCATACGTTCTGCCGGTAATACTCCGCCCGATGCTTCCAAGCCCTGGATCAGTAATTTGACATCGTCTCCTTCCCTCCGGTCCCATGGAATTGATGTTTGCAAATGCTGGCGGGCTGCTACTGCTACGACTTCGGGTATGCGCGAAGCCACCAGTTCTTTGGCTAGCGCGTTGGTCCGCCCGCCATCGGCAAGAAACGCGTCAAATATCCCTTGAGCCTGTTCGGGATTATCGAGTTTGCTCAGTAATCCTACGCCGATTTTAGCCGCCGCCGGCGCATTCAGATAAGCCAATTGTGAAACAGCGATCAAACGAAGGTCTAATGGACGTTGTTCGGAGGCCAGGTTCTTTAGGAGTGTTTGCGCTGCTCCCGGATTTATGGCTCCCAACGCTCCCATAGCAGTTTTTGCATAGTTACGGTTTGCATGGTCCAGGAATTTTTTAAGCTCGGACTCCAGAGACCTCACTTTCAGGGCTCCGGCCAGCTTCATTGCCGCGATGGAAGAAGCCTCGTCGGTACCGGCGATGATCAACCTCAGGCGTTCAAGTTGACGATCTGCTGTCACTTGCCGTTTCGTTGCCGCATCTTCAATGGCGGCGAGTTCCTCTGCCACACTGCGCTTTTGCTTAGAAAACTCAGCGACAGCAACGTCGAGGATGTCATTCAGGTCTTTAACTTGTCCACGTTTCGCGATTGCCGATAGCGCATCTTTCCGATATTGTTCGGGAACTTCGCCTTCTTTATAAAGTTGTGTTAAGAAGGCAATGGCATCGGTACTGGCAGCAGACTTTAGTGCATACGATGTCTTCGCGGGATTCCCGAAGAATTCCGGGTCGTTTTTCAAGCTGGCCAACCATTCAGGCTCAAGCTGGCGTAGGGTTTGCCATAGCGCAAAGTTAAGAAACTCATCCATGGGCTGATCCAACACGTCGAGCGCAGTTTTTGCGGCCGTAGCATTGTTTAATTGCCGGAGCGCAATCACGGCCTCAAGGCGTACCTGCGGATGTGTATCTTTGACGGCCCTTTGGAGGATGGCTTCCAAATTTCCGACTTTTTTATGCCAGAGTTGCAATGACCTGAGGGCTCCGCTCCGTACTTCGTGGCTTTGCGCGTTTAGTAAGCTTTCCAAAAGTCCGCCATTGTACGTATTAATCGCTTGGGATACCCATAAACCCTCAAGCTTTAGTCGTTCATAATCGTCGCTTTTTTTATCGAGTTTGTCAATCCATTTTTGCAATGGCGTAGCCACTTCCTGGGCTCCCTTTTCCTTTAGTAACTGCCGGGCTTGCCCACGTGTCCAATCTTCGGGTGCTTTCAATGCGTCCAACAGATCTTCGACAGATGCGTCCACCAATTTAGGTTTTTTTACCAGCGATCTTTTTTTCGCCGTGATACGCCAAATCCGACCCCGCTCCCTGTCGCGTCGGGGGTCATGGAAGTCAACCTCGCCATGCTGGATAATCGGGTTATACCAGTCGGCAATGTAAATCGCACCATCCGGACCAACTGAAATATCAACTGGACGAAAGGCAACATGGTCCGTCCACAGCACGTCGGGCATCTGTTTCGAAGCATATCCGCTGCCTTGTTCTTCGAGTTGGAAACGGTTTACACGATTAGCCCGGAAATCGTTTGTGATCAGGCTACCCGCCCACGACTCCGGCAAATGCCGTCCCGAGACAATCTCCAACCCCGAATGTTTGGGTTGCCCGGGATTCAGTCCGCGAAGTATTTCTTCGGCTCCCGGAGAAGCAAGGAAGGTAGCGCCCGGGAACGCATAGTTGATTCCTTCTTCGCCGGCGCCGTCGGTGAGAAAAGATTGCCCGTATTGATCAAAGCGTAATCCCCATGGGTTTACAAGCCCTTTTGCGTAGACATCAAGTTCCAGCGTATGCGGCTCCAGTTTCCATACACCGCCACCTTCAAGTCGCCTGATTCCCCAAGGCGTTTCCACATGGCTATGGATGTAAATGGATTGGTTGAAATACAACCTCCCTTCAGGGCCCCAGCGGAAGGTATGGATAAGGTGATGCGTATCTGCCGTTCCAAAACCGCTCAATACCCTTCGTCGGGTGTCCGCCTTGCCGTCGCCATCCGTGTCAGACAAGTGCAGGATTTCAGTGGAGTTCGCAACATAAACCCCTCCATCGCCGGGTAGAATCCCGGTAGGTTGAACCAGGCCCTCTGCAAACACGGTTGATTTATCCGCAACGCCATCCCCATCCGTATCTTCGAGGATAAATACTTTATCGCTGGCTTCCTCTCCGGTTTTTACGTGTGGGTACGCAGTGCTGCTGATAACCCACAACCGCCCTTGCGCATCCCAATTCATCTGAATGGGTTTAACCACAAGTGGTTCCGAGGCAAACAGCGATACCTCAAAACCCTCGGCAATATGGAAAGATTCCAGTTCCTTTCTGGGGTCATCGTTTGCGTACTCCTTATGCTCTTCCTGGTTGACCGAGCAGGTGGTCAAAAACAACGCCGGCACGATAAGTAGCCCCGGGAAGGTCGATAACATACGTATCAATTTCATTAACAGATGTTTATTGATTTGAAAAGTTTGTTCTTTAGTTGTCTCGCAGAATCTGCATGTTCAAACTATTACTCATTCAAGGGAGCGAGTTCGTACTTCTTGACGACCGGTTTCCGATGCAGATTAATTTGTCCTTCAAGCCAGGCGATGATGAAATCCAGATCCTTAAGACCTTGTTGGTGTCTTCCCTGTTCATAGGCTCTGAATCCCAAGATGTAAGTTCTGTTCAACGGACGATACTGCTGGAAGAATAATTCGTTCTTCTTGACAATATAGCCACAGATCTTGGCGGCCTGTTCTTGCGAGACCCCATGATCCAGCACAATACCGTTTTCCCAGTCGCCTGCCGATGCCGTTACCAACTGTCGGCCGTTTTCGGTTAATGTGTAAAATCCATCTTTCAATCCGTTTACCTGAATCGATACAGACGCCTGGGCTGCTGGTTTTCCTGAATCGGTTACGGGGAGTGGCAGAATGGGTTCTTCTAGGCTGAAAGCAACTTTGCCTGCATTGCCTGAAATGATTTTAGCCGGACCGGAAGCTGTTGCGGCAGATTTAGATACATTCACCGTTACTTTTGACTCCCGGGGAGGCCACCCGAAAGATTGTTCAAGCACTTGGGCAAGGTAGTAATAGCCCGCATCGTTCAAATGAATCCCGTTGTCAAGAAAGAGATCACTTTTGCTCTCCACTAAGGGCGTATAAAGATCCACATACCTTTTTTTGCGTTTTGATGCGACCGATGAGATAGCCTCGGCATACAGCTTAAGATTTTGGTTTTGAATGGTCGTGTTTTCCGGGCTGCCCGCAAGTTTTACAGGAATTGTCGACAGGAGGATGGTTTGCGCGCCAAGGGCATCGATTGAATCAATAATAATTTCGAGCCCTTTGATAAAATGGTCGAGACCCTCTTTTCCTTTTTGGGACTCGACGCCTCCGTAGGCTATCAGCACATGATCAGGATCGGTGCTTCTGATTTGCTGGAAAAGCTGTTGGTAGGGGCTAGGGGGCGTTGTAAAGGTGCTCCGTGCTTCGGCGTACACGTTGTCGCCAACCCAGCCAAGGTTCCGGAAGGTGAGATCCTTTTCTGGCCAGCGACTGGAAATCGCAAATTCGAGATACCCTTTTTCCAGCTCATTTTCAAAGAGTGAACCGCCCAAAAAAAGGATTCTTTCACCTTGTTTGAACTCCAGTGAAGCACGACTGCCTAACTTTTGAGCCGGAAGGTCTAAGCAGGTGGCGGCCAGCAGCGTTCCGATTATTGCGCTGGCAAACAAAAATAACTTTGTCTTTAACATTCGGGTTTTGATTAATTGTGTATCTGTAATTTATTGAAGCCCTTCATTGAAAAATACCCAGAGGCCGTCCTTTCCGGCCACAATGACGTCTTTTCGGCCGGAATTTCGTAGGTCCGCAACTTGCATATAAATGCCGGTGCCTTTACCGATGCCCGGAGGACCGTAGGCGATGATATGTTTGGAGAACGACTTACCATCCCAAGTGAAGTAGTACAAACCTACGTCGTCATGGGCGCCCGGGTCACCGTCATTGTGTGCTCGGTAGCGTTTGCCGGTAATCAATTCTGGTTTCCCATCGCCTGTAATATCGGTCCAGACCAGTTCATGATATTGGGAAGCTGTGTTGTCGATCAGGTGCTTTTTGAATGAACGCTTTCCTTCGGCATCTACCCGCTGTTCATACCAATAGATGCCGTAGTCGTGTGCCGTACCTGCAATCAAGTCGTTTTTGCCATCGCCGTTCAAGTCGGTTACGATAATGGGGATACTGGCATGTGGCCCCATGTCAAAATCGGGATGAAACACCCACTGCTTATTTCCCCGATTTTCTATCCAACCGTTTCTGACGACGAAATCGCCCCTACCATCTCCATTTATGTCACCGAAACCAAGGCCATGGCTTTTGTAATCGCCAACCTCGTAACGTATAAACTTGCCGGGGCCCTCCAGTTTAAAATAATGAAGTGCTGAATTAGGGGTATTCGGCACAATTTCGATCTGTCCATCGTTATCCAGGTCCCATGCTCTCACTGTTTCTACGTTACCCACTTTGGCAATTTCGTGAGCCGGCCATTGTTCGTTTGTTCCCGGATTTTCGTGCCAACGTAACGCCTCCCCAAACCAACCACCGGTAACAAAATCCATGCGTCCGTCTTTGTTGACATCTAGCGGAATCGTCGCGAAGTCATCAAAATATTCGGCAAATGCAGGCTGATCTCCCAGTCTGTGCCGCTTACGGAAAATGGTTTTGGCGTCGCCTTCATTCAAATAATAGAAATCGCCCGACACAAGGTCAGGTTTGCCATCGTTATTCACATCTATTACGCCGACCGATTCGAAACTTTCAGCGGCGACAAAATACAGTGTAAACGTTGTTTTTTTGGTTTGTTGGGCCCATAAAGATGAGATCATAACGCTGCATAGAAAGACGCATAATGCAGAAATGCGAACAGACATCCGAGCGGGATCACAAAAAACTTTGAACATATTATCACAAAATAGGTAAAACGGAATTTTCTTCGTTGTTCTTTTTATCAACTTCTTTTTTGGGGATTTACCCGCGTTTATAATTTACTTTTTGATGGCGCCGAAAATACTAAAAAATACGTCACTTCAATGCCTACGGTATGGCCTTTCTATTTTTTATCTAATATTTTACAAGGTAGCGGATTGCAAACCGAATGATCGTTCTATCTTTGTCTTCAATAGGACCGAGCACATGAAGGCAAGAATTTCAGTACTAACCATCGGCGTAGACAATCTGGAACGATCTTTCGAATTTTATCATCACGGACTGGGTTTGCCATCGGCCGGTATTACCGGACAGGAATTTGCTTACGGAGCGGTTGCTTTCTTTGACCTTCAAAATGGCGTCAAACTTGCTATTTGGCCAAGAAAGAACCTTGCACATGATACGGGCATTCCGGTTGGACCATCTTCAGCAACCGAATTTACGATCGGACATAACGTTGCCAGTAGGGAAGAAGTGGATGCCGTAATGGCTCTTGCCGCACAAGCGGGCGCAAAAATAATTAAACCAGCAGCGAATACCTTTTGGGGAGGTTATGCCGGTTACTTCCAGGACCCGGACGCCCATCTATGGGAAATTGTCTATAATCCAGCTTTCGTTCCAGAGTAAGGATAAAAAACTAGTCATTTCTCGGGCTCTTCACGGGGTTCTATCCCTTCGGAACTCGTGACTACTTTTTTGATGGTTCCGTCGTCGTTATAGTACATAACGTCAACGCAAACCGATCTTCGATGGCTGCCCCCATTCGGTAAGGCCCCGTTATGGTAGAAAAAATAAGAATTGCCCTTGAAGTCGAGTGTTGCAGGCCTGTTCGTTTCGCAGTTACCAGCAAGCTCATTCACGATGCCTGCAAATTTCCACGGTCCATGAATATCGTCACTCATCGCATATGCAACACGTTCCGGCGACCCATAGCCATACATCAGGTAATAATGTTCCCCACGCTTATAGACGTGAGCGCCCTCCTGAAAGCGAGGCAGCTGTACCTGTCTGATCTCGTCCTCAACCTCGAGGAGATTTTCGCTGAGCTGTGTATAAAAACAGCGGCCATGACCCCAAAATAAATAACCCCTTCCGTCATCGTCTATGATAACACTCGGATCGAGATTAGACTTCTCTTCTGCCACTACGGGTAGCATGTCACCTGTGATGAGCGCTTTACCCTTCGCGTCCCGGAAAGGTCCGATAGGACTTTCCGAGGTGGCAACCCCGATGGCCTTGCCGGGAATTCTCTTGTGCGAAACCGCCGTAAAAAAATAAAATCTTTTATTATGATAAATGATTTTCGAAGCAAATGCATCTCCTGACGCCCACGTATAATCGGTTGCCGCAAGGGGAGAAGGGTGCGCATTCCAATGCACTAAATCCGCAGATGAAAAGCAGAGCCAGTCGTTCATTGTATACTGCTCAAGTCCCGATGGTGGATCGTCGTGCCCTGTGTACAAATACACAATTCCCTGATGTTCTAAGACGGTCGGGTCTGCAGTAAATACCTGTCTAATGATCGGGTTGTTTTCCTTCATGACCGTAACAATCGGCGTATGCCCTCTATTCAGATAACGGCCATGGCGTAAAAAAGTTTATTTCTATTCGCTTTACGGAGATAGTAAATGCATTTTACGATGAAGGATTGGCTTACGCCCGAAAATTAGATGAGGCCGGTGTGCCTACAACGATTCAGACGTACAACGGGTTTATCCACGACTACGGCCTATTGAATTTTTTGAACCATATCGAGGCGGTGAGACTCGCGACAGAACAAGGTGCTTTGGCATTGCACAAAACATTATTTTCGTAAGGTACGGAAGTATTAGATACCACAGATATACGCTTGCTTCTTCCGGCATTCTAGGTAGTAACCCTGTTTCGATAGTCATAATTGACTGTCACTGGGGTGAATAATTTTCGATCTGTAAGAAAACAAATCACCTCATAGGACGTTATGATAACATTACAATGGAAAATCGAGGAAATGCCAAATGGCAAATGGCTGATGCCAGTGTGTTTTGGGGAGAGGTTGCTCCTGCAGAGCATGTCGTTCAGATTTATGAAAGCGACGAATCTTTTATGAATACTTTGGAAGGCTTCGTTAGCAGCGGCCTTGCTGCGGGGGAATGTGTTGTACTGATCGCCACTGCCGCCCATGTCTCCGCGCTGACCGGGCGGTTGTCGGATAGTGGCTTTGCTGTGGCAGACCTGACCGCAGATGACCAGTTGATTCTCCTGGATGCAGAAGAAGTCTTAACACAATTTATGGTAAATGGCTGGCCAGAAGCGAAGTTGTTTAACCAAACCGTAACGAGGATTATTAGACGTGCTACAGATAGAAACCGCCCGGTAAGGGCCTTTGGAGAAATGGTAGCACTTTTATGGGCCAAAGGGGAAAAATCAGCTACTGTACATTTGGAAATTTTATGGAACCGCTTTTGCGAAACGCAGTCCTTTTGTCTGTTTTGCGCTTATCCTAGGAACGGGTTTACACAGGATATCAACTCGTCGGCCTATACAATTTGCTGCACTCACTCTAAAATGATTTCAGGTGAATCTAGGTCAGCGACCAAAATTTTTTATAAAACAGCGCCAGAACAACTGGCTGGAAGAGTGGTTTAAACAGGTATTTCGACAACAAATACGGAACCTGTGCCGATGCCGCTTTCAACAGTCAATTTTCCTTTATGCCGGCTGATAATTTCCTTACTGATATATAAACCTATTCCCAGACCGGAGATATGCGCATCAAGTCCTTCTGCCCGATAGAACCTCGAGAAAATGCGCTCTTGTTGTTCAGGTGCAATACCTATACCAAAATCCTGTATCCTCACGATGGCTTGACCCGCATCTCCGCTAAGAGATACGTTGACTAGGTCTGCGCCCGGCGAGTATTTAATCGCATTGTTAAGCAAGTTGACAATAACCTGTTCCAGACGCTGTTTATCTCCCGATATCATAAAGGAAGCTTTTTTGCTATAAAAGGCTATGTAATGCGAACGGATGGAATATTGGATCTGTTCGACAAGGTCACGCACCAAACTAACCAGATCAAACGAGCTATATGAGAGAGGTAATTGACCGGATTCTATTTTGGTTACGTCTAATAAATCGCCAATCAGCGCAGATAACTTATTGGTTTGGTTTAAAGCCTTATCGACGAAAGGTTTGTTGATGTCCTGGTCGGTCATTCTCTTGCTGATGATTTGCAAAAAGCCTTTCAAGCTCGTAACAGGGGTTTTCAGCTCATGACTAGCTAGCCCGATGAATTCATCCTTTTTCGCATTAAGGTATCGGATCTCCTCATAAAGTTCTGCATTCTCAAGGGCCACACTGGCTTGATTTGCGATACCAACGACAAGTTTTTCGTGTTCCTCGGTAAACCGGTCTATTTCAGAATGTCCATATGAAAGACGACCAATTACACGTCCTAGTTTTGAAATTACTGGAACTGCGAGGTAGCTTACCAACGGTAATTGACCTTTAGCCACGCCATGAGATCGGTTGCATTCAAACCGTGGATCGTTAGTTATGTCGGCGGACCGTACGGTCTCTTCCAAGCTAAAGTTCGGACTAAAAAGGTCGGAATTGTGTGATGTGCCGATTTTTTCAGCAACTTCCGGCAAGACGCCCGAATAGGTAAACAGTGTATTGGACGTACCATGTCCGTCGAGTCGGTTGTAGAAAAAGGCACCAAATGCTGCACCCGTTACCTTGGTGGAAACGTCGGTCACCCTTTGGAGGATCTCTCCAATGTCAAGGCTTTCCGAGACCAACTTCCCCATGGTATTTAAAATCTCCACATTACTGGTATAACGGTGCATTTTTTCTTCAAGTTCCTTCTGCCGGGTAACATCTTCGGTAAACTGTGTGGTGCAGATAATCCGCCCGCTTCCGTTCCGTACGCTTTCTGTTTTTTTCAGTGCAGAGATATCTTGAATAAACAAATATGTCTGTGCCAAGCCGTTCATATCAACAATCATCTGGGAACTAAGCAGCAACCACCGTTCTTCGCCGAGGGGACCTTGGAAAGTTAACTCCATGTTACTAACCGGTTTTCCTGCCAATAATTTTTTTTGATTCGTTTGCCCGGAGGCGAAGGCACCACCAAAAAAAAGAAATAGCGATTGGCCTACCAGTTGTGCGCGTTCACGGCGCAGTAGGTCATTTGCGGCGGTATTGGCATAGGTAATCATTCCGTCAGCATCGATTGCCAATACAGCCATGCCATTAAGGTTATGGATCTGCTGGATGTCCAGATGCGTAAATTTTTTCATCGCTAATTTAAATTGATAAAAATGACTATCATACCCCAGCGGGAAACAATCAATCAACCGACTTCGTGATCGACGCTAACTAAAAGCCACGTATAAGTTCCATTCATAGGTAGTTCAAATTGTTAACCTGTATATGTAATACGCGTTGCAATGAATAACATATACCATGTCCCGCTGGTTCAAGATATTAACTAAAATATAGCTTCTTGTCAATCCTGCAAATACCCCGCCATTTTTGTCTTGGCTATCCTTCTCCTATAGCGCTACCGGTTTTATTTCGAACAAATAAGGCCACATTTTTCCGGTAACATAAAGTGTGCTGTCCTGATTATTGTATGCGATGCCATTCATTTCGTTATCTTGAGCTTTATGATCGTATATTTCAGTGCCGATAGTTCTATTGTCTAAATAATACTGAATTGAATCGACCCCGATCGGGAGCCCCACAATGTCAAGTCCAGCTCCTCACCCGGCACTCTTTTCTCGCCCTCCGCTATATTTGCAAAACGCAGATTCGGGGATCCAGTGCAGGCAAGAAAGAAAAGAACTATGAGATAGTATACGTTTTTGGTTTTCATCGAAATACATTTAGCTGTTGCCAGAAGAAAAGCAATACATCCCTGCCCATTGAAACTAGAAGCCGAAACCCATCCATTTTTCACTCAGATATCCCATTTGCAGTCAGCCTTAGCGGAGTAATCATCATTGATCCGATTGTTGCGAAGCATTTCCTTAGTCGGCCCATTCCCATACACTGCGATGCTTGTTTAATGAGTCTATGTAATCCAGAAACCCACCGTAAAAATCGTGGTGTCCTATGGTGCTACTGTCTCCAATCACAATCAGCTTTTTCTTGGCTCGGGTCATGGCGACATTCATTCGCCTTGTGTCGGCCAAGAAGCCGATTTCCTGTTTTGCGTTGCTTCTTGTCAAACTGATATAGATTACGTCTTTTTCTTGGCCTTGGAAGCTGTCAATGGTGTTCACTTGCAGCCCTTTTATGAAGGGTTTCAACCGATCGTCCAGCGCAATGATTTCACGCAGGTAAAGCGACTGGGCCCGGTAAGGCGTAATGATGCCGATGCTTGGAAAAGCCGGGTCCGCAAGTGGCATGTTTAAGGTTGTTACAAAAGAAGCGAGGTGGTTGCATAAAAAGTGCGCTTCTTCATGATTGGAAATGGCGTAATCAATGACGGTTTCCTCAAATCCGGCACCGGCAGTGTCAATGAACATAATCGGGCTGTCATCGTTGTGCAATGTCCATTGCGCTACGGTAGGCGCTGCCCGTAACCGGTCGGCGTAGAACGCCAGAGACGGGTATTTCATGATTTGGGCATTCATCCTGTACTGCACATCCAGCAGCGATACATGCGTGGGGTGCTGTGCAACCAATTTCTCGAACAAGGTATGGTATAATCCCGCTGTCGTTTGATGGCTGGATTTGACTGTTGGGGGCAGTTGGCAATGGTCTCCCGCCAGAACGACGCGATCAGCTTTCAGGATGGGAATCCAACAGGCAGGTTCCAGCGCCTGTGCGGCCTCGTCGATAATAACCGTTTGGTATTGCCTATCGCGAACGGTATAATGGTTTGCACCCACTAAAGTGGCCGTAATCACTTGGGCCTTGGTAAATACATCCTCAGCAATGTAATCCAGCATCCGATCAATCTCTTTTCGGATTTTCCGGGCTTCGTCAAACAACGCTTTCCGTTGATCCCGCTCTGCCTTGCTGAAATTGCGTTTGTATTTATGCGCCATGTCGATATATGCTCGTGCTTGCTTCTCCAGGGATTTGATGGTTTTAAAGGAGGCGTGGTTGTCCACCCGGGCATCCAACGTGAGCTTTTGTAAGTGATCCGAGACCTTGACCGGATTGCCGATGCGAACCACCGATACGCCCACTGCATCCAGGCGTTCGGTCAGTACATCTACGGCCGTATTGCTTGGTGCGACAATGAGGACCTGTTGCGGCCGCTGTTTCAAGAGCGCTTCTACGGCGTAAATTAGTGTCGTCGTTTTACCGGTGCCGGGAGGCCCATGCAAGATGGATAAGAAATTTTCACTCAATATATGGGCTATCGCCTTATTTTGGCTGGGGTTCAGGTTATCATTTTCAAAGGCCGGGCTGAGAAGGGACTTCCGAACATCGGTTTCGCCCAAGAGCTTCTTTACCAAGTTGCCTTGCGTTTTGTCAATCAGCGCCAGATTCGCTTCGTCCAATGCACGATGCATTTCTTTGTACGAATTTTCATCGAACAACAGGTCAATCCCGAGCCTGCCCCCACGGGTCCATGCAGGAAGTTCGTCTGCCCGGAACGAAATCCGCATGGTGTCCCGGCCGGCAAATGCGACGATCCCGTGAAGTCGGTCCTGCTGCGGATTATGGTTTGAAAACAGGGAGACAGGCATCCCGTATCTAAACTGGTGTCCTTCTTCTGGGTGATTGGTCTTGTTTACCGTGATGGTTAGGTAATCACCCCGGCCTAACTCGCTATTCGTGATCGTAATGGGAAACCAGGTAATACCAAGCGTAATCCGTTCCTGAACGGACCGCTGTAGTAGTAATGCTTCATGCTGTGCTTTATCGAAAGCTTGTTCCTGATTCAGCCACGTTGCCAACTCGTTAAAATATTTCATAAGGGAATCTACGATAACAGCGCCCGCAAAATACGGTCTTTTTTACGAAACAGTCGTATAACATCGCCTTAATTGAAGCATTCTATTCGACGACAAATTATTTCTGAAAAAAAGCAGCGCATGAGCGTAGCCAGTTTTTGAGGTCTCTAAGTTACGTAAATGACCCTGTTATGAGCAAAAGGTTGACGATCCCCTTATAAGGCAAATTCGCGTTATGTGGTCGTCAATAATTTAATATAAGGGTTATATTTATAAAAGAGCTGCTATCAATCCGATTTCAATGCTACGTCTGTTTAATGGCGGTATCAATGCCGGCGCAGATAAAGCAAAATATCGGTATTATTGCTTGCTCAAAATTCTTACGCATATGTATGAGTTTATCGCAATGGGTATTTAACTTATCGTAATTACAGATACAAAAATTAGAAATGAATCCAAAGGACTTATTATTTGTGGGAGTTTTATTGTTTGTAACTTTGAATTTATCAGCACAAACCTTGTCGCCGCGTTTTGGGATAAAAGCAGGCCTCAGTTTGTCATATGCAACGGTAAACGATGCAAGGGGTACCGATTCAAAAACTGGTTTTCATATTGGCGGCACGTTTGAATACCCGCTATCGCCAAGGTTTCTTATTCAATCAGGTTTGCTTTTCTCAACGAAAGGGTCGCAAGTACACGTTCTCAACGGTAGCCACTACATACCCTCACCGCCAGACGACACGCATACGTTTAATGAATCGTATTTAATGCTGCCCCTATATGGGGCATACAAATTAAATCTCACAAGTGATTTCAACATTACGTTTGGCATCGGACCTTATTTGGGATACGGTATTGGAGGGAAAACTAAACAAAAATTAAATAGCGGTTCTTGGTCAGACGGAATTACAGAAATACAGTGGGACACATTTGGAAATGGCATTTATGACGAAAGCCGGGATTGGTTGCGCGGCACTACGTTAAAGAGAACGGATATAGGTTTAGGGGCTAATATTGATTTTGAATATCGTAGATTTATTTTAAGTGTCGGATACGAAAAGGGGTTGAGAAATATAGCCGCCCAAGAAAACACTCACGGTTTATCATACAGAAACAACACGGGCCAGGCTTCTATCGGATACAAATTATAACGAAATAAGACATTATTTCACGTTTCCGCCCGATTCATGCCACGGCTATCGGCGGCTGACCCTGCCGGAGATACCTTAGGCAGGTGCCTATTCTTCAATCCGGTGTTTTCGTTTGTTAATTCAAACTTGAAGTCATCCACGAATTGCTGGAGGTTGCTGTTAAAAGCACGTCGGAGACTATAAGAAATGCAACGTTTCAAGATCGAAAACGCTGTTGATTCACAGTAATTTCTTATTTTAGTCTTGAAAGTTCAATGGCAATGTTTTGTAAAGAATTACCCGTCATTCCGGCCCTAAGGGATTTGGTGCATTGCCTGCTTTTTATTCAACAAGAATCTCCAAAGGACCGGGCGTTGTTTTACTTTCATCCACCCACTCCACAATCCGGAATATGTTTCCATTTTCAACAATCGATTGCGATTTATGAATCCGCTACACAAACATTTATCACCCAACCGCAAACGGTGGTAGTCGGCCCGCAAGTCAATCCAGTATTGATTCATTCCCAAGGGGGATACCGATCCGTGAGGGTGGGATTGCTGCCCGGTGCGTTATACCGGCTCACGGGCATACCCCAAGATCAGATGCTGGATCAAAGTTTTGACGCTGAACTTATTTTCGGGGATGAATTAAAAACGTTGAATCAGGTTTTGGAAAAAACCGCATTTCCAGACGCCGCTTTGCATCTCATAGAGCAGTTCCTTTTAAATCAATTATCAAAATGCCGCGCAAAGCACTCCTTCGATGGTGTGATGCATCATTTATGGTCGCAACCCGAGGTGCTAACGATGCGGCAACTGGCTACGGATAGTGGGTTATGTATCCGTCAATTTGAACGAATCAGTCAGCAGCGCATAGGCATGCATCCCAAGCTTTATTACAAAATCATACGCTTTTCTAAGGCTTACCAAATGGTAGAGAAAGGGGCCTACAATAACTGGACGGACCTGGCTTATAAAAATAACTATTACGATCGGCAACATTTAAAAAAGGACTTTAAATATTTCACCGGCAAAAGCCTGATTGACCTCCATCATGAAGTTATAAATGCCTCTATGCTGATCCAAAGCAAGTTGCATTACGAATGATTTTTTTAAAAATGTCGCTTTTTTACCCCTTTTGAAGCCGGTTGGACGTTAATTTTATCGCTAATTAAAACCAACCCATCATGTCAAAAAAAATAGCGATACAGGACAAACGCTCTTCGCAAACGAAGAGGGTAGAGACGCTGGAAATCAAGAACCAAACCATAGATACAAAAAAAACAAAGATAGCGAAGGTAAAATCAAGCTTACAGCGCGTGGAACCAACATTCAATTTTTCTAAAATAAAATTGAATTTGCTCCACATGCACAAAATCAATTTCAGGGAGAAAGATTCTGTTACCCTCAATTATGGCAGAGACTTAAAGCCTTACACAGAAGTAGCTATAAATAGAATCGGCAACGAAAACGCGCCGGGGTGGAAATGCCATGTTGATAGTACCAACGGCATATGGTCATCAAACCAGGTGGTAGAGATCAATAACGCGATCTCCAAGATATTTTTGGGCGGTGTGTATACCATGAAAGAGCTGGCATCCGGCAATGCGGCTACGGTTCCGTATGCAAGAAAGCCATTATACGTTTTGGTAGATAGCCATCATTTCGAAGATGCAACCGTTAAAGTGGATAACCCCTACAAGCATGAAATGAGAGCAGCCATTAATAAAATTATCCGTAGCAAAGACATGCCCGACATCGCTTTTACCAACGGCAGCATTAAAGAGTTCCATTCTTATTCATCTTTGTTGACTAACTTTAGCGGTAGTGGGCATTTTTTGGGATTCGGCGGTAGCCATAATATTGAATTCGACTCCAGGAAGAAAACGCATAAATTTTATCTGGAATGTAAGCAGCTGTATTATACGGTAAGTGTCAGCAACACCGTCGCTGAGCCGGAAGATTTTTTCTATATCAAAGAAGAAGATCCCGACGTAGATGACGCAGTGAATAGAAGCACGATAGACCCCAATTGGGTCTTCGTAGACTCCGTGGGTTACGGACGTATGTTGTATCTGATTTTTGAAAGTGATGAGAGTTATGAAGGCATGGATATGGATTTAGCGCAGTATGCGGATTATTGGTTGGCGGCTGTTGAATTGAATGAAACAGTAAGGAAAAGAGTCGAGAAAAAAAATGTGTCGCTGCAAGTTCTTGCCATCGGAGGCTCCCCGTTGATTGCGCTGAACTTAACGCAGCGCAACCCTAGCGATATTAAACAAACAATTGCTGACTATATAAAAGGCACCAATGATGAAGTCCCCATCTCTTACTCGCTTTGTACGTTAGACATGCATGCCGTGGGTACCAAGATGTATGTAAATTACGAAAGCCGCAAATGTCATCCCACACCCACTAAGTATAAGGTAATCTGGGAATATATAACATGTGTAGTAAATGATGATGGCGGTGATGGAGAACAGGTACAGGCAAGAGTACGCATCAGAGCGTTTGACAAAAACAATAAAGATGTTATGGATGAAGACCGATTGAACAAGTCCATCGTCGAACACGCCAATTTGGCGACCGGATTTCAATCCAATTTCTGGACGTTCATAAAGGGGAACTCCGATAATCCGCTTTTTTTGAAAGAACGCGCAATTATTCCAATGAATAAATCGATCCGTTTTCCGATGAAGGAAAATAAGGAAATTGTCCGAATCGGTATCCGTGCAGATATCACGGAATATGATTCTGGACCCAATGATAATTTTCTGGATGATGACGTAAGCCTCTTGATAAACGAAATAGATCCCGATACGCCTTATACTTTGACCTGCAGGCATGATGCTTCGGAAATCCTTTTCAGCTTTAAAATAGTGCCGATGTATGACTAAATAATGTTTCGTGTATACGAATGATGTTCCGTATGCTCAAGGCTTTGCTTTCTTCAGGGGAACGAAGTTTAGTTTGCTTTTAGTCATCGTATGGTCTTTTTAACAAAACTTAGCAAATTCGCTGTAATAATCCGGCGCGATCATGCGTTATATAGCCAGTTGTTAGATTTGTCTTTTCATAATTTAGGTTTATAATTGGTTAGTTTGAAAGCCCCGATTCTCCCGCTTCGGGGCTTTATTTTGTCAGCCGTCGCTTTATTGGCTATATCCCATGATTTTACTTTTTTAGGGCCGATAGCAATTCGTCCAATTGCTGAAAATCCACCGTCATACCTTCTTTGAATCCCATTGCTATTTCTTTTTCAAGGTCAGCGAGCGTATCATACGTTAGCAGAATGTCCACTTGTACTTTATCACCTTTGGAGGTAAAGCTGTTCTTCCATAGATTTTGTGGAAACTCAGGATTTATCGTGCCATTTTCATCGCAAAAACCGCCGTGCATTGTAAAAGAACTATCCTTCTTGATGGCAAGAAAGTCGGCTTTGCTCCAGTGCTTTTCGCCTTCCGGGCTTACCATCGCGTAGAGCCAAAAGCCACCTTCACGAAAATCCATCGTCTTGGTTTCGGCTCTCCACGGTTGCGGTCCCCACCATTGGTCGAGTAGTTCAGATGTTGTCCACGCCTTCCAAACCAATTCAAGATTCGCTGCAAATTCACGCGTAATGTGGATGGTTTTGTTTTCTTTGTTGACAATGAAGTCAAATGCTAATGTCGGGTTCATTTTATTTAGTTTTTAATGTTAACAATAAGCTTTATTCTCCCTATGTACGGAAAAGTCAAACAAGGGATTGGTACTCATGGATTCTGTTTTTTGATGGTTGTCAATAAATTATCCAGTTGATTAAATTTCGTTTCCCAAATTTTGCGGAATTGATCTAACCAACGATCTATTTCTTTCATTTTGTCAATTTTTAATTGATAATAGATTTCCCTGCCTTTGTATTCCTGTTTTATCAGTTCACATTCTGTCAAAATACGCAAATGTTTGGATACAGCTTGCCGGGTCATATCAAAGTGTTCGGCGATGGCGTTGGGTGTCATTGCCTGGATTGCGATTAAAGTGATAATCCCCCGCCTCGTCGGGTCTGCAATCGCCTGAAAAACATCTCGTCTCATGTCCGTTCATCTGAGTTTAAGAAACCAATTGATTGCAAATATATATGCAACTTTTCGGTTTCGCAAATTTTTTATTTCTTTTAGTCATCGTATTGTATTTTTAACATATCTTAACAATTCCGCTGTAACAATCCGAAGCTTTCATGCGTTATATAGTCAGTTAGTAAAATTTGTCTTTTCATAATTTAGGTTTATAATTGGTTAGTTTGAAAGCCCCGATTCTCCCCGTTTCGGGGCTTTATTTTATCGGCGTTTGTCTTGTGCTTTTTGTAGTTTCGCTAATCATAACATAAAAAAACACAATGAAGGCATTTAAACTCATCGGACTAAAATTAAACGGAAAAACAAAAAACGAAAACGAGCAATCAGGGAAAGATTGCGGCGAATTGTGGCAGAAATTTGAAGTCGACAAAATTTCCGAACGGATTCCAAATAAAATATCGGACGCTGTTTATGCCGTATATTACGATTATGAAAGTGATGAAAACGGGTTGTTTTCCTACTTCATCGGCTGTCCGGTAGCAGACAATACCAAAGTCCCGGACAATTTAGACGAACTTTTTATACCCGAACAAGTATACCATAAGGAAACAGCCAAAGGTCAGATGACAGGCTGTATTACCGACACCTGGAGAAGAATCTGGCGTTCAAACCTCAACCGGAAATTTGGATTTGACTTTGAGGTTTACGATGAAAGAAGCTACGACTGGGAAAATGCTGAAATAGATATCTATCTTTCTGTAAATGATTAGATCTGTAACGATCCACGCCTTCAATGGTGGGAAGCGCTAGCGTTGGACTTGATCCATTTAGTTCCACCTACCTCATGATGTCGGTGTCCACAGGGGTATATCCCAGATGCCTACTTAGTGATAAAATCTGACCTTTATGGTGGTACTCGTGAGTAATCACATGACTAAATAATTTGATAGGTTCTTCAGACCTTTTCGCACCATTTAGTTCAAATTCTATTTCACCTTCCGCGTCATTCATACGATGCATAAATTCGTCCATAAACAGATCAACATAATCGAATAGGGAGACCACATCCCGAATACTTTTATGCGCCTCGTATTCCGCAAAATCGACCTCTCTGCTTAGAGCAGCTTTTGCAATCCAGAATTCATAGGTGTTAGCAATGTGTACAAGCAAATTTCGTATACTTCCACCGCGACCAAAAGAAGGTGATTCCCTACGGAAATCCTCAACTGAAATTGTTCTACAATAATCAAAAAGAATTTTTCGGGATTCCTGAACGTATGCGTACTGCTTTCTTATATACATGCTTGATACTTGTTGCTTAAATACCTCGTTGAGTTTAAGGTCAATGCAGCTAAACCGGCGATGTTTGTGACATTTCCAATTTTGAGCATTAGCCAATAATCCCTATCTTCGTCTCAGGTTTAGGTTGATAGCCCCTAACCCCATTGGGGCGGATTCCCGTTATCTTTCAGGTAACGGGTTTCTTTTTTGCTGCCTCTTCCTTCGGGAACCGGTAAATCCCCGTACATCACCGCTCTCCCACGTCACAGCCGCCTTGTTTCGCCCGTATGCGTTTGCATTCCTCAGAATCGCAGGCTCGCGAGCTCGATGGATCGCTCCGCCCACACTACCACCGCCCAGCAACGAGGTATTTGCTACGTTTACAACAGCGTCTATCCAAAGTTGTGTGGTATCATCTCTTAGCGATATCCTTTTCATGAGGATAATCGGTTGCTTTTAATGACGTACCTTTTTAACACGTCGGGATTAATAGTATATTTGTATCAAATAAGGGAATACGTTTAATGGTTATAACTTAGTAAGACGACGCCAGGCGCATTAAACTATTCGTATGTACGAGGCCTTTTTTAACTATCTGAATAAATTTAGTTCCGAATCCATTTCAGAAGACGAAGATGAGTTAATCAGACGAGCCTTCACACCCGCTAAGTTAAGAAAAAGGCAGTATTTTTTGCAAGCAGGAGACCAATCCAAGAATTTTGCGTTTATAGTAAAGGGAGCAATGCGTCAATATTCCGTGGACGACAGGGGCGTCGAACATACCGTGAGGTTAGGTGTTGAGGGCTGGTGGATGGGAGATCGTGAAAGCTGGGTTATGCTTTCTCCAAGCCAGTATCACATCGACGCCTTGGAAAACACCGAAATGCTTTTAATCAACAGGGCTAATGCCTTGGAACTCATTAGGAGGGTGCCCGCATTCTGTGAAATGACACGTCAGCTCGACGAGAGAAATAACATTGCCAATCAACGCCGGCTAACTTCATCTATAAGTGCAACGGCGGAAAAACGTTATACGGATTTTATCGCTTGTTATCCCGAGCTAGCAGAACGTTTTCCACAGCATATCATTGCGTCGTACCTTGGTATCACAAAGGACACGTTAAGCCGCATTAAACGTCGACTCTTACAAAAATAACATCGTTAACAAAATAGACTTTTGTCTACTGTTTTTTTCGACCTATATCATCTTTTTCTTTGTATGCGGTTGCTGACCTTTGTGTTTTCAGTTTAAAGCAAAAGACTTTTTTTAAGTCTCCGAACTATTTTGAAAGGAGTAAGTCATGGAAACAATAACATATAAAAACGGGGAGATCACCATCCTATGGAAACCGAAAGCCTGTATTCATTCAGGAGTTTGTGTAAGAACATTGCCGGATGTTTACGATCCCAAGGCCCGCCCCTGGATACGCATAGAGAATGCGACCACGCAGGAATTGATTGATCAGGTCGCCAAATGTCCGTCCGGGGCACTGAGTATTATGAAGGATAACCAAAATAACGGAGTGATCGAATGATGGAAATAGGCATAGACAGTTTCGCTTCAGCAATGTACGGCAGCAATGAGCTGAGCAGCGAAATGGCCATGGAGCAGCTGCTGGATAGAATAGTTAGGGCAGATGAAGCCGGACTGGATGTTTTTGGCATCGGCGAGCACCACAAAAAGGAGTTTCTGGACTCGGTTCCTGCAGTGATATTGGCGGCTGCAGCTGCCCGTACCAAAACGATCCGGCTCATGAGTGCGGTTACTGTATTAAGCACTTCGGACCCTGTGCGGGTGTTTCAACAATTTGCGACACTTGATATCATTTCCAAAGGACGTGCTGAAATTGTGGCCGGCCGGGGTTCAGCGACGGAGGCGTTTCCCTTGTTTGGATATAACCTGAATGATTATGACGCCTTGTTTAAGGAAAAACTAAAGTTGCTGGTGCAGATTCGGGACGAGGAATTTGTGACTTGGTCAGGCCGGTTCAGACCAGAATTAAAAAACCAGCCGGTATACCCGCGCCCTTTGCAGGAAAAGTTACCTGTCTGGGTTGGTGTGGGCGGGACACCTGAATCCTTTGTGCGCGCCGGTATGCTGGGGCTTCCGCTAATGGTGGCGGTCATCGGGGGCGACACGGGGCGCTTTCGGCCGCTGATCGACCTTTATAGAAGATCCGGGGAAGAGGCCGGCTTTGGACCGGATCAACTAAAGGTAGGTCTTCATTCTCCTGGTTATGTCGGTGCGACCAATCGATCCGCTGCCGCAGATTATTATCCCGGTTTTGTGGCGTCTTGGACCAAAATAGGAGGAGAGCGCGGTTGGCCACCAGTTACCAAAGCGCAGTTTGATGCGATGGCCGCACCGAAAGGCGCCCTGGTTATTGGCTGTCCGGAAACGGTCGCAGAAAAGCTATTAAGGCATAGCAAGGCCCTCGGAGGTGTCGATCGTTTTACATTTCAAATGGATATTGCGAGCCTTACGCACCGGCAGCTGATGGAATCGATCGAGCTCATCGGGTCTGAGGTGATACCGCTGATCCGGAGGAATGGCTGATGGCGTCCCATAATCACACGGAGCAATCTTGTTAATAGTTTGAAGAAATCTTAAATTTGAAAGCAGGTTACAAATCACTGCTTTACAAAAACACAGCACGACACGACTATGGGTCTTTCCTCTCCAGCGCAACATATTTTCAACCAAATTAACAATAAAGGCACCAAGCTCGGCGATTTGCGGAACCTTGCCAAAGATATCGGAAAAGACCACCGATTAGCTATGGAACTCTGGGCAACGGGGGCTTATTTTGCGAGGCAGTTGGCGATCCTGATTATGGACAAAAAGCTCCTCTCGCAAGAAATTATCGATAATTTGGATAGGGATATTCAGCAGCATGTGCCGGAGGAACAAACCCAACTGATCGATTGGCTTATGGCCAACCAACTCGTTAAAGATAAGAAGACTGTTGCGTTGATGGAATCCTGGGTAGATAGTTCTTCGTCATTGCAAAGACGGATTTTTTGGTATTATCAAGCTCGACTACGTTGGGTAGGGCAGACTCCTCCTGCCAATAGTGATTACCTACTTTCGCTAATTGAAAAGCGAATCGCATCGGAGAAACCCGAAGTTCAATGGGCGATGAATTTTACTGCAGCTCAAATTGGGATTTTCCAGGAAGAATTTCGTTCCAGATGTATCGCTCTTGGAGAACGAACAGGCCTTTACAAGGATGAAATAGTGGCAAAAAATTGTACACCCAACTATTTGCCAGAGTTAATCGCTATACAAGTTGCTAAGTTGAGGAAATAGCATTGAGTTACCCCTTTCGGTGGGAGACAGTCTTCACCGCTGTCTCTTCCGCCCCCATAGCTTGTCTCCTTTTCCCAGCGTAATTGCCAGGTAGCGGTGTTATCTTTGTACAAACGACGATTAAAACAACACAGCATGGGAAAAATAATTGCAGGAATTAACATAACGCTTGATGGGGTTTGCGACCACAGGTACGGGATTGCAGATGACGAATTGCATCGGCATTACAGTGAACTGCTCAGCAGTGCTGGCACCGTTCTATACGGAAGGATAACCTACCAGCTGATGGAATATTGGCCACCCATCGTTAAAAATCCCACCGGTAACCATGCAATTGACGAATTCGCCGTGATTATGGACAGTATTCCCAAAATTGTTTTTTCCCGGACGCTAAAAAAAGTGGATTGGGAAAGTGCAAGAATCGCAACGCGGAGTTTCGAAGAGGAAGTTTTGGCACTTAAACAACAATCGGATAAAGACATTTTGATAGGCAGCCCGAGTTTAATTGTAACCGCTACGGAACTTAATTTAGTTGACCAATATCAACTCTGTATACATCCTATTATCGCCGGAAAAGGTTTGCCATTATTTAAAAACATAAGCGATATGAAGTTTCTGAAGCTTATAGAGACCAAAGTGTTTGGCTCCGGCGCCATAGTGCTTTATTACGAGCCAACAAAAAGCGCTACCCGATCAGAACATGAAGGATAAATTACGTACCTCGTGCACCGCGGCATTAATCCTCTTTTATTGCCTTGATGGGGTTGCTGCTAGCCGCGATGAAACTACGGACGAAAACGGTTGTTCCCGCGATAATGAGGGTGGCCAGCAATCCTACCATAAAGTGTAGGGGAGTAATTTTAATCTGATAGGCAAATTCCTGCAACCAGCTATTCATTGAATACCAGGCAACGGGTACAGATATGGCAAAGGCTACGAAGATCAATATGACAAAATCCTTTAAGAATAGCATCACAATATTTTGTACCGTTGCACCCAAAACTTTACGTACACCGATTTCTTTGACGCGCTGAACCGCCATTAACGATACCAGTCCAAGTAGACCTACACAACTGATGATAATAGCGACGGCTGTAAAAACCTTAAACGTATTATAAAGTGTTTGCTCCTGTTCATACAATCGGGCAACCTTGTTATCGAGAAATTCATAGTTAAATAACGATTCAGGATTGAGGGCTGACCATTCCTTGCCAATGGACGCGATGGTCTGTTTTATATTATTGGATTGAAGTTTCACGCTTGCCTGATGAAATCTCTCCGGATTGTAATGCAGAAAGCAGGCCCTGATTTTTTTATGCTTGGATTCACTTTGGAAGTCGGCCACTACACCCTGAATTTCCGCCCTGCGGTTACCTACCGTCACTTGTTCTCCTAGGGCATCTGCCGGATTGCCTATGCCCAAACGCGCTATAAACGTTTTATTCACAACGATTTTTAAGGTGCTGTCTGAAATTGCGCTCTTGGCGATGGGCAAACCAGCCAACATCTTAATTTTAAACATCGGTAGATAATTTTCATCCACTACTTTGGCTTCCGTTACATCCACTTCGTTCATGCCCAGATGGGGGGCAGAAAATGGCATATAGTTGATGTTATAAGCCGGTGCAACCGAAGCAAAGCTGAAGTCTTTAACCCCCGGTTGCGTTGAAAGCAGCTGGCGTAGCCCCTCGGGATTTTTTCCTATATTAAATGTTATAATCGATTCTTTATCAAAACCGAGGTCCCGGTTAAGGAAGAAATCCATCTGGTTGGCAACAATAAAAGTACTTATAATAAGTAATTGAGTTACCACGAACTGAATGCCGATCAATCCTTTTTTTAAGGCCGTGTTTCCTTTGGCAGCCGTTGAAAACGACGACTTTAAAATTCGTATTTGGTTGAAGCGCGCCTGTATCATTGCGGGATACAGCCCCGATATCAAGATCGCAAATAGCGAAATAACAAGAAGACCTATCAATACATCAACCTGTAGCAGCTGGGTAGGGGAAATGCGCGTGCCAAAGAATAGTTCTGTATAGGGAATAAATAAGAGCAGACCGCCCAGTGCCAAGACCAACGCAATGATTACCTGCAAGGCTATTTCCGAAAGCGCACTGTTAATAATTTGAATCGACTTGGCCCCGATCACTTTTCGGATACTGACATCTTTAGAGCGCTTGATTGCAAATGCGGTAGCCATGTTCACAAAATTTATACAGGCTATCACCAAGATAAACAAGCCAACGACCGCCAAACCGTAGATGCTCTTTTTTGAGCGGGGCATACTGGTTTGGTTGAGGTATCGTTGGTCGTAGTGAATTTCGGTTAGCGGCTGCAATAGTAGTTTGCCTTCTTTTTCAACCGCATCACCCCAATGCTTTTTAATAAACGAAGGAAACTTTTGCTCAATGTTGCGTGCAGATATATTATCAGGCAGGGTGACGTAGAGGTAACCGCCCTGTATCGACCAATAATTTGTTGTTTGATCGTGGAATGTCGCCCAGGAGACTAACGATTTACAGGTTAGATGGGTATTGCTGGGAAGATCCTTGATAAGGCCGGTTACTTTCAGCTCCCAATCATTATCCATACGGATGGTCTGTCCCATGGGATCCTGGTCTCCGAAATACTGTTTTGCCGTACTTTCGGTAAGCACAATCATATTCGGGGCCTCCAATGCGGAGTTAGGATCGCCCGCCAACCACTCTAAATCAAATATCTTTGCAAATTCGTTATCTGCCGCTCCGATGTCTTTTAGTATGTAACGCTCGTGATTTATTTCGATCATGCTTTCCTGCCAATAATAATATTGTGAAACATGTTCCAATTCCGGAAAATCATTTCTAAGCGCCGGAGCAACGGCAAATGAAACACTGGGATTATAATCTAACCCAAGCGATGTAACCCGATACGTTTTATGTGCGTGTTTATGATAACGATCGTAACTAAGTTCGTTCCTAACAATGAGAAAGATTAATATGCAGGAGGCGAGTCCCAAGGCTAAGCCGAAAATATTAATTGCTGCGTAAGATTTATAGCGGGCTATCGATCGTATCGCCATGCGAAAATAATGCTTGAACATATCCTGTTAATTAGATAGATAAACAAGGCTCAAATAATAAACCAATTATACAAACGGGTCAATAAGGCTGTTCAAGGCCTGTTTTACTTTAAAGCAGTGTTCGAATACGAACAACTGTTGTCCGTTTTTGAACATGACAAATGCGCACTCATAAGATCTTTATCTGATGCCGCCATTCGGGAAATTACATCTTAAGTCCCGCAACATTCTGGAATCTTCGCTGTTTCTCAGGGGTGAATACGAAAAACAGGACGAGGGTTTTCGGGAGGAACTGGCCGCGTTTATAGATAACCGGTAGGTGATGCGTTACCAAACTCAATACCCGTACCGCTTCCCGATTAAATGGTTCGGATTCCGATTGTTCAAAATGGATCGAATCCGGCCGTCCCTGTTCGTCCGTTTCTACCCATAGCACCACTTTCATATCTTTCTTGATGGGCGGGAGAGCCGACCAGTTGATGAGCGAGTCAATCGCGGAAATCAGATTACGACCATCCCACATAGTCCCTGCTGGGGTATTCTAGGACAAAGAATTGTCAAAATATTTCTCGTCTACCTTGCGCCCTTCGACAAATACGAATTCCCACTCATGCTCGTAGATCGCGGAAAACCCCGAATGTTCGTAAAAGATCAATTCACCGCTATAGGCGGTCACCGTATCTGAAAACCAATCGGCATACATGCGATCATCCTGCACTTTTCCCGGAAATAACGTATTCAAGTCTGTCTTAGCGCCCCGGTTGCAGTTGTAAATATTGGTCAGGTACAGCCGGTTGTCTATCACCTCCCAATACGCAATGTATCCGCGCCAGCACGCGGTGTTTATTTCCAGAACGGAATCAGGGAAAAATGGTTTTTGCCAATGGTTTCGTGCTTTCCATTGTTCGAGTGGCAATGCATGCAGGAGCAACGTGTCCTCACCAATCACCAAACGATCCGGAGTCTGTTCGGTGGCGTAACCGGGAAATGAGGCGGTGATCATGCCTAGCATGAATGATAAACCGCCGATAACCGCCGCCCGGATCATCCGCCGAAAAGCGAGCGGACCCCCGCAGTGAACGATGCCGGATGCACAATGGCAAAATAAGCCATTTTAAGCAACCCGGGAATGACTTCCAATGCAGGGACAAGCACCAGCACCAGTAAGTAGGCAATCTTTTTTTGCGGGGGAAAGCGTACGGCGCGTATTGCGGTGATTTGTCGCCATGCTGGCCCGAGGTGCTGTCGGTAATGCCACAATAGCAATCCGACCTAGCAGATGTATGCCATGAGCCGAAAAAAAAGGCCAGTTTGAATGCGTAGGGCATGATCGTCAGGTCGATGATCAAGATGTTGGCGACGATCGGGACAAGCATCAACGCACCGATGACCATCGTACGATTAAAGAGCAGCAGTAGCGAAGCGACAATCTGGGAAATACCGATAAAGATTTTGAAGGGCTGGTGATCGAACAGGTACCACGCGATTTTGAATAGACTGAGTTCCTGGATGGGCGTGGCCAACTCTTGCACCGTCAGATTCCGAATTGGCTGCCAAGTAACTTGGAGGTGCCATACGAAAGGAAGATTAAGGCCAGTAGGATCCGGATGGATAATACCACAAGGTCTTGTGCGGATGATGTTGTAGCTTTTGATGTCATGGCGTATGTACAATGCTTCTGTCTTGCTAGTTGGATGCGAATTATTCCTGAATTCCATAACATGCATCGATCTCCCTGCCGGCTAACTGAGAATCACAGCGATCAAAATAGGTTCAGATTTTTAAATCAATTGAAATCGTGTTTCTGAAAGTCGAAAGGTGCGATTTCGGCTAAGAAAAAAGAGCCATGCAGGCAAACAGATCGAGCCATACAGGCAAATTGCCGATTGCTTTTTGCCACATCTTTGTATCATGAAAACAATTGTTATGACAGGCGCAACATCCGGTATTGGCAAGGAGGCCGTTCAGTGGCTTGCGCAACAGCCCGGTACAAGAATTATCGTCGGTGCGCGCGGACGCGGACGCATTGTACCGGAAGGGACAGAAGTCTTTCCGTTGGACCTCACGTCGCTGGAAAGCGTCCGATCCTTTGCGGCCAGCGTGAAAAAGCAGCTCGGAGACACCACGATTGACGTGCTGGTGCTCAACGCAGCGGTACAAGCAAAAGACAACCAACAGCAGAGTGCAGACGGTTTTGAATTGATGTTTGCCGTCAATCACCTGTCACATTACCTGCTTGCAAGATTGCTCTGGCCCCACATGACCGCTAGTGGCGTCATCGTCTTCACCACCAGCGACACGCATGACCCTGCACTCATTCCGTTCGCGCCCAAGACGCTAGACCCACACAGGCTCGCCAATCCTCAAAAGAAGGAGTGGGGTATGCGTGCGTATGCCGCATCCAAGCTATGCAACTTGTTGACAGCCAGTTCTTTTGCGGCAGTCAGCAAGCGCGAAGGGAGAGATATTAGCGTTATCGCATACAACCCCGGTCTAACCGGAGGCACCTCGCTGACCGGCAAGCCATCCCGGTTCATGCGAATATTGCTGCCCTTGGTGCTCCGCCCGCTGTCCCGCGTGGTGAGCCTGTTCAAACCTCCGTTTTTTGTCGGTACGCCGGAATGCGCCGGTAGTATATTAGCAGACCTAGCGTCTGGAAAAATCCGGTTGCCTGAGGGGCGGGTGTATGCTTCATTGGTTAGAGGAAAGGTTACATTTCCCAACCCTTCCCAGCTCGCCCAGCGCGACGAGGTAAGGGATTTGCTATGGCGAGCGAGTGCCAAGATGGCCGGGTTGTCCGAAAAATAATATCGCGTATCTTTATCCTGATGAAGTATTCTGCTGAAATAGTGCCGGGCCGCATGGTCTATTCGTTCAATACAGAAAAAGAGCGAATACGAGACGGTCTCATCCCCGAAAGCCTGCTGGTACTGCAGATTTCCGGACAGTTGATGCTTGAAACCTCCGGTGAGAAAATGCTAACCCAGGCCGGAGACATGCTGCTCATTCGGAAAAATCAGTTGGCCAAAGCCACCAAAATACCAGGTGAAGACGGCGCGTACCAAACGATACTGTTCGTGCTGAACGGCGATACGTTGAGAAAATATGCGCTGAAGCATCAGGTGGAAGCCACGCATAAATACAAGGGGGCACCCAATATATTTATACCCCAGAATGATTTCCTGAGAGGCTTCTTCAAATCGCTCATACCCTACGCCAATAACCCGAAAGCACCCGCCGCGTGCCGGTTAGGTAGGCTGAAAATCCGAGAGGCCGTGGAGCTCCTACTGGATACGCTGCCGGAACTGAAGCACTTTCTGTTTGATTTTTCCGAACCGTATAAAATTGATCTGGAAAGCTTCATGTGGCAGCATTTTCAATTTAATGTTCCACTGGAGAAATTCGCACGGCTGACAGGGAGAAGCCTTGCCAGCTTTAAACGCGACTTTCATAAAGCGTTCGGCGTGCCCCCGAGGCAGTGGCTGCAGGAAAAGCGTTTGGAGGAAGCCCGCCGTCAACTTGAACAACCGGGGAAGAAGCCTTCCGAGATCTACATGAACCTGGGCTTTGAAAGCCTGCATCACTTTTCGAATGCATTTAAACGTCGGTTCGGAGTGCCCCCAAGGAAGTATAACAGGTGCGCTATTACACGTCAAACGTAAGCAGGGGAAATAAAGCCCGCCTGTTGATAGGTGGCGGACCAATGTTCAAAACAATCCGAGTAAACGAGCGATACTGGGGACCTCCGGCCGACGGAGACGAACCGTTCAACACCTCAAAGCCTATGTTAGGAGTATAGTATACCGAAACAAGTCCTTATCATCCGATTGTCTTTTTAACATATCTTAACAATTCGGCTGTAACAATCCAGGGCTTTCATGCGTTATATATGCAGTTAGTAAATTTGTCTTTTCATAATTTAGGTTTATAATTGGTTAGTTTGAAAGCCCCGATTCTCCCCGTTTCGGGGCTTTGTTTTGATAGATTTTAAAAGCAGACAATTGGAGTTCGGCAAACAAACATTGATGCCAAACGTATCTACGGCGTTGGAGAAGTCGTACACTACTTTTCTTTGATAATTTTACGGTGAAGCAATCCCCATTTTAATAACTGTTCGGCCATGGGGACAAAAGACTTGCCGTATTCGGTAACGATGTATTCCACGGTTACCGGTTTAGTGTCGTGTACTACACGATGAGTTTCCACTTCCCTCCCCAAATCTCAATATTGTCCCTTATTGCAAGCATCGCATCGTTGCATTGTTCAGGCGATACAATTTGATTCACACAATGGGTAGAGTATCCAAAAATTCGAGACCGCGGCAACATTGATTCATGGTTGGACGAGGTGCGAAAAGCATTTATGATTTAGAAAATTTTCTATCAATTTACCAGTGCTATTTCTATTCGAACCTAAAAAAAACACGATTGACCATGCTCAGCCGATTGGGCTATTTTTGTTTTCGAAAAAACATCTACTATCTATATGAGTTATCTGCTATTCCTGCCAGTATTTATTGATCCTAGAACAACTAGTTAACTTGCTATGAAAAAAAAAATACTTGCGTGTCGAGATCTTTCTGTTACGATCAACACCATGAAACCGGTTATTATTCGATGGGAGGCTTATATAAACGTTCTAAGCGGAATTTATGCAACGCTTTTTTCCGAAAGTTTGACAAAGTCCGTTCATCAATATGACAGAAAGCGGTTTTCCAGAGGCAACCAAGGAGAGTAACATAAAGACGGTCATCGTATTTTATTTCCTAGTCAAAAGGTAGCGGACTGTATGTACGGAAGGACAAAGTTGAAAGGTTCTTAAAATAATATTAACGGTGGAGCTAGAGGTAGAAAGCAATAGCTCCTAAACGTTTGGGCAAAGTTAAACGACCATTTAAAATCTAACGCGATTAATCGATTTTCTTATACACAGCTAACTATGATGTCTAAATTAAACACTGTTATTATTGCTGATAATTATGGTATCATGAGGAGAGGCTTGATTGATATCATCCGCGAAAATTGGGGGCATGTCAATATTTTGGAAGCGAAGACGTTTGACCAGGCCTTGCTTTATCTAAAGAAACCAGTGGACTTGCTTATTCTCGACATTAATATGCCAGGATGCAATAGAGTTACGATGCTTGATATGTTAAAAATACAGTCCACAACCAAAATTAAAATCCTAATGTTTTCGTCTGATGACGGAAAGATATTTGCACTCCGATACATGCAGGCAGGGGCGAACGGTTATTTAAATAAAAATTCAGACGAACCGGAAGTCATACTTGCCATACAGACAGTGATGGATGGGCGAAGGTATGTATGCAAGCAGATGAAAGATTATATGCTTAACTCCTTTTTAGCGAATCGTGAACAAAGCACGAATCCGCTGTATCTGTTGTCTGCCCGCGAAATGGAGGTTGCCCATCATCTTTCACAGGGTAAGGGGGTTCTCGAGATTTCGGTGATGTTGAACTTAAAAATGGGAACCATAAGTACGTACAAAGTTCGCACATTTGAAAAGCTTGGTGTAAGAAGCACAGTCGAACTGGCTGAGAAATTGAAGCTTTATGCTGTATTTTAAATGGGGCAAGCCGACAAAATATGGGCATGGTACCTTCCCATATATCAGTTTTGGACTGTCTTTGTATATTGTAACAAATTTGTTGTTGTTAGATACAAATTTTTTTTATATTGTTAGTCATTAATCTGGTTTTCAAATAAATGTGAGTTAAATTTTAAGAATTGACCCGATGTATATAACCAGCGATACGAGTTTGTCTAATTAATACTACAAGCGAAGTTTTTCTGCTGTTATAACTTTACTTCCAATTCTTCTACCAGAGAATCGAAAAAAGCGTAACGACTTTCAATTTAATTAAAACGTGTTAGTCATAACCCGATTTATATGAGACAATTCTACATGAAAAACGTGCTTAACGGTAATTACCCCGTTTCTGGCGATAACGTGCTTTTTAAAGCAGAAAGCGGTTTTGGCAAAACCATGAAACGTCGTCTCCGGATGCTTATGCCTTACGTAACATATATCCTTTAAACGCGGCCTGAGAAGTCAAAGTATAAAGCATTTATATACATGGAATATGTAGGAAGTATTTCATGACATTTAACTAGTTGCCAGATTAACAGGCTGTCGGAAAGCCTAAAGCTTGCAGCGGACACTACCTTATGCATCTACAGATATGAGTAAGCATGTATTTTACCATTTATTGATCAATTGCTATAAGTCAATTGATAATGCGCTGGTTTTTAAGAAATCATCGTTAAAGACGAGCGCCATTTATAAGCGTATATGCTTGATTGTTGTGGTATTATGCTCCGTGAGCCATCAAATGGCTTATGCTGACACGTTTCCCGTCACCAATACCAACGATGCCGGGCCGGGTTCTCTCCGACAGGCCATTCTGGATGCAAACGCGGCAGGAGCGGGGCCTCATGAGATCGTGTTCAATGTGCACGGGCAGATCACCACACAAAGCTCCCTGCCCACCATCACGGCAAAGAAGCTGCTGATAGATGGTAAAAACAGGATCACCATTAACTCGCCTTTTACAAATGCCGTTAACAATCCTTTTGTGATCAACGCCGATAGTGTAACTGTCCGCAATTTCACTTTGACCAATAACGGTGATATCAATGTTGATATTCTCGCTGGTACTAAAGGCGTTACTATTGAAAATATCCGCGCTTACAGCACGGTCGGCAATTTCCTGAACGCGTTCATGCGGGTGCGGGGCGCATCCACCGACTTGACGGTAAGAAATATTCATTCTACCGATGTGGAGCCAGCCGGACCAAGTCCTTATATCGGGCGGGCGTTTTATTTTATGGACGGGATCCAGACCAATTTAGTGATGGAGAATATCCGGCTTAGTACCGCAGGCAATGCGCGTGGAGCTGAAGGAATCGTCTTTAGGGATGCATCAGTAAATGGTTGGACCCTGACCAACAGCGATATCAGCGGCTTTATAAACGGCATCGTACTTAGTACTACGGGCGGGGCCGTTGAGACTGCTAATAACATTACCTTGGATAACGTTACTATTGACTCCCTTCATGCAGCAAACGGTAACGGTTTTTTCTCAAATTTTGTCAATACCAATATCACCATAAAGAACAGCACCTTTGACATGGATGTGGTTACCGGAGAGGATGATGCCGAATATGGGATCCGGTTTGAAAACACAACGAACAACATCATCCTGGACTCTGTATACATCAATGAGAGCGATAGTCATGCGATTTGGTTCAACGGTGCAGCAAGTAATATCACAGTAAACCGTGCAACGATTGAAAATACGGAGTCAGGGCTTTACGGCGGTTCCTCGCATATCAGGTTTGAAGCTGCTGCAAATGGTGTTGATATCAGGAATTCAGTTCTGAACGGCGACAAGCTTGGCAATGCGGATGATGCGGACTATGGGATCTTTTTTGTCAGCAGTTCAAGGGATGTAACTATCGACAATGTCTCCTTCAATGAATTTGATGCCGATGGTATAACGGTAACCGGGGCAGCGACCAACTTCCTGGTCAACAACTCTATATTCACCAATAACAACGACGGTATTGAATTCGGCGGCAACTTTGCCCGCACCAATGTAGACATTGTCAATTCGTCTTTCAGAGACAGCAAGCGGTCGGGCATCGTGCTCAATAGTGCAAATGCCGTATCAGATTATGACCTGACGGGTGATACGATTGCCAACAGTGCCAATCACGCCATCTGGTTTTACGGCGCTGCGGCTGTGACGGATGCGGAGGTGACCGGCTGCGTGATACGTGATAATGGCGGCGCAGGGGTGTATAGTGCTGCTTCCAGCAACGTTGTGATTACCGGTAATTCTATATATGATAACACAGCGCGGGGCATCTATTTCGATACCGGTAACTGTTCTTACACCGCCGCAGCAGGCCGCACGCCGGTATTGGTATCGTCCAGGGCGCTGGGAGGTGGGCAGTACGAGATACAGCTTACCGTTCCTAACATAACAGCAGGCGCACAATACACCATAGATATTTATGCCAATGACCCCGCTACAAGCAAAACAAGCGGGCAATACTTCGTTACGAGCCTAACAGGAGTAGCTGCAGGCACATCTACCCATACCATCACGTATAATACAGGCCCCGGTGCTAGCGGCATCGGTTTCTGGACGGCTACCCTGCGGATTCCTGCTAACAATTGCGGCACTTCCGAATTCGGCAACAGCATCCCAATGGCGATTACCGGCCCGGCTTGTGTGAACAGTGCGGTTGTGGCCTGGTACCGTGCCGACCAGGCGGTGAACGGATCAAACTGGGGCGATATCTCCGGTAATGCCAACCACATGACCGTGATCGGTGATCCGGATGCTACCACCGGCATGGTGAACTTCAACCCCGCTTTCTATTATGACGGTAATGATGCCCACCGTGTACCTGCAACCGCCGCTGAGAACAGTGCTTATACCCTGATGGGTATGGGCCAGCTGGAAGGCTCGCAGACCGGACGCGTATTTACCAGCTCTACCGGTAATAAATTGTTCGGCTGGCACAGTAATCTGGAGAACCGGCTGTTCGTAGAGGCCTGGCTGAATGCCGGAAATGCCATCACCGAAAAATCCAAAATATATTCTTACGAAAGAACTGCCTCCGGAGCTTATGAATTTAGGGGCAATGGCGCGGCAATAAAAACCGGTGCCACTTCTGATGCCGGCGTATGGACCCTCGATGTAGGCGGCGCCTACAACGGGGAATATTCAAAAGTGCTCGTGCCCGAAGTGTTTATCTACGGACGCGACCTGATGCCGCAGGAGATGCAGCGCATAGAATCCTATATGGCGCTGAAATACGGTATTACGCTTAATAATGGTGCCAGCGATTATGTTGCAAGTGACGGCACCGTGCAAATGTATACTGCTTCTGCCAATACCGGCTACGGAAAACGTATCACCGGCATAGGTCGCGACGATTGCACCATACTGAATCAGAAACAGTCCCTGAGCCAGGATCAGGGTATTTTGACAATTGCACTGGGCGATGCCATTGCGCTTTCCAATGCCGCCAATACCTCGGCTTTCACCAATGACAAGTCCTTCCTGGTATTCAGCGATAATGATGGCACAACGAATTATTTTACGGCGATAAGCGGTACAGATGTGACGCACCGGATGGGCCGCATCTGGAAAGTGCAGAAAACAGCGAGCTGGGATGATAGCCAGCAGATAACACTGAAGCTGGATGGCGGCAACCAGGACAACTACCTGGTGATCAGTACCGACGCCGCTTTTGGCACCATAACCCAGGAGTTGAAACTGGACAGCAGGGGACTTGTTACCCTGTCCTCTGCTGATTTGGCCGACGGCGCCTATTTTACTTTTGGCAAGCAGCAACGTTTCCCCGGTGGAGTAGCTACCAATTTGCAGGCATGGGTGAAGGGCGATGCGGGCGTAACCGCGATTGACGGCAAGGCCACCAAATGGACGGATCAAGCGGTGCAAAGAGAATGGCCGGTGGCTAATGCTAATGCGCTTACCCTGGTGCCGAACGCAATCAATTATAATCCGGCCATCCATTTTGCCGGCAATAACTATTTTACAGTACCGGGTTTTGCACATACCTTTACACAGGGTGAGATATTCTCGGTGCAGTTCTCCACCCTGGCGACCAACTCCACGGTGGCAAACTTCCCTTTCGAGTTTGGAGGAGACCCGGCCAATGCCGCGGCGCAACATTATCAGTATAGCAACGGGTATCATTATACACACTTCGGTATCAGTTCCCGGCCGGGTTATTCACTTGGTGGAATTAATATGCAGCGGGCTCACGTGTTGAACAATTGGAGTGCACCGGGCAACTGGGCTGTAAGCTTCGATGGTAAAACAATTGGTAGCAGCACCGCGTACACGGTTGATTTTCGGAGAACGACAACTGGTAATATTGCTAATAATGCCATCGGTGCGGGACAAGCTTCCTACTTCACAGGCCGCATTTCCGAAGTGATCCTGTATAACAGGCGACTGAATGACGACGAGCGGATACGGGTCAACAGCTACCTGGCTTTGAAATACGGATTGACCTTACGTAGTGCAGCAGGGGCGCTCACCGATTATATCGCCAGTGACGGCAGCACCCGGATGTGGACCGCTTCTAAGAACAGCGGATATGGCCAGCGCATTACCGGTGTCGGCCGGGATGATAACGGCACCCTGTTCCAAAAACAAAGCCGTTCCCAGGAGGTCGGCGCAGTAGTAAGCATTACCACAGGAACCGCCTTTTATCCTTCCAATGCAGACAACCCCAGCACGTTCAGCAATGACCTTTCTTTCTTCACGTTTAGCGATAATGGACAAGCTGATACATATACAGAGGCGGTTACCGGCCTCGGCAATATTACCCTGCACAGCGCACGCATCTATAAGATAGACCGTACCAACTGGGCCAAAACGATGATGCGGTTGGCGCTGATGGATGCAGACAACTCAAAATATCTGTTGTTAAGCGCTGACGAAACGTTCGGTGCCGGCGACCAGGTTTACCAGTTGGACGAGAGAGGGCTGGTGACGCTTGACAGCGACCTGCTGCCGGATGGCGCCTACTTTACTTTCGGTACGGCACAAGCTGCTCCAGCCGGTATCGCAGCCGGCCTCAACGTATGGGCCAGGGCAGACACCGGCATTGTAGGCGGCAACAATGTTACGCAGTGGAAAGAGGTAAGCCCCTCTGGCCGCGTATGGCCAAAGGTCAATACCGCCGTGGCAGCATGGAAACCGGCATCTTTCAACTTTAACCCGGGCATCGGCTTTGCCGGCGGAACATATTTCACTGTGCCAGAATTTGCCAATACCCAGACAGCGGGTGAAATATTCTCCGTTCAGTTCTCCAACGTCGATAACAACAGTGCCACTACACACTATCCTTTTGAGTTCGGCGGAACATATGCGAGCAACCAGTCCGTATATACCTGGAGTAATAATAATCACTATACCTATTTTGGCTCCGGCACCGCGCGACGCAACTTTGCCTATCCGGCTACTGTCAATGTGCGCAACCCCCATATGCTGAATATTTGGAGCGCGCCGAATGACTGGGCAGCCGGTATTGACGGCAAGGTTTTGTTAACCGCTGCTGCAAACACGGTAAGTTTCGTTTCTCCTGCAGGCGCCAAAAATTATATCGGGGCAGGACATCTTTCCGTTTTCAACGGTGACATCTCCGAGGTGATCATGTACTCCCGCAAGCTGAGCGTTTTGGAGCGCCAGCAGCTGCATTCTTACCTGGCATTGAAATACGGACTTACCCTAGGTATCGGCACCCCAACAGACTACATTGCCAGTGACGGTACTACCCTCATGTGGTCTGAAGCCGACGGCGGAAGCTACGCCAACCATATCACGGGAATTGGTCGAGATGACAGGGGCTCGCTCTACCAGAAGCAGTCGGTGAGTGTAGACGACAAAACGCTTACCATAGCGCTGGGCCCTGTACTGGCTGAATCGAACAAAGCAAATAGCAGTGCTATCAGCAATGATCTTTCTTTCCTGACCTTCGGTGATAACGGCGCTGCTACCACATACCTTACACCGGTAAGCGGTATTGATGAGGTGAGCACGCGTATGGCCCGTATTTACAAGATACAGAAAACCAATTGGGCCGACCAGGATATTACCTTCAAACTGGCTGGTGCAGCAGATGCAGAAACCTACCTGTTAGTAAGCAGTGATGAGACCTTCGCTGGAGGCGACGCCGCGTATAAAATGAACGAAGACGGCACCATCACCATCGGCAGCAACTTGCTGGCCGACAATGCCTACTTCACCTTTGCCCGCCTAACCCGGGGTCCGAATGGCGTAAAAGACGGCATCACTTTCTGGCTTCGTGCAGACGACGGCAGATCGAGCGGCGGCCGTTGGAGCGACTTTAGCAATTTCGGCAATAACGCCCTCCAGGGCGTAGTGAACGGTCAGCCCGTTACCGATGCGCGCGGCCTGAACTTTAACTACAGCCTCGTGTTCGATGGTACAGACGACTTTTTGGATATCAGCACTACCCGTATAGATCCTGCCAACGCTACCGTATTTGCAGTTGCCGGTGGCTCCGGACTGAATGCCGGCCGTGACCTTATCAGCAGCGGTGCGGTGGGTTCGGCCCAAGGCATGGAATTCCGTATTGGGGCTAACTTCTTGCAGTACTTGGAAAATGCGGCAGCGGTTTCAGCTGTAGCCGGTACTAAAGCGCCCGTAACTGATCGGCCATATATTTTCAGCGCTACGCAGACCAATGGTACTAACGGTGTACGATTGTTTCAAAACTATGCGCTGGATAACCAGGGTACCATTAACCTAACGCCGACTACGGCCAACCTCGTTTCGATCGGCTCGCGCACCATTGGCGCTAGGGCGTTGTATTGGATGGGTAAAATAGGAGAGGTGATCGCCTATGACCGGGTGCTCAACGATACAGAGCGACAGACGGTAGAGTCCTACCTGGGCCTTAAGTACGGTATTACGCTAAACAGTGGCGCTACCAATTACCTCGCTGCAGACGGTACCACCTATTGGACTGCCAATGCTACCTATAAGAATCGCATTACCGGTATAGGTCGTGACGACGCAACTGCGCTGAACACCAAACAATCGCTCAGTGTAGACGAAGGCGTAGTGACGATTGCCTTAGGCGATCGCGTGGAACTGACCAATGAAGAGAACAGCAATACCATTACCAACGATAAATCGTTCCTGGTATTCGCAGATAACGGCTTATCTACCACTTCTTATTCCAACACGGTCGCCGGCACCAATATAACGCGCCGTTTGCCCCGTGTCTGGCAGATACAGAAGACCAACTGGGCCGATCAGAATATCACGTTGAAAGCCAGTGTAACAGGCACAGACGTATACCTGCTGATCAGCGACGATCCTACATTTGCCTCTATTGACCAGGAACTGCCACTGAATTCGGACAAGATTATCACCCTAAACAGCAGCCTGCTGCCAAATGGGCACTATTTCACCTTCGGCGCCCCTGTGAAATACCCGGGTGGCGTAAGCAGCGGCAACCTGATATGGCTGCGTGCCGATATCGGCACTTCCGCTACAAGTGATAACACATCTGTAAGCGGCTGGAATGATCACAGTCCGAACGGAAACGATGTCTCGCAGGCTACAGCGGCGAACCAACCACTATATCTAAACAACGCCGCCAGCAACCTGAACTTTAACCCAGTAGTGAAGTTTAATGGTAGTAACAGCCAGTTAACAGGCGCCTCCTTCCTGAAGAGCGGTACCTATAATGCGGCGTCTGCCTTCGTGGTAAGCAATCAGCAAACTGCTAACCCTGCGGTTATTTTTACCGAGCCTGCAGGTACCACACAGTTTACGCTACATGCCACCTGGTCTGATAATGTCGTTTACTGGGATGCTCCCTATGTTAGCAACAGGCTTACGTATGCGGCCGGAAACATCAACAACCAGACCGTCCTTTGGACAGCCACAAGCGATATTACACTCGCAGCGAACAGGCAGGCCATTTACAAAAATGGTTTCAGAGTGGCCACAGGCAACAATACCAGCGTATTAACCGGCAGTAATAGTCCCTTCCACGTAGGCCGCAATCCGACTACAACTCCGTACAACGGACGTATGGGTGACCTGATCATTTATGCGAATGCGCTTACACCGCTTGAACAACAGCGCGTAAATACCTACCTGGCTATTAAGTACGGTATCACCCTGAACAATGGCGATACCGACTACCTGGCTACCGACGGTACTACAAAAGTATGGGATGCTGCCGCCAACAGCGGTTATAAGAATAATATAGCCGGTATAGGCCGCGACGACGCCGAAGACCTGCAGCAGAAACAAAGCCGCAGTATCAATACCGGCATGCAGCTGGCGATCGGTCTTGATGCCCTGGCAGAAACCAATTCGGACAATGCCAGCAATTTCTCTGCAGATAAATCCTACATGGTCTGGGGAGATGACGGCGCCAGCACCTTGTTCAAAACAGCGATCAGTGGCAACCCAGCGGTGAATTACCGAATGAGCCGTATCTGGAAGGTGCAGGAAACAGGCACTGTCGGCAATGTACAGATAGCAGTGCCTTACGATGCCTTGCCAAACGCGTCAGGGACATACCTGGTTTTGAGCAGTGATGCTACCCTCGACGGCACAGATCAGTTCCTGCCGCTAACAGAGATCACACTAAACGGCGTAAAACATTTTGCTGCAAGTACTGATTTAACCAACGGGCAATACTTTAGCTTTGCTTCTTCTATCAAAGCTCCGGGTGGCGTAGTAGGCACTAGCCTCTGGCTGCGGGCAGATGTAGGTGCTTCCACTACTACGGACAATTCGCCTGTAAGTGGTTGGACAGATTACGCATTTGATTTGAACAATGCTGTTCAGGCCGCTGCGGCCAGCCAACCGGTCTATAAGCATAACGCCGCCGACAATGTAAACTTCAACCCGGTTATGGCCTTTGACGGCAGCAACGATTATATGGACATCGCCAGCAACCTGGGAATCACTGGCACCAATGACTTTGCTTTGTTCGGAATGACTACCAGGGGCTCGACGAATACCAACGATGCCTTTTTCAATCAGCAAGGAAACACAACGGGTGGCCTTTCCTACTATTGGGTGCCCGATGGCAGACTGGTCCTGGCCCCTGTCAATCTTGGCCAGTACGGTGTCGTCACCACCAATAGTTATAATGTCGGTGTTCCCTATCTTCTCTCCGGTATTCGCCGAGGAAATGCTCTCAACCTGCACGTAAACGGGTTGCCGGATGGATCGAATCCAAATACCACTGGCTTTACCCTGAACAACAGCAATTATCGCGTAGGCGACCGGGGGCTTGCTGCCGACCCTTCCAATATGACTTTCCACGGAAACATAGGCGAAATCATTGCCTACGCCAATCCGCTGACCAATGAGGAGATGCAGCGGGTGCATACCTACCTAGCGATCAAGTACGGTATCACCCTGAACAATGGCACTTCCGACTATCTGGCTACTGACGGCACTACCAAAGTATGGGATGCCACCGCAAACGCTACGCATAAGAATAATATTGCCGGTATCGGCAGGGATGATGTAGAAGGCTTAAATCAGAAACAATCCCAGAGCATCAACCCCGGTTTCCAACCCATAGTGGGCCTTGGCGGCATTGCTGAGAACAACCTTGCCAACACCAATGCTTTCACGGCAGACAAGTCATATTTGATATGGGGTGATGACGGTGCCAGCGCTTCATTCACAACCACCATCACTGGTAACCCTTCCGTAAACACCCGTATGGCGCGATCATGGAAGGTGCAGGAAACCGGCACTGTTGGTACGGTTACCATTTCGATTTCAAAAGAACAGATCCCGTTGAGTGCGGGTGCGCCTTACCTGGTCGTGAGCAATGATGCCACATTTGATGGGGCGGACCAATTCATCCAATTATCTGAAGTGGATGTAAACGGTGTTGCCAGCTATTCAACCACCACAGATATTACGACCGGGGAGTATTTTACGTTTGCCAGCCACGTAACCTCACCGGGCGGCGTGCCGGGTGAAATGCTGTGGGTCAAAGCAGATGCGGACCTACAGGTGAACGCGAGCGACCAAGTGGAACAGTGGCTGAACCAAAGCGGCGCCATGGTGACCGAACTGCGTGCCGCCCACCCGGGTCATACCGATGCGATGGTCGCTTCGGCAGACATCGTACGTGTAGCCAATGGGATTAATTTTAATCCAGCGGTTGACTTTTCCGGAGCGTTAGGCAAATCCCTTAAGGGAAATGCGGCGAGTGTTTGGAATTCAACAGCGGACTTATCGATATTCTCTGTGAGTGCTCCTGAAGGCCCTATAGCGAGCTCCATAAGCGGCATCTTCACCACTGGAGGTAGTTGGGCTGCAACGGGTTATACTGGAAGGGGGCTTCTGATGACGAGCCCCGGTAACTATGGGCTTGACGGTGCTGGTTGTGTCGTAGCACAATCCACACCTTCTTATGCCGGACCGATCATTGCCAGGGGTGTGTATGTAAATGCCAGCAATGCATTGGGCGGCAGTACTTGGTTGAACGGCCGTCAAGGACCTCTTGGCACAAACTGTGCACCGGGCGCAGACGGCTCGTTCTTTGAACTTGGCGGCCGTACCGGCGATGGCGCTACATTTGACAACCGGATCTTCAACGGTAAGATCCCGGAAGTGATCGTGTACAAATCGGCACTTACTACAACTCAGACGCAGCAGGTTGAATCTTACTTGGGCATTAAATACGGTATTACGCTCGACCAGACTACACCACAAGACTATCTAGCTACAGACGGCTCGGTAATCTGGAATGCGACGGCCAACAGCACGTATAAATATAACATCTTCGGCATCGGCCGGGATGATGCCGAAGGGCTTGTGCAGAAACAATCCCGCAGCATACATGCCGGATCCATCCTTACTGTTGGAATTCGTTCCATTGCTGCCACCAATGCAGAGAACACCAATACATTCGTTGCCGACAAGAGTTATATGCTATTCGGCAGCAACACCGACGCCCTTACGGTGAGTAATACAGACCTGCCAGTTGGCAGCTGTATTGGCGAGCGCCTGACGCAGGAATGGAAAACACAGATCACCAATTACGATATCACCGCGCAGCCTCTCAGCCTGCAGTTCGATCTGAATGGCATGACCGTCGCGGGAACGGTGGTTGAAGATTTCACGATGATGATTGACCACGACGGTGATGGCGATTTCAGCACCGGAACGGTTACCGAAATACCTGCCACCAGTTTTGACGGAGGGATCGTAAGTTTTGAGAACGTAAACGCGTTGACAGATGGTGTGGTGTTTACCTTAGTTACCAGTTACCCCGAACGCACTGCGAACTTGGTGCCTGACGCAACGGTAAGCACAGTGATTTCTACGTGTATCCTGGATGGAATGCTTTATTTCATTGATCCTTCCGATCCAAATAGGTATATCGCCTCGATCGATCTAAACGGCAACACAATGGATGTATCCGAACTGTCTGCGGTTATAGACGTGAACAGAGATATGGCTGGAGAACTGGGCAGCAATAGCGGTACCGATTATGGCACACAGCTAATGCGCAGGCTTGTACAGATCGCTTACACCGGGGCAGACCTAACGGTTAACGGAGGTGTCACTTTAAGGCTCTTCTGGGACCTTAATGAAAAGGCCAATGCAGAAAGTGCGCTTCGGGATACCCGCGGGGTAAGTGGTCCTCAGCGCTGGGTGTGGTTCAAGCATAGCGGCGACATTGCCACTACACTGGCAGACTTGGGGCCTGAAGGCCTTGCAAATATAACGGAACTTACGCCTACAATGGGTCAGCAAGATGGGCTGGATTATGTGGAGTTCAGCGGTATACAAAACTTTTCTACGTTCGGAGGCGCAACAATTGCCAACCAGGTGCTGAGTGTGCACACGGTACAGGACGGCACCGAAGGCAGCCAGGACGGTGCGTTCAGCATCAGTCTGCCTACCGGAGTTACTGCGACCGAGGATATTACGGTCAACTACACGATTACGGGTACCGCCACTAACGGGGTAGATTATATGGCCCTTAACGGCACCGTAACCTTCCCAATTGGCAGCAACGCCATGACCCTTCCGGTGGAAATTACCGACGATAACGTTATAGAAACAGCAGAGGACTTAACTATAACACTCGACGCGGCCACTGGTGTGACCAGCAGCAGCGCTTACAACATCAGCGCTACACAGGCGTCTGCGACGGTCAATATTACGGACAACGACAACACCGCTGACAACACAGTGCTGATCATAGAAAAACTGTCTGATGGGTCAGAGTCGGGCACCAATCCGTCTTTCAGCATCAGCCTTCCTGCAAATGTAACGGTAGTCGAGCCGGTTACAGTGACCTATACGGTATCCGGTACAGCCATCGATGGGACGGATTACACCGCTTTGAGCGGAACAGTTGTCATCCCTGCGGGCCAGAATAGCATTGCGCTTCCTGTGATGGTGATTGATGACCAGGTGATAGAGGATCTTGAAGTGGTCGTCCTTACCCTCACTGGCGGCAGCAGCACCAGCTTCAGTTTTACGGCAAGTACAACCGATAATACCACCGGTGCTGTTATTACAGACAATGATAATACGGCCGCCAACCGGGTGATCAGCGTATCGAAAACTGCAGACGGGGCAGAACCAGGTTCCAATGGCGCCTTTAACGTAAGCCTTCCTGCAGGTTTAACGGCCTCACAAGACATAACGGTAAACTATACAGTAGCCGGTACGGCCACCAATGGTACTGACTATACCGCTTTGAGCGGCACAGTTATCATTCCGGCCGGAGACAATGGTGTCGCCGTACCGGTGACGGTTTCAGATGACCAGATCATTGAGACAACAGAAACGGTAATATTGACCGTGACCGACGGCACAAGCCCAACGCTGGGCAGCTTTACAGCAAGCCCTAGCGCAGGTAATGCCACGTTAAATATTACAGATAACGATAATACGGCGCTGAACCGAGTATTAAGCATCGCTAAAACAGTCGATGGGGCTGAGCCCACTACGAATGCGGCCTTCAGTGTCAGCCTGCCTTCCGGGGTAACTGCATCAGAAGACATTACGGTCAATTATACGATCGGTGGGACCGCTACCAACGGCACAGACTATACCACGTTAACCGGTAGTGTGGTGCTTCCCGCGGGACAAAACAGTGTTCCTGTTACCGTTACAGTAAGCGATGATCTGATCATTGAGAGCACCGAAACGGTTGCGCTGGCCATCACCGGCGGCACATCCACCAGCTTTAATTTCACAGCAGATGCTACCAACGGCAGCGCAACCGCGAACATCACAGACGATGACGACACGCCTGCCAACCGGACATTGAGCATCATTAAAACCACCGATGGGTCAGAGCCGGCTACCGGCGGTGCATTCAGCATTAGCCTGCCAGCAGGTATTCTCGCTGCTGAGAACATTACCGTGAGCTATACCGTTGCCGGAACAGCAACGGCAGGAACAGACTATGCTGCCTTAAGCGGCGCCGTCACCCTTTTAGCCGGTCAGAATAGCGTGGCCCTGCCGGTAAACGTGATAGACGATAAACTCATTGAGCAAACTGAAACCTTAGTGGTCACCCTTAGCGGGGGTACCGGCGGCAGCTTCAGTTATACAGCCAGCAGTACAAACGGCAATGCCGAGTTAACGATTTCAGATGACGACAATACACCTTCCAACCGCGTGCTGCGCATTCAGAAGCTTGCTGATTTGGAAGAGCCTTCAACCAATGGCATTTTCCGTATCAGTCTTCCAACGGGCATCAGATCGTCCGAACCGGTCACGGTGAATTATACGGTCGGCGGCACAGGCTCAAATGGTACTGACTATGCCACTTTAGGCGGCAGTGTGGTACTCGCCGCAGGGCAGAACTCAGTGCTCCTGTCAATAGATGTGATAGACGACAAAATCATCGAGGGCACAGAAACCGTAATGGCAACCCTTACAGGTGGCACTTCTGCCAACTTTGCGTTCACGGCAGCAAGCGCACCGGATCACGAGGCAACGGCCAATATCCTGGATGATGACAATACCGCTGCCAACCAGGTGCTAAGCGTGAGCAAAGGACTTGACGCGGCAGAACCGGGCACAAATGGTGAATTCACGGTCAGCCTGCCTGCAGGGTACACAGTGGCGCAGGATGTAACGGTAAACTATACTATCGCAGGTACTGCAACCGCCGGCACCGATTACACTGCCTTGAGTGGCACGGTAATATTGCCTGCCGGTCAAAACAGCGTCGCTGTCGAGGTACCGGTGCTCAATGACCAGTTGGTAGAAAGCACCGAAACGGTGATCATGACCCTTACGGGTGGAACAGCCACTGACCTGACCTTTACGGCGAGCACGACCAATGCCAGCGCTACAGTAGAGATAGCCGATGACGAGAATTCGGCAACTAACCGTGTGCTGCGTGTGAGCAATACGGGCAATGGGGCAGAACCCGGCACAAATGGCCAGTTTACCATCAGCCTTCCTGCGGGGGTAGTCCCATCAGAAGATGTCAATGTGACCTATACGATCAGCGGCACGGCCATAGGTGGCACAGACTACACAGCCCTTAGCGGCAGCACGGTACTCCCTGCAGGGCAAAACAGCATTACCCTGCCTGTAACGGTAGCCGATGACCAGATCATCGAAGGTACCGAAACGGTGATCCTTACCGTAAGCGGGGGCAGCAGCGCTAACTTTACTTTTGCAGCAGATGCTACGAATGGCAGTGCTACAGTAGACATTACTGATAACGACAACACCGCTGCCAACCAAGTGCTGAGTGTGAGCAAAACCGCAGATGGGGCAGAGCCGGGTACCGATGGTAGTTTTGCGATCAGCCTTCCTTCAGGGATTACCGCTTCAGCAGACATTGATGTTACGTATAGTATTGGCGCGGGCACGGCTACAAGTGGCACGGATTACCAAGCCATTACGGGCACAATCGTGATCCCTGCAGGCCAGAACAGCGTAGCAATTCCGGTCAGGGTGGTCGACAATACCATTATAGAACCGACGGAAACGGTAATCTTGAACATTACAGAAGGAACCGGAACGAACGGCTTTACCTATACGGTAGCTACCGCGTCAGCAACCGTAGACATTGCGGACAATGACCATGCGGGCAACAGCAACGTGGTGCTGCTCACTAAGGTGTCCGATGCGGTTGAAGGCGGAGCGAACGGGCAGTATCGGATCTCGCTGCCACCTGGGGTGACAAGCTCAGAGGATGTGGTGATCAGCTTTACGCTAGACGGTACCGCGACGGATGTCTTAGACTACACACTGCTAACCCTGAGTGGCGGCAACATCGTGATCCCTGCCGGTGCCAATGAAGTGTTCATCGATGTAGACGCAGGCACCGATGACATTGTTGAAGGCCCGGAAAATGTAGTGCTAAACTTGACCAGCGCTGCCTCAGCAAGTTATCCCTTCACCATTGATCCTTCCGGAAACGGCGCGGTAGTGAACATTGTGGATGCCAATGCCGCCGACCGTAGCCCATTGGAGGTTCTGGCTGGCAATAATGCAGCCGAACCCGCTACGAACGGACAGTTTACTGTGAAGCTGGAAGGTATTACTACTTCAGCCTGGCCAGTTACGGTAGGTTACAGCATATCAGGTACGGCCATCTCCGGTGTAGATTACCAAGCCTTGGGCGAAGTAACCATTCCGGCCGGTGAAAACAGTGTATCGGTGAATCTGTTTGTAATGGATGACCAGATCATCGAGCCCACCGAAACAATGACCTTCACCATTCTCTCGGGCAGTGCCATAGACGACGGGGGCGATGCTTACATCTTCCCTCCTGATCCGGTAAACAACGCCCTTACGGTGGAAATTGCAGACAACGATGCCGATCCTGCGAACCAGGTGCTGAGCGTTGTAAAGACAAACGATGCAGCAGAGCCAGGTGCGAGCGGATCTTTTACCGTCAGTCTTCCGACCGGTTATGTATCAGCCACTGACATCGCCCTGGATTACACGCTTAGTGGCACAGCTGCCAGCGGTACGGATTATGCGGTAAACACCGTTACCCTGCCTGCTTACCAGAACAGTGTGACCATACCGGTAACGGTGACAGACGACAAAATCATCGAGCCAACGGAAACAGTCGTGCTAACGCTGAACGGCGGTACGGATGCGAATGCCTTCGCCTATACGGCAGATCCGGGCAGCGATATCGCAACGGTTAACCTTGCCGATGATGACAATACAGCAGCAAACAAAGTCCTCGTGGTAACCAATACTGCAGACGGTGAGGAACCGGGCACTCCCGGCGAGTTTACCATCAGCCTGCCTGCCGGTTATACGGCATCTGAAGACATCACCGTGAATTATACCGTGGCAGGTACGGCCACGTCAGACCCAACGCCTCCATTTGGGCCGGATTATACGGCCTTGAGCGGAACCCTGGTGATTCCTGCAGGCGATGGCAGTGCTACAGTTGCAGTTCCGGTTCTGGACGATATAAACATCGAAAACACAGAGACCGTGGTGCTGAACATTACAGGCGGCACTTCCCCGGCCCTGGGTGCTTTTGGTCCTGCCAGCGGCGGCGGTAGCGCAACGGTAAACATCAGGGACGATGACAATACCGCAGCCAACAGGATGGTCCGTGTAATCGCCCAGACACCAAGCAGGCGTGAGGATCAGCCCTTCCCGGCGAATTTCCAGATACAGCTACCTGCCGGGGTCCGCAGTGCCGAGCCTGTGACGGTGCGATATACAATGAGCGGTTTGGCTGTCAATGGCACCGATTATACCACGGTAAGTGGTACTGTGGTTCTTCCTGCTTACAACGATTATGTACCGGTGGGCATTATTCCTGTAAACGACCAGATCATCGAAGGCACAGAGCCCGTGATTTTGACCATTACCAGCGCCAGCTCGCCCAGCTTTACTTTTGCTGTCAGCCCAACCGAAGGTAGTGCCTCAACGGATATCCTCGATGACGACGATACCGATGCAAATAGAACGCTCAGCATCGCCAAGGTAAGCGACGCAGCAGAAGCTGGCACAAACGGCACCTTCCGTGTAAGCCTACCTGCCGGGGTAACGGCATCCGAGCCGATTACCGTGGATTATACAGTCGCAGGAACAGCCACTCCGGGCGCAGATTACAGCACACTGACCGGTAGCGTCATGCTGCCGGCAGGTCAAAACAGTGTACTGATACCGGTAACGGTTATAGACGATCAGGTGATCGAAGGTACAGAAACCGTTTCCCTTACCTTAACCGGTGGCAATTCTACCAGCTTTGCCTTTACGGCAAGTGCTACAAATGGCAGTGCTTCGCTCGACATTACAGACGACGACAATACCGCTGCCAATATGGAACTAAGCGTGGTCAGGACCACCGATGCGGCAGAGCCCGGCACCAATGGGGCCTTTAGCATCAGCCTGCCGGATGGCATTACGGTTGCTGAACCAGTAACAGTGAATTACACCGTAGCAGGAACTGCTACCAGCGGCAGCGACTACAGTAGCCTAGGGGTCTCAGTGGTCATCCCCGCGGGACAGAATAGTGTAACACTGCCTTTAACGGTCATCGACGACCAGGTAATTGAAGAGACTGAGACCGTGGTGCTGAGCATAGTCGACGGAACATCTGCCACCTTTGCCTTTACAGCCAGCGGCACAAACGGCAATGCGTCAATGGATATCGTAGACGATGACAGTACACCGCAGAACCGGATATTGAGCGTCGTGAAGACCAGCGATGGCGCAGAGTCTGGAACAGACGGCCTATTTACCGTCAGCCTGCCTACCGGAGTGACCACAACCGGCGACATCACGGTAAATTATACCATTGCTGGTACGGCCACAGCGGGCAGCGATTACACAGCACTTACCGGCTCGGTGCAGATCCCTGCGGGTGAAAACAGCGTCACCATACCGGTCGCTGTCATCAACGATCAGTTGATCGAGAATACCGAAACGGTAATTCTGAACTTAACCGGCGGCAGTTCGGCCAGCTTCAACTTCACAGCCAGTGCAACGAATGGCACTGCCACGGTGAACATCGGCGATGACGACAATATCCCTGCAAACCTGGTGCTGAGCGTCACAAAGACAGCAGACGGCGAAGAGCCGGGTACCAACGGAAGCTTCAATATAAGTCTTCCTACAGGGATCGCAGCCTCCGAGCCCATCACCGTAAATTACTCGATAGGCGGCACGGCCCTTGCTGGCACCGACTATACGGCCCTAAGTGGCACCGTAACAATCCCTGCCGGCCAGAACAGTATTGCTGTACCAGTAGTGGTGAGCGACGACCAGATCATCGAAGGCACCGAAACAGTGGTGTTTACTTTGGTTGGAGGAAGCTCAGCAAGCTTTACCTTTGCGGCGAGCACCACAGATGGCAGTGCCACGGCAAACATTATCGACGATGAGAATAGTGCTGCAAGTAATCTGCTGAGCGTTACAAGCACAGCAGACGGCGAAGAGCCCGGCACCAATGGAAGCTTCAGTATAAGTCTTCCTGCAGGGATCACGGCCTCTGAACCGATCACAGTAAGCTATACCGTGGCAGGATCAGCTGGCAGCGGTACGGATTATACCGCTTTGAGCGGCAGTGTAATTATTCCGGCCGGGCAGAACAGTGTTTCTGTTGAGGTGGAGGTCATCGACGACCTGGCCATTGAGCTTAACGAAACGGTAGAACTTACCCTTACCGGAGGCAGCTCAACCAGCTTTACCTTTGCCCCGGATGGCACCAATGGCACTGCCACGGTGACCATCAAAGATGACGACAACATCCCAGCTAACCTGGTGTTGAGCGTCACTAAAACAGCTGATGGCGCAGAGCCCGATATTGCCGGCGCCTTCTTGGTGAGCCTTCCTGCAGGAGTGATTGCGCTGGAAGATGTAACGGTAGACTATACACTCTCGGGTACGGCGGCAAATGGCACAGATTACACGCTTCCGGGCACGATTGTAATTCCTGGCGGAGCAAACAATGTTACAGTACCTGTGTCGGTAACCGACGACCAGGTGATCGAGAACACCGAGTCTGTGATCCTTACTTTAACCGGAGGCAGCTCAACCAGCTTTACCTTTACGGCCAGCACGACTAACGGCAGTGCTACGGTGAACATTGCAGACGACGATAACACCGCAACAAATAAAGCATTAACCGTACTTAAAACAGTAGACGCGGCAGAACCGGGTACTAATGGCGAGTTCACCATCAACCTTCCTTTGGGGATTACCGTCTCGCAGGACATCACGGTGACCTACACGGTAAGCGGTACGGCCACAGCGGGTAGCGATTACACCGGCCTTACCGGCACGGTAACCATCCCTGCCGGAGAAAACAGTGTTGTGGTACCAGTAGCGGTGAGCGACGACCAGGTGATCGAAGGCACCGAGACGGTGATTCTAACCCTGACCGGGGGCAGCTCAACCAGCTTCGCCTTTACGGCAAGCGGCACAGATGGCAGCGCTACGGTAAACATCACGGATGATGAAAACACACCTGCAACGCTTGTGCTGAGCGTTGCAGGTACTACTGACGGCGCCGAGCCGGGCACTGATGGGGCATTTACCATCGGCCTGCCATTAGGAGTAACCGCAACCGAGGACATCACGGTGACCTATACGGTAAGCGGTACGGCCACGGCAGGTAGCGACTACACCGCCCTTACCGGCACGGTAACCATCCCTGCAGGCCAGAACAGCGTAAGCGTACCAGTAGCGGTGAGCGACGACCAGGTGATCGAAGGCACCGAGACGGTGATTCTGACCCTGACCGGAGGCAGCTCAACCAGCTTCACCTTTACGGCAAGCGACATGGCGGGCAATGCTACGGTAAATATCATCGATGATGAGAATACAATTGAAGGCAAAACACTGAGGGTAGTAACCACTGTCCACGGTGCAGAGCCGGGCACCGATGGGGCATTTACCATCGGCCTTCCTTCCGGGATAACGGCAACCGAGGACATCACGGTGACCTACACGGTAAGCGGTACGGCCACGGCAGGCAGCGACTACACGGCCCTTACCGGCACGGTAACCATCCCCGCAGGCCAGAACAGCGTAAGCGTACCTGTGGCGGTGAGCGACGACCAGGTGATCGAAGGCACCGAGACGGTGATTCTGACCCTGACCGGGGGCAGCTCAACCAGCTTCACCTTTACGGCAAGCGGCACGGATGGCAGCGCCACGGTAAACATCACGGATGATGAAAACACAGATGCAAACCGGATATTGAGCATTACCGGTACGACGGACGGTGCAGAGCCGGGCACTAATGGTGCCTTCAGCATCGGCCTTCCTTCAGGGATAACGGCAACCGAGGACATTACGGTGACCTACACGGTAAGCGGTACGGCCACGGCAGGCAGCGACTACACGGCCCTTACCGGCACGGTGACCATCCCTGCCGGAGAGAACAGCGTAAGCGTACCAGTGGCGGTGAGCGACGACCAGGTGATCGAAGGCACCGAGACGGTGATTCTGACCCTGGCCGGCGGCAGCTCAACCAGCTTCACCTTTACGGCAAGCGGCACGGATGGCAGCGCCACGGTAAACATCGCGGACGATGAAAGCACCGTGCCAGCGAACCTCGTGCTGAGCATTACCGGTACAACGGACGGTGCAGAGCCGGGCACTGATGGTGCCTTCAGCATCGGCCTTCCTTCCGGGATAACGGCAACCGAGGACATCACGGTGACCTACACGGTAAGCGGTACGGCCACGGCAGGCAGCGACTACACGGCCCTTACCGGCACGGTGACCATCCCTGCCGGAGAGAACAGCGTAAGCGTGCCAGTGGCGGTGAGCGACGACCAGGTGATCGAAGGCACCGAGACGGTGATTCTGACCCTGGCCGGAGGCAGCTCAACCAGCTTCACCTTTACGGCAAGCGGCACGGATGGCAGCGCCACGGTAAACATCGCGGACGATGAAAGCACCGTGCCGGCGAACCTCGTGCTGAGCATTACCGGTACTACTGACGGCGCCGAGCCGGGCACCGATGGGGCATTTACCATCGGCCTTCCTTCCGGGATAACGGCAACCGAGGACATCACGGTGACCTACACGGTAAGCGGTACGGCAACGGCAGGTAGCGATTACACCGCCCTTACCGGCACGGTGACCATCCCTGCAGGCCAGAACAGCGTAAGCGTACCGGTAGCGGTGAGCGACGACCAGGTGATCGAAGGCACCGAGACGGTGGTTGTGACCCTGACCGGGGGCAGCTCAACCAGCTTCACCTTTACGGCAAGCGGCACGGATGGCAGCGCCACGGTAAACATCGCGGACGATGAAAGCACCGTGCCAGCGAACCTCGTGCTGAGCATTACCGGTACAACGGACGGTGCAGAGCCGGGCACCGATGGGGCATTTACCATCGGCCTTCCTTCAGGGATAACGGCAACCGAGGACATCACGGTGACCTACACGGTAAGC
>NZ_JBHTDN010000006.1:0-1949 GCF_042666505.1 Parapedobacter sp. GCM10030251 | reverse complement strand
CGTGCTGAGCATTACCGGTACAACGGACGGTGCAGAGCCGGGCACCGATGGGGCATTTACCATCGGCCTTCCTTCAGGGATAACGGCAACCGAGGACATCACGGTGACCTACACGGTAAGCGGTACGGCCACGGCAGGTAGCGACTACACGGCCCTTACCGGCACGGTGACCATCCCTGCCGGAGAGAACAGCGTAAGCGTACCAGTGGCGGTGAGCGACGACCAGGTGATCGAAGGCACCGAGACGGTGGTTGTGACCCTGACCGGCGGCAGCTCAACCAGCTTCACCTTTACGGCAAGCGGCACGGATGGCAGCGCCACGGTAAACATCACGGATGATGAGAACACAGAGGCAAACCGGATACTGAGCATTACCGGTACTACTGACGGCGCCGAGCCGGGCACCGATGGGGCATTTACCATCGGCCTTCCTTCCGGGATAACGGCAACCGAGGACATCACGGTGACCTACACGGTAAGCGGTACGGCCGCGGCAGGCAGCGACTACACCGGCCTTACCGGCACGGTAACCATCCCTGCAGGCCAGAACAGCGTAAGCGTACCGGTAGCGGTGAGCGACGACCAGGTGATCGAAGGCACCGAGACGGTGATTCTGACCCTGACCGGCGGCAGCTCAACCAGCTTCACCTTTACGGCAAGCGGCACGGATGGCAGCGCCACGGTAAATATCAACGATGATGAAAATACAGTTGAAGGCAAAACACTGAGGGTAGTAACCACTGTCCACGGCGCCGAGCCGGGCACTGATGGTGCCTTCAGCATCGGCCTTCCTTCCGGGATAACGGCAACCGAGGACATCACGGTGACTTACACGGTAAGCGGTACGGCCACAGCGGATAGCGACTACACGGCCCTTACCGGCACGGTAACCATCCCTGCAGGCCAGAACAGCGTAAACGTACCAGTAGCGGTGAGCGACGACCAGGTGATCGAAGGTACCGAGACGGTGATTCTGACCCTGGCCGGAGGCAGCTCAACCAGCTTCACCTTTACGGCAAGCGGTACAGATGGCAGCGCTACAGTAAACATCACGGATGATGACAGGGCTACTCCAGACCTGTCGGTCACCATAGCGGTAGACAATGCCTCGCCGCTGGCGGGAAGCACGGTGGTGTTTACCATCGTGGTGAGCAACGGCGGGCCAGATGACGCGACGGGCGTTGAGGTGGTAAACACCCTTCCGTCGGGCTATACGTTCATGTCGGCGGAAGCCTCGGGTGGTTCGTATGACGGCGAGTCGGGTATCTGGGCGATCGGCGGTCTTGCCGTCGGTGAAAGCCGGACACTGCGGATCACCGCCTCGGTGAACAGTGAGGGTGAATACGTGAACCGCGCAGCCGTGCGTGGCAGCGAGGATGACCCGGATGCGGGCAATAACGGGGCTGAGGTTACGGTATCGCCGATCTACCCACCTGAGGCGGTCGACGACGAGGTGACCGGTTACTCGAACAAAGCGCTGGTCATTTCGGTGCTGGCCAACGACGCGGCGGGCACCCATCCGCTGGATGCGGGATCGGTCGAGATCGTGACCCAGCCGCAGCACGGCACGGTGTCCGTCGACACTGACGGTACGGTCACCTATATCCCTGCAACGGGATATGTGGGCGGGGACCGGTTCAGCTACCGCGTAAAAGACAGCGAAGGCAACTGGAGCGAACCCGCCGAAGTGACCATCACCGTTGCGGCCAATCCGCTGAAGATTGCCAACATCTTCACCCCGAACGGCGACGGTCTGAACGACCGGTTTGAAATCATCGGCATGGAAGGTTTCGACAAGGCCGAGGTGGTGGTGTTCAACCGGTGGGGCAACGAGATCTACCGCCACAACGACTACGACAACTCGTGGGGCGGTGGGGATATCCCGGAAGGCACGTATTATTATGTACTGACGCTGCATAAGGGAAACACTAAGCAGGTTGAAAAAGGCT
>NZ_JBHTDN010000005.1:150413-344569 GCF_042666505.1 Parapedobacter sp. GCM10030251 | reverse complement strand
GGCAATCCGTTTCTCATTGATGTCAACGATGGTCACCGTGATGTGCGGGCATTTCTCGGCGATAACCGACATGGTAGGACCTCCTACATAACCTGCACCGATGCAGCAGATATTCTTTATTTCCATAGTATTTCAGACTAAAACGACATCCTTCAGATGCTTCATTGTGCGGCAAAAATAGGAATTTAACCAATTAGACAATCCCTTCCGTGTCGTTAGTCGGCTACAAAACGGAATATTTTCCCAATGTCCTTGCTACTTCTCCTGTATTCGTTAATTTTACCTTGCCAAATCGGAAGTGGAGTGATTAAGCAAGAGGTTGTCGATAAAATATTGGATACTGCCCGTATTGAAGAGGTAGTGGGGGATTTCGTAGATTTAAAAAAACGAGGAACTTCTCTCATTGGGCTTTGCCCCTTTCATAATGAAAAAACACCCTCATTTAATGTCTCGGTAAGCAAGGGCATCTACAAATGCTTCGGATGCGGCGCAGGTGGTGATTCCGTCCGATTTGTGATGGAACATGAAAAATATTCCTATCCCGAAGCACTCAAGTACCTTGCTGAGAAATATCATATCGAGGTGACGGAAACCGAGCGCACACCTGAGCAGGTTGCCGCACAAGACAAACGGGAAAGCTTGTTTATCGTGACCAATTGGGCAGGCAAGTTTTTCAGGGAAACCTTATGGGAAACCGAAGAAGGCCGCACCATTGGCCTAAATTATTTCAAAGAACGGGGCTATAGGGAAGATATCATCCGCAAATTTGAATTGGGTTATTCGCCAGAGGCGTGGACCGCAATTTACGACCGGGCAAAAGCAGACGGGCACAAAGACGAATTTTTAGAGGCAACGGGGTTGATCATACGCCGGGAAGACGGAGGTGCCTACGATCGCTTCCGGGGCCGGGTTATGTTTCCGATCCATAACCTTACCGGTCGGATACTTGGGTTTGGAGGCCGAACCCTGAAAACCGATAAAAAGGTTCCCAAATATGTCAATTCGCCGGAAAGCGAAGTTTACCATAAATCAGACGTATTATACGGGTTGTATTTTGCCAAAAAACCCATCCTGGATGCAGACAACTGTTATCTGGTTGAAGGGTATGCCGATGTGCTGTCGATGCATCAAGCTGGCGTGGAAAATGTAGTTGCCTCCTCGGGTACATCGCTTACATCCGGACAGATAAGGCTCATCGCCCGGTATACGAAAAATGTAACCATCCTCTATGACGGGGATGAAGCTGGAATTAAAGCTTCGCTGCGAGGCACTGATATGTTGCTGGAGGAAGGGCTCAATGTAAAAGTGCTGCTTTTTCCTGATGGCAATGATCCGGACTCTTACGTGCAACGATACGGCTCAACGGCATTTAAGCAGTACATAGCTCAACATCAGCAAGACTTCATTTTCTATAAAACACACGTGCTTTTGCGGGATGCTGGAAACGATCCCATCAAACGGGCTTCCGTAATCCATGACGTAGTCGCCAGTATTGCGTTGATACCCGACGCGATCAAAGCCTCGGTATTTGTACGCGAATGCAGTTCGTTACTGGAGATTGAAGAACGCCTGCTCATAGCAGAACTCAACAAAATCCGTATCGGTCAAACGAAGAAATCCGACCGAAAGCCCGATCCGATGCCGTTTCCACCGGAGGCGCCGGTGTCACCGGTGGAAGCGGACACTGGCAAACAGGAAAAAGGGGGAGCATCGGATGCGATGCAGGAGCGTGAGATCGTCCGCATCTTGCTCCATTACGGAGACCAGCCGGCGTCGTGGGAGAACCATGGCGAGATTCCCATCGCTCCGCTTCTTCTAAGCGGGCTAAACGACGTTTCGTTTGACGATCCGACTTGCCTTTCGGTGATCACTATTTACCGGGAATACATCGCCCGGAACGAACTCCCTGAGGTGAGGGTTTTTATCACGCATTCCGATCGGAATATCGCGGACCTAGCCATTGATTTGCTTGCCACCAAATATAGCTTAAGCCCCAACTGGAATGATGAGAAACGGAAGATTTATGTTTCTCATGAGTCGGAGCGCCTAGAGGACCTGGTGTACGGAGCGATTTACCGCCTAAAAAAACGAAAGGTTGAACAACAAATTTTCCGTATCCGGGAAGAGTTAAAGACGGAAACCGACGAGGCCAATATGGAAATTATGTTGGCAAATTATCAAAAACTTAAGGATGTTTCAAAGCTAATAGCTGATAAACTGGGCACCATAGTAATCAAATAAATGTCAAGTTCTCTACAAACCGGCGTTCTCGGCGAAGATGTAGCCATTGAGTTTCTAAAACAGCGGGGCTATCGGATCCATTACCGAAACTGGCGTCACAAAAATCTGGAAGTAGATGTCATTGCCGAAGAGCGCGGCATTCTCGTATTTGTGGAGGTCAAAACACGGACTCACCATGCGTATGGTATGCCGTATGAGTTTGTAGATGCGGCAAAACAAGCGAAATTGATACGTGCGGCCAATCAATACATAGCCGCCCATCGATACGGCGGTGAAATTCGATTCGATGTGGTATCCATCCTGTATTCCAAGGAAAAAAACACCTATGATACGCGGCTGATAAGGGATGCCTTTTGGCCCGATTAGGTTCTGAAAAGAACCGTCACAGGCTGCGAGCTTGCGGCTTTGTGTGACCGATCTTAAATCACTAAGTTTGTGACCATGAATAGATTGAATTACTTTTGGTTGATGCTGTTTGTCTTTGTTGCATCCTGCAATACGCAAAAACAGGCATCAAAATTCCGCTTTGACACTCCCGAAGCTGGCACGCTTGTCAAAAAGGGCGAATCCGTTCCCCTGAAACTGGTATTTCCCGGAGAAATCACCTTTGACTCGGTAATATATGCCGTAGACGGGGAAATCTTAGCCCGGAAAACCGATAGCGCAGCGGTTTCGCTCGACACCGAAAGAGCACCGTTTGGCAACCGCACAATCAGCGCTAAACTTTACCACGGAGGCGAAGAACAAGTCGCCTACAGCAATATCGTGGTCGTCCCTCCAGCCCCCCGACGCTATGGGTTCAAGGTTCTGAATCAATACCCTCACGATCCAGAAGCGTACACCCAAGGGCTGGAATTTCATCAGGGAATTCTTTACGAAAGTACCGGACAGGAAGGTAGGTCTTCCGTCCGCAAGGTCGACTACAAAACGGGCAAGATTCTGAAAAAGGTTGATTTGGGTCCCAATAGTTTCGGCGAAGGCCTGACCGTCGTCGACGACAAGGTAATCCAACTTACCTGGAGGGAAAAGGTTGGCTTTGTCTATGATAAAAACACCTTAACCAAAACGGCAGAATTCAATTACGGGCAAAGTGCCGAAGGTTGGGGGCTTTGCTACGACGGCAAGCGATTGATTAAATCAGATGGCAGCAGCAAGCTCTATTTTCTCAATAAAGACACCTTTGCTGAAGAAGGTTTCATCGAGGTATATAGCGACAAAGGCCCCATGGATAGCCTGAATGAACTTGAATACATCGACGGTAAAATATATGCCAATGTGTATACCAAAGACTTCATTGTCATCATTAATCCCGATAGCGGGGCAATCGAAGGGGAAATCAACCTTATCGGAATCTATCCTGATAAACAGGAGGTTAACAACGAACTCAATGGCATAGCATATGACCGGGAAGGTAAACGGCTTTTTATAACCGGCAAAAATTGGCGCACACTTTATGAAATTGAGCAGGTAGCTCGGTAATGCTTAGTGACCTTCGATATATTTTTAAATACCGTGAAAAAGCGGTCGACCGGATTATGTTATACATCAGTCTGGTATCCTGCCTAGCGGTGCTGTTCCATATCGGTTACAATACCAATCAGGTCACGGAACGATATTTCGAATCGGCTATGCCGTGGTTATTTTACGGATTGTTTCTACTCAGTTTGCTCCGTACAGCTTTTGCAATTGTCGCTAAGCGCCAGATTTCCGTGTCTCATTATGGCGGCATCGCACTGATTATCTACTTCATGCTGGTTACGATCGGGCGGAACAGCGGCAACGATTTCTTCAACTTCTTCCGTCAGCATGAATGGCTTTATCTAGGCATTTTTGCGGTCTTTCTCACCGAGCTCTCGAAGAGTAGCTTGTTTTTCGATAATTTCTACTTCAATCCGACCATCTTATTCGTCATCAGTTTTCTCTTTCTGATTTTAATCGGCACACTGCTGCTCATGCTTCCCAAGGCGGGGGCCGAGTACCCCCTTGGGTTTATCGACGCATTATTTATGGCCACCAGCGCTGTGTGCATCACAGGTTTATCCACCGTTGATGTAGCCTCCGTATTTTCCCCCTTTGGCCATACGGTGTTATTGATTTTGATCCAGCTGGGCGGTTTAGGAATTATGACCTTCACCGGATTTTTCGGTTATTTCTTTTCCGGTGGATTTTCTTTTAAAAATCAGTTGATGTACAGCGAGATACTCGGTCACAATAAAGTCGGATCGGTGATCAATACGTTGTTTAAGATCGTGTTTATCACCTTATTCTTCGAAGCCGTGGGAGCCGTATTAATTTATACGAGTATGACCGCCGGTGATTTTACATCTAACGGCGAACGCTTATTTTTTTCGATTTTCCACGCGGTATCCGCTTTCTGTAATGCGGGGTTTTCGACGGCAAGCGATGGCATGTATAATCCCATCCTTCGTTTCAATTACAATGTGCAGTTGATCATTGCCTTGCTTTTTATTTTGGGCGGTTTTGGATTTGCGATTGTATTAAATACGTATACGTTCATTAAGCGGTGGGCAATTAACATCTTCAGGCGCCTCATTTATGGCAAGCCGTTTGTCTACCGGGCTTGGGTTATCAGCTTCAATTCGCGCTTAATTGCTTGGGCAAGTGGTATACTGATTGTCTTTGGCACACTGGTTACCTTTTTGCTTGAATATCACCATACCCTTGCCGAGCATCAGGGATTTTGGGCTAAATTGGTATCGGCCTTCTTTACGGGAACTTCTTCACGTACGGCAGGATTCAATATCGCTGATATGGATGCATTTACCTTCCCAACTATAATGCTCATCATGTTGCTTATGTGGATAGGAGCATCTCCCGGATCAACGGGAGGCGGTATCAAGACGACCACGTTTGCGATTGCCTTCTTGAATATCATTACCTTGGCAAGGGGTAAGGATGACTTAGAAATTTTTAAGCGGAAAATCTCCAACGATACCGTTAACAAGGCGTTTGCTATCATCATGTTATCGTTGCTGGCCATGGGGATGTCTGTTTTTGCCCTCACGATTACGGATGGTGATAAAAGCCTGCTCGACTTAGCATTTGAAAGCTTTTCGGCTTATGCCACTTGCGGGCTTAGTCTAGGCGTTACTCCTGAACTTAGCGACGCAGGAAAGTTGATCATCACATGTACCATGTTTATCGGGCGGGTTGGCATGCTTACATTACTCGTGGCATTGATTAAAAACACGAAAAATAGAAACCTTGCTTATCCACAGGAGAAAGTATTGTTTTAAACTGAATACTATGAAGTATATTGTTATGGGCCTAGGGAATTTCGGTAAGTCACTGGCCATACGCCTCACCGAATTGGGACATGAAGTCATTGGGGTAGACAATCGCATGACCAAGGTAGAGCAGCTCAAGGAAAAAATCACACATACCGTATGCATGGACAGCACCGATATCGACGCGGTGAGTGCGCTTCCCTTAAAAGACGCCCATGCGGTAATTGTTGCTATCGGTGAAGATGAAGGAGCGTCGCTATTGACTACAGCGCTGTTAAAGCAACTCCCGGTGAAACGCATCATTGGCCGGATCGTTTCGGATTTACAGCGAACGGTATTGGAAGCAATGAACATCGATGAATATATCATGCCCGAAGAAGAGTCTGCCGACCGGCTGGCTATGCGTTTAGACAACATAGACATTGTCGATTCTTTTAAGATTTCTGATCGATACAGCATCATTGAAACCAAAGTGCCCCCCAAATATGTAGGCCTCACACTGAAAGATGCCAACCTGACTAATAAATACAAGGTTATTGTGCTCACCACCATTAAAACCACCGACCAACGGGAAAACGGCAGAAGCAAGGTCAATAAGGAAGCCACCGGCATCGCCCATTCGGACACGGTGCTCGCTGAGGGTGATATCCTGGTACTATTCGGAGAACAGAAAGATATTACTCAACTGATCCAAAAAGGAGAATAGACTATTCAATGCTATTCAAGCCCCGAAGCTTTTTTCTCCGTTTATTCCGTTCTCTTTTTTCCGCCAGGTAGATACCGAGTTTTGACTGGTCAAAACGCGGGTGTTTCCGAAACGGTCGCAAATCAATGCGCAGGGCTTCACCGTATTGCCACAAGTAGCCCCCTCCTGTAACATATTGTCCACTGAGTACCCGTTGAATCGTCGAACGATTGATACCGGTTTCCCGGCTGGCTTTATGTACGGTGGCATAGGTTCGAATACGGATGCCATCAAAATTATATTGGGTGACTTTCCGCGCCTCCACCGATAGGGCAGAAAGACGGTAAGACCGACCGGAAACGATGTTATTTACAGAGATACGGGCGGAAGTACCTCTTCGCCAGATATAGCCTTTACAGGTATGGCGCTTGCCATTCAACACGGCACGCAAACTGGATGAGCTATTCATCCCGAGTTTAGAACAGGCTTCCGTGATGGTAGCGAATGTCTGTACCAGGTTACCCTGAAGGTCATATTGGCCGATACGTTTTAGGTTTTTTACCAGAGGGCTTAAGTGGATGCCCGGCATATTCATCAATGCGGCAATATCCACCTGGGAGGCTTTTCCCCGGCGCCAGATGTAACCGCCCGCGGTATAAGTGCCTCGGTTTTTGGCAGCAGAGCTGATGTGTGAAGAACTTATTTTTACCGCCTTGCCGGCTTCCGAAGCATCGGAATAGGTGCGAATGAAGTTGCCGTCTAAATCGTATTGGCTAATCTCATGCACTCCTGTACGCGCATAGTATTCCTTTGCCTTTTGGCGCATGGCCTGTTTTGCCTCGTAAGGTAGTTCAGCAAAGGTATTTTTCCATCGGCTCTGTTTGACCATGCGCGCAAATTTTTCCTTCGGGCTGCCCAATTCAAGGTTTTCGACACAAATATTAAGTGAATCACCGTCTTTGTAAAGCACGATGCAGTTGGAGTCACTTAAATCAAAAGGCTTCACAAAACAATGGTAAACCAAACGAGCGGTGGTGAGGTGATAACGGATTTTGTTTACCGTAGCCGAAAAACGCAGGTTAAACCGGTAATCTTGCGTGAACGAGTTATACGTTGACTTCGCTTGTTGACATAAGATTAAACCAGGGACATGTATGCGGACTCCCAGACGAGTGGTCCGATAATGCGCAACCCTACGCACACGCCCCTTGTTAGAGATTTGGTAATAGCCCGCTAGTTTCGGAATGTCCTTCCATTCTTCTTCCGGTAAATCTTTCCACGATAGGTTTTGAAAGGGGTACTTGGTTCTTTTCATACAGATTTAGATAGGGGTTTAGTAATCGTGAGGTAAATATAGGAAATAATCTCAAAAGAAGAAACTTGTGCGTTGAGTTGACTGGATGGATGACAGCGCTGCAAACTCTTTCCAGGTTCAGCTGTTAAAGGGTAAGTTCGTGATTTCTCACTTGGCGAAAAATAAACGCCATTTTAACCGTACATAGTTACATGAAGTTGTCCATATACCCAGTAGTTTTTTCCTTGATCCTGACTGCTTTTTCATGCAATGACCGCCGTTCTCTGCGGGAAGAGGCCAACAAGCGGCAAGCAGATTCGTTGGAACAACTGAAAAAGGCCGAAGAAGCGGAACGAATACGCCCACGAACGGCTGCCGACATCAAACTCACTAAAGAATTGGCTTTTGACAAATATACCTTGGGGGACGAGTACACCTACCAAGATAGTACCCGCGTATTCCAATGGGATAAAATCAAAGAAAAGCTGGCATTTGTCGATAACTTCCAACGGAAAAACAAGCATTATGCGGTACTACAGAATTACAAAAATAGAAACGGCGAAGCGCCTGTGGTCGCCAATTTTATCCGAAATGCGTACAAGCGCGTTTCGGACACATTGGGTACCGAGCGTTATCAATCCGTGCCGCTGTATAAAGAAGGCAATGAGGATGTCCCCACCCGATACGGACGTGACGGCTCGTTGGTGGAACTGCTAAGCAGCGATACAGTCACAATGATCAAAATAGCAGGCTTATCGTTTGAGGGCAACTGGGAAGTGCCGAAGCGGTACGTAAAAACGATTGGCGATACGGTAATGTTTAACCAAGTCATCGTGGTGGACGTAACCAATCAAAATATCTGTACCATGGAACGTTCTGAAGAAGCATCTTGGCGGATACTGAGTATGAATCCCGCGACATCAGGGATGCATAAACCTCCGTATTCCATGGAAACACCTACCGGCATCTTCGTCCTCCAGGAAAAAAAACCAAAAATGTTATACCTGAAGGACGGTACCCACACCATACAGGGTTATGCGCCTTATGCCAACCGCTTCACCAACGGAGGGTACATTCATGGCGTGCCTACGCAACGTCCGGATGCGCCGATGATTGAGTATAGCGCGTCCCTCGGCACCACACCTCGGTCGCACATGTGTGTGCGTAATGCGTCCTCTCACGCCAAATTTATTTACGAATGGGCAAAGACACTTCAATCGCTAATCATCGTAATAGATTGACATTCATCAACATATTGATTTTCGGATTATTATTGTTAACTTTGCATCTGTACCAAAAGAAGCGTGCGTATGAATAAGTTGTTGTTGGTCGTCCTATTTACGGTTGTTGCGGGTTGGAGTTTCCGCTCATTTCCCGCGAAAGACGGGAATACTCCCCAAAAAGCCAAAACCGGCCCTACTATCCCTTCTTCCAAATGGTCTGAGACGCAAAAGCTCTATGACAGTTTACACTTGCAGTCTTTGCTTAATTACGAGGCATTTGAACAGGCCATGGTTGGCTATCGAACCCTTCCCGCTCAAAATAAGGATATTCTTACGGTGATCGACTTTACCTTGCCTTCCACCGAAAAAAGAATGTATGTCCTGGATCTGAAAAACAAAAAGCTGTTGTTCCATACGCTGGTGGCTCACGGCCGGAACAGCGGGGAGAAATATGCCACTAAATTCTCGAATAAACACGGCTCGTTGCAAAGTTCATTGGGATTTTATCTAACCGAAGCCACTTATCAGGGAGGCAACGGCTACTCTCTCCGATTGACAGGCTTGGAGCACGGCATCAATGACCAAGCAATGGCCCGCGCGGTCGTCATCCACGGCGCTGACTATTGCAGCGAAAAGGTGATACGTGCCACCGGACGGCTGGGAAGAAGCTATGGGTGCCCGGCATTGCCAAGAGAACTGAATGAGCCGATCATTGACGTCATAAAAAATGGATCGTTGCTTTTTGTTTATGCAAGCGATAAAGAATATAGCGCCAACAGCAAGGTGCTGAAAAACAACCTCAGCGACCCTTCAAAGCCCCTCCTGGCACAAGAGGGACACGATCCCAATCACAGCTTCTAACCGGATCATTGGCGTCCTTCGATTATCTGCTAATTAATCTGCGCCGATGTGCCACATCTCAAATCTAATCCCTATTTTTGGCACTTTGTGTTTGAAACTCAACAGGGATACATGAAGAACTGGTTCAATAACAATTCGATCCATCTGGCGGTCATCGGTGTCTTTATCGCCATTTGTTTTTTCTATTTCACGCCGGCTTGGCAGGGCAAGGTCCTGTACCAACACGATGTACTGCAAGCGCAAGCCGGACAGAAAGAGATATTGGATATCAAAGCACGCGATGGGGATATGCCGCTATGGACCAATTCGATGTTTAGCGGGATGCCATCCTATCAAGTATTGATCGAATTACCCAATAATCTGACCACTCACTTGTTACACGGGTTTAAAGCCCTATTTCCGCATCCGATTGACGTAGTATTGCTGTACCTACTGGGTGCGTATTTATTATTCGGAGTATTAAGAGTGAAGCCCTGGTTAGCCGCCGTAGGGGCAATTGCGTTTGCGTTTTCGTCCTATAACTTCATTTATATTGAAGCAGGGCATGCCAATAAGGCGTATGCCATCGCGTTCATGGCACCAATCATAGCCGGTATTATATTGGCCTTTCGAGGAAAGTATTTGTGGGGAACGGTCTTATTGGCACTCGCGCTGGCCTTGGAAATCCGCGTTAATCACATTCAAGTGACCTACTACCTTTTCCTAGCCGTGCTGGTGTTAGTGGCCATTGAATTGTACCATGCCTTCAAAGAAAAAAAATGGCTTCAATTTGGAACGGCCATTGGTTACCAAGCTGCAGCAGTCATACTGGCAGTCGCCGTAAATGCTTCACTGCTTTGGCCTACGTATGAATACAGCAAAGAAACGTTGCGCGGAAAGGCCAACCTAAAAACCGAAAACGCGCAACGGGCAGACAACGGCGTGAGCCGGGAATATGCTTACGACTGGAGCCAAGGTGTCGGCGAAAGCTTGACCTTTTTGATACCCAACGCCTATGGAGGCGGGATGCATACCCGATTGGATGCCGAGTCGAACGTTGCGAAATTGGTTATGAGTAAAGGGGCTGATCCCGCACAGGCAGCGCAATTTGCGGCCAACCTGCCCACGTATTGGGGCGAAAAACAGTTCACCTCAGGGCCGTGGTATTTTGGCGCCGGGATCGTGTTTTTATTTGTGCTGGGACTGGTGATTGTACGGGGGCGGCTCAAATGGTGGCTGGCCAGTGCCACCTTATTGGTGCTATTGCTCTCCTTCGGCAGGCACTTTCCGTTGGTGTCGGATTTGTTTTTCAATTATTTCCCATTGTACAATAAGTTTAGAGCCGTTGAATCGACCCTTATGATTGCAACGCTGCTGGTTCCTGTTCTGGCTATATTGACCATTAATGAAATTGTTGTCAACGGCAGCAGGATCAAAAATTTGGACAAAAAAAGCTTGTACGTATTGTACGGGGTCGGCGGTTTGGTGCTGCTCATCGCCTTGTTACCGGATGTGCTGCTGAGCTTCAAAACTTCGAATCATCAAACCATCCTTCAACAGTATGCCCAACAACTGCGGGATAATACCTTTGCGAATGAAGTAATGGCCGCGCTGGTAAAGGATCGCGCGGCGTTGGCACGGGCGGATGCCTTCCGTTCCCTGCTCTTTATTATCCTCACATTCGGCATCGTTTGGCTCTTGATAAAAAATAAAGTCAAAGCGCAGACAGCCGTAATTGGATTGGGCCTGCTCACCCTGATTGACCTTTGGGGCGTAGACAAGCGACACCTGAACGAGGACCGCTTTGTTGATAAACTGCAAGTAAACCGGCAATTTGTGCAAGAACGTGAGGTGGATAAACTTATCCTGATGGACAAAGATCCGAATTACCGCGTATTGGACCTGACAACCAATCCTTTTGCAGATGCACGTACTTCTTATTTTCACAAATCGCTCGGAGGTTACCACGCTGCAAAATTGATGCGCTATCAAGAACTCATCGAACGGCAGTTCGGCAGCGCCATTAATGAAGATGTCCTGGATATGCTCAACACACGTTATGTGATCACGAGAGATGACCAGAACAGTGAACGCATTCAACGCCGCAATACCGCCGCTGGCAATGCATGGTTTGTGGAAAAGGTAACGCTGGTCAAAGACAACGAAGAGGAGATGCAGGCGATCAACGGGTTTGATCCTCGCAAAGAAGCATTCATTCATGAAGAGTTTAAATCCTCTCTGGACGAAAAGCGACTGGGCCGCCCGGTAAATTCTTCCATTGAACTGACATCATACCGACCGGATCGGCTGGTATATGAATACTCCGCCCCCCACGATGCGTTGGCTGTCTTTTCTGAAATATGGTACGATAAGGGTTGGAAAGCCTACGTGGATGGTGAAGAATACCCCATCCTGCGGGCAAACTATGTATTACGGGCATTGCAACTACCCGGTGGTAATCACAAAGTTGAATTTATCTTTAAGCCGCGTTCTTATCACCTTGGAGAAACCATTTCATTGATTGCTTCGATCATACTGCTGTTGGGAATGGCTGCTGCCATCTGGTTCGAAACACGGAGGAAGGCTGAAGCTGTTCCGGTTAAAAAAGGCTAAGCTGGGGATCGGTTACCCGGAATGTACGTCGGTGGTGCGGGGTGATTCCATGTTCCAGGATCGCGCTCCGATGTTGTATGGTGGGATATCCCTTATTTTGACACCAACCATATTCAGGAAAATCCATCGCCAGGCTTTCCATATAGTCGTCACGGTAGGTTTTGGCCAATATCGACGCCGCGGCAATGGATAGATATTTGCCATCGCCCTTGACGATGCAGCAATGCGGGGTCTTTCGATAGGGAATAAACCGATTGCCGTCTACAATGATGTATTCCGCTTCCAAGCCTAAAGTATCCAACGCCCGGTGCATGGCCAAGTACGACGCATTGTGGATGTTTATTCGATCTATTTCCTGCGGGCTTACACTCGCAACGGCAAATGCAACGGCATACGTCTCAATAATAGGGCGAAGTTCGGCACGCTGTGCTGCGGACAACTGCTTGGAATCGGTAAGTAGCACATGCTGGAAATCCGGAGGGAGAATCACAGCCGCGGCAAAAACCGGTCCCGCGAGACAGCCACGGCCGGCTTCATCACATCCAGCTTCAACCAATACATCCTGATACCTGGAAAGTAGCATTATTTTGTCGTGAGTCGTTTACCCGAAGACAAACATAGGGAACTTGCAAGTATTATGCAATGAGAAATTGCAGATGTGCAGCTGGGCCGGTGTAGGTAGTATGGTCTTATCACATACTATAATCTATAAATGAAAAACCTACTTTTGTTATCCACAAAGAGCCGGTTAATGCCAGCGTGTAATAATTTTTATACAATTAAACTAACGTAGGATGAAGATGTCAAAAACACACAATGTGGAACCCATGGCGTTAAAGGCTTGTAAGATAGGCGTACTGATCATTCTGTTGGCAAACCCGTTGTTTGCGCAGCGTAACAAGGGAACTATTCAGCAATCCCTTGATTGGTCGTCGGGCATTGCGGTCGATGGAAAGCTCGATGATTGGGGCGATTCTCTGACCTATGAGCACGCGGTCCAAAAGTTCAGATACCACATCAAAAACGATAAGGAAAATCTTTACATCGCCATGCGTGTGGTTGACAAAGACCGTCAGATGCAGATCTTCGCGCAGGGATTGGCTTTCATGGTCAACACGGAAGGAAAGAAACGGGAAGGCCCTACGGTTTACTTTCCGGTTGCTGATCGGCTGGCGTTTCGGTCCATTATGTCCGCCGATAACGACGATCGTCCCGACGACATGCGAAAAGGCGCATTGGCGGCAATACGTGCTATCTACGTTATGCGATTTAACGATATCCTGGACGGCCAGATTTCGTTGGAAAACACATATGGTATTCACGCTCGGGCATCGTTGGATACAGCGGACGCATTATGCGTGGAGATGGCCGTGCCGTTGGACAGGTTGGGGATATCCTTCGACGCAAACGAAGAACTTGCATTCAATGTAAAAATAAACGGTGTGATGATACCCGGCAGTGGAAGCTCCCCTGCGATGATGAGGCGGGGATACGGCTATCCCTACGGGTATGGTTACGGGTATGGTTATCCGTACAGTTACGGATCGCAGACACCGTCAAAGCCCCGTGAAGAACCGGGCGTCTGGGTCTTGGCACCGCTGGCTAAAGAATGAATTTCACAAACAACCACGAATGACTAATTTCAACCAATCAGGTACTAAACAAACAAGTATGCGAGTGGCCCTAGCGGCCGCTCTATTTTTTTGTGTGCTGCCCGGCTTTTCACAGACCGGCAAACGGGTAAGGGGCACGCTAAGCGATTTACAGGGCGGAGCCATTGTCGGTGCTTCAATTAAACTGGTATCCGACCTGGATTCTGCACAGACCAGCTCAAGCAACGGTGGCTTATTCTCATTCAACAACATCAAAAGCAAGTGGTTTGCCCTGACGATCACCAGCCTGGGATACGATACCCTTCAACAGAGATACACGTTCGAGCCCGGCAAAAACGAACTGACGCTGTCTGTCAGCCTCAACGAATCCAGCCAATTGCTTGCCGAAGTGTCGGTCACCGGAGCCGCTCCGATTACCGTAAAAGAAGACACCCTGGAATACTCCACGAAAAACCTGCGATTGCGGGAAGGTGCCTTGGTGGGCGACGCGTTAAAAAAATTGGATGGCGTTGAAGTAGATAAAGATGGAAACGTAACCGCGCAGGGAGAAACCGTAACCCGTGCGCGTATCAACGGCAAGGATTTCTTCGGGGGTGATATTAAAGCGGCGATCCAGAACCTTCCGGCGGAAATCGTCGAGAAAATACAGATTGTGGATGATTACGGCGATATGGCCAACCTGACGGGTAACCGCTCAGGCAGCCCGGAGCGGGTGCTGAACCTGGAGATCGCGCCCGACAAGAACAACGGAGATTTCGGGAATTTCCGGCTGGGCGGAGGCACGGAAAGCCGCTATCAGGCAACAGGGTCGTACGGAAAATTTAAGAACGGTATGCAATTATCCGTATTGGGCAACCTGAATAATGTCAACGCAAGTTTATTTGACTTCAATACCCGCAGCGGCGGTGCCCGGAGAGGCCCCGGAGGTGGTAGCTTCGGACGGGGTTTCGGCGGCGGTGCCTGGGGGGGAGCTGATGGGCTTACCAATACCCAGTCGATCGGTGTCAACTACCGGCAGGACTTTGGGAATAAACTAACCATGTATGGCGAATACAGCTTTGGGCATACGGACAATTCCACGTTGAGTGATCGGTACGAGGAAACCACGCTGCAAGACAATTTCATCCTGAAAAATAGCAACATTAACAACGGAAGCATCGGCAACGACCATCGTTTCAGTTGGAACGTCGAATACAAGCCGGACGAAAAGAACTTCTTTAAACTATCTCCCAGTGTCAGTTATCGAAACAATCGGGCCAACAGCTTTGAGCTGGCCAACAACAGGGAAAATGACGTATTGATCAATGACGTTGATAATCGGCAAAACAACATTTCCCGCGCACCCAATTACGGAATCAGTGGTTTGTATAACCGGCGACTAAGTGATAAAGGGCGTAATGTATTTGTCAATTTTTCCCTGAACACCGCCAGTACGGTACAGGATCAGGAACGCATCATCAATACGCTTGTATACGAAACTTCCATTGAGGATCTGGACAGCGTATACCAGCAGCATTTGGTCGATCTGGACAACAAGAACATAAACGGCGGTACCACGTTATCTTACATTGAACCTTTGGGAACCTACAGTTCGATGGAAGTGAGCTACGATTTTAATTTCGCATCGTACGACAACAGCAGGCATGCCAATGCGTATGACGCGGGAGGCCTGCTAATTGATAACCCACAGTATAATAACAGCCGAACCTATGATTACTCATTTTTTACGCATCGGGGGTCACTGACCTATCGGTATCGCAAGGATAGTTGGAATTATTCGTTCGGCGTGGCGGCACAACCCAATCTGCTGCGCGGCGGCGCGGATGTGGATGGCATTCACATTCCCATTTACCGGAATGGGTTCAACTGGATGCCAATCGCTCGGGTTGAGTACGAAATGTCGCGCACGAAACGATTTAACATCAATTACACCGGAAGAGCAAATGAACCCAGCGTGACCCAGATCCAGCCTTTTACGGATTACTCCAATGTAAACGCGCCGGTAACGGGAAATCCCAATCTTCAAGCGGAATTTACGCATGAACTACGTGCGTTTTATCGCAATTTTAATATCAGCGGCGGCAACTCGTTCTTCGCCGGTGTCACCGGTTCGCTCTCGGAGGATAAAATCGTGACCAACCGGACCACGACTCTCGATGATTCACTCGGGGTAATCAACGCAACCGAATACCTGAATACAAACGGTGTTTATAATACCCGCGGATTTTATAACTTCTCCAAACCCTTTGCCGACCGCACCTATACCCTTTCCTTCAATGGAATGGTCAGTTATAACAACAATGCCTCGTACGTAACTTCCCCTGCCGATGGGATGGTTTTAGTGACCCGACGTAATATTGCCAAAAACTGGATTCTCTCTCAGGGGGTCAATTTCCGATATAACCCGAAGGAAACCGTTGAGGTTTCACCCGGAGTCCGGTACACATATAATAATACGCGCAACACCGTATCTGCAGGCAGCAACCGGAACGTGTCTACGTGGGCCTTGACATTGGCCGGAACGATTAACCTGACACCCACGTGGGTCTTCAGCACAGATATTGCCAAAACCAGCAACAATGGATATAACAGCTCAGTGGCCGCCAATCCGATGATCGTAAATGCGTACATTGAAAAACAATTCCTTAAGGGACGTACGGGAGCCATCCGCTTTCAGGCGTTTGATCTATTGAATGAACAAACCAATGTGTCGCGTACCCTCACGGACAACAGCATCATCGATAGCAGGAACAACCGATTGGCCCGTTATTTTATGCTTTCCCTTTCATACCGATTCTCCAACTTTGCGGGCGGAAGCATGGGCTTCGAAGGGCCGGAAGGAGTCGGTGGCCGCGGACCGGGAGGTTATCAACGCGGAGGAGGGCGTTTTTGATACCGGTTAGCCGAAGTCGTACCGGACCGCATATTTTTGCTATCTTGCAGGCCTATGGAATATGAGCTTATTCATCTCCCCAATGGCATCCGGATCGTATTGCAACAGGTTGCATCGCCCGTTTCCCACGCGTGTATGCTGATTAATGCGGGGGCAAGGGACGAGCCCGTGGGCCGTTACGGATTGGCTCACTTTATTGAGCACTTACTCTTCAAACAGACTGAAAAACGCAATACGCACCAGATACTCAATCGGCTCGAATCCGTTGGCGGAGATCTCAATGCGTATACTACAAAGGAATATACCTGTATTCATGCCTCGTTTTTAACCCCGTACCTGGAGCGGACGTTGGATCTGTTCGAAGATTTATTTTTTCACTCCGTTTTTCCCGAAAATGAACTGGAAAAAGAAAAAGGGGTCATTTTGGACGAAATGGCCTCCTATCTCGACAGTCCGGAAGATTCCATTCTCGACGATTTCGAAGACCAGCTGTTTGAGGGGCACGCGTTGGGACATAACATACTGGGCACCGAGGTGGATCTCGCTCAACTTGGCCGGAACGACATCCGGGAGTTCATCCGCAAGAATTACCGGACACACGAAATCATTGTGGGAATTACCGGCAACTACACCGTACGCAAAGTGACTGCGTTGGTTACGCGCACATTGGGCAGCGTACTTGAATCTTCCGGTCACCACGACCGCACGCCACCACCCAAGCCGACGGTATTACAAACCCGCGTTCAAAAGCCGATCAACCAAACCCATTATGTCATGGGCGGGGCAGCCTACAGCGTGCACGACCCCAATAAGGCAGGCCTGCTATTACTAAACAACCTACTTGGCGGAATGGGGATGACCTCAAAACTCAATTTGGTGGTTCGTGAAAGACACGGGATTGCCTATACCATTGAATCGAACTACACCCCGCTTTCGGATACCGGAATCTTTCACATCTATTTAGGCACGGATACAGAGAAGGCGGACAAGGCGCTGCGGCTCGTCCGTACTGAACTGCGGAAACTCCGCGAACACCAATTGGGCGTCATGCAATTGCATCAAGCAAAGCAGAAATTCAAGGGACAGATTGCATTGGCGGAGGAGAACAGGTTAAGCCTTATTATTTCCCTCTCAAAAAGTCTAATGGATGATGGTCGGGTGCAAACCCTGGAAGAAGTATTCGCCCAAATCGACGCCGTGAATGCCCAGCAATTACTGCATATTGCCAACGAGATCTTAGCGGAAGAAAACCTTTCTTCCTTGGGCTTTTTTCCCGAATAAACTGACTAAAAATATCGTTCAAAAGCCACACCATACGTAAACAGCAAGTTCTCGCTATCCGTGCGGTTAATGCGGTTATACGTAAGCGCCGCCTTCAAGCTGAGCCAACGATTCAGCTGAAACGCAATATCATTCGTGAGTCTGATGTTGTAATCCGAGGCTTTGGAAAGCGAGGGCTGGTAAAAATTGCTGCCCTGGACGGCGATAAACGATCCGATAAGGACCTTGTAAGCCAATCGGAAAGAATTGCGTACCGTCTGGTAGTGCACAGGAACATCATTTTCCAGGATACTGCTCGCATCAAAAAGAAAGCCATCACTTAGGTTGAAATAAACGGTTTCCGTATCAAAAAAGCTGTAGGCAAGACCCGCACCGGCCAATAGCTGGTTTTTAATCTTTAAAGAGTAACTGGTGTTGTAATTGGCCAATCCCCAATAAAACAATTTTTTATTCGGCCGGTAAAAATTGGCATCGAACGTCGACGAAAAATCATTATTGGTCTTGCTGCCATCCTGCTGGCCATAGAGCCAGTTATTATTCCAATTGAGACGCACGCGCTCTTTCTGAATTGAAAATTTAAGCCCGTTGTTAAATAAGTAAGCACTTTTGGCATTTGCACGGTTGATCGAATTGGTGGAAGCCAGCTGTATGTAGTATTGCGTGCTATCGCTCCATTGCGCAACAGCGGTCGCAACGATGGTCGGGCATAGCGTCAGCAAACAAATGATTCGTCGAATCATGGAAACAAAATTACAAAAACCCTCCTATAGTGCGTATGGAAGAGGGCAATTGGTTTGTTCTCTTTTATTGTGTATCTTCGCTATGCATTGTATTCCGTAGAATGAAACCGACGATCACGATTGAATATTGCCCAAAGTGCGGGTGGATGCTACGATCCGTATATTTAGCATCCGAACTGCTGACCACATTTACCGACGAGCTGAACGGTGTGCTATTGCGCCCCTCGGAAATCGCAGGGAAATTCGCTATTTACCTGAACGAGCAACAAATCGTTGATCGGAAAGCAGACGGCGGGTTTCCGGAAATAACGGCACTGAAGCGCTTGGTCCGTGACCAAATTGCGCCCGGCAAATCCCTAGGACATTCGGATAAGCAGCAATCACCGCACCACTAATGACACGATTTGATGTAAGATTCCCACCAATGCAAAACGGTGAAATCGTCAAGATGCTCCTTTTCGGACAAATCAATATCTTTATTGATCATGTACAGATCGCCGGCATCCAATGTGTCCAAAGAAGGAAAGGCCGATTCGTAATTCTTCTGGACTCTCAACCGTCCGGAAAATAGTTCCAGCGATTGCCCCGCCTCCCGGTCAAATGCATCGATCTGCAATAGGAGCGGCAGTTCCGATATTTCAATATCCATCAGGGATGTGCGCAATGCAAAAGGCACAGACGCTTTTTCGATATAGAGAACAGCCAAGCCGTCGACGGACACCGATCCGTCCGCTGCTTCAGTTAGCTTGCTCTCTGAGTCCCAGAAAAAAGCACGGTTTAATGAATCCCCGAAAAGTAGCTGGATTCGGTGGGGTTCAGAAAGCGTATCCTGCTGAAAATCCATGACCGTCGAGTTACCCACCGGCGAGCTATCAGCGGCAGAAACCGTATCTCTTGACACATGCTGACAACCACTGCTTAACAGCAGACCCATGAGAACCGCGATTACCTTACCCTCCCCGATTGTCTTGAAGGCGTCTGCCAAAACGGATAAATTTATCATGTGCCGAATTTCGGGAACAAACTTTGAAAACGCTGCTTTTTTATGCAACTAAAATCATCTTAACTAAAAATAGCAACTTTAAAATCTCTTCCTGCAGTAAAGCGACGACTCTCATAGAAAATAGGGATTTTGCCAACCGGGCAGTACTCAAAAAATATTTTATTTTTTCTTGCAATAGTGTACAAAATACACTACCTTTGTATCATCATAATTTAGGTTTATAATTGGTTAGTAAAGGCTTCCATTCTCCCCGTTTGGAAGCCTTTCATTTTTACGCCCCGCCCGTCTAAGCCGAGCAAGTTTTTAAATTGATAAAGAATTCGTTATCTTTGGAAAAAGGAGGTATCATATGCGATCCTGTTCATTGTCATGGCCAATACGAAACGAGCGCTGGCAATACGCCCGCCTGAAAGGCCACATCAGTTTCGTTCTTCTTTTTTCCACGTTGGGCTTGATCGCACAAGAAAGCAAATTCGATAAAAAAGTAGCGGTAGACCAATTGCCCGTCCCTAACGAAAATAAACAGTTGTTTTACCTACAACGTGACCCAGACGAAAATACGGTGATCTACCAACTCAACGTAACGGATGGCGCGATAGATCCCGATGAACCTGTCCATGTATATTGGATTCGCTATTCGGAAGGGGGGATACGTAAAGACCTGAATTTCATACAACGGACAATGGCCTACGGAGTCAGTCATAAAGCACTCGGAAATGGAAGTTATGAGCTTCGGCTGGCTGCTTACAAGAGTCGCCCGCTCCGACTAGCCTATTGCAACAAAAGCAAAAAATATGTCGTATACGCTACGATTAACGAACGGGAAGCTATTCTCGACCGTATTTTCGTACGCATAGACGGGGGAAGCCAGTTTAATCCCGATATAGCCTATTTCGAGCTAAGCGGGCGGGACACCGCAACCCTCGCACGTGTAGCAGAACGAGTTAATCCATGAAACTACTGATCCTCATCGGATTGATCATGGGCACGGCGGCCAACCGGCTTTTCAGCCAGGATGAACAAAGCCAACGCCACAACATGGTCCGCCAACAGCTCGAAGCCCGCGGCATCAACCATCGTGCGACGCTCGAAGCAATGCGAAAGGTGCAACGGCACCTGTTCGTGCCAGCCCGGTTGCGGGCGCATGCATACACGGATTCACCGCTGTCCATCGGTCAGGGGCAGACTATCTCGCAGCCTTACATCGTCGCTTATATGACCCAGTTGCTCGACTTAAAGCCACATCACCGCGTCCTGGAAATCGGCACCGGATCAGGCTATCAGGCGGCGGTATTAGCGGAGATGGTCGAGCAAGTGTTTACGATCGAAATCGTGAAGGAACTGGGCCAACGGGCTGAAAAATTATTGGATAGCTTGGGTTATGACAACGTTTCCGTAGTCATCGGAGATGGCTACCAGGGACTCGAAGCCGAAGCGCCGTTTGACGCCATTATCGTTACCGCCGCCCCCGATAACATCCCGCACCCGCTAGTCGAGCAGCTAAAAGACGGCGGAAAGATGGTCATCCCCGTAGGACCACCTGCGGCAATTCAAACATTGGTGCTCATGGAAAAACGGGAAGGAAAAATCGTAGAAACCAACCTTACGCCTGTGCGCTTCGTCCCCTTCACGCGGAGTCAGTAAATAATCGTAAATTTAAATGCAAGCGGCTCAAAGTGCGCCACCAGCTCGCTGATCAGCCGATCCCCATACTTTACATACAGCAATCCGAAATTTTCGGACCGTTCCTGCAATACGCCTCCCGGGAACAGTTTTTCCTTAATCCGGTCGATCTGAATAAGTGCGTCCTCGTGGTTCCGTTTATCCGCCTTAAGTAATTTTTTCTCCAGGTTGTTGATGGCTTTCCTGAGTCTCGCCTTTACCGCATCGGTGCTCGGCCCTAATGTTGGGTCAATCTTATGCGCACGTAACCGCAATTTGCCGAAGATGGCATTAAGCTCCATCCATTCGTCATGGAGGTTCAACCGGTGCTTCGTATGCCTACGCACATATTCTTTTTTTAATTCATCCGTTGTCTTGAAAATACTTCGGAACGTTAAATCAAGGCGAAGCACTTTCACAGCCATGTTATCATCGGTTATCATCGCCGAATTGCGCGGCACTAAAATGGGAAACGCTATTCCATAATGCTGAAAACTCGCTTTTAGCTGCAACCAATATACCATCTCCGCCCCGCCGCCGATATACGCGAGGTTAGGCAGGATCAGTTCCTGATATAACGGCCGCATCACCACATTCGGACTGAACCGTTCCGGATGGTTGCGTATTTCTGTGCGCAATTCCGCTTCCGTAAAATAAATACCTTGATGAAGCACTTCATACCGTCCATCGTCGAGCCGGACGATGCGCTCGCGAAAAGCATCGGTTAAGTAAAAAAAATTGATTTCACGAGCATGCACCTGTGTTGCAAATCCAGCTTCCTTCAACGCCTTCGACGTTTGTTCGATGGCCTGATGGCTATGTTCACCAAGGATGTCCTGCTCGATTACCGAAGCAAAAGATTGCTTCAACGGACGATCGTCCGCGTCAAGGATAACGAGCCCATACGAACCAAACAGCCGGTGAACCAACAGTCGGGTGGCGTTGGCAAGGTTATCCTGTTGCAGATAAGCTTCATCGATCATTCTTGATAACCGGGAAGAATTTTCTGAAAGGCCGAGAAAGTTCTGATACTGCCGTACCACGTCTCCCATTCCTTCCGTTTTCATTCGCCCGGTGGCTCCCTGCGCGCTGGTTTCCCACGATATCTTTTTTCCGTGAAGCCGGGTATGATTGATTTCCGCGAAGTCATGATCTTCCGTAGCCATCCAGTAAATCGGAACAAAAGTATATGCAGGAAATGCGGCTTTCAGGTCCCGCGCAAGCCGGATGGCGCTTGCGATCTTAAAAATGAAATACAGGGGTCCGGTGAAAATATTCAGCTGATGGCCGGTTGTCACGGTGAATGTCTGCTCGTTTCCGAGCGCTTCCACATTGGCCGCCACGGCCTGTTGGTCCTGCAGCAGATCTCCATACTGTTGTTTGAGCCGTTGAACCAGCAGTTTTCTATCGACTGTCCCTTCCTTAGCTGCTATCTGTCTGGTGAAACCCTCCAGTTCCGGCCGGTTGCCGGCAAAAGGCCGTAACGCCGGATGGTCATCCAAATAAGCCAGCAGTGTATCTGAAAAGCTGTTGGTGTCCTTATAATCTATATAGGTTGCCTTCATTGCCAAGCAAAGATAAAGGTTGCCAGCAAAAGCAGCGATTGATAACGATTATTTGACAATGGTTCCATACAGATCGAAGTCTTCGGCCCGATCTATGCGCACCTGAGCAAATCGCCCGATGGTAACATACTGATCTACTGATGAAAGCAGCACCTCATTATCCACTTCGGGTGAATCATACTCCGTGCGGCCCACAAAGTATTCTCCTTCCACTTTATCCACCAACACTTTATACGTATTTCCGATCCGGGTTTGGTTTATGTCATAGGAAATGCCCTGTTGGATTTCCATGATCTGTTCCACGCGGGCAGCTTTTTCTTCCGCTGGAACATCATCAACCAGGCTGTATGCATGCGTATTCTCCTCATGCGAATAAGTAAAGCAGCCCAGGCGGTCAAAACGTGTTTCCGCAACCCACTGTTGAAGTTCCTCAAAGTCCCGTTCAGTTTCCCCCGGATATCCGCAAATAAGCGTGGTACGTAAGGCAATATCCGGCACCCGATCACGGATGGTTTCAATCAAATCGACAGTTTTCTGCTTTGTGATGCCACGCCGCATAGATCGCAGCATGTTATCGCTAATGTGCTGCAGTGGCATATCGAGGTAGTTGCAGACGTTCGGACGCTCGTTCATAACATCCAGGACATCCATCGGAAATCCGGACGGGTAGGCATATTGCAACCGGATCCATTCAATTCCGTCCACATCCGAAAGCCGGCGGATCAGGTCAGCAAGGTTGCGTTTTCCGTAAAGGTCCAAGCCGTAGTAGGTGAGGTCTTGCGCAATGAGTATCAGCTCCTTTGTGCCGTTCTTTGCGAGGTGTTGCGCCTCTTTCACCAAGCTTTCCATCGACTTGGATACGTGCTTACCCCGCATGAGTGGAATGGCACAGAAAGAACACGGGCGATTGCAGCCCTCGGCGATCTTGAAATAGGCGAAATGCGAAGGCGTGGTGAGCATGCGTTCGCCAAGCAATTCGTGCTTGTAATCCACACCCAGAGTACCCAGCAACGCTTGCAGATCATTCGTTCCAAAGTAAGCATCCACATTGGGAATCTCTGCTTGCAGATCGGGCTTATAGCGTTCGGAAAGGCAGCCGGTCACAATCACTTGCCCAACTTTTCCTTCCTCCTTGAGGGCACTGTACTGCAAAATGGTATCGATCGACTCCTGTTTGGCGTTGTCGATAAACCCGCATGTATTGATAACGACGATATCATCCGCCTGTACATGGGATGCCTCGTGAACCACCGGCATGTTATTGCCGCGCAACTGCCCCATCAGCACTTCGCTGTCGTGGATGTTTTTCGAACAACCCAACGTTACTACGTTTACACGGGGTCTACCTGCGTCTGCAGGCGATTTTATTTGCTTCGTCCTCATCTAATACGGTCACTTAAACAGCGAATCCACAAATTCCTTCTTATTGAATAATTGCAGGTCCCCTATTTTTTCGCCTACACCGATATATTTCACGGGAATTTTAAACTGGTCCGAAATGCCGATCACCACCCCCCCTTTGGCCGTTCCATCAAGCTTCGTAAGGGCCAGCGCATTCACATCAGTAGCTTGGGTAAATTGCTTGCATTGCTCAATGGCGTTTTGCCCGGTCGAGGCATCAAGCACCAGCAGAATTTCATGCGGCGCACCGGGAATAACCTTCTGCATCACTTGCTTGATCTTGGTAAGTTCGTTCATCAAGGCTACTTTATTATGAAGCCGGCCGGCCGTATCAATGATGGCTACGTCATCGCCATTGGCTACCGCCGATTTAACGGTGTCAAATGCGACCGACGCCGGGTCCGACCCCATCGCCTGTGCGACGACGCGCACTCCTACACGTTCCCCCCACAGCTTAATCTGGTCTACTGCCGCAGCCCGGAAGGTATCGGCTGCGCCCAACACCACGCTGTTTCCGGCCTCCTTGAGCTGGTGGGCCAATTTACCGATGGTTGTGGTTTTCCCAACCCCGTTTACTCCCACCACCATAATTACGTAAGGCTTATGGTCACCGTATTCGAAATGCTCAAAATCCGAACTATTGTTTTCAGCAAGCAACGCCTGTATTTCTTCCCGTAAAATACCGTTGAGCTCGGAAGTATTTACATACTTATCGCGCGCCACACGCGACTGGATACGTTCAATGATTTTCAGCGTAGTGTTCACTCCCACGTCGGAAGTAACCAACACCTCTTCCAAATCATCCAGCACTTCATCGTCAACGGTGGATTTCCCCACCACGGCTTTGGTTATCTTGGAGAAAAACCCTTCTTTGGTTTTCTCAAGGCCCCGGTCGAGCGCCTCGTGCGCCTCGGGGGTATCCTGCTTTTTTTTGAAAAAATCAAATAGTCCCATTCAGCCAATATGATAAAAGAATTTATAACAAAAAAGCCCTTCCGGTAGGCTTCCGAAACGGCTTTCTTACATATCCTGTACACAAAGACTACTGTGCCGCCGATTCAATAACGGCTTCGCGGGCCACTTCAATGGCTTCTTTTACGTGGTCGTTGTGCGCAATCAGTTCTTTAAAGGTATATGCACCGGTCTTCGGAGACCTAACGGCGGTAATGACCCTCGTGTAATCTTTACCTTTACCCGTTTTGAGTGATGCTACTGCTTTCTTTGCCATGTCTTATTACGTGTTGTGCAGATTGCTGCTGAAAGCAACCGCGGATTTACTTAATTTCTTTATGAACGGTCACTTTTCTCAAAATAGGATTGAATTTTTTCAATTCTAACCGCTCTGTGGTGTTTTTCTTATTTTTGGTGGTAATGTAACGCGACATCCCAGGAAGCCCGCTTTCTTTGTGCTCGGTACATTCCAAAATCACCTGCACCCTATTTCCTTTTTTTGCCATGATCTTATTCTAGTTATTGTCCGCCATAAACCAGACGGAACATTGTCTCAATTAAACGTACCCTTTTTTGATAAATTTGCTAATCACGGCTGTAATGCCATTTTTGTTGATCGTCTTTATCGCTGAGGTGGACACTTTCAGGGTAATCCAACGGTTTTCCTCGGGAATAAAAAACCGTTTGGTCTGCAGGTTGGGGTAAAACTTACGCTTCGTCTTCTTGTTCGAATTGGAAACGTTATACCCGTTCATCGCCCCTTTTCCTGTTAAATCACAAACTCTTGACATGATTGTATGCTGTTTTATCTTTTAAATGCCTTTTTCGCAAAGAGTTTGCAAATATCAGCATTTGTTTTTTATTATACAATTTTTTTTTGTTTTAAGGAGCAACCGTTCGATCACCGGACCCTAGGTCGTCACTTTTTCAAAACAAAACCCCCAAAGTACTGTATTTAGTTTATCCAGCATACCTTAATAAGCAGATGCATACTGTAAGTTACCGGCTAACTGTTATTGCTTGTATGCTAACGTGATGTACTATGGTAAAACGCAGAAGTAAAAGGGTGCTTAAATCGATTATGATCTGCTGGATGCTGTGCACATGGCTAACCGGTTATTCCCAACAAGACACCCTGAAACGCGAGGCGCCCCGGGACACCATAGCCGGCATCCGTGACACCTCGCAATCTGATTCAGTACAGAAACGGGTAAGCGGCAAGGTCACCGACGAAAAGGGAACGCCGCTTGCCGGTGTCTCCATCGGCATCAAGGGTTTGGAAACAAGTACGCAATCCGACGACCAGGGCGTGTTTGAAATCCGCGTTTCCACAGATTCGGCAGTCATGCTTACCTTTTCGATGCTGGGCTTTGAACCCCTTGAAATGCCCCTGCGTGTCGCCGACGGACAGACCATCGTACTCCGGCCTTCGGAAGCCGAAACACTGGAAGAAGTGGTTGTCATCGGCTACGGTACCGTGCAACGGAAAAACCTGACGGGCGCGGTGAGTTCTCTGGAAGGTGAGGCATTCCAGAACAACGCCATCACGAATACGGAAGATGGAATCGCCGGCAAAATCGCCGGTGTACGGGTAAGCCAGCGCACAGGTGGACCGGGCAAAGCCGCTAACATTAAAATACGCGGACTGAATTCCATCACGGCGTCCAGCAATCCGTTGTATGTCATCGACGGCATCCCCCAGGATCACATGCGGAATGTAAATCCCCGCGATATCGCTTCGATTGAGGTGCTCAAAGACGCGTCCTCCGCGGCCATATACGGTGCGCGGGGAGGAAATGGGGTGGTTGTGATTACTACGAAGTCTGGTGCATCAGGGGCTACTCAAGTGGATTTCCACAGCTATGCAGGCTATCAGGAAGTAGACCGCTTCCTGCCCATGATGGATACACGTGAATATACGGCTTATATCCGCTATCTACGCGATTCACGCTTTCAGCAGACCGGGGGCGACTTGTCATTGCCGATTTCCAGCCGACCGGCCGAATATCAGTATCCAGAAGCATACCTGAATCCGGCTGCACTACCTGACAACAATTGGCAGGATATTGTCTATCGCCGGGCAGCTATGCAGAATTATGCGCTGACCGTGTCCGGCGGCGGCGATGTAGGCACATTCTTATTGTCGGGTTCTTACCTGAATCAGGATGGCGTTATGCGGTACACGGGTTTTGAACGATACAATCTGCGCGCCAACACCCACGTCAACATCGGAGAAAAATTTAAGGTGGGTGCCAACGTAGCCGCTTCCTTTAACCGTATGGATGATCCGGAAACCGATGGGAAAGAAAGCAATGCCCATTATGCCTTGGCTATGCCTCCGGTGGTGGGCATTGAGGAGAATACCGAAACAACCGGCTATTCACCTGCCCAAACATACATCAATCCCCTTGCCCGGCTACGCGAGATGACAGCGCGTGCAAAGGCAAGCGAGCTGCAGATCAATAGTTTTGCCGAGTACTTTCCGATTGAATCGATCACCCTGCGTACCCAAATCGGTTATATCTCCGCACACGCTTCATACCAGGAATTTACCCCTGCCAATGTAAACCGAGGAGAACAGGCCAATGGCTATGCTTCCAGTACAGACAATTATTCGTTTAGCATTCAGAATACGGCCACCTACCGGCCGAATCTGGGAGAAAACCACTCCTTGGAACTTCTATTGGGCCAGAGTTACGAAAATATCCGCCAAGAGGTCCTCGCCGCCGCTGGCGATGGCTACCCGAATGACCTGCTTCCAACGCTGAACAATGCCAACAACCCCACTTTGGCAAGCACAACCATTGGTGAAAGCGCAGTCACGTCGTTCTTCGGTCGCGCACAGTATCAATTTCTCGATAAATACCTCCTATCGGTAAGCGCCCGGTATGACGGTTCATCACGTTTTGGGGCCGATAATAAATGGGGGCTGTTTCCCGCCGTGTCCGCCGGATGGAAAATAAACGAGGAGCCATTTCTGCAGGATGCCGACTGGCTTTCCTTGCTGAAGATACGGGTGTCGGTCGGTAAAGCCGGTAACGACCGGATCGGAAATTATGAGCATATCTCGCTGCTGGGCATTCAGGATTACAATTTAAACGGAAAACTTGTCAATGGTCTCGTTCCCGGCAACATTGCAAATCCGCATATCAGCTGGGAAACCACCGTATCAAGGGATGTCGGCTTGGATTTCTGGTTGATTAACGACCGAATCCGTTTGACTGCCGACGCATATTTCAATAAAACGACAGATCTGCTCCTGAATGTACCCGTCACCCGGGTAAGCGGTTTTTCGACCATCCGTCGTAATATCGGGGAAGTGGAAAACAAAGGCATCGAATTGCAGCTCACCACCCAGAACGTCAAAACGGAGAGCTTTACCTGGGAAACTTCCCTTAATTTTTCGAAGAACAATAACAAGGTACTCGCGCTTGCGCCGGGTATCGACCAGCTTATTATGCTAAGCACGTTGAATGACTTCAATGCATACGCAACTATCGTAGGCCAGCCCGTAGGAAGCTTCTATATGTATAAGACGGACGGGGTTTTGATGCCGGAAGATTTTGATGCCGAGGGAAACGCATTGGTGCCTATTGTTAACGGACAACAAGAAGGCAACGTGAAGATCGTTGATCTAAACAACGATGGGCAGATCAATGAACGGGATCACACGATCGTTGGCAACGCCCAGCCAGATTTCATATGGGGCTTGTCGAGCCGGCTGGTATACAAAGGGTTTGATTTCGGCTTTGATATCCAAGGGCAACAAGGGGGCGATATCTTTTATCTGGGTAGGCGCGGATTCCATAATGGGTTGGGCGAAGGCACCAACCAATACCGCGACTGGCTGCATGCCTACAAACCTGCCGCGTATGCCGGTAATGTTCCGGAAGGGATCGATATGGCTTGGGACGGACGAACGCCAAGCGTGGTGGGAGTAAACCCACCTTACAATGATACATGGATATACGATGCCTCGTTTGTACGGATCCGAAACATTACGCTGGGCTACAACTTCGCCCATGCTCTCCTGAAACGATGGAAGGTGCGCGCGATCCGGCTGTTTGTCATGGCAGACAATCTCCACACCTTCACCAACTATCCCGGGGCAAATCCAGAAGCGAATAATGCCGGTGGCGCCGACACAGGGGAAAACACCCGGCCCGGCACCGACTACGGGGGGTACCCACTTTCCAAACGGTTTACCATTGGCATGAATGCTTCATTTTAACAACGAATCGATTTAACAAATATCGATGCAAAAGGTAAGGTAAATTCAGCAAGGCATAAAAGAAGTCACTGATTATGAAAACATCCATGACCCTAACAATACGCAATGTGCTCACACTCGTGGCAATCGCGATGTCCCTGGGGTTCAGCGCCTGCAACAAAGACCTGGAACTGACTCCCGAATCGTCGTATAACACGGCTGATTTTTATAAAACCATCGGCGATTTCCGGCAAGCATTGTTCGGCGCATACGGCGGTTTGCGCTCCGTTCATGGTTTTGACTATCCAATGATGATGGAAAGTCTGAGCGACAATGTTAACAGCCTTCAGAATACAACCAATAATCCGCTCGCCCGTTTCGGTTTCACGCCGGGCGACGACCGCATTTTAGGTGTATGGGCGGCCTACTGGAGCGTAATCAACCGCACTAATAACATCTTGGATCAAATCGACGGCGGCGAATTTCCGAATGAGGAAACCAGAGCCATTATGAAAGGTGAAACGCAATTTATCCGTGGTTATTGCTATTTCCAACTGGGCTGGATTTTTGGCGGGATGCCGATCATCGACCACGCAATGAGTGCCGAAGAAATCACGACGATTCCGCGCAGCACGCAAGCGGAAACGTTTGCCTTCGCCGTGGCTGATCTGGAGGCTGCTGCGAACGCCCTTCCGGAAAGCCAGGGCGGAGACAACCTCGGCCGGGCCACTCGCTACGCGGCGAAAGCCATTCTCGCACGCCTCCATTTGTTTAACCAACAGTACGACGCCGCACGACCACTCCTCGAAGATATCCTCGCTTATGAGGGATTACGTCCATTCGATCAATTTTCCGATTGCTTCCTGAACACGCGGGACAATGGATCGGAACACATATTCCAGATCCAATATACGTCGGGTCTGAACAGCCAGGGCAACCCGCTGGTATACTCGCTCGTCCCCGAAAACCTCCGCTCCGAGCAGTTTCCACAGGGGGGACGATCCACCTGGCTAGCGGTGTCCAACGACCTGTACGAAGCTTATGATACCAGTGATGTGCGGCGCGACTTTACGATTCAGAAGGGCTACAAAAGCGCAAACAATGTAGTGGATAGCCTAACACTGCTTTTTATCAAATATGCGCATGGCACCGTCCCGCCCAACAACCTCGACAACGACGTAAATCTTTCGATTGTACGCATCACCGATGTGCAGCTTATGTATGCAGAAGTGCTGAATGAAATGGGATATGTGCCCGATGGAGAAGCATTTACCCTGCTAAACAACATACGCGCCCGTGCCGGACTGGACAGCTTGACGAGCGCGGAAATCCCCGACCAGCAGACGTTCCGTGATACCCTGCTTAACGAACGCCGTTTGGAGTTTGCCTGTGAAGCGCTGCGATGGTTTGACATTGTTCGTCAAGGCCCTGAGCGTGCAACCGCCATCATGAACGCTTTTCTCGCCCGGGAAGAGGAGGGCGGAGGCTCCATCACGTTCGACCCAAAATACCTGTTGATGCCGATACCGGACAGTGAAATACGTACCAATCCGGCATTGGAGCAAAACCCCGGTTATTGAAATTTCTTTGCGTTGATCTTCCGCTCGTTTTCCGTAAGATAGATTTTTCGAAGCCGGATACTCTTTGGTGTCACCTCGATGTACTCATCCGCCTGAATATACTCCATGGACTCTTCGAGTGAAAACTTGATCGCCGGCGCGATACGCACATTGTCATCGCTTCCCGACGCCCGCATATTGGTCAGCTGCTTGCCCTTCACCAGATTCACGACAAGGTCATTATCCCGGATATGCTCGCCGACGATCTGCCCTTCATAAACTTCCGCCCCCGGGTCTACAAAGAAACGGCCACGATCTTGTAGCTTATCGATGGAATAGGCCGTAGTTTGCCCCTTTTCCATGGATACCAATACGCCCGCCAAACGACCCGGAATGACTCCCTTCCACGGTTCATAGGCTTTAAAGCGGTGAGCCATTACGGCTTCTCCTGCCGTTGCCGTCAGGACATTGTTACGTAAGCCAATGATGCCACGCGAAGGAATGTCGAATTCAAGGTGTTGCATGTCGCCTTTGGTCTCCATAATCAAAAGTTCGCCTTTGCGCTGGGTCACCAATTCAATCACCTTGCCTGATACCTCAGCCGGCACGTCGACTACCAAAGTTTCGATAGGCTCGCATTTAACCCCGTCGATTTCCTTAACAATCACTTGTGGCTGGCCTACCTGCAGCTCGTATCCTTCCCGGCGCATCGTTTCGATCAGCACCGACAGGTGAAGAATGCCGCGTCCGTATACCAAATAGGAATCCGGAGATTCCGTGGGCACGACTTTCAGTGCCAGATTTTTCTCCATCTCTTTGTAAAGACGCTCCTGGAGGTGGCGTGAAGTCACGAACTTTCCTTCTTTGCCAAAAAATGGAGACGTATTGATGGTGAAAAGCATATTCATCGTCGGCTCGTCGATCTTGATGACCGCCAATTGCTCCGGATTATCAAAGTCAGCAATCGTATCGCCAATGTCGAAACCTTCGATCCCTACTACTGCGCAGATATCACCCGCTTTGACTTCCTGTACCTTCACACGGCCGAGGCCCTCGAATGTATGCAGTTCTTTTACGCGCGACTTGACAATTTTGCCATCGCGCTTCACCAACGATACCGGCTGATTTTCTTTGACGGAACCGCGGGCTACCCGACCGATCGCAATACGTCCTACGAAGGAGGAATAGTCCAACGAGGTGACCTGCATCTGCAGGCTTCCTTCGTGATAGGGTGCAGCAGGGATGTATTTCAAAATGGCTTCGAGCAAATCGGTAAAGTCTTCCTTGGGTTGCTTCCAATCGGTAGACATCCACCCTTGTTTGGATGATCCGTACAATACGGGAAAATCCAATTGTTCTTCCGTTGCGTCCAGGCTGAAAAAAAGATCAAATACCGCCTCGTAAACTTCGTCGGGCCGGCAGTTTTCCTTATCGACCTTGTTAACCACCACGATGGGCTTCAGGCCCAGGCCAAGCGCCTTTTGGGTGACAAAGCGCGTTTGGGGCATAGGTCCCTCGAAAGCATCTACAAGGAGGATGACCCCATCGGCCATCTTCAATACCCGTTCTACCTCCCCGCCGAAGTCGGCGTGACCCGGTGTATCAATGATGTTGATTTTGACGTCTTTATAGGCTACCGATACATTTTTTGAGACAATGGTGATGCCCCGTTCCCGTTCCAGGTCATTGTTGTCCAGTATCAGCTCACCCGTCTGCTCGTTCTCACGGAAAAGGTTGGTGAAGTGGAGGATTTTATCAACCAAGGTGGTCTTGCCGTGGTCTACGTGTGCAATGATTGCTATGTTTCTGATTTTTTGCATCCAGCAAACTATTTGTCAATTTTGAGGGCGCAAAGGTAGAGAAATTCTTTAAATAACACCTAATTCTTTACCTACTTTTGTGAAGGCCGCTAGGGCTTTATCCAAATGATGTTGCTCATGGGCGGCCGAAAGTTGCACCCGGATGCGAGCCTTTCCCTGAGGTACTACCGGATAATAGAACCCGATTACGTAAATACCTTCTTCCAGCATTTTCGCAGCAAATTCCTGGGCCAAAGGCGCATCGTAAAGCATCACAGGTACGATGGGGTGTACACCCTGCTTGATATCAAATCCCGCCGCGGTCATTTTCTCACGGAAATACCGCGTATTATATTCCAGCTTATCACGCAGCTCGGTGGTTTCACTCAGCATATCAAGCACAGCGATGGATGCCCCGGCAATGGCCGGTGCCAGGGTGTTCGAAAAGAGATATGGGCGTGATCGCTGGCGCAATAAGTCAATAATCTCCCGGCGGCCGGAGGTGAACCCTCCCGACGCGCCTCCAAGCGCCTTACCTAACGTGCCCGTGATAATATCCACCCGATCCATGACTCCGTGCAGTTCGTGGGTCCCACGACCGGTTTTGCCAATGAATCCGGTACAATGTGATTCGTCAGTCATTACCAACGCTTCGTATTCGTCCGCCAGGTCACAGATTTTATCCAGTGGTGCAATGCTGCCGTCCATCGAAAAAGCTCCATCCGTGACAACGATGCGGTGACGGGCTCCCTGGGCCGCCTTTAGCTGCGCTTCTAAATCCGACATGTCACAGTTCCTGTAACGGAAGCGCTGCGCTTTGCACAGCCGAACCCCGTCAATGATGGAGGCATGGTTCAGCTCGTCGGAAATGATGGCATCCTCCGCACCGAACAACGGCTCGAACACGCCACCGTTGGCGTCGAATGCAGCGGCATAGAGAATGGTGTCTTCCGTGCCCAGAAACTCCGATATTTTGGCTTCCAAAGCTTTGTGGATATCCTGCGTTCCGCAAATAAAACGGACAGACGACATGCCATAACCGTGTGTATCGATCGTTCTTTTTGCAGCGTCGATAACTTTTGGATGGGACGACAGTCCCAGGTAGTTGTTGGCACAGAAGTTTATTACCTCTGCCCCGCTCTGTATTTTGATATCGGCTCCCTGCGGGGTGATAATGACGCGTTCGGTTTTATATAATCCTGCGCTTTTAATGGATTGCAGTTCCTGCTGCAACGTGGTTTGAAGGGTCTTATACATGTGGCAACGTATTTTTTAACGTAAATCGAGCAAGCGCGTTCAGCGAGTTAAACCGCAAAGCGGGCTCAATAACGCCGATCAAAAGTAAAAAAAGTTAGGCTGCATCCCAAAACTTTCATTCCCTGCAGTGCTTTTCTTATTCTCGCTTTCCTTTACCTCCTTAATTAACCGATGGAGATCGTGCTGTTACCATAGACTGCTTCGATTCAGTTAGGCTGCCGTTAGTTTACACCAGATCCACAATAATTATAAGTGATTATGCAGCAATTATGCAGTAGTTTTCCAGTAAGTATGCAGTTATTAGACCTTAGTATTATCTTCATAAGCATTGGATATCTACTTTGTTTTAACCGGAGATATGATAGGAAGGAGGTATAGGTATGTGGACGATCCGTTGAAGACAACCTGTGTGCAGCCAAAGAAATCGCTATCTTTGCGCCATGGCACGCGAAATCTATGAAACCAAACGAAAAGCACTACAAATAAATCTCAATGGGGAAATCTACGGAACATTTGCTGAGATCGGTGCCGGACAGGAGGTAGCCCGTAACTTTTTCAATGCCGGAGCGGCGTCCGGTACCATAGCCAAAACGATATCAGCTTATGATATGGCCTTCAGCGACGCCATTTACGGCGCTGAAGATTCCGGAAGATACGTAAGCCGTTCGAGACTGCGCAAGATGCTCGAACACGAATACGAATTGCTTACCGAAAGGCTAACGGGCGAAAAATATCAAAACAAACGGCTATTTGCTTTTGCAAATACCGTCGCCGCGCTTAACTTCAGCAAGTCGAACGAACCGCACGGTTGGATCGGCATCCGGTTTCAACACGAGGTGGGCGGCGCACCCAATGAGATTATCTTCCACGTACGCCTACTGGACAGCGACAACTTGTTGCAACAAAAGGTATTGGGCGTACTGGGCGTCAATCTTGTTTTTGCGGCTTATTATTATACCAACGACGTGCAAACCATGATCGAATCACTAGCCGACAATTTGTCTCCCGGTGCCGTCCAGATCGATCTGGTGAAGGTAAACGGACCAGTATTTCAAGAAGTAAACGAACGGCTCATCAATCTGTATCTCATTGCGAAAGGTTTTTCGAAGGCGGCTATTTTCAATCCACAGGGTTCTGCATACCAGAGCAAGGATTTTCTTTATAAAAAAGACATCATCATTCTGCGCACCAAATACCGGCAAAAGTCTAATCCCAATTTCGATTTATTCAACCTGGCGGTGGCACAGTTTAAACGCAACCTTCAAATATCCGACGATAATTTGGTTGTCATGATAGAAGTACTGATGAGCAACGTGCTCGATCAAACACCGCAGTTTACGTCGGAAGATCTTCAATATTTTGCTGAGCGTGCTGAATACCTGTGCAGCACTGGGAACCACATTCTCGTATCCAATTTCACCCGCAACCATTACTTGGCAGAATATCTGTCGCAATTTAAACCGAGAAATGTGGGGATTTCGACGAATATTTCCAACTTGCGAAACATTTTTAACTCCAAGCAATACAACCAGGGCAAGTACACCGATGAGCTGCTGGCCTATGCAAGCGGACTTTTCAGCAAAAATGTTAAACTGTACGCCTACCCCTATCTCAACAAGCAGGATAATCAGATCATTACAACAGCGAACATGCCGGTATCGGACGAAGCACGCCCGCTCTTTGAGTTCCTGGTCAAGAACAAGTACATCATCGATATCGAAGGATACGATGAACGGCATGTTAAAACGGTATAACGACAATGGCCATAAACGAACAAGTAATCCTGGTGGATGAGCATGACCATCCCCTCGGAACGATGGAAAAACTGGAAGCGCATCAAAAGGGGCTGCTCCACAGAGCCATCAGTGTTTTTATTTTTGATAGCGGCGGCCGTCTCTTACTTCAACAGCGGGCAGCCCATAAATACCACAGCGCAGGGCTATGGACCAATACCTGTTGCAGCCATCCGGCACCCGGCGAAACGGCTCTGGAGGCGGCTCATCGCCGACTGGAAGAAGAAATGGGCTTGCGCGCACCCTTGACCTTTGCCTTTACTTTCTGCTATCGCGCATCTTTTGACAACGGACTGGTGGAAAACGAATTAGATCACGTATTCATCGGACATACCGACCATGCGCCTACTCCCAATCCGGCAGAAGTGGCCACGTATCGATGGGCAGATCGCGAGACAATCGAACGTGAAAACATGGAAACCCCCGAAGTGTATACCGCTTGGTTCAAGTTAATCTATGGGAAGGTGTTCGAAAAAGCTTGAACAAAAGCCCTCAATGCAACCGCTTCATAAGCTGTTCTTCCACAGCTTTGTAGACCTGCAGCGGCTTTCGGTTACGCCAGCTTAAGTCGTCCAGCTTACCCCCGAAATTGATAAAGTAATCGAGGTTGCTCGATTTGAATTCGTCAATCACGTGGCCGCGGAAATTAATGCCCGCTATCCAGCCATCCTCAATGTCCTGAAACCACTCTTCATAATAGCAGTCGTCCGAAGCGTGGAAATTAAGCACATTCTCACCAATCATGATAAATTTGTTAATTCCCGCATCGACCATCAAGTCGATCACTTCCCTTTTGAGCAGCATGATATCGTTGTATATCGCATCATTCCATTCGCCGATCAACTCGATAATGGCATAACCTCGCTGGTAATCGGCAAACAAAACTTTAAGGTACAGTGTGTTGGAGCCAAAATTATCCCATTGAGGATGAAGCAGGAAGTTGTATACCTGTTTGTCAAATTCAAATTCACTGTACTCCGTTCCGTAAAACGGAGACAACTCATCTTCGGCTGCGATGTAATCATCTCTCCATCGGTAATAAGGCTCAATCTCGTGCATCGCTTTGCGTATTTTATTTTTGCAAAAATGAGAATATTTCGTCAGAAAATAAATTGCCTTCACCCTGGCCGACCTCGCATAGCCTATCGATAATGGCCGCTTCCGACAGACTACTTTTTTCGCCAAAGCGAAACCATTTTTTTGTAAATTTTGCATGTTTCAGGCAGAAAATGGGGGAAACTATTTAATTTAGCGCGTGTTATCAAGGATATGCGCAAGGACACTAAAAGAAATTTATTTATGGCTGCTACCTATGGGGCAGCGTTGTTACTAGGTCTCTTGCTTGGACAAAATTATGCCGACGAAAACAGCCATTCAGGTACAAATAGCTTGCTACCCCTGGGCATTACGGACAAAACTGGAAAAGTACAGCGCATGATCGATCTGATTGCCGAAAATTATGTGGACAGCCTAAATATCGATCAACTGCAGGATCTTGCCATCGATGAAATTGTGGAGCAATTGGACCCGTACTCCGAATACCTTAGACCTAATCAGGCACAAAAACAGCACGAAGCGCTCGAAGGAAGCTTCGAAGGCATCGGCATCGAGTACTATAATTTAAATGATACGTTGATGACCGTAGGTTTGGTGACCGGCGGGCCTGCCCAACGAGCGGGTATGCGCGTAGGAGATAAATTGATAGCAATCGATGGAGATACCATTGCCGGAGTCAACATCTCTGAGAAAGCTATTGAAGCGAAAGTACGCGGCCGTCGGGGAACAACCATCGAGCTCAGTATAAACCGCAATGGCAAAAGTTTGCCTCTGCCGCTAAAAATAATTCGCGACCGGGTAGATGTAAGCAGCATCGATGCGGCATATATCCTAGACAGTGCAACCGCATACATTAAAATCAGGCGTTTCGGTGCAAAAACGAGCGACGATTTCAAGAGCGCCCTTCAACAACTAAAGAAACAAGGCGCGCAGCGGTTAATTTTGGACCTCCGGGAAAATGGGGGCGGATATTTTAACGCCGCAACGGCGTTGGCCAGCCAGTTTTTCGTCGACAAACGGCTGATCGTATACACAGAAGGAGCACACGAACCCCGAACCGATTATTATTCAAGCGCCGATGGTGTATTTGGCGATGGCGATCTGGCCATCTTGATCGATGAACAGTCTGCATCTGCCAGCGAAATCGTTGCAGGAGCGATCCAGGACCTGGAACGCGGCATTATCGTTGGCCGACCGTCATATGGAAAGGCCCTCGTGCAAGAACAGTTTGGTTTTGGCGACGGCTCGGCGCTAAATCTGACGGTGGCGCGTTATTACACGCCTTCGGGAAGATGCATCCAGAAATCATATACAAATCCAAGAATCAAGAGTCTTCAAAAGAAGGATACACCTGATTCCGCGCGGCGCGATACCGACAACTTGAGTTTTACAACCTTATCGGGCAAACATGTGTATGCTGGCGGGGGCATTTCACCTGATGTTTGGGTTTCCGCAGACAGCAGCAAAATAAGTGCTTTATATCGGAATATCCGTCAGGCGAACCTGATTGAAGACTATGTTTATGGGCGGCTGACAAAATCGTTGCCGGCCTACTCCGTGGAAAATTACCTGAAAGGGTATTTTTTGCCCGACCGGGAATATGCTAATTTTTTGCAGTACGTAACGGATAATGGCGTTCCTTTCACCCTTATGGAGGCCGATCGGATAAAACCCATGGTCCGGAGCGACATAGAAGCGCTGTTGGGCCGTTATTATTTTGGCAATGAAGCCTTTTTCAAAGTCCGCAACCGCTCAGACAAAGTACTGGCGCAAGCACTGATTGCGCTGCAGGAAAACTGAGACCCAGCATGTCCTTATTTCACAATCTGGCCATCTAGCAATTCGATGATCCGATTGCCATATTCGGCATTTTTTTCCGAGTGTGTCACCTGTATGATGGTTACCCCATCTTCTTCATTGAGCTGTTTGAAAAGGTTCATGATTTCCTCGCCCTGCTTCGAGTTCAGATTGCCGGTAGGTTCATCCGCCAACAACAGCTTGGGAGTCGTAGCCAATGCCCGCGCGATGCCTACTAATTGCTGCTGACCTCCGGATAATTGCGTCGGAAAGAGATCTTTTTTACCAACGATGCCAAACCTATCAATCAAGTCCCCGACGATCGCCTTGCGTTCGCTGCCTTTCAGATTTTTGTAGATAAGCGGCGTCTCGATGTTTTCATACACGGTCAATTCGTCGATGAGGTGATACGCTTGGAATACAAAGCCAATGTGCTGTTTATATAACGCCGAGCGCTGCTTTTCCTTCAATCCGAGTACATGCTCGCCCATGAACAGATATTGCCCCTCATCGGGTTCGTCCAAAAGTCCTAAAATATGGAGCAAAGTGGATTTCCCTGACCCGGAAGGCCCCATAATGGAGACGAACTCACCCTCGGCGATATGAAGATTTATGTCTTTGAGTACGAAGGAACGGCTCCCCCCCACATTATACCATTTGAAAATATTGTTCAGTTGAATCATGTTTTGCTCGGTTTTCAGCTATCGGATTTTTTCTATTGTTTGATTATGCGCGCTGCGTTAGTAATCGAATTGACGACACGTGTCTGTCAGATTCAAATATATTAATTACATCGTTCCTTGCCAAAATCTCTCCATTAGTATAACGCGTTATTAACGAGATACATATCAGAAACCGAGTTGGAGCAGTGTGCGATACCGGACAATTGATTGTACGATTTCGTACACTTTTCTTGCACCCTCCTGCAGCAATTATCAGGCTTGTATCATTTTTTGGCGATTTTATCCGGCTGCATAAGCAAGCAAAGAAAAATCGCATTACCTTTGTGTACTTTTTACACTAAGTGTTAAATAACGCACGATGCAAACAACAATAAAGAAAAGTCTACTGTCGCTTCTATTTGGGGGATTGGGCATTGGCATCACTGAATTTGTAATGATGGGCTTGCTGGAAGATATCGCAAGTGACCTGTCCATAGACATCCCAACAGCAGGTCACTTAATCGCTGCGTACGCCCTTGGCGTGGTCATCGGTGCGCCATTACTTGTAGCCACTGCCAGCAAATATCCGCCCAAGCGCATTCTCATCGGACTGATGGTGCTTTTCACGGTTTTCAATGCATTTACCGCCTTCGCTCCGGGCTATACGTCATTGCTCATTTCGAGGGTGCTAGCGGGTTTACCGCACGGGGCCTTTTTCGGCGTAGGGTCAGTGGTGGCCAGCCGTCTGGCCAAGCCGGGTAAGGAAGCGCAGGCCATTTCCATCATGTTTGCCGGTCTCACCATTGCCAACCTGATCGGCGTGCCGCTGGGTACCTACATTGGACACCACTTTATGTGGCGGTATTCGTTTGCCATTGTGGTATCGGTGGGCATCGTAACGTTGCTCGCACTGAAACTGTGGATGCCCAGTATGCCAGTGAAACATGCGGGCGACCTAAAGACCCAGTTGGGCTTTTTTAGGCGTTCTGAAGCTTGGTTGATCGTCGGAATGATCGCTATTGGCACAGGCGGCCTTTTTTCGTGGTACAGTTATATTTCGCCGTTGATGACCAAAGTGGCGGGCTTCTCCGAGTCGTCCATGACATACATCTTAATGTTGGCCGGCCTGGGGATGTTTGTCGGCAATCTCGCAGGCGGACGCTTGGCCGACCTTGTTTCGCCGGCCAAGGCTTCCCTCATACTGCTCGTTGCAATGGCCGCGGCGTTGGTTGCACAACGATATTTGTCTGTTTATCCGATTCCCTCTTTAGTGATGACTTTCGTGCTGGGCGCCACGGCTTTTGCTTTAGCAGCTCCCATCCAGATGCTGATGATCAATACCGCCAAAGGGTCGGAAATGCTGGCCGCCTCCGTAAGCCAGGCCAGTTTCAACATTGGGAACGCGCTGGGTGCCTTCCTGGGTGGGTTACCCATTGCCATGGGACATGGCTATACCTCACCGGAATGGGTGGGCGCTGCCATGGCAGCATTCGGCGCTCTTTTCGCATTGGCATTCATTCTACAGCAGGCACGGAAAAGCCCCGCGCCGACCGTTACGGAAAGAATACAACGCACCCCTCGGATTGCAGAGGCGGCGGAAGCGGAAGCGCCGGTCTTTTAAAGGCCATCGCTCCCGCCGCATGCGGTAAGCGGTCATGCTAAGCAGGCCATCGCCGCGATTACATGCTGGCGATTGCCTCACTCACTAACTACATCTGTTGTTCGATATCGGACACTTTATTTCAAAAGCCCAGCTATTTCAATAATCCCAGATGCACCAATGCATAGAACAGGGCAGCGGTATGCAATGCCTGCCCGAACTGGTTTCCGACTAGGAGTTGTTTCAATTCTTCGGGAGAAACCAGCATAACATCGATCTCCTCCTGTTCGTCGAGATCCTGTTCCTGCACCTTCACGCCGCCGGTAAGCAGGAACGTATACGTACGGTTATTTGCTGTAGCAGGATTCGGGAAAAGCGTGGCTAATTCCTCCACGGCATCAAATCGGTACCCAGTTTCCTCCAGCATTTCCCGGACAGCGGCAGTGCGAGCATCCTCACCGGGATCAATGACTCCGCCCGGTATTTCAAGCACATCCTGCGCTACGCCATGACGGTATTGCTTGACGAGAATAAACTGATTGTCGGCCGTAAGCGCCACCATGTTCACCCAATCGGGGTACTCCAACACATAGTACTCCGGCACCACATGCCCGTTTGGCATGCGGCAGACATCTTTTCGCAGAACTGCCCAGGGTGCCTGCACCAAATATTCAGACGAAAGCGTTTCCCAGTGCAGCATACTTAAGCGATATCTTTCATGATCCGGTCTACCCGTTCTTCCAGTTCCTGCCCTACACGCTCGAAATCCGCAGCGCTGTTAAGCGGCTGCCGTACACTGCAGTAAAACTTAATCTTCGGTTCCGTGCCCGAAGGACGGGCCGAGATCACGTCCCCATCCACGGTGATAAACTGCAAGACGTCTGACTTGGGCAGGTTAATCACTTCGCGCTTACCCGTCTTCAGATTGTACGATTCACTTTTTTCGTAATCCTTGATCTCAGCAACATCAATGCCGCCAAGGGTTTGGGGCGGTTCGGACCGCAGGCGTTCCATCATCGCCCTGATTTCCTCGGCTCCGGCCTTTCCCTTCTTGGTCAGCGAGATCAGTTTTTCTTTATAGTAACCATGCTGTACATATAGCGCTATTAGCGCGTCGAACAACGTTTTGCCCTGGTCTTTATAATAAGCTGCCATTTCAGCGATGAATACGGCAGATACGACCGCGTCCTTATCGCGCACCAGTTCGCCTACCAGATAGCCGTAGCTTTCCTCACCGCCCACAAGAAAGCGGCCCTGCCCGCCTTTCAACGTAATCAGTTCGCCGATGTACTTAAAGCCCGTGAGGGTATCATAGTAAGTCACGCCGTATTGCTTGGCGATATCCGCAATCAGGTTAGTTGTCACGATGGTTTTCACGACGTAATCATCGGGACGCAAATCGCCCTGTTCTTTCTTGGCTGACAGCACATAGTTGACCAACAGGCTTCCGATCTGGTTGCCATTGAGCAGTTGATAATTGCCATCCTTGTTTTTTACCGCGGCGCCAACACGGTCAGCGTCGGGATCAGTAGCAAAGATAACGTCGGCTCCGATTTGCTCGCCGGTTTTGACCGCCAACGACATCGCTTCCTCTTCTTCGGGATTTGGATACACTACGGTCGGAAAATTGCCATCGGGTTTGGCTTGCGCCTCCACCAAATGTACATTGACAAAACCCCAACGCTCCAAGGCGGGTGGTACCAGCGTAACGCCCGTTCCATGGATGGGTGAGTAAACGATTTTCAGGTCCTCCTGGCGCTTCACTGCTTCCGGGCGGATGATCAAGCTTGCAATGGCATCCAAGTAAGCGTCGTCCATTTCCTTGCCCAACAAATGGATGTTCGCTTCTTCGGGGGTAAATTTGATTTGGCTTGGATCTTCGATGGCATATACCTCTCTAATCACGTTTTTATCATGAGGCGGCACCAGCTGCCCGCCATCGTTCCAATACGCTTTATAACCGTTGTATTCTTTCGGGTTGTGGGAGGCGGTCAGCATCACTCCAGCTTGGCACGCTAGGTGCCGTACAGCAAATGACAGGTGCGGAGTGGGACGCAGTTCGGAAAACAGGTAAACCTGAATACCATTGGCCGAAAAAACGTCGGCTACCAAACGCGCAAACGATTGGGAGTTATTCCGGCTATCATATGAAATTGCCACTTTAATTTGTTCTCCTGCGTAGGTTTTAAGCAGGTAATTGCTCAATCCCTGCGTCGCCCGGCCGATGGTATATTTATTCATACGGTTGGTGCCCGCGCCCATAATACCCCGAAGGCCGCCCGTCCCAAATTCGAGATCCTTATAGAAACTGTCCGTTAATTCCGTGTATTGCTCTGTATCAAACAATTCTTTCACAGACGCTATCGTGGTTTCATCGTACGGCGCACGCAGCCAACTTTCAGCACGCGTCTGGATCGCTGGATCTAAATTCGTTGTCATCATAATCAAATTTCTTTCCTTTCAAACATAGTAAAATGCAGGGCATTCACGAAATCCTATCTTACAAAAATAATTCCATTGCGCTATCCGGCCATAAATCAATTGGAAGAGTGCAATATGTTCTTCTTTGAAATGATCCGAGACGAGGGGTTATCAGGCCGATCGATATGATACAGCGGCAATGCAAGATAAAAAACGGAGCCCTTACCCAGTTCGCTTTCTGCTCGGATTTCTCCGTTTAATCTAAGGGTAAGCTCCCGGCATAGAAATAAACCTAGCCCGATGCCTTTTTCGCTTTCGGTTCCATAGGTCGATTGAATATGGCCATTAAAAATATGTTTGACATCTTCATCCGTCATACCGACGCCGTCGTCGCGGACAGCGATTGTACACTGGTTGGTTGCCGGACTTTCGGATACGGTTACGCTAATTGTCCCTCCCTGAGGTGTAAATTTAAGGGCATTCGTTACCAGATTACGGATAATCACCTCGAGCATTTCAGCATCCGAAAGCACCCGGATGCCTAATCCAATGTCCAGCTGAAAGGAGATTTCTTTTTTTTCAGCCATAAGCCCCTGCACCGCCATTACACGCTCAATAATTACCTCGGGTTCTACCCAAGTAAGCAAGGGCCTGATTCCCTTAATTTGTCCGGATACCCAAGCGAGCACATTATTAAGCATCGCCGATGTATGGTGGGCTGCGACTAACAGATCGTCTTTTAGCTTCTTTTTTACTTCGGGCGGAAGATCTTCATTATTGAGGATTTCGAGCGTACCCGTCATGGCGTTCAGCGGGTTTCTTAAGTCATGACCCAGAATCGAAATCAATTCTATTTTTTCCCGATTTGCCTTCCGCAACAAGTTATTCTGTAACCTAATCCGCTTATTTTTATTTTCAATTTGCTTGGCCCGGAGCTCAGCGGCCACCCGTTCGCGTTCGTAGGCCTTCCGGAGGTAGCTGGTTGCCGCAAAAATACAGATGATAATAATGGGGAAAGACGTGGTCAAGTCGGTGAAGCGCGAGCTTCTTGAGTCATAGCTTCTAATTACAACAGATGGATGAGCATATTCCATGACCAGCAAGCCAACCGGTAAGATAAGGTGCAATCCCGTCCAGATCCAATGAAGTTTTTGCGCAGTAAATGCGATCACAAGCAGGTAGGTTAGCAGAAAAAAATAGAGCGCCGGCCCTGCGTTACCACCATTGTAGAAGTATGTAAAAATAACGAGCAGGTAGCTGTACACTGCATAGACGATTAATCCTACACGGTGTAAACCCCGGTAACGCGATAAAAAGAACATGGTGACCAGCATTCCTTCGGTCACGATCAACCCGATCGCAATTTCCCACAAACCGAGATACAGGTCTAAAGGAATCAAAATCGCCAACAAGAGGATCATGTATAGCGACACGACATTAAAGCCACGGTTTTCGCGTGGCAGCTCACTCGGCTTTCCGGTCAATGCCAGCCAGCAAGCGCCAAGCGAGTCAAAAAAAGAGTTGCTGTATTTGCCTTTCAATGCAATTTTCAACCTAAAAGCACGGATTTACAAACATAATTGAAAATCGTTTAATTTCCGTTCTTCCCGGACCACTTTTCTGTCACTTCCAAAAACCTTTTTCCATTACGCCGAATTTGGATTTATGCAAAGCAAACGCTATTTTCATCCGGAAAATGAAAGTCCTCTTTTTAGCGATCGTGTTGTTATTTATCGGAGGATATCTCGGCACCTATCTATTATCGAAAAATAGCAGGCATTCTTTTCTGTCCGCTCACGCACGCAGTCGTGTCCGGAGCTTCGGGCTCACTTGCTTCTTTCTTGCGGTGGCGTTGTGCGCCTTGATGTTATACCTCCGGATTCGGTACTGACTCGAGGGACTATATTTCCGTTGCCATTGCGGGGTCACTGATGCCGTTCCGCCCTGTTTCAACCCTTCCTGCAAAACGGTGCGAAAATCCACTAGCGGCTTTTACCGTGAAGTCGTACCAACAGTTACTCATTTCAAGATTTACCCGTTCCTTTTGCGTTTTGCCGGGAGCCAGGACAACAGGCCCCAGCTTTTCATAACCGTATGCATTTGCCTCAACTTCTATCGTTAGCCGAGCGGGCGAACCGTTCCGTAAAAAGATAGACAGCCCGCTATTGCGGTGATTATATTCCAGTTCGATTTCCGGTTCAGCATTGCCCATATTTCCCGCGAATTTATGAAAGTAACCGTTAGGGCCATATACTTCGAGGTCATACGCACCCTTGGTTTCACCGACCGTCCATTCGTCTGTCAATGATTTGCCTGCCTCTACGGTGTACCGGCGTGGGATTCGATCCAGCCTATGCATATCATATACATGATATACCGCACCTTTGCCGCCCTTGTTTGCAAAAAGCAACTGCACCTGATTCTGGTCTTTCAGGCGTTTCAGTGTGCAATGCAGGCGGTAGGGAAGCGCTCTTGAAAGACGGGTTCCCCGCTCTTGATACAATTGGGAAGGTTGTTGCGGAGCCGTCGCCTTGGGAAGTTCCTTTGAAGCGGCATCTATGCGTTCAAATCCGGATGTGTCCGGCATGATCGGTAGCTTCGGATCGTTGGGCGTGACAAAGTCGAATGCCGACGTCAGGTCGCTGCTAACCGCACGATGCCAAGGGGAGATAGCCGGAATGACAATGCCGAATCTTTTCTCTAAGAACTGTCCCACCGATGTATGGTCGGCTACGGCAGAATCAACCCAGCCACCTTTACTCCAAGGAGACAAAATGTACAGGGGCACGCGCGGCCCCATGCCCCAAGGGCGCAAATTGCCGGAAATGTTATCCCTTTTGTCGATATAGACGCGATCGGTCTCCATATCTTCCAGATTATCCTTATCGTCATGGAAATACATGCCAGCAACGTCTATCGTAGACTTGCCCGCGAGCGTGCCATCCAGGTTATAAGAAGGAACCGCGGGAGCCGGCAGGTGATCGAAAAGACCATCATTCTCATCGAACGTCAGGAAGAATACCGTTTTGCTCCATACCTCCGGATTGGATGTAATGGCCGACAATACCTGATGCGTAAAATCAGAGGCACGGTAAGGACTGGAAGGGGCGCCCGGATGTTCCGAGTTGCTTTGCGAAGGCAATATCCAGCTCACTTGGGGCAGTTTTTTGTTTTTTACGTCATTGGCCAGGTCCTCCAGCGACCAATGCCGCATCCCGTTTTCGTAAATCGGATCGCCAGGCTTGGCGTTCCGAAAACTATCGAACGCCAGGCAACCATGCATGGCTCCGGTCCAATTGTCATTCGGGTCTTGATAAATGCGCCAACTTATCCCGGCTTTCTGCAATACGTCGGGAATGGTGGGCCACCTGAACGCGCTTCCTTGGTATGTATATCCCGGCTCGGGCATTTCACCCTTGATCCAGCAGCGGAGATTAACCGGCTCGGAGTCCGCATCCGTACAATTGATACCCGCTGCCCGTTTTAACGGGTCACAAACCGACCCAGACCAGAAAACGATCCGGTTCGGGTCTGTCCCGGTCGCGATGGAGCAATGATACGCATCGCTGATGGTAAAATATTCGGCCATGGCGTACTGAAAAGGAATTTCCTCCCGGGTGTAATAAGCCATGGATGAGGGTGTTTTGAACAACGGCCAAAACCCATATTTTCCTTGATTCCAAGCAGCTTGCGTATCTGGAAAATTGTGCGGAGTGCCGTTGATGAAAGCCGCATTTGACGCTTTCTTATCGACTCGATAAGGAGGCACAATTTTTTGGCCATCCGATTGATGAAATGCCCGCTGGCCGCTTTCAAGGGGAATCGGAAAACGGTCTCCAAAACCACGCACGCCTTTCATGGCACCGAAATAGTGGTCAAATGAACGATTTTCCTGCATGAGGATGACAATGTGCTGCACATCTTTTATCGACCGTGTGGCCGTATGCGCCTCTACCGCCAACGCTTTTTGCAAAAGGGGCTCCCAGAGGGAGGCGGCCAGTCCGGCCGTCGCAGATATTTTAATGAAATCTCTTCGGTGTAACTTCGACATGCTATGAACTATATAGGTTATCGGGTCTAAAGTTAAGATAAATTGCTTTTATTCGTTACGGATGACCCCCACAAAAGCCAGTCCACCGGCAATCGCCTGCTGCTTATACCAGCAACGCTGCCGGATTTTCGGGATTAAGTCCCTGTGAAAGGCGTGACAGGTTGGTCAGCGTCGTAGAAGCAATCTCTTCTAATGCTTCAGCCGTAAAAAAGGCTTGGTGGCCCGTCACCAACACATTAGGAAAGCTCATAAGCAGCTGGATCGCATCATCGTCCAATATCGTCTGTGAAAGGTCCCTGAAAAAGAGCTTCTCTTCCTGTTCGTATACATCAATCCCCAGATAGCCGATGCGCTTGGATCGCAGCCCTTCTAACGCGGCCGTCGTGTCAATGAGCCCACCGCGGCTTGTATTGATAATCATAACGCCCGGCTTCATAAGCTTTAGCGATGCGGGATTGATGAGGTGCTTCGTATCTTCGGTCAACGGGCAATGCAACGAAATAACATCTGCCCGACTATACAGTTCGGACAACGGCGTATACCGCACGCCGGCGGCTTTAAGCGCATCGTCCTCAGCCAGGTCATAGGCAAGTAATTCGCAGCCAAAACCGCTCATAAGGCGGATAAATGCTTTTCCGATATTGCCCGTACCGACGACACCGATCGTTTTCCCGTGAAGATTAAAGCCCATGAGACCATTGAGCGAGAAATTCTGCTCCCGCACACGGTTATACGCTTTATGGGTTTTTCGGTTAAGGGTGAGCATCATGGCCAAGGCATGTTCTGCTACCGCTTCAGGCGAGTAGGACGGTACCCGGCAAACGCGCAGGCCGTATTTTCTCGCGGCGTCCAGGTCGACATTATTGAAACCAGCACATCGCATGGCAATGTATTTCACGCCCCGGTTGGCCAATGCGCCCAATACCTCCGCGGAGAGCTTGTCATTTACAAATGCACAAACAGCATCCGATGCTTCAACTACATTGACAATGTGCGGCCCCAAATGTGTTTCATAAAATATGAACTCGAAGCCGAAAGTTTCGTTGAGCCGCCCAAAAAACGTCCGGTCATAGGGCTTTGCAGAGAAAAAACTGATTTTCATGGGTTAAAGATAACAAGTTACTTCCGGAACATAACGCTTCGTTACACCCGCCTTTCTATAAGCCCATTTTATGTACTTTTGTAAGATGAAGCCGAGCCCTTTCTTGTTGCTGCTCATCATAGCCTTAGTTGCTTTTCCCGCTAAGGCGGACGATGCTGTGCTTGTGCAACTTCGGCAAGTGATGCAAAACAGGAGTCTATACGATACGATAAAAGAAAACCAGCTTGCTGCCCTCAAGCAACAGCTGCACTTGAACAAGTCGAATCTCATTCGCAGATATCAAATAAACCGGCAGCTTATCGAAGGGTATAAAAAATACCAAGCCGACTCCGCCATTTTTCACGCACAACAAAACCAACAGATAGCAGAGAAGTTAGCCAACACTCTCTTCAAAGACGAAACCGCGATCCAATTGGCCTGGCTATATTCCTCCGGTGGGCTTTATATCGAATCGGAAGGATTGCTCAAGGGAATCAACCGTAATACGCTTGCCGACGAGCTGCTACCCAATTATTTCGAAACCTACCTTGCTTTCTGTAGCCGTTATGGACAAAGCAATGGCAACGACATCTATTACCGGAAAAGCGAATTATATCGCGATTCGCTATTGGCTGTGCTCGATACGGCCTCATTAAAATATAAAATCACTGCGGCAACGCGCATCCTATACCGCGGGCAACCCAGACAGGCAGAAACGAGATTGCTTGCCTTGCTCGGACAGACCGACAGGAAAAATCCAGAGCAAGCGCTCATTACTTACCTCCTTGGGATCATCAGTAAAAATAAGGGTGATATTGACCGGCAACTGCATTATTTTGCTTTATCAGCCGTTACCGACGTCATAAACTCCATCAAAGACAATGCGTCTTTCCAAAGCTTAGCACTCACGTTCTACGATATGGGCGATATTACACAGGCCTATCAGTTTATGGAGTCAGCGATCAACGACGCCATTTTTTGTAATGTCCGGTATCGTACAGTAGAGAGTACCACCTATTACCCCATCATTAATGCGTCTTTCCGGACACTCGAACAGGAACAGAAGGCAAAACTCCGGCATTTCTTGATTTTAACCAGCTTGTTGTCTATCGGTTTGATTATTGGCATCGCGTACAGCTATATCCAGGTGAAACGCCTCGCTAAAACCCGAAAGGCCCTTTTCGAAACCAACCAACAGCTTAGTCAGCTAAACCATGCCCTCCAGGAGGCCAACGAAAACCTGTTCGAGGCGAACCATATCAAGGAAGAATACATCGCGCATTTTTTTGACATTTGTTCGGCTAACATTGAAAAGCTCGAAAATTATCGCAAATCCCTTCATAAGAAAGCCGTCAACAACCATTACGATCTATTACTCAAGGAACTAAAATCGACAGACCTTGCCGAAAACGAATTGGCCGAGCTGTATTATAACTTTGACACCATCTTCCTCAACCTTTATCCGACATTCGTTTCCGAATTCAACAGTTTGCTTTTACCGGATGAAGCAATCCATCCAAAGCCCGGAGAACAACTCAATACCGAGTTGAGGATTTTTGCGTTGTTGCGCCTGGGCATCACAGATAGTGTGAAAATCGCCGGCTTCTTGCGCTATTCCCTGCAAACCGTTTATAACTATCGCACGAAAATAAGGCACAAAACAGCGATGTCGCGCGAAGAATTTGAAGCAAAAATCAAGCAAATCGGTACGCTTCGGCAGATTTCCTGATCCAAATCCTTTCTTTAGGGCTACTTTTTCCGTGGCCTGAAAAACCCTAATATGCTGAATACAAACAACCTACACTTTAAAGCACCTTACTTTTTCCCCTCATCACGTTTCTGGGTATGGCGCTTGCGCATAAAGGACGCTTAATTTTGTCTGACACAAGCGATAGTCGCTATGTGATATAATTGGGGTCACCAATTACACCCAATTAGTAACCTGTATTAACATCTTGGATATGCAGCTTTTTTTTATTCAATTCAAAAGGGGTCTATTCCCTATTCTTTTACTACTGGCATGCATCAGTGCCTCACCCGGCTTTGCCCAACCCAATGTCCGGCGTATTACGGGTACCGTGACCGATGCAAGCACTGGCGAACCGTTATTGGGGGTGTCCGTATCTCAAAAGGGAACAACTAACGGAACAACAACCGACGAAAATGGCTTTTTCGTGCTTAATAACGTGCCCGGAGAGGCCATTATCGCTATTTCTTTTATCGGTTATCATTCTCTCGAACTGCCTGCCGCAGGTCAACCCATGGTGGTGCAACTCCACCCCGCGTTGAACGTGCTGGAAGACGTGGTGGTGATCGGATATGGATCTGTAAAACGCAAAGATGTGACCACCGCTATTGCCAGCGTTTCGATGGACGACCTCAATGAACGGCCGATCGTATCGGCAGCGCAGGCGATTCAAGGTAGAGCCGCCGGTGTGTCTGTCATTCAACCCAATGGTGCTCCCGGAGGCGAAACGTCTATCCGGATACGGGGAACTACTTCATTTAACGCTAGCAACGACCCGCTTTACGTGGTGGATGGCGTACCGGTAGACAACATTAATTTCCTCTCGCCGCAAGACATTGCCGACATGCAAATATTGAAAGACGCATCTTCCGCGGCTATCTATGGTTCACGTGCAGCCAACGGGGTGGTGCTGATCACTACCAAAACCGGTAAGCCGGGTGAGGCACGCATTGCAGTAAACGCCCAAGTGACCCAAAATCGGGTTGCCAACTCGATCACACCCCTAAACACTGCGCAATACGCCGAGCTGATGGACGAGATCGGCATCGTAAATTTACCGGATGGGCTGACTGATCAGACCGATTGGTTTAAGGAAACCTATCGCCCCGGCCAGATTCAAAACTATCAAGTATCTATCTCGGATGGTACGGAGAAGCTGAAATACTTCCTTTCAGGCGGTTACCTGGATGAACAGGGCACACTTAATGCGGCTTTTTACAAACGGTATAATTTTAGGGCTAACATTGACAATCAGGTGCGGAAATGGCTTAATGTCAATGCCAACGTCACCTATTCCGACTATTCCAACAACGGAGTCAACACCGGAAACGGTGCCAATCGGGGCGGTGTGGTACTGTCGGTGATCAACACGCCAACTTTCGCTCCGATATGGGATCCGGAAAATCCCGGGCAATATAACACCAATTTCTATGGCGTCAATATCACAAGTCCGCTGGAAAATTTAGCCCGTAGCAAGGATAACAAGAACCGGGAAAACCGGATAATTGCTTCGGGACACGCCTTAATTACTTTCCTTCCCGAACTGTCGCTCAAGTCTTCATTTACCCTGGACCGCCGCAATGCGGTAAATACTTCCTTTCTGGATCCCTATACCACCTCCTGGGGCCGCAACCAGTTCGGTGAAGGGTCGGATAACCGCAACACCAATACGGTGCTCACCTGGGACAACGTGGCGAATTACAGTAAATCGTTTGACCGGCATAGCCTGGAGGTGATGGCGGGGTCCTCTTGGACCCAATCTGATTACTCCAACAGTTGGATTAACGGTTCGCATTACCGGAACGGACTGATACAGACGCTTAATGCCGCCAACCGCATTGCATGGGACAATACTGGAAGTGGCGGTTCGGACTGGACCATCATGTCCTTCTTCGGGCGCATTTCTTACAATTTTGACAGCAAATACCTCGTGACCGCCAACCTTCGCTCCGATGGCTCTTCCAAACTTCATCCCGATCACCGATGGGGCGTATTTCCAAGCCTCTCGGCAGCCTGGCGACTTTCCGCCGAACCGTTTCTTCAAGACGTCGCTTGGCTGGATGATCTAAAAATCCGCGGGGGCTGGGGACAGACGGGCAACCAATCCGGAGTGGGCGACTATGGATATTTGCAGCGGTACAATCTTACACGTCTCCCGTGGTTTGAAGAAGAGTATGCCAATGCGGTGCCCACCATTTTGCCCGCCAACCTGCGTACACGGGACCTTACATGGGAGACCACTACCCAAACGGGTGTCGGCATCGATTTTACGGCTTTCAGCAGTAGGCTAACCGTAAACCTGGATTACTACCACAAGAAAACCACTGACATGCTCATGTACGTCACTCTTCCGCCGGGCCAAACGTCCGGTTCCATCATCCGCAACGAGGGAGAAATGAGCAACCGCGGATTCGAAATGGCCGTAAATAGCCGCAACCTGACCGGCGAGTTTGGTTGGGAAACCGACTTCAACATCTCCTTTAACCGCAACCGATTGGACAAATTGGCGCTTCAGCAGGTATACACAACGGCTAGAACCAGTGATGTGATCCGTGAAAACGTGGTGCGTAATGAGCCAGGGCGAGCACTCGGTGGATTCTTCGGGTACATCAGCGATGGTGTAGATCCGGAAACGGGCGATATGATTTATCGTGACCTGAATGCAGACGGCCGGATTTCTTCTACTGACCGGACCTACATCGGCGATCCAAATCCCGATTTCACATTTGGGCTGACCAACTCGCTTTCTTGGAAGAACTTCAGTCTCAGCGTTTTCCTCCAAGGATCCTACGGAAACGATGTGTTCAACGCTTCACGTATCGAGACCGAAGGGATGTACGACGGCAAAAACCAGTCGACCCGTGTGCTAGACCGCTGGCGCATCCCCGGTCAGATCACCGACGTACCACGAGCCGGGTTTACCTTACGTAACTCCTCTTACTTTGTGGAGGACGGGAGTTACCTCCGGGTAAAAAACCTATCACTCGGGTATAACGTCCGTACAAACTCGCTGACCCGACTGGGTATCAACCGGATTCAGCCTTATATTTCGGCCACCAACTTACTTACCTGGACCAATTATTCGGGAATGGACCCTGAAGTCAACCAATGGGGCAATAGCGGGGCCGTACAGGGGATAGATTGGGGCACCTATCCGCAAAGCCGCTCGTTTGTAGTTGGCGTTAATCTTGAATTTTAATCCTGAATGCGATGAAACGACATCTTCACATATTAACAATATCATGCCTGGCAGCGATGCTGTCGTCATGCTCCTTGATCACCGAACCCATAGACACCTACTCGGACGTCACCGAAGGCGTCAGCGAGACCGGAAAAGAGGTCGCCTTTAAAGATAAGGCCGCCGTGGTAGGACATATGCAGGGCCTCTATCGCCGGCTCAACGATCGGCAAGAACACTGGTACTTAGATTTGTTGCTGATCGCCGAGGCACATGCAGACAACGCCTATGGGGGTACCACCGGCGCGGAGGTGGTGCCTTTTGAAAACAACGCCATCGAAGGGTCAAATTCGGTCATAGCTCGCGACTGGAACGGTTACCTGGAAGACATCGCTAGAGCCAATCGGTTGATTGTCAACATCGACAGCGTTGAAGACGCCTCGCTTACGTCGGCTGAGCGAGCCCGTTATAAAGCCGAAGCTAAAATTTTCCGGGCGTTGGTTTATTTTGATATGGTACGGATCTGGGGCAATGTGCCGCTCATTACGACAGAAGCACCGGACATTACCGCTGAAAACATCGAAGAGGTATACGACCTTTATTTCCCGGATCAAGCACCGGAAGAAGAGGTCTACCGGCAGATTGAGAAAGACCTGTTAGAAGCGCTTCCAGATGCTCCCGACGTCAATCCGGCAGACAAGACCCTATTCAGCAAATCGGTAGCCCGCGCAATGCTGGCCAAAGTGTACGCTGAAAAACCGATACGGGACTACACAAAGGTGATTCAATATGCCGATGAACTTGCCGCAGACGGCTTTGACCTCGTGAGCGACCTGAGCGACCTGTTCGGGGCCAATGAGGCCGGTACAGACGCCAAAATGCGCAACACCGTAGAGTCCATCCTGGAAGCACAGTTCTTTCCCGGCAGTGGCAATTGGGTAACTTGGATGTTCGGCAGGGACCTGTCCAATTGGAATAATAGCTTCACCTGGGCCAAATGGGTCACACCTTCCCGAGACTTGATCCGGGCCTATCAACAGGAGGGCGACCAAAAGCGCTACGAACAGGCCATCGTGTACTATCAGACAACCTGGAGCAATTACTATCCTGCCGACAATTATCCATTTATGTACAAAATCCGTTCGGCACACAACAGCATCATTAAACTACGTTATGCCGATATCCTGCTGCTAAAGGCTGAGGCCTTGATCATGACCCAAGACCTGGAAGGTGCAGGTGCCATCATTGATCGCATTCGCCAGCGTGCCGGTCTGGGTCGCTTGCCGAGTGCCATACGCAGCAATCAGGACGCCTTATTGGATGCCCTCCTGAAAGAGCGACGGCTGGAACTCGCGTTCGAGGGCCAACGCTGGTTTGATCTCGTTCGTTTGGAAAAGGTGGAAGCGGTGATGAACGCAGTGTACGCCCGGGACGAAGGCCGGCTCCGGCAGGTTTATCCTTTCAATGAAACCTCCTATCGGCTGCCGATTCCACAGGACGCAATTGATCAGAATCCGAAACTTGAACAAAATCCAGGCTATTAACCTCGTATTATTATGTTATTATGAATCTCAGCTTTTTTTATCAACATATGTCAAAGCTTCTATTGGTTGGCTTCCTTTTCGCCACGTGCAGCTCGAACAATGACACTGCCCCCCAGCCTGAACCTGAACCTCCGGTTGTGGAAGGCGATGTGGATATCCTTGTGACGACCGCCAATCGGTCACAGGACCTCGCTTGGCAATCCGCAATTTTTGGCTCCTCATCTAATATGTCACCCACGACCATCCGGTTGAACCGCAATGAAAAGTACCAGACCATGGATGGTTTTGGTACGGCCGTGACCGGATCGGCTAGCTACAACCTGATGCAGATGGCCGCCGATGACCGGACAAAATTCCTCAAGGAAACATTCTCCCAAACGGAAGGGTATGGCCATAGCTACATCCGTATTGCTATTGGTTGTTCGGACTTTTCGCTCAGCGAATACAGCTTATGCGATGAGCCGGGGATTGAAAATTTTGCCCTGCAAAGCGAAGAACTGGAATATGTCATCCCAATCTTAAAGGAAATCCTGGCCATCAATCCGGAGATCAAAATCATCGGCTCCCCCTGGACTCCGCCACGTTGGATGAAAGTCAACAACCTGACCGACCTGCAACCCCATATGTCATGGACCAGCGGCCACCTCAACCCGGCTCATTACCAGGACTACGGTACATATTTCGTCAAGTGGATCCAGGCGATGGAAACGCAGGGAATTCCCGTTTACGCCATCACCCCCCAGAATGAACCGCTTAACCGTGGCAATTCAGCGTCACTGTTCATGGGATGGCAAGAACAACAGGCTTTTATCAAGGAAGGCTTAGGGCCGGCCTTGCGGGGCGCGGGGTTAAGCACCAAAATCTATGTCTTTGACCACAATTACAACTACGACAATATGACCGATCAGGAGGATTACCCTGTTAAGGTGTATCAGGATCCGGCCGTCGCGGCATATGTCGCAGGCGCTGCATATCACAACTACGGAGGCAACCGGGCGGAACTTCTGGACATTCAACAGCAGCGTCCCGACAAAGAACTGATCTTTACGGAAACATCCATTGGTACGTGGAATGATGGGCACAACCTGTCGGTACGCCTGATGAAAGATATGGAGGAGGTGGGCCTTGGCACGGTAAAGAACGGGAGCAAAGCGGTCATTGTATGGAACCTTATGCTGGACAGCGAGCGGGGTCCGAACCGCGAAGGCGGGTGCCAGACCTGCTACGGGGCAGTCGATATCAACAAAGGCAATTACCAAGCCATTCAACGGAATTCGCACTATTACGTCATCAGTCATTTGGCAGCAGTCGTTAAACCGGGAGCCACCCGCATTGGCACCTCCGGCTTTACATCGACCGGACTACTCTACGCCGCTTTCGAAAATCCGGACGGTAGCCTGGCCACGGTGCTGCTTAACAACAGCACGGAACCAAGGCGCATTACGCTGGATGATGGCACAAACCATTTTAGCTACGACGTACCCGCAAAGGCGGTCGTCTCTTACCGTTGGAAATAGCACTTCACGACATGAACAAGCAACTTTTTTACGCATTGATCTTGACAGGCCTGCTGACGGGTGCCTGCAAAAAGGAAGAAACCAAACCGTCAGGGAACCCGATCATCGATCCCAAAACCGAATTTTCGTCGGCATATTTCGGAGATAGCTTGGCCTTTACCGTAAGCGTTTCGGATGCTGAAGTCCCGCTTTCTACCCTCAAGGCGCGTCTCTATTACAGTGACGAGCTAGTTTCCGAAACGGTCATCCGCACAAAGACAAACGGCGATTATACGGGTAAGATCTTTGTTCCTTACTATGCCAACGTGCCTAATGGCACCGCGACGCTCAAGTTGGTCCTTCAAAACATTAACTTCACCGTCGCCGAAGAACAATACGACCTACCGCTTGAGCGACCGGACTATCCGTATCTGACACTCGTGACCGACGTTGCCGAATACCGGCTCGAGCGCACCGGCCCATATACCTATGCGGCGACCTCCACGTTTCCCGCCCGGATGAGCGGTTACATTAAAACGCCCACATTCGGTGAAGCGGGCAACGAATTGACATTTGGGTGGATAGATAATGCCATCAAAGAAGGAAGCACGAATAATATTCCTTTTTCCAACGCCTTCTCCGGCGAATATACCATTTCGTTCAACAGCTTGACATATGAAGCTGCTCCGTTTATCATCGCTTATGCAATCAACCAGACCGTGATGAAGCGGGTAGACGACACCCACTACAGCGTCGACCTCGCGTTGAACCAAGAAGAGGAGGTGATCATTGACGGGTTTGATGATCTCGCGAGCTGGTGGATAGATCCGGATTATTTTGCCAAAGATGGCTCGGATAAACTCCTTTTCCAACCCAAGAGTGGTAACTACCGGATTACGGCTGACTTCAATAATCGGTACTTCATCGTTGAAGCACTCAATGGAAGTGATCTGGCGGCACTCCAACCGGATGGCACCGGTGCCGTCTGGATCATTGGAGAAGGCATCGGCAAACCGTCCGTTTCCGCCAATGCTGTCGGCTGGACACCGGAGAAAGCATTGTGCATGGCGCCCATACAGGATAAAGTCTACCAAGTTACGGTTGTCGCAGGCACTACGGTCGCTGCCGACAACATCAACTTTAAATTCTTCCATCAAAAAGGATGGGGTGGCGAATTTAAAAACGACGCCCTCAGCACCACCAGCGACCTGATTTTCGTAGGCGATGGCAGCAATGGCCGCGATCCAGGCAATCTGGGGTTATTGGAAGGAAAAACACTCGAAGCCGGTACGACATACGTGTTGACACTCGATCTCACGGCCGGAAACGACCAAGCCGTCTTGAACGTAGAAACACGTTGATCCTAACAAGGCAATCGCTTTTCGACAAGATTTACCTCATACTTAAAATCCCCGGAACAACCGCCGGGGATTTTTCGCGTACTAAAAAAATTATCCGTACTTTTGCATTTCTCCGTACGAAATCAGCGGACGGATTTATCCATATGAATACAGCAACAACGCTCGATCCCAAAACCCATATTCTTATCAAAGGTGCCCGTGTACACAATCTCAAAAACGTCGATGTAGCCATACCTAAAAACAGGCTTGTCGTCATTACCGGCCTTTCCGGTTCGGGGAAGTCCTCGCTGGCCTTCGATACACTTTATGCAGAGGGCCAACGAAGGTATGTGGAAAGTCTTTCTTCCTATGCCCGGCAATTTATGGGTCGCATGGCCAAGCCGGAAGTTGACTACATCAAAGGAATCGCTCCGGCAATTGCCATTGAACAACGGGTGATCACCAGCAATCCCCGCTCTACCGTAGGAACGTCAACGGAGATTTACGATTATTTGAAGTTGCTGTATGCGCGTGTCGGAAAAACCTATTCACCGGTTTCAGGGACGGAGGTAAAAAAAGATACCGTCACATCGGTAACCAACTTCGTCACTTCCCTTCCCATGGGAACCATCGCCACCATCTGTGCTCCGTTGCATCCCAGCAATAACCGAAAGTTGAAAGAAGAATTGGCCATTCTCCTGCAAAAGGGGTTCGTACGGGTCGTATCTGGCGGCGCTGTCCAGAAAATCGAAACTTTGTTGGAAAATGAGGCGTTTGAGAACCGTACCGCCCGGGAAGGCGACCTCCAGATCGTCATTGACCGTGCCACGGTCGACGGCGAAGAAGACACGGCCAACCGCATTGCCGATTCGGTACAGACCGCCTTCTTTGAAGGGAAGGGCGACTGCTATGTGGACGTGAATGGCACCATCCATACCTTTTCCGACCGATTTGAACTCGATGGCATCACCTTCGAAGAACCCACTCCTAATTTCTTCAGTTTCAACAATCCCTATGGGGCATGCAAACGCTGCGAAGGCTACGGACGAATCATCGGCATTGACCCCGATTTGGTCGTTCCGGACAAAAGCCGGTCCGTGTACGATGGAGCCATTGCCCCCTGGCGCGGTGAAAAAATGGGCGAATGGTTGCAGCGCCTGATCCGCAATTCGACAAAATTTGATTTTCCGATACATCGGGCTTATGCCGATCTGACGGATGAACAAAAGGGGTTGCTGTGGACAGGTAACCGTTACTTCGAGGGCTTGAATCGCTTCTTTGAGGAACTTGAGGAGCAAACCTATAAAATCCAGTACCGGGTGATGCTTTCCCGCTACCGCGGCAAAACCGACTGCCCGGAATGTAAAGGGACACGACTTCGGAAAGACGCCTCCTACGTAAAAATCAACGGGAAATCCATTTCGGATATCGTACTGATGCCCTTGGATGATGCACTTGCATTCTTTCAGAATCTCGAATTGTCGGACAACGAATCCAAAATAGCTCAACGCCTCCTCACCGAAATTTGTAACCGCCTGCAGTTTCTGACCGACGTCGGTTTGAGTTACCTAACCCTCAACCGACTGTCAAATACACTCTCAGGGGGCGAATCTCAGCGGATTAACCTCGCAACTTCGCTGGGCAGTTCGCTGGTAGGTTCGATCTACGTACTGGACGAACCCAGCATTGGTCTGCATCCGCGCGATACCCAACGTCTTATCGGCGTCTTGAAGTCATTGCGGAACGTGGGCAACACCGTATTGGTTGTGGAACACGAGCAGGAAATGATGCAGGCTGCCGACTATTTGATTGACATCGGGCCAGAGGCAGGAGTAAACGGCGGTAGACTGGTGTTTGACGGAACCTATAACCAGATTCTAACGGATGAACATAGCCTTACCGGTAAATACCTCAGCGGCAAGGAACACATACCGGTGCCAAAAAGCCGACGTAAATGGCACGATTCCATCCTCGTCAAAGGAGCCCGGGAAAATAATCTGAAAGGCATCGATGTTCGCTTTCCCCTCAATGTCTTCACCGTCGTAACCGGCGTATCTGGTTCCGGAAAAACATCGCTGATTAAACGCATCCTATATCCTGCACTTCAAAAAGCGATCGGTAATTATTCCGGTGAGCAAACCGGCCAGTATGACGGTATCGATGGCGATATCCAGCGGATCGAGCAGGTAGAACTGGTGGATCAAAATCCCATCGGCCGGTCCTCTCGTTCCAATCCGGTCACTTATGTAAAGGCTTGGGATGAAATCCGCGCCCTGTATAGCTCCCAATCGACCGCTAAAGCCGCCGGACTGAAACCTGCCGCGTTTTCTTTTAATGTAGAAGGCGGACGCTGCGACGTATGCCAAGGAGAAGGGGAGGTCAAGATCGAGATGCAGTTTATGGCCGACATCGTACTCCCTTGCGAAGCCTGTGGAGGAAAACGCTTTAAGCAGCACGTGCTCGACATTACGTGGAAGGACAAAAACGTCTCCGACATTCTCGACCTCAGCGTGGACGAAGCATTGGAGTTCTTTGCCGATCAGCCGAAAATTATCGCAAAACTACAACCGCTAGCTGAGGTAGGCCTGGGTTATGTGAAATTGGGTCAGTCTTCAAGCACGCTCTCCGGAGGAGAAGCCCAACGCATTAAATTGGCTTCTTTTCTCATCAAGGGCAACAACAGCAAAAACACGCTTTTTATCTTTGACGAACCCACCACCGGACTTCATTTCCACGACATCAAGAAATTGTTGAAATCGTTTGACGCGCTCATCGCACAAGGGAACAGTATCCTCGTTATTGAGCACAACATGGATATGATCAAAAGTGCCGACTGGATCATCGACATCGGCCCCGAAGGCGGACAAGCGGGCGGCAATCTGGTATTTGAAGGTATACCCGAGGATATGGTGAAACATACGGATACCTATACGGCTCGATTCCTAAAGGCCTATATGAAGACATCCCTTATCTAGATGGCACTCGCAATTACCCGATACCGTTGGAAATCCTGGCTAGCGATAACCCTCGTACTAAGCCTGGCATCCTGCCATAGCGATGCCACCAAAAAGGAGCAGGTATCAAAAGAAAAGATGGCCCAGGTATTTGAAGCCGTCAAAACTCCTTACAAATACGGCATTGTACTGGCGCATCCCGATTCGACCAAAATGGTCGATAGCCCCACCATCTTCCGGATGGACAGTACTTGGTACATGACTTATATCGTCTTCGACGGCAGGGGTTATGAAACATGGTTGGCCGAAAGCCCCGATCTGCTCCATTGGGACACCAAAGGGCGGATTCTCTCGTTTACCGATTCAACATGGGATGCCTCCCAAAAGGCCGGATACGTATCGCTCGTCGATATCGAATGGGGAGGTACCTATCAGCCGAAACAGCACAACGGTAAGTATTGGCTGTCTTACCTGGGGGGTTCCGATCACGGATATGAAGCCGGCCAGCTAGGCATCGGTTTAGCCTCCACGCAAGATATCACGGTTCCTGCGGAGTGGCTGCGCAAGCCCTCACCTATTTTGTCCGCATCGGATGCCGATGCACGATGGTATGACAACCTGACGATCTACAAAAGCTTAATCATAGAGGACAAGGAAAAGGTAACGGGTTACCCTTACGTCATGTATTACAACGCAAAAGGGCAAGAAAAAGATGCAAACGGACAGGGGTTTGAAAGCATTGCCATGGCCGTTTCTGACGACCTGGAAAACTGGAAGCGCTATGGGGAGCAACCGTTAATTACCATGCATCAGGGTATCTGCGGCGACGCACAGATCACGAAAATCGATGATCTCTACGTCATGTTTTACTTCGGTGCTTTCTGGCGTCCGGGAGCATTCGAACGTTTTGCCTGCTCCAATGATCTCATCCATTGGACGCCTTGGGACGGCGAAGACCTCATTGCGCCATCAGAGCCCTATGACAACGAATTTGCGCATAAGCCTTGGGTAATTAAATGGAATGACGTCGTCTATCATTTTTACAACGCGGTAGGCGACCAGGGTCGCACAATTGCTTTAGCCACGTCCGTAGACCTGCGTAAAACAACTGAAAATTAATTTTGGCTAGCGCCTATTTCTTTTTCATAATATAGGCAAACAAATCACGTACCTCCTGGTCGTTTAACGGGTCTAATACCCGCTCGGGCATAACCGATAGCGGCAAGGTTTTCATCGCTTTAATCTGCTTGGCGGAAATGCTGATTTGCCTGCCGGAAAGCGGCTGAAGCGTGGTAACATCGCCCTCTTGCGCGACAATCCGCCCTTCCAGCATGCGGCCGTCGCGGGTCGTTATCTGCTGAAGGGTATAGCCCTCGCGGATTTCGGCATTGGGATCCACAACGTTCAGCAGGAAGGTATTCAGGTTACTGCGCTCGTAGCCGGTGAGATCAGGGGCGGTGATTCCACCTTCTTCAAATAACCGGTGACAGATACCGCAGTGTATCGCAAACAGCATGCGGCCTTTCGCTTCATCCCCTTTGCCAGACTTGATCAAATGTGCATAGCGACTCATGCGCGCTTGTTTTTCTTCGGTATCCAAAGGCTTCACATTGGGCCAAAGCCGGTTGGAGGTCGCCGTAATCTCCGGATCGTTCAGTAGCTGGAAACGGCGCGCTTGTTGATCAAGTATATCCGCGGCGCTGATCCGTTTATCTTGCTCGATCAACCGAAATAATTCACGTGTCCATACCGCCCGCGAGGAAGCCATATCGATGGCGGCGGCCCGCAAGCCGGCATCCGCACGGAAACCCGGGTAGGCTTTCAACACCCGCATGCCGATGTCGGGCTGGTCGTACCGCCGTAGCGCAACGATAGCCGCTTGTTTCAGCGCATTGCTTACCTGCCCGTTCTCCACCAGGGCAAGCAGTACCGGAATGGAAGAAGGCTGATCGGTTTCTCCCAAAATCTGGACATAGGTAAGCCGGTGATCGGCATTCGCTTGCTCGTCGGCAATGACAGCGAGCGCCTGTTTGACCGCCTGTGGATCCCCTTGCCTAAGGGCCAACGCCAGGGGGCCGCCAAAAAATTCAGCTTGATAAGGTTTCAGCGCTTGTGCCAGTTCAGGCGAAAGGCCGACAACGTCACTGCCGCGCAGGCCTTCCTTGAGGCCGCGTACCACGAGCCGGGTAAGTGCCTTACTCGGCGAAAGCTCCATCTGCCGGACGATCGCCGCATAGTTCGCTGCACCTCCAGCCATCGCATAACGTTGCGACAACCGGGATAAGATGAACTCTTGGGTAGTCGTTTGTTTCCACACAGCCGGGTCGTTAAACAACGCTAAGACCAGTTCGCGGTCTGTTTCGGCCTTCGATTCGATGGCCCACCAAATCTGCAGGGGTATATCCGGGTCTTTGCTATCGTCGTAATGCGTCAATAGGTTTTTGATGATGGGCATCGCATCCCGAGCAGGCAGACGTTTGGCCGTAGCAGCCAGCTGGCTCCGTACCTCGGCGTGCGGTTCAGCAGCAGAAAGGTTAACGAGTTTCGCAGAGACCGTTGGATTAACATTGCTGGCATCTCCCAATAACCGGATAGTCCAAAGCCTGACATAGGGGTCTTTATGGCGTAGTGCACCAAGCGCGGTTTTTTCATCAAGGCCGCCACACAGGTTAATCGCCCAAAGGGCTTCCAAAGCGGTCTGACCGTCCGTCTCCTGCTGCAGCAACGGCAACAACCGCGGCACGGCCCGCGGATCCTGACGATCGGCAAACTGCAGCAGGGCTTGTTGGCGGAACCATTTGTTAGGACTTCGTAGCAACTCAATAAGCTGGTCGACGTTGTTCTTGCTCAGGTCAAAAGAAGCATGGTGTTTGCCACTATCTGTTTTGGCCCGAAGCCGATAGATCCTTCCCGACCCTTTGTCCCACGTGTCGCGCGGATCGACGTGTGACAGGCGGCTGTCATACCAATCTGCCATGTATACGGCGCCGTCGGGACCAGCAACGATATTAACCGGTCGAAACCAATGGTCTCCGGTTTCGACAATTCGTCTTTCATCAATATTCTTCAGCGAGGATCCATCCGGTTCGATACGGGTGAGCTGTACGTAGTTGAGCAGCGGGTTGACCGCAATAAATTTACCCTCATAGCGAGTGGGCAGCTCCCCTCCTTCGTAACGGATCAACGAATGCGTAAAACGGGATTTATCCCCCTGAAGAGCCATGTTGGGAAGATTGCCGAACGTATAGGGGTTCATATACGGCCCGTGTTTGCCGAGACTGCGCGGATAAAAGCCACCTTGCTTGAAATTGGGCCCCCGATCGTAGGCATTATTACCCGAAAAAATGCGCCCCTTGCTGTCGAACTCAATATTAAATGTATTGCCTCCGCCTTCTGCAAACACTTCGAAAACCTCCGTGTCCGGATGATAACGCCAGATCACTTGCCCCTGGAAGGCGATATTCTTTGATACGGATGAACTGACATTAGCAGTTGTTGTGCTTCCCTGTGCACCATATAGCCAGCCGTCCGGCCCCCAGCGCAGGCTATTTGCCACGGCGTGTGTATCCTCCAGGCCAAATCCCTGCAATTTAACTTCCGGTGTGGCGTCCGGAATGCCGTCGCCATTTTTATCGGGGTATGCCAGCAAGTAGGGCGGATTAAGTACCCAGATCCGCTCCCTACCGGTAATTACACTGGTCGCAATATTCAGTCCGGTGATTGCGTCGGTAGACCGGTCGAAGACCCCATCGCCATCGGTGTCTTCAAAGAAGGTGATTTTATCCGCCCCCTGAACACCTTGGGGCGGAGCCGCCGGCAGTCTGTCAAATTGTACCCGTAGATAATTATCAACACTCACGATTTTAACGCCGTTTGGATACGGATACTGATGGTATTGTACGACCCAAAGACGGCCCCGGTGGTCAAAGCTTAACTCAACAGGCTGGGTGATCTGCGGCTCCGACAATACGAGATCTAGGGCAAGGTCTTCCGGGACATGGAAATTTTCCAGCGCTTTGTCCGGAGGAGTGGCCTGAGAGGAATCCGTCAGCGCGCCCAATCCCTTAAACGTTTCCAAATATCGTGCTACGTCTTCATTTGCGGCCATTTCGCTAATACTTTTCGCATCCGGTTGCTTATCACCCCGGCAGCCCGTCAGAAAAGATAGCGTGGCTATCAGTACGAAAGAAATTTCCCATTTCCAGGTTGTAAATCTTGAGTTCCCGCTCATTCGCCTGTTAGTTATTCATGGATTCTCTTCCGTCTCGTCATACACAAGTCGCCTCAACCCTGAACGCTCGGGATGCGATAAGGACCGCCACTCCCCGCACTTGAACGTCCTGCATAGATTAAACCAACATTTCATATTCAGGGTTAGCATTCAGAACGCTTCCGGGTAAAAAACCGGTCGAAGCAACGACTGTACAAGAACCGGCCGCTCAATATAGCCGCATTCTCCCGATAAGACTACTATTTTTCTCCAGAATACTGATCCCATTTTTCCGTTATTGCCCGATGCAACGACCCACGCAGCTAACCGCCACTGATGACTTGATTGTGTTCGATAACAGCCCCCCGGGCGTGGTCAACAATGGCTCCGTCCTTCCCTTTCACAACTTGGTTATGCCGAATCACCGTGTGCGCACAATTGCCTTGCAAGAAGATCGCTGCAGCCATATCGGATCGGTTTGGCGCTTCATCAATCGTGCAATCGGTCACTTGAACATATGTGCTCTCCACAATGCGCACGCCGGTGTGCCGCGCATTGTGGATGTGAGAGCCTCTGACGGTTACCACTTGGCTATTTGCAATGACGATTGCACCCCCGTCGGTCACCTTACCGTAACCTGCTCCTTCGATGAGGTTATCGTTCAATGTAACATGGTTTGCCCGATCGACACTGATACCCCCGGGGGCATCTACCTCTGAAGTATAATAATCCGCGTTATGATCAAAAAGGTTGGAATTGATCAGTATGTTTTTACTATCGGCTATCTTTACATGGCGGTCATAGGCGCGCATAAAGGTATTACCGGTTACGGTTACCCCCCGGCAGTGGTCCAAGTGGATGTTCACCGCCTGGTTACCGATGTGGTTGTCGGATATGCTCCATAAGCCAATCTTATCTGCGTTGCCGGGCACACCGGTAAAGCGTATGTTGGCTCCGTCGGGACTGGGGATCGCCTGAATCGTGTTACCGACAATGGTCCCTTCGCGTACACTGCCCCCCTGTGAACAGTCGATCCAGATATCCGCGGAAACTTCTCCGTCAGGACTGCAATTATACTCGATGTCATTGCCCGTGATCTGGAAGTTGCGGATTTCTCCACCGCGAACTTTAATCCCTCCTTGTTGACAATAACTGATGTGGCTGTCGCTGACAATTAGTTGGTGGATATTCACATCATCCAGGTAAATCCCGATACCCCGGGCATGATAAATGTGGCAGGCATCAATGAGCACATTCCGATTTCGCGACAAAAGATGAATTCCGTATCTGACATCACGAATCAATACCCCGCTCAAAATCGGCATGAACGTATTTACAAGCGCGATTCCATCGGCCTCTGCATGTGCGCCAACAATTTCAAGCGCCGTCACTGACGGCATTCGTTCTTTTTCCCAGGTAATTGGCTTTACGGAAGCCGGTAGTGCCGAGCCTTTATCATGCGAGCCGACTATCCGCAGTGCGGGTCCCACACCTGCCATCACGATTCGGGCACTGCCCCCTTTTCCTGAAATTCCCAGCGGCCCGATGCGGGCCAGATCAATTGCTAAGGTTTCGGTGATCCGGTAGGTTCCTTTGGGGAATTCCAGCAAGCCGTCCGCTGCGTGGAGGACAGCCCTGCGGATCGCCTCCGTATCGTCTGTCTGCCCATCGCCTTTTGCGCCGAAATCCTTGACGTCTGTGGCCAGTCCCACTAGGGGAAGTGTCATGGAAACTAGCAGAATAAATAGGAGGCGAACTAAAAAAATAGCTTTGCGGATCCTTTCCAGCAACGCTCGTTCGTTAAAAGGGTCGCTTGGTCGTTTCAAATTTAGTATTACTGGTTATCTTGGTAAATTTAGTATATTTATCAAGCAAATGAAATTTTGAAGGGAAAACGAATCGGGGCGCTTATTCGTAGCGCAACGCCTCCACCGGATCCAGCCGAGAAGCCTTTGAGGCCGGATAGTAACCAGAAAGCATGCCCACACCCACGCACACGGCTACTCCCAACACCATCCAGTGCCAAGGGATAATGAAACTTGCACCCATAATTATCGCTAGGATATTACCGATTAATATACCCAGAAAGATACCGGCAAATCCGCCCATGAGGCAAATCACCACGGCCTCCGTGAGAAACTGCCTCCGGATAACGCGCGGCGTCGCGCCAATGGCCTTGCGTATGCCGATCTCGCGGGTGCGCTCGGTTACGGACACCAGCATAATGTTCATCAGACCGATGGATGCACCAATAAGTGTAATCAAAGCGATGACAATCGCTCCCCATCGTACATACATCAAACTATCAAATAGTATCTGTGCCACCGCATCACTCTTGGTAATTTCAAAATTGGTTTCCTGACCAACCCGAACGCCACGCACATTACGGAACAAGGCAGTTGCCTCGCCGATAGCCGAATCCATATGCTGCGGATTCCCTACCATAACGGTGATGGTATAAGAAGGTTGCCCGAACGCCATCACCGCCCGAGCTTTCAGCAGAGGAACAATACACGCTTTGTCGCCGCCAAAACCGGCACTCGACCCCTTATCTTCCAAAACCCCGATGATGGTGTAGCGCGCATTCCCAATGGTGATGAATGCGTCGATCGGATCCTCATTCCCTTTGAATAAACGCTCAACAATTTCCGAGCCTACAATAACGACGCTACTCCCATATTCGATTTCCCGTTGCGAGAAATTACGCCCTAAAGACAGCTTATATCCCGCGGTTTCCAGGTAATTCTCATCGGCTCCCAGGATGTTAATATTGGGATTGGTCTCCGCACTTTTATATTTAGCAACGGCCCCCGTAGATGCATAGGTACTTAACGATACCACGGCCGGATAGTCGAACTGGTCTTTAAAATCCATGGCTTGGTAATACGTGATCGGCGGAAATTCCTTAGGCCGTGTTCCTCCGCCCCCGATTCGCACATTTAATCCCCTATTCCGGATATTGAAAGAATTGGAGCCCATGGCGGAAAAGGAATCGGTCAGCGAGCTTTTGATGGCATCAATCGAGGTAAGAATCCCGACCAATGCCGTAATGCCGATCGCAATAATCAATGCCGTGAGAAAGGTGCGCAATTTATTGCTGCTGATTGACTGCAGCGATAACTTCACATTTTCCGTATTGGACATTTGTACCGACATCTGACGTAACTATCGCTAATTAGACCCTACTCATTGCCCATTGTTACAACGGCTGGCTTATTTCTTCGTCTTGCCGAAGAGCCACGAAAGCAGGTTAGGCTCGGCAAAAGCGGCGTCCCAACTATTGTGATTGGCTTCCGGATAAAACGTGTATTTTGGACGGGCTCCCAGCCGATTTAACTCGGCAACCAAGGCATGCGAATGCGTCGAGGGCACCACATCGTCTTTCTCGCCGTGAAATATCCAAAGCGGCACATGCGCATATTTTTTAACATTGGATGTGTGATCTCCGCCACATATGGCGAATGCGCCGGCAAATACGTTACGTTTACGCCGTAGAGCTTCATAGGTGCCCATACCGCCCATTGATAAGCCGCCTACGTAAACCCTCTGCTCGTCTACCGCTTCATTTTCTAGCACATCATTAACTAAACGCAGAAACAATGCCATGCCCTTGGTTGGTCTCCCGGCGGTGCGAAAATAGAACTCCCGCCTTCCGTCGTCCTGCGACCGGATATCTACGTTGCTCCAGTACGAATCGGTCGGACATTGTGGAAATACCACGATCGCCGGAAATGCCTTGCGTACGCTGTCCGAAACAAACAAACTGGCTCCATGGACGAGCTGCTTCTCATTGTCGTTCCCCCGCTCACCTGCTCCATGGAGGAAAAATAGCACCGGATACTGCCCCTCCGGATCGTAATGTTCCGGATATAATATCCGATAAGGCAGCGTGTCGCCCTTGTAAATAAGTTGTTTGGACTGAAAGCTCGAAAAATCCTGCGCTTGGGTGATCATAGATAGCAATAGGCAACCGAAAAAAATCAGCGTGGTTTGTTTCATATGTAAAAGTAGGTCAACTTATCTTATCTCATCAAAAGTACTATTTTATTCCTTTTTGCCAAAAAACTAGTCTGTTTACGTTGCGAATACCCGCTTAAACAAGTACCTTCGTATGAAGGTACTAACCAAAAAAACCCGGAAGCGCACTGGACAGGCGTTCGTAATCCCAAAACAACAAGGTGAATAAATTAAAACAAGATGAAATTACCACCCATTACCGCATTCACTCTGGCTACCCTCCTTTTAATAAGTTTTTCGCTATTTGCTGACAATATCGAAATAAAAATCGCTAAAAATTACCTCAACTTTCCAGTGTCGCACAAACAGGATCGCGCAAAAATGACCTTCCAGGTAGCTGGAAAACCTGATGTATCCGTGGTCGTCCGTCTGGCGTCAGGAGAGGCCGACTACTGGGTGTTTAAGGACGTTTCAGATCTGATCGGCAAAACGATCAAAATCTCATACGAAGGTGACAGCGCGGGGCTCCGTAAAATTTACCAAGACGATGTAATCGCCGGGCACGACAGCCTCTATAAAGAAAAAAATCGGCCGCGGTTCCATTTCACCACCCGGCGCGGCTGGATAAATGATCCCAACGGATTGGTTTATCACAACGGAGAATACCACCTCTTCTACCAGCATAACCCCTATGAAAAGGAATGGGAGAATATGCACTGGGGGCACGCCGTCAGCCCGGACCTGGTCCATTGGCGGGAATTACCGGTGGCGTTGTTTCCGGATGAGCTTGGCACGATGTTCTCGGGATCCGCGGTCATTGATCACGCCAATACCGCAGGTTACAACCAAGGCGACAGCGCCGCGATGATTGTAGCCTACACCGCAGCAGGCCCTGAAAAACAAGTACAATGCATCGCATACAGCCTCGATAATGGACGGACGTTCACCAAATATAACGGCAATCCCGTGATCGACTCGAAACAAAAGTGGAACAGTCCGGACACGCGCGATCCGAAAGTCTTCTGGTATAAACCGGGAAACCATTGGGTGATGGTACTCAACGAACGCGACGGACACTCCATCTACACGTCTGCCAACCTCAAAGATTGGAACTACCAAAGCCATGTAACGGGATTCTGGGAATGTCCTGAACTCTTTGAGCTTCCGATAGACGGCGACCCACAACGTACCAAGTGGGTTATGTACGGTGCATCAGGGACATATATGATCGGATCGTTTGATGGGAATGCATTCAAACCCGAATCCGGTAAACATCGCTATGTTACCGGCTCCATCTATGCGGCACAGACCTTTACCGATATGCCGGATAATCGGCGTGTCCAGATCGGCTGGGGACGAATAAGCCATCCGGGAATGCCCTTTAACGGGATGATGCTGCTTCCCACCGAACTGACCCTGCGAACCACCAAGGATGGCCCCCGGTTGTTCAATAGGCCCGTGAAAGAAATCGAACAGCTGTGTACCCCCGTTAACCAGTGGAAAAATCTGACTTCAGACAGGGCAAACGAATTGCTGAATGGATTTGAAAATGCCGATCGCTTACGAATCCGAACCACCCTCAAACTGTCACACGCTACCAATGCCGGATTGAACTTGTTCGGGCAGCGAATCGTAGATTATGATCTGAACCCCAACACCCTGAACGGCGTGTTCTATTCGCCGGAGGACATGACCAGCATGGAGCTGTCGGCCGACATTTATATTGACCAAACCAGTATCGAGGTTTTCATAGACGACGGGGCCTATGCGTATTCCATGGAAAGAAAGCCCGAAAGTGACAACAAGGAGGGTTTCCATTTTTGGGGAAACTCGATTCAGGTTACCAACCTCGAAGTGTCTTATGTACAATCCATCTGGAAATAACCTATTACCGCAACTGCCGCAAACAAGCGGAAACTAAGGTTGTTGAATAAAAAATTTTAAACTGGATGAAAACGTTTCTCATAGAACTCGCTTTACTGCTTTCTCCCCCGCAAGACCCTTCTTTCGAACAGCAATTGTTGGACGATCAGGTTTCCATAGGCTATGGAATAGCCATTGGCGATGTCGACGGCGATGGAAAGCCTGACATCCTGCTAGCCGATAAAAAAGCGTTTGTCTGGTATCGAAATGGCGATTGGCAAAAGTTTGTCATGGTCGAAAATCTAACCGAGCATGACAATGTCTGCATAGCGGCGCGAGACATTGATGGCGATGGTAAAGTAGAGGTGGCCGTGGGTGCCCAATGGAATCCCGGAGAAACGTCAGATACTGCACAGTCCGGCTCCGTCCATTACCTCATCCGCCCCGATGATCCCACCCAGCGGTGGACTCCCGTTGCGTTGCACCATGAACCTACGGTGCACCGGATGCGCTGGGCCAAGGCTGACGTGGGCTTATTTCACCTAATTGTGTTACCTCTCCATGGCCGGGATAACAAAGACGGAAAAGGGAAAGGAGCAAAAGTAATTGCGTATGAAATGCCCGAAACGCCCACGCAGCCCTGGAAACACTGGGTCATCGATGAATCCATGCACCTCACGCACAATCTCGATGTACACAACGAAGATGGAAGAGAATCCATTTACATTGGCGGAAAAGAGGGCGTAAAAGCATTTGCCTACACGAAGGGAAAATGGCGCTCACAAAGCGGTCTAAAGCACTTGGGAAAAGATCACGGATTGGGAGAGCTCCGTTTGGGAAAAGCGGAGGAACACGTTCCGATCCTAGCCGGCATCGAACCGCTGCACGGCAATGTGCTGACGGCTTATGTTCCCCGAACCGGTGCGCGCAAACTAAACCAGGCCGAACGGATCGTGCTCGATGAAGACCTCCAGGAAGGACATGGGCTAGCAGTAGCCGATTTCATTGGCCAGGGGAGGGATCAAATCATCGCCGGATGGCGGAAGCAGAATAAGGCCGGTTTAATTGGTATCAAACTTTATATTCCCTTCAATTCGCTGTGGGAAGCCTGGAGCGTACGGGCCATTGACATCGGCGATATGGCGTGCGAAGACCTTGCTGTAGCCGACTTAAATGCGGACGGCAAGCTGGATATCGTCGCTTCCGGCCGCGCTACACACAACCTGAAAATTTATTGGAACCGTACAGGCGAATGAGGCAATCTCGGATAAGATGCCCCCGGGGATCAAGCTAGCCGAAAAACCGACCGTATTCACATAGAGCCGCTAGGGCCTGCCAATAAAGCCGACCCATTGGTCCATCGGTAACGTATCAAAACCCACGACCTGCCCAACGGTTGGACCTGCGAGCGACCGGTTTACGCGATGCCCCGCAGAGAAACCTCATCGAATCAGAATAGAAATAGGGGTATACGCATCCGGTCCGGGTGTTTTTAACCGGCAAGCAGGATAGAGCGGGACAGGACGGCATAGGCCGGGTTGCTGTCACTCAATGTAATGGTTACGTTTGTTCTGTTATAAATTTAAATTAAATATCACTAGGAAGACCGTGTAAGTAAGTTGGGAGCCCCTTAATAGGTAGGCTTCCGGGAAATTGTAGGCTCGTATTGTGCGCGTTGGGTACTACGGTTTGATGTATTAAGGGACACCAATTATAAATCTAAGTCGTATCGAATCATATTACCCCGAGAACGAGTCGGGATATTTTTAGCCGTACTTTTTAGACTGAGCTTTAACTATAAGGAACGCTTAGTAGAACGGTTCTTTGACATTTCGATTTTTCCGTGGGCGATTGATCCCCGCGATCCAACGGGTACGTTGATCGCTCCGTGTGAAGATTTTCCCGATGCTCAACTGAACAGTCTACGGAATCCCGGACTGCTTTGTAAAGGCGGCAGGTCAATTAAATCGAAAAGTCAACGGACAACTACAACGTTTATAAACGATAAATTTTTAAGACTTAACACATCACGAGTAACAGTATTATCAAACTAACTTTAAAATCATGTAATTATGCTTAGACATTTACAGCGTAAAGCAAAACCATGGCTGTTTGCTGTTTTTGCTGCCTTTTTCATCGTTTCATTTCCGGCGATATCGGCCGCACAACAAGAAGTGAGCATTCGTGGGAAAGTGAGCGATGAGCAAGGGCCATTGGGTGGCGTAACGGTCAACATCAAACACCGATCTGCTGCCGTATCCACCGATCTGGAGGGTACATTTTTGTTGACGGGCGCACACATTGGGGATACCCTCGTATTTCGCCTAGTTGGCTACATTGACAAGGAGCTGCCCGTGCGTAACACGTCGCCCCTGAATGTCCAGCTAATGCCCGATAACGTCGGGTTGGACGAAGTCGTGGTCGTTGCCTATGGGGTGCAGAAAAAGGTGACGGTCACCGGTGCCATTTCTTCCGTCAGTCCCGACGAGCTACGGGTATCGTCGTCGGCCAGCCTTGCCAATGCGCTCGCCGGCCGTGTTGCCGGCCTCACCTCCATGCAACGCGTGGGTGGCCAGCCCGGGCGCGACGATGCGACCATGTACCTTCGGGGCGCGGCAACGATCAACGGGACCAACCCGCTGATCCTCATCGATGGTGTGCCTCGGGACAACATCCGCACCTTGGATATCAACGAGGTAGAATCGGTATCCGTACTGAAAGACGCATCCGCGACCGCGATCTTCGGGGTGCGCGGCGCAAACGGCGTCCTGATCATCACCACGAAGCGGGGGAAAGTCGGCAAACCTGAACTTTCCGTGAATGTTACCCAAAGTTATTCGAAACTCACCCGTGAACCGGAAATGCCGGGGTCGGTTGAGTACATGAAACTGCGTAACACCGCGTTGGAAAATGACGGATTTGAAGCTCCCTTTACGCCCGCCATTATCGCCAAGTTCGAAAATCCGCTTGCCGGATTGGATCCATCCGCACCCGATTACGAGGAACAGGCCGCCAAAAGGAAATGGATGTATCCCAGTAATGACTGGTACCGGATGCTGACAAAAAAATGGTCGCCGCAGACAACCTTAAATACTAACATGAGCGGAGGGACCGATAAAATCACCTATTTCCTGAATGTCGGCTACCTGCGCCAGGGCGGAAACATGCATACCCTATCGGAGGACATCCTGAAATATGACCCCTCGTTTAAGCTGGATCGTTATTCATTCCGGTCCAATGTAGATTATACGGTGAACAAATGGCTCAAGGCGTTCCTGAATTTAGGCACCTACATTGAGAAAGTAAACATGCCAAATTCTGCCATTATGTACAATGGCGACCGGAACTGGCTGGTACGGGATATGATGTATCAGGCGCAAACCATTTTACCGATGACGCCCGGACCCGTAACCATTCCAGGCTATGGCGTTCCGCCCAATCTTCCGCTAGACCCCACTTACCTGACCAGTGGACACTATGCCGACCGTTCGCCGTTCACGATCATGAACTGGTACGGTTACGACCTGCAGACCCGCTCCAACCTGAATTCCTCCTTTGGACTCGACTTCAATTTGGACGGAATTACGAAAGGGCTTGCCTTAAAAGGGATGATTTCGTACGACGCCATGGGAAGCAATATAGTGCGGGGAAACAGGAATCAGACCGAATACCAAGCCTTTATCAACCCCGAGACGGATGAACTTACCTTCTCCGTGTTCCAGTTGAAACAAGATAACTTTTGGTTAAGTTATGGACAGGAATCAAGATACAACGTCAACATGCAGGGGCAACTCCTGTACAACCGAACGTTTGGAAAACATAACGTAGCGGGTATGCTCCGTGCCGAACGGGATTACTGGGATTCGGGTGGAGCCGACATTCCGTTCAATGTATTCGGTGTTGCGGGACGCGCCACATATGATTACGATACGCGATACCTTGCTGAAGTCAACTTCGGTTATAACGGATCGGAACAGTTCTCCCCCGAAAAACGGTTCGGCTTCTTCCCGTCGGGATCGATCGGCTGGGTAGTCAGCGAAGAACCGTTCCTGAAAGACAATCCCTACCTTACCCTACTGAAGATCAGGACTTCCTACGGAAAGGTCGGCAACGACCAAATGGACAGACTCCGTTTTCTCTATTTGGATGACATTACGGTTGGCGGAGGAGGATTCTCCGGCAGTCTCGCCGCAGGCAGACGGGTCAACGAAGGATTGTTGGGAAATCGGATGCTTACCTGGGAAATCGCCAATAAATATAACTTGGGGATAGATTTTTCCATTATCAAGGACATTACCGGCCAAATCGACATCTTCCGGGAGAACCGCTCGCAAATTCTCCTTCAACGAAAAAGTATCCCGATATGGCAAGGCGTGCCAGTCACTAACATTCCGAAAGTAAACATGGGCGAAGTGTTGAATCAGGGCTATGAAATTGAATTGGGCTACAACAAGCGCGTCAGCGACTACCTGTTTCTCCACTTTCGGGGACAGCTTTCGTATAACCGGAACAGACGCATCAACGTGGACGAGGTACCACGTGACGATACCTATGCCTACAAATACCGCGGAACAGGTTACCCGCTCGGTCAGAGCTGGGGCTATCTCATCGATTGGGACCAGGACGGTGGCTACTGGAACGAAGAAACGCTGGCGGCGGCAGACCGTGTTACCTACGCATTCGGAACCCCTCGCCCCGGCGATTTTGTCTACAAAGACCTGAACGGGGATAATGTGATTGACGACAAAGACCAGGCGCCCATCGGCGTCGGAAACATTCCGCGGTACAGCTATGGCTTTTCATTCTCAGCCGAATGGAAATCATTCGATGCCTATATCTTCTTCCAGGGGTTGAGCAAGTTCAATTCCGGATTTGCCTCGCAAGGCACGTATGAAACGACACTCGACGGGACGTTTTTCCCTTACCACAAAAACGCCTGGACCGAAGAGCGTTGGAGAAATGGCGAAGAGATTACCTATCCGGCGCTTCACTCGGAAGAAGGAGTGAACCACCGGCCAAACTCGTTCTTTGTCTTTGACCGCGATCTCATCCGACTGAAAAACTTTGAAGTCGGTTATACGCTCCCGGCCAATTCACTCCGGTTACTGGGAATCTCCAATATGCGGGTTTTTATGAACGGACAGAATGTGTATACCTGGTCACCCAAATTCAGGCCGACCCACCTCGATCCTGAGAACGACGACTCGATCGGCTACCCACAGACTTCGATCTTTAGCTTTGGCGCCAACATCAAATTCTGACCATACGAATACTGTAATAAAGAAATTGCCATGACTAATCATATCATTAAAATCACGAAAACACTGGCATCGGTTGCGTTTATATTACTCAGTGGATGCTCCAAAGTGTTAGACCAGGCGCCCGACGGGAAAATTGCCCTCGAGGAGGTTTTTCAAGACGATGAAAAAACCGCCGCCTATTTGAATTCCTGTTACGCATACATTCCCGGTGAAGGGAAAGCCTATTTTTTTCATATGCGCGGACCGGTAGACTGGAGCGACGAGTCTTGGGATACGGATGCCGAAGCCGAACCCTGGATTACCTCCGGAAAGCTGTATAGCGGAAATGTCTCGGCCGCCTCACACTTTAATGAGGAATGGGACAACGCCGGCAATGGCAAGTATTGGATACGTATGTGGGAAGGTATCCGTAAGTGCTCGGTATTCCTGGGCAATATCGACGGGGCCAAGGTAAAGAGCGAGACCAACCGCGCGCGATGGAAGGCCGAAGCACATTTGTTGCGGGCCTATTATTACATGGTACTGCTCAAGTTTTTCGGATGCCCCCTCCCGATCGTCAGGGAAGCCCACGGTTACGAAGATGATTTTTCCCAAACCGTTCGCAGCTCCTATTACGATGTGGTGCAATTTATCATCGAAGACTGCAATGCCGCGCTGTCGACTCCGGAATTGCCCTGGCGCATCACTTCCGGTGCCGAGGCGTTCCGACTTACCAAAGCCGTCGCAGAAGGGATTAAGTCGAGAATGTCGCTCTATGCAGCAAGTCCGTTGTACAACGAAGGAAACGACTATTGGGAAGAGGCTTATCAGATTAATAAACAAGTTCTTGAAAATCTGAAAGCCAATGGATACGAATTATACAACAAGGTCAATTTCCCGTCTTGGAGCGACAACCCGGACGTGTTTCTGCCCAACGATGCCGCGAAGCTTTTCAATGAGTATTTCTGCAACAGCATGGCTTACGAAAGCAATCCGACCGACAAGGAAACGATTTATCAAACCAATGCAGGCCAAGACGGTTTCGGCACAGAAGGCGTAGGAGCCCAAGGGGGATACAAGGCCGGCAGCTGTCCGTCGCAGGAAATCGTAGATTGTTTTGAAACCATCGATGGGCAACCGATTCTGAACCTTGCGAAACCATACCAGGATGAAGTTACCCATTTACAACCCAACTTTAATCCTAACAATACGCTCTATGATGAGCAAAACCCGTACGAAAACCGCGATCCCCGATTTTATGCGTCCATCTACTACAACGGCTCAAAACGCAAGTGCTACTGGCCTTTCGACGAAACTATGGAAAGCGCCGAAAATTATCCCGCAGGTAGGGGCTATCGCACGCGGGTGATTGCGACCTGGGAAGGCGAACCCCAGACAGGCAAGCACCCAACCACTCGGAAAGCTACGCGCACCGGCTATTTCCTGCGGAAATTCCTCCATCCAAATACCGGACAGGAAGTCGTGAACGTTGGCATGGCCTATCCGAAAGTAATGAGACTAGGCGAGATTTATCTGAATCTTGCGGAAGCAGCGGCGGAAGCCGGCCACCTGAACGAAGCCTATGAGGCAGTCAACGCCATTCGCCGGCGCGTAAGCATGCGCGACCTGCCGCAGGGGCTTTCCAAAGATGAGCTCCTGCTTCGCATCCGTAATGAGCGCCGGGTGGAACTGGCATTCGAAGCACATCGTTACTTTGATGTCCGTCGCTGGCATAAACCCGAGGAAAATCTGGAGAAAACCGATCGGTGGATTACCGCAGCACGTATTACCCGCAAGGCAGACGGAACGTACACGTATGCCCGGGGGCCGGTGTCACGCGAGCGCTTGAGCTACTCGCAGAAGTTTTTGTGGTTTCCCATACCCCTGGATGATGTGAACATCATGTTAGGTCTGACCGGGGAGAACTGGCAAAACCCGGGGTGGTAATTTGATTGTTAATTCAAACGAGATTCATTTATGAATAATTCAACATATAAAGCTGTATTTCCGATCGTTTCGATGCTTTTGTGGGTGGGACTCCTTCAAGCACAGGTCACCGGGACGGTCCAAGACGAATATGGCGCCATACTGCAAGGGGTAACCGTTGCCTCAGAAAACGGCAAAAACGTTGCCGCGACCGACAAGAACGGTAATTATGAAGTGCGAATAGACGACGGGAGCAAATACGTCGCCTTCACACTGAACGGATACCTGTCGCAAACCCATGAGGTTACCGAAGGGGTACTGAATGTGACCCTGAAACGTGCCGAAACGTATGACCTGGATGAAAATTTGCACTTCGGTAATTATACCCAACGGAAGAAAGAGGTCACCGCTTCAACAGCTATGGTGACGAGTGACGAGTTACGTCGTTCTCCGGTCGGTAACCTCTCCATGTCACTTGCCGGACGCCTACCGGGAGTGTTCACCCGTGAGACCTATTCGGAACCGGCACGAACCAACACGGAACTGTGGGTGAGAGGTTATTCTTCTCCAAACGGCGGGACAGCGATGGTGGTCATCGATGGCTTCCCGTATGATTACAATGCCAATGAGCTTTTCGAATACATCACTGCCAACGAGGTTGAATCCATCAGCGTATTAAAAGATGCATCCGCCCAGGCATTGTACGGGATTCATGGCGCGAATGGTGTGATTGTCATCACAACCAAGCGGGGTGTAAAACAGCCCCTGAAAATAGACGCTGAGATTAACCATACGTTTGAACAAAGGACGACAACCCCACCACATATCAGTTCGGCCGATTTCGTGCGGCTGCGTAATCAGGCAGGTTTTAACGACGGCAACGGGATGTATTCCTATTTCAGCAAAGTTGCTGAAGATGGATTCGTCGCCGATGAAGACCGGGCATACTTTCCCAACAATAACTGGCGGGCAATGAATGCCAGAGACATCACGCATATGAACCGGGTGAACCTGAATCTTACCGGCGGCGGGGACCATGCCGTTTTCTACACCAACGTGAATGTATTGCATCAGGATGGCATGTGGAAGGTAGACCCGACAACCACCGATTATAACCCCAACAACAGTTTTGTATGGGCGAACATCCGCTCAAACGTGGATGTCAACTTAACGAAATACTTCTCGATCGGGGTGAATCTCAGTGGAAATGTCAAGCGGGAAAGAACGCCGGGGGGGCACGCGGTGGAATTGACCTATGGGGGCAGCTGGGACGGGTTTGCGAAGCGCATATGGTATCGGTTTTTCACCTTACCGCCCTATAATTACGGGCCGACCACCCCGTTGGTACAGGATCCCGAAACCGGTGAGGTCACAGGCGGAGAGGTGGTCGTTACGGAAACCGAACCGATTACTTCATGGGCCGTCATCAACCGGCTCGGTTACGATCAGTACACCGTCACCAATATTTACGCACAGTTTGCGCCCAAACTCGACCTGAGCTTCGTGACGCCGGGATTGAGCCTGAGCGGTAACTATGGCTACCAGACCAACGCGGTCAAAGGTCTGTTCGTAAACCGTACCTATGAAGAATGGGTGCGTACCAAAGATTATTCGGAGTTGGAATTTGAAAAGATACGGACACAGGTCAATACCCCTTTGCAGTACCGAAGCAGCACCCAGTTCTATTACAACCTGAACTATAAAGGTGTCTTGAATTATCACCGGCGGTTCAACAATATACACGACGTAAGCGCGCTGGCCTACGGTTTTTACCAACACCTCAATAAAGCCGGCGGCGGATTGCCTTACAAGCGGGTAAACTCCGGCGTAGGTGTGACTTATGGGTTTGACGACCGGTATTTGGTCAAATTGGACCTGGGCTATTCAGGTTCGGAACAATACTCCAGCCAAAACCGCTTCACCGCCTTTCCTGCAATCTCCGCTGGGTGGGTGGCTTCCAACGAGTCGTTTTTAAAAGAAAACCCCATCCTAACCTACTTGAAATTCCGCGGTTCGTGGGGCAAAGCAGGCAACGACCGGGGAATAGGCAGGTACGTATACCTGGACAACGTAACGTTAACCGGTGGCGGGCTTGGATTCCTGGGCGGCCATAACGTGAACGAAGGCCAGGTTGCCAATCCCCTGCTCGATCCCGAAATCATTACCAAAAAGAACCTGGGCATCGATCTCTCCCTGCTGAACAATTTGACGGTATCGGTCGATGTGTATAACGAACGGACGGAAAACGGGGTCACCAGCGCCACATCAAGAACACCGGAATATCAGGGCGTTAATCTGGAAAACTATCCTAGGACAAACATTGGGGTCTTTGAAAACAAAGGGTATGAGATGACGCTCGATTTCACGAGAGATATCAATCGTAACCTGACGCTGTCCTTTGGCGGATGGTTCGCTTACAACAAAAATCGAGTCATTTTCTGGGACGAAAGCGAGCGGGCTGAAGACTTCGCCTACCGCCTCCGTCAAGAAGGATATCCAATCGGGCAGCAATGGGGCTACCGGGTCGATGACCATAACGGCAATGGATATTTCAATAGCCAGGAGGAGATTGACAACAGCGGCCTGATCTATGAAATCGGTACCCCCAGGCCGGGTTACCTGAAATACTATGACCTCAACGCCGACGGTAAGATCAATGACAAAGACAAAGTACCCATGGGACACGGAGCCTTACCTAACTTCTTCTACGCTTTCCACGGCGGATTTAAATACAAAAACTTTGATCTGAATTTTCTTTTCCAGGGAATAGCCGATTATTGGACAATCGACATGTCCAATAGCCGGGTAGAATACAACTTTGAAGGCATGTATTCCGAATGGCATAAAACCGCCTGGACGGCCGAACGCTTTGCCAATGGCGAGGACATCACGTATCCTGCATTGTCCGCTAAGAAGAATTCCAACCATGAAGCCAGCAACTTCTTTCTCGAAGACAAGTCCTATCTCCGGTTAAAAAACCTGGAATTGGGATATACCTTTAAGGCATACAACGGTATAAGACTTTACCTCAGCGGGCAAAACCTGCTGACTTGGGATAAACTGGATCATGACATTTATGGGCCGGAGGGACACTACGATGGGGGTATCGAAGGGATTCCCGTATATCGTTTGTACAACGTGGGATTAAGTATTAAATTCTAAAATTTGATGATCATGAAAAGATACAGTATCTTCTTGATAATTGCATTCGTGGCATGTTTTACTCCTTCCTGCAATAATTTGCTGGAACTCGAATATGACGGGCGTTCCTCGCTCGACGAACTATTCAAAACCAAAAACGGAGTAAGGGGATACCTGAATTCCTGCTACAATTCACGGATCTTTCCCGATATCAACCGTTCGGCACTTACCGACGAAGCACAAAGTTCAGAAAGGGTTTTCCAGGGATCCCTCCCGTCCTTATGGTATGCGGATGCGTTTTCTGCGGCCAATTACGGCAACGTGGACGGTCAGCCATGGAGTGCCATCTACCAATCCATCCGCAAGTGCAATATCTTTCTGAAAAGGATCGAAGGTGTTTCGGCCGAAGAGCTGGCCTCGCTCGAGGACGAGATTTCTTCCTGGAAAGCGCAGGCGCATACGCTCCGGGCGCTTTATTACCTGCAGTTGATCAAACGTTATGGTGCGGTTCCGTTGCTTACCGAATCGTACGAGATTGACCACGATTTCAGCCTAGATGGCCGCTCACCGGTTTCAACCATTGTTTCGCAAATACTGGCGGACTGTGATGCCGCGATGAGCGCACCGGAATCGTCGCTAGGTTTCTCTTGGACGGTGCGTGTCGGAGAAAACTGGATTATGAACCGGGCCGTGGTGCAGGCCATCCGTTCCGAAGCCATACTTTACGCCGCCAGCCCGCTGTTTGCCGATGGCACCTATTCTTGGAATAATGCCGCTGAAATTACCGGCAATGCACTGTCGAATCTTTTGGCAAATGGCTATCAACTCTGGACCGAGGTTCCTGGCGAGGGGGTTGCGCAAAACACCTATGAACTCTATTTCATTACGCAACACGACGAGCAACGCGCCCGCGATAAGGAAACCATTTACGGTGGACCGAAAGTGAATATCTGGGGAAATCACGGTATGCCTTCCACGCCCGGGCAAAGTTCGGCAGGAGCCAGCCCGACACAGGAGCTGGTCGATTGCTATGAAATGCAGGCTACCGGACTGCCCCCCATCACCGGTTATTCCGACCCCCAGCATCTGCAACCTATCATCAACACGGCATCGGGCTATGATCCGGAAAACCCCTATGCGGGAAGGGATCCCCGTTTCTACGCAACCGTTTATTTCAATGGAGCAATACGGGATTTGGGCGCTGCGGGCGGACCCGCGCGGGATGACCACTATCCGCTGGAAATGACCACCTCCGGAAACAATATCTCCGTCACGGAAGAAGACGGTGGTTTTCGCATCGAAACCCTCGGCGGCGATCCGTATGCACCCACCACTACCCTGGGTACCGACATTGACGCTGCTTCGGGCTCGATATTGCTTAAATTCAAGTACAAAAGCAACAAAGAGATCACCAATGCCCAGTTCTTTTTTCAGTCTCCCGGCGCCGCCGGAGGACAGTCAACCCCGGAAAATGTGGTCCTTCACCAATCGGACGAATGGATAGACTTCGAATTGGACCTTACCTCCTACAGAAGCGAGAGCTGGTGGAAATGGGGCGCTGCCGACCACTCTTTGCGGTTCGACGTCGGCGCGGATGCAGGAAGTATCGTTTACGTGAAAGATATGGAAATTAACGTACGGGTCGAAACGACTCCCGCCGACCCCGTTCAAAGCTATGTAGGTGGGAAAGACGCCATCTCTTCTACCGATCGGCGGGCTACCCATACCGGTTACTACCTGAGAAAGTACAACAACTGGAAATCGGGACGTGACAATGACGCCGACGGGGAAATCCGCATGTTCCGTCTGGCCGAAATGTACCTTAACTTCGCGGAAGCCGCTTATCAGTCGACCGGTAACCCGGATGCCGTCATCGACATTGGCAACGGAATGTCCATGAGCGCACGTGACGCGGTCAACGCCATCCGACGGAGGGTGGATATGCCCGACTTACCCGCTGGGCTATCGAAAGAAGAATTCGAGAAACGCTACCGCAACGAACGCCGGGTTGAACTTGCATATGAGGGCCATCGTTATTTTGATGTACGCCGCTGGAAAATTATGGAGAATGTGGAGCGTTACGTCTCGGGAATGCGAATTACGAGCGCGGGCGGTGATTCCTTTACCTACGAACGGATCGGATTCGAGCGCGAATCGTTTAAGGAAAAGCTCTATCTCTACCCCATCCCGCAGGGAGAAATCGATAAAATGCAAAGCCACACCGGTACCAACTGGCAAAATCCGGGTTGGAATTAATCGCATCAAAGGAAATGAGTGTACGAACCCGACATGATTAAAATAATGGTATTCACGCTCGCGCTTACTTTAAGAAGCGCTCCTATTTAATCATCAAAGGTTCGTAGTACTGACAACTGGAAAATAAAAAATAAACAGATGAAACGTATTGTAAAATTAGTGTTCAGCCTACTGTGCGGGATCCTCATACTTAATTCCTGTAGTGAACCTTACGCGGAATCAATCGAGCTGGAAAAGTTCATGTTCCTATCCTTGTCGGGAGCCGCAGACAGCCCAATCGAACAGACCATCAGCCTCGATGATCCGTTTACCTATCCGCTGTCGGTCTCTTACGGTGGCACGACCAATTACAACCAGGGTGAAATCACCGTGAATCTTGTGGTAGACAACACGTTGATAGATCGTTATAATACAGAGAACAATACCAGTTATTTGCCGCTACCCGATGGATCTTGGTCGCTCGACAAAAATTCGATTGCTATTCCAGATGGTAACCGGGTATCCGATGTCGCAACGGTAACCGTTCAGCCATCATTAGTGGACTTTGCACACGATTATCTCCTTCCAGTGACCATTCAATCCGCTACGGGAGAAAAAATTCCGGTCAACGAAGCGTTTAAAACCGTCTACCTCGTCATTAAAGGGGATGTGGAACTGCTTCCACTCGAAAACTTATGGACGGTCCATGGCTCGTCGTCCGTATGGCAGGAAGAGTTCAAGGTGGAAAGCGTGTACGACGGAAACCGGAGTTCCTATTGGCATAGCGCATTAACCGGAATGCCCCAATGGTTCGCGATTAACATGAACGGATACAAGCTCATCGAAGGATTCTCATGGATTAACCGGCAGGATCCCGATCAACAGGCGCTTCCGAAGCACGTAAAATTCGAAACCAGTATGGACGGTACCAACTGGACGGAAGTGCTTGATGTGCCGGAATTACCGGCTTCACGCACCCTGCAGGTGTTGGAATTGCCCCAAAAGGTCGTCGCCAAATACTTTCGGGTAAACGTACTGTCGAATTGGGCAGAAGCGCCGTATACATATGTGGCCGACGTATCCACTTGGGCCGGAGCGAAACCAACCGGCGAGTATGACTGGGAAAAGAGTACCTGGGAAGTGATCGACTATAAATCACAATGGAATGCGGATTGGGCCGTCAGTAAAATTTTTGACGGCGACAAAAGCACGACCTGGCACAGCGAACCTTTCGATGGCAGTAAAAACGGAATGCCGCAATGGTTTGTCGTCGATATGAAAAAGATGAGGCCGGCCATCAAGGGATTCCTGATATGGAACCGACAGGATGACCATGGGATGGAACCCAAGCACGTGATCTTTTCCGTCAGTGAAGATAACACGAACTGGACCCCGATCCTCGACCTCGCGGAAATGTCGAATGACTACTCGAAAGAACTGGATTACAAGACGACAAACCCGCAAGCGGGCCGATACCTGAAAGTAGAAGTCGCGTCTAACTGGGGAGGTGGGGCTTGGACGTACTTCGGCGAAATCACAACGTATTAATCATTGACAGAGGAAGGGTTTGTAGAGGTCAAACCCTTCCCTATAGATCCCGTTTGATTAAATCATTTTCCCATCATGCTAAGCGGCCGATAACCGGCGTATCTGGGCGTGGATTTTTTGACGGTTATGAAAAAAATACAACCTAACATACCCCTCTCACAGATAATACTTTGGGTGTTGGCATTCCTGTATGTTTCCTGCGAAAAGGAGAAGTTAGCACCTAAAATATTTACGGATACCGAACTCGCAAAACTACCCGATAAAACGGTTTTCAAACTCGGGGAGACTCCGGATTTCAGCGGTTTGGAGCTATCCGAAGTCTACACCGACAGTACACGGAAGCCGACCCCCCATTTCAAAACGGAGTGGACCGGGAATGTATTCAAAAAAGGAACATCGGATGTCACCGTCCGGGCGCGCGAACGCGAGGTGACGTTTCAGATCACGTTCAGCGATGAACTGATCGAAACCGGACTTCCCGTTCTTTACATCGAGACAGAAAATGAAAAATCGGTCGATTCGAAAGATGCGTATGTCAACGCCAACCTGACTATCAAAAAAGAAGGGAAAATAATTTCAGAGAACTCCCTGCGAATAAAGGGAAGGGGTAATGCGACATGGACCTATCCAAAGAAACCCTATAAACTGAAACTGGATAAAAAGGCCTCTATTCTGGGAATGGAAGAGGCAAAGGACTGGGTCCTGCTCGCCAACTACTGCGACAAGACGCTGCTTCGTACAAGCATTGCCTTTCAGCTGAGCCGGTTGATGCACTTCCCATGGACACCTGACGATCGATTTGTGGAAGTGGTGCTCAATGGCGAATACCTTGGAAATTACCAGCTCACCGAAGCGATTGAACAGGGAAGTAATCGTATCGATATCCCGAAGGAAGGCTTTATTTTCGAGCGCGATGGATATTATGATCAGGAACCGAAGTACTTTGTTTCGGCATTACGGGGGTACGGTTACTCGTTTAAGAATCCTGACCCGGAAGACGACCTGACCGAAGATCAATGGCACTACATTAAAAATTACATGGACGAGTTCGAGTCCGTGCTTGCCTCGGAAACATTTACCGATCCGGTGAACGGATATCGGCGCTACATCGATGAATTGAGCTTCACCCGGTGGTTTATCTTCCAGAATATTCTCGCCAACATGGATACAAATGTCTACCTGGTTAAACCAGATATGAATGGCTCGAAACTTTCCATGGGACCTGTTTGGGATTTTGAGTGGTCTATCGGAATCGGGTGGTACGATGGGGCAAGACCGAGACCTGCAGACTATTACGTCTGGCAATCAAACGCGTTTTATTACGACCGTATCCTGCAGGATCCTCAATTTCGAGCCAAAGTGAAAGCGTTATGGAACAGCATCGCGGTAACCGACGACATCCTTCAGCACATCGAAGAAACGACCCACCTCATCGCAAAATCACAGGAATTGAATTTCAAGCGATGGGATATCATGAATACGCGCGTGAGTGCCGGAGGAATTCCGATGGGATCGTACGAGAAAGAGGTAGCGTGCGACCGCCAGTTTTTCATCGATCACATGAACTGGTTGGCTGGCGAAATAGCCAACTATTGATCGGATTCTCTGGAACCGACTCTTATCAGTGTAGTTTACATCAATCGATTTATAAAACATGAACACCGACCGAAGGAGATTTTTCAAGACCGCTGGATTGGCGACGGCCGGATTGGCCACAGGACTTCACGCCGACCTATGGGGAATGCGCCCCGAAACTGGCCCCGCACGAACAACGGTTAAGCCTATGTTCACCCGGATAGCTGATTCGGGTACTACAGCGATTCATCATGCGAAACCTATCGACCACGGAGAGGCGCTCGTCAATCCCGGGATGGGATGGGTAACGTATTTCTATTCCAACCTGTATCAAAATTATGGATCCAAGCTTGCACCTTCCGACACCGTCCGTTATTTCCCCGGAATGAACACGGTGTTCCTCCGTCTCCCCTGGGCTTTTATTGAGCCGGAAGAGAACAATTTCGTCTGGGAAATACTTGATACGCCTGCCCAACGGTGGATCGACCAGGGCGGACAGGTAGCGCTTTGCATTACGGCTACCGAGAACTGGATGGAATCAGGGACCCCGCGCTGGGTTTTCGACGCAGGCGCGGAGCATTACGAAGTGGACGGTTATCTGGAACCGAATTATGACGACCCGATTTTCCTTGAAAAGGTGGAGAACTTTGTCCGGATACTTGCGGAAAGGTACGACAACAACCCGCATATTGCGTATGTATTTGTCGGCCATTACGGCATGTGGGGAGAAGGGCATACCGTACTCACTACACCGAAACACGGCCATTCATGGGGATATGAGACGCAGAAACAAATGATCGATCTCTACCGGCGTCATTTTAAAAACACCCTTCTTTGTATTTCTGACGATTACGTGGGACACGACCTCAGGGGCGAGCGGTTCCCGATAACTGACTACGCGTTTTCCCGTGGAGTATCTATCCACGATGACAGCATCCTCGTACAGCCGGAACCCAACCATTGGTACCACAGCGAAATGGCCCAACTGTTCTGGCCTACACTTCCCGTGGTACTGGAACATGAACATTTCGGAGGTTCGGTCGACCGGGGCGCGTGGGACGATGAGCTCCTGCTGCGTGCGGTAGAGGAATATCATGCCTCATTCCTCTCGATCCACTGGTGGCCGGATATATTCTACGAAAAGAACAAAGAACTAATTGCCCGGATAAACCGACGCATCGGGTACCGCCTGCAGGTGCCCGAAATTGCCTGGCCATCCGTCATCAGGAAAGGGGAGCCGTTTATCATCCAGAGTAAATGGGCGAATGCCGGGGTGGCGCCGTGCTATGGCGGCGGCTATCCCTGTTTCACACTCAAGGACGAAAAAGGTGGGATTGTTTCCGTACTGACCGATACTTCGTTTAACGTAAAAAACCTTCCGGTTTCCCCTCCCGACAAAAATGCGGAGCAAGCGTTGTCGTCAACTTTCGTTATCGCCCCTGCTCATCAGGACCGGAAAGGTATTTTCTCTCGTGCCTGCTTGCCCGGCACTTACGATCTGTACGTTTCAGTGGGGGAACGAGATGGCTCTCCCGTATACGAACTTCCCTATCCCGACCATGATGGCAAAAAACGCTATAAGATAGGCACGATGGTCTTACAGGATTAGGAACTTGTTACCCTTTTATAAGTTCGAAAATGGTTATTTCCGGTAAGATGCCTACTCTACCCGGATAGCCGAGAAAACCGAATCCCGTATTCACGTAGAGCTGCTGATGGCCTTCGCGGTATAATCCGGACCATTCCTTGTAGATGTATTGGGCCGGACTCCATTGGATGCTGCCCATACGCACGCCGAATTGCATGCCATGGGTATGACCGGCAAACATGACGTCCACATCGGGTCTGCCGAGCACCTGCGCACGCCAGTGGCTGGGATCGTGTGACAACAATAATTTTACCGGCAGATCATCCGTGCCCTGCAACGCGTCATCCAGCTTTGCAAACTTCGGAAACCGCTTTCCCGCACCCCAGTTTTCTACGCCAATAATGCCAATCTCTTCATTATCTACGGTTAGTTTTCGGTTTTCGTTGAGCAGTAAATCCCAGCCCATTATCCGGTGCGTGTCCTTGAGGTCCTGAAGGTTTTTTGCCTTCGCGGGCGAAGCGTCCGGACCGAAGTGGTAATCTCCGTAGTCGTGGTTACCCAGTGTGGAGTAAACACCCAACGGGGCTTTCACCTTGGCAAATATATCTTGGTATTCACGCATCTCATTAGCCACATTATTGACCAAATCCCCCGTGAAAAAAATAACGTCCGGCTTCTCCGCCAGCAGCATCTCCACGCCTCCGAGAACGGCCCTTCGGTTGTAAAAGCTACCGGAGTGAACATCCGACAACTGGCCGATTTTCATTCCGTGGAACGCCTGGGGAAGATTGGGCAGGTAAAGTTTTTGCCGACGGATGCGGTAATCATAGGCGCCCGAAATAACCCCCCATCCCATGGGGGCGATGGGCAACGAAGCGACGAGAACCCCCGCCTTGGTTAAAAATTCCGACCGGCTAATGCCCTTTTCTGGTCGCTCGGGCAAAGGCGCCGAATCGGCTTTCTCAGCTATTGCTCCCTTGGGAACAAATTGCCTTTTTAACCATACACCCCCCCGCCGGATATCATCCGCCAACAACACCAAAATGAACATAAATTTGCTCACAAAGGTCAGGAAAAAAGCTACCAGGATAATCGCACGGAACATCAACGGGATGCTGAAATAAACGCTTACGAAAACGCCACCAACCAACAACATGCTGTATCCCCACCACACTTTCGGAAAAATCGGAGAAGCCGCCCATTTCAACCGCGTGGACCGCAATGCCTTGTAGATATAAAAATCTATCAAGAGCAGGATAATTGTGTTAAAAATAATCATGAATGCATTCCTCGCTCACCGGGGCTGACATTTTGTCGCCCCAACATTGACTCTAGGTTGACGCAGTCGCCATTTGCTGCAATGCCTTGATCCACAGCGGATGCACATTTAAGCTTTCAACCAATTGCACGTGTTCGCCACCCAGATTCTTAAATTCTGTTGCATATTCTGTGCCAACTTCATAGATAGTTTCCAGGCAATCAGCGACAAAAGCGGGACAAAAAACGAGCAATCGCTTTTTCCCTTTTGCCGCCACCTCCTCGAGTACGTCACTTGTGTACGGCTGTATCCAGGGCGTTTTACCCAAACGGGATTGGAAGCACACGGTGTATCCGTCCCCCGCAAGCTGAAGCTTCTGGGCCAATAGGCGCGTGGTCGCATAACATTGCGCGAGATAACAATACCGGTTATGTGTCGAAATACGCCCCCGGCAACCCGCCTTTTCGCAATCATGGGTTCCGGAAGCCTCTACATCCGTCAACTGCCTTACCGGTAGCCCGTGATAACTGAATAAAACGTGGTCGTACGTGTCCGGCTGGTGTTTCAACGCGTTTTCCACAAAGACTTCAATCATCGCCTCATTTTCATAAAAATCATTGACGAAAGAAATCGCTGGAAAAACATGCCATTTCCGAATCAGTTCCATTACCTTGTCAATCACCGATCCGGTGCTGGCCGAAGCATACTGTGGAAACAATGGGATTACCCGGATACTTTCCAGATTCATCGGCTTGAGCTTGTCTAAAGCCGCGGCAATCGACGGATTCTGGTACCGCATCGCCAGTTCAACGTGATAATCAGTCCCCAACCGCTCCTGTAATAACCGCCGTTGAAGTTCACTGTAGTATAATAGCGGAGAACCTGTTTTTTTATCCCAAATGGCTCGGTATAGCTTGGCGGAGTTAGGTGCCCGAAATGGCGCGATAATTCCCCGAACCAACAAATTTCGACGCAACGCTGGAATATCAATGACCCGGCCATCCGTCAAAAACTCGACTAAATACCGCCTAACATCGGCTACAGAAGGACTATCAGGGGTGCCCAGATTGACTAATAAAATTCCCTTTCTCGGTTTACTCATCAAAGGCAAAGGTACGGATTTATATCCGCGGCTTAATAGCATCTAGGGCATTTTGATGTTCAGATGACGCGAAGGGACACAGCGATCCATCAATAGCTCTCCAATACCGTTTTCACTTGTTCCATCAGCCACATCGGGGTGGAAGTAGCGCCACATACACCTACGGTGTCGTTGGGTTGGAACAGTTCAGGTTTCAATTCAGAAGGATCGGATATAAAGTAGCTGTTGGGGTTGTGTTTCAGGCAGACCTCATACAACACCCGCCCATTGGAAGATTTTTTTCCCGAGACAAATACAACCTTATTGTACCTCCGGGCGAAATCACCGAGGTCTTCATACCGATTCGATACTTGCCTGCAAATCGTGTCATTGGCCTTTACGTCGTATCCCCGGCTGAGCAATTCATCCTTAATCGCATAAAACTTGTCGACACTCTTCGTAGTTTGGCTGTATAACGTAAAGCGATCCGGCAGCTCCATTCCGTCCAACTCAGCAATGTCCTGAAAAACAATCGCATCACCGTTGGTCTGTCCTTGCAGGCCAATGACCTCCGCATGGCCATGCTTGCCATAAATCAAAATTTTTTCCTGTTGGTCAAAGGAGGTCTTTACACGGTTCTGAAGTTTCAGTACAACGGGGCAGGAGGCATCAATCAGTGTGATGTTATTCTCCAAAGCAATGCGATATGTCTCGGGAGCTTCGCCATGGGCGCGGATCAATACTTTTTCGTTTTTTAATTCGGGCAGTTGTTCGTGGTTGATGATGCGTAAGCCTTTTGCCTCCAGTCGCGCGACCTCTTCATCGTTATGTACAATATCGCCAAGGCAATACAGATAGCCCTCTGATTCGAGTATCTCTTCAGCCATATCAATGGCATAGACCACCCCGAAACAAAATCCCGAATCTTTATCGATCGTTACCTGTAACTGATAAGCCATCCTGCCACAAAGGTACGGATAAATAACTATAATGCAATCCATATAACCTGCAACAACGCATGTATGTCACAAACAGAAAAATCGAGCGGCCGCATAGTAAATAAAAGCGTACCGCCCGATTAGGGTGCTAAATGCACCCGTTATTCACCAGCCTGTGGTCCCAAAACCGTTCCTTCTTCCGGTACCGGGAGCGGCTCCACATTCCGCTCCGCACCCGGATATCCGATATTCTGATTAATAACGCCCTTGATGTTCGTATTGATCGCATTGGCGGGTACCGGCCATAATATGTGATGTACACTCACCTTATATTCGGCCCATTTGTGTTTCACCCCTTTATTGTAGAAGTTACTCCGTGCCACGACGCGGTCGTACCAAAAATTAACGCCTTCTTGTTTAACGTTAGCCCCCGTTCCTCCCGGGCCGCTGAGGTTTTGCAGGGTATACGTACGGCCGCCAAAAATCTCACACGGCTTTCCGGTCTTAGCATAGATATAGGAGATTCTAACTAATTCAATATGGCGATTTTCTTCGTAATAAAGTTCCCGGGCCCGTTCATCCAGTATCTCGCCGATATTGACATCACCTGCGGTTAACGGTTCGGCACCCGCTCGCGTACGTACTTCATTCAATGCTTCTGCGGCGAGTGCAAATTGATCTTTCCAATAGTATGACTCCGCTAACAACAAGTATACCTCTGCCGATCGATAGATATACCACGGGGTTTCTCCGCCTTGCCATTGAGTCTGCAGGGGGTCGGGTACAAACAGCTTGTAATGCGGCCAAGAAAACCAGGTCCGTATGGTGTCTTCCACACTCATACTTGCGGGCTTTTCAAAGTTTTTTCCATACCACGGGCTTCCACTGGTCTTCAATCCGGGTGCGTTATACCTCAAATCCTCCATGCGCCTCCAGCTATCCCGGTTGCGAATACCACGCAGATCGTTCGCTTCCTTATCCGCACGCCAAATCTCGTTGGTAAAATACCAGGTTGGCCGCAGACGACCGATACCCCGGCCATAGGACTTATTCAAATCCATTTCAGGATCTGTTTCGCCTGCCGCCGGTGCGATACTTGTACCGGTCTGTCCGTCCGGTGTTTTGATATTTCCACTATTCCAAAAGGGAACGGCATTCCGCATCGTTTGAATACGATCTGACCCCTCCTCTTCGGGATAAGAGACCACATACATCAATCCCTCCGTATTGGACATATCCAATTTTGCTTCTACACTATGCAGGTCGAACATCAAATTGGTGTTCGGTTTCCCTTGATTCGGCGTAAAACGGTTCCTCATCAGTGGATGCTTCCCAACAATCTCTTTGCCAACCGCGATTGCACGATCAAAATCGCCAAGCACCATACAAACCTTCATAAGTAAAACACCACATGCGGCTTTAGAGGTTCTACCGCGATCTACTACTTGGGGCACCCACTGGTACGCAAACTCGAGATCCTTCTTCATCCGTTCCAAAATTCCCCACCTGTCGTATGAATAGAAATCGTATTTAGGTGCTTCGATTTCCCAATCCAGATAGGGTATATCACCGAACTGATGCGTTAGTTTGAAATAACGGTATGCACGATGGAAATAGGCTGATCCTAAAACCGCATTGCGTTCCCCCTCGCTTCCGAATTCAGCATTATCGATACGCGATATGATTGTGTTGGCGTATTTAACTCCTTTATAGCCCTCATACCAGTACCAACCTACCTTTGTGAAATCCGTATGATTCAATTGCGCATCCGGCAGCAATGCCACATCCATGTCCATTTGCGGACCCGCTTTGTCTGTGGTGCCTTCAACTGCGACTTCTGACTGAATAATCTCCGTTAAGATTGGTGCATTATCGCCAAAATATTCATGCCGCATATTCCGCTCTAACGTCGTAAGTGCGGAATACATTCCCTCCGCATTGGACAATGCGATTCCGGGTTCGTAAAATGACAGCGGCTTAGGAGTTAACCAGTCTTTACTGCAGCTGACAACGGTAAAGGCCGTGGTCACAAACACCCAGAGTGTTTTTTTATAGATCTTTCTGCTATTCATCTTTTTGCGTTTTTCAGGTTAAAGCGAAAAATTGATACTCATGTTGTAGGTCCTCGGAGTGGGCATACCTCCCAAATCCGCGTTATCATACGACTCCGGATCGCCGAACGTCCATTGAGGTGCCCAAAAAGCAACGTTACGTACGGTAGCCGATATCCGTAAATTCTGGATATTGATTGACTGAAGAAAGGAAGCCGGCACAGCGTAAGAAAGCGAGACATTATCCAGGCGGATAAACGATCGCGATACGTAATTGGATCCAATGTTCTTGGAACCGATTCGACCATAATCGTTTATCGGATTATCCGGTGTCCACCTTGGTTGTGCATAGTCCGTGGCTCTGTCGGCAAAATTTGCATTATTGGCGGCGCGGTTGTAGGTGTCGTAGTGCCCCCAATTGGAATAGACGAAAAATGAAAAATCAAAATTCCCATAACGGAAATCGTTGCGGAGTGACCACCTGAACCTCGGGGTTGTCCATTGCTGAAAGATGCGGTCTTCGTCAGTCATTACCCCATCCCCGTTTTGATCTTTGTATTTAAAATCGCCCGGTTGCAGTCCATAACGTTCCGCGGCATCCTCTTCGCCGACTTGCCACACGCCAATCCGTTCATAGGACCAAATTCGATCCGGATCCTGGCCGATAAACCAGCGGTTTTTTATATCGTCGGCCTCACGCTGGGCGATTACATTGCCATTAGCATCCAACACATCCACCATATCGCCATAAAGCTTTTTAATTTTCGTCCGATTGAGCATAAAGATGGCAGAGGCGTTCCAATTGAATTTTTCGCGCTCAATAATCCGGCTGTTCAATGCCACCTCAAATCCCTTATTTTCCAATTCACCCAGGTTAGCGGCCACACTGTTGAATCCGATAATTTCCGGAAGTGCGCGGTCTACCAGCAAATCCAACGTGGTAGAGGTATAGAAATCCAGCGCTGCACCGAGCTTATTGTTGAACAACGAGAAATCCAACCCGAGGTTATAGGATGACTTATTTTCCCACCGAAGCCCTAAATTGGCCATACGATTGACGTAGAGCTGGGAGTAAAGGTAGATGTTTCCATTTTGATCGATATAGGGATGCAGGCCGGACGTCATATCAGAGAGTGCCTCGTATTGCCCGATGTCCCGATTACCGTTACGCCCCCACGACAACCGAAGCTTTCCATAATCCAGCCAGCTGGACGTGCCGCCCATGAACTTTTCGTCAGAAAAATTCCACGCGAAAGCCAACGCCGGAAAAGTAGCGCGCGGATTTTGCGCGCCAAATGCCGAATACCCATCGCGGCGCACGGAGGCCGTCAGCATATAGCGGTCATGCAACGAATAAAACAACCGTGCCATCAGGGCATCACCCGTGCGGTAGGTATCGTCACTTTCGTTCAACGGTACCGCCCCGGCCTGCAGGCGATGCCACCCAAGGATATCACTGGGGCTATAGTTTGATGCGGTGGCCTTGGTCCGCCAAAACTGACCCTTTTCAGCATTCTGCAATAGGGTCACCTCGAAATTGTGGATGTCAAACCGCTTGTTCCACCTCAACACATTATCAATTTGCCAATTGTAGGTTTTCTCAAATGTGCGTTCGGAACGACCGCCGCTATTGGCCCACTCCGGATTTTGCGACGATTCGTGATTGTAGTATTCCCGCCATACGTACGAAGGGGTAAAGTTCGACTGAAACTCGATACCGAAAGGCAACGTTATCACACCAAACAGACTTGCATTCAAGGTATTGTATTGATCCACCCGGTCTCTATACAAGTTGTCAAAAAACGGATTCTGGGGCGTTGGATCACCTGTCGGCAGCCTTCGATAGGGACTGGCGGGATCGTCGATGTTATTTGATCCATACGGCGAGATCACCGCCGATTGTGCCCAATTCGCCTCTAAGAAACCTTCATTCCGTGTTGCAAAATTGGCATTGGCACCAACACGGAGGAAAGACGTGATCTTGGACTCCAAGTTTAGTCTGGAACGTAGGTTTTTGAACCGATTACCGACAATGATACCCTCACGGTCCACGTGATTTACTGACCAGTAATAATTGATGTTATCTGTTCTGTTCGATATACTGACCGAATAATCTTGCTGAACCCCTTGTTGGAAAACAAGATCCTGCCAATCGGTTAGGCGATTGGCCATATAGTTATCGATTTCAGGAGTCTTGAGTTCCAACCTCGACAGCCAAGCCCGTGTGAGCTGTTCGTCGGTTACGGATGCTACCGGATCATTTTGGTCGTAGTTGTACCAAGTCAACGGGTCTACTTGACTTAATTTCCGGGGGTCCACGAACATCTCGGGATATTGCTGGTGGTATTCCTCCGTCCGTCTTCCCATTTCATAGTCATACCGATAGGCCAAGAACTCTTCACCGGTCATGACGCGGGGCATTCCTGCGTTTTCCACTAAACCCAGATTTCCGTTAAACGAAATCTTTGGCTTTCCCACCTGACCCTTTTTCGTCGTGATCAATACCACACCATTTGCCGCCTTGGCACCATAAACCGCCGACGCACTGGCATCTTTTAGAATATCGATGGACTGTATGTCATTCGGGTTGATGTCCGATAAGGCACCATCGAATATCACACCGTCCACAACGTGCAAGGGGCTACTGCCGGCTTTCAAAGTCCCCTTGCCACGGATAAGCAGCGAGGCATCTCCTTTTGCTCGGTTACCCTGCCCGATAATCATCCCAGCAGCATTTGCTCGCAATAGGTCTTGTACCGACCGGGGTGCCTGGGTTTCGAGCTTTTCTGCCTGAACGGAAGCAACAGCGCCGGTTAAATCTTTCCGTTTTGCGGTCCCATAACCGATAACGACCACTTCATCGAGGTCTTGGATATCTGCCTGTAAGGTAACATCAATAACCGTACGCTGTTCTACTTGAATTTCCTGCGTACTATATCCCGTAGATGAAAAAACTAGCGTATTTCCTCCCTCAGGCAATGCGAGGCTAAAAGCCCCTTGGGCATCTGTTTGCGTGCCCGTCCCCGTGCCCTTTACTACGACCGTTACGCCTTCCAGGACAAATCCGGCATCGTTCTTTACGGTTCCCGAGACAACACGTTGAAAAAGATGATTTTTAATTAAAGAAAATTTACGATCGTGCGCTTCTAAATGCGGTACCCCAAAAAGCGGTAATATCACTAAAAAGAATCTAGTTAACTGCGTTTTCATTGGTTTGTTTTTTGGTTAAAATTTAGACGAAATCAATGGCGACTGACTTAAATAATCGCCTCTTCATAAAATCCAGCGGTACCTAGGTTGGATACCTAACGGGACCACCAATCGTATTCCGGTTGAAGAATCCGTAAATGTGTGTCATGAAAAACCTCCTTGCTTAGTTATGTATTAATTGGTCATTTTTATCGTCGGACGGCCGTTTTGGAATTTGCATGCGCAAGGCGCCTGCTCTTGATAACCGAAAAATTCAGGCATAGAAATCCCTGGCCGACGGAATTTGCTTTTTCCGTAGCCGGCAAATGTTATTGCAAGACCTCAGCCCCCTTGATCAAATGACCAACGGGGTGCTGATCGAATTGCCGTTTACTTGTTACCGTCCTTTGACATACTCCGTGCCGTATGGAAAGCGCTGGTCTCGCGCCAATAGGTTATTCGCCTCTTTGTCTTTTTTGTATTTCTCCTTCTTCGCGTTCCAATACAATTTCCTCCCCAGTTTCATGGCCGTATGGGCGATCAAGCATGCAGAGCCCGACCGGTGGGCAATTTCGGCGTGACTGATTGTTTGGTTACCATCCTTTATACATTCCAGCCAATTGGTATGCTGTTCAGGGCTTTTGTAAAGTTTGATTTCATTCGGGCCGATTTCAGATTGCAAGATCTTTGGGTCACTCGCTTTAAACGATTCATGTTCTTTACCTCCCGCAGCGGTTGGATCGGAAGCCGTTACACCGACATTTCCCCGCGAAACGAATATCCACCCCTCGGTGCCCTCGAACCGTACGCCGTTGGGATTAGCGCCACTGATCTGCATAACCACGTTATCAGGGTATAGCATCTCCACCTCAAAATCTCCATGCACATTCCACAGACCGGTGGTGGGAAATGTAGCGCGTCCTTCCGCTTCAAGCGGACCCGACAGCTCGGTACCCATGCCCCAATGGGCAATGTCTATGTGGTGAGACCCCCAACCGGTAATCATACCGGCTCCAAACTGCTCACAGCGCAACCAGCCCGGGCGGGAACCAATATCCGTCTGTGAATGCACTCTGTCTAATGTATAGGGTACCATCGGTGTGGAGCCGAGCCACATGTCGTAATTCAGGTTATCCGGTATCGGCATTTCAGCCGGATTACCGCCGGCGGGATCTCCGGGCAGCCCGACTATCACCCGTTTTAACGTGCCTATGCGGCCGTTACGAACCAATTCGCACGTACGGTGGAATTGAGGCCAGGGACTGACAGACCGTTGCTGGCTCCCTAATTGGAATTTAATACCTGTCTTCTTAACCGCGTCGGCCATCATTCGTCCTTCCTTAATCGTCAGGGCCGTGGGCTTCTGCAAGTATACGTGTTTACCGGCAATAGCAGCTTCCATGGCGGGTTGTGCATGCCAATGGTCTGGCGTGCTGATCACAATAGCATCGATATCGGTATTCGCCAACAGATCCTTATAATCGTTATAGGTCTTCACATCTATGGATGACTTTCCCCCCTTATCGGCATAATATTTTTCGATCCAGGCCTTTCCTTGTGCCAAACGCTTTGAATCCACATCAGCCACGCCGATCACCCGCACGTAATCATGCTTCATCACTTCAGGCAAATCGTGCGTCATAGCAATCCGACCAAAACCGATCTGTCCGATGTGTATGCGGTTGCTGGGTGCATTTTTCCCAAAGACCGACGACGGTACAATCGAAGGAAATGCCGCGGCTGCAAACAGGGCAGCAGAACCGGTCGCTGCCTGCTTGATGAATTTCCTTCTGTCTAGATGTTTGTTCTCACGATCCATAGTCTAAAATTTATAATGTTTAACGGTGTTTAACTTCGTCCTGTGGCGATGTGGCGTACGCCTTACTGTAATCGAGCTTCTTGCCCCTGCCGATCGCCCACTTGATGCCTCCCAGAATATGTTCCCTGAAATCGTCATCAAAATAGTATTCTTTATTATGTCCAAGCGACGTATACCAGGATCTTCCGCCGTCAAATTCATGACACCATACGGAAGGAAACACGTCCCCGAATGTATCCAGCCTCTTCGGGTTCTCCCCCGCTAATGTCGTTGCATCATTGACGGCTATCACATGCAGGTTAACGGCCATTTCTTTCAGGTAATAAAATTCATCCCCGCGGTTTCGCTGCCACCTGTTCTGAAGATGTGCCACCGACGGATGATTGTGGTCAATAATGTTCACGGTAAAGGGTTGGTTTTTATCATGCCAATAAAACTTGGCACCCAATAGCTGTTTAAACCATTTCCAATCGCGCTCGGTGCCGGATGCCGAATGAATGCCAACAAAACCACCCCCTGCTTGTATGTAGCGCATAAGCGCTACCCGCTGTGCATCTGTATCGAAAACCACATTATTTGTATTGGAAAAGACTAACACGTTATACTGCTTCAAGTTATCGTCCGTAAATACAGCCGGGTCTTCACTGGCATCTACTTCGAACCCATACTGCTTGCCTAATTCTTTGATCGCAACGATGGAGTTGGGTATATTATCGTGTACAAAACCTTTTCCATTCTTGGTATAAACCAACACTTTTATCTTTGACCATTTTACCTTTTGCGCGTTCGTTTCTTGAACAGATAGCACGATGATGCCCGATAATAATATTGCCAGCCAAGAAGCCCGGGCGCAAAAACCGTGTTTTCTCATAAAATTATTGCCTTTTTTGTTGTTTGCCTTTTTTGTTCTTATCATACTATTTCTCTCCTTATTTGCTAATTTAGCTTGATGTTGAATAAACCCGTCACTATTAAAGATCTCGCTGCCCGGCTGCATTTGTCGGTTTCTACCGTTTCAAAAGCATTGAGCGATTATCCGAAAATCGCAGTCAGCACCAAACAGCGCGTAAAAAAACTAGCGAAGGAACTGAACTACATCCCTAACCGTGCCGCCATTTATTTTAAACAACGCAAATCGTTTACCCTTGGCATCATTGTTCCCAGCTTGATGGATCATTTTTATACCATAGCACTTGACGGATTTGAAAAAGTAGTTGCTTCCCAGGGATATCATGTGATTGTTGGTCAAAGCCATGAAAGCTTTACCCGTGAAGTCGAGCTCATGTCCGTGATGCAATCCAGTTCCATTGACGGCCTGCTTATATCCATTTCTAAGGAAACCAAAGAGTTCCAGCATGTGAAAAACCTCGAACTTGCCGGTATACCCGTTGTGTATTTTGCCAGAAAGCCGGTGATTGCCTGTCACAGTGTAGTAAGCGACGTTTACGAAGCTACGATAGAAGCGGTATCCCTATTTGTCGCCCGAGGCAACCGACGCATTGCTTACCTAAACGGTCCAACCTCTTGGTCAACCAGCAAAGGGCGTTTCTTGGGCTATCGCGACGGCTTATTGCGCAATAACATCCCATTTGACCCATCATTGGTTGAAGAAACCAACTTCAATGCATCGGAAACACATGCGGCCGTCAGAAAGCTGCTCCTGCAAGACCATCCGCCAACGGCCATCCTCTGCTTTAAAGACTACATCATGCTCGACGTGATCAAGTGCCTCCGCCAACAATTCCCCGAGAAAATCCATTCGGTAGACCTCATCGGGTTTGGGGCATTGCCTTTCTTTGACTACGTGAACCATCCACCCTTGGGCTCCATACAGGAACAGCCCTACGTGATCGGCGAAAAAGCCGCGAAAATGCTGCTTGACCTTATAAAATATCCTGACAAAGAACGCACGGCACAGCAACTTTCATTGCCCTGCTCATTAAAGCTTTTTGAATAGCCTTGCAAGGAGCTATATCTTTTGCACCTTTATTTCCGGCGGATGCGCGAATGATTGCCATGCAGACTCCGCTTCATCTGCCGACAGCCTCCCATCGAAAACCAGCAACCTGTATTTCAGCGTATAGGTATGCCCCGCTTTCAGCACCCAATCTTTGTTTTTAGTCGGAGAAAAATTAAAAAACTGATCCCCCCTTCCGCCATTTCCGTCAAAAGGCCATACCCGGATCGGCTCCGGAAAATTGTAATTTTCCGGAAAAGACATGAACAGGATGCCTCCCGGGGCACCGCCAAGATCGCCTGACACGATTGCCCATCGTTCGAGCGACCCATCGGCATCCTTCCAGGTCTTACCGCTGGATGTGCGTACTTCGCTGTTCTGATTGGTCCACTGTTCGGTTGCCCGGAAGCCCAATCCCGCATAGCGGTATTCTTTCAGAATCACATCCAGTTTTTCCGTCGGTTTAAGCTCGGATGTGATATCACAGGTATACCTGCTCTCATCCATGGGAAATACTTGAATTTTCCAATTTTCACGAATAATACGTTCCTCCTGCCCTTCGTTAAAAATCACGTGATCGTGAACGGCATCAAAACCTGCGAACACCGCCCCTTGTACTATCCGGTCAAATTTGACAAAACGTACGGTTCCCTTATTGTCTTTCAGGTTCCATAAATCGTATTCTTTGCCATCGTAACTGATCTTCGTCCACGGGTTCCAGATACCGTAATGATGATAATGATCGGGAGGCTGAATCCGGGTAAGCACCTTTCCGGAAGGCGTATACAGCGGATGAATATAACCACCGCGGCCGTACAGAGGGTCTACCCCCTTGGGTGGTGCTTTTACGGTGTAACGATACGTTAACAAGGGTTGTTTATCCTGCCGCTTCAACACCAGGTCGTCCAGCTGTTTATCGGCCAATGTAGACGGCACCTCGGTCGGCGTCCCCTTCTCAAATTCAAAGATTCGAACCGATCCCGCAGGGGTTACGCCATCCAACTTCCAATATATGTGTGTTTCTGTATTGTTAATCACCTGAAATGGCTTTTCCACCCGTCTGCCCTCAGCAATTTCCACCAAACGGATTTTCTTGACCGAGGAGATTCCAAGCTCAGCGAGGGATACGTTAACCGGCAAATTCGTATGGGCCACTGATCCCGCTGAAACTTCGATCCTTATAATCGGCTTCCTTCCCATACCATATAATACCGGAACAAACAATAGTAAAGCGATACTGAGAACTTTTAACATAATTATATAATCGGTTTATGAAACAGCCCATAGCTTACATTTTTCCTAGGGGATTTGTTTCAGGTTTTAAAATTACGAAATAGAGAAGATCAGCGAGATAGAGATTGCATATCTCGTGTTCGAAAAGGCCGAAATGCCTCTTAGCAGGCGGTTCAACCGTTATAATTGCATCGTACCGTTTACTGAATGAAATTCCGGTACAGGCAGTCGTACAACTCCATCAGAAAATCGTTGATGACATCCCCATGCGTAAAGCCGGTGTTGCATCCGTTCGTAATCACCACAATACCGAATTGCTCCCGGGGTTGAAAGTACATTGCACTGTACAAACCATAGGCAACACCTTCGTGGCCCGTCATGGCTTTTCCCGGTATAAGGTCGGCGATGGTCCGTAGCGACATTCCATAGCCCGATTCCGGAGTCAAGACCGTCTGCATCGCGCGGCTACTCGCTTCCGATAGGATGCGCCTCCCGTTTGCCTTGCCGTAGTGCATGTGCATCGTCATCACCTTCGCAAGATCTTCTGCAGACATTTTCATACCTCCCGTCGGCGAAAAAACCGGCGTGCTATAACCTTGCCGATAGTTCTTTAACGCCTCGGCGCGCGAGCGGTAAGCTTCGGGCGAGGCAAAGAAACGTTTAGCTTCTCCATCATAAGCATACAGGGTAACAAATCGATTGCTATCCAGGTCGTCTACATTATAGCCTCCGTACACGCCCAGCGGTTTCAGGACATGTCGATAAATGTACCGGTCAAAGCGTTCGCCCGCGTATTTTTCCAGAATCGCGCCGGCGAGGTTAAAATTCAGATTACAATACTGATAGCCTCCATTGGGAGCATACGCGTTGTATGCCTTGGTCCAATTCGGGTCTTTGTCCGGGTTGAGGGCGTCCAATGTAAAATAACCATTTTTATCACTGATGCTCGAACGATGGGAAAGGATCAGTCGCAAGGTAATCACCGAATCCGGAAAATTGGGATTGCGTACGCGGAAACCGATCAGATCGCTTACGTCATCGTCCAATGACAGTTTTCCGGCTTCGACGAGCTGCATGATTCCGGTAGTCACAAACGACTTGGAAATGGAAGCAATACGGAAAACATCGCCGTTTTCCAAGGGTTCTCCGGTCTCGACATTCTTCAAGCCAAACGAATGGTTGTAGATAAGGTCTTGTCCCTTAACGACAGCCACGGCAGCGCCGATGGCTTGGTAGCGGGCCATGATGGCTGCTATTTCTGTTTCCACAGATTGTTGGGCATTGGCCGCTGTTGTCACAAAAAGCAGGAGCGCTGAAAGCATTTGAGAAAAGTATCGTGTTTTCATCAGAAATAATTATTGATTTATTTGCCGTTTCAGCGGCATCAATGAGACCGCTTCACTAAGTATGTTTTTTACTGGCAATTCATGCAGGTTCATGAACGTAAATTTACCTAATTCCGCCGTAATGGGTGCAATATAAATCTTTTTATCCTTTCGTAAACCTTTGCAAAAGAAGTATTCGTGAATGCCATACAATTTTCTACTTTTGCAAAAATTTTTATAATTATAATGGCAACAACAAATAAGACATTCACCATGATTAAGCCCGATGCAGTGGGCAATGGCCACACCGGTGCCATCCTGAACGATATCATTGCGGGAGGGTTCAAAATTGTGGCGATGAAGTACATCCACCTTTCGAAGGAAACGGCCGGCGCATTTTATGCGGTACACAAAGAGCGTCCGTTTTACGGAGAGCTGGTCGGTTTCATGACGTCTGGTCCCATCGTGGCAGCGATCTTGGAAAAGGACAATGCGGTGGAAGATTTTCGCAAACTGATCGGTGCCACGGATCCAGCAAAAGCTGAAGCCGGCACCATCCGCAACAAATACGCAAAATCCATTGAGGCGAACGCCATTCATGGCTCCGATTCGGACGAAAATGCAGAAATCGAAGGCAACTTTTTCTTTTCGCAGTTCGAACGGTTTTAGTCGTTTCCGTGATGTGACACCTAACAAGCCAGCAGGCTTGTTAGGTATTCATACTTGCTTGAAAACCCTTCGTGCCAAATAGAAGTCTTCCTTTTCCGTCATTCGCATTTTATCTTCCTTCTTCTTATCCCCATAGCCGCATAAATGCAGCATACCGTGGATGATGACGCGGTGCAGCTCATCCGCTTCGGAGACACCAAACTTTGCTGCATTTTCGCGTACGCGTTCAATGCTGATGAAGATATCGCCAGCAATGATACCTACCGCGTCGCTGTTGTCGAAGGTCACGATGTCTGTATAGGTATCGTGCTGAAGGTATTGCCTATTGATTGTCAATAAATAGGCATCACTGCATAAAATGATATTGATTTCACCGGCCTTATAACCTTCCGTATCGAGGGTTTCTTTTATCCACGCCCGCAGTGCGGTCTTGTGCTTGGGTTTGTAATCCGTATCTTCCGAAAAAAAATGGATGTTGCGCATCTTTGGAATTTTGTGCCGGTAAAGGTAGGAAGTTTATCGCTGAAAGTCCCGTCTTTCGAGATACGACTGAAGGATAAGTACCGCTGAAACACTGTCGATAAGCGCCTTGTCCTGCCGTTTTTTCTTCGTCATCCCGCTATGGGCGATGCTAGCCGACGCCATTTTCGAGGTGAAGCGCTCGTCAACGGTCTCTACGGGAATGGCCGGAAACGTTCGACGAAGCGTGCGAATAAATCCTTTTACATGTGAAGCCGACTTGGATTCGCTGCCGTCTAACTGGCGGGGTTCACCCACTACAAACATGCTTACCGGTTCGCGCTCAAGGTAGGCTTTCACGTAGGCTAACACATCCTTAGCATGTACGGTATCCAACGCTGTGGCGATAAGCTGCAGCGGGTCGGTCACCGCGATGCCGACCCGCTTGGTGCCGTAATCAAAAGCTAAAATGCGCATCGTACCGGCAAAGGTACGTTATTTGACATTTACCAGCACCTTTATTTTGCCTATACCATTGTCGTCATATTCCTGCAGGGCCTTTCCGATCACCTGGCCAACCCGCACCTTATCGGGATCAGCCTTCATTGCCACACCAGGTTGTGAGGAAGTCACCAATAAATCTCCGCGCTTGATCGCTCCACCTTCCAAACATACCTTTGTCGGGATCACCCCGACCACACCCATGGGTACTTTGTCCGAAATGTCGGTATCGATCGTTTCTTCTGTGAGCAGCACGCCCGGTTTAGTGGCATACACCCCGACAACCAGCGCCGAGTAAGCTTCGCTCGATTTTTCCACGGTGCGGTCTTCATCCGTAGAGATAACCAACACATCGCCCGCTTCGTACGCCGCGAAATCGCCTGTTACGTCAAAGGCCTCAGCAAGGTCAGCACCGGTCACCGCCGTACCTCCATTGAAAAAGCCTCGGCCGGCCTTGTTGATCCGGGCAACGTTGACGCCACCGCTTTGGAATGTAGCTAGGTTACCAGACGCTCCGGTATGGTTCACCAAAAGGGTATTACCTGTGCCGTTTGAGTTGATCAGGACCGTCGGTTGTCCATTGCTGCTGTTAAAATTCGAGAATCGAGCAGCCCTGCCTGTGCCGAAATTAGGGGTCCAACCAAAAATGGCATTCCCGCCGCCATCTGCTGTTGCCTCGACGCCATCGCCGTTACCGCCGGCATTCGCGGTAACGCCATTTCCGCTACCTTCGGCGATTGCGATCAGTGCTGGGCCGTTACCGGCTGGATCAGAGGCATGGAAGAGCCCGGCATAACCGCCCGTCCCGGAAGAAACGCCGTAGATGCCGGCTGTACCGAAATTGGCAAACTGTGAATTGACCTCACCACGTACTGCTGGAGAGGTCCCTTGGATATTGTCTACCATGAAGTTCCCCGCTGTGCCATTCCCTACTGTCGTGACGGTAATCACGTCGCTCTCATTATCTTCATTGTAATTTTGGAAGCGGCCGGCCCGACCATTACTAAAAGTGGGCACCCATGCATAAAGGGCATTGCCGTTACCGTCGACATTGGTCTCTACACCATTACCGTCTTTGCCCGCATTCGCCGTAATCGCGTTGCCGTTGCCGTCTGTAAGCGCTATCAATGCCGCGCCGTTGCCATCAGGGTTGGAGGCATGGAAGAGGCCAGCTCTGCCGCCAGTGCCCGACGAAACACCAAAAATAGCCGCGGCACCGAAGTTACCGAAGATGGTATTCACCTCACCCCGCACAGCAGCGCCTACGCTATTAGTATTGTTTACAAAGAAGGACGCCGCATTACCTTGCGTATTGTCCGGAATATTTCCGTTGCCGTTGGTCTCAACTTCCAACGTATTGCCCGTGGTATTCGTTTGATTGAAATTCTCGAACCTGCCTGCGCGACCGGTACTGTTGTTCAAGCCGACCTGTCCCAGAACGCCGATAGCCGTACCTGTCGTATTCGTTGCAACAAACCCCCGCACACCATACCCTCCTCCGTCGTTCCGGCCCACGACCGCTCCAGCAATATCGCTGGTTGTACGACCTACCACCGCCTCTCCGCCGCCATTGTTGTCGCCGACGATACCAGCTGATGTCTGTGCGGTCGTAATGCCATGGATCCCAAAGCCATTGCCTGTTGATGCCCGTACGCCCGCTCCGTTGCCGCTCGTTGCCACATTGATCACCGTTCCATTGCCCACGGTGTTTGCTTGAAGTGCGACGTTATTATTAGCATTGTTGAAAATCGATATACTTGCTGGAATCCCGCTGTTACTGGTGGCCGTCAAACCCGTGCCGGTGTTGCTGTTGGCATACACACCGGTCCCATTGGCCGAGGCGTTGCCATACACGCCTAGACCATTCGGTGTAGACCCATATACCCCCCAACCGGACCCGCCCTGTGAGCCCCACACACCGATGCCCAATCCACCGGTGCCGTTATTGATACCCCGGACAGCCGCGGAAAATCCCCCCGGCGAAGCTGAGCTCACGATCCCCCTCAAGGCGGCTATATTGGACGTAGTGGTATTGTTGACCCCCTCTATGGAGACCCCATCACCGTCATTCGTTATGGAAAACAGCGTGGCTGCATTGTTTTCAAGTGTGGCATACGGAAGCACAAATCCCCCACCGCCCGATGCAGCGGGAGCCCATTCTGTACCATCAAATCGCAGCCATTGACCGGCCAAAGGCGCCGTATTGCTTACCGGCGTGCCTTGGATTTTAGCAACCATCGGGTCAGGATAAGTCCCTGAAAGATCACCTCCCGCCGCTACTCCGTTTATCGTGGCATCGCTGCCCGCGGGGCCCGGGGGGCCGGCCGGACCAACGGGACCGGCGGGACCTGTGGCTCCGTCTAACCCATCTGCTCCGGCTGGACCTTGTGGCCCCTGTGGACCGACTGGACCTACCGGACCCGCCGGGCCTGCTGGACCCGGATCACCGGTATCGCCCTTTGCCCCTTGGGGGCCAGCAGGACCGGCGGGACCAACGGGACCAACCGGTCCTGCATCACCCGTGTCGCCTTTCGCTCCCTGAGGACCCGCAGGACCCTGTGGCCCTGGATTGCCGGCAGCGGCATACAACGCAAACGGTACACTCATCAATTGTGTGGTTCCCAAATCGGTGAAGCTACCATTGTCAACCGCCAATTCAATTTTAACAAATTGATTGGCTTCGTTCCAAGGAATATCGGTGAATGCGCCAAATGATGCATCTCCTTTGCCGATCTGCAAAGTAAAAAGCCCCAGCGCGCTAGTTCGTACGCTGTGTTCCTCTCGGTATTGTACAGCCCCGGTGGGCGAACCACCAATAATGGATATACGTACCTCAACAGGCTTGTCAGCCATTACGGTTCCGTCAAGGTTACGGGCAACCGCTTGATAGTTGATGCCTGTAAGTCCAGTTTGGGCTTGTGCCGAAACACCCGCCAATATCAGTAAGGCAATCACGTAAACAGGAAAATGCCGTTTCATAGCTATATTTGGTTAGTTAAAGGTTATCGTTCCTCTTCTTTGGCGCTGCCTTGTGTCGGCGGTGTTTGAACCGGAGGCTGACTCGGTTTGTCCGGGCGGGTTTCTTCTGCCTCCGACTCCGAAGGTAGTTTATCTACACCTCCGTTATTGGACCGCTGCAGGGTTGCCGCACTCCTCAAAGCCGGCCCGTTAGTCCGGGGCGCCGTATAATTTTCGAAAATTAGGGCCCGTAATTCCTGAGGTGAATTCACTGACAACTCCCGTTGGGGACTAATTGAAAGCGTCTGTACCTTGGTTCTGGCGACCGGCCCGAACTGAATATTCGGATTTTCTGTGCCGTCTTTGGAGAGCAGTCTCCGGATTCTTTGTTCCGAAACCTTGCTTTCACCTGTTTGCGCATGCACATGCGTCACTAAAATTACCGCATATACAGCGATTAACATGGAATAGATAGTCTGTCTTTTCATATTTCTTACGTTTTTGCTGATTAAGTGTCTCACGGTTCATCCAAGAGGTTCGTAGGATGAAAACTAACTGTAAATTTCAATTCATTACGTACCGTATAGCGCCGGGCCATAGGTGCCAGGTAACCGATGTCGATCTGGAGAGATTGGACACGGAACCCGACGCCGGCCGCGAAATGCTGTCTGTTGCCTTTCTCGGGATGTTCGTAGAAGTAGCCCGAGCGGATAAAAAACCGCCGATAATAACAGTATTCGAATCCGCCGGAAACCGCTATTTCCGACAGTTCCTCCGAAAAACCTCCCGGAGCATCGAAAAAAGACGTAAACAGAGCGGAGGGCACACTTCGATCGGGATCTTTGCCTTTTTCTATTTCATTCGTTACGTTGCCCTGTTCATTCACCCGATACTTCGGCCGGGAAGGAACCAGAAGCTTAGTGGCGTCCAACAAGAGAGTCAGCCGATTGTCCGGATCATTGTTTAACCCGTACCCCAGACCCAGCCGCAGATACATCGGCAAAAAACTTTCTTTCGCATTGGTATAGTTGAGTTTGGTGCCAATGTTACTCAGATTGATGCCCCAGGCAAATCGCTTGCTGAATTGTTTGGAATTGACATAGCTCCTTTCTGAATACACCCCAATGTCCATTGCGAATGCATTTGCCCGGTCCATATCCAATCCGTTGAAAGACCCTGAACCCAAATTGCTATGGACATAGCGAGCAGTAAGCGCCATTGCAAAGTGATCACCGAGAAGACGCGAGTAACTGGCGTCAATGGAAACCTCTCCCGCATTGTACCGTTGTGACAGGTTTCCCATCTCGTCCCTGAAATTGATCTCACCCATATCCAAATACTTGAAAGAAACGCCAAGTACTTCGCGCCAGCTTAGCCGATGGAAAGCAGACAGATAACCCAAATGTTCATCTTTTACCAGTTGGCGCATCCAGGGAGTGTAGGAGAAACTTATTCCTTTATCGCCTGCGAAGTTTAGTTTCGCCGCATTGGTAAAAACCGAATTGGCATCCGGCAAAAGCCCCGTACTGGCTTCTGCTACCCCTGTCGTCCGGGCGTCCGGGCTCAACAAAAGAAAGGAAGCTCCGGTCGTAATTGTCCGGTTTCCAAGTTGGGCCGTTGCCACTACGGGAATTACCATGACTACCGTCGCGAGGTAGGCTAGGTGTAGAATCGGATTCTTCATGGCAGATTGCTTGAAGGTTATTGGATGATCAACTTTTCTGTGTAGGAGCGATAACCGGTACGGATCACGAGGTAATAAAGCCCGGAAGCGTAACTACTGAGAGGCAACGTATAGGTCAATCGCCCCGACAGCATTTGGGCGGTTTTTGAAAACACCACCTGCCCCGCATTGTTAACCAGCATGAACACCACGCGCCCATCCTGTAACAAATCGAACTCAAGATTAACCTGATCTGACGCGGGATTCGGGTAAACAATCAAATCGGAAACAAACGGAGATTCAGGCGGTTTTACAGGGCCCGCCACTTCCGGTTGCTGAAATCCCTGTGTAAGTAACAGGTGACCGACGCTCAGTGTGGTAACAAGTGGCTCACCGATGGTATATTGAAAGATCGTGTAGCCACCCGTGGCACTATGGCCCGTATTCGCGACTACCTGACGGGCAAGCTCTTGCGAACGTACGGAGATAACTGTACAGCACAAAAAGCCGCAAACGAGGTAAACGATTTTCATAGCAGTCTATTTTTAGACCAATGTCGAAAACGTGGAATGGAACGGCAATACACCAAAATGGGTATTTTCGCGAGGAGCTGCCGCCTCGTGGTTCAAATTGACCAGAACTTGCCGAACAAATTCTTGCGACCTGGCTTCAACGGCGGTGCTTTGAGAAATCGTTCTAATTTAACAAATAGGTTCCTGCTAAACCCTGGCAGCTGTAAACAAAATAGGATACAGGCCCTACCGGACTTGATTGAGTTCCGAACCCCTGAATTTGGGTTCTAACGCCGCCACAGGCACTATCAGAAAATATAAATCAGATAGATAATGGCTAATATGATCACGGCAATGATTACCGCCACCCAAATGGTGTTGCTTGCCGGCCGATCGTTCGGTTCTTTTATGGCCTCAGGCGAAGGTGCGGGATCTTCCTGATGAGCCGCATAGTTATTCTCAGCCTGAAGGTTGCCTGCTCCGTCTGTTCGATGACTATTCGTTTCCATAGCACAAAGTCGTTGGTTTCTTTGTATATCAACACGGAGAACCCCATTTTGTTTATCTTCAATTCGCATTCTCATTTCACGAATACAAATCTTTTCCTTATCATTGCACGGAAGATTATTCAGCCATGAGATTTATTGTTTCTACATCCATACTGTTAAAGCAATTGCAGGCCATCAGCGGCGCCTCAAGCAGTAGCACCGTGCTTCCTATCCTAGAAAATTTCCTGTTTGAAATCAAGGACAATATACTGACCATTTCAGCAACTGATCTACAGACCAGTATGGTCACTTCACTTCCCATTGAGGCCAAGGAAGAAGGCCGGGTAGCCATGCCTTCGAAGATCTTGATTGAGACACTTAAAACATTGCCCGATCAGCCGGTTGCATTTTCCGTGGATACGGCCACGCTGGCGGTGGAAATCAGTGCGGGAGATGGCAAGTATAAGCTCAGCGGCGAGAACGCGGATGATTTTCCGAAGATTCCGGTTGTAGACAACGCGTCATCGGTTACAATTCCCGCGTCGGTATTAGCCGAAGCCATCAATAAAACCATCTTTGCCGTAAGCAACGACGAACTGCGGCCGGCCATGTCTGGTGTATTGGTGCAGCTGGCCGAACAATCCACGACTTTTGTTGCAACGGATGCACATAAACTCGTCCGCTACCGCCGGAAAGATATCGGCACACAAAGGCCTACGTCGCTGATCTTACCCAAAAAAGCCCTATCGCTGCTAAAATCCTCCTTACCGTCTGAAGACGTCGTTGTTTCAGTGGAATATAACAGCACCAACGCCTTTTTCAAATTCGGTAGCATCCATCTGATTTGCCGATTGATTGACGAGCGGTATCCCGATTACGAAGCCGTAATCCCACAGGTCAACCCCAATCGCCTGACTCTTGACCGCCATACGTTTCTCAATTCGTTACGACGCGTGGTCATCTTCGCGAATAAAACAACCCATCAGGTCCGCCTTAAAATATCGGGGAGTGAGCTGAATATTTCAGCAGAAGACCTCGATTTTTCCAACGAAGCCCATGAACGGCTAAGCTGCCAGTTCGAAGGTGATGACATGGAAATCGGATTCAACGCCAAATTTTTGGTGGAAATGCTAACCAACCTGGATAGCGATGAAGTCGTGCTGGAAATGAGTACCCCTAATCGTGCCGGCCTGTTAGTCCCTGCTGTTTCGGAAGAGAACGAAGACATCCTCATGTTGGTGATGCCGGTAATGTTAAATAACATAGGTTAACGTATTGGATTTAATTTCATCCCTGATAGATTTTATCCTGCATATCGACCAGCATTTGGTCGAGATTGTCAACGATTACCAAACATGGACATACCTGATCCTGTTTCTGATTATTTTTATCGAGACCGGTGTCGTTGTCATGCCCTTTCTTCCGGGAGATTCGCTGCTTTTCGCCGCAGGGATGCTGGCGGCGCAACCCAACGAGCTGAATGTCGGGTTAATGATCGTCATCCTGTTAGTCGCCGCCATAACGGGCGATTCGCTGAACTATGCGATCGGCAAACGATTTGGCCTCCGGGTGACCAAATTCAAGCTCTTCGGCAGACAGATCGTAAAAGATGAACATATCGAAAAGACCCATGCTTTTTACGCAAAATATGGCAGTAAGACTATTGTAATCGCCCGCTTTGTCCCCATCGTCAGAACGCTAGCGCCTTTTGTCGGCGGTATAGGCAGGATGAATTACGGCACATTTCTTACGTATAACGTCGTGGGCGCCTTGCTCTGGGTCGTGGGCATTACGCTGGCTGGTTATTTTTTAGGAAATATCCCCATCGTGAGGGACAATTTCTCCAAAGTGGTGCTCTTGATTATCATTCTCTCCATCTTGCCGATTTTCATCGAAGTGGCGAGAGAAAAATTCAAGAAAACCGCGTAGTCGTTGCAAGTTTCCAAAAACATGATGCGATTTTCGATCCTTGCCGCTGCTTTTATCCTTATCACTGCTTTTTCACCACCAAGCCGACCTTCGGTAGACCGGCGTGAGGCCAGGTCCGCCTACATCCTTCTTAACCAGATCCGTCTGAACCCTGGGGCTTATCGGCGGAATCTTGGCCTTCCGCAGAGAGCTCCGGTAACCCGGCGCGCGCTCCGATGGAACGATACGCTCGCGCGAATTGCTGAAGCCCGTGCGTTGGACATGGCCAAACGCGATTACTTTGACCACACCGATCCGGACGGCCTTGGGCCTAATTACCACATCAATCGGGCCGGTTACTCGTTAAATCCGGACTGGCTGAAGCATAAAAATGCCAACAATTTTGAATCCATCGGAGCCAACCACCCCACTGCGGCGGCGGGTATTGAGGCAATGATTCGCGGTTCGGCAGCCACCCGATACGGTCACCGCAGGCATTTATTGGGACAAGACGAATGGAATGCCTCCCTACAGGACATCGGCATCGGTTTCGTGCGCGTTCCCTCCGGCAGCACCTACCAATCGTATTTATGCGTCATCATCGCCAAGCACGATTGGTAAGCATACGTCTGGTAGACGAACGAATAAAACTGCGTTTATGCCGACGGCGGGATCGATAAATTTGAACAAATTTATCTAAGTTTGCGCATGATTAAATCAATGACCGGCTATGGCATCGGCGCCAGGGATAACCAAAAGGTAAAATATACCGTCGAAATAAAATCCTTAAACTCCAAGTTTCTGGAATTAACCCTGCGTCTGCCCAAGGCGTTTTCAGACAAAGAACTGACGCTCCGCAGCGAATGCTCCCGGCTCATCGAGCGGGGCAAAGTAAACGTCACAGTTACCGTGGAATACGTCGATCAAACGTCTGCCGCCGCCACCATCAATACCGAATTGCTCAAAAACTACTTTCGGCAGCTGGAAGCCGTGGCCAACGAACTGAATACCGACCGGGGAAATCTCTTTGAGCTGGCCCTCAATATGCCCGAGGTCATCAGCCATAACGAAGAGGAGGCCGACGAAGAAGAGGCGACCCTGCTCTTGGGCGCTTTTCAGGAGGCGGTGACCGGACTCGATCGATTCCGGAAGGACGAGGGTGTCGTGCTTACTCAGGATCTGTCTACACGGACACAGGACATTCTCCGACTGCTCTCGGAAGTCGAGTCGGTTGAGACCGACCGCATACCGCTCATCCGCGACCGGATTAGCCAGTATATGGATGAAACGGTCGGAAAAGAAAATGTGGATATGAACCGGTTTGAACAGGAATTGATCTTCTATATTGACAAACTGGACATCACCGAGGAAAAGGTACGCCTGCGCAGTCACTGCAACTATTTCCTCCAAGCGCTGGATGCTGCAGACGCCAATGGTAAGAAGCTCGGCTTCATTTCACAGGAAATGGGCAGGGAAATCAACACCTTGGGTTCCAAAGCCAATCATGCCGGAATCCAACAGATTGTAGTGCGCATGAAAGAAGAGCTGGAAAAGATAAAGGAACAATTGCTAAATGTGCTGTAGCGTATGGAAGGAAAACTCATCATATTTTCGGCTCCTTCCGGTGCTGGAAAGACGACCATAGTCAGGCATCTGCTGTACAGACATTCCGACAAGATTTCGTTTTCGATCTCCGCCAGCACGCGCTTGCCGCGTGAAGGCGAAGTGGATAAAAAAGACTACTATTTTATCTCTAAAGAGGAGTTTCTTCACCGGATAGCTAAAAAAGAGTTCATTGAATTTGAGGAGGTCTATTCGGGAACGTTTTACGGCACGCTGCGTTCGGAAGTGGAACGCATATGGGCACTTGGTAAACACGTGATTTTCGATATCGATGTGGAGGGAGGCCTGCACCTCAAGCGTAAATTCGGGGACCGTGCGCTGGCTATATTTGTTCAACCCCCCTCGCTGGATGTCTTGGTGCAGCGTCTGCGCGGACGCGGAACCGATAGTGAGGAAAAGTTGGGCGAACGGATCGCCAAGGCGGAAAAAGAACTTGGCTACGCAGACCGCTTTGATGTGATTCTCAAAAATGATGACCTCAACTTGGCCTGTAGCGAAGCCGAGCAATTATTGCTTGCCTTCCTCGCTAGGGAATAATAGAAATTTGCTATGCGGAAAATAGGATTGTTTTTCGGATCGTTCAATCCGATACATACCGGGCATCTCATCATCGCCAATTACATGGCAAACTATACCGGCCTGGACGAAGTATGGCTGGTGGTATCACCCCACAATCCATTGAAGAAGAAAGACTCCCTGATCAATATGTACGATCGGCTGGAGATGGTGAACCTCGCCATCGAACGCGCCGAGAATATCCGGAGTAGCACCATTGAATTTTCGCTGCCCCAACCGTCCTACACGATTGATACCCTCGTGCATCTGCGGGAAAAACACCCAGCGACAGATTTCGTGCTCATCATGGGGTCGGACAATCTCCAATCGCTAAAAAAGTGGAAGAACTATGAAATCATCCTGCGTGACTACCACATCCAGGTTTATCCCAGGCCCGATTACCCCGCCGCATCAGAATGGGTTCAACACCCCTCCATTACCATTACCGATACGCCGTTGATGGAATTTTCGTCCACCTTCATCCGCAATGCGGTGAAAGGCGGTAAAAACATCCGGTATTTCGTGCCAGACAATGTGCTGGAGTTTATTGAAAGCAAAGGATTATATCGGGTTTGAACGACTCACTCGTTCGTGATTCACGGATTTACTTCACCGTTTACCTTCCCATCCAACCCCCATCCACGGTCAGAATCGTACCGTGTACGTAATGGGACGCATCGGAGGCTAAAAACACCGCTGGACCTTTGAAATCTTCCGGCTCGCCCCACCGCCCTGCGGGAATACGTTCCAGGATCGAACGGCTCCGGCCTGCGTCCGCACGCAGTGCTTCCGTATTGTCTGTCGAGATGTAACCCGGCGCGATGGCATTGACATTGACACCCTTGGAGGCCCACTCATTGGCAAACGCTTTCGTCAGCTGCCCCACAGCGCCCTTGGAGGCGGCGTAACCCGGCACATTGATTCCGCCCTGGAAGGTGAGCAACGAAGCCGTAAAAACAATTTTGCCGCCACCATTTGCCACCATGTCCTTTCCGATCTCGCGCGTGAGGATGAATTGGGAATTTTGGTTGATCTCGATCACCGCATCCCAGTAATCGTCGGGATGCTCGGCGGCGGGCTTACGCAGGATCGTCCCTGCATTATTAAACAGGATATCGATACGTGGATGTTCTGCACGGACTTGCTCAATAAACGCATACAGCGCCTTCCGGTCTCCGAAATCAGCCTGATAGGCATAAAATTTACGTCCGTACTGTTCGACCGATGCGGCAACCGCGCTGCCCTCGATTTCCAACGATGCGGACACGCCAATGATGTTGGCACCTGCCTCGGCCAAGGCCTCCGCGATTGCCTTTCCAATTCCCCTTTTACAACCGGTTACCAATGCGGTTTTGCCCGTTAAATCGAATAATTGTGATATTGCCATTATTGTTTATTAGTTAATTTTCACGATTAGCGGCGACGCTAACCGCTTTCTAAATGCCCGCAGGTATGCAAACCATGCTTCTGCGGATGTGTAATTCCCAGCTTTGTTCCATGCGCCGCCGACATAATAGGTCAGGGACGTGTCTTTTGTTGCCTCGGCAAAAGCCAGAAATTGGTTGGACAGCTCGCCGAATCCAGAAAAACCACCCTTTTCCAGAATGACTCCAACCCCCGTTATACCGTGATGACCGATTTCAGGCTCCCAATAGCCAAAAATTCCTTCCTTCTCTTCCTGTAGGAGTTCTCCGGGTTGCTTTCTGCGCGCCACACCAATGGCTACCGGTAATTTTCCATCTCCGTCTATCGAATACGTCACATCCACCCGGTTCAGCTGCGACCCGGCATCCAAGGTAAACTGCTTCGTGACCGACACGGTTTTCGTTCCTACCTGCCACGGTTCATACGTGAGTTTGAAGCTTGTCCGTAGCGGACCGTTGTCTACTATTTCATAGTGTCGATAGTGCTTTGAGAAAACAACGGTATCGTCCGCAAACGGAGCAATGTCACCCGCACCCAGTGTCATTCCAACCCAATAGTAATCCATCCCTTCTCCGTGGTCCGTATGGTAATCGCCTTGGGCGTACCACTTATCGACGACCAGATCGGTTGTCCTTTTTGACCAGATATCAAGCCCCTGTGCGTCGTCTGGCCGTCCTTCGAGTGCTTTACCGTACATCCGGAAAGCCACCACATCATTCTCCCAGGCAAAGTCGTCGTACCGTTCCGGTACATAGCGCGCATACGCACGTGCGGCGACCGGAGCCGGAGCAGACTGCTCCACAGCCAGCGTTATGCTTCCCGAGGCGGGGACGGTTACCGCTAGAAGGACCTGTTGCGTTTCAGCCATTCCCTGGGTTTCTAACTGATAGGGTATTTCATTGCCGCTTGCAACGTCCACGATTCTAACCATGGTGTCACGACCAAAAGATGCTAGCCATTCGGCATGCCGAATGGCTACCAGTTCCTGCCGCTCCTGGTCGGTCGGATTGCTGATCACGATCTGATGATCACGTTGGTTAAATCCACAGGATGCAAACAGGATACAGGCCAAAAGTAGATAGCCAAGATTCGTCGTCCGGTCCATAGTTTATTTCAACTCGTTGATTGCACGTCTGTCCATATCGTCATAGTCGAGGTTCTCACCCGCCATCCCCCAGATGAAGGTATAGTTGCTGGTACCCGCACCGGCATGAATGGACCAGGGCGGAGAAATCACCGCCTGTTCATTTTGCATCCAGATGTGCCGTGTTTCCTCCGGTTGTCCCATGTAGTGACTTACGGCTTGACCTTCGGGTACTTCGAAGTAAAAATAAACTTCCATACGACGGTCGTGCGTATGAGCGGGCATCGTATTCCATACACTGCCGGTTTTCAGCTCAGTCATTCCCATCTGCAATTGGCAAGTCTCGATCACACTGTTGACCAACAGCTTATTGATCGTCCGGTGGTTGGCTGTCTCCAGACTACCCAATTCTACGACATCCGCTTCGGCTTTGGTCACCTTCTGCGTTGGATAGGCATGGTGTGCCGGAGCCGAATTCAGGTAGAATTTAGCCGGGTTTTGGGCATCGTCACTGGAAAACACGACCTTCTCGTGACCCTTACCCACATACAGCGCCTCCTTAAACCCCAGATCATACACCTGGCCATCGACCGCAACCTTTCCTGCCCCACCTACGTTGATCATACCCAACTCGCGCCGCTCCAGAAAGTAGGTGGCTTTCAGTTCGTCGATCGTTTCAAGTGAAAGCGGTTTGTTTACGGGCTTCGCTCCGCCGGCAATATAACGGTCAAAATGGCTGTATACCAATTGAATGGAATCGTCTACAAAAACGTTCTCAATCAAAAAATTCGCCCGCAATGCGGCTGTATCCAGCGCTTTGGTTTCGTTGGGTCCTATCGCATAGCGCGATTCATAATTTACGCTCATTGTTCTGCTTTTTCGTATTTGTAATTGGAATTGGCGCTAAATTAAGGACATTATTCCAGCAATGCAAACGTTTACGCTTTGTGTCAAAAGGTTTTTTGGACGGCAATACTTATCTTTGTCTCGTAGCCATGCTAGAAAAAACTCCCCAAGAGCAATTTGCCGCAAATGCAAGCGCTATTTTAGCGCTGGATGACCAAGTGATCGGTTTGGCCGTAGGCGGATCCTGGTTAACGAATGATTTGGATGAATTCTCCGATCTGGACCTGGTGTTGGTGACGGAAACCCGAATTGCGGGCGATACAGACCTCATGATGGCCTATGCGGCCCGCTTAGGTAAGTTTTTATCCGGCTTTACCGGTGAACATGTGGGCGAGCCCCGGTTGTTAATCTGTCTCTATGACGAGCCTCTTCTGCACGTAGACATCAAATTTTTGACGCTGGAGGAGTTTTACAACCGCGTAGAGACTCCAACCCTCCTGCTCGACAAAGGTAAGCGGCTTTCAGCCGCTTTGGCCAATTCCGTTGCCCAATTCCCTTATCCCGACTTCCAGTGGATCGAAGACCGTTTTTGGACGTGGATACATTACGCCTTGCTAAAAATTGGGCGGGGTGAATACTTGGAAGCCTGCGACTTTTTAGGCTTCCTGAGAATGGTGGTGCTCGGCCCACTGCTGCATATGAAGAACGGCTCCCTGCCCCGCGGCGTCCGAAAAGTGGAAACCACGTTAGATCCAACGGATCTGAATCTGCTGAAGCAAACCATCGCAAGTTACGACCGGCAACAGTTGTTGAAGAGCTTAAGGCGTTCCGTAGCTCTATACAACCAGTTGAGAATTGCCCTTTATGGGCCGGCGGTCAAATTACAGGAAAGCACCGAACAAAAAGTGATGAGCTACTTTGATTTCATTGAGAAGAGGTCGTGACACGCCTTCTTTCTTTCCGAGCTATCCGGTTGACGCTTCCGATAGGATGTTATAGATCAAACTTGATTCCCTGCGCCAACGGCAGGCTATTCGAATAATTAATCGTGTTGGTCTGCCTGCGCATGTAGGCTTTCCACGCATCCGATCCCGATTCGCGCCCACCGCCGGTTTCCTTCTCGCCGCCGAATGCACCGCCAATCTCTGCTCCGGAAGTACCGATATTTACGTTGGCAATGCCACAATCCGATCCCGCGGCCGAGAGAAACTGTTCTGCCTCTTGCAGGTTAAGCGTCATAATCGCCGAGGAAAGCCCTTGTGGTACGTTATTGTGAATATGCAATGCCTCATCCAACGTCCTGTATCTCAGGAGATACAGAATGGGCGCAAACGTCTCTGCCTGTACGATGGCCATATCAGGCGAAACTTCAGCTATGCATGGGCGCACGTAGCATCCGGATTCATACCCCGGCCCGCTCAATACCTCCCCCTCCACCGCAAACCACCCGCCTTGTTCTTTACATTGAACGATTGCCTCCTCGTAACTTCTTACTGCATCCCGGTCAATCAGCGGACCGACATGGTTGTGCTCATCCAACGGATTTCCAATGCGCAACTGTCGGTACGCCCTCACCAATCGCTCTTTAAACGATTCGTACACCGATTCGTGAATGATCAGCCTACGGGTAGTTGTGCAACGCTGCCCCGCCGTCCCTACGGCGCCGAAGACAGCTGCCGGCAAGGCTACATCCAAGTCAGCGTGTTGCGAAATGATCATCCCGTTGTTTCCGCCTAATTCCAGGATACTCCTCCCTAAGCGCGCTGCCACAGCTGCAGCCACCGCCTTTCCCATATGGGTGGAACCGGTTGCCGAAATCAAGGCAATCCGGGAATCCCCCGCAAGCCGTTCGCCGACGGATTTGCCTCCCTGTATCAGGCACGACACCCCTTCGGGAACGTTATTGCGAGCCAGCACATCGGCCACAATCAACTGACAGGCCATTGCCGTAATCGGTGTCTTTTCCGAAGGTTTCCACACACATACGTTGCCGCACACCCACGCGATCGCCGCATTCCAACTCCATACTGCCACCGGAAAATTAAAAGCAGAAATTATCCCCACGATTCCCAATGGATGCCACTGCTCGTACATCCGGTGAGCCGGACGCTCCGACTGCATCGTGAGGCCATACAGCTGCCTGCTTAACCCAACCGCAAAGTCGCAGATATCGATCATCTCCTGGACTTCCCCCAGGCCTTCCTGCAGGCTTTTCCCCATCTCATAAGAAACCAATGTGCCCAGGTCCTGTTTGCGTTGCCGAAGCGCCTCACCGAACTGGCGTACGATCTCGCCGCGCCGCGGCGCCGGAATATTCCGCCAGTGAGCAAAAGCAGCCGCGGCCTCATCCAAAATGCTGGAATAATCCTCAGGGGAGACCGCACCTACCGACGCGATCGGCTTGCCATCAACCGGAGAAAAACTGGCTTGAACATCTTCCTCAACTGCTCCGCCCCAAGCCCTGCCCGTACTCCATGCCGGATTCACGCCTTTGATCGATAACCGTTTCAGCACGGCAGAAATGTCCATCTTATCTTTCATTTTATGTTCGACGTTCGGGATCAGCAGCCCGCCATCTGCGGGTAACGGTCAGGGTTCTCTGCCCGCGACAGGTGACCGCAGACAGCCGTTCGCTTACCAAAGATATCATTTTTCGTTCTGTTTTCCGTATATTTGCACCGTATTGGCACAGATATAGTGGGAAATGAGCAAACATGGGATTTAAGCCGCTTGAACTTATCCGGATTATCTACAACGGTCTTATTTGTAATCTACTGGTTTTCTTTGGCTTTTGAGCAAACTTATCAAATTGTTGAAAACTTATGTTGACAATATCGTCTCATAAGCCCTATTTTGTTATCATTAAACGTAGCTGTGAGTGAGGGTGAAAGCCAAGTGTTAGTTCTTAAAATTAGGAGTATAGATGGAAGACGATTTCGAATATGGGCCTGCCGAAGATCCTAAGTTTTCGGTAGCACGTTACGAAGAAATGATTCGCAATAAGGATCAGTATTTTTTTGATACACAGGCTTTTGAAGGGATTATTGACTACTATATGGATAAAAATGATCCAATCAAAGCCTTACAGGTAGTTGAATATGCCGTAAGTCAGCACCCGTTTGCCGCCGTTTTTTACCTCAAACAGGCCCAATTATTTGCGATAACCAACCAATTTGCGCAAGCACTTGAGTCGTTGGATAAAGCAGAAACGTTGGAGCCTTCCGAAGGAGATATATACCTCATCAAAGGGGGTATTCTGGGCAATTTAGAGCGCTATAACGAGGCGTTCCGCAGTTTGGAAAAAGCGTTGGAGTTTGCGGAAAATCCGGACGACATTTATTTGCAGATCGCGTTGCTGCATCAAAATAGGGGTGACTACGAAAAGGCTATCCATTACCTAAAACGCTGTCTGGAACAAAACATGGAAAACCAGGATGCGCTCTACGAACTTGCATTCTGTTACGACGTGTTGGACCGGCAGGAAGAAAGCATCGGGTTCTATAAGCAGTATATCGATAACGATCCATACTCGTATGCGGGCTGGTACAACCTTGGAAACGCCTACCATAAATTAAACCGGTACGAGGAAGCCATTGACGCATATGATTATGCCATTTTGATCAAGGATAACTTCGCCTCGGCCTACTTTAACAAAGGGAATGCCTTGGTCAATCTCGATAAGTATAACGAGGCCATAGAAGTATATAAACAGACCTTTGAATACGAACCCCCGGGGGCAGAAACCTACTGCGCCATCGGCGAGTGCTATGAAAAACTGGAGCAGATGGACGAGGCGAGGTCCTATTATAAAAAGGCTGTCAAAATTGATGCAAATCTTGCCGATGCCTGGTTTGGAATCGGTGTAACGCTGGATTACGAAGAACGGTATTTTGAATCGCTGCATTTCTACAAAAAGGCGCTCGATATCGAATCGGATAATCCCGATTACTGGTTTGCGATCGCAGACGCTCGCTATAAACTGAAACAACTGGATGAAGCGGAGTTGGCCTATGAAAAGGTCGTCGAACTCAACCCCATTGATCTGGAAGCGTGGCTGGATTATTCATCCATTCTATACGAACGCAATAAATTGGATCGCGCGATTGAAACCATAGCCGAGGCAATCAAGAACAATCCAGACGGTGCGGAATTGTATTACCGGATGGTGGCCTACTTAATTGCTGCAGGAAGGTATAACGAAGCCCTCAATTACCTGGAACTGGGTCTTGCCACCAATCCCCAAAAACATGCGGTCCTATTTGAGTACTTGCCGCAATTGCAGGATAACAAGGCTATCGCAGAGGTAATTAAGAAATACATGCCTTAATCTCCGACGCCGCAATGGGTTTTTCAGAGTTTTTTCAGGATTTTTCCCCTCCTTTGTCCGCAGAAGATCCCGCTAATAACTTTGTATGTACATGAATTTTCAATTGAATAATATTCCCCAAAGAACGGAAAAACCAAGGGAAAACGGACTGACCATGGTTATGGACAAAGGTTTGAGCGTGCGCCAGGCAGCCGATTTCATGGAAATCGGCGCGGCGTATACCGATTTCGTCAAACTGGGTTGGACCACCGCACTTATCGTCCCGAAACTGGAAGAAAAGCTAGCCGTTTACCGGGAAGCGGGCGTACATCCATACTTTGGTGGCACGTTGTTCGAAGCCTTTATCGTACGCGATCAATTCGACGATTTTCTCCGGGTAATCGAAAAATACCGGCTTGAATACGCCGAAATCTCGGATGGTTCCATCGCCCTGCCACACGAAGAAAAATGTGAGTACATCGCCAACTTGTCAAAATATGTCACCGTTATTTCGGAAGTGGGATCCAAAGACAACACCAAGATCATGGCTCCGTATAAATGGATCTCGTTGATGAAAGCCGAATTGGAGGCAGGGTCATGGCGGCTGATCGCAGAGTCCAGGGAAAGTGGAAATGTCGGATTATACCGCGAATCCGGCGAAGTACGGCAGGGTCTGGTTGATGAGATCCTCAATGAGATACCCAACGAAAAAATCATCTGGGAAGCTCCGCTCAAATCCCAACAGGTGTATTTCATCCACCTACTGGGCACAAACGTCAATTTAGGCAACATCAATCCCGCAGAAATCATCGCGCTCGAGACCACCCGCATGGGATTGCGGGGCGACACGTTTCATTATTTTATTTGACGATGAACAAATTTGGATTGATCGGCTTCCCGCTGACACATTCATTCTCGAAGAAGTACTACGATGCCAAGATGGAAAGGGAACAGATTACCGGGGTGGACTACCAGCTCTATCCAATCCCCGATATCCCTGCTTTTCCGCTTCTACTGGCGGATGAGCCCCAACTGATGGGGGTCAACGTGACCATCCCGTATAAAGTAGCGGTAATGGGTTATCTGAACCACTTGTCGCCGGAAGCTTCCGCGATCGGTGCCGTTAACTGCATCCGCATCGAACGGCCGGATGGAGGAACACCGATCCTTACCGGATATAATACGGACGTATACGGTTTCGTTGAGTCCCTGAAGCCTTTGCTTCGGGCTGAACACCAACGGGCGTTGGTGCTGGGCAACGGCGGGGCGGCTAAAGCCGTCATCTACGCCCTGAGTCAATTGGGGATCCATCACACGGTGGTTTCCCGGTCGCCCGCGCCAGGACAGTTTTCCTATGATCAATTGGATGCGGCTACCATGGCCAGCCACCTGCTCATCGTCAACACCACGCCCCTGGGCACCTATCCGGCAATCAGTGGATGCCCGAATATTCCTTACGAGCACATCGAAAAAGGGCACCTGTTGTACGACCTCGTTTACAATCCCGAGGAAACCGAGTTTCTTCGCCGGGGAAAAGCCAACGGAGCGTCCATTAAAAACGGGCTCGAAATGCTGGAACTCCAGGCTGAGCGGAATTGGGAGATTTGGACCTCCAATCTATGATAGGAAGATCTCTCATACGCTTATACGCCGTGTCGATCTTCGTTTTGGTGACAGGGGGATGTGCGCCGGAATACTCACCCAAACCCCGGGGATATTTCCGCATTGAGTTTCCCGAAAAAACATACCAAACGTTCGCTCCGAGCTGCCCATTTACCGCCCGCATCCCTACCTATGCGACGGTCGAACCCGACCATTCCCCCGATGCTGAACCCTGCTGGATGGACATCCGTTTTCCGCAGTTCAACGCCCGGATCCACCTCAGTTACCTACCGGTTACCAGCCCGAGCAATTTTCATGAGCTGGTGGAAGATGCGCGGACATTTGCCTTCAACCATACCGTAAAGGCGACCGCGATCGACCAGCAACGTATCAACCGACCGGAAGCAAACGTCTACGGTTTGACGTATGAAATCAAGGGAAACACCGCCTCAAACATTCAGTTTTTTGTCACCGACAGCACCAAACGCTACCTGCGCGGAGCCCTGTATTTTTACGAAAAACCCCGCCTAGATTCCATCCAACCCGTGTTGGATTTCATAAAAGCCGATATCGATACGCTTATCCGGTCCATACAGTGGAAGTGATCGTTTATTTCAAGGTAAGCGACTTGAATTCTCGGGTCAGATCCTCGAGCGATCGTTCCACACCCATCCGTTCCAATGACGAGGCTCCAACAAACCCTTGGGCGTCTGTACGGTCCAGTATCTGCCGGACATCTGCTGGTCCCATGATGGGGCCACCGTGCGCCAGGAAAAAGATCGCCGGGTTGACCTCGCGACCAGCCTCAATGATTTCCTGGGTACGGTCGACAGCCTCATCCATGCTGCAAGTTGCCCCTGTCACACCAATGGATCCCCCGATGGTGGTACCGACGTGCGAGATGATCGCATCAGCCCCCGCATAGGCCATCTGACGCGCTTCCTCGGCCGTCGCTACGTAAACGATCGAAAACAAATCCATCTTTGTAGCCAGTTCCACCATCTCCACTTCCTTGTGGAAACCCATGCCGGTCTCTTCCAATACCCGTCTAAAATGACCGTCGATGATGCTATGTGTCGGGAAGTTGTTCACCCCCGAAAAGCCCATATCCTTCACTTTAAGCAAGTGATGCCACATCCTGCGCCGCGGGTCCGAACCATGCACGCCACAGATTACCGGGATTTCGTCGACAACCGGCAGTACCTCATATTCACCTATGTCCAAAGCCTCCGCATTGGCATCACCATAGGCCATCAATCCGGCTGTGGAACCGTGGCCCGCCATCCGGAAGCGTCCCGAATTGTAGATGATAATCAGATCCGCACCACCGCGCTCGATGAACTTTGCACTGATGCCCGTACCTGCGCCCGCTGCAATGATTGCCTTCCCCTCGTCGATGGTCCTTTGCATGCGTTCCCGTACTTCCTGCTTTGTATAGGGGTTACCCCTGCCTGTCCATTTGTTTGCCATAGTTAACTTCGTTCCTTAATCGTTTTTCTTTTTTCGTTACACGTTCTTTCTCGCCTTACCGTGGGTCGTGGATTTCGCCAGCAGGCCTACTAACGTTTCCACTGCAACGGATGCAAATTCCGGGTCGTTGATGTGCCATGGGGTTTCTACCACTTCCGTCCGACCGGCAAGACCGTCCCGCACCGAATCAAATAATGCCGCATTTATTTCCGGAGAATGGAAAACCCCGCCGGGGGCATCCAGCTGCGACAACCCGGCCAGCGGAAACAGCACAACGGCCGCGTCCTCGGGGGCCATGCTCACTTTATCGGCCAACTGGGCCCCAAGTATACGGTTTTCCTCCACATTTGTGCGCATCAATGTGACATCAGGCGACCAACTGTACAACTGTCTGGCACGGTAATGCCACGGGATGCTATCTAACGCCCAGAAGTTTACCATATCCAGGCATCCCGGAATAACAACCTGCGGAATACCTGCGGTAGCCGCAGCCCCTAGCCGATCCGGACCCGCGCTGCATACACCGCCACAAAGTTCATCTGCTAATTCCGTGGTCGTGACGTCCAGAACCCCATCGAAATACCCGCCCGCAATAAGTGACTCCATGGTACGCCCCCCTGTGCCGTTAGCATGGAACGGAATCACCTCGTAGCCCAAATCCCGGAGCATTTTGCCACAGGCATCCACGCAGGCGGTTGTGTTGCCGAACATGCTGATCGCGATGCGTCCCCTGGAGTCAAGCTCGATAGCCTCCGTTGCGCGCCAACGGACCATGCCCGTGATGGCAGAAGCGGCATATCCGATCGTGACGCTGCTGATACTATTCACTCCGGCAACATCCACAACCGAAGGTATGAGCACGATATCGGAACTTCCAACCTGCCGCGAAAGGTCGTGGGTAGCCAGCGTGCTCAAGCATACCTTAGGTATGCCGAAGGGAACGGTTTGCATCGCCTTGAGCACAATGTGAGTCCCACCTCCGCCGCCCATACCGATGACTCCTGCCACCATACCGGTATCTACCAATTCCTTTAGTAAAACGGCTGCTCCAAGTCCCATCTTCTCCACGGCAACACCCCGGTCGCCTCCTGATCTGAGCTCGGAGAGGGAACAATCCGCCGCTGCCGCAATAGGCTCGGCATCAAGGTCTACCGGGAAAAACGCGGTGGAACCCCGCACTCCGACATTGACCGAATAAACGCGGTGCCCCTCGTTTAGGAGGAGATCCCGAAGATACGCAAAGTCTTCACCTTTCGTATCAAAACAGCCAAGCATAACGATGGCCTTGTTAGTTACGAGGTTATTTTTCACATTCGAAATCCCATTGGGTTAATGTTGTTTGATTAGCGCTCATATCCACGTAAATTTACTATAAAATGTTAAATCTGCCTGTATAATCTGCAATAATCCGTGCGACCCGTGTCATCCGGGTTCCATTAAAAACCGTTACCTTTGCACGTATGATCCAAATTAAGTCTTTCGTTTGCAACCCCTATCAGGAAAATACGTACGTATTGTACGATGACGAAGGCGCAGCCGCAATCATCGATCCAGGCATGTATGGGCCGGACGAAGAAGAGGCGGTAAAGACGTTTATCGACAAGTTAGGGCTTAAACCGCAGTTGCTGCTCAACACGCATTGCCATGTGGATCATGTCCTCGGCAATCGGTATGTTTTCGAACAATACGGGTTGCTCCCCCAATTCCATGAGGGCGAATTGCCTTTGCTCATGGAGGTTCAAAATTATGCCCCGCAAATGGGAATACGGTACGACATATCGCCCATTGGCGAAACCTTCCTGCCCGACACGGGTACGGTACGGTTTGGCGACAATGAGTTGTCAATCATTTTTGCCCCGGGACACTCGCCCGCTCACCTGTGCTTTTACCACCAGGAACAACGCTTCCTGATCGGTGGCGATGTCCTTTTTAGGAATAGCATCGGACGCACCGACCTCCCGGGAGGTAATCATCAGCAGCTATTGACCAGCATCAAACAGAAACTTTACACATTGCCCGACGAGACGATGGTATATCCGGGCCACGGTCCGCAAACCACCATCGGATACGAAAAACAAACCAACCCATTCATCCGGGAATAGCTCATGAACATCGCACTGTACTTTGCCAAACGCTACCTGCTCTCCAGAAAGACCATAAACGCCGTAAATATTATTTCCGGCATCAGCGTGGTAGGTGTGTTGGTAAGCAGTGCTTCCCTCATTGTAATTCTCTCCTTTTACAACGGTCTGGAGAATCTGATTTTTTCGATGTATAGCGCTTTTACCCCCGAACTTCGCATTGAGCCCCGGGAGGGTAAAGGCTTTGTCGCAGATGCTGCATTCGTTGATCGCGTCGGGAAACTTTCAACCGTTAGGGCATACCATGAAGTGCTTCAGGAACGCGTGCTGCTTCGCTACGGCGATGCCCAGTATATCGCCACGCTCAAGGGCACGACTTTTGACCCTGCAATGTCGAATTCCATGGATACGCTATTACAGGAGGGTCGATCCACCCTCCGTCAGGACAACGAAGATTACGCGATCATGGGTGCACGTGTGCAAGGCACATTGGGAATTTCCCTACAGGATGAATCACGCCGCATCGAAGTGTTTTCGCCACGGAAAGGGGTCAAACCCGGAATCAATCCGGCCGAGGAGTTTATCATGCGAACCATCCGTCCGGGGGGTATATTGGCATATCAGCAGGAGTTTGATGATTTACTGATTGTACCTATGCCATTTGCCCGCGAAGTACTCGGCGAATTTACCCAGGTATCGGCCATCGAGATTCACCTCCAGCCCGGCGCTAACGTCTCGGCCACGCAACGGGAATTATCGCAACAATTGGGTAACGACTTCCTGGTCAAAGACCGTGAGCAACAAAACCCGACCTTGTATAAGATCGTACGTACCGAAAAATGGGCGGTGTTTATCATCATTGCGTTCACGGGCATTATTGCCATTTTCAACATCGTAGGGTCACTCACCATGCTGGTTATTGACAAAAAGAAAGACATCTCCGTATTGATGGGATTGGGTGCCGGTAACGACCTCATCCGTCGGATTTTCTTTTTCGAAGGATTGCTTATTTCATTGATAGGGTGCGTGGCAGGGCTGATATTGGGCTTTCTGTTCTGCCTTTCGCAGCAGGTCTTCGGCTGGATTCGATTTGGAAATGCCGAAAACTTGGTCACTGATATTTATCCCGTGGATATCCGGATGTTTGATTTTGTGTTGGTCTTCCTAACCGTATTCGTTATTTCTGCCTTGATTTCCCTGGTTTCATCGCGGCTTAGCGTACGACAGACGGTGCGTTTGTCTTAATACGAGTTTCGGCTACGGCTCTTATTCCCTTCGGTAATCTGCCGGATCAGGTTACCCCAAGCAAAGGGGCTCAGGAGGGGGTTAGCCATGCGTTGGTTGACCGCCTTATTGGTCAACCCGATGTGGTTCTGCATAGCGCTGAAATTTTGAATTTCCTCTGCGCTTCGCGGCGTTACGGCTGCCAGTGCCGCCAATGACTCTGGAGATAGGTTTTTCTTGGCTACCACGATGTCATCATCCGCTATTTCAAGCGACATAAATGCCATGTTGAACTCGTCGATACTTGCCCAAGGGTAAGGCGTAACCACGGGAAGCTCTTTGATCTCCGCCGTCATGTTGACCATCGCCGTATATTTGTCTTCCGCGACCCGGGGAATCACCACCCGCGTGGATCGGTAGCCAACGGAACTAAAAAGCACCGTATCGCCTTCGTGTGCCACGAAAGAAAAATATCCTTGATGATTGGCTGTAAATGTCTGGCGGTTGTAGGATAGGTTGGTTACCGTCACATACGGGACAATAACGTTGGTATCCGCGTTGTGAATGACCCCGCTAAACTGAACGAGTTTCCGCTGCTGAGCGGAAGCAGAGAACGCTAGCCCGATGGCTAGACAGACAACCAGTATGTTGCGAATCGTTTTCATTCTCGTTGACAGCAAAACTAACCATTCACACGTTTTTCTACGCGTTAAATAATGTTAAATAACCGGCGAGGGCATCGTCGCATTTGGATCGTCCATATCCGTGATATTGACGGCCTCAACTGCGGTAATCTCCGGAACCGCCTTTTTTATGGCTTGCTCCAACCCCGCCTTGAAGGTCATAATGCTCATCGCACATGAAGCACAGGATCCCAATAACTTTAATCTTACCACTTTTTCAGCGGTAATCTCGTCTATCCGCACATTTCCCCCGTCTGTTTCGAGATAAGGCCGGATGGAATCCAAAGCCTGTTCTACTCTTTCCCGTAATTCCATACCTTTTGAATATTCAAAGCTGTAAAGGTACGGATAATTTCTAATTGTCACAATCTTACAAAGTCACGGTTTAGCAAAGTTGCCGTTTGGCCAAGGCAGCTGCCACCTGTTAAACTGTGTTAAACCACTTGGTGATTTGCCCATTTACGCGTACTTTGGCCCGTAAAATTTTAATTGACAGGTATTTTAAATTCACTTATCTTTGCAGGATGTTTATAAACAGGCAAATAGTAGCAGGAGCTGCTTTGGTTATTTTTGTGGCGTTGGTTGCCGGATGTAAAAGCAAGTTTGAAAAGTTACGCGCCAGCAACAACATTGCCCAGAAATATCAGGAAGCCGTCAAATATTACAACAACAAAAAATACAGTAAAGCCCTCATATTATTCGATGACCTGATGACCAAATACCGGGGTCAGACCGAGGCGGAGGATCTGTATTACTATACCGCGTACACAAACTATTATTTGCGCGACTATACATCGGCACGGTTTCATTTCAAGCAATTTACAGACACCTATCCCAACAGCACCCGCGCAGAGGAATGCCGCTACATGGGGGCGTATTGCTATTTCCTTGAATCGCCCAAAACAGGGTTGGACCAAGAATATACGTATCGGGCGATCGAAGCACTGCAGCTATTCATTAACTTATATCCCAACAGCGAGCGCGCAGCGGAAGCGTCGGACCTGATCCAACAGCTGCGGGATAAGTTGGAAACCAAAGCCTTTAACAATGCGAAACTCTATTTGGATATGGGGCTTTCGGATGACTATCGGGCCGCGGTCATTGCTTTTGACAATGTACTCCGGGAATTCCCGGATACGAAATATGCCGAGGAAATGGAGTTTCTCAGTATCAAAGCCCAATACCTCTATGCGAATCAAAGTTCGGCCAGAAGGCAGGAAGAACGTTTCGAGGAGGCGCTGGATATGTACAATAATTTCATTTCTGCTTACCCCGAAAGCAGGTTTCGAAAGGAAGCTGATCAGTTGAAACGCGATGCGGAAAGCGGCATCGAGCAGGCAAAGAAATACACAACGCAGCTTGCAGCGGCTTCCGAAAATAAAGCGGAAAAAGCTGCAAACACAACCCAGAATTAACACACCGAAAAAGATATGAGTACTCAAATAAACAAAGCTGTCCCAAATAGCACGGTAACCCGTGACCTGAGGGACCTGGACAAAAAAACCGATAACATTTACGAATCAATTGTCATCATCAGCAAGCGTGCCAATCAAATTGCTGTGGACATGAAAGAGGAGCTTAACGGCAAATTGGCTGAATTTGCCACCACCAACGATAACCTCGAAGAGGTTTTTGAAAATCGCGAACAAATTGAGATTTCCAAACACTACGAACGTTTGCCCAAACCGTCCTTGGTCGCGGTCGATGAGTTTTTGAACGACAAAGTCTACTTTAGAAACCCCGCAAGGGAAAAAGATGAAGAGTAGTGTCCGTCGGGGGAAGGCATATTCTGCTGGGCATATGCGGTAGTATCGCCGCTTATAAATCGGCTCATTTGACCCGTCTGTTGGTCAAAGCCGGCGCCCATGTTCAGGTCGTGATGACCCCCGATGCCACCCAATTCATTACTCCGCTTACCCTTGCTACGTTATCGGGTAATCCCGTACTGGTAGACTACTTCGCCGCCAAATCCGGTGAATGGAACAATCATGTACAGCTTGCCCTTGACGCCGATGCCATTTTAATTGCACCGGCAAGTGCAAACACGCTTGCCAAATTTGCCAATGGCCTCTGCGATAATCTGCTCTGCGCAGTATACCTCTCCGCCAAAAGCCCGGTTTTCCTCGCCCCGGCGATGGACTTGGATATGTGGGCTCACGACAGTACCCGCTCGAATATTTCCCGCCTCCAATCATATGGAAATCACATTATCCCTCCCGGAAATGGCGAATTGGCGAGTGGTCTGAGTGGAGAAGGCCGGCTTGCAGAGCCCGAGGAAATATTCGCAACGTTACAGGTTTATTTTGGAGAAGGCCTTCCGTTGGCCGGCAAAAAAGCGCTCGTTTCGGCAGGTCCCACCCACGAATCCATCGATCCCGTACGTTATATCGGTAATCATTCCACTGGTAAGATGGGATACGCAATTGCCAACCAGCTGCTCCGCCTCGGGGCCGATGTGACCTTGGTGAGCGGCCCCTCCGGCTTGACTCCTCCCGAAAGAGCAACGTTCATTCCGGTAACATCCGCAGCGGAAATGCTGGAAGCATGCCGCTCGCATTTTCCGATGGCCGACATCACGGTCATGAGTGCCGCCGTCGCGGACTATACGCCAAAAGTCACGGCCGACCAAAAAATCAAGAAAACCGAATCCCATCTGACCCTCGAACTGGTCAAAACCACGGATATTCTGGCAACACTTGGAAAAGCAAAGCGTAACGATCAGATCCTGGTTGGTTTTGCACTGGAAACGCAAGATGAAGTGGCAAACGCCGTGGATAAACTTCATCGGAAAAACCTCGATTTCATTGTGCTTAACTCCATGCGCGACGCTGGTGCCGGTTTTGCGAGTGATAGCAACAAGGTGACAATCATCGATAAAAACGACGACAAGGAGGTCTTTGAATTGAAGTCGAAAGGGGAGGTGGCCAAGGATATCTGTTCCCGCGTTATACGCTTACTTAACCGCTGAATCTCTGTCTGCTGGAACTCCGGATATCCAACCGTGCCGGCAATCTCACCGTCTCATATCCTTCGGGCACGCCCTTGCGGGTAATCAATCCGATCAGCTTCTCTGCGGCTAAGCGGCCTATTTCAAATGCGGGCTGGTGCAAGGTGGAAAGGGGAGGCGTAAGCACATCCGCCAATTCCGTATTGCTAAAGCCAATCAGCGCGATATCTTCGGGGATGCGCTTTCCCATTTCATGGAGCACGCTGAGACTCTGGGTAGAGAGCTGGTCCGTTGCCGTAAAAAGTGCATCCGGCGGTACCTCCAGACTAAAAAGGGATTGAATGCCTGCTTTTACACAGTCTTTTAGCGTTATGCCCGTTACCGGTCGGCACAGACGGATAAGCGTTTCGCCGTACATCAGGTGGTTTTTTCTCAAGGCGTCCAGATAACCAGCGCCCCGTTGTGACGCGAAATGGATATCCGGACCAATGTTCAGCATCGCAATGCGCCGGTATTTGTTGGCAATGAGGTGTTCCGTTGCCTGAAATGCTGCCTGGTAATTATCAATGCCCACCTGATCGGATTGGAATCGCTCACTTATGCGGTCAAACAATACAATGGGTATCCCTGCTTCCCGTAACGCCAACAAATGTTCAAAATCAACGGTTTCGGCAGAGGGCGATATCAGAATGCCTTCCACACCCCGCGCTTCCAATTGCTTAAGGCATGACTTTTCCTGCGTAAGCGATTCTTTGCTCTGCATGATGATGATCTCATACCCTGCTTCCGTACAAGCCCCGTCAATGCCGTCCAGCATCCGAGATACAAAACTGTTGTCGATCGAGCATACCACCACTCCTATAGAACCGCTCTTGCCTTCTTTCAGACTCTTGGCCATACGGTTAGGCAGATATTGGTTAGCCCGGGCATAGGCGATGACCCTTTCCTTGGTGTCCTTGCTGATTTCGTAACTGTCTCGCAATGCTTTGGAAACCGTCGAAACCGACAAACCCAATGCATTGGCAATATCCCGTAAAGTCATATGGGGCATGGTACCAAATAAATAAAGGATAAAGATAAGCATTCCACACGAATTACATCAATGGATAAAAGCCCTATCTTTGTCCTTTACGTCTTCATCAAAGCGCATGAATAAATATGTTCAAAGAGGATTTTTGGGTGCTTCACTGGGCGCGGCCCTGTGCGTACTGGGTACGTTTCTCATGAAGCAAGACTTCCCCATCTATAAATGGGTGCTGGTGCTCGGAGTAATCGTATTTGGCATCGGATTTTTGACGATTTTGTATGGCCTTATCCGTAAAATCGAACGCAGAAGCATCCTTGACGAACGAAAGGAGCGACAGCAGAATGATGAATAAGCCCAATCGGAATCCATTTACAAACGCACGGCGAGGGATTTTTGAGACCTTTCGCACGGAACGGAATTTTAAGATCCATACCGGTTGTGCTGTGTTGGCCATTGCATTGGGGATCATAACTCGTCTGTCTGTGTCGGACTGGCGGTGGATTGCACTTTGTATAACCTTGGTATTTGCCTTTGAACTCCTAAACACGGCTCTTGAGGCTATGGTTGACCTGGTGTCTCCTACTTACCATCGCGTGGCTAAAAAAGCCAAAGACGCCGCCGCAGGAGCGGTGTTGGTCGGCGCAATTTTTGCGCTGTTGGTCGGGGCGTCGATATTTTTGCCCAAATTAGGGGTTTATTTTTTCGATTGATATGCAGCATAAAACGCGCGGCATCGTCTTAAAAACCACCAAATATTCGGAAAGTAGCGTGGTGGTGCAGATATTCACGGAAAAATTTGGACTGCAATCCTATATCGTCAACGGTGCCCGAAAGCCTAAAGCAAAGATCGGAACCAACCTATTGCAACCGCTGCACCTCCTTGACATGGTGGTTTACCACCGCGAAAATGCGTCCCTACAGCGCATTTCGGATGCCCGTCAGATGCCTCCGTTGCAAAGCATACCTTACGATATTATTAAACGTACCATTGCGCTTTTCCTCAATGAAGTGCTTTATAAAAGTCTCCGTCAGCAGTCTCCCGATGTACCATTATTCGACTATCTCTTCCACGCAATCTCTTGGTGGGACGCCACGGAAAAGCCTGCGCTGAACTTCCATTTGTTTTTTTTGGTGAAACTTACCCGTTACCTGGGATTTAGCCCTACCTTACCCAAATCAAACGAACCCTTCTTTGATTTGAAGGACGGCGTTTTCTGCCACACGTTGCCCGCCCATAGATGGGTCCTGCAAAATCCGCAGACCCTTTTCTTTGCCCGCTTGCTTACCTGTTCGTTCGAAGAATTGGCGGTACTGCGAATCCCTTCGTCCGACCGCCGTATTTTGCTGGGTAAAATTCTTGATTTCTATCGATTGCACATTGACCACCTCGGTGAGATCCATTCTCACGACGTGCTCGAAGAGGTTTTCCGTGAGTAAATCCTTCCGCAATCTTTTTAAAACGGTGATTCAAACAAAAAACGGCCCGGTTTGTTTCAAGAATAAGAATGTTAACCAATCCGTATACCATGTGGAACGAAGAAGACAATACGCTCTATCAATCATTCACCTTCCGGGATTTTTCCGAAGCGTTCGCTTTTATGACACGGGTCGCCCTATTGGCCGAACAACACAATCACCACCCCACGTGGACCAACACCTGGAATAAAGTGGAAATTTGGTTGACCACGCACGATGCGGGCAATACAGTAACCGAGAAAGACCGCAAGCTCGCACAGGCGATAGATAACCTACGGTAATGCCCACAAAAAGTAACCCCATTGCGCGGTTTAACCAAGTATTGCTGTTCATAGTATTGGTGTTCGCCATACTCTATTTTGCTAAACCATTTCTCATTCCCATTGCGATCGGAGGAATGATGGCAATGCTGCTTGTTCCTGTATGCAAACGACTGGAGCAACGTAAAATTCCGAGGGGTCTTGCGGCGGTCCTGTGTGTCCTGCTTACGCTCTTACTGCTGCTCGCAGGCGGTTATCTGGTTTTCCGTCAATTGGTCGAACTTGGAAACGATCTGCCGATGATCGGCAGAAAATTAAATGGAATGCTGAATTCCGGCCACGATTTCATTTCCGAGCATTTTCAGTTGCCCGTCGCCAAGCAAAAAAAATATTTGCAAAGCCAAATTGCAGGGTTATCAGACCTAGCCGGACAATTTATCGGAGATATTTTCCGGTTTATTCTTTCCTTTCTGGTACATGTACTGATCATCACCGCATACTCCGTACTGTTGCTGATTTACCGGCGGAGGATCAAGAATTTTGTGCTTTCGCTGGTTTCCTACTATGCGGGAAAGGAGCGTGTTGCCGAAGCCAGGGACATCGTAGATAAGACCGCAGCGGTAGCCAGCGCTTACCTGGCGGGTGTATTCTCGGTAGCCCTTATATTTTCCGTCATCAATACAACCGGACTTGCGATCATCGGCGTAGAAAATCCACTGTTTTTCGGCGTGATGGTTGCCTTCATCAACATCATCCCGTATATCGGCTCGGTCGCCGGTAGTTCGGTCGTTGTGCTTTATACGCTTGTCACTAGCGACTCATTGCTTACACCCATTATCGTGGCGATATTTTTTATTGTCATGCAACAAATCGACAGCTACATACTTACCCCAAAAATTACAGGCAGCAAAATCCAACTTAACGCCCTGTTCACCATTATGGCCCTGTTGCTCGGCAGTCTGGTCTGGAATGTGGCTGGCATGATTTTATTTGTTCCGTTTCTCGGTGTGGCTAAAATAATTTTCGACCATGTGGATTCCCTGAAACCTTATGGTAACCTTATCGGCGACCGGGACGCACGGGGATGATTGCAGATCGGTAATAACTATAGCTGTATATCGGTATGGTTTATTGAAAAAGAGACGGAAGCGGATGCCGTAAAGACGTAGATGCCGTAAAAAAGCCGGCTATTTTTGATAGCCGGCGAAATACAATAAATATATACGAAAATAATACTAGATTATCTTAACATTTACCGCATTTAAACCTTTTCTGCCTTGTTCAACATCATACGAAACATTGTCGTTTTCGCGGATCTTGTCGATAAGGCCTGATGAGTGGACAAAAATCTCGCTCTCACCTGAATTGGGTACGATAAAACCAAAACCTTTGGTTTCATTGAAGAATTTAACTACTCCTTCTGCCATTGTATTGAAAATTAAAATAATAAAAACTCAAATGTATATAATTATTTGGAAACCAAGTAAAAATATTTACAATAGAATAGCATACATTTAGCAGCTAAGGACTTATCTATGATTTATTTTTGCTATTTTAGCACATCATGCTTATATGCAAACGTACCTGCAAAGGTACCCGTTTATGTAGGGATTTAGCCTCGGTTAAACGTACTGACTATCGCATTAATTAATAACGCTAACTAAACGTCATGAATTATCAAGTAGCCTCGCTGAGAAAGCTGGATGATGAAAATCAGAAAATTGGTAAACTTCCTTTTTCCATCCGTATATTACTCGAAAATGTCCTGCGAAATCATGATGGCTTTGCGATCACCGATGAGCATTTGGATACGTTGATAAATTGGAATCCTTCAGGGACCGATAAAGAAATACCGTTTAAACCCGCCCGTGTACTGATGCAGGACTTCACGGGTGTCCCGGCTGTTGTGGACATGGCCTCCATCCGGGCAGAAGTCATCCGAAAAGGTGGAGATGGAAGTAAGATCAATCCCGCCGTGCCCGTTGATTTGGTCATCGACCACTCCGTACAGGTTGATTACTTCGGTACGAACTATGCGTATCTGAATAACGTTGGATTGGAGTACGAGCGCAATGCCGAACGCTATGAGTTACTCAAATGGGGCCAGCAAGCGCTGGATAATTTCACCGTCGTACCGCCGGGTATGGGCATCTGCCATCAGGTCAACCTGGAATACCTGGCAAAAGGCGTCATTGCCCGCGATGGCTGGGCCTTTCCCGACACATTGGTCGGAACCGACTCGCATACCCCCATGGTAAACGGAATTGGAGTTATCGCCTGGGGAGTAGGTGGGATAGAGGCGGAAGCAGCAATGCTTGGACAACCTATCTACTTCACGTGCCCACAGGTCATCGGACTAAAATTGACCGGCAAAATTCCCCCGGGTTGTACGGCAACGGATATGGTGCTTACCATTACCAAACTCCTGCGCGACTACGGTGTAGTCGGAAAATTTGTGGAGGTATTCGGCGATGCATTGGATTTTCTCAGTGTCACAGACCGGGCTACGATTTCCAACATGTCACCTGAGTTCGGTTGTACGGTTACGTATTTTCCCATAGACAATCAAACGCTTGAATACATGCGACGCACCAATCGTTCAGAAGAACAGATCGAATTGGTGGAAACCTATTGCAAGGACAATTTGCTGTGGCGCACCGGCCACGAGCAAATCGTATATTCTGATGTGCTCGAATTAAACCTGGATACCCTGGAACCCACGGTGTCCGGTCCGAAAAGACCCCAAGACAAGATATTGGTAAAGGATTTCGCTTCGCAATTTTCAAGTCTTCTTGAGAAAGAATACCGCCGCAACTATATCCCTGTTAAACAACGGCAGGAACAGGCGTGGCTATACGAAGGTGGGTCAGGCAGCGAATTTACCTACGAAAATCGCTCGACAGCTGATACGATACAGGTTGAAAATGAAAATATTCGCTCCGTACGGATCAAGATCAAAAACCAGGAATATGTGCTGAGTGATGGCAGTATTGTCATCGCGGCCATTACGAGCTGTACGAATACGTCCAATCCAGCCGTTATGGTGGGCGCCGGCCTCGTAGCAAGAAAAGCCGTAGCACGTGGCATACGTACCAAATCCTGGGTCAAAACGAGCCTCGCCCCTGGATCGAAAGTGGTAACCGAATACTTGCAACGGGCCAATCTTCTGGAGGATCTGGAAGCCTTGCGTTTCCATACCGTCGGTTACGGGTGTACTTCCTGTATCGGAAACAGCGGTCCGCTGCCGCCACACATTGCCGAGGCCGTCGATAAAGGGGATCTCGTTGTGGCATCTGTACTCTCCGGCAACCGAAATTTTGAAGCACGCGTACATCCGCAGGTGAAGATGAATTTCCTGATGTCGCCTATGTTGGTCGTTGCCTATGCCCTGGTAGGACGGGTAGACGTCGATCTGCTCAACGAGCCGCTAAGTTATGATCCCAATGGCAATCCGGTATATTTACGTGATATCTGGCCCACGCAGGAAGAAATAGCCGATACCATCAACCAATGCATGCGTACATCCGACTTCAAAGATGTGTACGACGTTATTTTTGATGGCGGCGACGACTGGAAAAAACTGACAGCCCCGCAGGGTAAAAATTTCGAGTGGAACGAACAATCCACCTACGTACAGGAAGCACCGTTCTTCAAAAATATCAGCAGCGAACCAGTTCCCGCCCAGGATATCACCCATGCCAACGTGCTTCTGTATCTGGGAGATTCGGTCACGACCGATCATATTTCGCCGGCTGGGTCGTTTAAGTCCGATTCCGCCGCAGGCAGCTACCTGATTTCAAAAGGGGTAGACCCCAGAGACTTCAATTCCTATGGTTCACGCCGTGGAAATCACGAGGTGATGATGCGCGGTACGTTCGCTAATGTACGTATCCGGAATCGGATAACCGAAAAAGAAGGCGGGTATACCACCTATTTTCCCTCGGGCGAAACGCTTTCGGTATATGACGCAGCCATGAAATATGCCGAAAGCCAGACTCCGTTGATCGTGTTGGCCGGCAAGGAATATGGAAGCGGATCCTCGCGCGACTGGGCAGCCAAAGGCGCAAATTTATTGGGAATAAAGGCGGTTATTGCCGAAAGTTTCGAACGGATCCACCGTAGCAACCTCGTCGGGATGGGCGTGGTACCCATGGAATTCCCCACCGGAGAAAATGCGGAATCCCTCGGATTGGACGGAACGGAAACCTTCGATATATCGGGTATATCGGGCGATCTTTATCCACATAAATTGTTAAACGTAAAAGCAACCAAAAAAAACGGAGAAATCATCGAATTTCAATCCAAAGCGCGGTTTGATTCGGCCATTGAAATTGAATACTACCGCCACGGCGGTATACTGCATTACGTGTTGCGGGGATTCCTGAAGAAATAGGCAAATCGGCGGGCTGATTAAATCCAAGCTATCCAAACGCGTTCCAACCCTGTGCTTTGATGGGATGCGAATGGCCCGATTTGGAAATTAACTCGCTGCCTGCAGACGCTTCGGTGATATGCCCGATTACGCTGATGTCCGGTTGGTTTTTTAGTTTCTCATAATCCGCTTGCCGGATTGTAAAAAGCAATTCATAATCTTCGCCGCCGCTCAGGGCACAAACCGTCGGATCCAAGCCGAAGTCCCTGGCCGTATCATACGTCATTGGATCAATCGGGATTTTCTCTTCGTACAATCTGCATCCTTTTTCCGACGCTTTGCAGATATGCAGGATCTCGGAAGCCAGTCCATCCGATACGTCAATCATGGCGGTTGGCCTAATTCCCAACGAAGCCAATAGTTGTACAATATCTTTCCGCGCTTCTGGCTTCAGCTGCCGTTCAACGATGTAATCCTTTCCTTCCAGATCCGGTTGTATATTCGGATTCTCCAAAAAGATCCGCTTTTCGCGCTCCAGCAACTGAAGTCCCACGTAAGCTCCACCCAAATCGCCGGATACGCAAATCAGATCCCCTTCCTGAGCGCCGCTGCGATAGGCGATCACTTCCTCACTAGCATAACCGACACTGGTTACGCTGATAACCAGTCCCTGCGCCGAAGCGGACGTGTCGCCTCCCACCAGATCCACGCCGTATTTTTTACATGCCAGCAATGCACCTGCATACAGCTCCTCTACCGCGTCCAATGGAAATTTGCTCGACAAACCGATGGAAAAGGTAATCTGGGAAGCCATTCCATTCATAGCATAGATATCACTCAGGTTTACCTGGACCGCTTTATACCCCAGATGCTTGAGCGGTACATACCGTAAATCAAAATGGATGCCCTCCAGAAGCAAATCTGTGGAGAGTAACGTCTTCTTCCCCGAAAAATCCAACACAGCGGCGTCGTCACCAATACCTTTATCGGTAGTTTCCTGGGTTAATTCAACCGATTTAGTGATGTGATCGATTAATCCAAATTCACCTAAACGCGTTAAATTCGTCTTCTCTTCGTTATCAAACATGTTGCTATGATTCAAGAATAGAGATGAAAGATTACCTAAAGCCCCAATCGTTCGGAAATCTCCAGCATCCGTTCGATGGGGCGCCTGGCCCGCTCAATCACATCAGCTGGTAAATTTACTTCAGGAAGTTCAAATCTCATGCAATTATACAACTTCTCCAAGGTGTTAAGTTTCATATAGGGGCAGTCGTTGCAAGCACAGGCATTATTGGGTGGTGCAGGAATAAAAACCTTTTGGGGATTCGCTTTCTGCATCTGATGGATAATGCCGCTCTCCGTTGCTACGATAAAAACTTCAGCAGCGCTTTCTTTGGTATATTTCAATAGACCCGAGGTAGAGCCGATGTAGTCCGCAACGTCCAATATTTCCTTTTCACATTCGGGATGAGCGATAAATTTAGCTTCCGGATAGGTCTTCCTGAGCTGCGAAATGCGTTCCTGGGAAAAAATTTCATGCACCATACATGCTCCGTTCCATAGAACCAGGTCACGACCGGTTTTCCGTCTAACATAATCACCGAGGTTCTTATCCGGTCCGAAGATGATTTTTTGCTCCTTTGGCAAGCTATCCACAATCTGTACGGCGTTGCTCGAGGTGCATACGATATCGCTGAGAGCCTTCAGTTCTGCGGTACAGTTTACATACGTGATGGCAATGTGATCCGGGTATTGCTCTTTAAATTTTGCAAACAGATGTGGCGGACAACTGTCGGATAATGAACACCCCGCTTTCAAATCAGGCAGAAGCACTTTTTTCTCCGGCGACAGAATCTTGGCTGTTTCCGCCATGAAATGTACACCTGCGAATACGATGACATCTGCTTCTGTTTTGGCTGCCTGTTGCGAAAGTCCGAGGCTATCACCGATGTAATCAGCTATATCCTGTATTTCCGGCTCCTGGTAGTAATGCGCTAACAGTACCGCATTTTTTTCTTTTTTAAGTTTGTTTATCTCGTCGACCAGATCCAGCGTCGGATCAATCGGTTTATCGATGTAACCCTTTGTGTTTAGTTCAGTCAGTAGTGCTTCCATGATTATACAAAGGTACTAAACAATTTGATTCCGTTTTTACGTTCCCCACACGCTCAATTAATAATAAATGGTTTTATATATAAATGATTTTATTGTTTGTTAGGGTGTTGGTTTTGTGAAAAATATCCGACCATTTTATTTTGATTTGTCGGTTTTCGTTTTCTTTTAACATATTATTAACATTAATTTAATCGGTATATATTGATTTACAGCGGATTTTATTTTCGCTAATTTGTTTTTCCATATTTCTTTGTATACGGTTTATTGGGTGTTATTTGTTAATATTGTGCAGTATATCTGGGGATTTTTTCCTGGTGACTGTGAAGAAATGGTAAGAATTATAGGTAATCGGCGACTTTTCATTTTTATTCAACGGTTACTCTACAGATTATCCACAGGTTTTCGGTCTGTTTGGATTTTATTGATTAATTCGGTTTATGCACGAAATAGATTTTTTGGTTATTGGGTCCGGCATCGCCGGATTGAGCTTTGCGTTAAAGGCAGCTAATCATGGAAAGGTGATGATTATTACCAAAGCTAACGAGGATGAGTCGAATACGAAGTATGCACAAGGCGGAGTGGCGGTAGTTGTGGATAAATCCGATTCGTTCGAGAAGCATATCGCTGATACACTGGTTGCTGGCGACGGGTTATGCGATGTTAACGTTGTGGAAAACGTTGTGAAAGAAGGCCCGCAGCGCATCCAGGAAATCATCGATTACGGAACCCACTTTGATAAGAGGAAGGATGGGGTGTATGATCTGGCACGGGAGGGTGGGCATTCAGAACACCGTGTATTGCATCACAAGGATGTAACCGGTTTCGAGATAGAGCGGGCGTTGCTCGAGAAGGTTCATGAGAATCCGAATATACAAGTGTTAACGCATTACTTTGCGATTGACCTGATCACGCAGCACCATTTGGGGGAGTTTGTGGATAAAAGTACGAAGGATATCACCTGTTATGGCGTGTATGTGCTGAATACCGTGGATAACCGCGTGGAGAAAGTGCTGAGTAAGGTTACCGTAATGGCTTCGGGCGGTGCGGGGCATGTATATTCAAGTACAACGAATCCGGTGATTGCTACCGGTGATGGGATTGCGATGGTATATCGGGCGAAAGGAAAGGTGCGCAATATGGAGTTTATCCAGTTTCACCCAACGGCGTTGTACAATCCCGGTGAGTATCCGTCATTTCTGGTATCGGAGGCGGTGAGGGGGTTCGGAGGCGTGTTGCGAAGGAAGAACGGCGACCCGTTCATGGAAGAATACGACAGTCGCGGATCGTTGGCGCCGAGAGACATTGTGGCGCGGGCGATTGACTCGGAGATGAAGAAGTCGGGAGATGATTTTGTCTTTCTCGATATTACCCACCGGAATAAGGAGGATATTTTAAAGCATTTTCCGAATATTTATGCGAAGTGTCTTTCCATTGGTATTGATATGTCGCGCGACTACATACCGGTAACGCCGGCGGCGCATTACCTTTGTGGCGGCATTATGGTGGATGAATACGGAAAGTCGTCTATCCGAAATTTATACGCGTGTGGCGAATGCTCATCGACGGGATTGCACGGTGCTAATCGGTTGGCTTCCAACTCATTATTGGAGGCTACAGTATTTGCACATCGGATATACGAGGATTCGATAGCCCAGGTAAAGTCTATTGTCATCCCAGGAGGTATTCCCGATTGGGACGATTCAGATACCGCCCTTTCCAATGAAGATATTTTGGTGACGCATAATTTGCGGGAGACCCAGAAGGTGATGAGCGATTATGTGGGCATCGTACGTTCGGATTTCCGCTTGGAGCGGGCAATGCGTCGTCTAGGGTTACTTTATGATGAAACCGAGAGTTTTTATAAGAATACCAAACTTTCGGTCAAATTGTGCGAGCTGAGGAATGTGATCCAGGTAGCTTATTTGGTAATAAAATCGGCGATGGCGCGGAAGGAGAGCCGTGGTTTGCATTATACAACTGATTATCCTGAGCGTTCAGAGGAACTGGTGAATACGGTCTTTTGAAAGGCGTTTGGCATTGAAAGTTAGGAGTTAAAAGTAAGGGTTGTAGTTAACATTAAAAAAGTGGCACTGATTCTTCCTGTAAATGATGTTTCTCCGATGATCGCTGAGAAATGTTTCGTGGCAGATAATGCTACCATTGTAGGCGACGTAAAAATAGGTGAACACTGTTCGGTGTGGTTCAATGCCGTGATCCGCGGTGATGTGAATGCGATTACGGTAGGTAAATATACCAATATCCAAGACGGAGCCATTGTCCATTGTACGTATCAAACGGCATCAACGGAGATAGGAAGTTTCGTTAACATCGGGCATCGTGCGATAGTTCATGGCTGCACGCTGCATGATCGCGTACTGGTCGGAATGGGGGCAATCGTTATGGATCATGCGGTAGTTGAGGAATACGTAATCATCGCTGCGGGGGCCGTAGTGCTCGAACATACCCGGTGTGAAAGTGGATATCTATACGCTGGAGTCCCGGCGCGGAAGGTTAAGCCGCTGACTCTTGAGCAATACAAACTATTGGATGGGTTGCCCGATCGATATGTGATGTATGCGAGTTGGTTTCCGCGAGAGGACACTTGATATTATTCAGGTACCGTAATCGGTTCTTCCTGTTCCCAGTTTGCCCGGATGATAAACGTTTTGCCCAGATACCAAACCCGTTCGGGTTGTCTTTTCAAATATACGTCACCTGGATCCCATTCGTCATTATTATTCTCATCGTATATGATGCGTATCGTATATTTTCCACCCGGAAATTGCCTGAACGGTATTTTTCCGGATTTCCGTATGGGTACGCTGCGGTAAATAAAGTCCATTTTTTCATTGATAAGCTGTACAAGGTACTGATGACTGGTATCGGGAAGAGTGATGTTGAGAACGATATCGCCGAAATTTTCTGTCTCGTTCATGGTAAATGATTTCGACACCGATTTATTCTTGTCGCCAAAGAAACCCAGAAATGCCCCTTCTTCGAGGCTGAGTTGGTAATTTCGTTTCGGTCGCCAGTTATAGCGCAGGACATATCGCGAAGGAGCGGTTGTATCTTTGGCTAATTGAAAGTTGGTTCGCGGTATCGAGTCTTCGGTGAGAATTATTTTATTGCGATCGATGGATTGGACGGGAGAAGCGGCTGTCAATTGGACGTGTTTCACCCGGGTAACTTTATTGCCCGACAGGTTATCCAGTATAAGGAAATCCCGGTCATATTTCTCGTTGCGCCCGCGTCTTAGGGTAACCGAATCGAGGACGGCTCCCTGATCGGAGATTTGGACTTTTAAGGAGTCGAATGTCAATTCAGCAAGCCACATGGATGCAGTATCTCTCGTAGTATTGTACGTGATTTGTTTGGTTTCATCCAACTGTGGGGGATGCAGGACAACGATATCCGGACGCTTCAATGGTTTATTGAATACAAATGAAATTTTTCCTGTTGGCTCAATTTTCCGATCAAGTAATCGAAAATCCGTAGGTATTCCTTTGGAAATCTCCAGATGTATTCCCGAAGTGTCTTTGTTCAGTACAATCGAATCCGTTAAAAAGCCGATGTATTCACCGGGTGCGTTATATACACGGTCATTGTTTTCCTCTTTGAGTGCATAGATTCGATACGTGTCTTCCCGGAGGTTTTTTAGCTGGAAGTTACCCGAGGTATCGGTAATGGTGAAGATGTTCGCCTTCCTTTTTCCGAAGATAGAATCTTGCCGGGTTGGAATAAGGATAACCGCTATTTCCTTTTCTGGCTTTTTGGTAAGCGCATCGATCACGTTACCTGAAATGGAAAGGGAGTCTATAACGTTTCCCGTTGAGAAGACATAGCTATAGTTAAGCAGCGGATTTCCTTCATTGAAGTCGCCGATGGCTTTACCGAAATTGATGGTATAGGTTGTATTGGCTTCGAGGGAATCAGGTAGGGCGACCTCTATGGTTTTCCGCTTAACACGTGGGTTAATCGGTTGTTCAACGTCAGGCGATACGCTGATTTCTTTCTGCGTGTTGCTGAGTTTTACATATTCGTCGAATTCGATGACTATTTTTTCGGCATTGAAATTCCGTGTGAGATTCGGTGGCGTCTCGCTTAGTATCTTGGGTGGAATAGAGTCTTTAGGCCCGCCCATGGGTTGCTGGATGCTGGCGCAACGCCATGTTAGGGAAAAGAGCATAAAAAAAAGTGCCAAAATCACCCATTTTGGATTTGAGGTTATTTTTAAGCGATTTAAGCGATTTTTTTTATTGAATGAGTCTTGCATCGGAGAATCTGAAATAATGTCTTATATCGAATCTATTAACGCTGGATATTTTTTAATATAAGTGATTAATTTTCAATAATTTAACTCATATGTATCATTAAAACCGAAATATCGGAAGGCGAAACGCCAGAAATACGAGAGGCTTGGCCTAATGTTCGGGGTTTTACTTTAATTAATTTTTCCCGGGCTTCTTTTGAAAGGGAAACGAGGTTAGTATAGTCAAAATTGGGATTAATTTCCTGATCTTCCATACGGCGCATTTTGTTTACGATCTCAATTTCCTTTTCGAAGTAACTGTCATACTTGACCTTGATTTCCGCTTGTTCGATGATTTCCTTATCGTATTTTGAGAGCAGGTTAGCGAATGCCTGATCTGCGGCGGCAAGGTCATGTATATTGATCTGCGGCCTCGAGAGAATATGAAACAGTCGGGTTTTTTGTGACACCGGGCTAGAGTTTAAGCGGGTCAAAATAGGATTAATGGCGTCTATACCGATCGATTGATTACGCATATAATCCACCAAGACATCTGCCGCATCTACTTTTTGTTTTACTTTGGCAAGTCGTTCGTCCGATACCAATCCTAGGGTATGCGCGATGGGCGTTAATCGGGCGTCGGCGTTATCCTGGCGAAGAAGGAGCCGATGTTCTGCCCTGGAAGTAAACATGCGATAGGGCTCTTCGGTACCTTTGGTTACCAGGTCATCGATTAATACCCCAATGTATGATTCCGACCTTTTTAAGATGAGTTCATGCTGATCGAAAATTCGCTGGTGCGCGTTGACACCGGCGACGAAACCTTGGCTGGCAGCCTCTTCGTAGCCCGTGGTCCCATTGATTTGGCCGGCAAAAAAGAGGTGTTTAATGCGGAACGTTTCTAACGTCAGGTCCAATTGCATGGGTGGGAAGTAATCGTACTCAATGGCATATCCTGGACGGAACATACGGGCTTTTTCGAACCCCGGGATTAACCTTAGGGCTTTTAATTGTACATCTTCCGGAAGCGAGGTAGAAAAGCCGTTTACGTAGATTTCAATGGTCTTCCATCCCTCTGGTTCTACAAATATCTGATGACGATCGCGCTCTGCAAACCGATTAATTTTATCCTCAATAGACGGGCAATAGCGTGGTCCGAGGCCTTTGATCCGTCCGGTGAACATGGGTGATTTTTCAAAACCTTCTTTTAGCGCATCGTGTACAGCCTCATTGGTATAGGTAATCCAGCAGCACCGTTGTTCAGTAGGAAGTTCTACGTCTGTAAATGAAAATTTTCCGCGTTCTTCATCGCCCCACTGCTCTTCCATTTTCGAGTAGTCCAGACTTCTGCCATCTACTCTTGGAGGTGTTCCCGTTTTCATCCGGCCCGATTCAAAGCCAAGACTAACCAATTGTTCGGTCAGACCGGTTGCAGCCTTCTCCCCCGTGCGACCACCGCCAAATCTTTTTTCCCCGATGTGAATAGTACCATTAAGGAAGGTACCATTAGTGAGAACGACGGCGTCGCAATCGATGGTGATGCCCAACGAGGTAACCACGCCGCATGCTTTACCATTTTTAACGACGATCTCTTTTACCGTGTCCTGCCAAATATCCAAATTGGGCATGGATTCCAATTGGAGTCGCCATTCCTCCGCAAACCGCATGCGGTCGTTCTGCGTACGCGGGCTCCACATAGCGGGACCCTTCGATTGATTCAGCATTCGGAATTGGATGGTGGTTTTATCGGCTATTATCCCGGAATATCCTCCCATAGCGTCGATCTCGCGAACGATTTGACCTTTAGCGACCCCTCCCATAGCAGGGTTGCAGCTCATTTGGGCAATTGTCGCCATATTCATGGTAATCAAAAGGACGGATGAACCTAAATTGGCTGCCGCTGCCGCTGCTTCGCATCCCGCATGCCCCCCTCCTACTACAATAATATTATACTTATCAAACATATTTGTTTTCTATTGTTCCACGTGGAACAAACTATTTCTCGTGTTTAAATACATTCATTGTTCCACGTGGAACATTACATGTACTCTCCTAATTCTATCCAACGTTCTATTTTCGCGTCAAGTTCTTCGTTTAATTGTCTGATGCTCTCAGCGATGGTTGCAAGTTGTCCATGATCGATGGTATTACCCAACGCCTGTGTTTGCTCTGAAATTTGTCCTTCTAATAGCGGTATTTCTTTGTCGAGTGCTTCGTATTCCAATCGCTCGCGATAACTAAGTTTCTTTTTGATTTCTTCCTGAATCGGTATACTCACCGAAGTCTTTTGCATCGCCTGTTGTTTGGTTTGTTCAGCGACCGCAGATTGCTCGTTGCGATAATCTGCATAATTTCCATTATAAATGGTGATTTTCCCGTTTCCGTTGAAAATGAATAATTGATCCGTCAAGCGGTCCAATAGGTATCGGTCGTGGGAAACCAGAAGCAGAACTCCGGGATAGTTTACTAAAAAAGATTCCAGAACATTCAGGGTATCGATATCCAGGTCATTCGCCGGTTCGTCTAAGATTAAGAAATTTGGGTTTTGCATAAGTACCCGCATTAACTGCAAACGCTTACGCTCTCCGCCACTTAATTTACTGACCAGGCCGAATTGCTTTTCAGGTGGAAAGAGAAACAACGTAAGCAACTGGGAAGCACTCAGCATATCTCCATTCGCCATGCGTATATGCTCGGCGACCGATTTTACCACGTCAATAACCCGTTCATTTCCTTCAAGCGTTAGACCTCCCTGTTTGTAGTATCCGAATACGGTAGTTTCTCCGACATCAATCCGCCCTGTGTCGGGCTGCTCCTGCGCCGTGATCAAATTAAGGAAAGTCGACTTCCCTGTGCCATTCCGGCCTGCTAGACCGATTCGGTCTCCTTTTTTGAAAACATAGGAAAAGCCGTCGATAAGCATTCGTGAATCATATCGCTTGGAAATGCTTTCAAGCTCCAGAATTTTATTTCCTTGCCGGCTTACATTGACACGTAATTGGAGTTCGTCCTGTTGTCGTTGGCCAGCGGTCTTCTTTTCCAGTTCGTAGAATGCATCGATTCGCGCTTTCGATTTGGTACCCCGCGCCTGAGGTTGCCGTCGCATCCACTCCAACTCTCTACGCAGCAGATTCCGGTTGCGTTCGAGAAGGGCTTCTTCCGCTTCTTCCCGTTCGGCTTTCTTTTCGAGATAATACGCGTAGTTTCCCGTGTATGCCGTTAGTTTTCCCTTATCCAGTTCCCGTATTTCCGAACACACGACATCGAGGAAGTAGCGGTCATGCGTAACCAGCAAAACGGTCTTCTGTCCGGTTGTCAGCAGCTTTTCCAACCACTCGATGGTTTCGATATCCAAGTGATTGGTCGGCTCGTCGAGGATATAAATATCCGGTTCGTCGATCAATAATTTCGCAAGCGCCAAACGCTTTCGTTGCCCCCCGGATAGCGAGTTGATTGCCTGCGAGAACTCAGTGATTTGTAGTCGCGTGAGGATACTTTTGATGTTGTGCTCGTATTCCCAAGCATCCAGTGCACTGATTTGATCACTTAGGGCAGCCAACTTCCGAGAATCCGCATGAGGATCGGCAACTAACTCCTCATACGCACGGATTAGCCGTTGCTGCTGATTATCCGCGCTGTAAATGAAATCGTTGATTGATTTAAAGGATTCGAATCTCGGATCTTGGGTAAGGAATCCGATACGGATACCCTTTTCTTTGACCACCAGACCCTCTGAAGGATCAAGTTGGCCGGCAAGAATGCCCAGTAAGGATGATTTACCTGTTCCGTTCACCCCTACCAGTGCCACGCGGTCTCCTTTCTGTAACCCAAAGTGTAGGTTTTTAAATAACCATCTATCGTGGTAACTGTGTCCTAGTCGTTCTGTTGATAATATACTCACGTTCTGTCTCTCATCTCGTCCCCATAATGGATATGGATACCCGTAATATCTCGTTGCGCAGCGCGGTACATTGCGCGGGCTACCGTGGCTGCGGGAATGCTTCTATATCGTTTCCAATGGCCTACAAGTAAGGGATTAATTACCGCAAGGAGCCCTTCAGAAAGCCTTTCCAACCATCTGGTCTCCTGTTGTCGGCCTGTAAGCAGTGAAGGTCTGAATATACGCAGTTTTTTAAATCCCACGGTCGATACATCGCGTTCAGTTTCCCCTTTCATCCGAAGGTAAAAATTCGATGAACCCGCATCAGCACCCACTGCCGAAACCAGGAGAAACGTTTGTCCCCCGCACGCTTTGGTGAGCCTTGCAGCCATCACCGGATAGTCGTGATCAATGCGGTAGTAGTCTTGTAAGTTGGGAGTTTTTTTCCGTGTAGTTCCCAAACAGCAAAAGATATCGTCCGCCGCCAAGTCTGCCTTCAGTTCATTAATAGACTGGTAATCAGACACTAACTGTCGTAGCTTCGGATGGCTGTTCGCTATTTCGCGCCGCACCACCGCTCTAACGTCACCATATACCGGACTGTTCAGCAACTCCTGGAGGAGATGCCCGCCGATGAGTCCCGTTGCGCCGAATACCAAAGCTGACTTTTGAGCCGTCATAAATCCTTGCAAAAATACGGAATTATCTGTGCATTATAGAGATCCCCTAAAATTGACCTACCGCTCCCTGATAAAAAACGGAAAGAAAACGTTTATATGACGGAGGTAATTGTGGATTTGGTCGTCTATTTGTCGTCTGATAGTCGTCTCTTGGTCGTCTTTTATACGACGAATTGACAAACATTACTACATTATCATACGTATTTTGCAGTTGTTATACCGAGGTATTACTGCTAGATTTTCCTCTTTTATTGCAATTCTTTGAAGATTTGATTATCTTGCATTCACCAAACTAACCGGGATAGACCATGGGAACCATAAAAGAAGGAATCAACGGCCCCTTTCGGGGAAAAGCCGGGAGCGTGATTGGCAGCAACTGGCGTAAGGTTAATTATATTAAGGGGTTACCACAATTTAAAAACAAGCGGGCCGCTTCTGCGGACCAATTGCTTGAGCGCAGGAAATTTGCCCTCCTCAATCGTTTTTTCGATCCGATTTCTACCGTATTGGAAATCGGTTTCAAGCAGTTTACAAGTCGGGCTACCGGCAGGAACGTAGCCATCAGTTATAATTATGATCATGTGTTCCTAATTGACGGAGCACACGTGACGCTCGACTTTCCGGCTTTGCAGTTCAGCCACGGCTCACTATTCACGGCAGGAGACGAACAGGCACAGGTGAATGGCGATGTCCTTTACATTACCTGGGATCCGGAGACGTATGGCATGGGAAGATCGATGGATGATAAGGCACATATAGTACTTTACGAGGAGACCCGGGGAATTTTCTATTCCGTCGGCCGCCCGCTACGTCACGAGGGTGCTGCGCAGTTTATGAATAACGTATTGACACTGCGCCCACTTAAACTTCACCTCTGGCTTTTCTTTGTCGACCGAGCTGGGAAGCAGGTTTCCAGAACGGTATATATTCCCATAGAAAATCCGGAATTTTAACAGAAACAACATGGATATTGATTTTTTCTATGACAGGAGTAAGCCCAAAAAGAAGGAACAATCGTACGGGAGACTGGCGGTACAGCAACGGATGCGCCTGGCGATGGCTTTTCTCCATCCCCTACGGCCGATTATCGCAGAGAGTTGGCTGAACCAGGGCAAGGGCAACCGTAGCAAAGCTTTCGGCCAGGCACTGAAAGCGTTGATGCAGGAAGCCATGGATGGTCACTACCCCGACCAACGCATTGTGGCCGAACGCGTGCGAATCAGTTCCGGGCTGTTGCCTGCAATTCATGTGGAGGATGTTATGTGCGGTGACCGCGTGCTGGAAGTTTATTTTTCGGATGAATCGACGCCGATAGCCAGCAGCACCGATGAAGTGGTGTTGGTCGTTTATAGTCCCGAAGCGGGAGTTGCAGGCCGGAATACCGATGTGTTTTTCCGGAAAGATGGCCATATTCGGCTGAAGCTACCTGCACAATTACGGTCGCAGCGTTTCCACGCCTACCTGTTTCTGCACAATGCCCGAAAAAAGCAGTTTAGCAGGAGTATTTACCTCGGGCAGTTAGCGGGCTGATCCGACCGGGAGAGGTTAATTTAGTCGATGCGGGGCAATCAAATCAAATTTAGGGATTTTTACCTCAAACAGGCTGCCGTCAAATTCGCGCAGCATTTGATAAGTGCCGGTCATGGTGCCCATATCGCTTTTCAAGTTGCATCCCGAAACGTATTCGTGGTGTTCACCGGGTTCAATGATGGGTTGGACACCGACAACCCCTTCTCCCTCTACTTCCCTACGGGTACCGTTGGAGTCAAAGATATACCAGTGACGGCGTAAAAGCTGCACGCTGTAATCGCTAAGGTTCTCTATGGTAATTCGATACGCAAACATGTAGTGTTCGTTTTCCGGATTGGAGTACTCAGGCTGATAGACCGTTTCAACCGAAACTTTTACTCCGTCTGTGATTTGCGTGGCCATGCGTGTAAGCGGAATTTGTTGGCCAATTTAGCAAATGTTGGCCAATAAGTAAAGGACAATTTTTCGCTACCTTTGTGCATGCCCTACGGAACGCTTTATCTAATTCCTGTGCCATTGGCAGACGATGCCGCGGCAGCCTCCTACACGCCTTATTTGGTACAAGTGATAAATGCCATCGATGAATACATTGTTGAGAACGAAAAAACGGCCCGGAAGTTCTTAAAACTGGCGGGTATCCAACGGCATCAAAACGAGTTGATTTTACATAACTACGGCAAGCACGCTCGGAATAGTGGCGTTACGGCGGACTATTTTGCCGGATTGCTGGCAGGCAAAGATGTAGGTCTCATGAGTGAAGCAGGCTGCCCCGGCGTGGCGGATCCGGGTGCAGACATCGTAGCAGAAGCCCACCGCAGGGGAATCCGGGTTTTCCCACTCGTCGGACCGAATTCCATTTTGCTGGCGCTGATGGCGTCGGGATTTAGCGGACAAAGTTTTGTCTTTCATGGCTATTTGCCGATCGACAAGACGGAACGGGCAGGAAAGCTCAAAGCGATGGAACAACAGGCGCAACGGGACAAACAGACCCAGATTTTTATCGAGACGCCCTTTCGAAACCAGCAGTTGCTGGCCGAAATCATGCGTGTAAGCAAGCCGCAAACGCGGTTATGTGTAGCCTGTAATCTTACGGCTGCTGATCAACAGATTATCAGTCAGCCGATCCATCAATGGAGAAAGGAAAACCATGACTTTCAGAAAAAGCCGGCCATTTTCTTACTGTTCTGATCGTGGAGCTCATCCGACATACCGATGTGCTCATTGTAGGAGCGGGTCCCTCGGGTCTGATGATGGCCGCCCAGTTGCTCCGGTTCGGCATACAACCGACGATCATAGACGCCAAGCCCGGGCCAGACCGTAAATCCAAAGCCATAGCGATGCATGCCCGGTCGCTGGAATTGTTCCGGCAAATGGGATTGGCCGATGCGTTGCTTGCTTTGGGCAATCCCAGCTATGGCGTGCAGCTGCAACGGGGTACGAAACCATTGGGCAGGCTGGATTTCGCACAGATGGATCAACCAAGCACGGCCTTTCCTTTTATCCATTTGGTTGGCCAGGACAAAACCGAAAAACTTCTGATCGACCGGCTAACTGAAAACGCTTGTGCCGTGAGGTGGGATACCCAGCTGATCTCGCTTAGGCAGGATGATAAAGAGGCATTTGCGACCTTAAAACAGGGCGAGGAGGTTCAACATTGGCGATGCAACTGGGTGATTGGCGCCGATGGGGCGAACAGCGCCGTAAGAACGCTGACCAGCATTTCTTTTGAAGGGAAAAGCTACCCTGGCCAATTTTTTCTGGCCGATGTGCAGGTCAGGGGTGCAGACAATCGGCGGGTTCACTTTTTCTTTTCAAAAAAGGGTTTTCTCGGCGTTTTTCCATATGGGTCGGATGGTCGGTACCGCCTTATGGGCCCGTTGCCGGCAAAGAGTTGGTTTCAAGCCGAAAATCCTATCCAGTATGCGGATATCAAACCGCTGGTTGACAAGGCAATGGGTTTCGAATTACCGCTGGAGCGGTGCCTTTGGATTAGCCGTTTCTATCTCCATAAACGGATCGCAGCACCGTTTACCCGGCAACGCTGTTTTTTGATTGGCGATGCGGCGCATATCCACTCGCCCATCGGCGGACAGGGTATGAACGGTGGGATGCAGGATGCGGCTAACCTCGCGTGGAAGTTAGCCGGCGTCGTGTCCGGACGGATGGACACTCGGTTACTCCACACCTATGAAGAAGAGCGGATGCCGGTGGCCAAGGCAACGTTACAGGATACCGACCGGGCATTTGGGTGGATAAGGTCCATACCGTTTTTTGCAACATCCCTCAGCGATTCCCTGTTTGTTTGGACGATTCGATACGTTGGCCGCAAACCTGGTTTGCTGAAACGAATGTTTGATCGGTTGGCGCAGTTAAGCATACATTACCGAAAAGCCACACTGGCGGTGCACTATGCGACCGGTCGGCATATACAAGCGGGAGACCGTCTCCCCTTTTTGCCCGTATTCGATGAGAAAACAAAAAAGCAGACCGATCTTCATCGCTGGTGTGAAAAGCCGGGTTTTATCCTCTTGATATTAGGGACGGTGAGCCACCACCAGCTTCATATCATCGGGCAGTGGACACGGCAGAAATACCCCAGGGAAATGCACGTATATTACCTTCCCTTTTCGCCGCAAAACCAGTCGGTGTTTGACACCTTCGAAGTGGCCTCGGAAGGGACGAAAACCGTATTGATCCGACCGGATATGTACATCGGCTATATAAACGATGTCCTGAATGTAAACCTGATTGATAGCTATATGGAGGGCGCTGTAGGATGGAAAAATTTTGGTCGTTTGCCGGAAAACTCCTAACTATGTGTTAACTAACAGGAATTAACTATGCGTAGCCTCATGTATCTGTTGCTAATCGGCGGCATGTTGTTGTCAACCGGAGCGTTTGCCCAACAGGTTACCTTTATGCTGGTTCATGGCGCCTGGGGAGGCGGATGGTCCTTCAAACAAACCGACTCGTTGCTCCGGTTACAAGGGCACAACATATACCGTCCTACCCTATCGGGATTGGGTGAGCGCGTACACCTCGCATCAGCGGAGGTTGACTTAGACACGCACATTGCGGATGTGGTAAACACCATTTTGTTCGAAAATCTACACGATGTCGTCTTACTGGGACACAGCTATGGGGGAATGGTGGTAACCGGCGTGGCCGACAGCATTCCGGAACGGATCAAATGCTTGATCTACCTGGATGCCTTTGTGCCGGAGGATGGGGAAAGCGTGGCCACTGCGCATGGACAGGAAAAGACGGGCCGGGAAATGCCGTCAAAGAATGGCCTGATTTACCCGTTCTGGAACACGGATAATGAAAGATTCCCTCACGATGTGCCGCAGCCGGCCAAGACATTTTCGCAGCCGCTTGCTTTGAAAAATGAGCGCCGGCTGAAAATCCCAACTACGTATATCCTGACCTATGAAGGCAATGACCCCGAAAAGTATGCGTTTGCGTTTTTCGGCGATCGAGCGCGGGGATATGGCTGGAATTTTATTCCTATGCAAGCCGATCATAACCCACAAATGAGCATGCCTGCTGAACTGGCGGAATTACTTGGTAAAATTGGACTTAACTAAGCGGAATCATGGGAGAGTTGACCCTGACTTGGGAAATAAAGCCTTTCAACAAGCTTTCACTTGAAGAGCTTTATCGCATTTTGCAATTGCGACAGGAGGTTTTTATCCTGGAGCAGGCATGCGTATACAATGACCTGGATCATAAGGATCAAAAGTCAAACCACCTCATGGCATGGTCCGGCGATGCCTTGGCTGCTTATACCCGACTGATTCCGGAAGGTGTTTCCTACCCCGATGCGTTGAGTATTGGCCGCGTGGTGGTGGCGGTGGAATTCCGAGGCAAAGGGGTCGGCGAGGCGCTAATGATACGTAGCATTGAAGCTGTAAAAAGCCTATTCGGAAGCAGGCCTATTAAAATCAGCGCTCAACAGCACCTGAAAGCCTTCTATCGCCGATTGGGTTTCCAACAGACCAGCCAGCCGTACCTGGATGCCGGCATCATGCATATCGAGATGCGCATGGAACCGCAGCATTCATAATGCATGCAAAAGCTACCCTTGTTATTGACTTCCTGCCTTGCAGCCCTGTCGGGCTAGACGTTGCGAACGGCGCGTGAACGGCGACCTTTGTCTGAAATAATAGGTTTTATCACCGATTCCCCGTAATTTAGCTCCGTGAACGCGAGGTGGTGTGGGTTCCATGACGCTTTTAAAGCAAACAATTGCCAATGAATGTTGATTTAGAAAATCTGTCGCCGGAAATGATTCAAGCGGCTATCGCCGTATTCCTCATCCGTACACTTATTTGGGCATTTTATGCGAATACCATCCGGAAGACACTTTTATTGGTTGCACCGGCGAACCGGTTGATGACACCCGGCCAAGCGTGGTTATTAGTGGTGCCCTTTTTCAATATCTACTGGAATTTTGCCGTGGCCTCGCGGCTAGCGGACTCCCTGACCAATGAATTTTATGACCGCAAAATTGCAGAAGAGGAAAATCCCGGACGTGCGTCAGGGACATGGTACGCTTGGTTATTTCTGCTCACCAATATCCCACTCCCACCCTTTATTCTTATTACCCTTTTTTTGCTAAGCATTACCTATTTTATTATTTACTGGGTGAAGGTCAGTAATTTCAGGAATTTGCTGGTAGAACACGAAAAATTCAGGAAAGGATCATAAAACCAACGACTTATGTTACTGCGCGAATTGACAGATTACCTCGAATCATTAGCTCCGTTGGATTATCAGGAGTCGTATGACAATTCGGGATTGCTGGTGGGCCGACCGGATCAGGAAGTTAACCAAGCGCTGATATCGCTGGACTGCACAGAAGAAGTTGTGGATGAAGCAATTGCTTTGGGCTGCAATGTCATCATTTCTCACCATCCGATCGTATTTAAAGGGCTTAAGCGATTCAACGGAAGCACGTATGTGGAGCGTGTGGTGATGAAAGCAATCAAGCACGACGTCGCGCTGTATGCCATTCACACGAATCTTGACCATATAACGGGCGGCGTGAACAGTAAGCTTGCCGAACGGTTGGCACTCCGTAATACGGCGATCCTCAGCCCTAAAGGCGATCTGCTTCGGAAACTTGCGGTTTTTGTTCCATTAAGCCATGTGGAACCGGTGCGAACAGCCCTGTTTGCCGCGGGTGCGGGGCAGGTGGGCAAATACGACCAATGCAGTTTCAACGTTGCGGGATATGGAACATTCCGAGGCGGAGAAGGCACCGACCCCTTTGTGGGCAATCCCGGAGAAATGCACCGGGAGGAAGAATTGCGCATTGAGGTGGTTTTTCCGGCCAATCGGGAGCGTGCGATATTGCTGGCGCTTTTTGAGGCGCATCCGTACGAAGAGGTAGCGTATGACCTTTACCGGTTACAGAATTCCTACCAAGAGGTTGGCAGCGGTTTGATCGGCTACCTGGAGCACCCGCTTTCTGAACAGGAGTTTCTCGGTCTGCTGAAGCAACAACTGAATGCCCCGGTGATTCGGCACACCGCACTCCGGGGTAAACCGGTAGTCCGCGTGGCGGTTTGCGGGGGTGCGGGGAGCTTCCTCTTGAACCAGGCCATCCGTTCCGGAGCCGATGTGTTTGTGACGTCGGATTATAAATACCACGAGTTTTTTGATGCCGAGGGAAAAATCGTGATTGCGGATGTGGGACATTTTGAAAGCGAACAATTTACGCAGCAATTATTGTTGGAAATTATTCGAAAAAAATTTCCTACCTTTGCAGTCCGTTTGACGGGAATAGACACGAACCCGATAAAATACTACAGTTAAATGGAACAGACCATAGAACAAAAACTGAAAGCACTTTGGCAGCTGCAAACCATACACACCAAGATTGATAAAATTCGCCAGGTAAGGGGTGAATTGCCTATGGAAGTGGGTGATTTGGAAGACGAGATCGCTGGATTGGAAACCCGTATCGAAAAAATCAGAGGTGAATTGGATGAATTGGAAGATTCCATCGTCAATCGCCGCAACATGATTAAGGACGCACAGGCAGCCATCAAGAAATATGAGGGGCAACTCAATGAGGTAAAAAATAACCGTGAGTACGATGCGATTACCAAGGAAATTGAAATCCAGGGATTGGATATCCAGGTAAGTGAAAAGAAAATCCGGGAGTTTGAGTTCGAAATCAAAAACAAGACGGAAGTCTACGAAAATACACAAACGACCCTTGAGACAGCCAAGAAAGACCTTGAAGTAAAGAAGGGAGAGTTGGATACCATTACGTCGGAAACGCAGAAAGATGAAGATGAATTGGTGAATCAGACGGAGACCGCCGAAAAAGAAATCGAAGACCGGTTGTTGCGGGTATACCGTCGGTTACGGACATCTTATAAAAATGGGTTGGCGGTGGTTTCAATCGACCGTGACAGCTGCTCGGGCTGCCATAACAAGATCCCACCCCAAATGCAGCTCGAAATCCGTCAACGTAAGAAAATTATCGTATGCGAACATTGTGGCCGCATACTCGTTGACGAAGCATTGGTACACGAGGAAGCTCCGATGGAAGGTTAAATATCGAAGCTTACCTCCTAACAAAACATCAGCGCCCGGTAAATCCTTACCGGGTTTTTTGTCGAATATTTTTAGCATTTTTCAGCAATAAACCATTATCTTTAGCGGCTGGGAGCAGCCGCTAACTTGCTTTTTAAGGCAATTTTAGCTAAGTTTGCGTACCACATGATTTATTGATAAGGAATACATGAGTAAACAAATGACGCCCGATCTGGGTGGATTCCAGGAGGGTGGTGAAATACAGGTATTCGGCGCACGCGTACATAACCTCAGAGATATAGATGTAAGTTTTCCACGGAATGAACTGGTTGTCATTACAGGATTAAGTGGCAGCGGGAAGTCTTCACTTGCGTTTGATACGATCTACGCCGAAGGGCAGCGCCGGTACATGGAGACGTTCAGTGCATACAGCCGGCAATTTCTTGGCGGCATGGAACGGCCGGATGTCGACAAGATTTCGGGATTGAGTCCCGTGATTTCCATCGAACAGAAAACCACTAGCAAGAACCCCCGCTCTACGGTGGGCACGATCACCGAAGTGTATGACTTTATGCGTCTGCTCTTTGCCCGGGCAGGGGAAGCATTTTCGTACGTAACAGGGAAAAAAATGGAGCGGATGTCGGAAGATCAAGTGGTCGACCGCATCATCCAACAGTTTGAGGGACAGGCTGTCAACGTACTCGCACCTGTAGTGAAAGGGCGTAAAGGTCATTACCGCGAATTGTTTGAACAGATCCGTAAGCAAGGATATGTGAAAGTGCGGGTCGACGGGGAACTGCTGGACCTGGTTCCGAAAATGCAGGTGGACCGCTACAAAATACACGACATTGAAATGGTCATCGACCGGCTAGTTGTCTCGGAGAAAGATCGGAAGCGTCTCTACGCATCGGTGATGCAGGCGATGAAAGCGGCCAAAGGCATCATCAAGGTCAGTGACAAAGCCAACAACGAATATTTTTACAGCCGTTATCTGATGGATGCGGAATCAGGTATTTCTTACGACGAACCGCAACCGAATACGTTTTCATTCAATTCGCCCTATGGTGCGTGCGAACAGTGCGACGGCTTGGGCTACGTGTATGAAATTGACCGTCATGCAGTCATCCCTGACCCGAAACTTAGCATCCAGAAGGGCGGGCTCGCGCCACTTGGTGAATACCGCGATACGTGGAACTTTCAGGTGCTGAAGGCCGTAGCCAAGAAATTTGATTTCTCGTTGACTTCTCCCATTGAAAAGCTTACCGATGAACAGCTGAATATCCTCCTGAATGGCACAGAGGAAGAAGTGGTGGTGCCGGTGACCTACAGCAGCTGGAATACCAAAGATTATAAAATTTCCTTTGAGGGGCTTTTCAAAATGCTGGAGGACCAGAATGAACGCCTTGGAGTAAACGGACAGAATCTCGACGAATACCGTGCGCAGAAAGTCTGTCCGGCCTGTCACGGTGCCAGGCTCAAAAAGGAATCGCTGCACTTCAAAATAGCGGGCAAGAATATCCACGAATTGGCGGAGATGGACGTTGCCTCACTCGCGGAGTGGTTCAGGGATGTGGAGCAGGAATTGGATGAGCGGCAAACAATCATTGCTACCGAAATCCTAAAAGAAATTCGTGCCCGGCTGGGCTTTTTGCTGGACGTAGGGCTCAATTACCTGACCTTGGACCGCACTGCGAAGACACTTTCCGGAGGCGAAGCACAACGGATACGGTTAGCTACGCAGATCGGATCGCAATTGGTCAATGTGCTGTACATTTTGGATGAACCCAGTATCGGCCTGCACCAACGTGATAATGAGCGGCTCATCCATGCACTTAAAAACCTCCGGGATATCGGGAACTCGGTTCTGGTGGTAGAACACGACAAAGACATGATCCTTCATGCCGACTACGTAATCGATATGGGGCCGGCTGCCGGGGCACATGGTGGGTTGGTTGTAGCGCAGGGTAAGCCGGAAGATATCAAGAAAGCCGATACACTGACTGCTGCCTACTTAAGTGGCCGGAAAGAGATCCGGGTACCGGCTAAACGCAGGGAGGGAAATGGCCACGTTCTCCGTCTTTCGGGGGCGACGGGCAACAACCTGCGGAAAGTGAGTGTCGATTTGCCCTTAGGAAAGTTGGTATTGGTGACAGGTGTTTCGGGAAGCGGCAAATCAAGCCTGATTACGGAGACATTGTATCCGATACTGAACCGCCATTTCTTCCGGGCAAAGAAAGCACCCCTTCCCTATAAAAAGATTGAGGGACTGGAGCATATCGATAAAGTAATCGAAATCGACCAAAGTCCCATTGGACGGACTCCGCGGTCCAACCCCTCTACCTATACCGGTGTCTTCTCGGATATCCGCGCACTGTTTGTGCAGCTGCCGGAGTCCAAAATCCGGGGGTACAAGCCCGGACGCTTTTCCTTTAACGTCAAAGGAGGGCGCTGTGAGACCTGCCAGGGCGCAGGTATGAAAGTCATCGAGATGAATTTCCTGCCCGACGTGCAGGTTCCCTGCGAAACATGTAACGGCAAGCGATACAACCGGGAGACACTTGAAGTTCGCTACCGGGGCAAATCCATCAGCGACGTGCTGGATATGCGCATTGACGAAGCCGTCAGCTTTTTCGAAAACATTCCTTCCATTTACCGCAAAATCAAAACGCTGCAGGATGTTGGTTTGGGCTATCTTACACTAGGACAATCGTCGGTAACCCTTTCCGGGGGCGAAGCACAACGCGTAAAGTTGGCTACGGAGCTTTCCAAAAAAGACACAGGCAAAACATTTTATATCCTGGATGAACCCACTACGGGACTTCATTTCGAGGATGTACACGTATTATTGGGGGTACTCAACCGACTGGTGGACCGCGGAAATACGGTGTTAATCATTGAGCACAACTTGGATGTCATCAAAATGGCGGATTGGGTGGTGGACCTTGGCCCGGAGGGCGGTGCCGGAGGAGGCGAAATCCTTTTTAGTGGCACTCCGGAAGACCTGATTAACTGCGAGCGGAGTGAAACCGCACGTTTTCTTGCCCTGGAAATGCGTAGAGTAACGTCGTTTTCGTAACTTCGCAGCGTATGTCAGACGTTATCCAACTGTTGCCGGATGCCGTGGCTAACCAAATTGCCGCGGGAGAAGTGGTGCAACGCCCGGCATCGGCGGTGAAGGAATTGATCGAGAATGCGATTGATGCGGGGGCCGACAAAATACGGGTACTTGTTAAAGATGGGGGAAAATCGCTCATACAGGTGATCGATAATGGATGTGGTATGAGCGTGACCGATGCAAGACTTTGTTTTGAGCGCCACGCCACGTCAAAAATCAGAAAGGCGGAGGATTTGTTCGCTATTCGTTCGATGGGATTCCGGGGCGAGGCCTTGGCCTCCATCGCAGCGATTGCGCATGTGGAGCTGAAGACAAGGCGTGTAGAAGATGAGTTGGGCTCCCGGCTGGAAATAGCTGGGTCGGATGTGATTAAGCAAGAACCAGAAGGCCTTCCCGCAGGAACGAGCATTGCGATTAAGAACCTGTTTTATAACATACCGGCAAGACGTAATTTTCTGAAAAGTAATCCGGTAGAGATGCGCCATATCGTGGATGAGTTCCAACGGCTGGCATTAGCGCATCCGCGCATTTTCTTTACGTTACATAGCGACGACAACGAATTGTTCCACCTTCCGGGGGAAAGCCTTAAACAACGTATCGTTCATATTTTTGGCAACAGCTACAACCAACGGCTTGTACCCGTGGAAGAGGAGACCACCATCATCAACCTCAAGGGTTTTATCGGCAAGCCCGAATACGCAAAGAAAACCCGTGGCGAACAATTCTTTTTTGTGAATAGCCGCTTTATCAAGGATCCGTACCTGAATCATGCCGTGGTGAAAGCGTATGAGGATATCCTCCCGCCCGATAGTTTTCCGCTCTATGTTCTGTTTATCGAAATTGATCCGGCAAAGATTGATATCAATGTCCATCCCACCAAAACGGAAATCAAATACGAAGACGAACGAGCGATTTATGCGATTATCCAATCGGCGGTAAAGCGGTCCTTGGGGCGGTATAACATTACACCTACCTTAGATTTCAACCAGGAAACCGGTTTTAGCCAGATGATCAGCCCGAAACCTTTGGAAGAGATCACGCCGCCTACGGTTACCTTCAATCCGGAATTCAACCCTTTTGACAACGGAAGATCCGGCGGCGGCAGACAGCCTTCACCAATTCCGCAGAACTGGGATACGCTGTATCAGATTACCCAAAAGAAAGAAATGCCGAGCCAGCTTGGGCTTCACGGAGAGGAGGAAGATCTACAGGCGGAACCGCCACAGACCGGGAAAAAGCAACCATTTCAGTTGCACAACCGGTACATTGTGTCACAGATTCATTCGGGTTTTGTTCTGATCGACCAACAGGCAGCACACGAACGTATTTTATTTGAACAATTTTGCCAGCAGCTGGAAAACCGGCAAGGTGCCAGCCAGCAAAGCTTATTCCCCCAGACGGTTACGTTGAATGCCGCTGACTTCCAGTTGATCAGCGATTTATTACCTGATATACGGGCTCTGGGTTTCCAGATCCGGGAATTTGGCAGAGATACGTTTGTCGTGGAAGGCATTCCTGCGGATTTGACGTCTGGAATGAGCGAACGGCAGGTGTTGGAACAGCTGCTGGAAGATTATAAAAACAATCAGGCGGCACTGAAATTGCCGAAGCGGGAGAAACTGGCCCGTAGCCTGGCCCGGCATGCGGCCATTAAGCCGGGCACTGCCCTGTCGACGGACGACATGGCTGAATTGATTGATCGGTTGTTTGCCTGCGAAATGCCCAATGTGTCGTTGAGCGGTAAACCCGTAATCCTTACATTTACGTTGCAAGAACTATCCGAACGGTTCGAGCGTTACTAATTGAAGAGAAGCTATTATGTTTAACAATACCGCATCACCGTTTTCCGGCATACCGCCCGTTGTCAAGAACTTACTGATCGTCAATATTATCTGCTTTATTGGCAGCGCGCTTATTTTTCCCGGGGCAAACCGGCTGTTTGGCGTATACTACCCCGACTCTCCGGGTTTCCAAATCTGGCAGGTGATTACCTATATGTTTATGCATGGCGGGCTCACGCATATCTTTTTCAATATGTTTGCGCTGTTTATGTTCGGGCCGATCCTGGAGCAGGTTATGGGATCTAAACGCTTTCTGAACTATTACCTCATCACCGGTCTCGGAGCACTGGCGTTGCAATTTGGGGTGCAGGCAATGGAGGTGTATGCCATCGCAGATTCGGTTTCGGCAAAGCAGTTGATCACCAACGTTGATGTCGTTCAACAAAGCATCAGTGTAAATTCAAGTTTAACGGAAGCACAGGGACAAACGCTCCGTTCGATATATACCACGCCGATGGTGGGCGCCTCAGGAGCAATCTACGGTCTGTTGATTGCATTTGGTTACCTGTTTCCCAATACACCGTTGATGTTGATCTTTCTGCCGGTACCCATTAAAGCAAAATACTTCATTCCGGTCATGATCTTAATCGAATTATTTTTGGGCATTTCCCGCACCGGTAGTTCTATCGCGCATTTTGCCCATATCGGTGGCGCATTGGTGGGTTTTCTGTTGATTAAACTTTGGGGGATACGGAGGCCAAATTACTGGTAACGATTTATCAGAAAAATGATTCATAAAAAAAATTCATATATTAGCGAATCTTATCAGGAACTATGGCGATGAAAAGGTCATGGATTGGCGATTTATGGCATAAGGCTTTCCGTTCGGGAAACCCGTTGTATGTATTGATTGCCATTAACATCGTGGTGTTTTTGGGGCTTGGTGTCCTATCGCTGGTCAGGGTTTTAGGGATTACGGATGCGCCCCTGGCGGACTATGTGCTGTCGTGGTTGCAACTCCCGGCATCCGTATCTGGATGGTTGCGCCGTCCCTGGACGATCGCGACCTATATGTTTACGCAGCAAGGGCTGTTTCATGTTCTTTTCAATATGCTCTGGCTGTTCTGGCTAGGCGTTATTTTCCTTGATTTTCTGAAGAAGAGGCAGTTCACGTTTGTTTACCTCGCTGGGGGGCTTGCGGGCGGTGTATTGTATTTACTGGCGTTTAACTTAATTCCCGTATTTAGGGCGGAGGCCTTCCGCACGGTCTTAATCGGGTCTTCCGCCGGTGTGAGTGCGGTCGTATTTGCAACGGCAACGCTGTTGCCCGATTATACCATCCGAATGCTTTTTTTTGGCAACGTCAAGCTTAAATATTTAGCGCTGGTATTTATTGCGTTGGATATTTTGGCCATTGGTGGCTTGAACGCTGGAGGAAGCATAGCCCATATCGGTGGGGCATTACTCGGCTTTGTCTATATAAAGCGGCTGCAAAGTGGACAGGACTGGAGCCGTATGTTGGGAAGGGAACGTAAAAAGCGCAAGCTCCGGGTCGTACGTAACGACGCGCCTGCGGCTAAGGAAGAACCGTTGGTGCCCAACCAGGAGGTGATTGATCGCATTTTGGATAAAATCTCCCAATCCGGTTATGAGAGCTTAACCAAAGCCGAAAAGGAAGCCTTGTTTAAAGCCAGTAAGCAAGGCCAAAATGAGTACTAATGGCAGCAATATTACCGCGGTTAAAACGGCTGGGCTTCTTCAGCAGATCAGTTTTATGGGTTAATTTTTTTGCGGTTGCCGCGTTACTGTTAAGCTACCTAGCACCTGTTATTAATCCCAAGACGTTTTGGCCTATTGCGTTTTTCGGCATCGCATACTTACCCCTCCTGATCGTTAATGGGCTGTTCATGGCCTATTGGTTAATCCGCAAGGCGAAGTTTGCCGTGATTTCCCTCCTAGCAATCCTCATGGGATGGGGTACTTTGGCCAACCATTTTGGGTTTAGCGCCTCGGTTCCTGAGCAGGAAGTCGCTTCGCGCGATACGGCTCTTATCCGAGTCCTTACCTATAACGTTCATTTTTTTAGGACCTTCGAACAAAAGAACACAGAGCCTACCATATGGGAGGAGTCTATGGAGTTGATGGATAGCATTTCTCCGGATGTCATTTGCCTCCAAGAATACTATACACGGCAGAAAGGGACGTATCGGATGAACAAAGCATTTGACCGGGAAATCGGGATGCCTTATTCTTATGTCTTACCTACCGCCGAAAACGATTACGAAGCGTATGGCATGGCGATTTTCTCGAAACATCCAATCGTTGCGTCGGGTCACCTCCCGGATCATGAATTCGGTGTAAACCGGGTGATTTACACGGATATCAATAAAGGTGGCCGGATTTTCAGGGTATATAACGTTCACCTGCGTTCGATTGGTTTCCAAAAAGAAGACTATGAGTTTATCAAGAGCCCGACCAAGACTCTTGAAAAAGATGCGGCTTCTACGAAGCGGATCGGCGCGCGTCTGAAGTGGGCGTTCAATGCCCGTAGTGCCCAGGCGGATGCCCTTCGTGCACATAGCCGGGAATGCGAAATCCCTTATCTCATAGCCGGAGATTTCAATGATACCCCCTTGTCCTATGCCGTGAATAAAGTGTCGTCCAGACTGCAAAATGCTTTTCGCGAGAAAGGTCGTGGATGGGGGGTGACCTATAACGGGGATTTTCCAAATTTCCAGATAGACTACATCCTTGCGAGCAAAGATTTTGAGGTGGCACGTTATCAGATCATCAAAGCTAAATTATCAGATCATTACCCGGTTTGGGCCGATTTGAAGCTTTGATCCGAGCAACGTCGGTTCCGCAGATGCCAACAAAAAAAACGGAAGGCCTCTTCTTTCGATTTGAACCTTCCGTTTTTAACCTTATCACAGCCGTAGCTGCAAAATCAGGTATCAAGTCAAGTATCTTCGTCGGCATACGTTTATGCGTATGCACTGAAGGCATCGCAATACGTCATGCATTTGTTCTCCGAATTCATTCTCCGTAGAGAATCAAAAAGGGAACAACCCCTGTACGCGGTTTTGATTGGGCCGTCCTTTACAGGAGCAGGCTAATTTCCGTTCGGCATAATGCCTCTTCGGAACCAATCCATCGCTAAGCTATCCTAAATAGTTTCTGTTGAAACTATTCATTTTGGATACTCATTTGGGCGATTCAAAGAACTTTGTGCTTGATATTGTCTAAGGTAGCAACAAAAGGCTTACGTGTCAAGGAAAAGGTCTCATATTTTATTAACATGTTTTCCACGTTAAAGCCGTGACTTATGCACATTGCATTTATCTTTATGGCGATCAGAACACGTGTTTTTGATAACATTTGTCCGGTTTTGCACATTTTTACCTGAAAATGTTATCCACAATCTGCCAAGATTTTCGCTTTCGATATACTTCCTTTTTCTTCTTAATATTCTGGTTTCCAATAACGGAAGTGACAAAAAAACAGTAATTTTATCCCTCAATTGAAGAGAGGAAACAGGGACATTCATGGCAGCATCCCGAAAAATTTTTGTGCTGGACACATCGGTTATCTTATATGATCACAATGCACTGAATAACTTTCAGGAGCACGATGTGGCTATTCCCGTACAGGTATTGGAGGAGCTCGATAACTTAAAGGGGGGCAATGAAACCCGGAATTTTGAAGCCCGTAGTTTTATCCGGTTGATAGATGACCTTTCTCGAAAGAAGCTTATTAATCACTGGGTGCGCCTGAATGGCCAAACCAAAGGCAAATTCCGGGTGATCCTATCCGGCGCGCCTGAGCGGCTGAATGCGGAAAAAATTTTTGGCAACGCGAAATACGACCACCAGATCATCAATGCGGCGTTGGTGCTGATGGAGGAAAATCCGGATAAAAAAGTCGTGCTGGTATCCAAAGACATTTGCCTCCGACTGAAGGCAAAAGCACTCAATCTCCCGGCCGAAGATTATGAAACGGGAAAAATCAAAAACGTAGAAGCGCTTTATACAGGCAAAACCACACGGAAAGATTTTCCGGCAGAGGTCATCGACGCACTGAAGAACAAGATGCCCGTACCGGTAGGAAATATGCCGTTGGATCATATCGGAGCGAATCAGTTCTACGCGATCCGGCAAAACCGGAAGACGTTGTATGCCTTTTATCACCGAAGTGCCCAGACCCTGGAATCGGTATCTACGGCCCCTGTTTTCCGGATCAAGCCGCGAAACCCCGAACAGGCATTTGCCCTACATGCGCTGCTTAATCCGGCAATCCGGTTGGTAAGCATCCAGGGCAATGCTGGAACCGGAAAGACGCTATTGGCGCTGGCGAGTGCGTTGGCACAGCGAAAGAATTACCGTCAAATCTACATCACCAGGCCGGTCATCCCGTTAAGTAATCGGGAAATCGGCTTCCTCCCGGGGGACGCGAAGTCAAAGACGGATCCGTTTCTGGCACCTATTTGGGACAACATCCGTTTCATCAAGGAGCAGTATGCAGACGACGAAAAAATGCTCCTTAAAATCGATGAATTGATCGCAACGGAAAAAATTGCGATCGCCCCCCTCGCGTTCATCCGGGGCCGCACGCTGACCAAAATCTTTTTCATTGTGGACGAGGCTCAGAATCTCACGCCGCATGAAATCAAGACGATCATTTCACGGGCAGGCGAACACACCAAAATCGTGTTTACGGGCGATATTTACCAGATCGATACCCCCTATCTCGACGCGGAAAGTAACGGATTATCCTACCTTATCGAGAACGTAAAGAACCATCCCCTGTATGCTCATGTTACCCTGCAAAAGGGCGAACGGAGTGAACTGGCGAATCTGGCGAACGATCTACTGTAGTTGACGGATCAACAGCTCCTATAGCCTTACAATGCCACAATCCGCCATTCTTTCGGATAATAGTTGTTGATGCGGTTGGGAAGCAACTTCATCCATCCCAATGAGGCCCCCTCGTAGGTGGCGATTGCCCAGCCGGTAAGCCCTTCCATATTGGCGGGAAGCGGGAGGTTGCCTTTTCGGAGGTACTCCAAAGCCTGTGTGCGATCCAGCGATACAGAAGGAATGTCGGGATGGCGGGCTAAACTCAAGGCCAGGTCGTGTGCCGGAAGAAGCTCTCCCTTCGCCACGCGGCCGACGTGCGTACCGGCATTTCGCAAATATAGCATCTTTTGCAGGATGAGGAGATCGGTTTCGCGCCCTTTGGGAAAAATGTGTATATCCTCACCTACCGCAAAGGTGAAGAACTTTTCGGGGTGGGCCACCCAGTTTTCCAGTTTGGGAATGGCAATTGCACGTTCCGTTTTTGGCTTAGGCCGATCAAAAGAAGACGATTTCGCCATCTTACGAAACGCGGCCATAAAAAAGCCCTCCCCTCGCAGCCGATGCGGGTAAAAGCGAAAACAAGCACAACGGTGTTGTTCTGATCGCGTTTGTTCGATGCCCCAAGTTTCATCTATTGGAATGGCTATTGATTCCATTCCCTGTGTTTCGCACAGCCAATCGGCAATTTCCTCATTTTCTTCGATGGAATAGGAACAGGTGGAATACAGCAGAATGCCTCCCTCCTTGAGTGCGGGCAGGCTATCGGCCAGAATCCGGCGCTGCCGCTCGCTGCAGAGCTGTACCATACCCTCAGACCATTCGTTGATGGCGGTGTGGTCTTTACGGAACATCCCCGATCCTGAACAGGGCGCGTCTACCAGCAAGAGATCAACGTAACCGGGAATCCGGGCAAATGCCGAAGGATCGTTGTTGGTGACGACGGTGTTGGGGTGCCCCCATCGCACGAGGTTGTCGGCTAAAATCATAACGCGGCTCTTGATGAGCTCATTCGCGATAAGTAGGCTGTCGGGATGCAGATACGTAGTTAACAATGTGCTCTTTCCGCCAGGTGCTGCACAGAGATCCAATGCGACCAACGGTTGCTTATCCAGCGCCAACTCGGTGAGGGCATGCGCCAGAAACATGGACGACGCTTCCTGCACGTAGTAACAGCCGGCATGAAACCGTGGGTCCAAAGTGAATATCGGACGCTCCGGAAGGTAAAGGCCGGTATCACACCAAGGCACAGGGTCAACAGAGGGGGCAACGGGTGTCTGGGGCTTAGCGGGGTTAATCCGGATGGAGGTAACTCCCCCCTCCTGTTCGTGCACGGTTTCGAAGGCCTCGGTGTCAAATCCTTCGAGGTTTCCAAGTTTTCGTACCAATGCGGGAGGGATGATGTTGCTCATAATGTACAAAAGTACAGATTTATTCGGCCCCGGCTTGCGTATGTGTTGGAAAAGAAATACTTTCGGCGCAACAAAATTAAAATTGTATTCCCAGATGGAACCCCCTGTACCTATATCCGGGGAACCTGTTTACCAGGTACCTGCGCGGTTTCGGTTTTCGGAAAATCTGCACATTGTCTTTTGGTTGATTAAGGACATCAGCTGGGCGATGCTTTGGAAGCCATTGGGCGTAGTGATGATCGTACCCACAATTGTGTTAGCCGTCAAAATCACGGTACAGACCCGGTATATCAAAAGCGAGTTGTTTCACAATTTGGCCGTTTTATGTTGGATCTCTGCCAATTGCACATGGATGATATTCGAGTTTTTCTGGCCTGAATATGATTTCCTGCGCTACTACACGGCCATACCCTTTAGTCTGGGCATCGGTTTCATCGCTTACTATTACCTGGTGCTATTGCCCGGCTCGGGAAGGCGGACGGCAAGCCACTCAAGGCCGTCGTAACAAAAACTTAATACGAATTGCACACAAACAATAGGTTGTGCCGTTATTTTTGTTTGTGAAACAATCCTTGCTTCGTTGTAAAAATAGCCTTAAGTTTGCTGTTACCAAGGATGATCCTGCATTCATTTAGAAAGTTTTTTATCCGCTATGTTTACCCGTGTCGCTCCTGAATTGATTGCCCGGCTGCGGGATGGTGAGGAGTCTGCTTTTAGAGCGATTTATGAGCAGTTTCACGGCCGGATTTACCGATTGGTTTTCTCTTTGGTAAAAGAGCCGGCAAAAACCGAGGAAGTGGTACAGGAGGCGTTCGTGGCGCTTTGGCTACATCGGGGCAACCTCAACATTGAACAACCACTTTACCCGTTGATCTACCTGACAGCAAAGCGTCTTGCCATCGACCATTTTCGGAAGAAGTTGCTGGAGATGAACGCAAAGGAGCAGGTGATCAACCAAACGGCTCCGTATTCCAACGAAACCGAAGAAACTATTTTTTTGGCCGACCTTAACCGGATTACCGACGAAAGCATCAAATCTTTACCGGCCCAACAACAGACGGTATTTATTCTCAGTCGGCGGGAAGGACTTTCGTACGACGAAATTGCCCAGCAGCTACGGATTTCTCCCAATACCGTACGCAATCACATGGTCTCCGCCCTCAAGGCACTGCGACTGCATTTCAGCAGGCACGGAGTGATGATATGGTGGTTATCGGTTTTACTCTTCTTTTGAAGGGGCGATAAAAAATTACACCCGGACTAGTCCTCCTTTCGCGCACGGCCGTTCCTTATATAAATACGGCGAAGTATGTTTATGGATAAAAGCAGGCTGTACGCACTGCTGAGAAGATACATGGAGGACAAGATCACGGCACAAGAGCTGCGTGAGTTAAGTCGGTATATACAGCATACCGATGATCCGCAACTGCTTGAACAGCTGGTAGACGATCTGTGGAAGGAGCAGGATGCCGACATTCCGCAAGCGTTCCCCGGTTCGGAATTGTACCGGGCCATCCTCCGCCATCCGGTGCTGCAAGCCGATCCACCTATCACGGGAAGGCGCTCAGGCATGACCTGGCGGCGGATCGCCGGAGCCGCTGCCGCAATTCTTGTATGTGCGACGTTGTTTTGGTATGGCAGATTGGCCACCGAACCACAAACAGATGACTCCCATAAAGCCGTTGCCACATCCGCCATCGTACCCGGAGGAAATAAGGCAACGCTAACCTTGGCAGACGGCCATATCGTAAACTTGAGTGAGGCCCAAAACGGGATTATTCTAGGAGAAAAGCTGACGTATGCAGATGGAAGTAGTGTTTTAGATGCGGGTTTCACCGATCAGCGGTCCGGAATGGGCGATAGGGGTTCGGCCGGACGGCAAGGCCATCCGGGAGATCGTGGATCGGCGGGCTCTGCGTTCATGTCGTTGGTCACTCCGAACGGCGGCACCTATCAGATAACACTGTCTGACGGGACAAAGGTCTGGCTCAATTCCGCGAGCATCCTGCGGTATCCCCCGACGTTTAGCAGTCGGCAACGGGAAGTCGAACTGGAAGGAGAGGCCTTTTTTGAAGTGGCCCCCAAAGAGGTGCCATTTTTGGTGAGAACCCGCGGCCAGGTTGTTGAAGTACTGGGAACCCAATTCAACATCACAGGTTATCCTGACGAGGCCGAAATCAGAACCACCCTGGTTGAAGGAACGATCCGGGTAATCAACTCGACGACGCGTGCAGCAAGTCAACTCATTCCCGGAAAACAGAGCATCGTTAAGGGTTCGCACACCCAGATCAACGACGTCGAGACCGAGCCATATATCGCGTGGAAAAACGGATATTTTGCCTTTCCGGATGAACACATCAGCCGTGTAATGAACACAATCGCGCGGTGGTACGATATTGATGTCGAATATCAGGGAGACATGACCCATAAATATTTCGGTGGCACGCTCTCGCGGTTTGAAGACTTCGAAACCTTGCTACAGACCATCGAACTTACAGGATCAGTCCGTTTTAAAATCGAAGGAAGGAGGGTAATTGTCATGACATAGCTTCACGGACATACATTCCAGAGCTATAAAAAGTGCAATCAGGAGCGTTGCGACCGCCCCTGAATGCGAATGGCTTTGGCCATCGGGATTTAACAAAAAGTTGGAACCATTTATATAAACCCTATTCAAATGTACGAAATATTTACCGCACATTACCCTTGTCTCCGTAAATGTGTGAAGCCCCAATATCTATTGGCCATGAAACTGTGCTGTATCTTATCATTGATCTGTTGTTTGCAGACAAGTGCATTCACCTATGCGCAGCGTGTTACCCTACAGAAAAAGCGCGCGACACTGATGGAAGTTTTTAAGGACATTAAACGCCAGACGGGTTATCATATTTTCTATGACACATGGACCATCCGCAACGCCAAACCGGTGTCATTAAACCTGCGGGACGTCACCATAGAGCAGGCACTTGCCGAAAGCCTAAAGGGACAGGGCTTGGGGTACAAGCTGGTTGCCAAAAATATCGTCATCACGCAAAGTGAGCTGAATGCGACAGCGGAAAACCGAATAGAGTTGCAGGATGTCATTACGGGCCGCGTTACCGACGAAAAAGGCCAGCCCCTAGAGGGCGTGACCGTCGCTGTAAAAAACAGCACGTTGGTAGTGACTACCGATGCCGGCGGGAACTACCGTATTCAACTGCCCAACCGCAGGCAGGTGCTGGCCTTTTCCATCATTGGCTATGCAACGCAGGAAATACCGGTGGGTACAGGTAGTACCCTCAACGTAACACTGTCGGAACAGGTGAGCGGGTTGGATGAGGTGGTGGTGGTCGGCTATGGAACGCAGCGGGTCGGAACCATTACCGGCTCGGTCGCCACGGTGAAAGGAGAAACGCTGACCAAGGCACCGGCTATTAACCTGTCTAATGCGATGGTAGGACGGCTCCCCGGATTGGTGGCCGTCACACGGTCGGGTGAACCCGGAAGCGACAATTCAACATTCCGCATCCGGGGAGCCAATACGTTGGGCGACAACTCTCCGTTGATCGTGGTCGACGGTATCGCCAACCGATCGCTGGAGCGTTTGAATGCCGCAGATATTGAGAGCGTCACCGTACTAAAGGATGCTTCGGCGGCTATTTACGGTGCACAGGCCGCCAACGGCGTTATCCTGGTGACCACCAAACGGGGTAGCAGCGGCAAGCCGCAGTTGACCCTAACCTATAACGAAGGGTTCAGTAGGCCAACGGTCATCCCGGATGTTGTGGATGCAGCCACTTACGCACAGATGCTCAATGAAATCAGCCAATATGCCGGCCAGGAGGCTGTATACAGCGAGGAGGAACTTCAGAAGTACCGGGACGGCAGCGATCCGTGGGGATATCCGAATACCGATTGGTATAAGGAGACCTTCCAGTCGGCCTCAGCGCAGCGGACGGCTCAGGTGAGCATTTCCGGCGGACAGGAGTCATTGCAGTACTTCATCTCCGGAGGATACAACTACCAGGATGGTATCTATAAGAACAGCGCCACCTATTACAAGCAGTTTAATTTCCGGACGAATCTGGATGGACGGCTGTCCGAATATGTCAAGTATGGCATCAGCTTGGCGGGACGTGAAGAAAACCGGAATTACCCTACCCGTTCGGCGTCGGATATCTTTCAGATGCTCCGTCGCGGAAAACCCAACATGCCAGCGTATTGGCCAAATGGGATGAATGGCCCGGATATCGAATACGGTAATAACCCGGTGGTGGTAACAACCAACCAAACCGGCTATGACCGCAATAAGTCAAGTGTCTTGGAAACCAAGGCTAATATTGACATTACGGTACCCTGGGTGGAAGGACTTTCCTTATCAGCCAACGTAGCTTTTGACCGCCGTATCCACAACAACAAACTCTGGCAATTGCCATGGTATTTGTATACCTGGGATGGCGTAACCCGCGACGACAACGGCGAGCCGGTTTTGGTGGAGGGCCAGAAGGGCTTTACCAATCCGCAGCTCACACAGGATATGCAGAATGCGGATTTGCTCACGATGAACACACTATTAAACTACGAGCGTACATTTGGGGCAAAGCATCATGTGAAAGGACTCTTCGGTGTGGAACGGATTACGGGTGAAACCATGATGTTTGAAGCCTTTCGTAGGTATTTTGTGTCGACTGCGTTGGATCAGCTTTTCGCAGGGGGCGACGCGGAAAAAAATAATACCGGTACGGCCAGTGAGGAGGCCCGGCTAAATTACTTTGGGCGGTTAAATTATGATTTTGCCAATAAGTACCTGTTTGAATTTGTGTGGCGCTATGATGGATCGTACATCTTCCCTGCGGGTAAACGTTTTGGGTTTTTCCCGGGTGTCTCGCTAGGGTGGCGTGTTTCCGATGAGAACTTTTGGGAAGGTATTAGGCCCGTTGTAAGCGACTTTAAATTAAGAGGGTCTTGGGGGCAGACCGGGAATGACCGGATCGGGACGTATCAGTACTTGGCAAGTTACGGTTTCCCCTCGGCGGCAACCGACATCTATGTGTTCAATGGAAACGTGGAAAGTAAAATATTAAGTGAATTACGCATTCCTAACCCGAATGTAACGTGGGAAGTAGCCAACCAGTCCAACATCGGTTTCGATGCTGGGTTTTTCAATGGAAAGATGACGCTTTCCGCCGAATATTTCTACAACCTGCGCACGGACATTCTGTGGGAACGGAATGCGTCCGTCCCCGTCTCTACCGGATTGACGCTGCCGAAGGAAAACATCGGTGAAGTGGAAAATCAGGGAGCCGAATTCCAATTGGGCTATAATAACCGGGGGGGTGCTTTCCAGTATTCAATAGCAGCCAACGTTAATTTCAATAAGAATCGAATCCGTTTCTGGGATGAAACACCGGGCGTGCCGGATTACCAGCGTTCGACGGGCTACCCCATGAATACCAGACTCTATTACAAAGCGATCGGCATATTCCGCGATCAGGCGGCGGTAGATGCGTATCCGCATTGGCCGGGCGCCCGACCGGGCGACATCATCTACGAAGATGTAAACGGGGACGGCGAGATCAATGGGCTCGATCAGGTACGGATTTATAAAACGGACCTGCCTACCCATACCGGTGGGCTTAACATTGATCTTTCTTATAAAGGATTTTATTCGTCGCTTTTCTTCCAATGGGCCACCGGAGCCATCCGCAATAATTACTATCAGATGCAGGGTGAGGTGGGCAATTTCCTCGTGCAGGATGTCGAGGGCCGGTGGACGCCGGAAGCGCCTGATGCGTCCAAACCGCGGATTTGGAACCGGTATAACGAATATTGGCGTGAAACGTCAGGCAACAATACCTACTGGCTGCAGAACTCCGACTATGTACGGCTCAAGAATTTTGAGCTGGGTTACAGCATACCGACGGAAATCTGCCGGAAGTTTTGGGCGAGCGGTGCACAGATTTATTTTACGGGACTCAATCTCCTTACTTTTACCAAGGTAAAAGATTTCGATCCGGAATCCACTTCGGCCACCGCCTACCCACTCAACAAAGTGTATAACCTGGGTGTATCATTAACCTTTTAGTGTAGCGAACCATGAACTTAAGACAATATACAATGGCGATATTGGCAGGTGTTATGCTATTGAGCGTGACGTCCTGTAACCAGGATTTTTTGGAGACATTGCCACAGACCGAATTTTCAGAAACCGCGGTATGGGGAGACCCCGCATTGGTCGAAACTTTTATTAACCAGATCTATTTCCGGCTCGATGAACCGCTTACGGACGGCCGGATGAAAGCTAATATCGTGGATGAAGCGCATTACCGGGGCAATGCCCCCTCTCTGAACTTCAAAAACGGTGTCATTACACCCGACAACATACCCGCGTGGAATTTTTCGCGGATGCGCCAATGGATCGACCTTTACAAAACCATCCGGTTTTGTAACATTTTCTTCAGCAAGGTGGAAGAAGTTCCATTTAAAGACGGGTTGGTAGATGGAAAAACTGAAAAAGACCGGATGAAGGGCGAAGTACACTTCCTACGGGCCTACCTGTATCATTTCCTGACTAGCACCTACGGTGGTGTTCCGATCATTACCGAAGCATACGGGTTGGACGACGAATTCAAGGCCGCCAGGAACAGCTATGCGGAATGTGTAGATTTTATCGTAAACGAGTGTAACCTAGCAGCAGAGTTGCTTCCGGATGTACAAACCGGAGACAATTTTGGCCGGGCCACCAAGGGCGCGGCGCTTGCACTCAAAGCACGGGTGCTACTTTATGCGGCAAGCGATCTGTATAATACCGACGTTTTTCCCTCCTATTCGAATCCGGAATTGATCGGTTACACAGATGGCAGCCGGGCCGAACGATGGCGAGCCGCAAAAGATGCGGCGAAAGCGGTCATTGATCTCAATCAGTACTCGCTTTTCCGCGCGGAGCCCGGGCCCGCCGATTCCGTAGCACAGAATTACGTGGATCTGTTTATGTCGAAAAGCAATGAGGAGGATATTTTCATCAAGTTCTTCACGGTGCCCATGGGCCAGCGGATGGGATTGTATACTTCGCCGAACGGCTACCATGGATGGGGTGTGAATGCACCGATTGGCAACTTGGTGGACGATTTTGAGATGGCCGACGGAACCAAGTTCGATTGGACGAACCCGGAGTATGCCGCCGAACCATACAAAAACCGCGAGCCTCGTTTTTACGCGACAATCCTTTATAACGAAGCCCCATGGCGCGAGCGACCCAATGACGTGAAAGGTATGGACCCGCTGAATAAGATACAGACCGGCCGGTGGCAACGCTGGAACGCTGCAACCAACAGCATGGTGGAAGAATTCGGTGTGGATACCCGCAAAAGCCCCATTGAAGACTGGAACGGGTCATATACCGGCTATTATCTTCGCAAGTATATAGACCCGAACAACGATGCCCAGTATGTTAGCCAAACCGTTACCTGGCGGTTTATGCGCTATGCGGAAGTATTGCTCAATTATGCAGAAGCCTGCATTGAATTGGGCGAAGATGCGGAGGCGAGAACGTATATCAACCAGATAAGGAGACGCGCAGGCCTGCCCGGACTGACGGAGTCTGGCGACGCGCTCAGGGCGCGGTACCGCAATGAACGGCGGATTGAACTCGCCTTTGAGGATCATCGTTTTTATGACGTGCGGCGATGGGTAATCGGTCCGGAGGCCCTTGATGTCACAACAGTGGCCGACATCGTGTATAAGTTAAATCCGGATCGTACCACCGCCACGGTTCCCACCATTACGCACAAAGTATTTGAAACCCATACTTGGCAGGATAAAGCGTATTTCTTACCCATCCTCCGGGATGAGATGAACAAGAACGATTTACTCATACAGAACCCCGGGTATTAGGCGATAAACGCCGGGTAATTTTTCCCGTAGGTGTGTAATTTGATTAACTTGCGCACCTACGGATTACTAAAATTTTGAAGTAATGAATAAGCCTATTTTTTCCCTTTTATGCGGCTTCCTGAGCGTCGCTATGTGCGTTGCACAATCCCAATTTTCCATTACCCATGGCCCGTACCTGCAGGCGTTGCATGAAACGGGTGTCACGATCGTTTGGACAACCGACAAGGATGCCATTGGTTGGGTGGAATTAGCTCCGGATGACAGCACGCATTTTTACCAGAAAGAGCGGCCGAAGTATTTTGCCTCCAGTCATGGATTTAAGGACGTCTCCAAATTGCATAAGGTAACCTTGCGCGGCCTCCAGCCCGGTGTTACGTACCGTTACCGGGTATATGCCCAGGAAGTGACCAGTCATGTGGGTACCAATGTCAAATATGGCGATGTCGCGGCTACCCAGGTATACCGGCGCGCACCGTTGACGTTTACGACGAGCCGTCCGGATCAGACCAAGTTGTCGTTTGCGGTTATCAACGACATCCATGGCCGAAATGACGTCATGAAGAATCTGCTGGGCCAACTGGATTGGCCGGAGATAGATTTGGTATTTTTCAACGGAGATATGGCCAATGATTTGCGGAGCGAGGCGCAGCTGTTTGCCCATTATATGGATACGGCCACGGCATTGTTTGCCTCGGAAATACCCATGTATTATGCCCGGGGAAATCACGAGACGAGGGGAAATTTTGCGAGTGCGTTCCCCGATTATTTTCCCACCACTTCCGGGCATCTCTACTACCTGTTCAGAAGAGGGCCCGTGTGTTTTGTTGTGCTCGACTGCGGCGAAGATAAGCCGGATAGCGATATTGAATATAGCGGCATAGTAAACATGGACGCCTACCGGACGCAGCAAGCAGAATGGCTGAAAGAAGCATTGGAGCGCCCGGAATACCAGGAAGCTCCGTATAAGGTGGTCATCTGCCATATGCCACCCTTCGGCGGCTGGCATGGTGAAGAGGAAATTGCCGAAAAATTTGTTCCGCTGCTGAATGCCGCGGGTGCTCAGGTTATGTTAAGCGGCCACCTACACCGGCACATAAAAAGGGAGGCCCAGCCGGGTGCACACCGGTTTCCCATTCTGGTTAATTCAAATAACAACATGCTGAGAGCCTCGGCCGATGGACAACGGCTTCGTGTCGACGTGGTTGATCAATCGGGGAAAACGGTCGATTCGATTACCCTGAATCCCAGCCGCTGATTTCGAGTACCAAGAGAACAAGCGCTTAATTTACAGGGTGTAGATTTTTTTACGTTTATTTGCGATCATGAAAGACCGGTCTTTTTGCTACGCTACAGCGCTACTTTTCAGTACATGCTTGCTTGGGAGTTTCCACGCCTGCCAGCTGGTGGAACGCAACCGCGCGTCCGTAACGGAATTGCCTCCTGTGACGGATACGACGCAGGTAGGGGAAATCGTGCAAACTGCAGATAATGCACGGGAGCAGGGACTGACGACTGTCGATTCGCTGGAATACCATACGCTGATCCGTAACTTGGCTGTTGGCGATACTTCAGGTCGATGGCCGGTCATTGACCAGCCGGTTCCGCTTGCAGGCGCGATTTTGCCCTATAAGCGGATTATCGCTTTCTATGGCAATCTCTATTCGGCAAGAATGGGAATACTTGGCGCGCTTCCTCCGGATGAGTTATTGGCAAAGCTAGACGAAGAGGTCGCCGCCTGGAATGCGGCAGACACTGTCATTGAAGCGATTCCGGCTCTCCACTACATCGCGGTAACCGCCCAAAGCAGCGCCGGTAGGGACGGCAAATACCGTTCCCGGATGCCCTTCAGTCAAATCGATTCGGTATTAAGCATAGCAAAAAAGAGGAATGCATTGGTATTTTTGGATATCCAGGTGGGATTCAGCGATTTGCAAGCGGAGTTGCCCCGATTGGATACCTTCTTGTGTATGCCCAATGTGCATCTGGGCATTGATCCCGAGTTTTCGATGAAAGATGACCTGCCGCCGGGTAAACGCATCGGACATTTTACGGCAAAAGACATCAATTTTGCTATGGAGCACCTTGCCACACTCGTTCGTACCAAAGGGCTGGCACCCAAAGTGCTCGTCGTTCACCGGTTCACACAGGGAATGATCAAAGATTATCAGCAGATCAGGCTGGATCCTGCCGTACAGGTGGTCATCGACATGGACGGATGGGGAGCGCCAGCATTAAAGAGAAACACCTACCAATCCTACGTTTTCCGGGAGCCGGTGCAGTTCACCGGATTTAAGTTCTTTTACAAAAATGACCTGATACCATCCCCGCACCGGATGATGACGGCAACGGAAGTGAATGCCCTGATACCGAAGCCCATTTATATCCAATATCAGTGATCTCGGGATAAATACCTACCTCCAAAATTGGATTTAGCGGACGTTAACGCTAACTTTGGCCTATATGAACATCTTGCTCGTCGAAGATGATAGCCGCATCAGTGACTTTGTAATCAAGGGGCTCGAGGAAGCTGGCCATTCTGTGGCGCTGGCACCTACCGCCGAGCAGGCGAGGGACTGGATAAGTGATCATGAATGGGATGTTATTCTCATGGACATCATGCTGCCGGGCATAGACGGGGTGCAGCTGACGAAGCTGATCCGCTACCGACACAATGCGACTCCCATTCTGGTGCTCAGTGCGCTGGACGGCCCGGATGATAAAGTTATGGCCTTGGATAGCGGAGCGGATGATTATCTGGTAAAGCCCTTTCATTTCAAGGAGTTGCTCTCACGTATCAACGCCCTCGTGCGTCGTGCAAAGTTGTCCCGTCAGGGTGGCGGTCAATCGCATCACAGTGGTCCACTGATCGTAAATACAGATGAGCACCTGGTGGTTCTGCATGGGGAAGAGATCGAGTTGTCGCCCAAGGAATACAAATTGTTGCTGTACCTGCTTGAACACCAGGGTCGCGTCGTGCCGCGGACGCAGTTGCTCAATGCCGTTTGGGGCATTAACTTTGACAACAGCACCAACGTAGTGGATGTGTACATTTCGTATCTCCGAAGCAAAATTGAGAAAAAGGGAACCAAGTTCATCCATACCGTGAAGGGCACGGGTTACTTATGGAAAGAACCCCAGTGAATTTCCGATCATGACGATCCGTAACCGGCTTACGCTTATTTCATCGCTCACGTTTGGTGTGGTATTTGCCCTGGCGGCATTGGTTGTCTATTATACCTTTGTGGTCGCTTCCGAACGCATCATTTTCAGCGATCTGCAAAAGACCGGGTTGTTATCAGCGATGTTTTACCTGGAGGAAGACGAGCTTTCTATCCGTGAGCACAATCGGATCCGAACAGATTTTGAAGAAGAGATGCAGCAGACAGACGTCAAGGTATACGATCGTTCGGGCCGTCTGCGCTATGGCAATGGGCAGTTCCGCGAATCAGTAACCCCTGCGATGCTGACACGTATCCGGGAAGAGGGGCGGGTGCGATTCAAGACCGCGGGATATTATTATTACGGCCTGCACTATCCCGACAACCAAGGGGATTTTGTGGTGGTGGTGGCGGCCGACCATTCCTTTTTTACCGAACAGCGCAATCAATTGCTGCTCATGATGGGCATTGCGCTCGGCATTGGCCTATTACTTATTTTTTTGCTGAGTCATGTGCTATCACGGCTTGCTTATCGGCCAATTTCATCCGTGATCCACCAAGTGAATCAACTTCAAGCCCATAATCTGGAGCGCGCGCTGACCCTGCCACGCACCAAAGACGAGCTGCGGGAACTGATCAGTACCTTCAATGGGTTGCTGCTGCGGCTTTCCGAGAACTTTGTTATCCAAAAAAACTTCATTAATTACGTATCGCACGAGTTCAAGACGCCGCTTGCGTCCATCACGGGCAACCTTGAAGTGTTTGCGCAACGGGACCGTTCGCCTGCTGAGTACCGGAAAGTAAGCGAGACGGTATTGGCCGAGGTATCACAACTGGAGCATATTCTCAATAACCTGATGATACTGGCTGGCCTTCGCACAAACCCGCAGGGCAACGCAACCTTCCGCGCAGATGAGTTGCTATGGGACGTGATGGACCGGGTTTTTGAACGGTGGCCCCAGGCGAAACCACTGATAGGTCTGGACGTCTCCGTGGCCGACGCAGGTCGTCTGGTTGTGAGTGGGTATCGCAATCAGCTGCACATGGCGGTTTACAACGTAATCGACAACGCCGTGAAATATGCGCAAGGAAAGCCGGTAGCTATCGCTCTTGCCGAATCGGAAGGAGTGCTGCAACTCACGGTCAAGGATCAGGGCTCCGGTATACCTCCGGCAGAATTGCAGTTTGTACACCAGCCCTTTTACCGGGGGAGCAATGTAGGCGATACGAAGGGAAGTGGTATCGGTCTTTCCTTGGCCGTGCTTATCTGCAAACAAAATGGTGTTGGCTTTTCGCTAACCTCCAATGAACAAGGCACCCTTGCCACGTTCAACTTTAGCCAACTTTAATCCCGTTCTAAGCCCGTTCTAATGTTGGGCCGTTACTTTTGCGGCGATACAAACTACGAACTATGGTTTACGGAAAATCAGTTTTGCTGGGCATTATGGGTATCGGCGGACAGGAAATGCTGTTGATCGTGCTGGCCTGCCTATTGTTATTCGGAGGAAAGAAGATACCGGAATTGATGCGTGGCCTCGGCCGCGGCGTACGTGAGTTTAAGCGCGGGCAGGAAGAAGAGCCGCAACCGGATAAAGACTCAACTGCAACGGAGCGCCCGGTATGAAGAAACGATCGGGATATCTGGTAATCATTGCACTCTGCTGCATAACAGTAGGCATCCGTGCACAGCCCATCGCCGACACGTTGGTGGTTACGCCTCCGGAGGCGGAAGTGGTTTTCCTGCAACGTAACCTCCGGCTGCTTGCCGCTAAGCTGGACATTGAGGTAGCTAAGGCAGAGGTGATTCAGTCCAAATTGTGGCCCAATCCCACAGTATCCATCGGCGAGGTTAACCTGTGGTCCAATCAGGGTGCAGAAGCGTTGGGCCGACTTTTCGGGAACTGGGGCAATCATGCACAGGTAGCGGTGGATGTCGAGCAGCTTATCCAGACGGCAGGCAAACGCAAGAAGCTCGTGGCAATTGAAGAAACCGGTATCGCCCTGGCTGAGCGTTCGTTTGAAGATCTGCTTCGGAGTCTGCAGGTTGAGTTCCGCACGCAACTTGCTGAGCTAAACCGCACCCAGCAGGGAATGGCGGCTTATCGTCAGGCATTGGAGCGACTGCAGCAGTTGTTAACGGGGTATCAGCGTCAGGTAGCGCAAGGAAACATCAGCCGGAGCGAATACATGCGATTGCGTGCTTCCGAACTTGAACTCATGAAAACCATCGACGATTATCGCAGGCAAAACGGCGAGGCCCAGCAAGCACTGAAAGTACTCATGGGGCTACCCTCCGCGGATGACCGCGTGCTGATCGCAACCGGTTTCCGGGAGATCCCCTTCGACACCCTTGAAGCACTGAATGCAGCCACCATACAGGAGTGGACGTATGCCTATAACACCGAGCTGGCGGCCTTGCGGTTGGGCGTTACCCGAGCCGATCAGCAGTTGCGTTTTGAACGGGCGCAGCGAGTACCTGACGTAAAACTTAGCGCGGGGTATGACCGCGGAGGCAACATCATGCGAGATTTCGTGGGGTTGGGTATTGCCGTCGACCTTCCCTTGTTCCACCGCAATCAAGGCGCAATCAAAGCGGCCCAGTTGGCCCTTGAGCAAAGTCGGTTGTTGGCAACCAACGCTGAAAACCAAGTGGTGGGCGAAGCCGTCCGGGCATGGAAAGACTTGCAGGCCACTGTAGCTCGCCGAAACCTCGTGGGGCCACAGTATGAAGCGGATATGGAAGCGCTTCTCGAAGGCTACCACCGTAATTTCGCGCAACGGCACATCAGTCTGCTGGAATATCTCGACTTTCTAGACGCATACCTACAAACAAAAGACAACCTGCTGGATATCGAAAAAACGCTGCGTGAGCAATACGAGACCCTTCGGTATCATGTGGGGAGCCAACTTCCTTAATTAAAAAATAAACCCATGATAAGACGATATAGTTGCCTAACATTGATGCTTGCGGCGGCTTGTGTACCGCGCGAGCAATACGTTGAAGAGAAGCCACAGGAGTTCTGCCTGAGCGAAAACCTGCGCAGCCAACTGGTGTTGGACACGCTGAGCGAACGGTACGTCACCCAGCACATTACGCTGACGGGCGAAGTATCGTACAACCCGGATAAGGTGGTGCGATTTGTAAGCTGGGTGGAAGGCTTGGTTATGCAGACCCATTTTTCCCTTGGCGACTTTGTGAAGCAGGGACAGGTACTCGCTACCCTCAAAAGTCCCGAACTGCATACGCTGCTAGCCGAGAAAAAGAGCCTTGAATCGCAGCGGAAACTCGCTGAGCGGAAGCTGGAGTCTGCAAAGGGATTGTATACCGATCAAATTGCATCCGACCGGGATCTCGTGGAAGCGACTTATGAATTGGAGAAGCTGGAAGCCGACCTGGCAAACCTCGACGCCAATCTGGCGCTTTTCCACCCCAATCCAGCACAAGGGGTTTTTGAAATCCGCTCGCCCGCTTCCGGATACATCGTCGAGAAAAACATTAATACCGGCATGCCAATCAACGACGGAGACAACCTATTTACTGTTTCAGGCCTGGACGATGTATGGGTGATGGCCAACGTATACGCGACCGATATGCAATTCGTGCAGCAGGGCATGGATGTGGAGATCCGGACGCTTGCCTATCCCGGCGAAATTTTCCATGGGCGTATTTCGGCTTTGCCGCAGGTGTTTGACAGTGATGAGCGGGTACTTAAGGCCCGTATTGTCATTCCCAATGAGGGCTTGAAGTTGAAACCGGGTATGTCGGCAGATATAGCCGTGGCCCGCCGAACCGGAGAAACGGCGATTGCGCTACCTACTGACGCGGTCATTTTTGACGATAATCAGTATTTCGCGGTAGTATACGGCGGAGCTTGCGACCTCCAATTGCGCCGCATTTCCCTGGTGGCCCGCGACAATCGCTGGTGTTTCGTAGGCGAGGGATTGAAAGCCGGCGAGTGCGTGATTACCGAGAATCATTTGCTTATTTACGAGAAAATAAAAGGATAACGGATGAAGAAGTTGGTACAGGGGCTGGTTTCCTTTTCACTTAAGAATACATTCATCGTCTTTTTCTTCACGGCATTGTTACTGGGTGTGGGCATCTATTGCCTGGTGCACACACCCATTGAAGCCTATCCGGATGTCACCAACACCCGGGCGCGTATCATTACGCAATGGCCGGGCCGCAGCGCGGAAGAGGTGGAGAAGTTCGTTACGCTGCCGATTTCAAAAGAAGTCAACACCATTCCCCGCAAGGCGGAAGTACGGTCCATCTCGCTATTCGGATTGTCGGTCGTCACGATTATTTTCGAAGATGGTGTGGACGATTTTTACGCGCAGCAATATGCTTCCAATCGATTGCAGGGCGTCAATCTCCCGGACGGAGCGACCGCGGACATTGAGCCCCCTTCTGGCGCCACAGGCGAAATTTTTCGGTATGTGGTAAAGAGCGATCTGCCCATCAAGGAGGTGACCGCCATTCAGGATTGGGTCATTGAGCGGGAACTGGTAGCCGTACCGGGCGTGGCCGACGTAGTGAGTTTCGGTGGCGAGGAAAAAATATACGAGATTAAAATCAATCCAACGGAGCTGGTTAATTACGACCTATCGCCATTGGATGTGTACGAGGCGGTGAGCCGGAGCAATATCAATGTGGGCGGTGATGTTATCCAACGGGGAGACCAGGCCTACGTGGTACGGGGCATTGGGTTGTTGGATAAAATCGAAGATATCGAAAATATCCTGATCACGGTTAAAGGAGGCACCCCCATATTGGTGAAGCACGTAGCCCAGGTGAATGTATCGGCCAAGCCACGTCTGGGCAAGGTCGGGTTGCAGGATGACGACGATCTTGTGGAAGGTATTGTCATCATGCTACGCGGGGAAAATCCGGGGGATGTGATCGCGCGGCTGAAAGACAAGATCACTGAGCTCAATGACCGCATCCTGCCCGTAAATGTCAAAATCGAGCCGTTTATCGACCGTACAGAGCTGGTGGATTCGACCGTACATACCGTAAGTAAAAACCTGATGGAAGGCATCGTGCTCGTGTCGGTTATTGTGTTCATTTTTCTGTTTGATTGGCGCACGACGGTCATCGTGGCATCGGTCATTCCGCTGGCCTTTCTTTTTGCGATCACGATGCTGCGTATCCAAGGGCTACCGGCCAACCTGATTTCCATGGGAGCGCTCGACTTCGGATTGTTGCTGGAGGGGACGCTGGTGATTGTCGAAAGTGTGTTTGTAGGCATGCGTAAACGAGCGGAGCTAGTGGGGATGGAACGATTTAACCGGTCCATCAAGCTGGGGCTCATCAAGAAAAGCGTAGCCAGCGTGGCCACCTATGTGTTTTTTGCGCAGCTCATTCTGATCGTTGCCTTGCTGCCTATCTTCTCCTTTCAGAAAGTGGAAGGCAAGATGTTTTCCCCGTTGGCGTTTACCTTGGGGTATGCACTGCTGGGCTCACTCATCCTGAGCCTTACGTATGTGCCCGCGATGTGCAAGGTTCTGCTCCGGCGGAATATCCGCGAAAAAGAGAACATCATTTCCAATGGATTTCATCGGGCAGCTTCGTTTCTGTTTGAATGGAGCCAGCGCCGCAGACGTCTGGTATTGATCGGATTTGCGTTATTGCTGGTGGCTGTGGGATACGTTTTTGGTTTTATGGCTCCGAATTTATTCCGAGCTTGAATGAGGGGGCGATTTATGTACGTGCGACCTTACCCAACAGCGTCAACTTGGACGAGTCCGTACGGCTTGCCAATGAAATGCGACAGAAATTAAGAACTTTTGACGAAGTGAAATTTGTGATGAGCCAGACCGGCCGGCCGAATGACGGGACCGACCCCACGGGCTTTTTCAACATCGAGTTCCATATCCAGCTATTCCCCGAAGCGGAGTGGAAGCGGGCGGTCAGCAAAGAACAATTACTCAGCGAAATGCGGGCGGAATTGGAAACGTATCCCGGAATAAACTTTGGATTCAGCCAACCCATCCAAGACAATGTCGAAGAATACGTAGCTGGGGTTAAAAGTTCGCTGGTTGTCAAGATTTTTGGCGATGACCTGAATCAGCTGGAGGACTACGCCGGTCAGGTGGAGAAGGTGTTGGCAACGGTTCCGGGTATCACCGATCTGAAGGTTTATAAAAACATCGGGCTGCCCGAGTTGCGTATCCAACTGCATGACAGCAAGATGGCTCGATACGCGGTAAATACTGCCGATGTACAGGCCGTGGTGGCCATGGCCATCGGTGGACAGGCCGCCACGCAGTTTTATGAAAATGAGCGCCTGTTCGATGTACGTCTACGTTTTCAGGCAGAATACCGTGACGACGAAGAAAAGATTGGTAACATCCTGATTCCTACCATGGATGGTAAGTCTGTGCCGCTTCGCGAAATCGCTACGATCGGTTTTCATACGGGACCAACTTTCATTTACCGAGAAGGAAGCAGCCGCTATATCGGCGTGGGTTTCGGTATCGAGGGGCGGGATTTAGGTAGCACCATTGCCGATGCTCAGCGCAAGGTAGCAGCAGCGGTGAATATTCCCAAAGCGAACAAAATCGAATGGGCGGGCGAATTTGAAAGCAAGGAACGTGCGTCACGCCAATTGGCCTTGGTGGTACCCCTGGTGCTTGTATTGATTCTCTTCCTCTTGTATTTTAACTTCGGGAACTATAAAGACACCCTGATAGCCGTTGGAACCATTCCCTTTGCATTCATCGGAGGTTTTGGCTCGCTGTGGGCAACGGGCACGGTGTTTGGCATCTCCGCGGGAATCGGTTTTATCATCCTGTTTGGCGTCAACACCATCAATGCAATTATTCTGATCGCGGTGATGAAGGAGAACGTGTTCCGCAGAAAATTGCCTCTGGCGGCGGCGATTCGTCAGGGTGTGCACAGCCGTATCCGCCCCGTCGTAATGATTGCTCTGATGGGATCCATGGGCTTGCTGCCTGCGGCGCTTTCTACCGGCATGGGGTCTGAAATCCAAAAACCATTAGCCATTATGATCGTGGGTGGACTGCAGGTTTGCATGGTGCTTTCGTTTACTGTATTGCCCCAATTGTTTTTCTGGATGTACCGAAAGGAGAAAGCGGGGTAGCCAACCGGTTTAATTTGCTATTTTTGCCGGAAAAATTGATATTATGACAAGAGTGGTCATTACCGGCATGGGAGCCGTTACGCCATTAGGCAACGATGTAAAAACGTTTTGGCAAAACGTTGTGAACGGTGTAAGCGGAGCAGGGTCCATCACACGGTTTGATGCAAGCCAATTCCGCACGCAGATTGCTTGCGAAGTAAAAGGCTTTTCGCCAGAGCACTACCTGAACCGGAATGAAATAAAACGGAGCGACCTCTTTACGCAATATGCATTGTATTCGGCATCGGAGGCCCTGGAAGATGCCGGGTTGGATGTTTCTACCCTGGATCCGTTTGACATCGGCGTGATTTGGGGGGTAGGCCAGGGCGGCATGGAGACGTTCGAACAGGAGGTGACCCAATATGTTAACGACGGATATACACCTCGTTTCAGCCCGTTTTTCGTTCCCCGGCTGATCGTCAATTTAGCGTCCGGAATGATTTCTATGAAGTTTGGATTGCAAGGCATCAACTATACGGCCGTCTCGGCGTGTGCCACCTCGAACACAGCTTTAATGGACGCATTCAATTACATCAAGTTGGGCAAAGCGAAAGTATTTGTCACCGGCGGTTCCGAAGCGCCGATTACGCCGGCGTCTATCGGCGGTTTCTCCGCGATGAAGGCTATGTCGGCGCGGAATGCGGATCCCCAGCATGCAAGCCGGCCATATGACCGTGATCGGGATGGCTTTGTGATGGGCGAAGGTGCGGGGGCCTTAATTTTGGAGGAATATGAACATGCAAAACAACGCGGCGCACATATTTATGCCGAATTGGTGGGTGCAGCTATGACAGCCGATGCTTATCATATGACGGCACCGCATCCAGAAGGAATCGGGGCGTCCAAAGCCATGGAATTGGCCCTGAAAGAAGCAGGAGTATCCCCTGCCGATGTGGATTACCTGAATCCGCATGCGACCTCCACTCCTATCGGCGATATCAGCGAACTGAAAGCGGTGAAAGCAGCGTTGGGTAATACCGAGAACCTGCGCATCAGTGCGACTAAATCGATGACTGGGCATTTATTGGGTGCTGCGGGTGCTATCGAAGCGATTATTGCAATAAAGGCGATTAACGAACAGGTAATTCCCCCTACCATCAACATGGTTTCGCTTGACGAGAACGTCCCGCCGGGCATCCAGATCGTGACAAACGAGGCGTTGCCCCATAAAGTCGATGTAGCGATGAGCAATGCCTTTGGCTTCGGTGGACATAATGCCACCGTAGTTTTCCGGAAAATATAGGCGATCGTTAAAAATAACACTTAACGCGGTCCAGCGGTCTGCCCAAGGTGACCCCCAGTGTCACCTCGTGCGATCCGTTCTGCAAGCCATTCAAGCGGCTCAGCATGTAGTCATAAGAATAGCCGATACGAAGACGTTCAGAGACGAAGACTTGCATGACGATCGAGACGGAATTCATACCCGTGAGGCGGGTTCCCGTAAACCGTTGGTAGTCCCGGCGGAACGCGGACGCCCCTGTGCGGATGCCGCCGCCCAACCACAATCGGTCGCTGAAAATGGCCATTGCATTTATATCCAGACTCGGGGGGCCTGAAAAATCGTCCTTATATAGGACGCTGGGCCGTAATTTTACGGATTCGCTGAGGTCGACCAACATACCCCCAATAATATACAGGTGCCGTCGACGTCTGATCCGATCCACGGTAGTTTGATCCCACCGGAAAAGGTTATCACTGCTGCTACCGGAAAGGAGATCCATGATTGAGACCCCGGCGTACCACTTCGCGTTATGGTAATAAATGCCAAATCGGATATCCGGAACGAAGTTGCTGATTTTCCCGGTGGGAAGCGCTTGATCGCCGTCGTCCAGCACGACGATCTTGGTGCCGTCCAGGCTGTACTGCGTCACCCCTGCACCTACTCCGAAACTAATCCGTTGGGTATCCTCCCGGTCGAGGCGAAGGCGGTATGCATAGTTAAGGTAAGCAGAAGTGGCGGTTTGCGGGCCCAGTTGATCGGCCATGATCTGTACGCCACCACCGTGGAGTCTTCGGCCATACAGATCAAGGAGGCCATCCAAGGATAGCAGCCCTGTTTGGGGTGCGCCTTCCAGATCCACCCACTGACTTCGGAGTCCAAGCTGGGCAAATAATTCCTCCTTATATCCGGCATAGGCTGGATTTACGCTCATGGAATTGAATACATATTGCGTAAATTGAACGTTTTGCTGAGCGCGTACACCGCTCACAATGTGTAGGCAGATCAATAGTACCAAGCTTTCGAATATTCTTCTCATGATGATTCGATAATTATTGGCGCTTTACCAGCACCCACCCTTTATGGATGGTCTCCAAGCCGTCCTTTTTCAACACCAGTCGATAATAATACGTGCCATCGCTTACGCCTGCACCATCCCAATTTTGCTGATAGCTGCGGCTGCGATACACTTCATTGCCCCAGCGATTGAAAATCGTCAGGTCGGCATTCTCATAATTTTCAAGCCCCTGGATGACAAACAAGTCATTTTTGCCGTCGCTATTAGGCGTAACGGCATTGGGGATGAGCAGTTCAGCCAACAGAACATTCATCCGTACCGTGGCGAAATCTTTCGATCCGTTTTCGTCTGTGATTTCATACACAAAGGTATCATCGCCAACAAATCCGGTGCGTGACTGGTATGTAATGCTACCGTCGTTGTTGACGAATACGGTGCCGTTTTTAGGATGCACCACTACACGGACTCGCCCCACAAGAATCGAGCTATTGCCCGGCAAATCGTTTTCAAGTACTACGACGGTAAGCTTCCGGCCAGATGGCCCCTGGCCTTCATCGTCGGTCGCCAGCGGCCCCCGACTGCCGGAAATCAATTTGGTCAGCCAGCTATCGTCTGCGGAAGCCGAGACGGCCGCTACCCAGTCTCGCGCATGCACGCCTTGAGCAATTCGTTGCGTATTGCCACCCACCCAATTGCCACTGCCGGCATATTGGACGAGCTGTGCTCGCTCGTCTACATAAGCGCTGCCGTTGGTGATGCTATTGTGCTGCAGGGTATAGGCGGCATAAACGGGTTCGTCGGCATAGATATGCCACATGCGATCCATACCCGCTTCAGCCTGACGCTCGGTGATGAGCGTATCTGACGCATCGTAATCTTGAACACCCACATATAGTGTAGTAACGCTGGCTGGCGACAAGGTGGCCGGCGTATAGTCGCCCTCGGCTATACCCACCGGAAAGGTGAAGGGAAGCGTAGCTGAGTAAGCCTTCGCTATATGGCCTGCTATGCTATTGCCGGTGACTACCATTCGGTGCCGACTGTAGCCGAGTAAGCTACCTGCTGTGCCGATATATAAATCATGGCCGTTGAGTATGAGGTCTCCGCTGTCGACAGCAAACGCAAACGCCCCGTTGACATGCAGGGCTGCTGCCTGCGGCTTATCGGCTGGAAGGGCAATGTCGTACCCTGGATTGACGATATCCGCCAATACGAGGTTGTTGGGGTTGCGCAATTCAATGGCTACACCAATAGGCCGACCATTGTTGCCATCAATTTGCGTAGGGCCAGGGGGTGCATCTTCATAGAACGGATTGGTGCCCGGGTCATGGATGATGATCTTGCCCGTCCCCGTAAACCTGGCAGTTGGCGCAATCCAGATGTTGCGGCTCCAGATCTCGAGTGTGCCATTGATTTCCCAATACGTATTTGGACCGAAGTAGCTGGTTTCGGCGAAGCGGAGTTCCACTGTTTCGGGAGCGATAACGACGGTTGAGTTATCGGCAGTGGTGCTCCCGGCACCCGTTTGGGCGTTAGAGATTGGCAAAGCTGCCGACCATACCAGAAAAAACCACATCACCTGAGATAGGGTTTTCTTAAAAGACAGGGTTGTTGGCGCTATTACCATTTTACGCGTTGATAAATCATCGGGTTGGACAGGGTGGCGCAGTTGCGTACCGTTGCTTCACTTATGTTATTCCCGGTATTGCCGCTATCTTCATCTGCCTGGGTTACTTCCGCAATTACCTTATAGGCCGACAGTGTGGGTACGCTGGTGGGCTGTGGGGTCAAGCGGAATTGGATGGCATCAGGATGGGTAAAGCCCCGTCTTAAGGTTGGCTCCGAGGGGTTGTTCAGTAAAAACTCGTGGGTTGAGGCATTGCTATTTACGACTTCCCAGCCTGAATAATCAACGGGTGTCAATGTAAAACCCAGCGGATGGCTGATGCTAACGGAAATAAAATTCTCTTCCTGCCCCACATTGACATCATCTGTTCCCAGATTGGAAACCTGTACCGTAAATAAATTGCCATCGACGTAATTGATGCATTTACTATCCGGGATTACGTCACCTAAAATAAGGTCTATTCCATCCGCATATACAGGTGTCCGTACAGAAGAGATGTTATTTAGCGGGTCTTCGTCGATGTTGTCGGTTCCTACAGGCGGCTCTAACACGACGGTATTGACGACATGATTGCCGGGCGGCGTTTGGTGCAGTGTTCCTGTCACCCGGATCCGTCCAGTTTTTTTAGCAGCAATTTTGACGGTTCCGCTGAGCACATTGGGTACGGTTTCCTGAATGGGAGACGTCTCTGTCAATACGTCGGTGTCCAGCACGGTGATGCCTGTGATGTCAAACGTAGTTTCCGAAAGCGTATTGCCGTAGGCATCTTTAATGGTATCTCTTAACGCAATGTTGTCGATAGCCGCGTCGGTATCATTGACCACTTCAATGGTGTATGAAATTTCATTTTCGTTTGATCCGGCCCCACCCGCATTGGTAGGAATCAGGAAATCTTTATCCGCCAATTTAACCGTGCGCAAATTTCCCAATGTGGTCACCAGGATATTACGGATTTCATGATAGTTAAACCCGCTGCCGGTCGAAGCGGCGAAGCCTACCTTCATCGTGGGTGGAGGCGGATCGGTGGTTTCATAGGTGATCAACTCGGTAAAGGTGCCACCCGGAGTTTTGGTCCACCAAACCGTAATGTCATAAAACCCTGTATTCGGGTTGTACATGATCGTAATTTGTACCCGGCGATAAAAAATATCGCTTGAGGGACGTTGGCTTGTGAGGGTGTTGTAATCTAATTCGTTGGCAGCCGCATTATTACTCAGTTGTATACCGGCAAGATACTCATTGGTTGGGGTAGACCCATCAGTAGTCGGCCCGCGGAGAACGATGGAATTTGCCCTTCTTCCTGAACCGCCAATACGACCTTCGGTAGGATTTGAAAAGTTACCATAGGCATCAAGCCCGACGCCCACATAGCCGCCTGCCAATCCCTCCGGAACACCCCCTGCCGTGTTTGGCGCATAGCCCAAGGACCCTCCATACCCGCCCAAACGAAAATCTGCTGTGGCATCAAAAAGAAATACACTCAATCCATCGGCCCCGTTGTAGGTGCCATCGCTGTGACTTCGCCACATTTTGTATTCAAAATCAATCAATACGCCCATGCCCGAAGGGAAAGAACGGTCGATGTATGCAAAGCCGCGCTGATTGTTTTGATCTCGCGTCAGCCTGAGCCACCCGCTACCTACCGGGTCATCGATGCCGGAAGTAAAATAAGCTTTGCCTTGTGTAGCTCCGGGTCCACCCACCACGATATCGGGATAGTTATTTCCCCTGAGGTCGTCAATGATGGTAAACTGGGCTTTGCTGGTTTGGAAGTACGTGGTACTTGCCACGACCAGCAAGGCCACGCGGAGAATGGCATTAAAATCACCCAATCGACGGTGTATGACCAGCTTTTTCAATCCCTTCATTTCCACTTACTCCTTAATTACGAACACGATATTCATGAAAGATGTGGGGGTGCCGGGGCCAATAACACGATAGCTAAGCACTCCGTTTTCATCGATGCTCAGGTCGGCAAATACATCATCGTCGTAATAGGTGATGTAGTAATAGAGGTCTTCGGCTTGCGGCAGATACGGTATGGTCTCGGGGGCACCGGTACTTCCTACCAAACCGGGAGTGCCTGTTCCGGTAAATTGGTTGACATACTCTTGGTAGAGATTTTTGGTACGCATGGGCCCTGTAGGATCGGGGTTTGAGGTATCAAATACTACGGACGGCATATAAAAGAAGCGGACAAATTTGTTGGTTGAGACTGTTTTTAGTACGCCGTTTGCGTCGGCCATCAAGAGGTTATCTTGGTCAAGGTTTCCCGGTTGTAGGCCGGTGATGGCCAACGTATTTGTCGCGTCAGTTTCGATGGTTGTTTCTTCAGTAAGTGGACCGCCTAGTTTTACGTGTCCTTCTGTAGCGGGGTCTACCGTTTCAATATGTAATCCGTTTGAAGCGTCTGCCGAGTTGATATTTCCGGCCAGTTCGTCGATTGCTGCCTGGACCTCGGTTGCCGTCAGGCCGCTGTTTGCGTTGCTGTATGCGATGGCATCGGCGTTGGTGTCGATCTCTTCCAGAAGTCCCTTAGCGTCGGTGAAGGTGTATACCCCGCCGGCCTCGGTGATGGTGAGGGTGTTCGCGTCGATGGTGACATCGCCGCCGTCGTTGTTGGTGAAGGTGTAGGTGCCGTCACCGTTGGGGGTCACGTCCGACTTGGCCACCTTGGCTGTTGTGCCGTCGGGCTTGACCAGCGTGACGTGCCCGTCCCCGTTGTCCACCAGGTCGATGTTGCCCTGTCCACCGGCCAGTTCGTCGATTGCTGCCTGGACCTCGGTTGCCGTCAGGCCGCTGTTTGCGTTGCTGTATGCGATGGCATCGGCGTTGGTGTCGATCTCTTCCAGAAGTCCCTTAGCGTCGGTGAAGGTGTA
>NZ_JBHTDN010000005.1:0-150315 GCF_042666505.1 Parapedobacter sp. GCM10030251 | reverse complement strand
TGACCAGCGTGACGTGCCCGTCCCCGTTGTCCACCAGGTCGATGTTGCCCTGTCCACCGGCCAGTTCGTCGATTGCTGCCTGGACCTCGGTTGCCGTCAGGCCGCTGTTTGCGTTGCTGTATGCGATGTTGGTCGCTTTAAGATCAACAGCTTGCTTTATACCTAGTGAATTGGTATAAGTAAGTATTCCCGAGGTAGCGTCATAAGTCAGGCCGGTTTCATTCATTGGGATTGTCAGTACCGTCCCATCCTCAGCTGTATAAAGAAGTGTATTTGCCGCTTTATCGTAGGTCAACCGCCCAACATCGAGATTGAACGTGTGCGAAACACGATTCTCGTCCACATAAGCAAGTACGTGTGTATCGGAATCGTAAGACAACGTGGTTACGGTTTCGAACTGATCCACAACATCCGAAAGATTAAACTCTTGAAGTTGGCCTAAGGTGTTGACGTATCTCAATATACCTAGCGAAGGATCGTAGGTAAGAGATGTATTGTTAAGCGGAATGTTGGTGATCGTTCCATTTTCACTGGTATAGGCAAGCACATTCGTTTGATCATCAAACCTCAACGTTCCGACGTTCAGGTCTAGCGTATGCGGGGTTCCGTCCTCGTCCTGGTAGGATAGCTGGTGAGCAACCGCGTCGTAACCGAGCACCGTCACCGTCTCCACTGCCTTTACTACTTCTTCCAAATTGATGGTATGGGTGCCGCCTTTTATATCGACGTACGTAAGCTCATAGGTAACGGGATTGTAGTTAATGGGCGTAACGCCTCCTCCGGCTACTAGTATCCAACGGTTACCGTTGTTGTAATAAATACCGGGAACCACATCATTCACAGTGGCCGTATTGTATACCATCATACCAGCACGATGCTGCGACAGCGGAGCAGCATCATCCGATTGGATTAGCCGGACCCTAGCGTGTAGCAGCCCTTTGTTGGTACTTTCCAATTCCAGCAGTGCGTCTTTATCCGGTAACACTTCACCGGACAGCGTATTATCTTTTACTTTCTGCTGGGCGAATGCGGGGAAGGAGGAAACGGAAACTATTATTAATATGAAAAGTAAATTTTTTTTCATAGAAAAATGTTGACTACAAGCTTAGAATATCTTTTGGCTTAATGCACAGATATTTAAGGTTCAAAAATATTACAGGTCGATACGGTAACGGCGCAAGATTGCCGACGCTTCGCAGATTATTTTAATTGTATGCTATTCATAAGTAAATGGTAGAAGTAAGGCATAAAGGTGAGAACTTTTTACAAGAAAACCATAAACAAGGGGCTTAATTTTTTAAGTCTATCTCTTTATAAATGCGTAGTACTTAAGCCATCCGTGACCGAGGAAAGGGAAGCGACTGATCCGGGGAAATTAATTTCAATCATTTAGCAGGTCTCCGCCGATCTGTTTGCTTGCCCGAGCGCCAAGTTTCTTGAGTTTCTCCACTTTGGCCACGACATTACCCGGACCGGTGCCAAGTTTGCGCGTTGCGTCTTCGTGGGCGCGTACCGCACGGTTGAGCTGCTCACCCACTTTTTCGAGATCCTGCAGAAATCCCACGAACTTATCGTACAAGGCACCGGCTTCTTTGGCGATTTCCAATACATTGCGTGTCTGCCGCTCCTGTTTCCACATGCTGGCGATGGTACGTAGGGTAGCTAATAAAGTTGAAGGGCTGACGATGACAACGCGGCGATCCCAAGCGTCGCTGAAGAGCTCTGCTTTATAGGTAATGGACAGGCTGAATGCCGACTCAATGGGCATAAACAACAAAACAAAGTCGGGTGAATGGATCTGGTAAAGGTCATGGTAATTCTTTGCAGACAGGCTTTTCACATGGTTTTCGACAGACTGGACGTGCTGTTTGGCGAATCTTTCACGATCATCGTCCGTTTCTGCATTCACCCATTGTTCGTAAGCGAGCAGGGATACCTTCGAGTCGATTACCAAGTGCTTCTCATCCGGCAGATCAATAATTGCATCGGGCTGCAGCCTTCTACCCTCCTCGTCCGCCAATGCGGCTTGCAGCCGATATTCCCGATCCTTAACCAATCCCGAGCGCTCCAATACCCGTTCGAGGATGACTTCTCCCCAATTGCCTTGTTTTTTGCTGTCGCCGCGCAATGCGCGCGTCAGGCTATTGGCTTCGTCCTTAATCCGTAGGCTCTGCTCCATAAGCTGCTGTACAACCCCTTTCAGGGAGTTACGCTCGGCCGCCTCGTGCTGGTAGGTTTTTTCTACTTTTTCCTCGAACGTTTTGATTTTCTCCTTAAGAGGCGTTAGGATCTGATCAAGCGATTTGCTGTTGGTTTCGGTGAACCGCTGGGTTTTTTCTTCGAGTATTTTATTGGCAATCACTTGAAATTCTGTATTGAATTGCCGCTTTATTGTTTCGATTTCCGCTTTTTGTTCCTGCAGTTTTTCCTGCTGGGATCGGTAGTAGGCACGGGTGGTTTCGAGCAATTTTTCGGATTCCCGCAGTTGTTGTTGTTCTTCGTGCAGGAGCGCAGTAATCCGTTCTTTTTCAGCAGTGAGATTTTCTACCTGTTGTTCGGCACGTGCTAATTGGATCACCCATGCTTCCCGCTCCCGGCGTATGGTTTCGGGGTCTGATGCGGGGGCGCTCGATTGCGGCCGTTTGAGGAACAAAATCACCGCAATCGCGAGGATGACAACGGAGATAACGAGCGCGTATAATTCCATCACCTATACTAACTTCTGATGTGTTTTCCACCAAAGATCGGGCATTTCTCCCGAAACGGCCGTTTGGTAATCTTCATAACGACAGGGCGTAAGATAATACCGCTCGTTGACTGATTGGGTGCCCGAATAGGGAACTTGCATCCACCAACGGTCTGATTTCTTGCTTTTTATGAAGACCAGTTCATAGGCGTCGTTGTGTACCGTAGTGCGATAGGTAATATAGGCCGATTTAGGAACGAGAGGCGCATCGTGCTTACGGCTGTAAAAACCGTCGATGAAATACCAGATCATCTGTGCCATAAGGATGGCCGTTTGTCCGCGGTTATCCAGCGAGGGATTGTATTCGTAAAAGCCGACCGAAGTGAGTTTATCGCTCATGCCCGCATATCGGCATACTTGGCAGGCTTCGTCACCGAACAGCCCATTGGGCGTGGCGTAGGCGTTGCCGGGCGCGTCTGAAAACCGGATGGCGTTGACGTCAAAACTCAGCATATCCGCCGCCCGGATGATGGGCTCAACCTGGCCAACCTGACCTGCAATCAAACCCAGGCGTATGGCTGTAAAATAGAGCTTTTCATACATGGCAATCGACTCTTTGCTCACAAAATAGGTTTGATAGGATAAATTATTCAAATTGAACAAGTAGTCGGGCTCGTGGAGGATAATGTGATTGAGATAAGTCAGTGAATTGAGCGGAGCGCCTTCGGTATTGTTTTGATCAAGGTCAAACCGTGAATCTACAACGGCTACCTCCACCTTTTGTTCGAGTTTCTCATACGCCAGGTATTGGGCGTAAGTTAGGTCTTGCCCACCGCCAATGATGATGGGAATGGTGCCGGAGCGAATCAATTCTTCGCAGACCGTTTTGACGGCCGCATAGGTGTCTGTGACCGTTTCTCCGGCTTTTATATTGCCAAGATCAGCCAGTCGTAGTTTATACTCCCCCTGATAAAGCGGATAGAGGTGCCGACGGACTGCGTCGGCCGCGTCCCTGCACCCGGTATTTCCGATCGCCATCCGGTCATCCAAAACGCCAAATAGTGCTAAGTCTGGTTTTTCGTCTTCCAAATCGGGAAACGTTTGGTCGAAAGCACGTAGGGAAGCCCCGATCTGTGAGTTGAAAAAGCCGTCCTCCGGCGTAAAGTCCTGCAGGGAGATGGGGGAGAAGAAAACGGAAAGGGACATGGTAGTCGTCTGTTGTTTGGCAAATTATCCAGCAAACTTACGTAAAATGCGTTTACTGCCCAAGAACCATTTTATTTCAGTATAGGGAATATCCATTTATTCCCTTACTTTTGAGGCGTTATATCAACTATTCTAAGGCGGTGGTTTTAGTAACAGGCGGTACAGGTTTTCTTGGCTCCATTCTTATCAAACAATTGATCGAAGCAGGATTTCGGGTCCGCGCGACGAAACGGGAGTCATCTGTTTTGCCACGACCACTGGAAGGCTTGTCGGGGTTGGAATGGGTAAATGCAGATGTGAACGATTTCTTTGCGTTGGCCGATGCATTTGACGGGGTAACTCAGGTATACCATTGTGCGGCCGTTATTTCTTACCACGCTGCCGACCGAAAGCGGATGATGGCTGTCAATGTCGAGGGTACGGCCCATGTGGTGACGCTCGCCCTTGAACGTGGAGCTCGATTATTGCATGTCAGTTCCATCGCGGCGGTGGGACGGGGCAAAAATGGGCGCGATATCACGGAAGAAGATTTATGGGAATACGACCCAAATCAATCCGGCTACGCGATTGCTAAATATGAAGCCGAGATGGAAGTATGGCGGGGCATTGCGGAAGGGCTGGAAGCCGTGATCGTCAATCCGTCGTTGATCATCGGGCCATCTGCCGCAACCGAGGGAAATGGAAGCAGCGGATCTATTTTCGCCCAGTTGCAGGGAGGACTAAACTTTTACACAGCCGGTTCGGTCGGACTGATCGACGTTGAAGACGTTGCAAAGGCGATGGTGCTGTTGATGGAAAACCGAACCATTCGCGGACAGCGGTTTCTGCTGAGCAACGAAAACATGAGCTATAAGGAGTTGATGACGCGTTGCAGTGCTTACCTCGGGCGGTCAGCTCCCAAGGTCATGGCGACGGGTTTTATGCTTGAACTAGCTTGGCGAGCCGCGAAGGTGCTTTCCCTATTCAGTGGGAAAAGACCCCTTTTAACACGAGAAACCGCTCGTGCAGCAAATTTGCAGATGCGGTTTTCCAATACGAAAATTGTTGAAGCAACGGGTATGGCGTTCAAACCGATCGACGATACGTTGCGCGAAATATGTTACAGACTTTTAACCGTACAGTAAAATTGGACAATTATTACATTATCGATTTTGACAGCACCTTTACCCAGGTGGAAGCGTTGGATGAATTGGCGCGCATTTCATTGGCCAGCCATCCTGCCAGGGAGTTGATTTATGCAGAGATCGATCGGCTGACTAACTTATCGATGAACGGTCAGCTATCTTTCCGTGAAAGCCTTTCGGGCCGGGTACGATTGCTGGAAGCCAACCGTGACCACCTGAAGAAGCTAGTAAGCATACTTAAAAAGAAAGTTTCCCCGTCATTTCTCCGCAACCGTGAATTCTTTAAGAAGCACAGTGACAGTGCATTGATTGTGTCGGGGGGATTTAAAGAATTCATCGTTCCGGTGGTAAGTCCTTATCATATTAAGCAGGAAAATATTTATGCCAACACGTTTACGTTTGATGAGCAGGGAAATATAACTGGGTATGACGAAAGCAATCCCTTGTCGGAAGAAGGGGGCAAAGTGAAGCTTTTACGGCAGCTGAAATTGCCGGGCAAAATTTACGGTATCGGCGACGGCTATTCGGATTTCCAGCTGAAGGAGTCAGGGCTTATCGAGCGATTTTTTGCGTTTACGGAGAACATTGAGCGAAAGAGCGTATCCGAGAAAGCCGATCATGTGACGCCAAGCTTCGATGAGTTTTTATATGTGAACGACCTTCCCCGGGCGATCTCCTACCCCAAGAATCGCATTCTCTGCCTCATTGTGGGCGATGTGCCGGAAATTTCAGCACACATACTTAAGCGTGACGGTTTTTCCATCCGGATCAAGCAAACGTTTGAGGAAAAATACGTCAAAGATGTCGGGATGCTGCTGTTGGGGAAGAACATAAAACTGGATGACGACCAGCTGGCAAGAGCCGATAAGCTGAAGACCATCGGTTATTTGGGTGATAGTAAACACCAGTTGAACCGGGAAATTTGCAATGAAAAGGGAATCGTTCTTTTCGACGACAAAAAGGGAAAGAAACGGAACAGTGAGTTTATTCCGCGCCGTATGGCTGACTTTATCAACAGAGGTGATACCTATATGAGCCGAAATTTCCCCAATCTGTTGTTGCCCAAAATCGAAAAAGCACATCGACTGCTTCACATTCATCGGAACGTACCGGGGGTAATGGCACACATCAATCAGGTTTTTGCCGATAGCCAAATCAACATTGTCGCCCAATTCCTGATGACCAAGGGAAGCATCGGCTATGCCGTTACCGATGTTGATGCGCAATACGATAAACAGTTGCTCAAACAACTCAGGCAGATAGAAAACACCATTAAATTCAGGGTGCTGTATTGAATTCCCAAATTTGCTGTGGGGTTATGCAGCAATCAAGCGGGATATCAAATGCATTGATGTCGCTGATGACCGGCTCTGCTTCAAACAGTGAAAGGCCCATCTTTACCGTCTCTGGACGGCACTCGGCCAGGAAGCGATCGTAGAACCCTTTCCCGTAGCCTACGCGGTTTCCCCGGACGTCAAAAGCAAGGAGTGGGACAAACGCGGCGTCTATTTCCAACGAGGAAACGGCGATCCCGTTTTCCGGCTCAGGAATTCCCCAATGATTATGTTTCAAGACCGTAGTATCGTCCCAGATGAAATGAAGCATTTCAGAGGCCACAGGATCGGTTCGGGATAGTATCAACCGTATATCTGGATGAGCGCGCCGCAACCATTCGGCGATCGCATAGGTGTCCGGCTCGCGGTTGCCTTCAATGGGAAGAAATAGGTGAACGGTCGAGAACCTAGTCATATCCAGCCGATGAATCTGTTCCATCAACCGACTGTTCAATACCTGGAATTCGTCAGCAGAAAGATTGATCCGTCTTTCGCGATAACGTTTGCGTAGCTCGTGCTTACTGGGGGATTGCATCGCCCAAAAATACTCACTTGCGGGTATTTTTTTGTGTTTAACGGGGCACTAATTTAGCCGCATCCAGAAAAACAGTTTATTTACTAAATCTTAAGTCATGAGAAAAATAACCCGAGCTGCCATCGCGGCGGCAACCATTATCCTTGCTTTTGGATGCAAGAAGGACCCTGTGGCTCCGCCGGAAGACCCTCCACGCGAACCGGAAGAAGTAATTAACGGTCTCGTTGCTAGCTTGGAGACGGCAGACAGCATCCGTGTTTTCGTCGACGCATTGAAGGGGCTTGAGCTCTCCGCTACGGACGTCGAAGAGGGCATTACGGTGTTTGCACCGTTGAATGATGAAGTCGCGCGAGCGCAGCAAGCGCTTATGATGGGTAAAAAATCTTCCATACAAGCTTTTGCGACCGAAGACCTTACATCTTCCGTGTTGAAAGATCACATTGTAAAGGGAGTCATTAAACTTGCAGACTTAACGAACGAACGGATTTTGACCAGCCTAAGCGGAAAGGAACTGAAAGTAAGCCGTGTTGGGCAGAAGGTTTGGATAAACGGCGTTCAAATCGGTAGCGAAGTGATTGGAGCGACGGGCGATCAAGTTGTATATTCGGTGAAGACGTTGCTTTCGGGGACGTCTGTCGATGACGAACTACAGACCACCTCTCTGGAAGTCGTGGTTTGGGATGCCGCTGCTTGGTCGCCGGATAAGCCTTCGGGTGTCAAGGCAACAAGCGGAACGGTATGGCTGTATGCTAGTCAGCAAGACTACGCCAACAGTGTGGTGGCGTATGAAGCGGAGATTGACACCGGGAAAGCGATTTTCGAGGATATCAAAGCGGGTACTTACTACATAGAGGTGGAGTATGGCGATAAGTATAACATCTTTTATGAAGGTGAACAGGCGCAGGACGGATATTATTTGGGAATGGCCGCAGCAGGGATTTTTCGGTCACAAAGCGACGTTGATGGATGGGCCGATCAACCGGATGCAGCAGTAGGAAATTTCAAATGGACAGACGCTAATTCGGATGGTGTAATCAATGCCGACGACCTGGTAAAAATGCCCTATGAGAATGCCGAGGTAAAGGATGGAAGGGTTAAAACCGTTGAAGTATTTGTGGGATATAACAACAACGCCGCACAGAAGCCACTGACACCCGAAGAGTTTATTGCGCAGCTAAATACGGCTCATGGCCGAATTGGAGCATGGCAAAAGGAGCTGGCAGTGGCCGATGCCTTGCTGAGCGGGGAGGCAGTTTCAGACACATTAGGTGCGGCGTTGAACGGTCAATTCGCGCTGCTGAACAACTTTTCTTTTACGTCGGCAGCCCCGGTAATCAACCAGCTTTGGCAAGGCGGTTATTCGGTTATCCACTCACTGAATGCGATTGAGAGCCGTGCTCCGCAGGCGGCAGAATTGGAAACGTTGCGGTTATTCAGGGCCTATGTCTATATGCAACTGATGCATTATTTCGGACGGGTTCCCCTAATGACGACGGAAAATCAAGGAACAGATCTTTCCAATTCCGATCCGGATGCCGTTTATGATTTTATTGTTGCGGAGCTAGAACAGGCCAGTGCGCAGTTGCCTCAACGGGCAATGGGTGGTGGTGTTTCCAAGGGAACGGCCCAGGCGCTGTTGGCGAAGGCCGCTTTGTTTAAAGGCAATGTCCAACTAGCTGTTACATTGACGGACCGGATGATCACGTCGGGAGCCTATGCATTGGAAGCCAATACGGCCCAGATTTTTCGGCAGGGCAGCAGTGAGGTTATTTGGGATCATTCTGAGCTCATGAGGGAAGATGTAAAACGGTTCTTCTATAACCGCAGCGTGTTTCCCATCATTCGGTATACCGAAGTGATGCTCATGAATGCGGAGGCTAAGGCGGCGACAAATAAGCAATCGGAAGCCGAGCAGGTTTATAATCTGTTGGCTTCCCGACGGGGAATGAGTCCGATTGGCGAACCCGTTTCCAGCCAGGGATTTGCCGATTTATTGCAGGCGCTCTGGAAAATTGAAATGCCGAAGGAGGGAAGCCGGTTTGTGAATTTGGTCCGTTGGGCCAAAGCCGCCGAAGTATTGGGCAGTAAGGGATATATGGAAAATAAAAACCACGTATTGCCTATTCCGCAAGTGGTTATGGATGCAAATCCCAATATGCTACAGAATACCGGCTACTGATAAAGCCGAACCCGGCCTGATCGCTTAGATCGGCCGGGTTCGTTTTCCGGAAAAAAAATCGGCCTTGAAGCGGGGAGCCCCAAGACCGAATAATCAACCTAAACCTAAAAATTTAATTTCTTTATTTTACGCGTTCAATATAGTCGCCAGAGCGTGTGTCAACCTTCACTTTATCCCCTTGATTCACAAATAGCGGCACCCGTATCTCGACACCGGTTTCTACTGTCGCGCTTTTTAAGGCATTTGTAGAAGTATCACCTTTAACCGCCGGCTCTGTATAAGTAATCTCTAATTCCACTGTGGTAGGCGCTTGCGCCATAATCGGCTCGTCGCTTTCCATGGCTATCAGCACCTGCATACCTTCTTTCAAAAAACGTGCCGAACTGCCGAACAGGTGTTTTGGAATATTGAATTGCTCAAATGTGTTGTTGTCCATCACGACGAAGGTATCCCCATCTTCGTATAGGTATTGGTAATCACTGGTCTCTACACGGGCAATTTCCACTTCCTCATCGGTCCGGAAACGGTATTCCACCAATTTTCCGGTTTTTACATTGCGCATTTTAGCTTGGTAAAACGCCCGAAGGTTCCCCGGTGTCCTGTGAATGTATTCTTCAACGGACACCAACTCACCATTGAAGCGTAGGATGTTGCCGGTTTTTACTTCTGAAGCTTTGGACATACTATTAATCTGTTACGGTGTATAAAAATGTGGGATCAAAGATACGAAACAGGCTCTCTATTTGCAATTATTTATAATCCACGATGTTAATCAAGTTCTCACAAAACCCATATTCCCTTTCCTGGTTGGAGCAAACAATCACGAGCCGTGCCGCCCGTGTTTCGGTCACAAGATTCAGGTACCAGTCGATCCCCTGTTGGTCCAGGTTACTCGTGGGTTCGTCCAATAATACAAGGGGAACGTCGGAACAGCAGGCCAAGGCTAGTTTTACCCGTTGTTTCATGCCGGAAGAAAAATGTCGGATTTGCCGATCCTTGGCATGACGAAGACCCAACAACTCCATGAGCGCATCTTCATCGAAACCGCTTAGGTAGTTTTTGAGCGCAAAGTGGAAGCGGACTTGTTCGGCAAGCGTAAACTCTTCGATGAGCTCCATATAAGGCGCCGCCAACGAAAGATATTGGTAGATGGATTCAGGGTCGATTTTTTTTTCGGCATCGGCATAGTGGACTCGGCCAGCGGAAGGGATCAAGCTAGCAGCAACAACCTGTAGGAAGGTGGATTTACCCGATCCATTCGGTCCCAGAACGGCATAGCTTTGACCTGCTTCGAATCGATAATCGATGTGCCGGAAAACCCATTCACGATTGAATCGCCTACCGATGTCCTCCAAAGCGATGTACATGCCTCAAAGTATTCCTTTGCTTTGGCCGAACCCTTTCATGACCCCCCTGTTGGAGTTCCGTACGAAATCAAGTATTTCATCCCGTATTTCCGTGGGTTTGTATTCGGCCTCAATAATATCCAATGCTTTGGTAAGGTTGTTGTTTTTTACGAACAGTACCCGGTAAATATCTTGTATTTCGTTGATCTGGTTAGATGAAAAGCCTCTCCGCCGCAGGCCTACGGAATTGATTCCGACATAGGCCAAAGGTTCCCGGGCGGCTTTGACAAAGGGAGGTACGTCTTTGCGCACCAGAGAACCGCCAGCGATAAAAGCGTGCGAGCCGATGTGGCAGAACTGGTGTACGGCGACCATACCTGCCAATACTACATAATCGCCCACGGTGATGTGGCCGGCGAGTGTGCTGCTATTGGAAAAAATACAATTGTCTCCGACGATGCAATCATGCGCGATGTGACTATACGCCTGAATCAGACAGTTTTTCCCGATTACGGTTTTCCATTTATCTTTCGTACCCCGATTAACGGTGACACACTCCCGGATTGTGGTGTTGTCTCCAATTTCGGCAGTGGTTTCCTCGCCATCGAATTTCAGGTCCTGTGGGATACCTGAAATGACGGCGCCGGGGAATATGCGACAGTTTTTGCCGATTCGCGCGCCATCCATAATGGTAACGTTGGACCCGATCCATGTGCCCTCTTCGATCACGACATCTTTATGGATGGTAACAAAGGGTTCGATGACTACGTTACCGGCAATCTTGGCCTGTGGGTGTATATATGCTAGGGGTTGTATCATGATGCTTGGCTCTCTTTTACTTTTACAATCTGAGCCATCAGCTCTGCTTCAACCACTATTTTTTCGCCGACCATGCCTACGCCTTTCATCTGGGCAATGCCCCTACGGATGGGTTCGAGGAGATCGCAGCGGAAAATAATGGTGTCCCCCGGGTTCACCTGTGCCTTAAACCGGGCGTTTTCGATTTTAAGAAAGAGCGTTAGGTAGTTTTCGGGATCGGGCACGGTGCTAAGGACCAGAATCCCGCCGGTTTGAGCCATCGCTTCAATTTGCAGAACGCCCGGGAAGACCGGAGCGCCCGGGAAATGTCCCATGAACAGATCCTCGTTCATGGTCACGTTTTTCAGTCCGACGACATGCGACTTGGTCAGCTCCAGAATTTTATCGACCATCAGGAAAGGTTGCCTGTGGGGCAGAATTTTCATGATCTGGACGGTGTCGTACAGTGGCGGCATATTGGGATCATATACTTTCACGTATTTGCGTCCCTTTTCTTTTTTTATCTGCGCTTTGATCTTTTTGGCAAAGGCCACGTTGGCGGCATGGCCAGGCCGTGCAGCCATGATATGGCCCTTAATAGGGCGTCCAACCAGTGCCAGGTCGCCAATCATATCCAGCAGTTTGTGTCGTGCCGGTTCATTTTGATGACGCAGTTCAATGTTATCCAATATACCTTCCTTAGCTACGTCGATGTCTTCGCGGTGGAATAGTTTCGCCAGGTGACGCAGTTCGTCTTTACTTACCTCTTTGTCGACGACCACGATGGCATTGTTGAGATCTCCCCCCTTAATGAGGTTGTTTTTCAACAGCATCTCAAGTTCGTGGAGAAAGCAAAACGTACGGGATGAGGCGATATCTTTGGAAAACTCGTCGATGTTACTGATGGAGGCGTGTTGGCTACCCAGCACCGGCGAGTTAAAATCAATCATGCAGGTAAAGCGATAGCCATCCAGGGGCATCGCTACCATTTCGACCTTCCGATCGGGTTCGGTATGGTGAATGTTATGTGGAATTTCGTAATAATCGCGATCTGCTAGCTGGTCAACATAGCCGATTTGCTCGATCGCCTTGACAAAGGGAGCGGAACTGCCATCCATAATGGGGACTTCTGGGCCGTCGATATCGATGAGTACGTTGTCGATCTGCAGCCCCACCAATGCCGCCATCAGGTGTTCAATGGTACTTACACTGGCTCCGTTATGGGAGATGGTCGTTCCGCGCGACGTATCGGAAACGTTGTCAGCATCGACGAGAATGGTCGGTTGCTTTTCGAGGTCAATGCGCCTGAACCGATACCAATGTTGTTCGGGAGCCGGTTTCAGGGTGATGGTGACGGGTTTACCCGTATGGAGCCCGACACCTGAAATACTGATTTCTGATTTGATTGTTCGTTGTTTTACGTTCATCGTTGTCAATTGGCTTATCCGTTGGTAGGCGGAACAGCACTTCGTTTATTTTGATAGTTCTTTTGCTAATAGTAGTTGCTCCAATTCCTCCAGGCGGCGCTCCAATTCGGGTAGGCGGGAATATACAACCTGCGACCGCATCTGCGCATTATAGGGAGCAGCGGGGCTGCCCGACCATTTTTTACCGGCATCGGCGATGGTACGGTTTACTCCGGATTGGGCTTGTATCTGGGTTCCACTGGCGATGTTGATATGTCCCACGATACCAACCTGTCCGCCAATTACGGCATTTTCACCGATTTTCGTGCTTCCCGAAATACCCGATTGTGCGGCGATTACCGTGTTTTTGCCGATTTCTACATTGTGAGCCACTTGGATAAGGTTGTCCAATTTCACGCCTTTCCGGATAATTGTTGAACCCATTGTAGCCCGATCTATTACCGTATTCGCTCCGATTTCTACGTCATCCTCAATGATCACATTCCCGATTTGGTTGATCTTGCTATACGTTCCATCTTCTTGTGGGGCAAACCCAAAACCATCGCTGCCAATGACCGTGCCGGAATGGACGATTACATGCTGCCCGATTATGCAGTCAAAATAGACGGATACCCCGGGGAACAGCGTGGTATCGTTCCCTATTTTAACGTTCTCTCCGATATACACATGCGGATATATTTTGCAGTTATCTTGAATGACCACGTCCTTGTCTATATAGGTAAAAGCACCGATGTAGACATTTTCGCCAATTTTGGCAGTCGGGTGGATAAATACGGGACTTTCAATGCCGGTTTTGTCCAGCCGCATTTTATTGTAGACCTCCAATAACATGGAAAAAGCGGAATAGGCATTTTTTACCCGGATTAACGTACCTGCTACGGGTTTGTCCAGCTTCAGATCCTGATTGACGATAATGACTGACGCTTGGGTTGTGTATAAGTACTGTTCGTATTTCGGATTAGACAAAAAAGAAAGACTGCCGGCCGTCGCCTCTTCAATTTTGGCCAGTTGCTCCACCATCACATCGGGGTTCCCCTCAAGGGAACCATTCACGAGCGTTGCTATTTGATGTGCGGAAAATTGCATCTGCAAATGTATAAGTTTAAACGATATATATTAAAATTTTTACTGGTTATCAGCTTATTAATTCTTTGGGAAAGGATATGGCGAATTTCCGCACTTTCCTCGATAGCGTCTCTAAATTGGACAGATCAGATGCCTCTGCAATATCCTGTATGCTACCGTCTTTCATTAAGATCTTAATATTACTGCTATTTAGTTCGTAAGCACTGTTTTCAATTAATTGCGTCCATACATAATAATCCACATGAGCCGCATCTATACCAAAGTAGGTTACCGCCCGGGCTTTCATATCATCGATAAACCGACTATCCAGCTCACTGCTGTGCAGTTCGGTGTGGTACAAGGAACGTTTCATGAGCCGTGAACACAACATCTGCAAGATGGGGTCTTCATGATACGCCCAAGTTTTCACGGCCGACAAGATGTCTGTGTCATCGAGACGTGAAAAGTGAACCAAATGTGACACATTTTCGGTGAAATTCTCTCGGGTAATCTTGTTGCGCAAAAAATGTTCCAAGGATGGTGAAGCAAAAAGAGAAATGCCACTTCCATATAATTCTTTCGCCCGTTGCAGGATTTTCAGTAACATTTGCTCAGCGCCGAGGACCGTCTTGTGCAGGTAAACCTGCCAATACATCAGTCGCCTGGCGATCAGGAATTTTTCAATGGAATAGATCCCTTTATATTCGATGACCAGTTCGTTGTTAACCACAGTCATCATTTTAATGATCCGGTCAAAACTGATTACCCCTTCAGCTACGCCCGTAAAGAAGCTATCCCGACTAAGGTAGTCCATACGGTCGAGATCCAGCTGTCCGGACACCAGTTGATGCAGGAATTTCTTGGGGTGGCGGTTGTTAAAAATCTCAATCGCTAGGTCAAGCCTCCCGGCAAAGACGTCATTGAGCTCTTTCATCATCAAGGCGGAAAGTAGCTCGTGGGATACGCCTTCAACCAACGTGTGTTCCAGGGAATGGGAAAACGGACCATGACCGATATCGTGTAAAAGAATGGCTACGAGGGCAGCTTCCTCTTCGGCGTCGGTGATCACAGCCCCTTTGCCGCGAAGGGTCTCAACCGCCAATGCCATCAGGTGCATGGCGCCCAACGCGTGCTGGAAACGGGTATGCAGGGCCCCTGGATAAACCAAATGCGTCATGCTGACCTGCTTAATGTAGCGCAGGCGTTGGAAGTACGGATGCTGTATCAGGTCAAATATAAAACCGGATGGAATGGATATGAATCCATAAACAGGGTCGTTGATTATCTTCTTTTTATTCAAAGTTTGTTCGCACTGCTGGAGGCGTTGTCTCCCAAAAGTATACCGGCAAAGATACGGTAGATGCCTGTTAATTTTTGTTAAAAATGTAGATGCCGGCAAACTTTTCGCTATGTTCGCGATTATTTCAATGGATAGAAACGGAGCCGGCATGCAAGAGACGAATATATTATGGGCAGATGACGAAATCGATTTGCTGAAACCGCACATCATGTTGTTAAATGAAAAAGGGTATGGGGTAAAAACCGTAACGAATGGTAACGACGCGGTGGATGCTTTCAAAAAAGGTTTTTACGATTTAGTGTTCTTAGATGAAAACATGCCGGGCCTTACGGGCTTGGAGACGCTTTCGGCATTGAAAAACATCAACCCGGGTATACCCATGGTGTTGGTCACTAAAAATGAAGAAGAACATCTGATGGAAGATGCCATCGGTTCCAAAATAGACGACTACCTCATCAAGCCGGTAAATCCTAAACAGATTTTGCTAACGATTAAGAAGCTGACGGAAAATAAACGGCTTATCAGCGAGAAGACGTCGATGGCCTACCAGCAGGACTTCCGAAATCTGGGTATGATTTTGAACGATAACCTGAACTTCGAACAATGGGCGGATGTTTACAAAAAGCTGATTTATTGGGAATTATCTCTTGAGAAACTGGAAGATGCAGGGATGCACGAAGTGTTAACCTTGCAGAAGGCTGAGGCGAACATGCAGTTTTTCAAGTTTATCGAAAAAAATTATCTCCATTGGGTAAAGGAGCCTGAAAAAGGCCCCGTTATGTCTCATCAATTATTCCGCAAGAAGGTTTTTCCGACTTTGCAGGAACACCGGCCAACATTTTTCTTCCTCATCGATAACCTGCGGTATGATCAATGGCGGGTGATCAATGACGTGATAGGGACGCATTTCCGCTTGGAGGAGGAGGATAGCTATTACAGCATCCTGCCGACGGCTACCCAATATGCGCGCAACGCGATATTCAGCGGGTTGATGCCGCTCGAAATGGAGCGGCAACATCCGGAGCTTTGGCAGAATGATGAAGACGAGGGCGGGAAGAACCTGCACGAAGATAAATTTCTTGCCGATCAGATTAAGCGCCTATATCGTAAAGAATGCAAACATTCTTACCATAAAATATTGACCTTGGAACAGGGGCGAGACGTGGCCGACAATTTAAGTAACCTGATGGGGAACGACCTCAACGTATTGGTATATAACTTTGTGGATATGCTTTCGCATGCCCGCACGGATATGGCTATGATCCGCGAATTAGCCAATGACGAGGCTGCCTATCGCTCGCTTACGCTTTCCTGGTTTGAGCACTCTCCCCTGTTGGATGCATTAAAGTGGCTTGCTCAAAAGCAGGTGCGTGTGATCATCACCACTGACCATGGTACGATCCGGGTGAAACGCGCCAGTAAAGTTATCGGTGACCGTAATACCAACACCAATCTCCGCTATAAGCAGGGGAAAAATCTCAACTACATTGCCAAGGATGTTTTCCATGTGAAAAATCCGCACGATGCGTTGTTGCCGAAGCTGCATGTGAGTTCCAGTTTTATCTTTGCGAAGGAGGATATCTATTTTGTATATCCCAACAATTACAATCACTTCGTCAACTACTTCAATGAAACGTTTCAACACGGCGGCATCTCGTTGGAAGAAATGATCATCCCGTTTGCCACCTATACGACCAAGTAAGCAAAAAGCGTATTTTTGCACACATGGTTATTGAACTGGCGAATTTAGCGGAATTGCCGGAAGTGGCTGCCCGCGTGCTGGCAGCCGCCGGCGGAAGGCGCGTTTTTCTTTTTTATGGGGAAATGGGCGCTGGAAAGACGACACTTATTAAGGCGCTATGCATACGACTGGGCGTTGTGGATGCCACTTCCAGTCCTACCTTTGCCATCGTTAACGAATATACCTCTCCTGAAGGACCCATCTACCATTTCGACTTTTACCGTATCAAATCCGAACAAGAGGCTTTTGACCTGGGCTACGAAGATTATTTTTATTCTGGCCGCTACTGCTTGGTGGAATGGCCGGAAAAGATAGCTGGGCTACTACCCCCCGACGCAGTTTCTGTGAAGATCACGGTCCAGACGGATAATGCACGGCGGATCGAGATCGCGGATTGAAATTAATGTGCATTTTCCGTGCAACCTTTTTGCCCTTATTACCATCTTAGTAGTAAATACACGTAAGTTGGAGCAAACAGTTACCGTCGAGAACTTGTATGAGGGTTGTAGGACAGGCAACCGACATGCACAAGAAAAACTGTACCATGCCTTGGCGTCAAAAATGCTGGGAGTTTGCTTACGCTATGCGCGCAGTACGTTTGAAGCAGAAGACATGCTCCAATCGGGATTTATCAAGGTGTTTCGACACATCGATAGTTATCGGGGAGCAGGTTCATTTGAAGGATGGATACGAAGGATTATGGTAAATACAGCAATTGAGACTTATCGCAAAAACCTACGGAACGGGTTATCCGTTGAGATAGAAGAGGTATACGAGGACACCCAGCACACGTTCTCCATGGATGTGCTAGAGTGTGAAGATCTGCTTCGATTGATCCAAACCTTGCCCGAAGGCTATCGCTTGGTCTTTAATATGTACGCGCTGGAAGGCTTCTCGCACAGGGAAATTGCCGAAACCTTGCAGATTAGCGAGGGGGCGTCAAAATCCCAGTTGTCAAGGGCAAGGGCGTGGCTGAAAGAAAAATTAAAGCAATTGGAAGGAGGGAGCTATGAATCCAGGTGAGAACAATGCGTTTGATAAGCAGCTGCAGGAAAAGTTTGAAGGCTTCCGGCCCGAGGTTTCCAAGGGTTTGTGGGATAAGATCGCTGTGCAACTGGATGCTGACGAAGCCCGTTTTATTGTACGGACGCCCGTAAAGCGACGTCGGTTAACAACGTGGTGGATGGCTGCTGCGGCCATACTGGCGGTCTGTGGCGTGCTTTATTGGCAAAATCGACCAGTAGCCGTTACGTACTTACATGCGCATGTGGATACGACGGTGGTGCCCGGGAAAAACGTCGCCGAATCGCCTAAGTCTATAGAGGTCGCGGAGCCCGTTGCGGAACCCTTGGACCTGGAACGGCTGCGGAAGGTATTTGCAAAAAGGAGTCACAAGGCAAAAACGAAGGGAGATCAACCACCTGTAAGAGAAGAAAGGCGGCAACCAGAGGAAGCCTCTTTTGCCAAGGCTATCGAATTTGAGGAGCGGGCAACGGGTGAGTTGGGAAACCTTTCGACTGACAGGTTCTTGCAGCGGCCCCCGGATAGCTTGGAAGCCGTAATCGCCGGGGTGCCAGATATCGAACCCTTGGTGGTACTGGAAGAGGAGGAAGAAACGATGCTTGCGGCAACGGAGGGAGTCAAGCAGCCTTTTGGGCTGAGCAACATCCTGAATTACGTGGTGAGCACGGTTGATCAACGTGACGAAAAACTGGTTACTTTTTCGAACGATGAAGAAGGATCATTAAAATTGGATTTTAACTTTGGCTTGGCCAAAAACAGAAAGAAGAAACTTAAATAAATCAAACCTCATAATTAGATACGATGAAATACATTAGCCTTACCGTGTTGTTTTGCGCCACTTGTTTTCTGGCGCCCGCACAAGAGAAGAACCGGCTTGACAGCCTCCGGAAAAACAGACGAACCGCTATCGATACCGTCATCATGGAAGACGTGAACACCGGAGAGAAGCGCAAGGTACGTATCCTTATTCCCGGGAAGGACGAAGGGGTAATTACCATTGAAAAATCGGAAAAGACCTACGAGTATGCGCCTGATGACGAACCGTGCGGCAAGGCATCGCATACCGAGGATGACACGGAGAGTACGCGGAAATCACGGCCCATTTACGGAGTCACGTTTTCACGGATTGACCTGGGGCTGGTCAAGCTAATAGATAACGGCAGCTTTACGCTATCTGATGACAACCGGGATTTCAGGTACCGCCCGGGCAAGACGGTTAATTTTGGGTTTGATTTATTACAGGCGGGTTACCGGTTCAATGACAACTTTCGTATTTTCTTATCCGGTGGTTTCGACTGGACTTATATACGACTGCGAGAAAATATAGACTTCCAAGAGAACACCACGCCGCTTACGTGGGCATATTCCGATGTCGATTATGACAAGAATCGGCTCACTTCTACCTACTTGCGCCTGCCGCTGACATTCGAATTCCGCAGCCGGAGTTACAGTGGACTTGGGCGGCTCCGTTTTGCCTTTGGACCGGAGGGAGGCTTTCTATTAAAAGGTACGCAACGATTCAAAAGCGAGGAGCTGGGTAAGCAGAAATTCAAGGACGATTACAATTTCACGCAGTTCCGTTATGGCGCATTTGCGAGGTTTGGTGTAGGTCCATTCGGGATTTATGGCAAATACTATTTCAACGATCTCTTTGAAAACAGTCCCAACCAGGCGGGGTTGCAGAACTTCACCTTCGGGCTGATGCTTGGTTTTTAACCGGCTATCAATATATTTCGTATTTTTGTGCCGTCCCGATAGGTATCGGGACGGTTTTTTTATGGCAATCATCCCCGCTTCCCCCCCATCCTGTTCGGTGCCCAACGATGTGCTGCGTGAAGGCCTTCCGCTGATACATGGAACAAATGTAAGCCGGTCCTTTCCAGGCAAGGAGGTGACTGTGGCGGTCCGAGGACTTTCTTTCGGAATTGAGGAGGGCCGGATTACCGCAATCATCGGCGAAAGTGGAAGTGGCAAAAGCACGATGTTGAAACTTATTTATGGGTTGCTTGAGCCAGATGACGGAGAAGTGCGCTATCGGGGCTGGCGGGTTCCCGGTCCGAGGGAAAAACTTATCCCGGGCCATGATGCGATGCGCATGGTATCTCAAGGGTTTGACGACCTGAATACGTACGCCAATGTGTGGGACAATGTGGCTTCCCAATTACCGAATACCGATCTGGAAGCAAAATTCAAGAATACAGAGCGTATATTAAGCCAACTGCGGATTACGCATTTGAAGAAGCAGCGTATCGCGGATTTGAGCGGAGGGGAGAAACAACGGGTAGCCATTGCCCGTGCGTTGGTTAATGAACCCGAGGTGCTGTTGCTGGATGAACCCTTTAATCAAGTGGATGCCTCGTTTCGGGAAACCCTCCAAGCGGATATCCGGAACATTGTGGCCGACACTGGGCTAACGGTCGTGCTAGTGTCGCATGATCCGGCGGAGGTACTTTCGATGGCCGACGAGCTTATCGTATTGCGGAATGGGCATCTGGTGGCCATGGGTAAGCCGGCGGAGTTATACAACCATCCTCCGAATGCGTACGCGTCAAAACTGCTTGCCAAGAGCAATGTCCTGAAGGCGGAGGAAGCCGCTTTGCTGGGCGTCAAAGGCGCTACTGCGATAGCCGTTCACCCCGAGTGGCTCGTATTGCACGCAGATCCGAATGGAGCGTTTGAGGTGTTGGCTGTACGATTCAAAGGATTTTACGAAGAGTTGTCGATCGGTAACGACTCATTACAGGTGAACGTTATCAGTCCCACGCTGGGTCGCTATCCCGTTGGCTGTAAGGTAGGTCTGTCCGTTTCAACCTATCAGCCGCTTTCCGAGTCGGACTAGTCTATCTGTGGCAAGATCATGTCCCCATGGTAATAATCGACGATCCGTTGACGTAAGTGCCACTGATAACGAGCGATAACTAAATTAGCGGTGGCGTTGTCTAACTTATTTTTGGCAACCAGGTATTCCACGGAGTTTATCGCTCCGGCATTGAAACGTACTTCGGCAATACGGAATGACTCGGCATAATTTTCCACCTGTTCCACCAAGTTTTTGTACTGCTCTTTGGCTGCGTCCAGGTTAAACAAGGCTTGGTTGGAAGCTTGCTGTAATTCATTCCGTCGTGTTTGTTCACTGTTTTCCGCGTCCAATAAGTTCAGTTTCGCCCGGGCTACGTTGTTGCGTACCTGCAACCGGTTTAAAATGGGAATGGACAGCGTAAATCCCAGGTTTTGGCCAATGCGATCTCGCACCTGATCGATATACGCCCCGTTGCCGTGGATATAACTGCTGGACAGTCCGGCTCCCATGGACAGGGACGGAAAATAGGATGAGCGCGCGGCTTTTAATCCAAACTGCGCTCGTTTTGTCCAGTTTTCAGCTGCTTTAATGACGCCCAGACGGTCAGACGCGATCTGATAGAGTTGTTCACCCGTAAGGGCGTCGTTCGCAGTCATCGGCAATTCCTGAAAAGAGACAAGCCTGGTTTCTGCGTTGTAAGGAAGATTGATCAACCGGAACAGCGCTATCAATGCTTCGTTAAGTTGGTTTCTGGCTTCATTCAGGTTGTTGAGGTCATTTGCATATTGTCCTTTCAGGTCGTAATAATCGCCCGGATTTGAAGCCCCTTGGTCGAACAGTAGTGTACTCCGCTCCACTTGGCGCCGCGTTACGGCGGCAAGGCTGTCCGCTTGGGCAACTACATCCCGTGCGGCGAGCGCTTGAATATAGGCACGGGTGACAGTAAGTGCCATCTGCTCCCGGGCATACTGTTCATCCAACTGGGTTGCCCGGTATGCGTAGGCTTGTTGGGTGATGTTGTGGAACATTCGCAGTCCGTCAAAAAGCACCAGGGAACTGCTTACGCTTTGGTTGCCATAGCGATTGGTTACGTTGTTGAGGTATTGGTTGGTCTCGGGGTCTATGACGCGCCCGACTTCAAAGGAATGGCCGAGGCGTGCATTCAAATCGGGAAGCAGATCGTTTTTTGCCTGACGCAAATCAATGGCTTGGCTTTGGGTTTGGATACGGCTTTGCTGGACTTCGAGGTTTTGTTCCAAAGCCAGCTCGATAGCTTGTTCAAGGGAGAGAGTATCTTGAGCAAAAGCTGGCAGCGTGGTCAGACCGGCCATTGCTCCTAAAATCAGGGAACGGATACAACTTATATAACGGATACGATTGAACATTTCATTTTTTTGTTTGGCATAACGCCATGCATAGTTTACGCCAAAAATATAACGCTAAGATTATAAGTGTCTTGTGTGATCTATTTTCGTGGATCTTGTTCGATATCGTGCAGTAGGTGTTCGGAAACGGACAGTTTTGAACTAGGCCTTGGCTGAAAGGTTTTTAATCGCTGCCAGGTAAGAGGATCCGATCGGCAGGATGCTGCCGTTTACGGCAAGTTGGTGGCGTTCGATTTTTTCTACCTTGTCTATGGCGGCAATGAACGAACGATGGATCCGAACGAATCGATCCGTGGGCAATAGTACTTCACATTCAGTAATGGTCATCCGGCTCAATACGTGGCGGTTACCAAGGACGAAGTTGACATAATTGCCTGTAGCCTCGAGGTAATCGATGTCTTCGAAATTCACCTTAACCTGATCGTACCCCGTTTTGACAAAGAGGTATGCCTTTGTGCCGTTCGTATCGCGTAATTGAAGCCACTCATGTGCTTTATTGCAGGCTTTTAGAAAACGGGGTAATGAAAATGGTTTAAGCAGATAGTCTACGGCATCGAGTTCGAAACCGGCGACTGCATGCTCGGAATAGGCGGTGGTAAAGACAAGGAGCGGTTTCCTGCTCAGGCTCCTGAAAAATTCGATACCCGATATATCTGGCATTTTGATATCCAAAAAGAGGAGGTCGACAGGCTGTTGCCGCAAGTAATCCATCGCCTCGAAGGCGTTGGTAAAGGTTGCCTGAAGTTCCAAAAAGGGCACCTTTGCTGCATGGTTGCGTACCACGTCAAGCGCAATGGGTTCGTCATCTATGGCAATGGCCGTCACTTACGGATGTAATTTTCAATCTGTACATACAAGGCCTCTTTCTTGCTCGGCCTTTTAACGGATTCGTCCACTAAATTACCATTTTTATCAAATAAAAAATAACTGGGATACCGACCATGCAAGTTTTTATCATGAGGGAGTAATTCGTTCCATATGGGCTGGATATCCAAGTTGTTTTTGCGCAGGTGGACGCCCGTTATGCCATTCACTTGAATGTATTCGCGCCACCGGGCGTCTTTATTGTCGTCATCCATGTCCAGGTAGACAAAGACAACGGGCTTACCCGCGAAGCGTTCCTTGAGCTGCGGCACATCACGCATCTCCATTTTGCAGGGCCCGCACCATGTTCCCCAGATGTCGAGATACACGACGTTCCCCTTAAATTGCTGTACGAACGTTTTGATGCTCGTGAATGTCCTGTAGTCTTCAGGAACGATAATTTGATCGTTAGCCTTGGACATCCGGTTTGCCAATGACGTTTTTTTGCTTATCAACTCCTTGAGATAGATGCTGTTACTGTAGGACGTTCGTAAATCATCCAGTAAGCATTCGCCTTCGGAAAGATGCCCATCGTGGTAGAACGACCGGATTTGCTTGGCGAGGTATTCCTCCGCTGTTTGCGCATCAAATGCATGCTTGACAGCAAGCCAGTCGATATATGCCTTTCCATTTCGTTCATAGACCGCATTCAGGCTGTCAAAGTTGCTTATACCATATACCGAGTCCAATAATTCGGCAAACCGAGTCGGATTATCCCGGTTAGCAAATACGCGGGTCTCCAAGAAGCCCACGTACGTATCGATAAAGGCATAATACATCGGGCCGCGCAGATACGATCTGGGCTGTGGCTTTTCTCCTTCCATTCCATCCAGGATAAATTTGCTCCATACCTCTTGGGGCCACTTCGCCGTTCGCACATACAAGTCGAGATAAACCAGGAATTGATCATGAAGCTCGGCCTTTAAAAACTCTTTTTCATGGCTATTCAATGCGCTGGCATCAATCTGCATCGCCTTCGCCTTAAATTGGACTGCATAGGGCCGGATTACACTGTCGAGCACCGCGTTGGCACCGACCCGCGTACTCCCGGCATAAAAATCGGGCGCGGTACTCAATTCCAGTTCGTGGAGTAGCCTATTGGGGGTGGCCATCGGGCCACCGAACGTGATTTCGCCGTTGGCGGCGTCCAGTTCGACAGACAAGCCGGTGCCTGGCCTCATCCATAAAAAAGCTTTATGATTTCCCCACCGGAGATACCCTATTTTTTCTTCGGCTAAAGGCAATACCATACCAAAATTTCCCTCTTTATCGGCAACCAAGGGCTTGTTCTCGTCTTCAAAATAACCGAAGACAAACGGTATATTGACGGTTACCGTTTCTCCCGCTGGTAGGTTTTTCACCCGGCCATTCAGGTCAAACTGGGCGTAGGCACACAAGCAGCTATACCAGGCTACGGCAATCGATAGAATTCTTTTCATAATTTTGTTTCTTGATCATCTTCGGTTAGCATTCTATGGTCAAATGCACGAAAAACTCCTGCGTGGTTTCTCGTATCACTAAGTCGTGCCTATCGGGATAGAGCATGGCGAGGCGCTGCTTCACATTTTCCAGCCCAACGCCGGAATGGCGACGCTCCGGATCGGTTTCCGGTTTCCGGTGTATGCTGTTATGAACGTCAAAATACACCTTCCCCTCCGATTCGTACAGGCTGACCTTTATCCACGATTTTTCCTGCAAGCTGATGCCATGTTTGAAGGCATTCTCCACAAACGGGATAAGCAGCATTGGCGCGATATAGGTGCTTTCCAGGGCGTCGTCGATTGTACACTCCACGGTAATCCCTTGCGAGGTAGCCGTTCGCAACAGTTGCAGGTCGATGTAATTGCGGAGGTAATCGATTTCGCGTGCCAGCAGGATGCGGTCTTGGTTGTTTTCATGCAGCATGAAACGCATCATATCGCCCAGCTTCTGAATGCCGGTGGCCGTCCGCTCCGCCTTTTCCTGCAAGGCGGTCCCATACAGGGTGTTGAGGATGTTAAACAAAAAGTGCGGATTGATTTGCGAACGTAGAAAGCTGAGGTCTGCCGAGGTCTGTCCAAGCTCCATTTTGAGGTTTATCAATTGGCTGATACGCGCCTTCTGCCGTTGATATACCAAATTGACCAGTGGCATCATGATCAAGTTAATGCAGATCCACAGCACGAAATACAATTCGTCAGCCGAGCGCATAAAGGCCAAAAAGAATAATCCGAAAGGAATAAAAGCGACGAACGATATCCCGATGGCTATCAAGAAATAGATCATGAAGTTATGCAGCCGTCTTTCCTTTAAGGGCAATAACCAGTAGATATTCAATGCATAAATGAGATAAGCATACGGTATAACCGCCATCCAAAATGCCGCAAGCTTTTCCTCTACCGCCAGCAACATCACAAAAACCACGGTCCCTCCACCCAACACCACTAAACTTTCCTTGCCGATGCGTGTGGCCAGCGTACTGCGTGTATGCTGTAAGTAGCGGATCAGCCGCTTAACGGCTTCGTAGGCAAAAAGCAAGAGAAATGCAAGCGACGCTCCGCCCAGCGATTCACCCCGTTTCAGGTGAACGACAAACTGTCCGCCACTCCACCGGTGATAGTCGCGTACCCAGATGCAGCATGTGAGTCCGAGCCAAACTAAAAAAAAGAGGGCCAGTGTAAAGGCGATGCCCACATCGAGTTTTCGAACTTGAAAAAATGCCGGCGAAATCCATTGGGTAAACGCCAGGTACGCTCCGAAGATAACCGTAGCATAAGCCATCAGGGACGCAGTGTACCGAGCACCCTCCGAATGGACCTGGTTGCTGAAAATAAGTACCAGCACAAAGAGGTAAATCCCCGAGGCTAAGATGATTTCAATGCGATTCAATTTCATGATTGCTTGATTTTCCAGCGAAGAACGGCATAGATTGATGGAGTTACAACAAAATGGGATGAACGGCGGAAGTTAGGGGATGAAATCCGAGATCAGGTCGCTTCGCTTTCCCAAATACGGGATTTTTCCCGTTCCATGTCCGCTTTTACGCGGTCGTTATATATGCCGTCGATAACCGCTATATCCGCGTCGCGTTCGCTGCCGGAGCGGTGGATATCCACCAATTGCCGATCGCGGTTATCGATGTCGTATGCATCGCGGGCACTCATCAGTTTTACGAACACCGGAAGGCATTCAAAGAAGATAAAGAGCAGCATGATGAAGGCAATTGACCAATAATTGGATTCGTTTCGTGTACCGTCGGGATTGTATTTCAGGTTGCCAAGGGCCGCATTGCGATCGGCGAATCCTGCCTTGTTTACGGCACTGTCAAGTTGTTCGCCGGTAAGCAACCGTTCATCAAGCAGCCCCTCAAATTGTTTACGTTGTTGGATGAAGGCTTCCTGCTGCCCAATCCGGCTACGGAGCGTGTCGAGGTATTGCTCTTGTTTATCGAGTTCGGCCTGGCGTTGTTTGGCATAAGGTCCGTATCCCACAATGCCCGACGTTTCCACGGTTTTCTCGCCAAAGGCTTCCATTTTCAGTTTGATGCGATCGGATTTGATGGATGCTTCCAGCGAGTCCCGTTCGGTTTTCAATTCTGCCACCCTGGTTAGTTCGACTGCGTATTTGCTCTCGAAGGCTTTATTAAGCGTATCGATATGAGATCGTTGGCGGTCAAGGTAGGTTGTTCGCAGCTGTTCGCGGATTTCTTTATCGAATACCTTGAGTTCCAGCGGACGCGCGATCACGATACCGATGAGGACAGCCAGCAGGATACGAGGTGTGGCTTGTAGGAATTGCCTGAACCCGGAGGCATTTTTATGGATGCTGGATACAATGTAACGATCCATATTGAAGATGGCCAAACCCCAAAGTAGGCCGAAAAGGAGGGCATATATAACCGAGAACGCGGTTCCGCTGAAAACGAAATATAATGCATATCCTCCTGATAGGGCTGCGAACAGCCCCGTAAAGAAAATTGTGGCTCCAATCCCTACATATTTATTGTGTTCAGCAGGGTATTTCGCCAACGTTGCTTGGTGTACACCGCTGCACCACCAAAAAAATTGCGTCACCTTTTTCATCGTGTCCGAGCTATTCCCATTTAAGACAAACAGATTGCACAATTTGTTACAGCCCGCCTGATTTGATTCAAAGGTAGCAGCCGCGTGATAAATCGGGTAGTCCGAGGGATGAAACCGCTAAAAAGCGGGATGAAACCGACAGTTGTTAAAGATCTGAATAGTCCGTCGGGTACAAAAAAATCTGCTGATTGCGGGATACGTTGTTTTGATATTCAGGTCTGGCGGAAAGCTGCTTCCAGTATGCATCTTTGCCGAAGGCGTCCCAATGTTCATCCCGCGACTGTTTATTTTCGAAAGTGGTAAGATACATGAGGTTGGGCATGCGGCTGCCCGCAATAACTTCTCCGTAGAACACAGCATTGAATCCCAATCGTTTGAACAATCCGATTTCGTCACCCTTGTTAAACATCTCCACTTTGTTTCGGTAATAGGCTTCGGTAGGCCCTTCGTAACTTCTAAGTTCGTAAACACGCTCGGACTTTGGGGACGTAAGGTTGGGAGCCTGGACGTGTGGGCTGTCGGCGAAAGCATTCAACAGAATGGTCTCAATCCGCTCATATGGAGGCTGGTCATAAGAAGCGCTTAAGTAGGCCTTTCCGGCACGTTGGTATAACTTATCCCGCTGCAACCGGTCATCCATTGCTGCGAATTGGTCGTAAGACGAGTAGGGAATAAATACATAAACTAATCGTTCGCCATCCGTTTCTGGCTTAGCAATCGGCTTGAATACACCCACCTTTGATACGCCTGCCCGATGGAGCGCTGGAAGGTACGCGTGCTCCAGGAAGTCATCCAATAAAGCCGATTGCCGCTCAGTTTTCAAGTGATAGATTTTCAGTTGGTAAAAATCACGGCCCTCCACTCGCAGGGCAAACGAACTGACGATAAAAAGTAATACTATGCTAGCTTTCATCCGAAAAAATTTTTTTAGCCGTATGGGCTTCATGGAACTTGGATTTCATCATTCGCCTCTGGTTTCGCGAGGTTTCATCCGAAAATAACAAATCAATTTGGTTGGCAAAATAAATGGATTTATGCGTTATTTACGTAACAATCCTGAAACATTTTCGGTTATCGGCTCTCGTTTTTATTATTGCCGTTGTTCGTGCAGATGTGTTAATTTGCAAATGCGATGCTTATTGGTATACGCACGATTTATTAGTAAATTACAAACTATGCGATACAGAACATTGATTGGAACCGAGCTGGATTTATCGGTCATTACGTTCGGTGCGTGGGCTGCTGGCGGTTGGATGTGGGGTGGCACGGAGCGTAAAGGCGCTGTGGAGGCGATCCGGGCTTCTTACGATTTAGGGGTAAATGCCATTGATACCGCTCCTGTTTATGGGCAGGGTACCAGCGAAGAAATCGTCGGAGAAGCCATCAAAGGCATTCCACGCGACAAGGTATATCTCTTAACCAAGTACGGAATGCGTTGGGATCTGGCGAAGGGGACGCTTGCTTCTCATAGCAAGGATAACTCCGGTAAGGATATCGATATTTATAAATATGCGGGTAAGGAAAGCGTCATCAAAGAATGCGAAGACAGTCTCCGTCGACTGCGGACCGATTACATCGACCTGTATCAGATCCATTGGCCGGATGTTACCACGCCAATACAGGAAACCATGGAAGCTGTGGCCCAGCTGATTGAACAAGGTAAAGTCCGTTATGCAGGTGTGTGCAATTACGACGTCGACCAGCTGATGGAAGCATCGAAGTACGTGGATATTATATCCAATCAGGTGCCTTACAGCATGGTCAAGCGCGGTATCGAGAAAGAAGTAGTTCCCTATTGTCTCGACCAGCAGAAATCGATCTTGGCGTACAGCCCCATGGAGCGGGGTTTGCTTATCGGAAAGATGAAGCCCGGGCATGTTTTCAGCGAAGGAGATCACCGTGCAGGGCTATATTTTTTCAGCGAGGAAAACCTGCGGCGGACAAACGCCTTTCTGGAAACGATTAAGCCGGTTGCAGACGAGAAAGGGATTTCCATGGGGCAACTGGTCCTGTTATGGACCTTGGAACAACCCGGAATTACCATCGCGCTCGTCGGTGCCCGAAATGCCGAGCAGGCCATCCAGAATGCCAAGGCGGCCGATGCTCGCCTGAGCACCGAAGAAATAACGTTCATTTCCACCGAATTGGATAAGCTGGAAGTGATCAAATAGGCCGGATTATTTTTTGCCCAAAAATTTGTTTGCCCAATATTTTTTATATTTTTGCCTTGTATGTTGATGAATACGTTCCACATGGTATCATGGTGGTGGCTCGAAGCGGATAACGTCGGGCCAGTAGGAACAAGTACATATTCCTAATCAACCAAGGCTTTGGAATATTTAGCCCGACGTTTCTAAAAATCCGTCGGGTTTTTTTTGTTACTATAGATTGAGATATGACATATCGATTTAAAACTACGTACAAACAGTTGCTGGCTGATACAACCACGCCGGTAAGTACTTATCTCCGGCTTCGCGATGTATTCCCGAACAGCCTGCTATTGGAGAGTTCGGACTACCACAGCCGCGAAAACAACATGAGTTATATTTGCTGCGAGCCGATAGCCGGCATCCGGTTGGATCGTCACGTTCTGGAAATACAGTATCCCCAGTGTAAGCCCGAACAAAAACCGGCGCTAGGCATCAACCTTCGGGAAGAAGTATCTCGGTTCAGGAACGCGTTTCAGGAAGCGGATGATTTGGATTTCAGGTTTATTTCCAACGGACTTTTCGGATTTTTCACTTTTGATACGGTTTCTCATTTTGAGGACATCGAGCTGGTAAGTCCGCCCGACCCAAACCGGGATATTCCCCATTTGCAATACCATGTATATCGGTATGTGATTGCGATTGACCATTTCCGCAATCAGCTCTACATTTTTGAACACCAACTCGAAAATGAAGTACGCCCATCCGGATTGGAAAAAATGCAATACCTTATTCAAAACAAGAATTTTCCTGAGTACAGCTTTTCTCTCAATGGAGCGGAGACCTCCAATATGACGGACGAAGGTTTTGAGTCGTTGGTCGTGAAAATGAAAAGCCATATTTTCCGGGGCGATGTCTTCCAGATTGTGCCATCCCGGAGTTTCTCCCGTCCGTTTTTGGGCGACGAGTTCAACGTATACCGCACCCTGAGGTCTGTCAACCCCTCTCCCTACCTGTTTTATTTTGACTACGGTGATTTCAAATTGTTTGGTTCATCGCCGGAGGCTCAATTGACCATACGTAATCGGGAAGCGACCATCTATCCGATTGCAGGTACATTCAAGCGGAGCGGAAATCAGGAACAGGATGAAAAAATAGCTGAGGCATTAAAGGAAGATCCGAAGGAAAATGCTGAACACGTTATGCTGGTGGATCTGGCACGGAACGATCTAAGTCGGCATTGCGAGCGCGTGCACGTTAAATCGTATAAAGAAGCGCAGTATTATTCGCACATTATCCACCTGGTGTCCAAAGTATGCGGGACGTTGAAAGATGGGGTCAATTCATTTGATGTGGTGGGCGATACGTTCCCCGCGGGTACGCTTAGCGGCGCGCCCAAACATATGGCCATGCAACTGATTGATCGGTATGAAAACCAACAACGGAGTTTTTATAGTGGAGCTATCGGTTATATGGGCTTCAACGGAGACTTTAATCACGCCATTATGATACGATCGTTTCTGAGCCGCCACAACACCCTGCATTATCAAGCCGGAGCGGGTATTGTATCGGACTCGGATCCTGAAAAGGAACGCCAGGAAGTAAATAACAAAATCGCCGCATTGCGCAAAGCATTGGAGTTGGCACAAGATATTTAATAGTAACATGAGCAGTTTGCAAAAACCATCACCTGCCATTTTGGTGATCGACAATTACGATTCCTTTACGTTTAATTTGGTGCATCTTTTGCATGAGTGTGGACACGACGCCACGGTATGGCGCAATGACAAGTTTGCGCTGGCCGACGTCGCCGCTTTTGACAAGATCCTCCTGTCGCCGGGACCGGGTATTCCGGAAGAGGCGGGGCTGCTATTGGACGTCATCCGCACGTATGGCAGCTCCAAGAGTATTCTAGGGATCTGTTTGGGCCAGCAAGCCATTGCTGAGGTATACGGAGGGACGCTTTATAATCTGGCCAGGCCTGTGCACGGCACGGCAACACCCATTCGCGTAACCGCTCCAGAAGAGCCGATCTTCAATGGATTGCCGCCGTCTTTTTCTGTGGGTCGATACCATTCCTGGGCGGTTTCGCGCGAGGGGTTTCCGGACTCGCTGTCCATCACCGCAGAGGACGAATACGGAGTTATCATGGCTCTGTCTCATAAAACCCTGGATGTAAAAGGGCTGCAGTTCCATCCCGAATCGGTGCTCACCGTACACGGAAAAGAGATGATCGCCAACTGGCTGGACACCGTGCCTCATCAAAATGATACGAGCCAGACCAACCCACATACACTGTATTCCGCTTAGCGATTCAAACACCTAAGAACGAAAATGACCATTCTGGATAAAATCATCGACAAAAAGAAACAGGAAGTTGAACAGGCAAAGGCTGTTTCGGTAATTGCCGATTTGGAAGCGATGCCCTTGTTTGGAAGATCGTGTTATTCGTTGCATGACTCGATACGTCATCCGGAACGAAACGGTATCATTTCGGAATTTAAGCGGGCTTCTCCCTCCAAAGGCATCATCAATGCCCATTCGCCGGTGGCTGAGGTAGTAAAAGGTTACCAAGCGGCGGGCGTTTCAGCAGTTTCCGTATTGACAGATTCCGAATTTTTTAAGGGCAACCTGGCGGATCTGACCGAGGCCCGCGCGGCATTGCAGCTTCCGTTGCTTCGCAAGGAGTTTATTGTGGACGAGTATCAAATCGTTGAAGCCAAGGCGTACGGGGCGGACATTATCCTGCTGATTGCAGCCGTGCTCGATCCTAAGGAGGTGCAGGTGTTGTCGGCGTTTGCGCAGTCGCTGGGCTTGCATGTGCTGCTGGAAGTACACAATCGGGAGGAACTGGAGCGCAGTATCACCGACAGTGTCGACGCAATCGGTGTAAACAATCGTAACCTGAAGGATTTTTCGGTATCGCTCGATCACTCGTTGGAGCTGGTGGACCTGATTCCCAACCGGTTCATCAAGGTGTCGGAGAGTGGGATCAGCAATCCGGCAACAATCCGTCAGTTGCGCGAAGCAGGTTTCCAGGGGTTCCTCATTGGCGAGAATTTTATGAAGACCGACGACCCGGTACAGGCGATTAGCGAGTTCGTAAAGGCATTGTAATAAGGCGATAAAAAATTTTCCGTATTTTTGCCGCTGGTAACTGGAATGTCTGTTAAAATCGGAAGTAAAATTGATCTGGGTGAATTCCCACTACTCCTTGCACCCATGGAGGATGTAAGCGATCCGCCTTTCCGTTTTGTATGTAAGCAAAACGGAGTGGATATGATGTATACCGAGTTTATTTCCTCTGAAGGACTTATTCGCGATGCCGCCAAGAGCCGCCAAAAACTGGATATATTTGAATACGAGCGACCCATCGGCATCCAGATTTTCGGAAGTGACATCGGCACCATGAGGGAGGCGACCGAAATTGCCAGTCAGGTAAATCCTGACCTCATTGATATCAATTACGGTTGTCCGGTAAAAAATGTGGCTTGTCGGGGTGCCGGGGCGAGTTTATTGCAGGACATCGATAAGATGACGGCCATGACCAAGGCCGTTGTCGAAGCTACCCATTTGCCCGTGACCGTGAAAACACGACTGGGCTGGGATGACAACACCAAAAACGTATACGAAGTGGCCGAACGTCTCCAGGACGTGGGTATCCAGGCGTTGAGTATACATGGCCGTACGCGTTCACAAATGTATAAAGGACAGGCCGACTGGCACCTTATCCGCGAGGTGAAACGGAACCCCCGTATCCGCATTCCGATATTTGGCAACGGGGACGTGGACAGTGTGGAAAAAGCCGCTGCATGGCGTATGGAGTACGAGGTGGATGGCATCATGATTGGCCGTGCTTCTATCGGATATCCGTGGATATTCCGCGAGATCAAGCACTTTTTCCGTACCGGCGAGTACCTGCCCGGCCCATCAATTGCCGAGCGGGTAGCTGTATGTCGCACACATTTGGAAAAATCCGTAGAATGGAAGGGCGAAAAAACCGGCATTTTTGAAATGCGGCGCCACTACGCAAATTATTTTAAAGGTATTTCCCATTTCAAGGAATACCGCATGAAACTGGTTTCCCTCGGCGATATTGCCGACATCCATGCCGTTCTTGACGAGATCAACGAGCAGTTTGAATTGGAGGTAGCTTAGGCTATTTTTTCAAGAGGGCAAATAAAGCTTTGCGCTCCAAAAAAAAGGTTATCCCTGCAAACGCCAAAAAAAGCAGGTTGCCAATAATGACGTGTCGATCAAATACGGTAAATACCAGCCAGCATATGACTACTCCGACTACGATATACGTGAGGTTTTTGCCAACACGGTACGGAATGGGATAGTGGCGCTGCCCCCAAACATACGATAGAATTACCATGCTTCCATAAGCGAGTACCGTTACCCACACCGCACCTTCGTAGCTGTACCGTGGGATGAAAATCAGGTTCAGCACCAGCGTTACAACGGCTCCGATACCGGAAATGTACAAGCCAAAGCGGGTTTGGTCGGTCAGTTTATACCATACCGATAAGTTCATGTAAATTCCGAGCAGCACGTATCCCAGCAGTAGGATGGGCACGATATGCAGTCCGGACCAGTAGAGCGCCTGCTCTGTGTCTTTGCCTTCGATGAAATATTTGAGCCATTCGATGTTTGCAGAGATAGCTACCATGGCCAGTACCGTGGCCATGATGAAGTAATCCATGATTGTCGCATAGACCTTTCGGGCATTTTCGTTTTTAGCATAGCTGAAAAAGAAAGGTTCGGCACCCAGGCGGAACGCCTGGATGGCGATGCTGAGGAATACCGCTATTTTGGACACCGCGCCATAAATTCCGTTGTCCATTTTACCCTTTTCACCCGGCAATAGCAGCGGTATCGCGATTTTATCCAAGTATTCATTGATGATAAACGATATATTAGCTACTAGAATTGGAAAACTGTATGATAGCATATCTACGAGCAATTTGCGCTCCACACGTAGACGGATGGTCCGTATTTCGGGAGTCAGTAGCAGCAGTGTGAGGCCACTGGCCACGATATTGGCGATAAACACATAGCCAAGCCATTCCTGCCGGTACCAGGTGAAATATCCAGATAAGGCGGGCACGTGCCGTAATAGCCAGGGAATTCCAAAGAGGAAAAGCAGATTGACGAGCAATAACGTGCATACATTGATCAATTTCAGGGTGCCGAAACGGATGGGGCGGCCCTGCGCACGGAGTTGTGCAAAGGGGATCACGGCGAGGGCATCCGCGGTGAGGATAATCGCAAAATAGCGAACATATTTCGTATAATCATCATTCTGTTGCCCGTTGTTGAGCCAAGTGGCTATTGGGGTTGAAAATAAGAATACCGTGATGAGGAAAAGGGCCGACGTAAAAAGTGTAACGACAAAGCTGTTGTTGAGTACCTTTTGTTTATTTCCCTCATGCTTCTCCAAATAGCGGAAAAAGGTGGTTTCCATGCCAAATGCCAAGACGGCATTGATCATAGCAGCCCAACCGTACAGCTGGGTGAAGACACCGTATACCGTGGTGGGAAATTGACGCACGAAAAGTGGTGTGAGCACGAAGTTGATGAGCCGAGCGATGATGGTGCTCAACCCATAGATGGCAGTTTGCGTGGCAAATTTCCTGAGTGCAGACAAGTGAGCCGTTATGACGAGGTACGCGATTTCCTGATGACTTCAAAGTTACGATAGTTTTTCATATCGCCTTCAGCGGAAGTTACATTTTCAACCACCGCATTTTCCGGCCCTTCTTGGCACCATTCCAAAAACGATTCGAGCGCAAATGGATCGCCCTCAGCTTCGATAAAGACCGTGCCGTCGGGTTTATTAAAAACGACGCCTTTTATGCCTAGCTGATCCGCTACGGCTTTAGTCGTTAACCGGAAGCACACGCCTTGTACTTTTCCGGATATGACAATATCTAAATGCTTGATTGGTTGTGTCTTATTCATAATGCTGGGTATTCAATTGATTTTTGACAAAGCATTCAAAAACTATCGTTGCCCTTTCACATTTACGGACTCCAAAGGTAGAAAATAAAAATTTAGTAATTTAATGGCGAATTCTTGGGTCTGAAAGGCAGAAGGAACGCAGTCGGCAGCAAATCGCTATGAGGCGGTTAAGGCCACGATCGACAGGAGTCAATAATACGAGAAAAAATGGGAGTAAAGCTAAAGAAAGGAATCGCGGTAATTTTTAATGTAGGCGATATCAATCGCACGGAGCGTTTTTACCGTGACATTTTAGGGATTAACGTCGAGCGTCAATCCGGTGGTAACGAACCGGATTGGCTGCTGGCAAATTTGAGTGATGGAGTTGAATTGCTTTTTTTCCAAGGGCAGGAGACCATCGGACGCTCACCGGTCGTGGTGTTTGAGCTCGAAGAAGGATACATGGAAACCGTATTGGAAAAGTTAGCTAAAGAAGGAGCTGAAATTGTTACGCCGGTCTCCAAAGCCCCGGGGGGTTGGAGTGCGGATATTCTAGATCCGGATGGACATCCGCTCGCATTTTTTCAGTCGGGCGACCTGCCGCTCAGATGACCTGCCGCTCAATTAAATTAACTTTTTGACGATACTTTTTTGATGATAAACTGAGCTCTTTCCCCAATGGGCACCTTTGGTATTTCGATCATCGAATAACCTAGGAGCGTGTACACATTTGCCATGGCCTCATAGGTAGCTTTTGCCTCGTCGAAAGATTGTTTCCGCTCGTTATCCGTAACGTATATCTCCTCCCACGGAGGGGTGATGAATACCTGGGGATGATATCGGAGTTTCCTCGCGGCCGACCATAGGTCATCCTCGACAGGAAGTTTGCACAACGTCAGGTAGCCGATTACGTCGGGAAGCCCTCTGTCGAAGAATGTAATAGTATGGTCATTCCGAGCTTGTTCGTAATCGATCACGGCCCTGTTGAACATTTCCCTAGCGAAACCCTGTCGATCTGCCCATGGCAGTTTGTCGCCCCCCGATTCAAGTTCCGCCTGAATAATGTGCCGACCGGATTCCGGCATATAGGCATATCCCATTTGTCCAAGTTTTTCAATAAGTGAGGTCTTACCCATTCCGGGGCCTCCGGTTACAACGATCGCCTGTTCGTTTATTTGAATATCCATCGGATGCTGCTTTGAATTTTACCAGGGTTGTTTTCACAATTTAGAAATCCCGATCTTACCGTTTCCGCGGTGTATCGACAATAGGCCGGGGTAAGTTGACGCCCAAAGATACGCGTTTAATTTTAGCCGTCAACTTAATTGCGTTGCATATAAAGGTGAATTTGTATAAGTTTACCACGAATTAAACGCAAATGATAAAAAACTGGGAAGCCGTATTGTTTGATATGGACGGAACACTCATCGATTCCGAATGGTTCTATTATAAAGCGTGGCGAGCTGCACTTAAGTCCTATGACTTTGCGCTGGGAAGCGATTTGTGGTTGAATGAGCTGGCTGGAAAAACTGATGGGCAGGCTTTTGAGGTGCTGCGTAAAAATTATGCTTTCACGGCTGACCGGGAGACGTTCTTCGAACAGGTGCGGGGCCACATTGCCGAACAACATGAAAAGGAATTCGTACCCTTAATGCCGGGAGCTATCGATTTGATCCATTTTTTGGACGAGCGAAAGGTTATCATGGCCGTGGTCACTTCCAGTAAGCGTGAGGTCGCCGCCTATCACCTCGAGCGAAACGGGATCAAGCATTTTTTTGCCGTGTTGGTAACGCGCACGGATGTACAGAAACCTAAACCGGACCCGGAGCCCTATTTCCGTTGCCTGGAAGAGCTGGGGCTGGCGCCGGATCGCTGTTTAGTATTGGAAGATTCCGAGACCGGAACGACTGCCGCTAAATCCGCCGGCTTAACCTGTTTCGGTGTGCAGTCACATGAAGCGATCCGACACGCTTTGAACGTAGATCTTGCCTTTGATAATCTGCACGAGGTACGCGAGTTCTTGGAGAAATGACATGCCGTGCGTTGCCGACGCGGTCTAGCAGTGGATCCGGTCCCCGTGTGGGATGAGGGCCTGTCCGCCTAAACGTTATCATGCTTTTGCCTTTGGCTCTCGTCTATACGGAAGGACACTTTACAAACGGCCCCAAAACTCTTGATTTCACTGCCCTGTACATGTACCTTGAAATCTTTGACGTAAACCGAGTCGACGTTTTTGATGGTTTTGGTGACTTCCGTCACCGCATTTCGGATCGCATCGTCAAAACTGTTTTCGGAAGATGCGATTACTTCGATTACTTTTACAAGTGCCATGGTGATTTTTTTTAGTGATACCAACATCTTTCCGGAGGTGTGGACAAAAACCTTCCGAATCAATGACGTGGCGAAAACGCCGATGGCAAGATTTTTCTTGTGTACTGTTTTCTGACACAATTGTCTACGAAAGTGAATTCCCCAGCAGCGGTGTAAGCAGGGCAATGAAGGAACTCCACGCAGTGCCGATCCGGAGAGCAAACAAACCCGGGCTTTGAAGGTTACCCCTAAAAAGAGGGTTATGAAACAAACTCATGTACATGACGCAACGGAACAGGTGGCGACCGGTGTTTGGCGGCTCAGAATTCTATTTGTAAACGTTTATTTTATTGCGGCTGAAGACGGAAAATGGGTGTTGGTGGATGCCGGGCTCAAGGGATCGGGGAGAAAAATCGTAAAGGTGGCTACCGAATTGTTCGGAGCAGACAATCCACCGGCCGCCATTATTCTCACTCATGGCCACTTCGACCATGTGGGCGCATTTCCTTATTTGCTAGAAGCGTGGAAAGATACGCCTGTATACGCCCATTCCTTGGAAATCCCCTATTTAACCGGGCAGGCGGCTTATCCGCCGCCGGATCCGTTTGCCGGCGGTGGAATGATGAGTTGGGTATCTTTTCTCTATCCTAATGAGCCTGCCGATTTGGGCAACCGAGTTCATGCACTGAATAAAGAGGGTAGTTTGCCTTTTCTTCCAAAATGGCGCTACGTTCACACGCCGGGCCATGCGCCGGGCCATATTTCCCTATTCCGCGATACAGACCATCTCCTTATTACGGGAGATGCATTCGTCACCACGCGCCAAGAATCGGTCTTTTCAATTCTTTTTCAAAAAAAGCAATTATCCGGTCCACCGAAATACTTTACGTACGATTGGGAGGCGGCGGCGGCCTCCGTAAAAGTGTTACAGGAACTCAATCCATCGATCGCCGTAAGCGGCCACGGAAAACCGATGCGAGGAAATGAACTAACCGATGGGCTTATGAAGCTGGTTAGAAATTTCAATTCGCTGGCGGTGCCGTCGAGCGGTCGATATACGAAGGAGCCGGCACGTGTAAACAGGCGGGGCGTGACAAGGCTTCCGAATCCCGCACGGATGCCTACATCGACAAAGACGTTGGTGGTCGCCGTGGCGACCCTGGCGTTTGTAAGTGGCGTATTATGGATGCGAGTTAAAAAAAGGAGATAGAAAAATGGGGTCACTCACTCAAAATGCTCAAAAATCTGATGACCGATGGCATCCACTAGTCCTTGGTCAATACCGTCCATTTTCCAACCACTTTTTGCGCAGCGGATGATGCCCATCGGCTGGTCATTTAGATTTACATCCACTTCATAGCAAACACCCTCCTGACAGGTCTGGGCAATGGGGGCACCTTCGCCTTTATACCGATCGCCTTTATATTCAAATTCCAAGGGAATGGGATCGCTTTCTAACTGCGCGATTATATCCTTTAAAAACTGGATGAGATGTTTGCGCTGCGTCTGTCCGGAAACGCTCCATTTGTTTTTGGTTGCACGCTTATGTGCAAGTTTGAATTCAAGTCCTGTCAACGCCGTTGAATAATCGTTAGCATTCAGCTTTTCAACATATTGATGAGCGAGAACATACCAGTGGTAACCAGTGCCGACGGGTACACCAGATCCCTTGGGAGCCTTTCCCTTCCGTCGTTTGGTTACGGCATAGGAAATCTCCCAGAGGTCGGGTGTGATTTTTGTTTCCCGCCAATTGCCGGCGTCATAAATCCAGTGATGGCTCCTTCCGATCTGCATGCCGGTATAGACTTTTCCATCGTATTTCTTGAATTTATTATAGCTGGATGAAAGGTCCTTTTTGGATGAAGGCCCTTTTTTAAGGGGTTTTTTCGGGCTTTCGCGCTTCACGTTTTGGGCTTTTTCGGGATTGCCCTTCTTTTTTTCATTCGTTAACGTCGCCATGCCGATATCGTTGTTTCTCGTTTACGAAGATGACAGTCTGCCGATGAAATTGTTGGGGGGAATTGAAAAAAATGCGACTGAAAAATTGAAGCCAAACAAACCCGCCCGTCGCGGGTTAGAAAACAAACAGTTTGCAGCGAAAGGAGGATATGCTTGTGAGATTTACGATTCCTGACTTCACACTGTTAACGGAATTGGCGCCGAAGGCGATTACCCTGGCGGGTCGGGTAGTGATTTTTCATTTTCCGACGCATACCATTCTGGAACTCTTAGAAGCTCATAACCCGTTGCTTCATACCATTAGCCCTCGCTATGAGTGGGAACGCGTCAATAAATACGGCGAAATCGAGCAGTTTGCGTTCATTGTACATCGGTATGTAACGGACGATCTGATCAAGGTATTCGAGCAAGCAAAGAGTTGGTATGGCGGCATACTGGACTCGTTTGACGAGCGCCAGGATGAAGCGGATGATTTTCTCGATGTATGGGAGAAACGTTCGGATGATTTGCCAAATTAAGAACACCGTATGCATGAAACCAACTGGTTAAAAAAAGGCGTTATTTATTCACTTGATGTTAGGAGTTTTAAAGATGGGAACCAAGATGGAAAGGGCGACCTCAAGGGGTTACTCTCCAAGTTTGACTACCTGGTAGAATTGGGTATTCAATGCATCTGGATGGCTCCGTTTTATTGCTCTAACCAACAAGACGACGGATACGATGTCGTCGATTACTATCGTATTGACCCCCGGTTGGGTACGTTGGAGGAATTTGGGCTCCTAGTTGAAATGGCCAAATCCAAGGGTATTAAGATTGTTTTGGACTTGGTGGTAAATCATACCAGCAACGCGCATCCCTGGTTCAAAACTGCAATCGGTATGCCAGACTCGCTCTACCATGACTACTACATCTGGAAAGCCGAAAAGCCACCTCACGACAAGGAAGATCTGGTGTTCAAAACGGTCGAAGAAAGCAACTGGGAATATGAGCCCGCCTTGTCGGCTTATTTTTACCACACATTTTATAAGCATCAGCCAGACTTGAATATGACCAATCCTCGCGTCCAAACCGAAGTGCTCAATATCATCGATTTCTGGATGGGAAAGGGAATTGATGGATTCCGGATTGATGCGGTGCCACACATCCTTCGCGACAAGGGGGACTGCCGATTCAACGGCGACCCCCATGATCTACTGGAAGAATGGCGGCGGGCGGTACTCGCCCATGAAGAACGTGCCATCCTAATTGGAGAAGCCGACGTGGAACCAGAGAACTATCCTGAATTTCTGCATAGCGGTCGGTTATCCGCCTTATTTAATTTCTACCTAAATAACTATACGTTCCTCGCGCTGGCCACGCAACGTGCAGATCCCCTTTATTGGGCATTGAAACGGCTTCCGCTTAAAGACCGCAGACCTTATCTTAATTTTCTGCGTAACCACGACGAGCTTGATCTGGAACGTCTCACCGAAGAAGAGCGGGAACAGGTCTATGCACAATTTGCTCCTGAACCGTCAATGATCATTTACGACCGCGGAATCCGGAGAAGACTGGCACCCATGGTCGGTAACGATCAACAGCGCCTGAAATTGGCCATGAGCTTGCTTTTTACATTGCCCGGTACACCTGTGCTGCGGTATGGCGAAGAAATTGGTATGGGAGACGATCTCAATCTTCCCGAACGGAGGAGCGTGCGTACGGTGATGCAATGGTCTGGCGAACAAAATGGCGGCTTTTCGGACGTTGTACCGCATGCGCTTAAGTCACCGCTTATCCGAAAGGGCAGATTTTCATACGAATGCGTAAATGTAGCGAGTCAATCCGCGCAACCGGCATCGTTGCTTAACGAAACGAAGGCGATGATCCATACGCGAAATAAAGAAAGCGACTTATTTGCTGACGGGGACTTTAGGTTATTGGATACGGACCAGGATACGGTCCTCGCTTACATTTATTCCCTGAAAGCCCGTTGGTTGGTTGTGGTCCATCACTTTTCGGCGGAACCAACGCAGGCAACGTTCCTGTTACCATCGGAAGGTTCTACTCCTCCTATTTCGCTGATTGGCAGGGCTCGCGCCACTCAATCAGGTAGTCGATTGACCGTCGAACTAGGGCCATATGCATATAACTGGTTAATTATATCATAAATATTTCGCATGAGCCAGATTCTTTTTCACGCGTCCCATGAACAATTCAAGCCTTCGGAATTATTGGAATATGCTGTATTGGCACAACGGGCTGGCTTTGATGGTATCCATTCATCCGACCATTTTCAACCGTGGAATGAGCGGCAAGGAGAAAGTGGCCATTCCTTCAGTTGGCTGGGGGCTGCCATGCAGGCAACCACACTGCCCTTTGGATTGATCTGTGCGCCTGGCCCACGTCACCATCCAGCGATGGTTGCGCAGGCTGCTGCCACCTTGAGCGAGCTATTTCCCGGCCGCTTCTGGCTGTCGCTCGGCAGCGGTGAGGCCATTAATGAACAAATAACGGGGCAACATTGGCCAAGCAAAGCACTTCGGAACGAGCGATTATTGGAATCCTTCAACATTATCCGGGAACTGCTGGAAGGGAAAACCGTCACTTACCAAGGGCATGTTTGTGTAAACGAAGCACGTCTGTATACGCTCCCTTCAAGTCGGCCGCCTTTGTACGGAGCAGCCCTTACCGAAGAGACGGCTTATTGGATGGGAAGTTGGGCCGAAGGGATGTTAACCGTCAATCATCCGTTGGAAAAACTAAGGCAAGTTATCAAGCAGTTTCGAGATGGAGGAGGACTTGGAAAGCCGATATATGTAAAAGTACAGCTATCTTATTCACGCGACGAATCGAAAGCGTATTCCGGAGCCCTGGATCAATGGCGTACAAACGTGCTGGACGGTGCTATGTTGGCAGAACTATGGAAACCCGAACAATTCGATGCGATCTCCGCGTTTGTTGGTCCGGATGAAATGAAGCGATCTGTCAATATTTCCAGTCATTCGTCACAGCATGCCGAGTGGTTGAAGGCATATCTTTCACTGGGAGTAGACGGATTGATCTTACACAACGTAAACCGGGACCAGCACACGTTTATCGAAGACTTCGGCAGGTTCGTCTTGCCCGAAATACGAAAATTTTAAAAAATCCAAACAATTTCAGGCCGTTTTTGTCTGCTTTTTGCCAGAACGCTGGAACCGAATACTAGACAAACACAATTATTGTTGATTTACTTTCTAATTAAAATGAAGTTATGAATCAGGTAGAATTTAGCAACAAAGTAGTCCAAGAAACAGGAGCATTGACCAGTTACGCACGTTATTTTACACGAGATCCAGAGAATGCGAGTGATTTAGTACAGGACACGATGCTAAAGGCATTTTCCTATTACAATAAATTCAGGGAAGGAACGAACTTACAGGCGTGGCTTTATACGATTCTCAAAAATACATTTATCAACTACTACCGCAGAAAGATCAAAACCAACTCACTGATCGTTAAATCCGAAACCCTGTCATCATCAGATCTTTACATGAGTTCCTTGCGTAATCAGGCCGAAGGAAAGTTTGTGATGAAAGACATCGAGAACGCGCTTTCAAAGCTTTCGGAGGAATATTATTACCCCTTTACCATGTATTATGAGGGGTACAAATACCACGAAATTGCGGAGCAATTCCAGATCCCGATCGGAACGGTAAAGACCCGGATCCATATGGCCCGGCAACAGTTAAAGAAAAGACTAAAGCCTTATGCTAAAGCGACAGATAGAAGGGCATAAATAATAATGATCGTTGCTAGGAAGGTATAATTGAAATTTGCCCATCTCGTTCCAACACCGCATATTTTATTTGGTGCATCTGCTCAAGCCCATGGCTGATACGTGCTGCCTCAAGGATATCCTCGGTGTCGACCTTGGCTTCTTTCATCCTTCCTTTCAACGGTTTACCGTGATCTACCAAAATAAGCGGCGTCCCTTCCAGCAGCCTATCCAGCTTTTTGTATTTTCCTTTTAGTTTTACGAAAACCAAGTCAATCCCCATCAGCACTGTAATCAACACAAGTGCGTTGGTAGTCGAAAAATCATTACCTAAAAGCGCCTGTTGTGTAGCCTCCCCTATAATCAGCAATAAGACGAAATCAAACGTTGTCGTCTCGGCGAGACTGCGTTTACCGAGTACACGGAAAAGCAATAAAAGAAACAAGTAAATGACAGCGCCGCGAATAATAAGTTCCATATTACGGGTAAATAAAGTGCATGAATTTAAAGCTCTGTTTGTTGACCAACCACTCGCCCCTGACACTCCCTGTTTTTTGCGGGTTTAGGTAAAAGCGTACCAACGTCTGCGCTGCCGGGTTTGCCTTGAACGTATAACTAACATATCCTTCGGTAATAGCCGTTTCATAGCTTTCAGGAACGACTTTTTCAATTTTAAAGTGGTCAAGGTATCGCATAGGTATGAGGAATTGAACTTCCTTTTGATCGGTTATCGCCCAACCGATATTCATTTCCTTTTCGTACCGCAGAAACTTTTCGTAATGAAGTGATGTGCCGTTAATTACGATCTTTTTGCTACTTAGCCATCCGTCGCCAAATAAGCCAAGAGCGGTTAAAACAACGATAATTCCAATTCCTATACTGCAAATTTTCTGGACCATCCAGCCTTTTTGTTGGTGATCCAACTTTTCGTCAAGCTCGAGCGAATGCTTGATTCTTTCGATTTTTGTCTGCATAGTGATCAGCCGTTATTCATCTTCCTCTTTCTCTTTGGGCTCGTTGTGGGGCTGTGAATACGAAGGAGGGTCACTCGCAGGGAATGTCTGCTCGATTTCTTCATCCAATTTCCGCTCTCTTTCTTCCTTCGTTCGCTTGACGTCGGCGGCCTTGGTTTCTTTTTTCTGTTGCATGATGTTTCCAGTTTGATTTCCAAATTCCTGTGAAAAGATAACAAGTGATGTGACATTCTGTTTTATAATGAAATTCTTAAAACCGACCATCCACGCTTTTGTTAACTCATCATCCAAGTAAGAATATTTGATAATAAAAAACTATACAACATGGCAACTCAAGAAAAGGAAACCCCGTCTGGTCTGGAACGATTCTACCGGACCATGTTACAAGAAATTTATTGGTGCGAGCTGCACCTGCGTGACGTGCTGGAAAACATGGAAGAACGGGCCAGTACGGACGAATTAAAGGCGGCCTTTCGCACCCATCGAAAGGAAACCGATGACCACGTAACCCGATTAGAGAAAATCTTTTACCTCGAAGGCATGGGAGCGCAACCGATCTTCTGTGTCGGAATGCAGGGCTTGTTTGACGAAGGGTGGCAGGTGATCGACGAAACCGAGGAGGGCTCGGCGCACCGCGATGCCGCACTGATTGTGGCCGCCCAAAAAGTGGAACATTATGAAATTGCCGCTTATGGCAGCCTAAGTACCTTGGCGAAAACGTTGGGCTTTCAGGAAGCGACCGATCTGTTGGCGCAAACCCTAGCTGAGGAAAAGAAGACTGACGGAATACTTACCCGATTAGCCGAAGGCGATATAAATATCGACGCGAGTGTTGAACCGGCTACTGAAAGTCAGTTGCCACCACCCGATACCGAAAGCATCACAACGGATTCTGAACCGGCCATAAATGCGATGAAGGAGGCAACGGCAGGCATGGATGCGGGTGCGGGCTCGCAGTCTGCACGTGAAGGGACCGAGGCAAGTGCGCCGGGGTCGGCTGATGCGCTTTTGGTGGATGACTCAGGTGAGCCCAAAGGCAGGAAGCGGGGTTCCAGCCGCAAGGCCTCAAATCAATAGGAGGAACGATGAACACAAATAAATTTGCACTTGTAACGGGAGGCACTCATGGTATCGGGTTAGAGCTTGCTAAGTTGCTGGCAGCGGATCATTATAACCTGGTCATCGTCGCCCGCAACAAGCAGGAGCTTGACGAGGTAAGCAAGGCGTTGTCAGACCTACACCCCATCGAGGTGATTACCATTGAGAAAGATCTTTCCGATCGCGATGCTCCCCACCAAGTCGTGGAGGCGCTTCAGGCCAAGGGTATTGTGCTAGACATCTTGGTAAACAATGCGGGCCAAGGCGTGTATGGCGAATTTGTTGACACGGAATTGGATCGTGAGTTAGCGATTGTGCAGCTGAACATCAACGCTTGTGTCATACTTACCAAGTATGCGCTGAAAGAGATGGTAGCACGTAATTCAGGGAAGATTCTCAATGTCTCCTCCATTGCAGGTAAAGTACCGGGTCCTTATCAAGCAGTTTACCACGGCACGAAAGCGTTTGTCCACTTTTTTAGTGAGGCCATCCGCAATGAAATCAAAGAAACGGGTGTCACCGTCACTTCCCTGCTGCCAGGGGCCACGGACACCGATTTTTTCAATAAAGCGGATATGGAGGAATCAAAGATCGTTCAAGAGGGCGATTTGGCAGATCCCGCCGATGTTGCCAAAGATGGGTACAACGCGTTGATGGAGGGGAAGGACAAGGTGATTTCTGGATTTAAGAACAAAGTTAAAATCGCAATGAGCAATATGATGCCCGATAGCCTGGCTACGGATAATATGGGCAAACAGCAGGAGCCGGTGACAAAAGGCCAAAATAACTGATCAACGGTTTGAACCCGATCAGTGATTGGAAAATTCAAGGAAACGATATGAAAAAGCAAGTAGCGGTGTTGGAGGATAATCCAAATATACGGGAATTGATAGAATATATACTCGAAGAAAATGAAATTGACGTGGTTAGTTTCGAGTCGACGAGAGCTTTTCTCAATGCATTAGCGAAGATCAACCCAAGTCTTTTTATTTTGGATATTATGCTCCCTGATGGTAACGGAATCGACGTATGCCGGCAATTGAAGTCCAACGAATTAACTCAAAAAATACCCATTGTGATGATTTCGGCTCATTCCAATCAATTACCGTTGGATTGCGATGCCGCAGATTTTATCGAAAAGCCGTTTGATATCGACAACTTTGTAAACACAGTTGAACGGCAGATCGCCTGATAGGCTTACGCTCCCTGCCCAAGCTGGATCATTAATCCTCCATCTACCACGTAGGTAGCGCCGGTCACATAGCCGCTTTCGGCTGAGGCGAGAAAAACGGCTACGTTTGCCACGTCCTCGGGCGTCCCGGCACGTTTCATAGGGATGTGCTGTTCTTTTTGCTTTCTTACCCGCTCGTTTTCCAGGGCTTCCTGATTCATTTCGGTCAGTATCATGCCCGGAGCGATGTTATTGACCCGAATGCGCTTGTCGGCTAACTCTAGCGAGAGGCTTCGGCTGAAATTTTTTATTGCCGCCTTTGAAGCATTGTAATCTGCGTTTCCGGCAGTATTTACATCTTCATGGATCGAACTTATGAAAATGATGTTTCCATCGGAGTTTGGATCCGCTTGCCTGCGCAGGTATTCCCGGCAGCAAAAAAAGGGGCCATACAAGTTGGTTTTTAAGCATCGGTCAAACGTCTCGGAATCCATTTCCGCAACCCGTATATTGCTGCCGTTTACCCCAGCATTGTTCACAAGGATATCGATTCGTCCGTACCGGTGGATGATTTCTTCGAATACGGATGCCACAACGGTTTCATCGCTGACATCCAGGTAGAGGCAAATGGCATCTGATCCCCTGGCCTTGATTTCTTCGGCCGTACGTGTTCCACCTTCTTCATCGGAACGATAGGTAACGACAACCTTTGCGCCCTCTGCACCATACGCAAGCGCTATGGCCCGGCCAATCCCGGAATCAGAGCCGGTAACCAACGCTACCTTGTCTTTCAATCGGTTCATACCGGTATAACAGTGAGCCATGGCATTTGTTTTTACTCACATGGAAACAAACCGGCGAATATGAAGTTATTCCCTTAGTGCATATGCGTAAGAAATGCCGTCAAGCGTTATCAAATACATGGACTATAAAGCGGATACGCGCCTTTTAAAAATCATCTTCCAAACAGGAGCTGTTTACCAGTATTTCAACGTTCCCGAGGCAGTGTATCTTGGACTCCGGCAGGCAAGATCAAAAGGTCGCTATTTCAACAAGCACATTTCCGGTGTATTCTCCTTTGAGCGGCTCTCGTCCTAATCCCATCAATCGTTAAAAATTCCCTTACGTCCATCTACTTCTTTGGGCGAATTGATGTTAATTGCATTGTCTACACTGGGCATCAATGCTTTGATAAATGCGTTTTTTAGAATTTGCCAAACCGCTTCCCAAACCAATACATCCGTTTCACCAAAACTGCCCTCGATAGGAACCCGGGTAGCTACTTGGTTTTCTTTGGGATTTTCCAGGATTTTGCCTACGAAACCTACGATTGCTTCTTTTGCTTGCTGGAAAAAGCTATCGTCGCGGTCCTCCAGGCCGACTACCTCCAAATCCTTGACGATCGGCTTTACATAACCTTTATATCGCCCTCCGTCTGCGGCGAATTCAGAATAAAGCCCAAAAGTACCTTTACTGATGTCGAAACGACCATATGCGATAAAGAAGTCGTTCAGTTCCGGTAAGCTGGCACCCTTGATTTCTGCGGTCAGGTCGAAGGTGGCCTTTTCTGCCAACGCGTCCATCCGCATATCCAAAGAAAGCGTGCCTCCGTATGCATGTGCCTGTGCATGGATCGTTGAAGGCAGCTTTTCGTCTTCCCGATTTGTGTTTTTAAGGTTTTCCGCCAGGATATATGCCTGTTTCAGCGAGATATCTACCAATGGCGACGTCGTGCTATCGGTATAGTGAATACTTCCGTTTTGGACTTCAAACCGATTGACGCGCAACGGCATGAAATCCTTGAGTAACTGCCGGAAATCGTTGGTATCCTTAGCCACTGCGTCGATTTCAGCTTTTTCTTTGGTAAAAATTAACTCGGGCGAATCAAACATGAGTTCACCTACGATTGAGCCGCGGAACAGCGAACGCCATTCGACGGACAGATCGATCTCCTTGACAGCAAAAAACCGCGTCTGGTCGCCGGATGCCGAGTCGACTTTATTCAGGTAGAATCCGTTCAACTGATAGGCGCCCCGATACAAGGCGATATCAATGTCGGCGACCTGGCCATAGTAACCATCCAAACTGGCAAGTGTGCGGTTCGCATACTTCAACACAATCGTTGGCAGCAGCAATCGGATGACAATACATAGCAAAACCACTCCAGCAATTATGCGGTATGTTATCTTCCATTTGCGGGTTTTGGGGTTTCGTTGACCAGTCATTATAGCCTATGCATTAAGAAATGGGAATGGTTTGTAAGTTCTTTCGGGGCGGGCCCGTTAACACATTTCCGTAAACGTCATAGCGCCCGCCGTGACAAGGGCAATCCCAGGTTTTTTCGGCATCATTCCATGCCACGATGCACCCTGCGTGCGTACACACTGGGCTTAGCGCGCTGACCTTGCCGTTCGGAGACTTGTACAGGGCGATTTTCTCTTGTTCATAGTTGACCACTGCGCCGGTTCCGGGAGCCAATTCTATCAGTGCCTCGAGCTGTTCCGTACCAAACCGGTCTGACACAAACCGATAGGCCACATCGGCATTTTCCTTTACGAAATTGGTGAAGCCCGCAACGGGCTTGATCCTCGACGGCGAAAACATTTTTTCGCCGGGATTCTCCCTTCCGAGAATTAGATCGGCCAACAATAATCCCGAAAAACTTCCGAATAAGATGCCGTTGCCGCTAAAGCCGGTGGCCACGTACGTGTCTTCATCGGCTCCCGGAAGTGTTCCGATGTAAGGCAAACCATCGGTGGGTTCAAAATATTGGGCGGACCAACGGAAATCGACTGATGACAACTGGAAGTGTGTACGGGCATAGGCTTCGAGCGATTGGAAGGCACGAGTTGGTGAACCGTGCCCGGTTTTATGGTCTTCTCCACCGATAATGAGGTAGGGCGTATCGTTTACAACATGCGTACGGAAATAATGGTATGGCTCCTGCATATCATACGCGAGATCGGTCGGATACTTACCATCGGCAAGCTGCACTGCCAACACATAACTACGATAAGGTGCACACCTTAGGTGAAGCATATTCAAACCTGGAGGAATGTGGGTTGCATAGACGATGCGGCGGCTCTTTAGGGGCTGATCAGTTGTCTCGATTTGATGAAGATCGCCCTTGCGTGTACTGCCCATCACCCGGGTGTGCTCGAAAATGACGCCTCCGTTGCGAACGAAGCGGTCTGCCAGCGCATACACGTAACGGAGTGGATGCATCTGTGCCTGTTTGTGATAGGCAATGGCTGTTTGAAATTCCAGGGGAACGGGTACGTGGCTTGTTCGGTCTACATCTACGCCTGCGCGTTGGGATGCGGAGTATATTTTCTCGAGTTCAGCGGCTTCCTTTTCGGTTTGGGCGAAAAGAATTCCCTCTTTGTATTCAAAATCACAGGCGATTTGATAGTGAAAAACATTTCGGGCAATAAGGTCTCGTGCTGCCCGGGCCGCATTCGCTACGATCTCGGCGCCGGATGTGCCGAAATTGTTTTCGATGGTATGATACGGTGTATCGAGCATGGTGTTAATGTGGGCCGTCGTACCGCCGGTTGTACCAAAACCCACAAGGTGTGCTTCAGCAATCGCACACGCCAGCCCGGCTTCTTGCAGCAGCAACGCCGTGGTCAATCCGGTGATACCGCCGCCCACGATCAACGCATCCCAGGTACGGTCTGCCCCGGCACCGCTGGCGTTTAGGGGCATGGACGATCCTCTGGCAGCTTGCTGCCAGAGGCTTGGCAGTATGCCATCTCTTGTAAGCACGTCTGATCCCGATTCAGGGGTGGTATTATTTCGCATCATCGCTAGTCTTTTCCTGTGATAACAGGAAGAAGTCGGGATTGTTTAAATTAAAAAAGGGTAAGAAAAGCACAAACTTTTGGTGCTTTGCTTGTTTATAACTATATTGGGGAAGTTAAATCATACGGGTGTACCTGTGCCTGCAATAATCCCCAAATTGGATAAGGCCGCATTCTTTTCACCGACTATCCGTTTTTAAGCAGGCATGGAAACGCCTAGTAATCGTATAAATAAAAGTGAGTAAAACAATCATTGTATCCAATCGTTTACCCATCAAAATTACCGAAGATGAAAATGGCTATACACTGCAACCCAGCGAAGGCGGGCTGGCGACGGGGTTGGCCTCTATTCACGCGAAAGGCGATAACAGCTGGATTGGATGGCCGGGTATTTCTATCGATGATCCACAGCAACGGTCTTATTTCACATCGGTGTTGAAAGAAAAACGGTTGGTTCCGCTGTTCTTGAATGAAGATGAAATCAAGGGCTTTTACGAAGGTTTTTCCAACGAGGTGTTGTGGCCCATTTTTCATTATTTTTCCAACTACGCCAATTACAACTTGCAGAATTGGGAGACGTATGTCCGCGTCAACCAGAAGTTCCTGGATCTGATTTTAAGGGAGGCGGGGCCCGATGACACGATTTGGATTCACGACTATCAGTTGCTCTTGCTGCCCGGTATGCTCCGAAAGGCGCTGCCTGACGTGTCCATTGGCTTTTTCCAGCACATCCCGTTTCCCTCACAGGAGTTGTTTCGATTGATTCCCTGGCGGAAGGAACTGCTGGAAGGGATGTTGGGAGCAGACCTGCTCGGCTTTCACACGTTTGACGATGTCCGTCACTTTATCAGTTCGGCGACCCGCTTGATCGGAACAAACAACAACGCCAACCGGCTGGAAGTAGACGGCCGGGTTGTTTTTGTTGAACCTTTTCCCATGGGAATTGACAGCAAGCGTTTCGCCGATCTGTCGAGAGCCGAAGCCGTCACCAACCGGGTCACCGAATTGAGGGCCAATTTCAGCGGACAGAAAATCGTTCTTTCCATCGATCGCCTGGATTATAGCAAAGGCATTATTCAGCGGCTGGAGGCCTTTGAATTGTTCCTCAGCGAAAATCCCGCCTTTCATAAAAAGGTAACGTTGTATATGATTGTGGTTCCTTCGCGCGACACCGTTCCGCACTATCGGGATCTCAAGGATCAGATAGACCGGCTGGTGGGGCACATCAATGCACAATATGGGGCGTACGATTGGTATCCCGTGGCGTATTTCTATCATGGATATCCCATCACCGAGATCACAGCGCTTTACAACATAGCAGACGTATGTTTGGTGACCCCCATGCGCGATGGGATGAACTTGGTAAGCAAGGAGTACGTCGCTTGCCGAAAGGACGAAACCGGCGTCTTGATCCTAAGTGAGATGGCCGGTGCCGCAAAAGAACTGATCGATGCAATCATTGTAAATCCAAATAATATTCACGACATCAGGGATGCCTTGCTGACTGCGTTGAATATGCCGATGGCCGATATGAAAAAACGCATGAAATCCATGCAGGCCCTCGTATTCAAATTTACCGTCCAACATTGGGCAACTTTATTTATGAATAGACTACAGGAAATTAAAAACGTACAATCCACCACCAAAGCGAGATTGGTTGGAACAAGCATTGAAGAACACATCATTACACAATATAGAAATGCCAGCAGCCGCTTATTGCTACTCGATTACGACGGCACATTGGTTGGCTTTCAGGACGATATTGACAAAGCTTCGCCCGATGAAGAGCTCTACCAATTGCTGGACAGACTGGAAGCCGACATCCTGAATCACCTGGTGATTATCAGTGGAAGAAAGCATAGTACACTCGAAAAGTGGTTTCCGGGCCGGAATTACAGTTTGGTGGCCGAGCACGGGGTTTGGACCAAAGAGCCCGGCACCGAGTGGAGACTCAAAAGCGGACTTTCAAATAGTTGGAAAGAAGAGGTAGGGGCGTTGATGGAGGCTTTTGCCGATCGTACGCCGGGCGCTTTTGTTGAGGAAAAAAGTTTTTCACTGGCGTGGCATTACCGCAAGGTGCAGCGGGATTTGGGGCCGCTAAGGGCCCATGAGCTGATCGATAGCCTGCGCGACTATTCGGCAGCGTATGGGTTGCAACTTTTGGACGGCGATAAGGTGGTGGAAATACGGAGTGCAGAGGTGAACAAGGGCCGTGCGACCCTGGACATCCTTCACGATAACCGATACGACTTCATTCTTTCGGTCGGCGACGATCGGACGGACGAGGATACGTTTCAGGTGTTACCGCCGGATGCATGCACCATCAAGGTGGGAACGGAAGTGTCGGCGGCACGATTTTACCTGAAGCAGCAACGCGACGTAAGGGCATTGCTGCGGAAATTGGCAGATGCGTCAGATACCGCTACCCAATAAAAATAGGCCGGTCGAGCTTCATGGATATTCGATAGGCGGCATTCATCAAACCTACATGGCTGTAAGCCTGCGGAAAATTGCCCCATTGGCTGCCATTGGTCTCATCGACGTCTTCGCTAAAGAGCATTAAGTGATTTGCGTAAGACAACAGCCGCTCAAAAGTTGTGACTGCTTCGTTAATGCGGCCTACGCAGGCTAAGGCTTCTACGTACCAAAAAGCACAAATGAGGAAAGTCGATTTCGGTTTGCCAAAGTCGTCCGCATGCAGGTAACGGTAGAAAAGTCCTTGCGGAGTTTTTAGTTCTCGCTCCAGGGCTTCCAAGTGGGCGCGGGCTTTTTCGGATGCCGGATCCAGATAGTGCATCATGATCAGCTGCAGGGTGCTGGCATCCAGATGAGGGCTGCCCGCTGCATTTGCATAGACCTTACGCCTGTCATCGTAGCAGGCTTCAATGTAATGTGCCGCACGATTCATCAGTGCCTCCGCCCTGCTCATTAACCCCGGGTCGCCGATAACGCGCCCGATCTTATACGCGGCTGAGCAGCCAGCCCACTGGAAAAGGTTGGAGTAGCAATGGTGATTAGCGAAATTTCTGAACTCCCAGATGCCAGCGTCTTTCTCGTCGATTGTCTTCTCGATTTTGAGGAGGATGTAGTCGACCCAACGACCCGCATCCGAACGCTCTTTAAATACGAAGCGATAGTCGGTATATAAGGGAAGCAAAGCGATCATGGCCTGTCCATAGACATCGTTCTGAATGTGTTCATACGCCTGGTTACCGATGCGCACAGGTTTGTTGTTCATGTATCCTTCCAAATTGTCCAAAATGCGCTCGGTTAATTCGAATTGACTATTTATCCCATAAAGTGGCTGCAGTCTTCCCCGATCCGCATGTGCGATATTCGTAATGTAGTGCGCGTACAATTCCATTTCTTCGAACTGTCCGATGTGATTTAATGCGGTGATTACGTAGTAGCTATCGCGTAGCCAACAATAGCGATAGTCCCAGTTCCGTCCGCTGCCCGGATATTCGGGCAGACTGGTGGTTCCGGCCGCAATAATGGCCCCTGTGTCTTCATATTGGTGTATCTTTAACGCGAGTGCTGACCGGATAACCGCTGCCTGGTAAAAAGGAGCAATCGTTGCATGCTTGATCCACCTGCGCCAATAGCCGACAGTTTCGCGTAGAAAATGTTCGACCGTATGTTCAAGGGGAGCCTCCAACGGTTGGCCATAGGTGAGTACCATATATTTGGTTTCGCTCAGCACAAAAGACTCTTCACCGAAAAAATGGCTAATGGAGACGTTGGTGGTTAACCGCATTTGCTCCATTCCGTTGCTGAACTCAACGTGGTTGCTTCCCCGGAATTTGCGGAAAGATTGTTGGCCGTAATCGGATACCGGCTCACAAACCACGCGAATGCGGGGGCTTCCATTCAAAGGTTCAATCTTACGGATTAACATCAGCGGTTTGAAATAACGTTCATATTGGCGGAATCGGGGGGCAAAATCGGTAATCCGGTAGGTTCCATCGGCCGCGGTGATTTCCGTTCGCAGCACATTGGTGTTTTCAATGTAATATTGGCGGCTCGTATATTCGCTGATTGGCCGGATGGAAAACTGCCCGCCCTTTTTTGTGTCGAGAAGGCTTCCAAAAACAAATGAACTATCGAACGAGGGCCAACATAACCACGAGATATTCGTGTCTTTTTGAATATGGGCAAGGTAGGCGCAATTTCCGATGATTCCACTGTTATAGACATGTCGTTTTTCCATGCGTTTGCTAGTAGGTGTTTCAAGAAGGGGGTAAGATACGACTCGTAGCCCAAAAATAAAAAAAGTGGCTATTTGATAGGCAACCGGTCACGAGTGTCAGACAATTCATCAACTTCGATTTCCAGTAGGTGGAACGGGTGGGGTTTTCCCTGCCGAGCGAGCACGGGCAGGGATACGTTCCACACTTTGGTGCCATCAGGTGTCTCTCCTTTATACTGCCCCATATGGGCATGCCCATGGAATACCGCCGCAACTTCTGTGCGCTGAAGCGGTTCGAGCAATCGGGATGAGCCGAGAAACGGGTAGATTTCCAAAGGTTCGCCCTCCACCGTTTGGGGAATCGGTGCGTAATGCATGATGGCTATTTTGGTTATTTTCCCCTGGTGCTGCCCCAACCGGGACAAGGCCCGCTCCAATTTCAATCCCTCGTCTACAGCTTCCTGCACAAACGATTTCATCATATCTTCCCCGAATCTTGAGAGCATGCGTGGGCCAAAGCCGCCTCCGAATCCTTTGATGCCCGCAAATCCAATGCCTTCAATCACCGTTGATTCTCCGTCCAGGACCTGCATATTGGCATGTGTAAGCACTTCCTTTATGATTTTGTGGCGCCCTTTCTCGTAATCGTGGTTGCCTAACACGCCGACGATGGGAAGGTGGTTGCCCTGCAGTTCCTCGGTAAACAGGGTGGCCTCATCTTCGTCTCCGGTATCCGTAATATCGCCTGCGATAACTAATATATCCGCCTCTCGATTGATTGCGGCGAAATAGTCCTTCCATTTTCCCCGGTCTGTATCACGTATATGTAAGTCGCCTATTGCTGCTATTCGTATCTTTCTTTTATTTTCTGTTTCCATCCCTGTCCTTTACACGGTTTTTATGGTATATGCCTTATAATTCCATTCCTTTATATCCACTTCATACTGCGTTTGGTCAATTAACGGCCCCTGGCATACGCGTTCAAGCGAGGGGGGCAGATCGTATTGCTCTTTGGCGCGGTTCAACAAGTCGAGAAATAACTCGTCGGGAATAATACCGCGGTAATCGGCGGGATATACGAATTGAAAAATCAAGAGTTGTGCCAGTAGCAGGTGCCAATGGGTATCCAGGCGCTTCCAAAGCCGTGCCCAATCCAGTCTATGGCCTGTCTTTAATAGCAGGTGGTTGATATCTGCGCTATCGTTGCGCTCCCTGTTCTGTACGTACGTCTTGCACCAAATCAATTCTTCGGGGGGAACGTATCTAACGGGCACGCCGTGGAAGTCGCCGTTCTCGGCATATTCATACCAGGTCTCATCGACTTTGCAAATATTGTTGACCGTATCAAAAATGATATCGATAAAATAATCGTCCTTAAAAACCTTCGCCAGCCACCTCGAATCGGTCAATTCGGTGCGATATCCGTGGTCAGCAAAACATTTAAGGATTTTGGGATACTCCTGCGGCAGGCAGAAGATATCCAGGTCTTTGGTGGCTCGCGGTACACCCGTGTAATGGACTACGGCATATCCGCCGCCAATCATAAATTCGCACTGGCAGTTCTGTAGTATCGCTAACGCGTCGCTATAAATCGAAATTACTTGATCGTTCATCATCATGGATCTTACACCTTGGGAGAAAGCATCCCATGATGAGAGACAATCATAGGTTGTCATTGTTTGGCCTTACGGCCAAAAAGAAGCTATAACGATTTTTGCATGACATAATCCCTCAAGGTATAATCGTGGTACGGGATGTCCACTTCAGACACCACTGTAAAACCTTGGTGCTCATAAAACGCCTTGGCGGGATTATGGCGGTATACATTTAATTCCAAGCGGGACAGATTTGCCGCTGAGGCGAGGGCCGACACATGGCTAATCAGCTGCTTACCGGTTCCTTTTCCCTGTTCGGAAGGCAGGATATACAGCTTTTCGATCCGCATGATGGACAGATACGGCTTCGATTGGAAGCCGACAAATCCAACGGCCGCTTTATCCCGTATTGCCAGCGCAAACTGTTGGCCTTTCTCGAGTTGGTCCAGCAGGGCCGATTCCGAGTACATGAGGTCCAGCATCAGGTTAATCTGACCGTGCGGCAATAACTCACCATACGTTGGCCACCAGATTTCATGGGCTAACCGGTGAATTGTTGTCACATCCGACGGTGTAGCTGCCTGAATCCGTGTTTTGGTCATGATCTAAAGCTGCTCGCCTACTAAGCCGTAAGGCTGATCAAAATGAATGGAATAGAAGCCGTCCGTTTCGGTGAGGTATTCTCTTTCGCCCGTTGGTTGCAAGCCTTTGATTTCCGTTGCTGAATTGCCATATAAAAATACCTTCTCTCCTTGGGGCTTCCATTTCGCGAATCCGGACTTGACGGTAAAAACCCTTCTGCCATTGCCCAAAAGGACTGCTTGGATTTTCGCTGCATAGCGAAGCAGTACGTCAGGCATCGTGTGTGTTGATACAATGTTAGCGGCACGGCACCTTCGTTTTATCAGGTAGTTGAGGGCTGTATCCAGAAATGACGTAGCGATTGGTAAAATACGGATATGATCTTGGGGTAGCTCTACAGGTTCGTCGGCAACGAGCACGTCTGCCTTGATTCCCAGTTCCATAACGGAATCCAGGCTATGCCGATCCAAGATGACCATCGGATTCCATTCCAGCAACTGATTTAGTAGGGATAACGAAATGCCATTTACATCTGCGATGATCAGTGCGGGCTCTTGGTCTTCTCTAACAAAATGGTGCGAAGACATGGGGCGACCTTCTTAATTGCCTAATTGCCGCAAGGCGATGTAGGCCATCAGTCCGGTACTGAGTGCCAGCGCACTTTCATCAACATCAAAGGTCGGTGTGTGCACGGCCGATGTGATTCCCTTCGCCTCATTACCCGTACCTAGTCGGTAAAAGCAGGCGTCGGTTTCCTGCGAATAATAGGCGAAGTCTTCGCCCGCAAGCCAAAGGTCTAAATCCAACACATTATCCTTACCAAGAAATTCTTCCGCATAACCCCGTACCTGGCCCGTCAATTTTTCCTCATTAACAAGGAAAGGATAGCCAATGCGAATGTCAAAATCGCAGGTAGCGCCCATGGCTTCCGCAATGCCGGTTGCCATTTTTTTCATGCGTTTGTGAGCTTCTTTGCGCCATTTCTCGTCGAATGTGCGGAATGTGCCTTCGAGGTACACCTCATTAGGAATCACGTTTGTTGCACCGTTAGCAATTATTTTACCGAAGGACAGCACGCTCGGCATTCTCGGATCGGCAATGCGGCTTACAAGTTGTTGTAGAGCGGTTAGGATGTGGGCGGTAATTACCACCGGATCAATATTTTGCTGCGGCTGCGCACCGTGCCCTCCTTTTCCGGTTACGGTTACGTACAGTTCATCGGTAGAAGCCATGTATTTCCCTGCACGGAAACCTACCTTGCCCGCCGGGATTGAGGGCATCACGTGCTGACCGACGACCGCTTGGGGTGCAGGGTTCTGCAATACGCCGTCTTTGATCATTAAGCTGGCACCGCCGGGTAGGCGTTCTTCCCCGGGTTGAAAAATCAGTTTAACGGTTCCGCCGAAATCTGCTTTTAGTGACTGAAGGATACGTGCGGTTCCCAATAACGAAGAGGTATGCACGTCATGGCCACACGCATGCATCACGCCATCTCGTTTTGAACCGTATTCGCGGCCGGGTACTTCGGTAATGGGAAGTGCGTCCATATCCGCACGTAAGGCAACTACCCGATCCGAGTTTTTTTCACCAGTTATGTGCGCCACCACACCTGTATTCGCCATCGGCGTATACGGAATTCCCAAGTTGTCTAATTCCGCTTTTACAAATGCAGAAGTTTCATATTCCTCAAATGACAGTTCTGGGTTTTGGTGAAGATGCCTTCGGTTGGCCACCGTGTTTTCATAGATTTGTGTGGCGATCGAATTAATTTTATCCCTCATTACCTATTTCTTTATTGGTATACGTAGATCTCCTCGGTAAATATAAATACGTTGTTAAACTGTTTCCGCAGGCCCTGCATCAGGTCCTGCGCTTCGCCCCGGCTTCGAAAGTCACCCACTTTCACGCGGTAATTGGGTTCTTCGTAACTGATGTAGGTATCGATGTCTTTATATAGCGTCTTGAAGCGGGCTTGCTCCGAATAAGCTTCCGAGCGGTTTGCTCCAGAATAAATCTGGACACGGAAACCCATAGCCGTCGTACGTGTAGCATTTTTCCTGTCAACAGGTGGTTTGTTCGCGGGTGCGGCCGAGATCCTGGTACCCATACGGGTCCGCTGCATCAAGCCGATGAGCGGGTCGGCTACCACCTCTACTTCTCCTTTCCGCTGGGCATATCCCATATTGCCAGAAAAACATAGCAGCAAACCAATCAGTGTAAAGCCTAATTTAACCATTGTACTTATTTTTTTTGCGTCTATGCACCGTGGCAATTTTTATACTTTTTGCCGCTTCCGCAAGGGCAAGGATCGTTTCGCCCTACTTTTTGCTCGTTGCGGATAGGCTGCGTACGTTGCACTTCGCGGGTGTCTTCGACCGGGGTGCCGCCGCCTGATGCCACCAACTCCGGCTTGGATGTTTTTACCCTCGCTTCCTGCCGGGGCAGTGGGCGAGCTTCACGTACATCCTGTGGTTGCTGGTTAGGGATTTCGCCCTTAAAAAGAAACCCGACGACGTCTTTATTCATATTGACCAGCATTTCCTTAAACAGATTAAACGCCTCCATCTTATAGATGATAATCGGGTCTTTTTGTTCGTAGACGGCATTTTGTACGGATTGCTTCAATTCGTCCATATCCCGAAGATGTTCTTTCCATGCTTCGTCAATTAAGGCGAGGACAACTCCTTTTTCGAAGGACTTAAAGACCTCTTTTCCGCCGGATTCGACGGCTTTTTTGAGGTTGGTCGCCACTTGGATGCCGCGGAGACCGTCCGAAAAAGGAACCACAATATTTTCGATCTGTCCGCCGCGTGTGGCAAATACGTCCGTCAGGACGGGCAATGTCTGCTTTGCTATTTTTTCGGCTTTTTCATGATAATAAGCGATTACCTGTGCAAATAGCTTGTCCGTTAGCGAGATCACATTGCTATGTCCAAATTCTTCGGCGTCAATATCGGGATCAATGGAGAAGACACGAATCACTTCCAGTTGGAATTCTTCATAGGTGCCCGAGTCTTTGCTGGCTGCCACCAACTCTTCTACCACATCAAAAATTGTATTATTGAGGTCTACATCCAAACGCTCTCCAAACAAGGCGTTTTTCCGTTTGGCATAGATCACCGTACGCTGGGAATTCATAACATCGTCGTACTCCAACAGTCGTTTACGGATGCCGAAGTTGTTTTCTTCCACCTTTTTTTGTGCGCGCTCAATGGACTTGGTAAGCATGCTGTGTTGCATGACCTCACCTTCCTGCACGCCCATGCGCACCATGATGTTGGAAATCCGTTCTGAGGCAAACAAACGCATCAGCGGATCTTCGAGCGATACGAAAAACTGGGATGACCCAGGATCTCCCTGCCGGCCTGCACGACCGCGCAACTGTCGGTCTACGCGGCGTGATTCATGGCGTTCCGTACCGATGATGGCCAAACCGCCCGCTTCCTTAACCCCTGGCCCCAATTTGATGTCCGTACCACGGCCGGCCATGTTGGTGGCGATGGTCACCATGCCCGGCTGTCCGGCTTCGGCCACGATGTCTGCTTCACGTTGGTGCAGCTTGGCGTTTAACACATTGTGTTTTACACCACGCAATTTAAGCATCCGGCTCAACAGTTCTGATATTTCCACAGAAGTGGTACCTACCAGTACCGGGCGTCCTTCCTGGGTGAGCCGATGGATTTCTTCGGCCACGGCATTATATTTTTCACGGGCAGTGCGGTAAATCAGATCGTGGCGGTCTTCCCGCTGAGTAGCTACGTTGGTAGGAATTTCGACCACATCCAGTTTGTAAATCTGCCAAAGTTCTCCCGCCTCCGTAATTGCTGTACCGGTCATGCCCGCCAGCTTGTGATACATGCGGAAATAATTCTGTAAGGTGATCGTAGCGTAGGTCTGCGTCGCATCCTCGACTTTCACGTTTTCCTTTGCCTCGATGGCTTGATGCAGACCGTCAGAATACCGGCGGCCTTCCATGATACGTCCCGTCTGTTCATCCACAATCTTCACCTTGCCCTCGTCGATGATGTACTCATCGTCCCGCTCAAACAGCGTATAGGCTTTAAGCAATTGGTTGACCGAGTGAATGCGTTCAGACTTGACGGAAAAATCACGCATCAATTCTTCTTTTTTCGCCAATTTTTCTTCCGGGCTGAGTCCTGACCTTTCAATTTCTGCCACGTCCGTGCCGACGTCGGGCATAATAAAGAAATTGGGATCTTCTCCCGAGGTGGTAATCAGCTCAATACCTTTTTCCGTGAGTTCTACTTGATTGTTTTTTTCATCGATGACGAAATATAACTCGGCATCTACTTTGGGCATATTCTTGCTTTGTTCCTGCAAGTAATAATTTTCGGTTTTTTGAAGGATTTGCCGGTTGCTGCCCTCGCTGAGAAATTTAATAAGTGCCTTGTTCTTGGGTAATCCCCGATGCGCGCGCAATAAGGCAAGCCCACCGCCTTCCACGCCGGTGTCGCCCCCTGCAATGGCCTTTTTTGCGTCATTCAAAACGCCATTGATAAATGCCTTTTGGGTATTAACCAAGCGTTCGATACGCGGTTTGAGTTCGTAAAATTCATGTTCATCTCCACGGGGAATCGGCCCTGAAATGATTAGGGGCGTACGCGCGTCGTCAATCAGTACCGAATCCACTTCGTCTACCATCGCGAAATGTAGTTTCCGTTGTACCAACGCGTCGGGTGACTGCGCCATATTGTCACGCAGGTAATCAAAGCCGAATTCATTATTGGTGCCAAATACAATGTCAGCGGCATAGGCATTCCGTCTGGAAAGTGAATTTGGTTGGTGTTTATCAATGCAATCGACACGCAGACCGTGGAATTCAAACAAGGGGCCGTTCCACTCGGAGTCGCGTCGGGCCAGGTAATCATTCACGGTTACGATATGCACCCCTTGTCCGGACAGGGCATTCAGGTATGCGGGTAGGGTTCCTACGAGCGTTTTGCCCTCCCCCGTAGCCATTTCAGCGATTTTGCCCTCATGTAACACGATACCTCCGATCAGCTGTACATCGTAATGTACCATGTTCCAGGTTACTTCATTTCCGGCAGCAATCCAGGTGTGATTCCAAAAAGCTTTATCGCCCACGATCCGCACATGCGGCTTGGACGCGGCAATTTCTCGGTCGAAATCCGACGCAGTTACTTCAAGCTCTGCATTTTCCGTGAAACGACGGGCGGTTTCTTTGACGACGGCAAATGCCTCAGGCAATACTTGCATCAGAACCTCTTCCAGCTTTTGGTCCCGATCCTTACCCAATTTGTCAACCTTATCGTAGATGGCTGTTTTCTGGGTCATATCGATTCCTTCCTGTTCAGCCTCTGCTTTCAGTGCGGTTATCTCTGAATCAATGTCAGCAAGGTATTCCTTAATACGTTTTTTGAAATCAGCAGTTTTTGCTCGGAGTTCATCGTTCGAGAGGGATTCCAGCTTCGCATACTCAGTTTTGATTTTTTCAACCAATGGCTGAATATGTTTGATGTCCCGCTCGGACTTACTACCAAATATTTTACTTAAAAATGTTAACATCAGTTATCTCTTAAATGATATGGCATGCTCAATAATAACACCAAACGGCCATTACCGTCATTATGGCATAATGGGCAAAGTTAGTTATTAGATTTGAGATTTGGGACATCCGACTTGACACAATCCCATCCGTTGGCGAAAGGTGCTAGGATAAAAATAAACCCTGGTTTGTTTGGGGAATCAGCCCCATCCCCCAAGCTTTATCAAAAAGTGTCCGGATAGCTGTCTTTCCTTCGTCGCCTAGCGATAGCGAATATCGATTAACGTATAATTCAATATGCTTGTACATTACAGCTTCGCTCATCTCCTGTGCATGTAAGCGGATAAAGTCCAGGCCGGATTTCGGATTGGCAAACGCATATTCCACACTTTTGCGGATTACACGGTCGATCCGGTGTAGGATTTCTTCCGGCAACTGGCGTTTCGCTACGATTCCGCCCAACGGGATGGGTGCACCGGTAGTACGCTCCCAGTAATCGCCGAGATCCATAATCTTATGCAGCCCTTTGTCTTGGTAGGTAAAGCGGTTCTCGTGGATAATCAGGCCCAGATCGATTCGTTCATCAAGCAGTGCCTGTTCGACGGCTGAGAATACCATTTCCTGTTTATTGACTAAATGGGGATATGCCAACCCCAAAAGAAAATTCGCGGTCGTGTATTTCCCCGGTATTCCTACTAACAAATTTTCGGGAACGGAGCTGCTATCCATCAACTCAGGGCGTTTGCAGATCAGCAAGGGCCCGACGCCAAAGCCCAAAGCGCTTCCCGCGTTCAGCAGTACGTAATTTTCCACCGCGTACGCGTAAGCGTGGTAACTCAGTTTGGTAACATCGAGTTCACCCTTGAACGCTTTCTGATTCAACGTTTCAACGTCTTCGTAATACACCTCAAAGTCCAACCCTTCCGTGTCGATTTTATGGTGGATCAGTGCGTCAAAAATAAACGTATCATTTGGACAGGGGGAAAATCCCAGGGTTAACCTCATATCAACGATAACTTCTTAGTAAAAATCAGCAACATCGCTAATGCAAAGGTAATCAAAAGCACGCCACGCGCCGTTGGTTCAAGCTCCCTGCGGTAGAAATAACGAACAAGAAACAGGTTAATTAACGCGGCTATGACATATAAACCTAGTGGTTTGAAACCGTGGGAAAGAATTCCGGGAATCAACATCGGCAGTACGTGCGCGATTACAGGTGGTAACAGTCCGATACCGACTCCCGAAAATAAAGAATTTCGCTGCATTACTTACTGGATTTCGAACTCCCAGGAGTTCAGTTCGGGTATTGCGTGATGTGCCGTCATATCGAATTGAACAGGCACGATCGAAGCGTAGCCGTTCTGCAACGCCCATACATCCGTATCTTCTCCCCGATCACGCAGCTGAAATACGCCGGTAAGCCAGTAATAGCTGCGATTATTGGGGTCTTTTCGTTCATCGAATTCTTCCGCCCATTTAGCGTCGGCCTGACGGCAAATCTTGATTCCTTTTATCCGGTCGGTCTTTGGAAAATTAACATTAAGCAGCGTTCCCTTGGCCAAGCCTGTTTTGAGGACTTGCTTGGTAATGCTTCTCACGTACGGACGGCAGTTCGAAAAGTCGGCATCATTTTCCAGATCATCGTATGAAAATCCCAACGAAGGAATTTCTTCGATTGCTCCTTCTACCGCCGCAGACATGGTGCCGGAATATAATACATTGATGGAGCTATTCAGACCGTGGTTGATCCCCGATACACATATATCGGGCTTCCTTCCCTTGAACACCTTGTTTACGGCGAGCTTTACGCAGTCTACCGGGGTGCCCGAACATTTATACATTTCCACATCCGGGTAAATGTAGACGCGATCAATACGCAACGGCTTTCCGATCGTAATCGCATGGCCCGTTCCGGATTGGGGTCCTTCAGGTGCAACAACAGTCACGCGACCCAGTTTCTGCATTTCTTCAATCAATACCTTGATACCAGGTGCCGTGATACCATCGTCATTGACGACAAGTATAGAAGGTTGTTTTTTTGACATGGGACGAAGTTAAAAAGAAGAAGCGTTATGGACAACTGTCCATAACGCTTCTTCGCCTAATCTGTTAAGCCGATTACAATTGATTCAACCAATCTACCACCTCGTCACGGGCTTTGCCGGTCTTCTTCTGAATACGGCCGATCAGCTCATCTTCTTTCCCTTCTTCATATAATAAATCGTCATCGGTTAAATCAGCATATTGCTGTTTAGCTTTTCCTTTTAACTCGTTCCAGGTTCCTTTTAATTTCAGATTGCTCATCGTATAACATTTTTAGTCTAACACTACAGATTAAACAATAGGATTTGGAAAAAGTTTTAAGAGTATCTCGGTTAGGCTCGTGAAATGCAAAAACGGCTGCCTGTATGAGGCAGCCGTTTTAGGACTGTAATTCGAATAAATTACTTATCTTTTGATTTCAACACGACGGTTAAGTACGCGGCCTTCTTCGGTTGCATTAGAAGCAATCGGAGCTGACTCGCCAAACGCTTGTACGTTGATTTTGGCTGCGTCTACGCCTGAATTAACCAAGTATTGTTTTACAGAGTTCGCCCGGTCTCTTGACAGGTTCAAGTTATAAGCTTCTGAACCTTCAGCAGATGCGTGGCCGTCTAAGGTAACGGTAGCACCGCTTTCGCGCAGATCAGAAGACAACCGATCAAGAGTCGAGTAAGACTCGGTCTTCAATACTGAGCTGTCAAATTCAAACTGGATGTTTGAATAGGTAGCTGAAGACTGTTGAGTTTGAGGCTCGGGGAATTTGATTGGGCAACCAGCACCATCAACCTGAGTACCTGCAGGTGTGCCTGGGCACTTGTCAAATTTGTCAGATACACCGTCACCGTCTTCGTCGCGGCTCAACTCATCAACAAGGCCTTCCAGCGTAGATACGCGTTGCTTCAAAGCCTCAAGCTCGTTACGCAATGAAGGGTCTTTCAACTCATCATACAACGTTGATACAGGGTTGTGCCAAGTCAAATCTGGTTTCGAAGAAGAACCCAAAGAGAATTCTAACCCAGCGTAGGTATACGAGAATTTGTCGTTAGCAGCACGGTCAACTACCGGACCAAACAGCGCCTTGTCATCCACGAAATTCATCGTGTAGCCCAAGTTCAATGCTACGCGGTCAGAAAGTTTGAACTTCACGCCTACACCAACCGGGATGTAAGTTTCCCGTTTGAAGTCGCGATCACCTACTAACTCACGGTCAGCGTTAAATTCTTCGCCCCAACCGCCTTTGTTATCCCAAGCACCGGCTGAACCGTCTGCATCTGTATAACCTACAGGGTTAAATGCGATTAAGCCGTAACCTACGCTTGCATAGAAATTAACTGCATTTTCGCGGCGCAGGAAGTCGATGGTAGCCAATTGGAACACACCATTCAAGCTAGCAGCATATTGTACTGAAGTTTCTGCAGATTGGTATCCACCGGCAGGCGCAGCTGCGGCACCGTTTTCTGCAGGGAACAAGTAAGCATTTCCTACACCGTTGTTGTTGTACGTAAAGATACGGCCACGGTTACCGGCAGCTTCCAAACCGAACCAGCTTGACAATTGCTTGCGAACTGTGATTCCGTAGTATTCGCGAAGTTTATATCCGCCAAAACCTACTTTTTGATTAAATGCATTTGATCCACCGATGATCACAGATGGCGTTGTAAAACCACCGTTGACCCCAATTGACCACGTCCTGTATTGACGCCTTCCGCCAAATACAGTCGGCTCTTGCGCCTGCACCGTTTCGGACAACCCTAAGGCCGCAACGAGCGAGCAAGCAACTGCCGTTTTGATTGTAGAATAATTCATACTCTTGTTTTTTTTAAGGTTAAAAATTTTTAATTGTCTAATTTTTCGCAAAAATAACCAATAGTTTGATTCACGCAATATTTGCAAATACTATTCCAGTTTTTTTCTTTTCTGTGATTTTCTAAAAAAAACTCACTAACAGGCACTAGCCAAATAATCTATAAAGAACTCACTCAGCTGTTTAACAATCAGTTATAAACTTTTTTGCTAATTCTATGCTGTCGACCGGTTTCCTCTCGGAAACGGGTTAAATGCTGTCAAGAAACTTCAAACGCACGATAGGCCACCTCGGAAAATTGCCTTGTTTATGTCTACTTTTATAGGCAGTTTGGCAAAAACGATGTAAATCTACAGATTAATCATATGGTTTCCTAAAAAAAGCCAAAAGAAATTTGGCGTCATAAACCGGAAGCAAACCGAGCGGAAAGCCGTTTAGAACAAATAGTGGATAACGGCGTAGGTAGCACCAGCGAGTATCGCAGATACCGGAATCGTCAGTACCCAAGCCCACAAAAGACTGATGGTAACGCCCCATCTTACCGCAGAGACTCGCTTCACGACGCCGACACCGATGATTGAACCCGTAATGGTATGGGTGGTAGATACCGGAATGCCGAAATGTTCGGTAATTCCCAATGTTACGGCGGCAGCCGTTTCGGCCCCTACACCTTCCAGAGCATTCACTTTCGTGATTTTAGTGCCCATGGTCTTTACGATTTTCCACCCGCCGCTCATGGTCCCTAAGGCAATGGCTGAATAACAGGTGAGGGGGATCCACTCCGGCATGGCGGCGCCCGACTCGAGATACCCTCCAGCAACCATTGCCACAAAGATAATCCCCATTACTTTCTGGGCATCGTTACCTCCATGTGCAAAGCTCAGCGCTGCGGATGAGACCAGTTGAAGTTTTTTAAACCACCATTCGGCAACAGAGGGTTTGGCCCGTTTGGATATATTGATGATCAAAAGGGTGATAACCACGGCAATGAACATGCCGATGAGCGGGGCCAATGCGATAAACGATATGATCTGTAACGTGGCCTTTAAGTTGATAGCGCCGATGGCGCTGTCGCCTAGGATAAACGCATGGGTCATGCCTGCGCCCGCAAACCCACCGATTAATGTATGGGAAGAGCTGGAGGGGACACCATAGTACCAGGTGAAGAGATTCCAACCGATTGCGGCCATCAATCCCGCGAAAATTACTTCAAGTGTGATGTATTGTTCGAGTACAGTTTTTGCGATGGTGTTGGCTACTTTATGGTCGGTAAAATAAAAATAAGCTGCAAAATTGAAAGCAGCCGCCCATAATACAGCCTGGAAGGGTGACAACACTTTTGTTGACACAATCGTAGCAATCGAATTCGCCGCGTCATGGAATCCATTGATATAATCGAAAGCTATCGCAAGAATAATAACAATAACCAATAGTGTTGTGACCATAATACGCTTTCGGGATTATTTAATTAGGCGTTTTTCACTAAAATGCTTTCCAACACGTTGGCTACGTCTTCGCACTTATCGGTGGCGGTTTCCATCGCAGACAATACCTCTTTATACTTTATTAGCGCGATTGCATCTTTTTCGAACTCAAACAGTTCACCTACGGCCTTATCAAAAATGTAGTCCGCTTTATTTTCAATACTGTTAATACGGACGCACGAGTCGGTGATATTCCGAATATTTTTAAGGTCGCGTAATTCGTGAACTGCTTTAGCCACATCTTCCGTAGCCTCCAGGATCAGATCGGCTATCTCAATAATGGGATCAGTAATCTTTTCCAACTTATAGAGATCTATCCGGTTGGAAGCTCCGTGTATAAAGTCTGCCACATCATCCAGCGAACTGGTCAATGTATGGATATCTTCCCGGTCGAACGGTGTGATAAAATTTTTGCCCAGCTCTAAATGGATCTGGTGGGAAATATCGTCACCGCGGTGTTCTAGGCCTTCGATTTTCCGGCACAATTCCTTCCGTTTACTGTGATCGGCCAGATTTACCAGCTCTTTCAATAATTTCGCCATGTCAATCAAGTTACTACTGGCTTGCTCAAACAGGGGAAAGAATTTCTTGTCTTTGGGAACAAAATACTGGAATATACTATTGAGTGACATAAACAAAATATTTCTGCAAAAATATAACGTTAATGTTAACTTAATGTTAATTAACAGATTGTTCCATGTTAACTTGCTGGGTTTAGGGAAGCCTAAATGGACGGCTTTATTTTTTCGAGTGTGAATGCAAAAGTCGTTCCCATACCTTCTGTACTTCGCACGTTGATGGTTTGTTGATGAGCTTCGATGATATGCTTTACAATCGCTAGGCCTAATCCGGAACCGCCGATTTTGCGCGAGCGGCTTTTATCTGTCCGGTAAAACCGTTCAAAAACTCTTGGTAGGTTCTTTTCTTCGATTCCAATGCCATCGTCCGTCACTTCGACCAGTACGGCTTCAAACAATTCGTAAATTCGTATATTCGTATGGCCTCGCGTCTTTCCATACTTTATTGAATTGCTTACCAGGTTGACCAGTACTTGTCTGATTTTCTCCCGGTCAGCTTTAACCAGTGTGGAAGAATGGTACTTTTCCTTGAACACCAAAGATATATCATGTAATTTGGCTTTATCTTCCATGGATTCGAGCACCTCTTTGATCAAAATCACCAAGTCAAACTTCTGGTAGTTGATAGGAATCTGGCCACTTTCCAATTTGGATATTTCGTCAAGGTCTTTGATTAAAAATGTCAATCTATCCAAATTCTGAGAGGCCTTAGTCAAAAACTGAGCAGCCATTTCTGGATCCTCTTGCATCATGCCGTCTTGTAACGCATCGATATACCCTTGAACGGCAAATAGCGGCGTCTTGAATTCATGTGAAATATTGGCGAGGAATTCCCGTCGGAATTTCTCCTGATCCTTTAGTGCATCTATCTCCCTTTTTTTTTCTTTCGCCCAATCCCTTACCTGTTTTTCCACGTCGTTGATTGGGTCATCGCTCATTTTTTCGCCCAATGCGTCTTTCAGGTCCTTGCCCAACTTCAGGTTATGGATCAATTTATAAATCAACCTAATCTTGTTATATATATAGCGTTGAAATAAGTAATAAAAAGCAAAAAAACTGATGGCAAACGAGATGGCAAAGGTGATGAGAAAGTGGAGCCAGCTGTGCTGGAAATAAAAGTTCACACAGGCAATGGAGATGCCAACGGCACACGCATTGATGAAAACAAACCAGAGAAACCTCATCGTTGCAGCAGATTAAAAACTAGTGAAACCGGCCCAGCACCGTAAGGCCGCCGGAGACCTTGTCTCCGATTTTAACATCGACTTTGGCATCCAATGGCAAGAAGACGTCTACGCGTGAGCCAAATTTGATAAACCCAAACTCCTTCCCCTGCTGTACGGAAGCACCTTCTTTCACATACCAAACGATACGTCGTGCCAGGGCTCCGGCAATTTGCCGGAAAAGTATTTCCTTTCCCTGTTCGGTGCGCACAGCTATTGTGGTTCGCTCATTGAGGGTCGATGATTTGGGATGCCAAGCCACCAGGTATTTGCCCGGATGATAACGGAAAAATGTGACCAAACCGCTCACGGGATTCCGATTGATGTGAACGTTGACGGGCGACATGAAGATGGACACCTGTAGCCGCTTGTCTTGGAAATATTCCGTTTCCTCCACTTCTTCGATCACGACAACCTTGCCATCTGCCGGGCATAAAATGAGATTTTCATCCGTGGCGATCCGCCGTTTAGGGCTCCTAAAAAACTGAAGGATTGTCACAAACAGCAAAAACGACAGCACGTAAGTGAACCAAACGATCCACACATTATCCGGTAAGAAGTAGTGCACCAGCGCATTGGCAACCAAAATAAGCAATGCAACAATCGCAATACTGGTATATCCTTCTTTGTGAATGGTCATATAACGAATTTAGCTAGCGAAGTTAGGCAACTTACGGAGGTTATGCAAGTGTCAAATTCCTTTCTCCCGCCGGACTTTGACGTCAAAAAAACGAAGTTTCCGCTCCGCAACATCGGGAAATGCTTCCATGGTTACCGTGAGCTTATCGTCAATGAATTTCCCGTCTGCGAACGACGGGAACCAAAACCTCACCCACTTAATTCCCTCGACAAACAAATCGGCGTACCGTTTCCGGGTAAACGTCGTATCCATTTCTATTTTTTCGGGTTCTCCGGTCCGACTCACAGTGACAGTAAATTTAATATTCAACGGCTCGGGTATTTCGTCCAATTCACCTTCAAACCAATCTTCCAGATGGTTACTTAAATAACCGGTAAACCCTGAATATTCATCGATGGAACATTCCTTGCCAATAAGTGCTTCGGCCCGGGTAAAAAAGTCGACAGGCAGCAGCCGGTATCTCGCTGCATCGGAGAATTCTTCGTCCTTGTAACTTTCGTATCCACGGATGAACCTGCCGTGTTGATAAAACTCGTGTCCTGCGCCCTCTTTCTTGCCGTCGCTGAAGATGTATTCAATGATCCAGTTGCCATGGGGTTGACCATCAACCACCTTCCCCCTACGCGTATACCGAACGTATCCGAATTCGTTGTAGCCATCGGCTTCAACGGCAAACTCGTATTGTCCGTTTCCGTCGACTACCCGTTGACGACCGCGGCGGTCCCAGAAATTACGGATCTTTATCCCTTGGTCGCCGTATTCCACTTCGAGCAGCGGCTTTCCATCCGGATAAGCATATTTCCACAACCCGTCGGGAACATCTTGTATATAGGTGCCTTCCCACTTAATCTGCCCGTTTGGATGATATGCTGTGAATTTTCCAGCTTTCTTGCCGTTTTGATAGCTTCCTCTTAGAACCACCCGGCCCTGGTTGTTAAAGTCAATGAATGGACCAACAAACACCCGCTGCTGGAAATCATAATTTGCTACACGTTCGACCGCCTTAAACTGACAGTTCTTATCGGCTAAAAAATAGTGATCGTCATAGAAAAACCGGGTCTGCCCGTTGGGTGCGCTTTCGTAATAATGGGGAACTTTCTGGGTCGAATCCAACCCATTTGCCAAGGTTATCGGTGAAAATACCAGCAAACAGAAGAACAGCCCTAACCGCAACGCAACCATACCTGTCTAATGCCTAATGAGCTTCCAGCCAATTACGCCCCACTCCCAGTTCGACCACAATTGGAACAGACATCACCAAGGCATTTTTCATATGCAGCTCAGCAAGTTCGCGGAATACGGGCAACTCCTCCTTTGGGACGTCAAATACCAGTTCATCATGCACTTGCATGGTCATCTTGCCGCGCAATCCGCGTTGCTTAATCGCCTCGTGTATCGCAATCATGGCTATCTTAATCATATCCGCCGCCGACCCCTGGATCGGTGCGTTAATGGCATTTCGTTCGGCAAACCCCCTTACGGTTTGATTGGCCGAATTGATGTCTCTCAGATAACGCCGCCGTTTCAGCAACGTTTCTACATAGCCATTTTCTTTCGCGAAATTGATGGTGTCATTCATATAACGCTTGATGCCTGGATATTGCGCAAAATACTGTTCGATGATCTGTGCTGCTTCCGTTCGAGGAATACCCAGGTTCTGGGAGAGGCCGAAAGCTGACTGACCATAGATGATGCCGAAATTAACGGCTTTGGCATTTCTCCGTTGTTCAGAGGTGACTTCATCCAACGACACCCCATATACCTTCGCCGCAGTGGCCCGGTGCACGTCCAAGCCTTTCGCAAATGCATCCAGCATACCTTCATCTCCGCTCATGTGAGCCACCAACCGTAATTCAATCTGCGAATAATCGGCGGATAAAATCACGTGGTCGTCATCCCTCGGTATAAATGCTTTGCGCACTTCCCTTCCCCGCTCCGTACGGATGGGAATATTTTGAAGATTGGGGTTTGTCGAACTCAGCCGGCCTGTGGCCGCCACAGCTTGGTTATAGGATGTATGTACCCGCCCGGTGATGGGGTTTATCAGCTGAGGAAGTGCATCCACATAGGTCGATTTGAGTTTCTGCAATTGTCTGAATTCCAGAATATCTTTTACAATATCGCTCTTCGGAGCTAATGCCAGGAGTACATCTTCGCCGGTTTTATACTGTCCGGTCTTGGTTTTTTTGGCTTTGGGGTCAAGCTGTAATTTCTCAAAAAGCACTTCGCCAAGTTGCTTCGGCGAAGCGATGTTAAATCTAACACCCGCTTTTTCATAAATGGTTTTCTCAATTACAGACGACTCACGTTCCAAGGCTTCCGAGAATTGCCGCAGCACCGGTACATCAATATTGACTCCGCATTGTTCCATTTCGGCAAGTACATGCACCAATGGAAACTCTACCTTTTTAGCCAGTTCGATAGCCTCTGCCTGCTCCAGCAAGGGTTCAAAAACCGCCTTCAGCTGCAAGGTAATATCGGCATCCTCCGCAGCGTATTCTTTGATGGTTTCTATATCGACATCCTGCATGTTTCCCTGTTTCTTACCCCTCGGGCCAATCAGTTCTGTAATGGAGATCGGCGTATAGCCTAGGTAATTTTCAGCCAGGACATCCATTCCGTGCCGCGTATCCGGATCGATGAGGTAATGTGCCAGCATCGTATCGAACAACGGCCCCCGCACGGTGATGCCATACCGGGCGAGGAGAAGGATGTCGTATTTTGTATTCTGTCCGATTTTTTCTATGGTCTCGTCCTCGAACACGGGTTTAAAATAGGCTAGTAACCGCAGGCATTCATCGCGATCGGGGCACGCGGGAACATACCAAGCCTTGCCCGGTTCAATGGCAAAGGAAAGACCCACCAAATCTGCGGTGTTTGCGTCTGTACCCGTGGTTTCCGTGTCAAAGCAAAAACTTCGCTGTTTGGATAACAAAGCGGCCAATTCCTGTTGCAGCTCCGGCGTATCCGCCAGGAAATAGGTATGGGGTGTGTTGTGGACACTACGGCCGGCCGTGGGTGGCACATATTCGGCTGCCGCATCCGGAGTCTGCAAGCTGCTGTCGACCGCGTTTCCGAACAGATCCATCTGTGCACCTACGGTCGACTTTCCGTCCAGCACGTTAAACTCTTCACCAAAAACCCGCTTGCCAAGAGTACGGAATTCCAACTCAGCAAATAGCGGCTCTAGGGCTTCCCGATCGGGTTCGCGAAGCACCAATTTCTCTTCGTCCAATTCAATGGGTACATCCAATTGAATGGTCGCTAGCTTTTTCGAAATCAGCCCCTGTTCCGCAAACGTTTCTAGATTTTCCTTTTGCTTGCCTTTGAGCTGATCGGTATTAGCCAATATATTCTCCATGGAACCAAAGCGTTTAATCAGGTCCTTGGCCGTCTTCTCGCCGATACCCGGTATGCCCGGTATGTTATCCACGGAATCTCCCCAAAGCCCCAGGATATCGATCACCTGCTTGACGTCGGTTACTTCCCACTTTTCCAGTATCTCCTTCACGCCAAGGACTTCCGCTCCATTGCCCAATCGGGCGGGTTTATAGATGAAGACGCGCTCTGACACCAATTGCCCGAAATCCTTATCGGGGGTCATGCAGTATACCGTATATCCACGGGCTTCAGCCTGTTTTGCCAATGTGCCGATGATGTCGTCAGCCTCATAGCCATCTAACGTAATGAGGGGTATGTTGAATCCTTCTATCAATTTATATACATAGGGGATCGCCGCGGCCAGATCTTCGGGAATGGCCTGTCGGTTTGCTTTATACGATTCGAACTCGGCGTGCCGATTCGTGGGCGCCATCGTATCAAACACGACGGCGACGTGCGAGGGTTGCTGTGTGCGTAACAATTCAAGCAACGTATTGGCAAATCCGAATATCGCAGACGTGTTAAATCCCGTCGAAGTGATTCTTGGAGTTTTACTTAATGCAAAATAAGCCCTGTAGATCAAGGCCATACCATCTAAAAAAAACAATTTTTTCACCTGTGCTTTACGTATTGGTGTCGTACAAAGATAGGCGATAGCGATGAGATGCATTGCACAAATTCATAACTTCACAAATAAATTTACGACTTTTGCAGCAATGGCGGTAGATACAAACGGATACAACGGGTAATGGAATGAGGGGCCTTGTCACCAAATCAACGGGGAGCTGGTATGAGGTGCTTGCTGACGACGGCAATACTTACAAGTGCCGGATCAAGGGCAAATTCAGAACCAAAGACATCAAAACCACGAACCCCATCGCGGTCGGCGACTGGGTGGACATCACGCTTGAAGCGGAAGCCGCCGGCGATACCGCCATCATTGTGCATCTGCATGAACGAAAGAATTACATTATCCGTAAATCTGTAAACCTATCGAAGCAAGCCCAGATCATCGCCGCCAATCTGGATCAGGCGCTGCTGGTGGTCACGTTGGCCTCGCCATTTACTTCTCTAGGGTTTATCGACCGCTTTCTGGTCACCGCCGAAGCATATGACATACCCGCAGGGTTGTTATTTAATAAGCTGGACCTGTTCTCTGAAGAAGGCCTGGACATATTGCGCGATTACGAAGGAATCTATAAAGCCATCGGCTACCCCTGCTACGAAATTTCTGCCCTTAAAGGTACGAACGTCGAAATTTTAAAAGATTTGCTTCGGAATAAAACCACGTTGATTTCGGGCCATTCCGGTGTCGGCAAATCTACGCTGATTAACGCCATCCACCCTCATGCAAAACTTCGTACGGCAGCGGTTTCCGAATGGTCAGACAAAGGTAAGCATACCACGACCTTTGCCGAAATGATTACGCTTCCCTTCGGCGGCCAGTTGATTGACACACCGGGAATACGTGAATTGGGCATCATCGATATTGAACAACAAGAACTTGGGCATTTCTTTCCCGAAATGCGTGCGTTAATGAACGATTGCCGCTTCCATAATTGCCGTCACATCAATGAACCCGGATGCGCGGTACTGGCGGCCCTTCGTGACGAGGAGATTGCACCTAGTCGTTACGAAAGCTATCTGAGTATTTACCACGGCAACGATACGCGAACATAGTTTTGCCGCTTGCGGAAATTACGCTAAGTTTGGCGAACAAGTTTGAAGCTATGTTTCATTTGATTGAAGAAACCACGTCATTTATCAAACATCGCATCGGTGATTTTACACCTGAATTCGGTATTATTCTGGGTACAGGTTTGGGCAAACTTGCCGAGGAAGTAGAAATCAGCTACCAACTCATGTATGCCAATATTCCGAATTTTCCGATTTCCACCGTCGAATTTCATACCGGCAAACTGATATTCGGTACACTCCGTGGCCGCCGTGTCGTAGCCATGCAGGGGCGCCTTCACTACTACGAAGGGTACAGTATGCAACAGATTACGTTTCCGGTACGGGTCATGAAGGCACTTGGAATCTATAAATTATTTGTATCCAATGCTTCAGGGTCTCTCAATCCCGCAATGCGAAAAGGTGATCTGGCAATCATTGACGATCATATCAATCTTTTGCCGGACAATCCGTTGCGAGGGCCTAACGATCCCCGCTTTGGCCCGCGCTTTCCCGACATGAGCAGGCCCTATGACGCCGATATGATTCAACAGGGGATGGCCATTGCCCAACAACGGAAAATTACAGTCCACCGCGCCATTTATGTATCCACACCCGGACCCAATCTGGAGACCCGGGCGGAATATCGCTATATGCGCTTCATTGGCGGAGACATCGTGGGAATGAGTACTGTACCCGAAGTTATTGTGGCCAACCATATGGGGTTGCCTGTCTTCGCCATTTCGGTTATCACTGACGAAGGTTTCCACGAAGATTTACGGCCTGTTTCGCTTGCTGAAATCGTCGAAGTGGCCGCCGCCGCTGAACCGAAGATGGCGGTAATATTGAAAGAATTGGTAGCTTTGCAGCAATGAAGGTGTTGCTTCGCGTTTTGCTACTCTCGGTGTGTTCGTTTTCTTTCCTGCCTGCGTTGTATGCGCAAGAGGAAGAATTTAGTAGCGCACTTGACTCGGCGCGCGCCGCAGAAGATAATAAAGTCGATAGTGTAATTTATTCGGCAAGGTATATACGATACACTACCCTTGCCATGATGAAGCAAGGCACGTTTACCTATCAAATCGATACGCTCCACCAGAATTTCCAGTATTACAACCCCCAGAATCAACCGATGAATCCCAGCATCAACCTGGGCAGTTATGGGCTGGCCACGCGTGACCTGCTTTTTGTTCCGAACAAAAGCATCGGATTCCAGACCGGATTTCACAGTTTGGAGCGATACCTTTACCGATCGGATTCCATCAAGTATTACCGAGCACGGGCACCCTTTTCGGAACTGTACAATGTCGGGTTCTTTTTTGACGATCAGGTTATTCGCGCAAAAGTGACCCAGAATATCAATCCCCGGCTAAACATCGGTGGTGAGTTTCACGCGGCGCGTGCCGATGGGTATTACACCAATCAGCGATACAACGACTTGAAGTCTGCCGTTTTTGCCTGGTATGAATCCGCCAACCATCGATATAATTTATTGACGAACGCGGTGTTCAATAAGCTTATTTCCACTGAAAATGGGTCCATTCTCAACGATACCATTTTCCGTGATCCAGATAGGCGGCCCAGCGACTCGAAACCTACCAAGCTTACAGGCACCCGTGACGAACGTCCCAGGCACACTTGGCGGGACAACAGCATCTTCCTTCGTCAAAGCCTGTTTTTGGGGCGCCTGGATACAATCCATGCCGGTGAGCCCGAACAGCAGATCCTTCCTACGAACCGCATGTCCCATAGTCTAAACCTGCGTTTTCAAAATTTCCAGTTTTATAAGAACGAAGAAGATTTGAACGGTGCCTTTCCCTTTGTGCAAAACCGGCTAACTGAAGATACCACACGGGTAAATACGATTACCAACGATTTTGGCTACAGCTTTTACCTGCGGGGAAAATCCCTGGCTTTTATCAAAAATGAGGTGAAAATTGACCTGGGATACCAGCATGATATGCACTGGTATCGCGACCGCGGATACCACACATTCCTCCAAAATAGTACCCTGAAAGCCGGTGTTGGATACCGGTTCAGTGATCGGATTAGCATAACGGGCGATCTGAATCAGATAGTGCAAGGAGCAAACTTTGGAGACTACCTTTACGAAGCCAAGGCAGACATCCTGCTGAGTAACACGATCGGCCGGGTTGTGCTGGGGGCGTATACCCAAAACAAATCGCCTGAATGGCTGTTTCAGCGAGTGAACTATACCTACCATCAATGGGATGCCCGGGATCATAATTTTGAGAAGACCAAAACCACCAACCTCTCATTTTCCTATCAGAATGCTGCCATAGGGTTCTCGGGAAAAGCGGAATATTTTCTAATCAGTAATTACCTCTATTACAGTGAGGTGGATAATCCAGAGCGTGATTCTCGAAAGCTGCGCGTTATTGAGCCCACACAACTGGGAAGCAACATCAACCTACTGAAGCTGTCCGTGGGTCAAAACGTCACACTCGGAAGATTTCATTTCAAGAATTTCGCGGTGTACCAGAAGTCGGATTACAATGCGGTACTCGCTATTCCCGAACTCTATACTTGGCATAGCCTCTACTACCATGGCTTGCTCTATAAAATTGTCGATTTTAACCTTGGTTTTGACGTTCGCTTCAACACCCCTTTCCGAACGCCTTCCTATGCCATTAACATCGGACAGTTTTACAACGACAACGTGGGAATCGAGTTCTCTACCTATCCCATTGTGGATGTATGGGCCACAGCTACCCTCAAACGCGCCAACCTTTTCCTGAGTTATAACTTCGTGAACCAGCACCTATGGCCAGCGGGATATTATACAGTGCGAAGGTATCCGATGAACAACGCCAATCTTCGGGTAGGCATTGCGTGGAAATTTTACGACTAGTTTGCCTTGTTGTAAGTCACAGGGTTGTGAAAATACGGTTTTGTAACCACGCCGAAAAGTCGGCGACGGAGTAAAACAACGCATCCGGGTTCAACGCTTCCAACGCCCTCGCGTCTGTCGTCTCTGCCCAGGCAGCGCCAATCACCGGGATGCCCACTTCACGGGATGCGATTATGTCGCTTGGCGCATCTCCCACATAAATGGCCTGATTGTTATCATTGATTCCAAGTATCTCCAATACTTTCCGGATGCCGATGGCTTTGACCGGTCCCGAAGGTGACCCGGTTTCGATGGCCCGGAAATATTCCGCCAAGCGGAATTGGCTTAAGGTAATTTGCGTGCTCGCAGGTCCCTTTCCGGTGACCATGGCCAACGCTACACCGCCGGCGTTAAGCATAGCCAGCAATTCCGGAATCCCGTCAAACGCAGTGGGACACATGTCGTGGAAAGCTTTGTAATGTGCTAAATAATCTGCGACCCCCTGTTCATAGTGATCTGGCGCCAACTTCATGATGGTGCCCTCTTCTGAAGGCCCGAATGTAGCGATGATCTCCTGATCCGATAAGGCTCGATTTGCGAGCGGTTCAATGGATGCTCGGAATGCCCGTATGCAAAGCGGCAAGGTGTTCGCTAACGTGCCATCCAAATCAAATATTACGGTGCTTATCGTTTTTATCATAGACGAAGATACTTTATTTTGCTGTTTTCATAACCTACCATCCTATGAATTTTCACCCCGAACGCAACCCCGCGGGAAGGGGTCGGTGATGCGTATGCAGGCGTCCAAGGTAAAAAAAAACACCCGCCATGTGGCGGGTGGTGGTGGGAGCTACTGGGTTCGAACCAGTGACCCCCTGCTTGTAAGGCAGGTGCTCTGAACCAGCTGAGCTAAGCTCCCTTCGTTTTCGGACTGCAAATATAGTGCTGTTACCTGACATTCAAAATTATTTTTTCATTTTTTTGCGAGCCGAACTTATAGTTGTAGTTTTACGTTTTGATTGGATAGTAAGCAGCTCCATGAAACATTCACGTATATTAGTCGTAGACGACGACCCGGATGTGCTAACCGCTGTACGGCTCTTGCTTAAACAACAAGTAAGTAAAGTCATCACAGAACATAATCCTGAGCAGATCCCCTCCCTAATTGCACGAGAAAGCCCCGATTTGGTATTGTTGGATATGAATTTCAAAAGCACCATCAATACCGGAAACGAAGGACTATACTGGCTTGGCCGCATAAAGGCGCTTAAACCGGAATTGCCTGTTGTCATGATCACGGCTTATGGCGCGATAGATTTAGCGGTAACGTCGTTAAAACAGGGAGCTGCCGATTTTGTGGTAAAACCCTGGCAAAATGAACAGCTCATTGGCGTGATTACCGGATTGTTATCGAAGAAGGGCCCTAAAAAGGCAGCTGAACCTGCAACGGGGCCGGATTCGGAATTTATCGGAGAATCGGAGGTCATGCAGGACTTGCTGTACAAAATCAATAAAATCGCACCTACCGATGCCAATATTCTTATACTGGGCGAGAATGGAACGGGCAAGGACTTGATCGCAACCGGTATCCACAGGCAATCCTCGCGAGCAGATCGGCCTTTTATCAAAGTCGATGTCGGTGCATTGACCGAAAGCTTGTTTGAAAGCGAACTATTCGGTCATAAAAAAGGCGCATTTACCGATGCCCGGGAAGACCGTATCGGCCGGTTTGAAGCCGCGAATGGCGGCACGTTATTTCTCGATGAAATCGGGAATATCTCCCTCCAACAGCAGGCCAAATTGCTCAGCGTGCTACAAAATCGGCAGGTTATTCCGTTGGGAAGCAATACGCCTATCCCCATAGACATCCGGCTGGTTTGCGCGACCAATGTGCCTTTGACAGAATTGGCCAATGAAAGCCGTTTCCGCAAAGATCTTATCTATAGAATTAATACGGTCGACCTGCAGGTGCCGCCTCTGCGGGAACGAGGCGATGATATTCTTCGCATTGCCCGTCATTTTCTTCAAAAATATGCAGAGAAATACAGGAAGTCCCTGACGGATCTTGACAACAGCGCAGCCCAAAAACTCCTCAAATATCACTATCCAGGTAATGTTCGGGAGCTTCAGTATAGCATTGAGCGTGCTGTCATCATGGCGGAGGGAGAAATTCTGGGGGCGGAAGACCTTATCTTCTCGGCGATAGAGCAGTCGTCGCAGAACCATCCCGTGCAACGTCAGCTACCCGAAGAACACAACTTGGGCGAACTCGAGCGCATCACCATCGCCAATGTGGTGGAAAAACATGGGGGGAATATCAGCAAGGCTGCGAAGGAACTCGGAATCACGCGGACTGCTCTTTACCGGCGGCTAAATAAATATGACCTTTAAATGCGGCGATTTCGGCGGCTGATTTTTTTTCGTGCTATACTGCTTTTAGTGGCCTTAACCGGTCTGGCCTATCTATTGTTTAAAGAACAGTACCTATACAGCTTACTACTGGGGCCGTTTTGCATTTGGATGCTCGCACTCAATTTCCGCTCGCAATTGCGGGCCTATAAGGAACTGGAGGAATTTGCGGAAGCCGCCCACTACCGTGATTTTACGCGACATTTTCCACTTAGCCACGCGAAAGCAGAGTTGCTGCCTTTGCGAAGCGCCTTTAACGAAATCAACGGCGTTTTTAAAAAAATCAGTAGCGAAAGGGAAACCCAATACCAATACCTGCAGCAGATTCTGGAAATTGTCGATACCGCTATACTGTCCTACAACATCGATACCCAAGAGGTTGTGTGGATGAATGAAGCTTTCAAAAAACTGTTTGGCATTCCCTACCTCCATAAATTTGAGGCGCTCCAGCGTCGAAATGAAGACCTCTACCTCAAAAGCATTCAGTTGGTCCCCGGCGATCAAAGGCTGCTTAGCGTAAATGCGGGACGGGGAAATATCAAGCTGCTGCTTACCACAAGCCAATTTCAGACACCTGAAGGAAGGTTCCAGCTGATCGTCTACCAGAATGTTAACGAGGCCATCGATGAAACGGAATCCAAAGCTTGGCAAAAACTACTGAGTGTACTCACCCACGAAATCATGAATTCAATTGCTCCCATATCTTCGCTGGCGGACACGCTAAAAAGCCGTTTGGATAACCTGCCTAACAACGAAGACCTCGACGATATCCGGCTCGGCACCGAAACCATAAAACGTCGAAGCGAGGGGTTGCTTAAATTTGCGGGCACCTATCGTTCATTAAATAAAATCGAGCGGCCTAATCTCAGCAAGGTGTATGCGTCAGAATTATTCGAAAATCTGTACCAGCTTATGGAGCCCTCGCTCATTCAAAAAAATATCGAGTTAGATATCATTCTCAAAGACACACAATTGCAACTGGAGCTGGATATAAATTTAATTGAGCAGGTGTTGATCAATTTGTTACTCAATGCCATGGAAGCCGTTAAGGAGATGCCCAGCCCATACATTTCGCTGTCTGCCTCGGCAAACGACGGCAAACCGCAGATTAAGATAAGTGACAACGGTATAGGCATCCCGCCGGATTTGCTCGAAAGCATTTTTATCCCGTTCTTTACAACGCGAAAAACAGGCAGTGGCGTAGGCCTCACCCTTAGTAAGCAAATCATGCTGCTGCACGGCGGAAACATCTTGGTTCAAAGCGAAGCGGGAAAAGGAAGCATATTTACTTTGCAGTTTTAAGGATTGATCATGAAGATATTGATGGTATGTCTCGGCAATATATGCCGTTCCCCATTGGCGCACGGTGTTTTACAACAATTGGTTCACAGAAAGGGGCTTGACTGGACCGTGGATTCTGCAGGCATTGGCGGTTGGCATGTGGGCAATCCACCCGATCACCGCGCGATTGCTATTGCTAGACGCTATGGCGTGGATATCAGCGAACAACGGGCACAGCAATTCAGTGATAGTCATTTCGATGCGTTCGACCACATCCTTGCGATGGATCGCAGAAACCTCCGCAGTCTGATGACTCAGGCCAAAACGGCTGATCACCGCGCGCGCGTACAGCTTTTCCTTGACGACAGTGAAGTTCCGGATCCTTATTACGACAATGACCTCTTTGAGCCCGTTTATCGTCTCGTGCTGCAGCGATGCAATGAATTGATCGACATACTGAAATAGCATCTGTTAAAAAAAAAGCGCCACCGAAGCGACGCCTTTCCAGATACTAAAACAAACAGTTCATACTATACTAAGTAATTTACCGTTTTCTTCTACACGCCCAACCGGGAATGTTATTTTGTTAAATGTTATTTCAAAGTTCCATTAACGATTAGTGACGTAACAATATTATGCCAACAATCGGTATCGGCTCGATAAACAACGATTATTTGCGGTGTCCGTCGGCAACCCGTTTGAAAATCAATATGATCACGAAGGAGAACGTCCTTTCATCCGATGTCAGTATGGGCGATAGCTCCCGAACGTTGCCCGTTTTCCGCACACTGTTTGTGGAATAATTCCACAGATTGTTGCGGTGCACCGCAACATACGACCGGCCGAGGGTCTCCATACGCCGCTACCGATTTACCACACCCCTCACCGCATTGGGGTGTCTCAAAAGACATGGGAGATCGATAACTGCGAAGCGATATTAATGAACGCAAGGGACCTAGTGAATAATTGCTTTTTATCTGCAATTTATCTAAGTTTGCTCGGTGAACGCGACGTTAATCAATCGGAAGTGGGCCGAATTACAGACCGAGACCGCTGCACGGTTTGAGATGGAGAAGCCCGATATCAAGATCATGCTATTCCTAATCGGCGTACAGGAATTAGGTAAAGGCCCGCTGAAGTTTACCAAGAGGCAAAAGGAAGAGTTGATGCATATTGCCACTTGCCGACTGTTCAGCGCAATGGGTTTTTACGAGTTGGAGGGATTAGATCAGGACGGCTGGCCGCATTGGCGGCTTGTCAAGCCCATTCCCAACTACACGCTTTTGGAGCAGGAGATGCTTCTAAAGTCGCTCATTATTGATTATTTTGAAGAACTAGGCAACGCATGATGAAACGAATTTTTTCCGTTATAACGCTTTTTATCTTCCATATCTGCTTAGTGCATGCTGCGCCGCCTCATAAGTACGTACGTATCATCACTACGCAAGGGGAATGCTTGCTCATGCTATACGATGAAACACCGCTCCATCGCAATAATTTCGTAAAGCTGGTACGCCAGGGATATTACGACGACCTGTTGTTTCACCGAGTGATTCGCAATTTTATGATTCAAGGAGGCGATCCCGATTCCCGTCATGCCGCGGAACGGCAGCGCTTGGGCGAAGGGGGGCCAGACTATACCATTCCGGCGGAATTTTCTGACAGCCTTTTTCACAAGAAAGGGGTAATTGCGGCTGCACGTGATGAGAATCCGGAAAAAGCTTCCAGCGGTTCCCAGTTTTATCTTGTGCAGGGGAGAACATTTACTGATGCGGGGCTTGATAGCCTGGAGCAAATGCGACTGGGAGGGCGCAAAATTCCGCCTTATCAACGTGAAGTATACAAAACCCTGGGTGGTACACCTCACCTAGATCAGAACTATACGGTATTTGGCGAACTTATTTCCGGCATTGATGTAATCGATCGGATCGCCGCCGTCGAAACAGACCGATATGACCGGCCTCTACAGGACCAACGTATGGATATGGTAGCGCTTACCCGCCGGGAAGCAATTAACTTGGAACGTGAACAAGCAGGATTGCCCCCCAAGAATGGGGTGTTTGTCAAGTTTCTGGACCTGTTCAGGCCAAAATATTAAGGAAAGGCATTTTACTACATCGCTTTCGGACTAATCTTCTTTTCCCCTATCCTTTTTTCCGAAAACTCGTTTAAAGAAACCGCTTGTTCTCTCGGAGGCTTTCTTGGCATCTTCTGCCGCATTCATGATTTTTCGCTCCCTTTCCGGACTGATTCCCGCGCATTCTTTGATCCCTTGTAGCAAACTTTGCCAAAGCGTTTTAAAAAACGAATACGTATGGGGTCGTGTGTAGTTGATCCTGCCTGTATGGTATTGGCCATTTGCATCTGGATTGCTGTCATTAATGATGAAACTATTTGCCAGAAAGGAGGCTACTTTCATCGATCCCTTTTTGCCTTCCTCGGTAGTGGTTAGTAGGTTAAGTCGCATTTGGTTGTAGTCAAAGCGCAATGATCCTTTGGATCGGTAATCGTCTGCAGAAAGGTCGAAGCTCAAACGCCTTATATTGGCACTGGCTACCTCTGCATTTAGCAGCGGCGTGATAATCCGGTTCAACGGTTTGCCATTCATTGGGCCAAGCGACCCCTTATAGGTGTGCGAACCTCGCTTATCCAGCATATCAAAAGTGAATTCTACGTTCAATTTGCCAATGTCCATCAAATACGTCGTCAAATCTGCCCGCATGGTTTTGTTCTGGATCAGCGCCAGCGAATCATTGGTCACATTGTAAAGCACGCCACCGGTTCGATCAAAGGTTATCTTCCCTTCCTTTTGGTATTTACGGCCCACTTCAGCATAACTGATGTCGATGTTATTCAGCACAACAGAATCGATTTTCAGGGGTTGCTTCATTTTGCGCAGTAATTGATGCGGCGATTTGCCAATTTTATCGGTAACGTGTTTCGGGTACCGCAGATCATTGGATATGACCACGGTGCCGCTGTCAATATGTAGGCTGCCGGCGTGTATTTTCTGATTGTTTACAAAGCGTTGCAGATCGATGTCTTCCAGGCGTATGGTCGGAAACGCGATTACCACCATCTCCTTTGCCATTTTTTTTCGTTTATAAAATTCGTCCTTACTCATCCGGGGCGCATACTTCAATCCCGTAAGTGTGACTTGTCTATATAGCGTGGCGATTTGCAGGCGATCGAAACTTGCGTAATAAAAGCTGTCGGGGGTTTCGTACCGGAATCCCGGCACATCCACATCGATGGCCCGTGTGTGAAAGAATCGGGTAGTATCAAATTGGGAGATTGAATCGATCAGAATGTCACGCACTTTGACATTCAGATTGTGCAGTTCGGTTTCGTTGGTTGCCGTGTCTGTCTTCTTCGAAAACCTGAAATGGATATCGTTAAAAAGCACATTACTTACACTTAACTCATTGAGAATGCCGGAAATACGTTGGTAAAGCGTTTGCGTATCACGCTTGATCGCAATTGTGTCGTTGTAAGCATGGTATTTGTTCACGATGTGTATATCGGGTGTGTCGATAATGATGTCGTCAATGTGCAACCGCCGATCTGTAAGAATCCGGCGCGGATGAAAGCTCCGGATTTGTAAATTTTCAATACGAATGTTATATACATTGTCGGGTGCTTGTTGCATACGCTCCAGTTCGGCATACCGCCCACTGTCTACGGTCAGCCGCAAACTCTTAATGGATGCGTTACCGGTAATCAAGTTAAAATCCAGATCCTCGTAACCAATCAGGTAAAGACTGTCCGTTGATCTGATGACGGCCTCCTTGATCTGAGCATCCAATATCGGCTTCCAATGTCGGCTTAGGTACCATGCACCTGCTACCACGATTATGAGCAGGCCTGTTACGATGCCAATAACCCATTTCCAAATTGGTTTCATAAACTAACGTAACGCTTAATGCAAATATTCTTTTTTTGTTACCCGACTAAATATTGACTGAGAAACAATAATTGTTATAAAACCTGCATGTCAGCCTGACGCAAAGGGCAATGGAAATGCAGGTTCCATTAGACCACTGAAAACAATTATTTCATAATGAATGTTTTCGTAAAAATACAGATTTATGAACAAATCGCCACAGTGTAAAAAAACAACAGTTGGTTCGTACAATCGTAAAAAAGAGCTAACTTAGACAGAAAATAATATGCGCGGCTACCATTTTTCACAATATATTCCCAGCCCATTACCCAAAGGCAGTTTTGACGAACTGCTAAAGCTTTTCATGCAGTTGCTGCAGTATACGGCAGGAGACGCGGGAGAAGCACTGGCTTGGCTTAATGAATTGGACAAACAATACAACCTGACAAATGACGACTACGGGATCGGCGATTTCATACAGGAGCTTAAAGATAAAGGATACCTCAGTGAGGATTCCGGTTCGGGAGAATTCCGGATAACGGCAAAAAGCGAGCAAAGTATCCGCCAATCTGCCCTGGAAGAGATTTTTGGCAAGCTCCGGAAAAGTGGCCGGGGCAACCACAACAGCAATCTATCGGGTTTGGGTGAAGAAAAAAACGCGGATCGACGAGAATATCAGTATGGCGATAGCCTGGACCAGATCGATATGACCTCGTCTATCCATAATGCGCAGGTGAACCATGGCATTGGCAATTTCATGCTGACCGAACGGGATCTCGAAGTGGAAGAGCGGGATTTTAAAACCTTGACATCTACGGTGTTGATGATCGATATTTCCCACAGTATGATTCTTTACGGTGAAGATCGAATCACGCCCGCCAAGAAAGTCGCCATGGCGCTGGCTGAGCTTATCCACACCCGTTATCCCAAGGACACACTGGATATCGTGGTGTTCGGCAACGATGCATGGCCCATCACGCTCAAAGATCTGCCATATCTGCAGGTTGGGCCTTATCATACGAATACGTTGGCAGGATTGGAATTAGCAACCGATTTATTACGCAGGCGCAAAACCCACAACAAACAAATCTTTATGATTACCGATGGTAAACCGACCTGCCTGAAGGAAAACGGCCGTTATTATAAAAACAGCGTCGGTTTGGACCGCAAAGTGGTCAACAAGACGCTCAATATGGCGGCCCAGTGCAAACGCCTGAATATTCCGATTACGACATTTATGATTGCCCGTGACCCCTATCTGCAACAATTCGTCCGGCAGTTTACTGAAACCAATGGAGGCAGAGCGTTTTACAGCTCCCTTCAGGGCCTGGGGGAATACATCTTCGAAGACTACATCCGCAACCGGCGCAAAACCGTGCGATGATTGGTTTACGTCTCTTGCCCGCGTCTGGATTCGGAATGCTACGCTACCGTATCCTGTGCCCGTGAATGCAATAGATTAGAAGCACTGAGGATCAAAAGATAAAACAAAGAGCAAATTAACTTATGGATATAGCAATAAAAACGATTGGTGAACTTAAGAAATCAGGGTATCGGTACCGAACGGTAAAAGACGAACTCAGAGCCAACCTCATCGAGCTGCTGCGTGAAAACAAAGTCGGCTTTCAGGGAATTGTGGGCTACGATGAAACGGTCATTCCCGAATTGCAGACAGCAATTCTTTCTCGGCATAATATTTTGCTGTTAGGGCTGCGCGGTCAGGCAAAAACCCGTATCGCCCGGCTTATGGTGGATCTGCTGGACGAATACGTGCCCTATATAGCGGGAAGCGAATTGTTTGATGACCCAATGAATCCCATCTCATGGTATGCCCGGAATGAGATCGAGGCACATGGCGACGATACGCCCATTGCTTGGCTGCACCGTTCAGAACGATATACCGAAAAGCTGGCTACGCCTGATGTGACGGTGGCCGACTTGGTGGGCGATGTAGATCCCATCAAAGCGGCGACGTTGAAACTCACTTACAACGACGAGCGAATCATCCATTTCGGGTTGATTCCCCGCGCCCATCGCGGTATTTTCGTGATCAATGAACTTCCCGACCTTCAAGCGCGGATACAGGTTGCATTGTTCAATATGCTGCAGGAAAAGGACATTCAAATCCGTGGATTTAAGCTTCGTTTACCGCTTGACATCCAGTTCGTATTTACCGCCAATCCGGAGGACTACACCAACCGTGGTTCCATCGTGACTCCGCTTAAAGACCGCATTGAGAGCCAGATTCTCACCCATTATCCCAAGAGTATTGACATTTCCCGCAAGATTACGTTTCAGGAGGCGCATATTACTCCCCAGCAGCAAGCAGCCATTGAGGTCGATGGCCTGCTGAAGGATTTAGTCGAGCAGGTTGCGTTTGAAGCCAGGCAAAGTGAATTCATTGACCAAAAGTCGGGCGTATCGGCGCGTCTCACCATTTCTGCGTACGAAAATCTGGTTAGTGCCGCCGAACGGAGACTACTGATTTCGGGGCAGAAAAAGACCGTCGCCCGGTTGGCTGATTTTTCCGGCATTGTCCCTGCCATCACCGGTAAAATTGAGCTGGTGTATGAGGGCGAGCTAGAGGGGCCTGTCCATGTGGCGCATCGGCTGATCGGTGGCGCCATCAAAACCTTATTCACCCAATATTTCCTCCATCCGGAGAAAGCCAAGAAGTCAAAGAGCGAAAATCCCTATGCGCCTATCGTCGATTGGTTTACACTTGGAAACGAGGTGTCTATTACCGACGCCCTATCAGACAGTCAGTATAAAAAAACGCTCATGGGAGTGCCCGGCTTGGCTGCATTGGTCAAAAAGCTGCACCCTAAATTGGTCGAAAGCCAACAGCTGCTGTTGATGGAATTTGTCTTGCACGGGCTAGCAGAATACTCGCAGCTTAGCAAAAATTACCTGTATGGAGGCGTTGGATTTACCGATATGTTGGGCAGCCTGTTTAACGGAGATTTCAGCGAGGGAGATTTTGAGTAAATTCAAAAACAGCGTGATGCTCGGGATTGTCCAGTTTGATACTCTTTCGGGTACCATTGGCCGTTACGTGTAAAATATTGCTTTGTTTGGCGAATCGGTCAAACAATAATCGGTTGTTAACGGCGATACGTTGTACGGAGGTTATCTTCGTGGCCTCTAGGTAACACCAAGCGACATCGTCTTCTATTTCATATCCGAGGTAGTGCAGTGTTTGGGGCTGGCCGTTTACGGAAAGATTCATAGAGCGGCGTAGGTACCGAGCAATCAAGCTATCTGTTTCATTGCGGTTTGCCGGATTGATCAGGTCAATTGTTGTCGCATGCTCCGCCGCTTTGAGCGCAACCTCCAGATCGTCGTAGAATATGCGGCAACTGATTTCCACGCGTTGCGCCTCCTTGTTATAGTCAACTGTGGTTATGCTCACATAAAACGGGTGCAGCACTAACCAAATCGCCTGAATAAAAAGGTTACTCATATTTAATCACTTGATTGTGTGTTTTCGGAACAAATTAACGTAATATTGTAGCGAATACCGCAACATAATATACAATATGCAAGACTTTTGGGTATATTTTGAGTTGGGGTTACAGCATATTCTGGACCTGGCAGGTTATGATCACATTCTTTTTGTCATAGCCCTTTGCTGCACGTATTTTGTAGGCGACTGGCGAAAAGTGGTTATACTGGTCACGGCTTTTACCGTTGGACACTCCCTGACATTGGCACTGAGCGTTTTCAACCTTATCCGGGTGGATACCGCGTTGATTGAATTTCTTATTCCGGTCACCATCGTTGTAACGGCCTTCAGTAACGTTGCCACGAAACGCAAACGACGGAAAATCAATACGGATTGGCTTACCTACAGTTACGCCCTGTTTTTTGGACTTATACACGGACTGGGATTTTCCAATTACTTGCGTTCGCTGCTGGGCAAAGAAAGCAGCATCGCCGGACCACTGCTGGCTTTCAACTTAGGCCTGGAATTGGGCCAACTTGCGGTTGTCTTTATTGTCTTGATCCTATCCTTTATTGCGACCACGCTATTTTCAGTCTCCAAACGCGACTGGACATTCTTTTTATCGGCGGCAGTTTTCGGTATTGCGCTTGTGATGGCGTTGGAGCGGATTTAAAAAAATACTACCTTTACCGAAAAAACACTACGCACGTGAAACCATCTTATCTCCGTTTTTTTGTGTTTGCGGCTTGTATGGCTGTATTCTCGGCCTACGCCCAATACCAGAACAACCCGGGGTCCAACCACGGCAACAAATTTGAACAGCTAGGTACGTTGTTGAGCGATCCGAATGTATACCGTACCGCTTCGGGAGCGCCTGGCCATCAGTATTGGCAGCAAAGAGCCGATTACGTGATTGATGTGGAAGTAGACGATGACAATCAACGGGTCATAGGGTCGGAAACCATCACCTATACCAATAATTCGCCGGACCCGCTCTCTTACCTTTGGATTCAGCTAGACGAAAATGAACATAAAGCGGATGCGGAAAGCAAGAAATTTGACGAAAGCTCGTTGAGCGAACAGGTTACGACCAGCCAGTTGCAAAGCCTGATCAGGAGCGACAAGGATTTGGGGGTTAAGATACAGAAAGTCACCGACGGAGCAGGAAAGGCGCTTGCCTATACGATCAACTACACCATGATGCGGATAGAGCTTCCGACCCCATTAAAGTCCGGTGCCAAATTTGTTTTTAAGATCGAGTGGCAGTATAACATCAGCGATCGCATGGCAGAGGGTGGGCGCGGTGGATACGAGTATTTCGCCGAAGACGGCAATTACCTATACACCATTACGCAATGGTATCCTCGTATGGCCGTCTACTCCGATTTTCAGGGCTGGCAGAACAAGCAATTTACAGGTCGTGGCGAATTTGCCCTGGTATTTGGTGATTTTAAGGTCAACATAACCGTGCCATCAGACCATGTGGTGGGTGCTACGGGCGAGTGCCGAAACTATGCCAGTGTGCTGACAGCGGCGCAGTTGGATCGGTGGAAACAGGCACAGCAAGCGGATGAGCCCGTCGAAGTGGTTACTTTAGAAGAGGCCCATAAAGCCATGAAGGGCAAGGCCACCGACAAAAAAACCTGGGTTTATGAAGCGAAAAACGTACGGGATTTTGCGTTTGTCACGTCCCGTCGCTTAGTTTGGGATGCCATGCGCGTCAAAGAGGGCATTGAAGGCCATGCGCCCATGGCCATGTCGTACTATGGCCCCGAAGCCTATCCGCTCTATCGCCCTTATTCCACAAAAGTGGTAGCGCATACGCTTAAAGTGTATTCTAAGCATACTTTTCCTTATCCGTATCCGGTTGCGATTTCGGTGGAAGCGTCCAACGGTATGGAGTATCCCATGATCTGCTTCAATTATGGGCGAGCGGATAAAGACGGTACTTATTCCGAGGCGACTAAATACGGCATGATCAGCGTAATCATCCACGAAGTGGGGCATAATTTTTTCCCCATGATTGTCAACTCCGACGAAAGGCAATGGACCTGGATGGACGAAGGACTTAATACCTTTTGCCAATTTCTAGCTGAGCAAGAGTGGGACAAAGACTATCCCTCGCGTCGGGGGCCTGCGCATAAGATAGTCGATTACATGAAGCTTCCTAAAGAGCAACTCGAACCGATCATGACCAATTCCGAAAACATTGTGGAGTTTGGCCCTAACGCGTACGCCAAACCTGCAACCGCGCTCAATATCCTGCGGGAGACGGTGATGGGCCGGGAATTGTTCGACTACGCCTTCAAAGAATACGCCCGGCGTTGGGCCTTCAAGCATCCCACGCCCGCTGATTTCTTCCGGACCCTGGAAGATGCCTCGGCGGTGGACCTCGATTGGTTTTGGCGGGGTTGGTTTTTCAGCATAGATCCGGTCGATATTTCCCTCGACGATGTGCAGCATTTCCAACCCATGGGCAATTTGCAGGATGCACAAACAACGGCGAAGGCTGCCTTTGAGAACGATCTGAACACCGTATCGCGCCAACGTAACATCGATGAAGGGGTAAACTTTGCCGTCGAAGCGGATACCGCTCTGCAGGATTTTTATAACAAGTGGGATCGCTTCGAAATTGCTGAGGAAGACAAGCGGGCATTTAAACAATATTATGAGTCATTGTCGTCTGATGAAAAAGCTCTATATGATGGCAAATATCATTTCTATCAATTGAAATTTTCTAACAAGGGCGGTTTGGTGATGCCAATTATTTTGCAGTGGACGTTTGCCGATGGTACTACCGAAATCGAACGTATTCCGGCTTACATCTGGCGCAAAAACGAGAGTGAGGTGACGAAAGTCTTTGCAAAAAACAAGGAAGTAACCGCCGTGTTGGTAGACCCCCTGCGGGAAACAGGAGATATCGATGAAGGAAACAACGCCTGGCCACGCACACACACGCCTACGCGGTTCCAATTGTTCAAGCAGCAGCAAGGTCCTGCGCGCGGCGCTTCCACGGGGCCTAATCCTATGCAACGCGCAAAGAGGAGTGGACAATGATTGCGGAGCAGCGCTTACGCGATTTTACGGTTAAGGTATTCAAAGCCATCGGCTGTTCCGACACCGATGCGGATTTGGCTGCGGATGTGCTGCTTGCGGCCGACCTACGAGGTATTGACTCACACGGGGTTGCCCGGCTCAGTGGCTACGTACGGCTATGGGAAAGCGGACGCCTCAACCCTAAGCCCCGGGTCCGCGTAGTACACGAAACCCCCACAACGGCAACGGTCGACGGTGACGGTGGGTTAGGACTTGTCACTGCGCCCTTTGCGATGGACATTGCCATCGAAAAGGCACGGCAATTTGGTTCGGGCTGGGTGGCCATCCGCAACTCTAACCATTTTGGCATTGCCGGCTATCATGCACTCAAAGCGGTAGCGCAAGAGATGATCGGCTATGCCCTCACCAATGCAAGCCCGTTGGTTGCTCCTACCTTTTCATCCGAACGGCTGTTGGGAACCAATCCCATCTGTTATGCGTTCCCGGCGGGCAGTTACCCCCCGGTAGTGGTGGATATGGCTACCTCTGCCGCTGCGAATGGTAAGCTGGAAATCGCCGAACGTGCAGGTAAACGGATCCCCGACGGATGGGTACTTGATGTGGAAGGACAACCCACCACCGATGCGACGGCCGTCAAAAAAGGCGGGGCTCTGCTTCCGTTGGGAAGCGATCGCAATCACGGTAGCCACAAAGGCTTTGGTCTTTCTGCCATTGTTGATATTCTCTCGGGTGTCTTGTCAGGAGCCAATTATGGGCCATGGGTGCCCCCATTTGTGGCTTATCTTCAACCCGTGGCAGGCCAACCGGGGCAGGGTATCGGTCATTTTGTGGGCGCCATGCGCGTGGATGGATTTCGCCCTGTCGCCGACTTTAAAGCTAACATGGATCAGTGGATCACACGGTTCAAACACGCCAAGCGTGTTGATGAACGGCAGTCGGTCATCATCCCAGGAGAGCCGGAATACGAAGCCGCCCTGGATCGGCAAAAAAATGGCATTCCACTGGTCGAAGCCGTGCAAGAGGACCTGAACAAACTGGCTTCAAAATTAGGTGTCGATTTGCTCTGATTCTGTCGGGCAGCTGGTGTGTTCTATCTTGTTGTTTATCACTGACTTGAATTGTTTTGTTTGCGAATTGAGATGCAAATTGCTGGCAAACCTTTTGCTACCCCTGATAAAAATTTGCTCCTTTGATCTTCACGATGCCGAGGTTTTTATATAAGTTTGCGTCCGATGGATATGTTCGATGACTTATTGACGAGCTATCTGGAAAAGACCTGCGATGCGGAATCTGCGCTGTTGCAGCATATCCATAGGGAAACCTATGTAAAGGAAACAAAGCCTCATATGCTGTCAGGCCACTACCAAGGCAGGTTGCTGGCCTTTTTAAGTAAGCTGGTATCGCCTCACCGGATTCTGGAAATCGGCACGTTTACGGGATACTCGACCTTATGCCTCGCGGAAGGCCTTGCTCCTGGGGGTGAAATCCATACGATCGACAACAACATAGAACTGGAAGATCGGGTGCGGGGTTACTTCGGGGCGTCTGAGTGGCACCATGCGATTAATTACCACATTGGTGATGCAGTAACTATCATTCCTCAACTGGAAGGACCGTTTGATTTGGCCTTCGTAGATGCCGATAAAAAGAATAATGGTCGTTATTATGAGCTGGCACTCGAAAAAATGCGAAAGGGGGGGGTGATCATCATCGATAACGTACTATGGAAAGGAAAAGTGATAGCCGATGCCACCGATTCCCAAACCCTACAGATTGCTGCCCTGAACAAGCAGCTGACGACCGATAATCGTGTTGATAAATTGATTCTTCCCATTCGGGATGGAGTGTACTTGTTGCGTAAGCGATGAGAAGTTAACCATTGACGCATGAAGAGAATAACTAACACTGTGTTCATTGCCTTATTCCTTACCCTTAGCTTAGTAGCGGGAAATGCCTTCCAATTACGGGCTCAAAAGCAATTACCTGAAACGTATATTGAACAATATAAAGAGGCTGCTTTACATTATATGGAGGAATATGGCTGCCCCGCAAGCATCATTTTAGCCATCGCCATGCATGAGAGCGCATACGGGACCAGCCGCGTTGCACGGCATCTTAATAATCATTTTGGCATCAAAGGCCCAAACAATAGCAAGATAATCCGTTCGGCGTATAAGGGATATGATTCTGTGGAGGAATCCTTTGCCGATTTTATTGCATTTTTGAAACGGCGAAAGGAAACCGAGCAGCTATTTGAGCGGTATCAACCTCATGAATATCAAAAATGGGTACAAGGAATTGCCCGTTCAGGGTACGCTCACAGTACCTCCTGGTCGTCCAAAGTAATCGGGATCATTCAGAAGTATAACCTTCATGAGTTAGACATGAAGCCTGAGGAAGGTACGGCTGTGGCCGCGCTGGATGAACCGGATAACGCCGAACTGTATACAGTGAAACAGGGCGATACACTCTATGACATTGCTCGGAAATATGGCACGACTGTACAGGAATTAAAACGTAACAACGGCCTTACCCATTCACGATTGCGCATTGGACAACAATTGATCCTATAGATGAGAAGATATTTTTACGCTTTGTTGATTGCGGCATTGTGTTCTTCCTGCTTATCCAAGCAAGATGTGCTTCAGGATCCCCGGGTAACCAAGCGGCCCGTGCCGATACAAAAGTCGGGTGAGCAAAATCGCCAAAACCCGCGTCCCTCTACTTCGTATCCAAGCACATCGGGATTGGAGTACATTGAGCGCTACAAAGGCATTGCCGTCGAAGAGATGGAGCGTTACGGAATACCAGCGAGCATCAAATTGGCCCAGGCGCTTCTCGAATCGGGAAACGGCAACAGTGCGTTGGCGCGACAGGCAAATAATCACTTCGGCATCAAATGTACGCCCGAATGGTCGGGTAAAAAAACGTATCAGGACGATGATCATCGTGACGATTGCTTCCGTGTATATAGCCGGCCGGAAGATTCTTTTAAGGATCATTCCCAGTTCCTCCTGCGAAAGCGTTATGCGGCGCTCTTCGAATTGGATAAGGACGACTACAGAGGGTGGGCTAAAGGACTTAAGTCGGCCGGTTACGCAACCAATCCCCGCTATGCGGATATGCTGGTGGAGATAATCGAGCGCTATCAATTGTATCAATATGACCGGGGCGAGAGCCGGACCGAAAAAGTCAAAAGGGAGGAATTGGTCCAAACAGAGATGGTTGAAAATAAACCGGAGGAAGCTGAAATTGCTCAAGCCAAAGCGCCTGTCCGAATCGAGATCCACGAGGTGAAGCAAGGGGATACATTGGCCGCCATTGCCCGTAAATATGGAATGTCTACCAGTGAATTGAAGGATTTAAATGGGTTGAAAACCGAGTCTCTTTTTATAGGCCAGCTTATTCTGATATCACCGTAGCGCTCGATATTGCAAATTGATGTTAAATTTTTCGTCAACTGCAAACTTAGCTGTAGTTTTAGGGCGGTGAATTATATAAATCGTTTTTTTGTTGGACTGCTTTTTCTCAGTATCCAATTTTGTGGTGATGCGCTGGCGCAGACAGCTGTACAGGGAATCGTGTTTGACAGGCATACCAAACAACGCATTTCACAGGTATATGTATATAATACAGCCAATGACGACGGCGGATACAACAACACGCGGGGCGAGTTTTCGATTCAAGCTTCTCCCGGAGATATTTTAATTGCGGCGGCCAAAGGTTACTATCCGGATACGCTCATTGTCTCCAATAAAAGTGTGGTGTTGTTCAACATGGAGCGGTCTTCCATCTGGTTGGATGAGGTTTCGGTTATTGCCAGGCGTAGTCCTGAAGAGCGGTTGGAAGAAAACAAGCGTGAGTACAGCACGGCCTATAGCAAGGGAAATGCGGGATCGATCTTTTCTGTAGGGCCGACGGGAGCCGGGGTTAGCATTGATGCATTGTATAAGTTGATTAGCCGTGAAGGCAAGAATTCGCGAAGGTTACAAGAAATCATCGAGCAAGACTACCGGGAATCGGTAATTGATTATCGATTTACGCCTGATTTGGTGAGTAAGGTGACGGGCTTAACCGGTGCAACGTTGGCTGATTTTATGCGGCAATACCGCCCCTCATATTATTTTATTTTAAGTGCCAACGATTACAATTTAGCTTTTTATATCCGTTCATCGCTGGCACAATATCGACAGAATCCAGCTGCGCGTAGGCTTCCTCCGTTTCCGCAAACGGATAAATAAAATTACGTAAAGAAAAAAACAGCACGATATTTGTTAATTTAGCAGCAGATATGAAACGACAGTTTTACTCCTTGCTCGCATTGTTGCTTTTTGGCATTTCAATTGGCCGCGCACAAATCTATGATTTAGATGAGTTACGTTATCGACCGGATTCCAATAGCCTTAAAGTTGAAAAAGCTGAACCGGGGATACGTCCGGTTAAATTACCGATGTCTAACTTGGATTTGAAGGTGATTTATTGGCGTCATTGGTCATCCTTTGGTATCAATGCTAATCAGGCGTCTTTTAGTGAAAACTGGACGGGTGGGGGGGTCAACTCGATTTCGGTGGGGTTGCTCGTAAACCATAAATCCGATTACACACGCAATAATACCAATTTCGTTACCGAATTGATGTTGCAATACGGAAAGCAGAAAAATAAAGACCAACTACCACGCAAAAACAATGACCGAATTTTCTGGGACAATAAGCTTTCCGTGAAAGTTTCCCAACATTGGTCACTGTTTACCTCGCTAACCTACGAAAGCCAGTTTGATATCGGTAATAGTTATGGAAAAAGTAGTGATGGAAGAGACAGCATCACGGGCATTATATCCAATTTTATGGCTCCGGGATACCTAACGGAATCGTTCGGTATCGAATATAAGCCGGATAATACATTTTCTTTACGGATCGGCACAGGTACCGCGCGGCAAACATTTATTATGGACGACCGATTATTGCCTACGGATGAAACCGGTCCGAGATTTGGTGTGGAGCCCGGAAAACGTTTCCGGAATGATCTCGCATTTCAGCTGACGGCTTTTCTTGATCGCAACATCGGACATAATCTCAATCTCAAAAGTCGTTATAATATGTTTGCGAATTATAACGAATTGACGGACCCGTCCCACCGGTTGGACGCTACTCTGACGGCTTCGGTTACCCGTTTGATCAATGTAACCTTGAGTGGTATTCTATTGTATGATAGTCGATTGGATGAATCAATACAGACCAGTCAAACATTGGCATTGGGGCTTTTGTACAAAATTCCTAGGTAGCTATGGCTAACAGAGGTTTTTGTGCGAGCGCTGTGGGGCCGATTTTACTGGCGATATCAGTGATTTCAGCATGTACCGCCAATCGCTACACCAAAACGAACAAACAATATAAACAGCAACTGAAAGCGATTACCAAGCAAATGCAAGCACCCTTGCCATTTGCCACCCCACGTCTTACCGTGGCGTATGATTCGGCTGGAATACCCATAATATCCGAAATTCCACAAGCCAAGCGTGAAGTGCGGCAGGTGGCATCCATCCATTTTAATCTACGTAAGCCCAACTATGTAATCATCCATCATACGGCACAGGACAGCGTCGAACAAACGCTTCATACATTTACCGTATCCCATTCGCAGGTAAGTGCCCATTATGTTGTTGGCCGTGACGGAGAGGTGTATCAGATGCTCAGTGATTATGTGCGTGGATGGCATGCAGGTGCGGGCAAATGGGGATCCGTGACCGATTTAAATTCGGTTTCGCTCGGAATCGAATTGGATAACAATGGGCATGAGCCCTTTACCGAACCGCAGATTTATAGCTTACTGAATCTTTTGGACACCTTAAAGCTGCGCTATAATATTCCTTCCGCAAATTTCATCGCCCATTCGGATATCGCACCGTCCCGCAAAGTGGATCCCAGTGCTTTTTTCCCTTGGAAGCGTCTGGCCGAACGCGGCTTTGGGCTTTGGCCGGATGCGGTATTGCCGACGCCCCCTGACAATTTTAATCCCGAAGATGCATTGCGCATCATCGGGTATGATACCCGCAATTTGGAGGCCGCGATAAAAGCGTTTAAACTGCATTATATACAACACGATATCAGCGCGACATTGACGGAATATGACGTCAGTGTATTGTACAATCTGTATCAAAAACAGTAGCCGTTTACAATTTGGGTTGCAGCGTAGAAGTGACGGTTTGCTGGTTTGAACGAGTCCCCTGAAGAAGCAAGGAGAAGAGAACCACACCGGCGCATCCAACCAGATTGAGCCAAAGGAAGGCCATCGAGTCGAACCACCATAAGGCCACTACCATGATTTCCGTAAGAATGGCTGCCCACAATACGGCTTTGCCCCCCGCCCGTTTTACATAGAACGCGACTACAAAAATCCCCAATATAGTTCCGTAAAATAATGAGCCGAGGATATTGACCGCTTCCAATAAGTTGCCCAGTTTGCTGGCGTAAAGAGCGATTATAATGCAAAATATCCCCCACATAAGGGTGAATGCGCGCGATGCGGACAGGTATCCCCGTTCACTGCCTGTTTTACTGACGAAGCGTTTGTAGATATCAATAACGGTGGTGGATGCGAGTGAGTTGATAGCGCTGGATGTGGCACCCATGGATGCCATGAAAACGATGGCAACTAGCAGCCCGATCAGTCCCTTGGGAAAATTTTCGGTTACGAAAGACAGAAAGATGTAATTATTATCATTCGTGTCGGCGAGGGCATCGTTTTGCTGCATCAAATTTACCAAATCTTGCCTTACCTGCTTTGCGCGTTCGTCGGCATGATGCAGTTGATTGCGGATATCGGCAATCGCAGCATCGTTATCGGTATCAAGCGCCTGGGTCAGCCGGTGTATTTGCTGTCGTTTTTCTTCAAAAATCGCCTGGTGTTCGATTTCGAGTTGCTTTACCTGATCCGCATATTTGCTGTCTTCGATTTTATGGAGTTCATATTTGTTGAAAAATATCGGGGGACTGTTATACTGATAAAAGGCGAATACCAAAATACCGATAAGCAGTATGGCAAACTGCATGGGCACTTTTAGCAGTCCGTTCATCAAGAGGCCGATGCGGCTATCGCTCACAGACGAGCCTGTTAGATAGCGGCCGACTTGGCTTTGATCTGTGCCGAAATAAGAAAGCTGCAAAAAAAAGCCGCCTATGAGCCCGCTCCATAGCGTGTACTGGTTATTCCAGTCGAACGAAAGATCGATGGCGTTGGCTTTGCCCGATTTACCGGCAATGTGGAGGGCTTTGACCAATCCGATGTCGTCGGGAAGCATATAAACAACCAGTATGCCGGCTGTGAGCAGTCCGCCAAAAATGATCGCCATTTGAAGAAGCTGGGTGTAGGATACGGCTTTCGTACCGCCATAAACGGTATACAACACAACAAGCGTACCCATGAAAAGCGTGGTATAGACTACATCGATCTGCAAAATACTGGACAGGATGATTGCGGGAGCGTAGATGGTGATACCGGTGGAAAGGCCACGCTGGATAAGGAAGAGCAACGCGGTAAACGCACGCGTGCGCACATCAAACCGTTTTTCCAGAAATTCATAGGCGGTAAAGACACGCAGGCGGTGAAATATGGGAACAAACGATATGCTAAGCACAATCATGGCCAGCGGTAGGCCAAAATAGAATTGGACAAAACTCATGCCTGAGGTATACGCAAGCCCCGGCGCTGAAAGAAAGGTAATGGCGCTGGCTTGTGTGGCCATCACCGATAAACCGACATGATACCATGACAACGACTTATTGCCCAACAGATATCCATCAATATCGCGGATGCCTTTGCTTTTGTATACCCCGTAAACGACGATCAACAAAAGCGTACAAAACAACACCACCCAATCTGTCGTACTCATCCGAAATACTTCGTGAATAAGTAAAATAGAAGGATTAGCACCAGCAACCAGAGCACGACAATCCAGTAGAAACGCTGCCAGTTGCGGATGAAGGGAGGAAGTCCCTTATCGGTCATGCGCTCGCCCTTTGAGCAGGTTGCCTACGAAAAAGCCAGCAAGCGCCAGTCCGACAACGATACCAAGGATGGTGCCGAGAAAATTTTCTTGTATAAAGCCTCCCGTAAGACCGCCGAATACGGCACCCAGCAAATAAAAGTAACCGTTGATGTTTTTTTCCTCAGAATGCGGTTCGATGTGTTTCTCCATGTTCTTACTCGTTTAATCAATTGGATTTTGCCAGCAAATTTACGAATAATCTATATGCACCGGGTACGCCAGCGGGCAATTGCCTGAAAAAAGCAAGGGATGTATAAACAAAGTTACCTTTTCCGTATGGCGCCACCAACAGGGATCCGGTGTTGGGGGCCTCCCCGGGGTCGGCCATGCGGAGTGGTTGGTCATACCGATGGTCTGCGTCACCAACAAAATACAGACCGCGCTCTTGAATCCAACCGTTGAAATCAGCCGCTGTAATTTTGTTTGGATAGTTCAGTATCCGACTGTCGGCGTTCAATATCGTCACAGGGGCGGTTTCATCGGTCACCCTGCTCCGGCTTAAGGTCAGTGGGTAAGGGCCAAGATCGGAAGGAAGTGATCCGCTGCTCACGTTATATTGTACGAGCAATGTACCCCCGTTTTTAACATAAGCCATCAAATGCGGTTGCATATAACGCATACGTTCGTTTACATTGTATAAACGCACACCGGTTACGATAGCGTCATATTGTGACAGATTGCCTGCAAGGACATCCTGTTCGTTCAGGATATCCACACGTAAACCGATTTCGCGCAATGCCTGTGGAATTAGGTCGCCTGCACCCGGCAAATAGCCAATGCGTGTCGCCGAAACCCCGGTTTCCACTTTACTTAAGCGGGCAGTGGCGGGCGGGAACCAGGTGATTTTGGGAATATGCTCGTGCGAAATGGCGCGCATTGCACAGGCCGCTTCGATTGAATCGGGGTATTGGAATACAATGCTCAGCGAATCGGAAAGAGATGCTTTATCGGCCGGATAAATCGTGAATCTCGAAGTAATTTCCTCTGATTTTGCGGAAAACTCCAGCGGTACTTGTTCGGGCTCCACCCGCCAACCTTTGGGCAGACGGATCATGGCAGTGGCCGAGATTCGATCCTGAGTGTGCCCGGTAAAGACCACCTCAACCGTTTTGGGTTCACTGCCGTTAAATATGAATGCCTTTTGCCCGAGGGTTGCCGTTATCTGTGGAGTGACGGTTAGGGGTTCGTATACCTCTCCCCGCACGGGATGGACGTACTTGTAGACGACCGGACGCTCCACGTTGAGTTCCTGGCCATTGACACGCAAGGAGATGGAGACCTTGGGTACATCGGAATTGGTAGGGCGGCCAATATTTTCTTGATGATTCACTACAAAACTTCCCAAGCTATGTGGGCTACGAAGCCAGTACGGTTGTGTTGTGCCCTTGGCTGCAACGATAGAAGACTGCTCGTAGGGTTCATTGAAAGTCAACGTTGTATTTCCAATGGATACCTCCACATCGGGGCGCCGCACGATATACGTTGTGTTGACAGGAATTTGCTCGCCGATAGCATATTTGGCTTGGGGAGCGTAGCTTTCAAACCAAATTCCTCCACAAGCAATGATCAGGTCTGTTATTTCTGCGGCTTTTTGTTTTTTCCAGTACGCATCTTTTACTTTTTCCACTTCCCCGAGAAGGGCAATAAGCCCGTTGATTGACTTCTCGGGATGTTCATCATCGAAATCGCTGTAGATGGTCGAAATCATGTGCGAAATATGTTCGCCAGCACTTACCCGCTTCCAGGACGTTTCGATTTCATCAAATAATTCGTCTTTTGGGGCCTCCCCTGCTAACATTTCAAAGCGTTCGATGCTATTGCCCCGTTGCCGGGCGGATCCAAAGCCCTGGCTTTTGTGTTTAGACCGGCTTTCTGCGGCGATTTCACCATACGATTCGCCTAGAAAAGGATTGTATTCGCCGATGTTTATCAGCAAATGTTCAGAAGAGGGTGGAGAACCTTGGAAAAAGTTGGATGTATTCCAAAGTAGCCGCTTTGCTTGCCAAACAGAAACATGAGCAAGCTGCTCGGGAAATCGCTTGGGGTCTGCGGCGGCTTTAAAGGCCTCGATGGCCAATAAGGCAGATGCTTGATGATGCCCATGACCAGCCCGCTCGTCGGGCGGAAAGCGGGTGATGATTACATCGGGTCGGAAATTTCGGATGGTCCATACGGCATCCGCAAGGATATTCTCGCGGCCCCAAAATTGAAATGTTTCATTCCATGTTTTTGAAAACCCAAAGTCGAGCGCCCGTGAAAAAAATTGTTCCCCTCCGTCGACACTACGCGCAGCCAAAAGTTCTTGGGTACGGATGAGGCCAAGTTCTTCGGCTTGTTCCGTTCCAATAAGGTTTTGACCGCCGTCGCCACGGGTTAACGAGAGATAGCCCGTCCGATATTGCTTTTCTTTGGCTAACCAAGCGATTAGCCGGGTATTTTCATCGTCGGGATGGGCTGCAAGGTATAATACCGAACCCAAGATGTTTAGCTTCTTGATGGCTTGTTTGATTTCGCCAGCGTGCTTCGGTTTCTGCGTTTGAGAGATTGCGAAAGATGTGATAAGAAAAAGCGGGAGGAAAAAGGCAATACGTCTTATGTTCATGCGAAAAGGGTTTGTTCTTTAACGGCTTCATGGAACCCCTATTTTGAAGCTTTCATTCGCCTCGGCTTTGCGAGTTTTTATGGGTTTAAAGATAAGATTTGTGGGGAACAAAACAAAAGCCGTCCCGGTGTACACCGGGACGGCTTTTGCAAATTAACAATTAAAAAATCATTTAAATCTTAAAACGGCCCTTTCAGCAATACCTCTAGATGGACATCGCAGTAATCGAGAATACGAACCCAGCCTTAAGAAGTTAACCTTTAACAACGGTAAAGTTACAAAAACACTGGCAATATTGGCTGGCTGTAAAGGCGCAAGTTTTCCACAAAGGGGTGGTTTTGAACATTGTTACGCCTTGTCAATCGATCCGAGTACACGCTTCATAAAGGTATTTAATGCCTCTTTCCGCTCAACTCCGCTTTTTACTAACTTATCTACTTCGATTGCTCCGTACATATTCGAAATCAGCTCGCCAATTACATCCAATTCTTCGTCCTTTAACGAAGGTACTTCGGTAAGCGCCTCGAGCGTCTCAATGGCTTCCAGGACATAGTCGGAATCGTTTTGTTCGATGAATTCGACCAGGTGCTTAATTATGGGTAACTTCATTCAACAGTTCAATTAGCGGGTCAAATTTGTTTGTTTGGACCTGATTTACCAATCGACCGCTTTTAAACGCGGCGAAGGTGGGGAGGTTGCTGACATTGGCCAACTGCCTTGATTGAGGAAACCGCTCTGCATCCGCTATGACGAAAGAGATTTGCTCATTTTCCGAAGCCAGTTTTTTAAACTTTGGTTTCATGATTTTACAATTGCCACACCATGTCGCTGAATACTGGACCAATACTACCTCGTTGTTTTTTACAATATCTGAAAGGTTGTCGTTTTCTAATTCTTGTAGCATAATAGTTTTCCTTTTTAATTAAGGTAGTCCCCTTAGAGGGGCACTACCGCGTTTGAATATGCTTAGCTAAGCGAAACTTGGCTAGCCAGATAGCTAGCGACACCATCACGCGTGGCGTGCATAGCGTCTTTACCTTCCTCCCAATTAGCAGGGCATACTTCACCGAATTTTTGTACATGCGCGTAAGCATCGATCAGCCGGAGATATTCCTTTACGTTGCGGCCTACAGGCATGTCGTTTACGCTTTCGTGAAATACCTTACCATCTTCATCAATGAGATAAGTAGCGCGGAAAGTCACATTTGAACCTTCAAACAAATATCCGAATTCTTCACTCTCCTTTTCTTCGCCTTCCAATATGCCCAGTACGCGGGATAAGTTGCGGTTTGTGTCGGCCAAAATGGGATAAGTCACTCCTTCAATACCGCCGTTGTCCTTTGTCGTATTTAACCAAGCGAAATGCACTTCATTGGTATCGCACGACGCGCCGATTACGACGGTATTACGTTTTTCAAATTCAGGTAAAGCTTCCTGAAATGCGTGGAGCTCAGTGGGACATACAAACGTAAAGTCCTTTGGATACCAAAACAGCAATACTTTTTTTCCTTTTTGGGTAGCTTCTTCAAAAATGTTGATAGACAAGTAATCACCAAGGTAATCAATTGCATCAACCGTAATGTTCGGGAATTTTTTTCCTGTTAAACTCATGACTATCTGTTTATTTTTTTCGACTGCAAAGATACGGTTTATCTCCATGGGTAATTATCGTTTTTGTCAATGGTTTATATACCTTGTCTATTATACGCGTGACCCCCTTGTTTCGCCACTCAACTCCAAATGGATGCCAATTTTGTCCGAATCCGAATGTCAGATACTTAGAGATTAATAAATGTTTAATACGGTATTTTCCCCTATGAAGTCCCTATAAAACCCCTATTATATACCTATGATATTATATTAATAAGGAGAATCGTTGGTCAGTCGTTGTTATATGAGACATTGAGAATTGCAAAGCTCCCTCAATAAAGACAGCTTCGCTAATAAAGAATTACCATTGTCTATATAAAATTGTATTTTTGCCACGAGAATAGCTCGGCCCTGTAGTTCAATGGATAGAATAGAAGTTTCCTAAACTTTAGATATGGGTTCGATTCCCGTCGGGGCTACAACGGAAACCGCCACTGGTAAATAGGGGCGGTTTCTTTCCTTTATGTCGGCTTGATTGTCGGTCTGATTAGGTCTTCTTCTTAATAAATTCCGTACCTTGGAATCATGACAGTGCCGACCAAAGCAGGAATCCAACTATTTCTATTTTTGACGGCTTTCATAGCGTTTTGTGCAATCTTTTTTTGCATGGGCCATCGTGTTTAATAATTCTTCGGTTGATTGGTTTAAGTTGAGATTAATATTTTGAACGCAAATCTCGGTATATCCTTCTTGCCAGGAATAGGATTCGGTCTCGACTTTTTTAAGGATGAAATTATTATTTATGCCTGATACCATATAATTTTTCTGGAAATGTCCTTTATCGGGGAATTGGGTAATAATTTCATATCCTTCTTTGGTTTCGTGAATATCGACTATCTGGTTGCCCCCGTCTTCGGAAAAATTGGTGGATTTTAATGCGAAGTGATAATGATTTTTTTCACTTCCTATAAATATCAACAATTCATCTCCCAAGTAACGGTTGAGACTTACAATTTTGTCATCGATACCATCTTTATTTACATCAAATGTTTTGATAAAGTAGTTTATATTTTCGATGTATTGGTCTAAAGAGATATCTTTTTGGCCTTCCATTGCAACAGTGGTCTTTTTGACAAATAACGTATCTTTTCTTCCTTCGATAAAATAATAATTGATCTGCTCTCCTCCGGAAGAGCGGATCACCTGGATTGAGTCGATGATAACATTGTCTTTGCTGACCATTAGAAACCTGGATATCGCATCCGGCTTTTTTTCCAGTTTGAAAAAACCGTCTTTGTTTGTATACGTTTTATTGCTGGGATCATCCTGCTCAAAAACCGCTACATTGGCGAGCGGTGTATTCGACTGAAAGATATAACCTTCATAATGTCTGAATTTATGCGGAGCACAATTGCACATGCCTGATAACAGCGCTGATAGTAGGATTATAAATTTCATTTTTGTGCCTAACTGTATGACGGTAAAAGCATGAAATTAAAAAAAGAATCTTGCCATACAAAGATTTGTATCTTTTAAGGGCATCTCCTTAAATTTCTCCGCCTTTTTTCTTTTGTTTGTTGTCTTTCGGAGAATTGGCTATTGATGCTGATATTTCAAGGTGGTTCACCGTTTTGTTGTAACGTCATGTTTTAATCCTTATGCATACACAATCCATCAAGCTCATGGTCTCACCTTCCATAGGGGAGGTGTCGGGAATTTATGTCGCTCCGGAGGAACCGCGATGCATCCTGACATTGGCTCATGGGGCCGGAGGGGGCATGAGCCATCCGTTTATGGAGGCGTTAGCCGATTCGCTGGCGACCCTGGCCATTGCCACGCTGCGATTCAATTTTCCCTTTTCCGAACATGGCAAGGCGAGACCGGATCCGCCGGCGGCCGCACAAGCTACTATTGCTGCCGCAATCGCCCAGGCACACGAACTGCATCCAGACCTATCTTTATTTGTCTCTGGCAAATCTTTCGGTGGGAGAATGAGCTCACAGTATCTCGCAGCCAATCCGGATAGCATTGCTAAAGGGGTGATTTTCTACGGCTTTCCGTTACATCCTGCGGGGAAGCCAGCGACCGATCGTTCCGATCACCTTCGATCACTGAAAATTCCTATGCTATTTTTGCAGGGCACGAAAGATGCACTGGCAACCTGGGCGCTGATCGAAGCGGTATGTCAGTCGCTGCCGGCTGCATCATTGGTCAAACTGGAGGGAGTAGATCACTCTTTCAAAGCCGGAAGAGCCGACGTAATATCGCTGTTGGCAAGCGAGACTAGGCAATGGATGGATCGTCATGAGAAAATATAGGTAGGTTTTGAGACGATGTGTTTATAATATACGGTTTAAATTCATTTTATTTGTGGCCTGTATACACGATCATTATAAATCGCGATTTTACCAGTTAACCATGAAGACCATATTAGGCTACCTTGCTCTGTTTCTGTTCACGGCTTACGGCTGTACAAATAACCAGTCTGCCCGTCAGCAAAAGGAATCCATTGCTATCGTCAACCCGGTATTGCCCGGTGATCACCCCGACCCGACCGTTATCAAGATCGGTGATACCTACTGGGCGTCCGCAACCTCGAACGAGTGGGCTCCGCTGTTTCCGATTTACAGGTCGACCGATCTGATCAACTGGGAGTTGGTATCTTATGCATTTGCCGATTTACCCCAATGGGCCAGAAATAACTTCTGGGCGCCTGAACTGGCCTATGATGAGGCGCAAAACAAGGTGTATTTGTATTACACAGCCCGCGACAAATCGACCGGGCGTCTCGCGGTCGCCGTCGCCAGTGCATCGTCTCCGGAGGGGCCATATACCGATCATGGGCCATTGGTGAGTCAAGAGCTCGGTTCCATCGACGCGTTTGAAGTAAAGGACGATGACGGCAAGATTTATTTGCTTTGGAAAGAGGATGGCAACAGCAAAGGTCAGCCAACTCCTATGTGGGCACAGGAAATCAATTCCGAGCGAACGGCATTACAGGGTGACAAACATCAGTTATTTACCAATGACAGCGAGTGGGAAGGCCGCTTGGTCGAAGGGATCAGTGTGTTCAGGCACAATGACTATTACTATGCTACTTATTCAGCAGGTGCCTGCTGCGAGGTTACCTGTAATTACAAAACGGGCGTAGCGCGTGCGAAGCAACTGCTGGGCCCCTGGGAAAAGTACGATAAAAACCCCGTCTTGGTAGACAATGATCATTGGAAATGTGCTGGCCATGGAACGGTAGTGGAACGGGATGGTAATTTCTATTATTTGTATCATGCTTATAATCAGGCGGGCAGTGTCTATGTGGGCCGGGAGGGGGTCTTGGAAAAGATTAACTGGACCTCAGATGGTTGGCCGGTATTTGCCAACAATGCCCGCTATGATAGAGATCCGGCATCATCAGACTACCGTGATGATTTCTCCACCATGGAGCCTGTATGGCGCTGGCGGGTCAATCAGCCCGCAGAGTATACCGTGGGTGATCGCGGACTGTTCCTAACGGCATCACGAGCGAATGACGGAATCGGTTCGTTGCTGGTGCAACCCATCACGTCTATTAATTATGAGGTGACGGCACGTCTGGACGCAAAGACTACCGATGATCAATCCGGTGCTTCTGTTACAATGGTCGGTGGTGCCAACAACCGCTTCGGCGCCCCCATCGCGGGCATTGGCATCGGTGTGTTCGGGAAAGAGGTCCGGGTTTGGCGAATTGCGAAAGATGATGTGCAACTCCTGCAAGCGTTTCCTCTTACCGCGGAAGCAGATAGCGTGACCTTAAAGATGGCTGTTTCAGACGGCCATATGGTTGACTTTTCCTGGAATGAGGGAAAAGAATGGCAAACAGGCCTGCAAAATTACGACGCTGCTTCGCTGGTGCCCTGGGGCATGGGCTTCAGGGTTGGCCTGGCCGCGACGGGCGACGGTAAGTCGATCAATATCGGTCAGTTTGAAATCAGAAATTCCCAGGCATCGCCGTCCACGAAGCCGTAATGGGGACTGCAATCACCGCGAAAATTTAAAGCTCAAAATAGGTCTTCGCGTTGTAATAACAGATATCCTGGATGATTTTTCCGGTCCATCCCATATCCATCGGCAGCAATCCTTTTTCAATGTCTTCGGCAAACAAGTTACAGAGCAGTCGCCTGAAGTATTCGTGACGTGAATAAGAAAGGAAACTGCGCGAATCAGTCAACATGCCTACAAAACAACTGATAAGACCGATGTTTGATAAGGTGTTCATCTGCTGCGTCATGCCATCCAGCTGATCTAAAAACCACCATCCGGAGCCGAATTGGACCTTGCCTTTTATTCCTTCGTCCTGGAAATTTCCCGTCATCGCTGCAAATACGGCATTATCAGCAGGGTTAAGGTTATATATCACCGTCTTGGCAAGACGGTTTTCTATATCCAGGGCATTAAAAAACTGCTGCATCGCTTCGGCTTGTTGGAAGTCACCGATGGAATCATATCCGGTATCCGGCCCCAATTGGCTTAATTTGCGGGTGTTGGTGTTACGTAGAGGCCCCAAATGGAACTGCTGAACCCAATTTTTGTCATGGTATAGTTTGCACAGCTCGGTAAGCACCACATAGGTAAATGACTCTTCGTATTCCGCGGCGAGGCGGTCATTACCATTGAGCACTTGCTTGAATACCTCATCCAATGAAACCGAAGAAGTGCCCGCTCTCGGCAGGTGGTTCAGCCCGTGATCCGCGATGCGGCATCCGTGACGATGGAAATAGTAAAAGCGATTGGAAAGTGCATCCAATAAGGTGTCCAAATCTACAATGGCAATACCGCTGCTCACCTCAAGTTGTTGGATATATTGGCGATACAGATCACCCTTGCTCAACTGGAATGCTTTGTCTGGTCGAAAGGACGGAAGTACCTTGGTGTCGAATCCTGATTCTGCAATTGTACGGTGATGGGTGAGACTGTCGGTCGGATCGTCTGTTGTTCCGACCATTTCCACACGGAAATGCCGTAACAAGCCCTTTGGAGAAAACGCAGACGTCTGCAGCTGAACCAGGGTTTGATCAAAAATTGCATCCGCGTTTTCAGGACCTAGCAATTCCTCAATTCCAAACGGATTCTTCAGTTCCATGTGTGTCCAGTGGTATAAGGGATTGCGCAGGGTATACGGAACGGCCTCTGCCCATTTTCGGAATTTTTCGCGGTCGTCCGCCTGGCCTGTGATGTATGCTTCGGGGATTCCGAGTACACGTTGTGCCCGCCATTTATAGTGATCGCCAGCTAACCAGATATGGGTAATATTCCGGAAGTTCGCATCGGTGGCCACAGCATCCGGAGGGAGATGCGAATGGTAGTCAATAATGGGTAAGTCCTTGGCATAGTCGTGGTATAGGACCTGAGCCGTATCCGAAGGTAATAGGAAATTGTCATGAATAAAGTAGGCCATGTCTATTCAATTTCGTGTCCGTGTTTCGTTTTGGATTATTGTCCGAGGATGCCCAGTTCCAGTCCCCTTAGTTCGGCCAACCCCCGCAGACGACCGATTGCCGAATAGCCGGGGGCTGTCGTTTTTTCAAGGTCATCCAACATCTGGTGACCATGGTCCGGTCGGAAGGGTATTGCGACGGACCGCCGTTGGTTTTCGGCAACTAATGCTTTCATGACGGCATACATATTGACATCGCCGTCTAAGTGGTCGGCCTCAAAAAAGTTGCCTTGTCCGTCTTTCTTGACATTGCGAAGGTGAACGAAGTAAACACGCTCTTTTACGGCCTCAAAAATGGCCGGAATATCATTCGAAACACCCGCACCCAATGAGCCGGTACAGAAGCAAATGCCATTGAAGGGTTTATCCATTTCGCGGATGATATACAGCAAATCGTCCTTATTGCTGGCGATACGTGGTAGTCCTAAGATCGGATAAGGAGGATCATCTGGGTGGATCGTCATCCGGATTCCGTTTTCCTCACAGACATCAGCGATGGAGGAGAGAAACCAAATCAAGTTTTGGCGCAGGCCGTCAAAGCCGATGGCTGCGTATTCGCGTATGCTCTGGCGCAGTTCGTCCAGTTCGATGCTCCGTTCGCCGGGAATGCCCATCAGCACATTGATGCTTAATAACTCGATCTGTTCCGGCGTATAGGTTTCAAACCGTTTTTGGGCTTCTGCCTGTATGGCTTCGGGATAATCAGCCGCAGCTCCTTCCCGTTTTAAAATAAATAAATCAAAAGCCGCTAAATCATTCCAGTTAAAATACAAGGCCTTTGAACCGTCAGCCATTGTTAAGTCAAGCTGTGTTCGTGTCCAGTCCAGAACCGGCATAAAATTGTAACAGACGGTTTTGATCCCGGCTGCAGCTAAGTTACGGAGGCTCTGTCGGTAATTTTCTATATAGGTCTGTGCGTCTGCCCTTCGTGTCTTGATGGCTTCGTGCACGGGTACACTTTCTACTACGCTCCAAGTAAGTCCGGCAGCTTCGATCAACGACTTGCGCTCTTGGATATCCCCCAGTGGCCATACCGCACCGTGGGGAATATGGTGCAGTGCTGTCACAATTCCCGTTGCACCCGCTTGTTTAATGTCTTGCAATGATACGGTATCCGTGGGGCCGTACCACCGCCATGTTTGTTCAAGTTTTTTTATCATGCTGTTTTATTGGTTATCTGCTGTTATTGTCTACCGCAGCTTTTCTTTACGTGTTGCTGTTTCTTCATACCCCACTCCAGGCGTTGAAACCTCCATCTACCAAAATGGTTTCGCCGGAGATAAAGCCTGAGGCATCACTCAGTAAAAAGATCAGCGCACCGGTTAACTCTTCCGGGCTTCCCAGTCGGCCGTATGCCGTATTATTTACGAAGCGCTGTGCTCGGGCCGTATAAGAACCATCGGCATTGGTAAGTAACGTACGGTTCTGCTCGGTGAGAAATACGCCGGGCGCAATGGCATTAACACGCACTTTGTCGCCGTATCGTTGTGCCAGCTCAACAGCCATCCATTTAGTATAACCTTCGATCGCACATTTGGCGAGGTTATAGCCCATGACTCGTGTAATGGCCTGCTGGGCAGCCAAGGATGATATATTCACGATGGATCCTTTGCCTTTTTCGGCGATGACCCGGCCAAAGACATGTGTAGGAATCACTGTTCCGAACAGGTTGAGTTCTACGGCCTTTTGGGTGTCGGCGATGTTGCTGTCGAATAAGTTCTGTTCTGGGCCGATGGTCGCCCCCGGAATATTACCTCCTGCTGCATTCACTAAGCAATCTATCGTTCCCCATGCGTCTATTATCTGATTTTTTGCTTGATGTACTGCTGATTCATCCAGTACATCCGTGATGATCGGTATTGCTTCACCTCCTTGTGCGCGGATGGCGGCTACACGGGCATCCGCTCGTTCCTTGTTACGGCCTAACACAGCTACCTTGGCTCCCGCTGCTGCCGTAGCCAGTGCAAAAGATTCGCCCAAAATGCCTGTGGCTCCTGTAATTACCACAACCTTGCCTGCCAAAGAAAACTGTTGTATTCCGTCCATACTACTTAAATAAGGTCTACATTGTAAATTTAATCTCCAATATTAGTTAAAAATGAGTTGAACCCGGTTACTTTTTTGACAAATATCTACGAAAACGTTGTAGCGCTTGGGACGGCAAAAAGAGTAAAAAACCTCGTTTACAAAAAATTAACAATTTTATTTTAAGATGTCGTTTTAAAGCGATACTTTTGCATCCCCAACATTGGAGAGGCTTATGTCTTGAAAAATAATTAATTACAAAAAATATAGATATGACTAAGGCAGAAATTATCGCAGAGATCGCTAACAAAACTGGGTTAGAGAAAGTAGATGTTCAGGAAACGGTTGAAGCTTTTTTTAAAGTAGTAAAGAATGCAATGGTTGGGGGTGAGAATGTCTACGTAAGAGGGTTCGGTAGTTTTGTAGTGAAAAAAAGGGCTGAAAAAACCGCTCGCAATATCTCAAAGAATACAGCCATCATTATTCCTGCACATTATGTGCCTACATTCAAACCCGCCAAAACATTTGTCGAGAAAGTAAAATCGGGTAACAAATAGGTTCTGCCTTAACGAAAAGTAATTAAGGGTGTCTGCCATGCAGGAGAAGACCAAACAAATCGTCACTATTACCTCCGTCATCGTTGTGATGGGGTTATTGTTGGCGCAACCCATTAAGGGTTTGGTCAACGATGACAAGGCTGCTGCGTCGTCTTCAGCTGATGCGTCATCTAAGGTGACACTTGAAAGCGTCTCCGCGCAGGCCAAACAAGGGCTGAATGCCAGTATCATTCAAGATATATCCACGATCGAGGCGCAGTTGTCAAAGGCATCAGGACCGGAAAAAATTGATTTGCTGCAGCAACTTGCTACCGAATGGGATGACGTGAACAGGCCGGCTCCATTAGGCTTTGTCTACGAGGAATTGGCCAAGCTTGATCCTAAATTTGACAATTGGTTAAAAGCGGGAGATGCCTATCGCGCCGCGTATACAAACTTACAAGACACAACGACTGCGAGCGTGCTTAATGCGTATGCGATCAATGCATACCAGAAGGCACTCGAACTGGATGCTGACAACTTAGATGCAAAAACCGGGCTGGGAAGTGCTTACGTCAGCGGTACGAATAATCCTATGGCCGGAATCGCACTCCTTCGAGAAGTGGTGGAAGCGAATCCTTCCCACATCGGTGCGAACAAGAGCCTGGGCTTATTTTCTATGCAATCTCGTCAATTTGACCGGGCCATCGATCGGTTTAAGACAGTCGTGTCCCTGCAGCCGGATGCCGAATCGTATTTTTACCTCGCAACAAGTTATGAAAATATTGGGTTGAAACGCGAGGCGATCGCTGCCTTTGAAAAAAGCAGGGATCTTGCCGCCGATCCAACCCTCACTCAGTTTATCAATCGGAAAATCGATGAATTGAGCAAATAATCATTTAATTTATTCATTAAAAAAATTTAGCTATGCCAAGCGGAAAGAAAAGAAAAAGACACAAGATGGCTACTCACAAACGTAAAAAACGTTTAAGAAAAAACAGACACAAGAAAAAGTAATTTCTGTTAGGGTCTGAGTTATGCCCGCTTCCGAAATGGGGTATATAAATGAGCGTGGTTTTCACACAATCGAACTCTGCCTCATCCTGTAAATAGAAGAACAGCGGGCGTTTTAAACGTATTTTATTGTTTTATTGAAAGCAGGTAGCTGCTCTTGTTTGCTGTTACCTGCTTTGCAAAAGAAAGTAGCTGTTGGTAAAGGAGTTAATCATCGATTCGGCTCCCGACAAGGGAGTCACTATCGCTTTACTTCAGGACAAACAGCTTGTAGAGCTCAATAAGGAACACGCAAACAACAACTACGCGGTAGGCGACATTTACTTGGGTAAGATAAAAAAGATCATGCCCGGTCTTAATGCCGCATTCGTGGATGTTGGATATTCGAAAGATGCGTTTCTACATTACCTGGACTTGGGCCCCCAAGTTCAGTCGCTCATCAAGCTTACCAAACTGGTAAAGAATGGCAGTTATAAGGAAAAACTGCTCGATAGTTTAAAATTAGAGAAAGACATCAACAAGGCAGGGAAGATATCTGAAGTATTGACCCGGAATATGCTTTTGCCTGTCCAAATCGCCAAGGAACCCATCTCAACCAAGGGCCCCAGATTGAGTTCTGATTTGTCTATTGCCGGAAGATATGTCGTCTTGGTGCCATTTTCCAGCGCCGTATCCATTTCCAAGCGAATCAAAGGTAATGCGGAACGAACGAGGCTCAAAAAAATTGTGGAAAGCATCAAACCTTCCAATTTCGGCGTTATCATCCGGACGGTTTCCGAGGGAAAGGGCGTGGTCGAGTTACAGAAGGACTTGTTGGATGTTATCTCTAAGTGGGAGGTTCTAACCAGTCGGCTGCGGTTGGCCGAACCGACGCAGAAAGTGCTGGGTGAAATGGATCGGACCTCGACGATCCTGCGAGATATCCTGACGGATGAATTTTCGCATATTTATGTCAACGACCAGGCGATTTTTGAGGAGACCCGTTCCTATGTACAAGAGATCTCGCCCGACCTTGAGAAGATCGTAAAGCTTTATAAGCATAGAGAACCGATTTTTGAACATTTTGGGGTAGAGCGCCAAATCAAAGCCGCTTTTGGAAAAACGGTGAATCTGCATGGCGGCGCTTATCTGGTAATCGAGCATACGGAAGCGTTGCACGTTATTGACGTCAATAGCGGTAACCGGACGGCAAACAAAGAAAACCAGGAGGAAAATGCACTGCAGGTAAACATGGAGGCCGCGAAAGAAATTGCACGCCAATTGCGATTACGCGACATGGGCGGGATTGTGGTCATCGATTTCATCGATATGCATAAACCTGCTAACCGTAAAGAACTGCACGCATATCTCAAACAATGTATGGCTGCTGACCGCGCACGGCATACCATATTGCCACCGAGCAAATTTGGGCTTGTACAGATCACACGGCAACGGGTAAGACCTGAGATGACGATTGTGACCAACGAAAAATGCCCGGCATGTGACGGTACAGGAGAAATCCGGTCGAGTATAGTTTTGATGGATGATATCGAGAATAACTTGAGCTTCATCTTACAAGAGCAGAATGAGCGGGATATCACCCTATGTGTGCACCCTTATATCTATGCCTACGTTAAATCCGGATTTATATCTCGTCGGATGAGATGGTTTACCAAATTCGGTCGTTGGATCAAGGTGAAGCCGGTTGCCTCGTATTACCTCACGGAATTCCATTTCTTCAACAGTAAGGACGTGGAGATTAAATTATAGTTGAAATCGAATTTCAGGAAACCTCGGCGATATGCCTATTTCCTGAAATTCTTTAGTACTTCACCGGCCATTTCCTCGATGCTTCCAAGCGCTAGCCAATGAATTTTTAAGCCGTCCTTTTCCATTTTTCGAAAGTACGTCATCTGCCGTTTCGCAAAGCGGTGTATCTCTGTGTTGAGGCGAGCAAAAAAAACTTCATAGTCGAATTCTCCCTGCAGATATTGGATAGCATATTTGTATTCAAGTCCGTAATACAGTAATCGGTCGGACGATATTCCGCGATCCAGGAGGGTTTGTACCTCGGCCAGCAATCCGGTTTCGAGCCGTTGCTGCAACCGTTCGGTAATGCGTTGTCTGCGCAGTTCTACCGGAGGATTGATGCCAAACAACTGGGCGGTTACCGGGGGGGAGGATGGAGCCGGCGGGGCATGATGAAGGCACCATTTGGCGATTTCGATTGCTCGGATCAGCCGTTTTTTTGTACTCGTATCTGCCTGAAATCGAGGGGGGATGGGTAGAGAATGCAGTGTTTCTAACAACGTATGCACAGACAAAGGGGCGAGCGCACGCCGAAGAGCATCGTTTATGGGTACGGTGCTGTATTCAAAGGGTTGCAGCACGGATTGAATATACAGACCCGTTCCTCCACAGAGGATCGGTTGTTTTTCCTGCTGCTGGATGGTCAATAAAGCTCGATGGAAGTCGGTGGGATACTGCGACACATGATAGGTTTCTCCGGCGTCGACGATATCAATGAGGAAATGAGAGACATCGTCGTACACATCCAAATCTTTACCCGTTCCGATATCCATACCCCGATACAGCTGCCGTGAATCGGCGCTGATGATGGCACCGTTTATCTGTTTGGCCACTTCTACCGCCAATTTCGTCTTTCCGGACGCTGTGGGGCCGAGGATCACCAACAATTTCACAGTACCTTAACGAGCTTTATACTGCCGCTGTTGTAAATCGGAGTATATCCCAGTTTTTTCCGCATGGGAAGAGACGCATTTTTGATTTCTTCAGGAAGGGTATGCTCGTCATACCTTTGCTTGGTATGTGTGTTTATCCAGAATTGTTGCGGTTCCGTTTGACCGACGATCATGAAGCCGATTTTACGATAACTATCGCCATCAGACCAGTCCTTATCCGCATAAGTCATGATGTCTCCAGGATGGAATTCTTGTTGGAAAGCATCAATTAATTTACTGAAACCCCCGACCACCTGTATGCCTTGCTTGTGACAAAAACGCAGGAGTTCAAAGGACCGATAGTTATCCGGCTGATTGTTCATCTTCCGGCCACCGCTGAATACGGCAATTGCTACCAGGTCGCCACTATGAAATAAGCCATAACGATATTTGCCCGGCAGAGCTACCTGTAGGTGGTTTTCCTGTTGGAAAGCCATTGCTACCGACTTGTCTATACGCGCTGCTACGGTATCCCGAGCATGAATACGCCGTGCCTTACCTGCCAACGATGCAATCCGATTAAGCAAGAGCACCGGCCGGTTAATCCACAGATCTTCATCGATATGGATGCAACGAGCGTCGACATCGAGCTGGATGCGCTTGTCAGAATCGCTTAGGTAATAGATGATGTGAACCGGGGTTTTGTTTGTTGCCGATAACAAGCATGCCGTCTCTGACAACGCACGCAGGTCAAACTCGGTATCCAGCTTGTCTTGCAGCGCCGTAAGAAATTGGTAGAAAGAACTATTGACATTAAACATGAAACACAGGTAATTAATTGCAAACTAAGATAAAATTGCTTTCATATGCAAGTTTAATCGTGCGAGCCTGCCTCCAAGCATGTTCATGGATACCAAGTCTTGTTGATGCAAGGGATTTGCGGATGCCACGGATAGGTGTAAGCGGGAGAATTCATAAAATTTTCACGAGATCGCGAATTTTTGCGCAAATTATCGATATTCGTGAGATATGAAGAAAATCCTGATGGCAACGGCGGCCCTTCTGGCTTGTCTCTACGGTAACCCAACCCTTTACGCACAGAGGCCGGCTTCGTCACCCAATCTGACTGTCTTATTGAACAACCACACGCGGATGGTTCCATTGCGGGATTTGGGACACCGCGATATTGCCTATGTAAGTCGTTTAACAACACCCGCCTTTGCGGTGGTGGGCGACATGCTGGAGCGGTATGCACCGGTGGAGCGTTTCGGAATACCGGAGCATATCGATCAGTACCACGGTTTAGACGAACAATTGAAGTATTTTAACACGATCATTTTGGGCTTGGAAGCCGCAGACCTGGGCGATAAGCGCTTGCTACAGTTTATCTCAACGCAAGCCGTTGGGAAGCAGGTCATCCTAACGGTATTTGGCGCAGGTGTCAAGCTGCGGGAATTGGATTTTGTACATTATCCGATTCTGTGGAATCCGGAGTTATCGGAAATTTCAGCGCGGAATGCCGCGATGTCTGTTTTTGGCGGTATAGCCTGTACGGCTCGGTTACCCCAATCATTTTCTGCAAGGTATTCGACCGGCGCGGGTTTTACCACGGAACAAACCCGATTGGCGTATACCGATGCGCAGGCGCTGGGCATCGATGCCGCATATTTGGAAGGCGCTATCGATGCAATTGCCGAAGAAGCGATTCGTGAGCGGGCCACTCCGGGTGCCGTGGTATTGGTGGCTAAGGGAGGTAAGGTGATTTTCGAGAAAGCTTACGGGCATCACACGTACACGGGTGATAGATTAACCCAGGTTTCCGATCTCTTTGACATGGCCTCGATAACCAAGATTACGGCTACGACACCCACCATTATGCGCCTAGTTGAGCGTGGAGTGATCAACCTCGACAGCACCATGGGGCATTACCTTCTGCAGGCTCAAAACACCAATAAAAATCGGACTAAGCTGCGGGACATCATGCTGCATGAGGCAGGTTTCATCCCATATATTCCTTTTTATCGGGACTTGAAACCAGGTGATCTTAGTCCCGATTCGTCGGCGGCGTATTCAGTCAAAGTAGCGGATGGTTGTTTTATTAGAACCGGTTATTATCAGGACGTGATGTGGCCGATCATGCTGTATTCCAAGCTTAATTCCCCAGGGACTTATGTCTATAGCGATATCAGCATGTATGTTATGAAGGAGGTTGCCGAACATCAGACGGGTATTCCCATCCAGGAGTACATTCAGCAAGAATTTTATCGTCCATTAGGTATGAAAACTGCGGGGTATCTCCCGCGCCAGCGTTTTTCGAAAGGGCGCATTGTACCCACGGAAGACGATAAGGGGTTCAGGAAAATTTTGCTACAGGGTTATGTTCACGACCAGGGGGCGGCTATGGCGGGCGGCATAGCCGGACATGCCGGGTTATTTGCCACGGCAAACGATCTGGCCATTTATGGGCAATTGTTGCTCAACCGGGGAGAATATGGCGGCGATCGGTATTTTAAGGGTGAGACGGTAGATTTATTTACTTCCCGACAGTCAGCCGTCAGCAGACGTGGCTTGGGATTTGACAGGTGGGATCCCGACACCACGAAACACTATCCCTCCCGGCTGGCGTCCGATGCTACCTTTGGGCATACAGGCTACACAGGAACCTGTATATGGATTGATCCTAAGGAGCAATTGATCTATGTCTTTTTGTCCAACCGGGTGCATCCTGCCGTGAGTACAAAATTAAGTACGCTTAATATCCGGGGAAGAATACAGGATGCCGTTTACGAAGCGATTTATTCTGTAGAATAGGAGAGATTTATGGCTAAAGCGAAAACAACCTTTTTTTGTCAAAACTGCGGGTACGAGTCGCCAAAGTGGTTGGGTAAATGTCCCTCCTGCAGCGAGTGGAATACCTTCGTAGAAGAAGTAACGGAAAAACCAGGTTCCCGGATACCGGATTGGCGTACGGTGCCGGGTGCGGCGAAGCGGTCAAACAAAGCGGCCGCTATTCATGAAATCGTTCAAACGGCAGAAAACCGCCGCGCCACACCCGACCGGGAATTGAACCGGGTATTGGGAGGGGGAATAGTACCCGGATCGCTGGTGCTCATCGGCGGTGAGCCCGGAATCGGTAAATCAACGCTAATGCTTCAATTGGCGCTTAATATGCCGAATACCAAGACGCTATACGTTTCCGGGGAAGAAAGCGAACAGCAACTGAAAATGCGTGCCGAACGGCTTGTTCAGGCATCTGAAGCCGACTGTTACATTTTGACCGAAACCGCTACGCAAAACATTTTTAAACAGATTGCTTTGCTGGAGCCACATTGGGTCATCATCGACTCGATACAGACGTTACACTCCGCGCAGATCGATTCAGCTCCCGGCAGCGTTTCCCAAGTACGGGAATGTACGGCAGAGCTGCTCCGCTTTGCGAAAGAAACAAGCATACCGGTATTTATCATTGGACATATCACCAAAGATGGAGCCATTGCCGGACCGAAAGTACTCGAACATATGGTGGATACGGTCTTACAATTTGAGGGCGACCGGCATCACGCTTACCGCATGTTGCGTGCCGTCAAAAATCGATTCGGATCTGCCTCCGAGCTGGGTATTTATGAAATGCAGGGGACCGGTCTACGCGAGGTCTCCAACCCCTCTGAAATCTTGCTTTCACAACGTGAAGAAAGCATGAGCGGCATTGCGATTGCTGTGCTGTTGGAGGGGCTACGCCCCATGTTAATCGAAGTGCAAGCGTTGGTAAGCACTTCTGCATACGGTACTCCTCAACGTTCCTCTACGGGATTTGATATTCGGCGGATGAATATGCTGCTTGCTGTGCTGGAAAAGCGCTTTGGATTCCGATTCAGTGCACAAGATGTCTTTCTAAACATCGCCGGTGGCCTGCGGGTCGAGGACCCCGCCATTGACTTGGCGGTCATCGTCGCTCTCATCTCGTCGCAACAAGACCTACCGGTTCCGGCGACGGTTGCGTTTGCGGGTGAAGTGGGGCTTTCAGGTGAAATTCGTGCCGTTAACCGTATTGACCAGCGTATTGCCGAAGCGGAAAAACTCGGCTTTGAAACCATCTTTATCTCCAAGTATAATACGAAGGGCTTGGATGGCAGTAAATATGGAATACGCATGAAGCCGGTTTCTAAGGTGGAAGAAGTGTTTCAGGCGCTTTTTGGATGAAACGCCACGCAATTATATAGACCTGACGTCCCGTGTTCTTGACGACATAGGCGTAGCGCGGTGCGGAATGGCACCGGTCAAGCAAAGGTTTGGTTGAGAATGGTTGGATACCGTGACTTATGTTAAAAGCGCAACCAGATCCGACTCATTCAACCTTCGTTGTTCACCACTCTGCATGTCTTTTAAAGAAAGCAAACCGCTTTTTATCTCTTCTTCGCCAATAAGGATTACGTAGGGTATATTCTTCGCATCGGCATAGGCCAATTGTTTCTTCAGCTTAGCGGAGGTTGGATAAATTTCGGCCGCCACCCCGGCAGTACGTAATTTCTGTAACAGAGGCAGTGCATACAATTCGGCAAGTTTGTCAAAGTTACTTAGTAATACCTTGGTAGATTGGACCGTAGAAGTGGGAAAAAGGCCCAACTCTTCCATCACATCATAGATGCGGTCTGCACCGAAAGAGATGCCTACGCCGGTAAGTCCTTTGAGGCCAAACATACCCGTTAGGTCGTCATAACGGCCGCCTCCTCCGATACTCCCCATCGTTACTTCGTTGGTTTTCACTTCAAAGATACAGCCGGTGTAATAATTCAGGCCTCTGGCAAGGGTAACATCCAAGTCGATAAAGTGATCGAGCGGAAACGTGTCAGCGGTCATTCTTTCTACATAACCCAATACCGTTTCAATCTCTTCGATACCCTGCATGCCGATAGCTGATGAAGCCAGTGTCTCTTTTAATTGGGCTATTTTCGCCGGGATAGATCCCGCCAAATGCATGATGGGTCGCAGTTTTTCCAGGTCGTTTTCTGAAAATCCGCGTGATAGCAACTCGTTATCAACCCCTTCTATACCGATTTTGTCCAATTTATCGATGGCCACCGTCATAGGTACAAGCAGTGTTGGTTTACCCAATATCTCTGCGATGCCGGATAATATTTTACGGTTATTGAGCTTGATGGTGAAATCCGTTAACCCAAGGCTGGACAATGCTTCTTGGTAGATAAGCACAAATTCGGCTTCATTAAGCAGGCTTTCCGAACCAACAACGTCCACGTCACATTGATAGAATTCCCGATAACGGCCTCTTTGTGGCCTGTCGGCGCGCCAAACCGGTTGAATCTGAAATCGTTTGAATGGCAGAACAATTTCATGTTGATGCATGACCACGTAACGAGCGAAGGGAACCGTGAGATCATAGCGCAACGCTTTTTCGGCGATGTGCGGAATCAGCGGAACTGATTCCTTTTCGGTCAACAAATTCGTCGGAGCTTTGGCTAAGTAGTCGCCCGAGTTCAAAATCTTAAAGATCAGTTTATCTCCCTCATCTCCATATTTGCCGGTAAGGGTCTGCAGGTTTTCAAAGGAAGGGGTCTGAATTTCGCGATAGCCGTATTTGGTAAAGACGGTTTTGAGGGTACTGAAGATGAAGTCGCGCTTTTCCATTTCCGTGGGAGAGAAATCGCGCGTACCTTTTGCCAAGGAAGGTTTCACTATTGCCATGGCGCAAAGGTAGGAATGATTTTAGATTTTGGATTTTAGATTTTAGATTTTAAAGCACATTGAGGGCTTCGCACGCTTTTTCTGCTGCTATTTTTTCTGCGCTTTTTTTGTTATAATCGCGTCCGGTACCGTATACTTCGCCATCTATCACGGCGTCAATGGTGAATATCTTGACGCTATCGCCTTCTGCATTTTCGGTTTGTACAAAGCTTACATCTTTGCCGACTTGCTGGCACCATTCGATTAGCCGGCTTTTGAAGTTAGTCTCGGTTTCTTCCAACATCTGGATATCGACGTGGGGTTTGATGATACGGCTGATCAGAAAGTTTTTCGTAAATACGTATCCCTTATCCAGGTAGATCGCCCCGATCAACGCTTCAAAAGCATCTCCTAATAGCGATCCCTGTTTGTTGGGATAGTTGATCATGCGCGCATCATATTGGATCAGTTCATTGAGCCCCAATTTTTTGGAGAGTTGGTTAAGGTGCGCCCTGCTTACAATTTTGGAACGCATTTCGGTAAGAAAGCCCTCCCCCTTGTAGGGATACTTCTTAAAAAGCAGGTCGGCGATAACTGATCCCAATACGGCATCTCCTAAAAACTCCAATCGTTCGTTGCTGTTTTTTGTGCCGTCTTTGACGGGAACGGCAACGGATTTATGCCGGAATGCCAGTTGATACAAATGCAAATTGCCCGGCACAAAACCCAGCAGGTTTTTCAGTGCCCTTACGTACCGGCGATTGGATGAAAAATGCAGTCTGTAAATTTTCCAAATAGGCATCTGACAATTAACTGGTATAACAGGAAAAGCATGCCTCTTCGCCTGCAAATGCCCTAAATTAAGCTTCGAATTTCTTGAAAATGACGGTGGCGTTATGTCCGCCGAACCCGAACGTATTACTCATGGCAGCATTAATAGGCCGCTTCTGTGCTTCGTTGAATGTGAAGTTTAGTTTCGGATCAAGGTTTGGATCGTCCGTAAAGTGATTAATAGTAGGTGGAACAATGTCGTTTTTCACCGCCAGAATGGAGGCTATTGACTCCACGGCTCCCGCAGCGCCCAATAGGTGGCCGGTCATGGACTTTGTAGAACTGATGTTTAACGCGTATGCGTGGTCGCCAAACAATTCCAAGATGGCCATGATTTCACTGGGATCCCCCACTGGGGTGGATGTACCGTGCACATTAATGTAGTCGATTGCCTCTTTCGTTATCCGGGCATCCGTAAGAGCGTTCGCCATTGCTAAACGCGCCCCCAGGCCTTCGGGATGTGATGCGGTAATGTGGTACGCGTCGGCACTCATACCGCCACCTACCAACTCGGCATAAATTTTAGCCCCTCGGGCCTGTGCGTGTTCAAGGCTTTCCAACACGATGGCACCGGCACCTTCGCCTGCAACAAAGCCATCTCTGTCCTTATCAAACGGTCTGGAGGCCGTTTGCGGATCGTCATTGCGTGTTGACAATGCATGCATGGCATTGAAGCCACCAATACCCGCCTCATTGATAATCGCTTCGGATCCGCCGCTGATGATGATGTCGGCAAATCCGGTTCGGATATAATTCAGTGAATCAATCAGGGCATGGGTAGAAGATGCACATGCCGATACCGTAGAGAAATTGGGGCCGTGTAATCCGTGCCGCATGGAGATGTGACCAGGCGCAATGTCCAAGATCATTTTTGGAATGAAGAACGGATTGAAACGGGGTGTTCCATCACCATTCGCAAAATTCGTCACTTCATCCAAGAATGTTTTCAGGCCGCCAATGCCTGATCCCCATATAACACCAATCCGGTTGGTGTCTAATTTATCGAATTGAAGCGATGCATCTGCTATCGCTTCATCCGTAGCAGCCAACGCGTAATGTACAAATGGATCTACCTTTCGGGCTTCCTTGCGCTCCATAAAATCCTCGGCGTTGAATCCTTTCACTTCACACGCAAAACGGGTCTTGAATTTAGACGCGTCAAACCTAGTGATAGGAGCAGCGCCGCTTACCCCTTTGATCAGGTTGTCCCAAAATGCCGGAACAGAATTCCCAATAGGAGTAAGCGCACCCAACCCTGTTACTACTACTCTTTTAAGCTCCATTTATTACGATTGGCCTAATGAATTTAGTTAGTTAACGTTTTTTTCTAAGTAAGCGATGGCTTGTCCTACCGTACTGATCGTTTCAGCTTGATCATCGGGGATAGCAACGTTGAATTCCTTTTCAAATTCCATGATCAACTCTACGGTGTCAAGTGAATCGGCGCCCAAATCATTGGTGAATGAAGCCTCCGGGGTCACTTCGTTTTCGTCTACACCTAGCTTTTCAACGATAATTGCTTTAACTCTTGATGCGATATCAGACATGATTTTATAGTTTAATTGTTTAATAAATCTGTGCAAAGAAAAATAAATTTCGGCAAATAGTAAAACGTTTTTGATTTTTAGAATATTATTGGGACTTGTCCTTTAAAACTCAATTATCGTTTTTATATCAAAGATTTAGCGTAATTCTAAAAAAGAGCGCCGACCTCCCATTTATCTTTATAATAATTGCCTTGTCAGTCTTTTTGTTTTTGTAATTTTTGCTATATGCCTATATTTAATGGCAGCAAAGAAACCGATCAATTTGCGCTAATGCAAGCAAATTTATCTAAGTTTGCGCTGAATATAGAAAATACTTTGAATAAAGTCACATTAAAATATGAATTAGACCTTGATTTTATCTTGATTGCGATCACCTCTTCCCTGAAAGATTATCGGTTATGTTACTTCATCAACAAAGTTACCGGACTGAGGTTGAGCAAGGTCGAAGATCATGAGATATGGAGGCCATCTCCCGCTGGAAAGGCTTATTTTAGTCGTTACGCGGATTTTTCGGTGGTTTCTGATACAGAGTATTACGTTTTGGCGAATAAGGCGACTGATGGCGGTTTTCTGGTTCCGGAAATGCGACATTCAGACTATTTTTTTTTAATCCGGAATTTTATCGATGAGGAAGATCTGGCCGCATTGCAGGATCACCTTGTCGATATTCCTGAAGTGGTGGTTGCCAGCGAAATCTCCCCACAAAAATTGAAATCCAAAGAAAATCTAATATTTTAGCGCCATATTTACCAAAGTGTATCAATCACACCATAAGTAGGAGCACAACAAACAAAACGATATTAAATGGAAAAGGTTCAAAAGCGAACTAAAATAGTGGCCACCTTGGGGCCCGCATCAGCCAAGAAAGAAGTGTTAACGAGTATGATTGCCAAAGGAGTCGATGTGTGTCGACTCAATTTCTCGCATGGTAGTCAAGAAGATCACCTGAAAGTAATCCACACGATCCGTGAGATTAATCAAGAATACAATATCAACGTTAGTATTCTGGCCGACTTACAAGGGCCTAAGATCCGGATTGGCAAGATGAAAGAAGGAGGTGCGGTATTGCTGAATGGTGCGCAGGTCGAAATTACCACAAAGGAACTCATTGGCGATGAATCCCGGATTTACATCACTTACGATAGCTTTCCGAAAGATGTAAAAGAAGGAGAAATTATCTTGCTGGATGACGGTAAAATTCAATTACGGGTATTGCGGTCCAACCAAGATGACACGGTATGGTGTGAAGTGGTGCACGGGGGGGTATTGACCTCACGTAAGGGTGTTAACCTTCCCAATACCAAGGTTTCCATACCCAGTCTTACGGAAGAAGATCTGGATAACCTGAATTTTGTCCTTCAGCATGATGTGGAATGGATTGGAATGTCTTTTGTCCGAACGGCCGAAGATATTGTAAGGCTTAAGGAAATCATCGAGTCGAAAGGAAAATCTGCACGCGTCATCGCAAAAATCGAAAAACCGGAAGCCATTGACAACATTGACTCCATCATTGCGGCAACGGACGGGATAATGGTAGCCCGGGGTGACCTTGGCGTGGAAATGCCCATGGAAGATGTACCCGTGCTCCAGAAGATGATTGTCACCAAATGCCGTAATGCGTCCAAACCTGTAATCATTGCCACCCAAATGCTGGAGAGTATGATTACCACCCCGCGCCCTACGAGGGCCGAGGTAAACGACGTCGCCAATTCGGTATTGGACGGAGCCGATGCAGTCATGCTGAGTGGCGAAACCTCGGTAGGTGAGTTTCCGGAGATTGTGATCGAAACCATGAGCAAAATCATCGTACATGTAGAGCGCACTTCGTATCCCTATTACAGTTCTAAGAAGTCTGAACATGAGGATGCCGAGTCGATGGTTCCGGATGCAATTTGTGGTTCGTCGGTATACCTCGCGGAAAAGACCAATGCTTCCGCCATCGTGGCCATGACGTATTCCGGGTATACGGCCTTCGAAATATCCAGTTACCGGCCTAATGCTGACATTTATATTTTCACCGGCAACCGCGCGCTATTGAATACATTGACGTTATTATGGGGAGTTAAAACTTTCTATTATGATAAATTCGAGAGCACCGATGGCAGCATCCACGATGTGAATACGTTACTGAAATCGAAAAATTTGGTGCAACCCGGGCAGATCGTCATCAATACGGCGTCGACACCCTTACACAAGAAAGGCAAGACTAATACCATCAAGGTAACGGAAATGGAATAATAGCGACCGCCAACCGGACAGTCCATAAAACATTCATTGCTTCGGTAGCGTTGATATGGTAATCAATAAGTTATTGCCATGCGACTACCCAAGATTCCGGAGCGATTTGCGATTCCTATACAGACGCTGTTTTATGCCCTGACAGATCGGGAGAAATCCCGATTGATGAGAATAAAAACTCATCATCTGACGTATCTGGCTGCAAAAGACCTTTTCAATCTTTATGATGCGGCCAAGGCGGTGGAACACTCAGGAATAGCTGGGTTGTTTATTGAGGCGGGCTGCGCGTTGGGAGGGTCGGCTATTGCCATTGGTTGGGCGAAGCAGCAACAACGGGAATTTCGGTTATACGATGCGTTTGGATTGATTCCACCTCCCTCTGAAAAGGATGAATCTGATGTGCATCTACGCTACGAGGAGATCAAAAGTGGAAAGTCAAAGGGATTGGGCAACAACCGGTACTACGGATATGTAGAAAACCTACAAGCTGTTGTTGCGGCCAACTTAGCAAAGCACGGCGTGCCCGTCGAAGCCCATAATATTAAGTTGATCAAAGGATATTTTGAAGACACCCTTTACATTAACGAACCTGTAGCTTTTGCGCACATCGACTGCGATTGGTATGCTTCCGTAATGAGTTGTGTAATTCAGATTGAGCCGAATTTGACGATCGGGGGCAAGATTGTTTTCGATGATTACCACGAATGGTCTGGTTGCCGCTTAGCGGTCGATGAGTACTTTAAAGACAAAAGCGGTTATGTATTTGCGCCGGTTGGTAAAAAACTGCACGTCACAAAGATAGCGTGATAAGCTGCCTAGCGTCCGCTTACTTGGACCGACGTTCTCTCTCTAATTGCTCCAATTTCTTTCTCAGTTCGGATATCGTCTGCTCGGTTTTCTTTTGATTAGCCGTACTGTCGGCCTCAACATGCCTGAAAACCGGATAGGCAGGTGTGTCCAAACCGTACACATTCGGCATGGCTATAGACCGATCCTGCTTAAACCGATAAGTATAACCATTGGGTATGGGTACACAATTGTCCCCCTGATAGCCATTGGGCATGGGATGGGTGGAAAATTTTTTACTGTCGACCGGTTTATCGGCATCGGCCATGATCTTATTCTCCGAGTGGATTGGAGCTTTCTGCCCGAATGAAAAGGCGACCGGACCCAGTAACGCAGAAAGGATAAGGAAATGTCTCATATGGATTACAATTTGTTAAGTCAAAAATAACGAAATAAAACCCTAAAGATCCGCAACTTGCCTTGTTAAAATATGTTAAATGGCTGCACTTTCCCTTTAACCTTATGTATTTTTGTGTGGAATGAAGCATAAAAGTATTGGATTTATCATCGGGTTGATGACAGTTGCGCTTTTAGGTGTGATGGCCATGCAATATTTTTTTATCAGGCAATCGTATATTCTGAAAGCGCAGTTATTTGATGAGTCGGTGAAGGCTGCCCTCAATGCAGTTGCTGCAAAGGCTGAAAAGCGAGAAGTCATGCAATTGGCCGAGACCCAGCGGAAAAATAAGGAGAAGCTGGAACGTGAGCAGCGCAAGTTAGAAGAACAGCTTCGTATAAAGACGGAAATTGAACAGCTTCGCGAGCGGCAGGCACGTTTGTACACAACATTCAAGCAGCGTGAAGAGATGTTATTTACCCAATATCCGGTAGTGCTGCCTATTGAAAGTAATGAGTTCTATGAAACGTATCTCAACAATTCGCGTTATAAGGAATTGTTACGGGTGAATTTTGAGTCCAATGCTACGGTGGACGGCGGGTTTCAACGAAATGATAACCTAGTGGGCCTTTATGCGATCCGACAAGTGCCGTTAATAAAAGCCAAAGATGATAGCATACGTTATTTTATTCCACTGGGCCCCATATCCCCCGGCTCGACGTTATTGAATTATGCCATAAAGGTGCTGCCGCCGCGGCAAGACCTCAAGCTTAAGGACGAAATTGCCCGTAAGGAACGCCAATTGCAATTGCTTCAGGCAACAACCCTGATGGATACCATTGCCATATTAAGTGGGAAAAACCCGCAGATTGTCGAAGATTTTGCTGCTGAAATGGAGTTATATAAGCGTCCATTAAGCCAACGGATTGATGTCGCATACATCAAGAGCGAGCTGGAAAGGGAATTGGCAAGCCGGGATATTCATTCTGCCTTTAATTTAGAAATCAAAGACAAAAACACAACGCTGTATGCGTTTGCCAACTTTTCCCACGAAAAGCCTTCTCTCAAAAACCTATATGTTACGGAATTATTCCGCGCGGATAATGAACGTTCGTCCGGCCGGCTCGCGGTGTATTTTCCAAACAAGAACAACATCCTGATGGGTAATATGACGGTTATGCTATTTTCTTCGATAGCGCTGTTATTGGTACTTCTCAGTTGTTTTACATACACGATTTTTACGATCCTCCGCCAAAAGAAGATTTCGGAGATGAAGACCGATTTCATCAACAATATGACCCACGAGTTCAAAACGCCCGTTGCTACCATCATGATTGCCAGTGAATCCTTGCGGGATCCGGAAATCGCATCGGATCAGGTTCGTGCTGCACGCTTAGCTAATATCATATATGACGAAAATGTTCGGTTGGGTAATCATATCGAACGTGTTCTTAACATTGCCCGTCTTGAGAAAGACAACCTTAAACTGGAGCACCAGGATGTAGATATGAATGATCTGGCCCAGGCCGTGGTCGATAGCATGGAGCTGCAACTGCTTAAGAACGATGCTCAAGTGGATATGCACCTTGATGCCGCGGAGGCCGTTGTAGTGGGCGATGAATTACACCTATCCAATGTGCTTTTCAATCTGATAGACAATGCAATTAAATACAGCAAGGAGCGCCCCGATATTACCATCCGGACCAAAAATGTCCATAGGCATATCCAAATAACGGTAGCTGACAAAGGTATCGGCATGAGCCGCGACCAATTATCCAGGATTTTCGAGCAGTTTTACCGCATTCCGACAGGGAACCGACACGACGTGAAGGGATTCGGTTTAGGCTTGAGTTATGTAAGCGATATTGTCAAGCGTTGCGGGGGTAAGGTACAGGTCAAAAGCGAAAAGGATAAGGGAACGACCTTTGAAATCATGTTGCCACTTAAAGGATAGGGAGACCATCATGCAAAAAATACTACTGGCAGAAGACGACCCCAACTTGGGCGACATCCTAAAAGACTACCTGGAACTGAAAGGCAAATTCGATGTCACACTTTGTAAAGACGGAGATGAGGCACTGCGCCAGTTCAATAAGGAAAAGTTTGATCTTTGCATACTTGATGTGATGATGCCGCGCAAAGACGGTTTCACGCTGGGCAAAGACATCCGGAAAATTGACGCAAATATTCCCATCATCTTTGCTACTGCAAAAGGAATGATGGAAGATAAAACCGAAGCGTTCGGGTTGGGCGGTGACGATTACATCACGAAACCATTCCGCGTGGAGGAATTACTTCTTCGTATCCACGCACTTCTTAAACGTGCCTCACGTGAGAGGCAGACTGAAGAGGAGCTGCCTGATAGGTTTCAGATAGGTAAATATCATTTTGACTATGTGGCTCAGCAGATCAGTTATAACGAACAGAAGCAAAAACTGTCTACCAAGGAAGCTGAGTTGCTCAGGCTGCTGTGCATCAAGAAAAATGACGTACTCACCCGCGAAGAGGCACTGCTTAAAATCTGGCATGACGACAATTATTTCAACGGCCGGAGTATGGATGTTTTCCTGAGCAAGCTTCGCAAGTATCTGCGCGACGACCCAAAGGTAGAAATTGTTAATGTCCATGGGAAAGGGTATAAGTTATTGGTCAGTTGATCGGACAGGGAGGCAGAGAATTATTTTTGCATAAATCAATCTTTATTCCGATATTAGCGCCCGCTTATGGAGAAAGGCAGAGGGAATGGACCCTGTGAAGCCTTAGCAACCTGTCTGTGGACAAGGTGCTAAATTCTACCTCGATGATGATCGTGGAAAGATAAGCAGACACAACTCGCCCCTGTGACCTGTCCCCAAAAGCAATCGTAAAAAAGGTTTGTCCGCTGAAAAGCAAGCAGACTGCCGTTGATTGTATATTAAATTACTATTATAGAGGTTATGTTGAAAACTAACAATCTGGGTTACCCACGTATCGGAGCCCTACGGGAGCTTAAAAAGGCTAATGAAGCCTATTGGGCGAAGAAAATCGATCAGCAGGAATTGCTGCAAGCTGCGCGGACTATTCGTGAAGGCAATTGGAAAACCCAACAGGAAGCGGGCATAGACCTGATTCCGTCCAATGATTTTTCCTTTTATGATCAGGTATTGGATCTTACGCTTACCGTAGGTGCTATTCCTGCACGGTATCAAGGATTTGCACTGGAGGGGCCGTCCTCGTACAATTTGGATCTGTACTTTGCGATGGCCCGTGGATTTCAACAGGGGGGCCTTGACGTAACCGCTATGGAAATGACTAAGTGGTTTGATACTAACTACCATTATATCGTTCCCGAATTTGTGAAAGATCAACAATTCCGCCTTACTTCGGAAAAAGTGATCAATGAATTCAATGAAGCAAAAGAACTAGGTATCCAAACCAAGCCGGTTTTATTGGGCCCGCTGACGTATCTGCTGCTGGGCAAGGAGAAAGAGGCGGACTTTGATCGACTTGATTTGATTGATCGTCTGCTACCCGTATACGAGGAAATAATAGCGAAGTTAAGCAAGGCAGGGGCCGAATGGGTACAATTTGACGAACCCTTCCTGGCGTTGGATATCAATGACAAAGTCCGTGCACTTTATCAAACGGTATATAGCCGTCTGTCTGCTGCTGCCAAAGGTATCAAAATCATCGTTGCCACCTATTTTGAATCGTTGCGCGAGAACGCGCAAACCGCACTCGACTTACCGGTACAGGCGCTGCATGTAGATCTGGTTCGTGGAGAAAACCAGTTAAACGATCTGCTGCCTCTTTTACCGGACGGGCTTATTCTCTCGGTGGGAGTGGTAGATGGACGCAACATCTGGAAAAATGATTACGAGGCCTCGCTTCAAAAAATCAAACAAGCTGTGGATGCCCTGGGTGAAGACCACGTATGGGTGTCACCGTCGAGCTCATTACTTCATGTTCCTTTCGATTTGGACTTAGAAGACAACGAGCAATCGTTGCCCGCTGAAGTAAAAAACTGGTTAGCATTTGCAAAGCAAAAACTCGCTGAGGTAAAAGATTTGGCGATATTGGCATCAGGCACTGTGGATGAGGCTACCGCAGCCCATTTCGAGGCTAACAAGGCGGCACAACAAAGCCGCCGTACTTCTTCGCTTATTCACCGGGAAGAAGTGAAAGCACGAGTGAAAAGCATTACGGATGCGGACGCACAACGGACCAGTGCATTTGCTATTCGCAAAGCAAAACAACAGGAAAAGTTCAATCTCCCCGCGTTTGCGACAACCACGATCGGTTCTTTTCCGCAAACCAGGGATGTGCGCAAATGGCGCGCCGATTTGAAAAAGGGAGCCATTACCCAAGAAGAATACGACAAGTTTATTGCAGAGGAAACGGAACGGACGATCCGGTTACAGGAAGAACTAGATATCGATGTATTGGTGCATGGCGAGTTTGAGCGTAACGATATGGTCGAATATTTCGGCGAGCAGCTCTCGGGGTATGCCTTTACCAAAAACGGGTGGGTGCAATCTTACGGATCACGCTGCGTAAAGCCGCCGATTATTTATGGCGATGTAAGCCGGCCTGCCGATATGACCGTGCGCTGGTCTTCCTATGCGCAAACGCTTACCAATCGCCCCGTAAAGGGGATGTTAACCGGACCGGTGACCATTTTGCAATGGTCCTTTGTGCGTAACGACCAGCCCCGGTCAGAAACTACGTATCAGATTGCGTTGGCAATCCTGGATGAGGTACAGGCATTGGAAAAATCAGGCATTAAGATCATCCAAATCGATGAGCCGGCGATCCGCGAGGGACTTCCCTTACGCAAAGCTGATCATAAGGCATATCTGGATTGGGCGGTGCGTGCATTCCGCGTGTCTTCATCAAATGTAGAAGACGACACGCAGATTCATACGCACATGTGTTACTCGGAATTCAACGACATCATTGAGCACATCGCAGCGATGGATGCGGATGTGATTACAATCGAGACGTCACGGTCGCAAATGGAACTGCTGGACGCTTTTGCGGATTTTAATTATCCAAATGACATTGGTCCGGGAGTATACGATATCCATTCTCCTCGCGTACCCAGCAAAGATGAGATCGTAACCTTGCTGGAGAAGGCTAAAGCAGTTATCCCCGCTGAACAGTTGTGGGTCAACCCCGATTGTGGACTGAAAACACGGGCTTGGCCGGAAACCAAAGCGGCACTGGAAGCCATGGTGGAAGCAGCCAAGACGCTGCGTGGAGTCGCCGAAGAAGTGTAGACTTTAATGTCAACCCCCGCTGACCAATCGATCAGCGGGGGTTTTTCATTCCGACCAACGCGCTCGGTCGAGACTGCGGAACTGAATGGCTTCTGCAATATGTGCGGTCTGGATTTCGATACTTCCATCCATATCCGCAATGGTGCGGGACACCCGTAAGATGCGGTCGTAAGCCCGAGCCGATAAACCAAGCCGTTCCATAGCCATTTTGAGTAAAGTACGCCCGGATTCATTGATTCGGCACAGTTGCCGTAGGTGTCGAGGCGTCATTTGTGCATTGCAATGAATATGTGTGTACGACGAAAATCGCTTCTCCTGTATATCTCGGGCAGCAATGACCCGGTTGCGTATATGGGTGCTTTTTTCGCTTGAAGCTGAAGCGGCCAAATCGTCGAAACCAACCGGGGTGACCTCCACATGCAGGTCGATACGGTCGAGCAAAGGCCCTGATATCTTGCTTAGATACTTTTGGACTGCTCCCGGGTTGCAAATACACGTCTTTTGTGGATGATTATGAAAGCCACACGGACAGGGGTTCATTGCAGCCACCAGAATAAAACTTGCGGGATACGCGACCGTAAGGCGTGCACGAGATATGGTCATGTGCCTGGATTCTAGGGGTTGCCGGAGTACTTCCAGCACAGAACGTTTAAATTCCGGCAGTTCATCGAGAAACAACACACCGTTATGCGCCAACGAGATTTCACCGGGCTGCGGGTTAGCTCCACCGCCTACAAGCGCGACATCGCTAATGGTATGATGTGGTGCACGAAAGGGCCGTACCGTCATCAGGGAAGACACCGCCCCCAATTTTCCGGCCACGGAGTGTATTTTTGTAGTTTCTAAAGACTCCTCGATGGTAAGCGGAGGAAGGATCGTGGGTAACCGTTTGGCCAGCATGGTTTTGCCCGAACCGGGCGGGCCGATCAAAATGACATTATGCCCGCCAGCTGCTGCAATTTCCAATGCCCTCTTAATGTGTTCCTGTCCGAAGACGTCACCGAAGTCAGCGTCATAGCTGTTGATGTTTTTTTGAAATTCCTCTTGGGTATTTACGTACGTTTGCGTTGGAAAGGACGTGCCATTTACCCATTCAACCACCTCCTTTAGGTGCCGGATGCCATAAACTGCTAGTTTCGATACTACCGCCGCTTCGGGTGCATTTGCTTGAGGGAGCAAAATACCACGGAAGCCATCACGGGCTGCTTGGACGGCGATGGGGAGCGCACCTTTAACGGGTTGTATACTTCCATCCAATGAAAGTTCACCGAGCATCAAAAAATCGGTTAACAGCGGGACATGGGCAATTTGCTTGGATGATGCCAAAATGCCGATGGCTATCGCCAAGTCATAGGAGGAGCCTTCTTTACGAATGTCCGCAGGTGCGAGATTGACAACAATTTTTTGGCGCGGCATGCGAAATCCCGAGGTAGATAGCGCACTTTCGATACGTCGCAAGCTTTCTTTCACTGCGTTATCCGGGAGGCCGACGATGTAATATTTTGTTCCGCCAGAAATGTTTACTTCAATGGTAATGGTAGTGGCCTCAATGCCGTTCAGGGCACTTCCGTAGGTTTTGATGAGCATAGGCAGAATAGATTTCTGCCTTAAAGGTACAAAGAAAATATCAGTTCTGGTGCTGCTTCTCCTCGTATTGCTGCAAGGCCTCTTCGGCTACTTCACGGGCATGGTCGCGAAGCTGGTAGATTTTTTCGTTGTCCTCCTCCACAATCAACGGCTGGGCCTGGCCGATTGCCTGACGTACGTCATACAGCCATAGCATCGTATTCATGAGTAAAGCTGCTAAGGCGATCAGCAATAACAGCTCGATTGTGCCGATATGTTGAAAGGTGAGAGCGGTGCCAATCATGAGCACGTTGAAACCGGAAAGTACCATCGTGGCTTGGGTGTGACTCATCCCTGTATCAAGCAGTCGATGGTGAAGGTGGTTTCGGTCGGCCATGAACGGCGACTTACCACGGACCAACCGGATAACGATAACTCGTAAGGTATCAAATATGGGGACGATGAGGATGGCAATGGTAACGGCAGGAACAGATTGGATAATGGAGCCAGTGAAAGGCGCTAGCTGTTGGGGTTTATTTAGTTCAATAAATTGAATAGCGAGTATCGAGATAATGAACCCAATGGTATAGGCTCCCGCGTCACCCATGAAGATGCGTGCTTTGCCAGCGTTGTAACGAAGAAATCCCAAAACAGAGCCGGCCATACTTACGGCCAATAGGGCCAATCCATATTCCTGCATTTGGAAAAAGAGATACCCAAAGGTCAGACTTACGATCAGACTCACGCTGCCTAGTAAGCCATTGATGCCGTCAATCAAATTAAAGGAATTGATGATGAACACAATAAGAAGGCTGGAAAGTGGATAGCCGATCACGGGGTGGATTTGCTGGATACCGAATACTCCATAAAGGCTGGTGAGGCGGATATCGGCGAAATAAACCACAATTAAGGCAGTGATGGTTTGCGCGAGAAATTTTTTATAGGGATTTAAAGCCGCGAGATCATCCTTTAGTCCTACCAGAAAGATCAGTAGTCCAGAGGCAAAAACATAATTGGCATACGGTAATAGGTTTCCTGATATACACAAACAGGCCGTAAATGCGAAGGAGGTAAGCACCGCAATACCGCCTAAATTTGGCGTACGATATTTATGTATTTTCCGCTCTTCTAGTGCCGGATCGTCAAACAGGCGCTTTTGATAAGCCAATTTTATCAGCGAGGGAACGGCGTATAATGTGACGACACATGAAAGCAAAAAAGAGAAAAGTACCAAGTAAATGTCTATCATATAGAATAGCCTAATAGTACAAGAATGCAACAAAGATAAGTAAATAACTAAGCTAGCGAGCCTGCTTGCACAAATAATTTGTCGCTGTATTTAGCGTGGAGGTGCAATATTTATGCCATTCGCAAATAACTGCATAACGTGCGCTTTGAAACCATATTTTTCCAAATGTTTTTGTTTTTGGCAAACGATTTGCTGATTTATTTGTATATTTAACAGGATTGTGTGTGGAAAGGTGGTCATTATTTTTTTCAATTTAATATATATTAGTTATGAACGATAACGCAAAAGTAGTAGCCGCATTGTTGGCTGGATTGGCAGCAGGAGCCGCACTCGGTATTTTATTTGCGCCCGACAAAGGCACTGAGACACGCGAAAAGCTAAATGATTCACTGAAAGATCTGGGAGACGCAATCAAGGAGCGCACGGCCGAACAATTGGAGCACCTCAATGATTTCAAAGAAAAGGTGGTCGCTGCGGTAAAATCCAAGTTGAACAAGAGCGATGAAGCGTTGGAAGGAGCGTTAGAAGAACACGCTTGAATATAGAAAGGGGCCTGACCCTACGCCATAACATGGCACAGTAGTTTACTATATTACATTATCCGCCACGGATAGAGAAGGGGGATTCTGTGATGCTATAGTGAAGCGCAAACTTAAGTCCTTGGCCAAACCATATGGAGGAAAAAAAATTTTCAATCAATGGGGTATTCCAGAAAAGTAAGGAATACATCGATACGCGGTTTAAGCTGTTTAAACTCAAATTGGTCGAACGATCGTCGCGATTAATCGCCAGTTTGATTGTCGACATGGTTAAAACGGTGTTCGCTATATTTGTAATTTTCTTTCTTAGCTTGGCCCTGGGCTTCTATCTAAGTGAATTATTAGGCAGTTCCTCCCTCGGATTCCTCGCCACAGGCGGAATATTCATTGTCCTGATCGTATTGATCTCGGCTTTCGAATCCCGACTGGAGCGCCTCTTCATGAATCTTTCGATTAAGCGGTTTTTACAAAAATGGAATGACGAAATAGATGAAGACGATGAGGAAGGAAAGCAAGATTAAAAATTTGAACGGTCTACGATTAGAGATAGCTCGTCTTAAAGTCCTTGCCAAGGAGCAAGAGAGTTACCTTAGTGATCAATATCATCTTTTTAATGATAAGCTGGCGGCTCCCGCGCGTTTCGCCAAATCGTTGATTTCATGGATTCCAGGAGTAGATTTAGCCAAAGGTCTATTTACTAAAGGCAAGAAAGACGAAGATTGGCTGAGTAGGGCCTTGCGGATTGGCCTGCCTGTTGTGCTCAATCGTCTTTTTCTCCGCAGAGCAGGGTTCGTAAAACGGGCGTTGATTACCGTCTTGTCCCAGCAAGCAGCAGGTATTTTGAATAAAGACCGTATCAGTGAGGCAATAACTAAAATAGCGGACTTTATAAGACCGGCTAAACGACGCAAGCATGTGGTAAGGAGAAACGTAGATTACGGCATTCCACCGGATAGCGAAACCTATTAACGGTCGGTGTCCCGCTCCAATTTTGCTAAAAAGTCGCCGTACGCCAGTCGGATGCCAGACAACAGTGTGGTGGTATGGCGCCATCCCAGTGCGTGCAGCTTGCTAACATCCATCAACTTTCTCGGCGTGCCATCCGGTTTTGATGCGTCGAATACCAATCCGCCTTCATAACCAACGACTTCTTTGATGAGGTAAGCGAGGTCGCGAATGCTCAAATCCTCCCCCGTACCGATATTGATTAATTGGGGGTCATTGTAGGATTCCATGAGAAATACGCAGGCATCCGCCAAATCATCCGCAAATAGAAACTCGCGTTTGGGTGCGCCACTGCCCCACACGACAACTGTCGATTCGCCTGCTATTTTTGCCTCGTGAAAGCGACGTATAAGCGCTGGCAGGACATGTGAATGCTGGGGGTGATAATTGTCGTTGTAGCCGTAAAGGTTGGTGGGCATGACTGATATAAAATTGCAACCATACTGATCGTGATACGCTTCACAAAGCTTGATGCCTGCAATCTTGGCGATTGCATAGGGTTCGTTTGTTGGCTCCAGCACTCCGGTAAGCAAGTATTCTTCTTTGAGTGGCTGAGGGGCTAGTTTTGGATAAATACAGCTGGATCCGAGAAAAAGCAATTTTTTTACACCATGTATAAAAGATTGATGAATCACATTATTCTGTATGGCCAAATTTTCGTATAAAAAATCCGCCCGGAATGTGTTGTTAGCTAAAATCCCGCCCACCTTTGCTGCTGCCAGAAATACATAATCCGGCTTTTGCCCGGCAAAAAAATCAGCTACCGCTTGTTGATTGCGAAGATCCAGCTCATTCGACGTTTGCAACAGCAAATTGTAGTAACCCAATGCGCTTAGTTTTCGAAGGATGGCCGAGCCTACCATGCCCCGATGGCCCGCGATAAATATTTTTGCGTCTTTTTCCACGAGAATTATACGATATCGTACAAAGATAAGATTATTTTTGCATGCCGCTTCACGGAGGTAATCAGCCCGCACAACGGACGCAAGGGTGCTTCCGTTTACCGCTAAGGACACATGTGTGTAAGAAACTTGGCGAAGTTGCGTGCGAAATTTTGAAGAAATCAGAGCATGGGTAAAGATAAACTCCGGAAATTCGCTGAGATCAACACATTTGCGAACGTATTGCAACTGGAGGCTGGTAAGTCGATGAAAGGTGAGTGGGCAGCCAAGCACTTCGGCAATAATCGCCCCATTGTGTTAGAGTTGGCCTGTGGGAAAGGCGAATATACCGTCAACCTAGCCAAATTATTTCCCGGGCATAATTTTATTGGTGTAGATTTTAAGGGTAATCGTATCTGGCGCGGCGCAAAAACCGCGCTTGAGGAAGGAATCCCTAATGTTGCTTTCCTCCGAATACAGATTGAAACCATTCTGGAATATTTTGCCGAAAATGAGGTGTCAGAAATCTGGATCACTTTCCCGGATCCCCAACCCCAGAAAAGCCGCGAAAAGAAACGGCTCACAAACCCGTCGTTTTTGGCTAAATACCGGCAGATCCTGGCACCCGATGGCATTATGCATCTTAAAACCGACAACGATGGATTATTTGCCTACACGCAGGAAAAATTATCGGAACTTGGCTTAACCATTCACGCACAGACGGCAGACTTATATCGCTCCGACGTCGTGGATGAGGTGTTGTCTATTGAAACCTACTACGAAAAGAAATACCTCCAAACGGCCAAAAATATTAACTATTTAAAGTGGAGTTGGCAGTAAATATTTTGTGCTTCCGTTTGCTGATTTTTTCGACGTTAACAGGCTGAGGAATCTTCACGTAATAGCCCGTACCGTCATAGGGACGCCTACGAGGGTGGCTCATGCATGAATCGGAACAGCAACCTTCCATTTTCCATCCACAGGTCTCGCATTGCGTGAAATGTTCGTTGCATTCCGGATTTGCGCAATTGATCATGCGACTGGAGATGGTGCCACAGTTTAAGCATGTAGAAACCACCGTAGGGTTTACCTGGTTCACATCCACGGTTACGCGATTGTCGAACACATAGCATTTGCCTTCGAAATCTTTTCCCCCAACCACTTTTCCGTATTTGATGATGCCGCCATGCAGTTGGTATACATCCTTAAATCCTTCTTTAAGCAATAGAGCAGATGCTTTCTCGCATTTGATGCCACCCGTACAGTAAGTGAGTATCTTTTTGTCTTTGTACTGCGCCAGCTCATTGATTTTTTCAGGAAACTCCCTAAAGTTCTCAATGTCCAGGGTTAGCGCATTTTTGAATCGGCCAACGTTGTGTTCATAATTAGAACGGACATCCAATATCACCACGTCGTCACGATCTTTCATTTCCAGAAACTCCTTCGGATCCAGGTGCTTGCCGGTTTCTTTGGTCGGGTCGATGATTTTCGGATCCCGCAATCCCGAATGCACGATTTCTGGTTTGTACCGACAATGCATTTTGATGAAGGAGGGTTCGTCCACTTCGTCAATTTTAAAGTCCGTACCTGCAAATCTCCGGTCGGCATGTACGGCATCCATATAGGCTTTGCATGCATCCGGAGTACCCGATACGGTGCCATTAAGGCCTTCGTCCGCAACAATGATACGGCCTACCAAGCCGAGTGATTTACAAAACTGAAGATGATCTGCGGCAAATTGTTCCGCATTGTCAATGTGGCTGTAGCAATAGTACAGCAGGGTTTGGTACTTTTTCATATAGCATTGATACCGCTGCAAACGGCGTTAAATGTGTTTTCAGGCGCAAATATAGTAAACAGTTTTGGTATTTGGGGACAAGTAGCCGGGGTGTCGTGCGAACATCGTGTTGGAGATTAGGAATCATGCCCGTACCTTTGTCAGGTACGCTATGGTTAAATGTACGATGGATAATGCAATAAAGGACTATCACAATGAACTCTCTGATTCGGATAGCCGGATCGCCCTCCTGCTGTACGAGCAAATCAGCCGGCAGTTGCCGGAAGCCAAAAATAAATTATGGCATAGACATCCGGTTTGGTTTCTCGAAGGCAATCCGATAGTGGGCTACAGCAAACGGAAGAATGGCATAAACCTGATGTTTTGGAGCGGACAGTCATTTGATGAACCCGGTTTGCGGAAGGAAGGAAGTTTTAAGGCGGGAGAAGTCTTATATACAGATGTGGAACAAATCAACCTCCAAGACTTGCAGAGATGGCTGGAAAAAGCCCGAGATATTCAGTGGGACTATAAAAACCTGATAAAGCGTAAAGGTAAGCTGGAACGATTGAAATGATTTACGGTCGGGGAGGCTTCCCTTGACGCGGTGCTTAGCGATGGGATTGCGGCTCCGGGCGAAGTGGGGCGTAGGAGGAGATGTGCACATCCGGATCATGCACAATAACGGCGACACAGGTATAAGCAGTGTCCACTTCGAAGGCAATGCCTTCGTTCGCATTGTATACCGTATAGGTTTGTCCATTTTGATTATACGTCTCGACAATTTGCAGTGGATAGGTGTCTGAAATATCGCGCAGGGATGAACCGACGCCGACTGATTGGACGGTCTTAAATCGAGGTGAGGTTACCCGGATTTGTTTGATACGAGCGGTTTCATCGTTGCCCATGTCTCGTGACGTGAATAGGGAAAACGGGAAATCGGGTTCATCATCCGTATACCAAACAGAGACCGCCTTACCCATCGCTGCATTCCCCCAATCTGGTTTTCCCAGTTCCTGAATTACGGTACTGTCGGCATCGCCAAGTAGAAAGAATCCCACTGATTTTCCCGGAACCAGTAAATTATTGTCTGGAAGAAGCGATTGGGAAGCCGTTGTTACGGTATCCTGAGGAACTTGCCTGGCATTATGGTTGCCACCGCATGCAGCAATCAGCAAACAAGCGGCAAGCATGCCCATGCTTTTCTGAACTTGGATCATTGGAATAAACATCTACTACGGTTAATGAACGCTTACTTGGACGTTTTGTTTCGTAAGGGTCGCAGTAAATATTCCAAACCATTGAGTTTAATTTCATACATCGTGCCTAACAACATTCCCAATTTACCCTTGGGGAATCCGTTTTGGTGGAACCATACCAGGTAAGTTTCGGGTAAGTCGCAGATCAATGTTTCTTTATATTTGCCAAACGGCATTTTGGTGGTCAATAACGCCTGCAAAATTTGTTCCTGTGTCACGTTCTTTCAGTTTAGTCATTTGTTCTGCCATGGCGGACATAATAGATTGCCCAATTTACCGCAATAATTAAATGATTCAGGATATTGGGAAAAAGGCCGTAGTGCTTGGTGAATATCTGAAATCGTTCTTTAAGGCTTTCCCAATGATGCTTTTTAGACATTCCGCCTACCAGGTATTTCGCCACGATGAGCCGAGTGTTGACGATCTTGTTTGCTTTTTTGGCGGCACGTATTATCCAGTCAATGTCAGCACTGAGCCGGTAGCGTAAATCGTACCGACCGACAATGGATCGACGTATGTAGATTGCTTGATGACTGATGTTCATGCCGAAACGGAAACTTCGCCAATTGAACTGCGCAGGTATGGCATGCCGGCGTAGCCCGAGCGATTGCCAGTGTTCGTTATACATTTCGGTTTCGCCATAATAGATATCGGCGTCGGGAGCCGAGTTGAACACCTGGGCCACGGTGTCTTCCGCATACATCTCATCCCCGGAATTCATAAACAGCACGTAACTCCCCGTAGCTAGTGCTAGCCCTTTGTTCATTGCATCGTAAATACCCTTATCGGGCTCACTAACCCATTTTGAAAGGTGCTTAGTATACCGTTTGATCACATCGACGGTTCCATCGGTAGAATTACCGTCGACGATGATGTATTCAATGTGCGGATAGGTTTGACGGACGACCGATGTGATGGTACGCTCGATGTCGCGCACATTATTATAGACAACCGTAATAACCGTGAGTGTAGGGGTATGCATCAGCTTTCAGGTTTCTGTACAACCAACACGTTGTTGTGAAAAAAATTCTGGTTCGTTGGCAGTATGGCCGAGAGAATTAATCCGCAAAGGGTTATCGGCGTGATGAATAACGGGGTGAGCGCAATCCGGATTACCTTGTTCTTTGGAAATATATGCTGATAGACATAGGCGGCCCACATCTGGCAAAGGGTAGCCACATAATTGGTAGTTTTGGTTTCCTTGACGATGGTAAACCCCTTTTCCGTTAAGATATGTCGGATACCGAAAGAGGTATACCGGGCAAAATCGAAGGGGATTTCATGCTCATCCCAAACAAATGGAACCGTGATCAGCATGTGCCCGCCGGGCTTCAATACCCGATACAGCTCATCAAGGATTTCGGGGAGATTGAAAATGTGCTCAAACACTTCACTCGAAAAGATGCTATCGAAGGACGCATTGTCAAATGGTAAGGTTTTGCCGTCATAGTATACATCGATCTCTTCGTTTCGGTGATCGTGACCACTTATTTCGATATCCGTGCCTATATAAGCGGTCACGTCAAACAGCGCGCGATAAGGCTTGCTTCCGCAACCAAAATCCAGGAGGCGTCCCCGTAGGTGCTTACTCAGCGCTGATATGTTGCGGAATAATCCCCTTCGAATGATAAAAAACGGATTAAAGAATACGCCGAAAAATGTCGGTTGAAATAGGGATTTATTGTAGAGCCGTTTGAGTCCCGCGATCAATTTGCCTTAGTTTTAGTGGTTAAAAACTGCGTTTTCCAACGTTCGATGGCATCGACATTGAGGTATAGTTTGACACTCATTTCCTCGTGTATTTTTTCTTCAAGTGCGTCCATGAGTTGGCGTTCAAGCACATTGAGGCCGATGTCATTGCGCATTTCGATGGCCCGGTTGTCAATGCCGATGATCAGGGCTTTCCGGCGCTTTTGAAGTGCCCGTATGCCCGCGTGCAACCGGGTGCCTACGTATTCGCAGGACTCACTTTCAAGAAATCTGTCAAAAGCTGACAACTTAGGCGGGATATACCGGACATCGGAAGTCAGACTTTCAATATAAGCTTGATCTTTTGATCCCTGTATCCACACATATACCGCTTGATAGTGCTGTTTGAGGGTTTCCAAGAGCTGCCCGTCTCGTTCGGGATCCCGCAGGTAATCTGTAATCGTAGTGACGACGGTGTCCCGTTTCTTGGGATTAATTTGTGAAAGATGGGGCTCGTCAAGCCCCCAAACCGTAGGACATCCTGTATTGACCACGTTATTGATGCCGATCTCGTTTAGTTTCTGTAGGGTATAGTTGTCACGCACAGCGTGGATATATTGGGTGGAAAACAGTGATTTATACATCCGCTTCGTATAGAGCGATACGGGTTTATCTTGATATTGCCACCAGCCTACCCCCAATAATACCACCTTTCGCCGCAGGGCAAGTAAGTCCTTCACGCCTACTTTCCATTGGCGGTTGCCGAATGTGTTGTTTTTTAGCAAATTCGTGCCGCCTACCAGGGCAGTGTCGTATTTACGAAGAGTCGGCAGGTCCAGGGGGTGGATAGAAAAATGAGTGGGTATATTGATGACGAAGTCATCCGTGAAAAGTTCGTCCGCAATTTTGTTTACCGCATCCATAATGATGTGGTCTCCCAGATTCGTGGTCGCAATGGACGTATCAAATATAATTTTGGGCATGTAAAATCTTTTGTGCTAGATAACCTCTATCACCTTGCTGAATCCAGTCAGACTTGGGTGTTTTGAATCCAGATCGGTCACAAGATAGGAAATGGCATTCAGACTGCAAACCTTCATTTTTTGCACTGAATTTAGTTTTTCCGCAATGCTTAGAATAGCTGTTTTGGTTGAACACCGAATCATTGCTTTTTTGATTTGCACGACTTCCCAATCTGAATCGGTTACACCATCTTCGACAGAGAGACTGTTCGTGCCTAATAGGCACAGATCTACCCGTATCTCGGAAAGCTGGTTGATAACTTGGGATCCGATGCTGATGTTGGTATTTCTTGACAGTTTCCCGCCGATTAGAATGACATCTGCGTGTGTGCGTTCAGCTAGTTCGAGTGCTACCAATGGGCTGATTGTAAAAAAAGTGCATTGTAGACTTTCCGGGATAATCCGCGCCATTTCCAGCAGGGTGGTGCCGCCGCCGGCTAATACCGTCATGCCATTTTGGATGAGAGCGACCGCTTTGGTTGCGATCTCCTTTTTCGCATCGCGTGCGTAGATATTGTTTTCCTGGAAGGGATACTGAAAGGACTTCGAAAGCGCCCCACCGTACACTTTGAGCACTTTTCCGTTTTCGGCCAACTCATTTAAATCGCGTCTAATGGTATCTTCCGAAACATTGAGCTGCACACTTAGGTCCGAAGACAAAACTTTATTGTGCAAATTTATTTGATGGACGATAAACGCTTGTCGTTCTTCTTTCAGCATTTGTTAACCGATTATTATTGGCGTAAAGATAAGACAAATCGAAGAAATTGCAATTCTTTGCCGTTGTCCCTAGCTACCTTACCGCTGCGGAGATCCTGGCGTGGAACCGGCACAAATAAAAAGATTTTTGTATTATTACCGCCGGTAATGTGTCAAGATAAACCAATGGCGGAATCATTCATCGCAATCACCAACGGGATTGTGTTCACAAACGATAAACTGATCAAAGGCAGGGCTTTGTTGTTAGGCGGTAGTCAGGTGATAGATACTGTGGCTCCGGACGAAATCCCCCATGGGACGGAAATAGTGGATGCGATGGGCGGATATGTGGTTCCGGGATTTATCGACTTGCAGATCTATGGCGGTGGCGGACGGCTTTTTTCGGCCGATCCTTCGGCCGACGCGATGGACGAAATTGCCCGAGCATTGGTAAAATCGGGCACAACGGGCTTTATGATCACCATGGCCACCAACACGTTGGACATCCTGGATCGGGCATTCGATGTATGCAACCAATATCGTCATCCGGCATTATTGGGGCTGCACCTGGAAGGACCTTATTTGAATAAAGCAAGGAGAGGAGCTCATCCAGCGGAGTACATTCGCCAGCCGGAAACCGCTGAGATCGCCGCCTTGCTGAGGCGGGCAGGAAACTGCCTACGGATAATGACCATTGCTCCGGAGCAATTTGACCGGAAAACCATCGGATTGCTAACGGACAACGGGGTGTTGCTTTCTGCAGGCCATAGCGATGCCTCGTTTGAAGAGGCAACGACGGCGTTTCGAAGCGGTGTCCGCGCGGTTACTCACCTATTCAATGCCATGTCTCCGCTTCATCACCGCAATCCGGGATTGCCGGGGGCTACGTTTCAATCCGTTACTGCCTGCGCAAGCATCATCGCAGATGGCATCCATGTCGACTACCAGACGCTTTCAATAAGCAAAAAACTAATGGGCGACCGGCTTTTCCTGATTACTGATGCGGTAGCTGAGACCCACGAGGGTATTTACACACATGTCTTCCAGGGCGACCGGTATACACTGCCTGATAACACCTTGTCCGGCTCTGCCCTGACAATGATGGAGGCTGTAGCGAATTGTGTGCGCCACGCAGGTATTCCGTTGGAAGAAGCGCTGCGGATGGCATCCCAATATCCGGCTTCGCTGTTGGGACTGGAGGCGCACGGCTGTATTAAACCCGGTGCAATGGCGAACGTGGTGATTTTTGACAGCCAGTATTCGGTACAGCAGGTTTTCTTGGAGGGAAAGCGCGTATGAGGAAAAGTTTAGGCAAGCTGTTCAATCTACTATATATCCAGGTACTCATTGCGATTGGCATCGGTGTCTTAATCGGCCATTTTTTTCCTACGGTGGGGGTACAGTTGAAACCGCTGGGTGACGGCTTCATCAAGCTCATTAAAATGGTTATCGCTCCCCTCATCTTCTGCAGCATCGTGCTGGGAATTGCGGGGATGGAAGATGTAAAGAAAATCGGGAAGGTAGGGATCAAATCGATGGTGTACTTCCAAGTGACAACGGCCGTAGCTATGTTGCTGGGCGTATTGGTGATCAACGGAATGCGCCCTGGAGAAGGGATGCATGCAGATCCGCGCACGTTGGACACAACAGAAGTAGCTACATACCTGGAGGCCGGTAAAAAGCAAGACGGTTTCGTCGATTTTTTGCTGAACATTATTCCGGAGAATGTTTTCGGTGCCCTGTCTTCGGGTAACTTGTTGCAGGTACTGTTTTTTGCCGTGTTGTTCGGATTTGCGCTTTCGAGGATAGGTTCCTATGCGGAGCCGGCCGTACGGGTGATGCAATCCTTTCTCGATGGTTTGTTTGTTGTAATTAAGATGGTCATGAAGGTTGCTCCGATCGGGGCAATGGGCGCCATGGGCTTCACCATCGGTAAATACGGGATTAGCTCGTTGTCTTCCTTAGGTATGCTCATGCTGGCATTTTACGTGACGTGCTTGTTGTATATCTTTCTATTTGCCGGGGGAATGCTTAGGTATTACGGAATCAGTATTTTCAAAGTGCTGCGCTTTATCAAGGAGGAACTGCTGGTGGTGTTGGGTACCTCCTCGTCGGAATCGGTACTTCCCGCCATTATGCAGAAGCTGGAAAAAATGGGTTGCTCGCGGTCATTGGTGCGCCTGGTCGTCCCGTCGGGATACTCTTTTAACCTTGACGGAACCGCTATTTATTTGACTATGGCTGCAATTTTCCTTTCGCAGGCCGTGGATATGCCGATGGGGTTCGAAGAACAGCTGTTTCTGCTGATCGTTTTGACGGTAACATCCAACGGAGCGGCCGGTGTGACCGGAAGTGGCTTTATTATTTTGGTGGCCACACTTCCGGTGGTGGGTCACATTCCTGTTGAATCGGTTGCCTTGATATTCGGTATAGACCGGTTCATGAGTGAAGCTCGTGCGTTGACCAATCTCATCGGCAATACAGCCGCGACTATTCTGGTGGCGCGGTGGGAAAATGAGCTTGATATGGAACAGCTAAAGGCCGAATTGGGTTAACCTGCTTCTTCTTCCGATTGGTTTGGCTCCTTTTCCAGATTGGCCAGTATGTTATTTACCTCCCCTTCGGTCGCCGTCAATTTGGCTTTGCATACGCCGATCAGCAGAGTCGCCCGCTTGACTTTCGTCGAAAGTTCGTCGATCGAGATTTCCCCGCGTTCAATTTCTGATACGATGGCCTGCAGTTCTTCAAATGCTTCTGTATAGGTGAATGGGTTACTCATGATTTGCTGTTTTTGACTGGATAACGGTACTTGTAATCTGTCCCGAAGCTAAAAATGTTTCCAGAATATCTCCTTTTTTGACCTGTTCATTGGTTTTCAGGGCTCGTCCGTTGATCCGTGTGATACTGTACCCGCGGTTTAGCACTTGTTGGGGATCCAAGAGTTTCACGGATTTTTCCATTGAAGTTAACTGAGCCCCGTGGTCCTTGAGCACGGATGCTGTAGCGGCCTGCAATGTTTTTTCGGAATGCAGCAATGACAGGGTGCCTTGTTGCAAACGGTGGAGGCTCGCCATATTAAGCCGAACGAAATGATGTTCAAGGGCCTTTTGCTGTTGGTTAAGCAGGTGGATGCTGTGCAATCGGAAATACCTGGCACAGTCGTTAAGTATATCCTGCTGGGCCTGCAATAATTGGCGGGTTTTCAATAAGATGGTCTCCTGTGCGTGTGCGAGCGGCACCGCGAATTGGTGGAAACGCTGGATGAGGAAATCCGCGAGTTCGCTGGGGGTGATGGCATTTTGGTAGGCTACCATTTCGCTGACCGTCTCATTGGTGGAATGTCCGATGCCGGTCAGTACGGGGATGGGAAACCTAGCGATGGCCGAAGCCAATAGGTAATGGTTGTAACTTGATAAACCGACATCCCCGCCACCCCCGCGGATAATCGCCACCACATCGTATGCTTCTACGCATGATGCAATATTCGCCAGCTGATTGATAATGGATTGGATGGATTTGTCGCCTTGCAGCAGTGCCGGAAACAGGGTTTGCTCGAACCGGTAACCCCACGGGTTTCCATTCAATATTTTCAGAAAATCGGAATATCCTTTGCTAGTTTCTACCGATATAATCGCCAACCGTTTCGGAAGGACCGGAAAGGGTAGCCGCTTATTTGCATAGAAGAGATCCTCCTGTTTAAGTCGGCTGATACTTGCCTGCTTCTCGCGTTCGAGCTCGCCGAGGGAATAAGCAGGATCTATGTCAAGGATACGGAGGCTCAGACCGTATAGTGGATCGTAGGAGATGGTAGCCTGGAATAGGATGGTAATACCGTTTTTCAGTGGTTCCCGGGTAATTTCTATAAAACGTTGATTGATCCGTTGATAATCGCCATTCCAGAGGATGGAGCGCATTTCTGCAACGACCTTGCCTTCTTTTTTTTCAACGAGTTCAGGATAACAATGGCCGGAATGGGTGTAAGGATTAAGCTTGTTCATCTCTGCTTTAATCCAATAGCTCTGCCTATAGCGCTCGGCGATCGTCCGCTGAATGCTCTTGGCTACTTCTCCGAGGGAAAAAATGACCTTATCCGGTAGTTTCTCAGGCATACTCAAAGGTAAGCTTTTTCCGCAAAATCGTTACCTTTGTGTCCTGAAATCTGCCCTGTCAGCAGTTACCGAAGGAAAAAGCGGTGAGATTCACGGGCAGGAGGCGAATGCGCCAGCCTCTTTACGGCGAAGCGATCTCGAGGATGCCGTTGGCGAATAAGGAATCAATAAAAGTGTTTGAAATGAAGTTACCCATTATCGCCTACGGCGATCCTATTCTAAAGCGAAAAGGGATAGAAATTAACAGGGATTATCCGGATTTGCCGGAATTAATAGCCAACATGTTTGAAACCATGTACGCAGCACATGGTGTGGGCTTGGCAGCCCCGCAGGTCGGGCTGGCCATCCGCTTATTTGTGATAGACGCCAGCCCATTTGCCGATGATGATCCGGCGTTGAAAGATTTTAAGAAAGTTTTTATCAACGCGGAAATCCTGGAAGAGGAGGGCGAAAAATGGTCATTCAATGAGGGATGTTTAAGTATTCCGGAAATCCGTGAAGACATTAGTAGGTACCCGAACATCCGAATCAGGTATGTGGATGAAAACTGGGTAACGCACGAGGAGGATTTCACGGGTTTGGCGGCTCGTATTATTCAGCATGAATACGACCACATTGAGGGAAAATTGTTTACGGAAAAGCTGAGTCCGCTCCGGAAGGCAATGATCAAAAGTAAACTGGAAGCGATCTCAAAAGGGCAGGTGGATGTGGACTACAAGATGAAATTCCCGTTGTTGAAGAGAAAGGGGCGATAAGTTTATCCCCCCACGATGGGTAAGGCGAGTTTATACTTCACGGATAAGATTCGTATAATTGAAATGGTGGCCGCACTGATAAACGCATTCAGGTTGTAATCAACGCCCATGCGGCTGAGCACTACAAATAGCACCGCTCCGGAAAGACAGGCCGTTGCATAGATTTCTTTTCGGAAAATAAGGGGTGTTTCATTCAATAATGTATCGCGCGTGACGCCGCCCATCACCGCGGAAAAGAGGCCCAAAACCACCGCTGCAATACCGCTGCTGTCAAATGTCAGGGATTTCTGTACGCCCACTATGGTAAAGAAGCCGATTCCCAGGGCGTCAAACAAGGAAAGCGTTCGCGCCAATCTGCCAAGTATCCTTTTAAATAGGATAGCAATCAACACACCGGTTAATATGGCAAATAGATAATTGCCGTCATCCACCCATACTGGTCGTAGATTGAGAAAAATGTCTCGTAGGCTTCCGCCTCCAATGGCCGTAACGAAGCCGGTAAAAGCCGCCCCGAAAATATCGATGTTATGTCGCATGGCAGCCATTGCCCCTGATATAGCGAAGACCATGGTTCCTAGCAAATCAATGTAGTAGATGAGTTCCATACCGATTAAACTGCGTTTGTAAAAATAAGATAAATTAGGATAGGCCGTATTCGTTTAAAAGGTCAGATAAGGCCCAATAAGGGGAAGCTTAGATTGGGCATTCATTTCCGGGAGAGCCACGCTATAAATAAAAGCAGAAACGTAATCGATTAAATTAATATGCTGATTTACTGCAGCTAACTAGTTTTTACAAAATATTTTGCGGTGATATTTGTAAATAACCAATAAAGGTTATACTTTTGCATCCCGCTTCAGAGGAGGTGGTTGTTCATTAAAATAGATTTAACAGGAAATTAAAGCGCTATTCAGTCGGTTTTCGACGAAAGAGACACTTTGAAAAAATGTTAAAATAAATTTTGCAGAGTAAAAAAAGATTTCTACCTTTGCAGTCCCAAACGGAACAGGGGGTTCGAAAGAAGGAAGTTCCGGCCCGGCAGCGCGATGCAGCCGGTGTTTGAAAGAGAGAAAAATCGGCCGGTTCTGAACCGGCGTGATATAAAAGCCGAAGCGCGAGCGGAGGCGACAAGTTCTTTAAAGTAAAGATATTCATGTAGCGCAGCGAGTAGTTTGATTTGATCAAGCGAAAGCTGAAAACAAAGTCTAAACGAAGTCATTCCGGGCAATTGAGACATTAACAATTAGAATGTGATTCCAATTGCTTAATTTAATTTGAGTTTTTTGGGGTCAGTGATTCTTACACTTCATTTTTACAATGGAGAGTTTGATCCTGGCTCAGGATGAACGCTAGCGGCAGGCCTAATACATGCAAGTCGAACGGGATCCACCAGCTTGCTGGTGGTGAGAGTGGCGCACGGGTGCGTAACG